>NZ_BBJS01000046.1 GCF_000739895.2 Sphingomonas paucimobilis NBRC 13935
CCACCTCCCCTTGCAGGGGAGGAAAAATTCCTCAGTGGACGAACCGCGCCACGACGTCGCGATAGCTCCGCGACACCTTCACCTGCGCCCCCGACTCGAGCAGCAGGAAGCATTCGCCATTGGTGTGCGGCTTGACCTGCTTGACCAGGTCCAGGTTGACGATGGTCGAGCGATGCACCCGCTGGAAACGCCGCGGATCGAGCCGCTTCTCCAGGTCCTTCATCGTCTCGCGCAGGACCAGCGAATTGTCGCCGGTGTTGATGACCATGTAATCGCCCGCCGCCTCGATCATCTCGATCGTGTCGACATCGACGCGGAAGATCTGGCCGCGATCCTTGATGTTGATGAGCTTCTCGAACCGGCTCGACGCCACTTCGCCGCCCTCGTTCAGGTCCGCGACGGCCTCCGGAGCATGCTCGGCCAGCACTTCCTTCAGCTTTTCGACCTCGCCCGCGCCGCGCTTCTCGTTCAGCCGCTGGCGCACCCGGTCGAGCGTATCGGCCAGCCGCGCTTCTTCGACCGGCTTCATCAGATAATCGACCGCCTGCGCCTCGAACGCGCGCAGGGCATGGTCAGAATAGGCGGTGACGAAGACGAACAGCGGCGGCTCGACCTCCATCAGCCCCTGGATCACCGAAAAACCGTCGAAACCGGGCATCTGGATGTCGAGGAAAACCAGGTCGGGCTTGTGCGTCTTGATCGCGCGGATCGCTTCGCGCCCGTTCGAGCAGCGCTCGATGATCTCGACGTCGTCGTGCGCCTGGAGCCTGATCTCCAGTCCCTGGATCGCCAGGGGCTCGTCGTCGACGAGGATGGTACGGATGGTCATGCGGCCTCTCTATTCACATTCTCAAGCTGGAACGGGATCTCGATCTCGACCGAGTACCCACCAGCTGGCGCGGAGCGGGATTCGAAGCGGTGGTCTGGGCCATAAGCCTGGGCCAGCCGTTCGCGGATATTGGACAGTCCGACGCCGGTCGAAACGCTTGAGGAATGACGGGTCTCGTGCAAGCCGGGGCCGGTATCCGATACGGCGATCCGCACCCGTTGCCCGACCAGTCGCACATCGACGCGGATTTCCGCGCCCTCTTCCTGCGGCGTGACGGCGTATTTGATGGCATTCTCGACCAGCGGCTGGAGCAGCAGCGAAGGTAGACGAGCGCGTTCGGCGCGCGGGTCGATCTCGAAACTCGGGCGCAGGCGGTCCTCGAAGCGCATCTTCTCAATTTCGAGATAGAGTTTCAGGGTTTCAACCTCTTGCGCCACGGTCACATGCGCCGTGGGCTCGTTCGCCAGCGTGTAGCGCAGAAAGGCTGACAGCCGGCTTAACATCGCGTTGGCCCGCTCGGTCTGCTTGAGCAGCACCAGCGTCGAGATGGAATTGAGCGTGTTGAACAGGAAATGCGGGTTGAGCTGATAGCGCAGCATCGCCAACTGCGCCGAGGAGGCCTGCAATTCCAGCGCGCGCATTTCGTCGATCTGGCTCTCGACGATCAGATAATAGTTGATCGCGAAATAGAGGGCCGACCAGCCGGCCAGCACGACGAAGGTGATGAACAAATTGCCGATCAGCAGGGTGACGGTGACGCCCGGCTGGGTCGTGGTGATGAACGAGAAGGAAAAGGCGTTGAGCGCGGCATAGAGAAAGGTCGCCGCCGCCAGCGTCGCCAGGGTCAGGAACACCCCCATGATGCGCGGGATGCGTCGGTAATAGCCGTACAGCGTCGAGAGCAGCAGGGTGATGCAATAGCCCAGGATCGCCTCGATGATCACGGGTATGATCTTCTCCAGCGAGAAGCCGTTGGAGATGCCGACCACCGAGCGCAGCACCAGATAGCCCGACCAGCCGGCCGCCTGCAGCGTCCAGAAGGCGCGCGCCTTGTTCTCGAAAAACGGCCGCACCGACAAGGGGTCGGAAGCGGGGGGCGAAGCGGTGGAGGACGCGACGGGCGAATGCATGGCCATGGCCGGGCGACATCTACACGGCCCATGCGCGAAGGGCAAAGATTGGGGCGAAGGCAAAAAAAGGCCGCCCTTCCCGAAGGAGGGGCGGCCCCGAATGTCCGTCGCCGGACGCGTCAGCTTAGAAGCTGAAGCGCGCGCCGATGCGGATCTGGTACAGCGATTCCTGCGACGAGATCGTGTCGGTCGGCGTCGAGTTCGGCGCCAGGTAGCGATACTGAGCGCAACCCTGCGACGTGTTGGTGGCCACGGCCGAACCCGCCGCAGTGCCGGTCGCGACCGGCGCGGTCAGGCACTGCGCACGGACGGCTGCGATCGTATAGGGGAAGCTGTACTGACGCAGCTGACCCCACTTCTTGTTCAGCAGGTTCGCGAAGTTCTCGACATCCAGGAACACCTGGATGCGCGACGCACCCAGACCCGTCGGGATTTCCTGCGCCAAGTGCAGGTCGATCTTGGTGAACCACTTCGAATTGAACGCGTTGCGCGGCGCGATCTGGCCACGATATTTGTTCAGGCCGGTCGCGTTGATCAGCGCGTTGAGCGTGTCGCGGGTCTGCACCGTATCATAGGACACGCGCGCGTCGTCGATGCCGGTCGGGACGTACAGCAGATAGCGGCTGGTGCCACCGGTGGTCCCGAAGATCGGGCTGCGCTGGTTCGACGCGTCCTGCATCGTCCAGCTATACGGCCGGCCGATACGGGTTTCACCGAACAGGGCGAAGGTGGTCTTGTAGTCGCCGAAGAACGCGCGTTCGAAGGTCAGGTTGTACTTGATGTTGTACTTCACCTGCTCGTTCGAGATGCCATAGGCGGCACCGTTCGGATCGAGGAACGCGCCGTTGCTGTAGTTGGAGTTGGCGGTCGACGAGGTGGCCGGAGCCTGGTCCTTGATGTCCTGATAGGTGAAGCTGGCGCCCAGGTTCAGGCCCAGGTCGAACGTCTTGTCGATCCGCGCCACCGCGATGTAGCTGCGGCCGCGCGTCGTGTTCGTCAGGATGATGTCCGAATTGGTGTCGGCAAACGAGGTCAGCGACGCATAGCGGACACGGCCATCGGGCGTACGAAGCGCAGTGGGCACGACGCGCGCGTCGGTGAAGAACACCTGATTGCGCACCTTCGAGTAGAAGAAGTCCGCACCGAAGTTGAAGCCCGGCAGCGCGTCCGGCGCATAGTCGAACGACAGGGTCGAACGCCACTGCGACGGCAGCTTGAACTTGGGATCGAGCGCGTTGGTCGGCGAAGTCGACGCGATGGTGCCCGCGTTCAGATAGTTGTTCACGACGCCCGGGATCTGGGTCCCGTTGACATTGGTCAGGGCCGCCGCGCCGACGCCGGCAGGCAGGTTGGTGCCGGTGTAGCTGCCGTCGTTGTTCTGGCGGATGTCGATCGCGTTCGACAGGAAGCCGGTGTTCGAGAAGCTGTTCGAGACATAGACGTCCGGCGAGCCGCCCGAGAAGATGCCGACGCCGCCACGGATCGACAGGTCCTTGGTCGGACGCAGATCGAAGCCGATACGCGGCTGGGCGATGCCACGGCCGCTGATATAGGCGGTGTTGGCATAGCCGAGGCGATTGAAGAACGCCTGGTTGAACGCAGGCCGGCTGTGACCGCCATAGACGTCATAGCGGATGCCATAGTCCAGGCTGAACCAGTCGGTGATCCGCCAATTGTCCTGAATACCGAAGGCATAGGACTGGTAGCGGAAGCGTGCCGCCGCATTGATCGGATCGAGGCTCGGCACCGCGTTCGCATAGCGCAGGCGCTGCGCATTGCCCGCCTGGAAGTCGGCGATCGAGTCGAAATAATAATCGCCCGCCGTACGCTGCAGGAACAGGTTCTCGATCTTCGTATCCTGGAAGTCGACGAAGATGCGCAGGTCATGATTGTCGCGGTTCAGACGGCCCTGGAGCAAACCGCCATAGGTGCGGCTGGTCAGTGCGTTCGACTGGCGCGAAATGTCCGGACCGAAATAGACCGAGGCATAACCCGGCGCGCAGGTCGTCGCCGCATTGGCACCCGCCGAGCCCGGATTGGAGCGGTCCGAGGTCGGGGCCGCGCAAACCTGGAACTGGGCGAAACCACGACCCAGGATCGGGTCCTGACCGCGCTTATAATCCTTGTAGAAGGCGCGGAATTCGGTCGAAAACTCATCCGACCAGTCGCTGTTCAGCTGGAACACGCCGGTATGCAGGCGGTTGCTGCTGACATAGCCGTTGGACTCCAGGCCCAGGCTGGGGGCGGTGACCGAGGCGTTCTGACCGAGACGGATCGAGTCCTTGGTGTACAGATACGTCAACGACGCACGCTGCGTATCCGACAAGTTGGCGTCGAGGCGTGCGGCCAGACGATCGTCGCTATCCTGCGAATTGTTCAGGATGCCGCCGGCATTGTAATTGTAGCGCGATTGCGCGATCGACGTGATCTGGTTGACCGTGGCATTGGTCAGCAGGCCGCCGGAATCACCGACGTTCGGGATGACGGTGCCGGCATTGTTCTCGACCGTGCCTTCCACGATCGGAGTGCCCGCGCGGATCCGCTCGCCCGCGACCATGAAGAACAGCTTGTCCTTGATGATCGGACCGGCCAGTTCGGCGCCGAAATTCTGGAACTTGAACGGGGGCAGGGTGACGCGACCCGTGGGGACGCCCGGTCCTGCGGCGGTTTCCTTGCCCCACAGCTTGTCGGACGAATAGGAATAGAAGCCGGTGCCGTGGAAGCTGTTGGTACCCGACTTCAGAATGGCGTTGATCGCGCCGCCCTGGAAATTGCCTTCGCGCACGTCATAGGGCGCGACCTTGGTCTGGAACTGGCCGATGGCGTCGAGCGGAATGGGGCTGCGACGGGTGGGCAGGCCGTCGGGGTTCAGGCCGAAATTGTCGGTGATCGGCACGCCGTCGACCGAGAAGCGGTTGAAGCGCGCATTCTGGCCCGCGAACGAGACGGCACGACCCGAACCGGAAGCATAGTCGAGGCGGGCGAACGGATCGCGGCGCATCAGGTCGCGGATGTCGCGGTTGACGCTGGCTACCTTCGCGATATCCGCTGCGGTCAGAACGGTCACAGGGCCCAGGCTCTTCGAACCGGCGCCAGCGATCGACGAAGCGGTAACGACGATCTCTCCGCCGCTGCCCTGACCATCTGCGGTCAGCTCGACCGGCAGTTCATAAGGAAGGCTCGTCACGGTGAAGATATCCGTGACGCGGGTTTCCTGATAGCCGGGAGCCGAGACGGTGACGGTGAAAGGACCGCCCACGCGCAGACCGGTGGACGAGAAGGAGCCGTCAGGGCCCGAAACCGCCGAGGTCGTGGTACCCGAGGGAACGTTGACGATCGTGATCGTCGCGCCCGCAACAGGCGCGCCGTTGGCGGTGACGGTACCGCGGATTGAAGACGTCGTTTCCTGAGCGGACGCCGCCGCAGGAATCGCGAGCGCGACGACGGCCGCACCCAGGAAGAGAGAATTGCGCATATATGGTCCCCTTTTCGCGCAGGCGCGCGGTCCGACCGTTATTCGGTTCGGTTGAGCGGGCCCCTGCGGTACGAACATTGCCGTTATGTGACAAAATTCATCGGCGCGACAGGGGGTGTTCACTCCGTTTGCGGGCGTTGCAGATTGGCAACGGTGCGCGCGGCCGACCACGCTCTTATCCCGCTCTAATCTCGATTAATTTGATCGTCCGGGGGAAGGCGATTCACTCGCCCTAGCTCGCGGCGACCAGCGCGTTCCAGGCGGCTTCGTCGATGACAGGGATGCCCAGATCCTGCGCCTTCTTCAGCTTCGATCCGGCGCCCGGCCCGGCGATGACCAGGTCGGTCTTGGCGGAGACCGACCCCGATACGCGCGCACCCAGCGCCTCGGCCTGCGCCTTGGCTTCGTCGCGCGACAGGGTTTCGAGCGTGCCGGTGAAGACCAGCGTCTTGCCGCTCACGTCCGATTCGCGGGTCTGGTGGACGACGTCCGCCGGCGTCACCTCGGACAGGAGATCGTCGACGACGTCGCGGTTATGCTCCTCGGCGAAGAAGTCGAGCAGGGCATCGGCGACCTCGGGGCCGATCTGGGGCGTGTCGATCGCAGCGACGATCGCACGCTGGCGGCGGAGTTCGAACTTGCGCTCGGGTTCGCCCAGCGCGGGGACCGTCTCGGCACGGACCTGAAGCGCGGCGTCGATCATCGCGCGGAAGCCCGCCATCGAGACGAATCGGCGAGCGAGGTCGCGCGCGGTGATCTCGCCGACATGGCGGATGCCGAGTGCGAACAGGAAGCGGTCGAGCGAAATGTCGCGCCGTGCGTCGATGGCCGCCAGCAGCTTGTCGACGACCAGTTCCGACATGCGTTCGCGTTGGATCAGCGCCTCGCGATGCTGAGCCAAGCGGAAGATGTCGGCGGGCGAGGCGATCAGACCATCACGGAAGAATTCTTCGACACGAACAAGGCCCAGGCCGGTGATGTCGAAGGCATGGCGCGAGACGAAGTGGATCAGCCGCTCGACCCGCTGGGCCGGGCAGATCAGGCCGCCGGTGCAGCGGATGACGACCTCGCCCTCGCCGCGCGTCGCGAGGCTGCCGCATTCGGGGCAATGGTCGGGGAAGACGAAGGGTTCGCGGGCCACATGGCGGGTCAGATTCTCTACGATCTGCGGGATCACGTCGCCGGCGCGTTGCAGGACGACTCGGTCGCCAGGACGGACGCCGAGCCGTTCGATCTCATCGGCATTGTGGAGCGTGGCGTTGGTCACGACCACGCCGCCGACCGTCACCGCCTCCAGCCGCGCGACCGGAGTCAGCGCGCCGGTGCGGCCGACCTGGATGTCGATCCGCTCCAGCGTCGTCTGCGCGCGTTCGGCCGGGAATTTGTGGGCGATCGCCCAACGCGGCGTGCGCCCGACAATGCCCAGTCGCGCCTGCCAGTCGAGCCGGTCGACCTTGTAGACGACGCCGTCGATATCGAAGGGCAGGTCGGCCCGCTGCGCCTCGATGGTGCGATAGACGGCCAGCGCGGCGGCGGCGTCGGGCACGCGGGCGAAGGCTTCGGCGATGGGGAAGCCCCAGCGGCGCCATGTCTCGACCATGTCGAACTGGGTTTCGGCTGGTACCTCGCTTGCCTCGCCCCAGCCATGCGCCAGGAAGCGCAAGGGGCGGCCGGCGGTGATCGCCGGATTCTTCTGGCGCAGCGATCCGGCGGCGGCGTTGCGTGGATTGGCGAACTGCCGCGCTTCCTTGCCCGTCTCGGCCGCCTCCTGTGCGAGGCGGGCGTTGAGCGCGGTGAAGTCGACCTTGCTCATATAGACTTCGCCGCGCACCTCGAACACGGTCGGGGCGGGCGCGGGCAGGGACTGGGGTATGTCGGCTATGGTGCGGACATTCTCGGTCACGTCCTCACCGATCGTCCCGTCGCCCCGCGTCAGCGCCTGGACCAGTCGCCCGTCGACATAGCGCAGCGAGCAGGACAGGCCATCGATCTTAGGCTCGGCGGTCAGGGTGACAGGCTCGTCGTCGGGCAGCTTCAGGTAACGGCGGACGCGGCCGATAAACTCCTCGACCTCCTCATCGCTAAACGCGTTGTCCAGGCTGGTCATCGGCCGGGCATGGGCGACCTTGGCCAGATGCGCGGCGGGGGCGGCGCCGACCTGTCGGTTGGGCGAATCGCTGCGGATCAGATGAGGAAAGGCCGCCTCGATCGCCATGTTGCGGCGGATCAGCGCGTCATAATCGGCGTCCGAAATCTCGGGCGCATCCTCGGTGTGGTAGAGGCGGTTATGATGCGCGATCTCGCGGGCGAGCGCCTCCAGATCGGCGGCGGCTTCGAGATCGGTTTGCGGCAGGGCAGGGAGGGCAGTCACGCCGCCCGTGCTAGTCCACCCCTTGGCAAAGGATCAAGCGGCAGGCGGCGCAAAGGCGGTCGGATCAACCGATATGCGAGGGGGGCACCGCGCGGCTGGCGGCAACCGCCGGCGAATCCTGTCCATGGGCGATCAGCCAGCCGCAGGCCTGCTCGATATGGATGCCGACCATCGCCAGGTTCATCTTGTCGGCCAGCAACAGGCAAGACTGAAGTCCCGTCATCAGGACGGTCATATCGTTTGTATCGTCAATCGCAGCAGGTTTGAGCGGAGACACGGGCATTCGACGCATCCAGCATGGAAGTCAGGACGATCTGACCCGCACAGCATATCATTTTCGTCTCAGCTATAAAACAGCATTCGGACCTGCAACTCAGGCGGTCTCGATCAGGCGATCGGCCTGGGCGCGCGCCTCGTCGGTGATGGTCGCGCCCGAGAGCATCCGGGCGATCTCCTCCCGCCGCTCGTCCGCGCCCAGCGCGCGGACGCCGGTGCGGGTGACCGTGCCGTCATGGCTTTTCGCGATCAGCAAATGCGCGGCGCCGCGCGCGGCGACCTGCGGACTATGGGTCACCACCAGCAATTGCGTCCGCTGTGCCAAGCGATGCAGCCGGTCGCCGATCGCCGAGGCCACCGCGCCGCCGACACCGCGATCGATCTCGTCGAAGATCATCGTCGTCGCGCCACCCTCTTCGGCGAGCGCGACCTTCAGCGCCAGGATGAAGCGCGACAATTCGCCGCCACTGGCGATCTTCATGAGCGGAGCGAAGGGCGCACCGGGGTTGGTCGAGATTTCGAACTCGATCCGGTCCTTGCCCGCCGCCGACCAGCCCGAGGGCTCGGCCGGCACGACCATGGTGCGGAAGCGCGCGGCATCGAGCTTGAGCGGCGCGAGTTCGCTCTTCACCGCGCGGTCGAGCCGTTCGGCGGCCTCGGTACGCGCGCGGGAGACGGCGGCGGCGGCCTTGTCATAGGCGGTGCGCGCGGTGGAGACGGCGGCTTCCAACCGGCCAATGCCTTCCTCGCCCGCGTCGAGGCGTTCGAGGCGACCGCGAAGCTGCTCGGTCAGATCGGCCAGTTCGTCCGGCTGCACGCGGTGCTTGCGCGCCATGCCGCGCAATTCGAACAGCCGCGCCTCATCCTCCTCCAGTGCGCGCGGATCATAGGCGAGCTCGCGATGCGCCTCGACCAGCCGGTCTTCGGCCAGCGACGCTTCGATCACCGCGCGATCGATCGCGGCGAGCGCCTCGGCCAATATGGGGTGATCCTCGGATATGCGCTCCAGCACGCGTGCGGCCTGGCGCAGGCCGGCCAGCGCACCGTCCGAGCCTTGCAGATGCTCCTCGATCGCGCCCAGTTCGCCGGCGATCTTCTCCGATCGCTGCATCGTCCGGCGGCGATCGGCCAGCGCCTCTTCCTCGCCGGGTTCGGGGGCCAGCTTGGTCAGCTCGGCAACCGCATGCTCCAACCATTCGCGGTCTCGCGCTGCAGCCTCGATCTCCTCGTGGGCGCTGGTCAGCGCAGCCTCAGCCTCGCGCAGCCGGGCCCAGGCGGCGGCGACCGCCGATGTGTCGATCCGACCGAAACTGTCGAGCATCGCGCGGTGGCCGCGCGGGTTTAGCAGGCCGCGATCGTCATGCTGGCCATGGATCTCGACCAGAAAAGGCGCGATCTCACGGAGCAGTGCGGCGGAGGCCGGCTGGCTGTTGACGAAGCCCCGGCTGCCGCCATCGGCCTTGACCTGGCGTCGCACGATCAGCGGCTCGCCCGGCTCCACCGCGATACCCGCCTCGTCCAGAATGGCGGCCAAGCGGCTATCGGGGGCGGGGGGCTCGAAACTGGCGGTGACGATCGCTTGACCCGCGCCATGACGGACCAGTCCGCTGTCGCCGCGCCCGCCCAGCGCCAGCCCCAGCGCGTCGAGCAGGATCGATTTGCCCGCCCCGGTCTCGCCCGTCAGGACACCCAGGCCCCGGCCGAAATCAAGATCCAGCGCCTCGATCAGCACGACATCGCGAATGGACAATGCGGTCAGCATGGCGGGCGATATAAAGCCAAATGCCGCGCGATGTTATCCCCCCGATGCGAAAATGATCCCGATTTGTTCGGGGTGTCCGTCATGGCGAGCGTATCGACGCCATCCAGAGCATCCGACGCGGGACCCTGGATGGCTTCGCTATGCTCGCCCCATGACAAAAAAGGGGATCAGCCGGTGGGCGAGCTGTTGTTGCCGGTCGGCGTCGGGCGGCCGGGGGCGGCGGCGCTGGGGGTGACGGTACCGCCGCTGCCCGGCAGGCCGATATTGACCGAACCCGGCGTGCCGGTCGGCACCACGGGCTGGCCTGGCTGGATCGCGGGGATCGGCTGCACCGGATATTCGCGCATCAGCTTATAGGCGCGGTTATACCAGTCGCTGCCCGGATAATTGGCGCCCAGCACGGCGGCGGCGCGCTCGGCCTCGGGGCGCACGCCCAGCGCCAGATAGGTCTCGGTCAGCCGCATCAGCGCCTCGGGCGTGTGGCTGGTCGTCTGGTACTTGTCGACCACGGTGCGGAACCGCATCGACGCCGCCAGCCACTGGTGGCGATCCTCGTAGAAGCGGCCGATCTCCATTTCCTTGCCGGCCAGGTGATCGTTGACCAGGTCGACCTTCAACCGCGCATCGGCGGCATAGCGGGTGTTGGGATAGCGGCGCATCAGCTCGCCCAGCGCGTCGAGCGCCTGGCGGGTGATCTTCTGGTCGCGGGTGACGTCCTGAATCTGCTCATAATAGCCGAGCGCGATCAGATAATAGGCATAGGGCGCGTCGCGATTGCCCGGATGGACCGCCAGGAAGCGCTGCGCCGACTGGATCGACTGGGTATAGTCGCGACCCAGATAATAGCTGAACGCGCTCATCAACTGCGCACGGCGGGCCCAGATCGAATAGGGGTGCTGACGCTCCACCTCGTCGAAGAGCAGCGCGGCCTCCTTGTAACGGTGCTGGTCCAGCCGCTGCTTGGCGGCCGTATACAGCGTGCCGACGTCGCGTGCGACATAGGGCAGGTCGGTGCGGGTACGGTTGCGGGCGCAACCCGCGATCGGAAGGGCCAGAGCGGCGATCAGCGCCAGCGACAGCGCACGGGAACGGGGGTTACGCATCGCGCATGTCCTTAGCGCAGCCGAAGGGCGGGGAACAGTCCCCGCGCGCATGCCATGTGCCAAGGCTTCCGACAGAGCGCTTGAACGCCGTGGGGCCACGCGGCATGGACAGGCGAACGGGCGGAACGGCCCATCGCCCGGACGGTTGAACCGTCACCTGATCGGAAGGATTGTCGACCCATGCCCGCCACGCTGCTCCACACCCACCGCGTCGAAAAGCCCTGGGGCCGTCACACGCTATATCCGGGGTTCGAGGATGCCGCGCCGGACGGCGCGCCGATCGGCGAGGTGTGGTTCCAGGAGCCGGGCGACACCTCGCCCGACTTGCTGATCAAATATCTGTTCACCAGCGAGAAGCTGTCGGTGCAGGTCCATCCCGATGACGAACAGGCCCAGGCCCGCGGCCTGCCGCGCGGCAAGGACGAATGCTGGACGATCCTGACCGCCGAGCCCGATTCGACCATCGCGCTGGGCCCCAAGGCGCCGATGACGAAGGAACAGCTCCGCGCCGATGCGCGTGACGGCTCGATCGAGGCCGATCTCGACTGGGTGCCGGTTAAGGAAGGCGATTTCTATTATGCGCCTTCGGGCACGATCCATGCCATCGGCGCGGGTCTGACCGTGATTGAGGTGCAGCAGAATAGCGAGACGACCTACCGCCTCTATGATTATGGCAGCGACCGCGAGCTGCATCTGGAAGACGGCGTCGATGTCGCGCATCTGACCCCTTATCAGCCGATCGTCTCGCCCGGCCCGGCGAGCGAGGGGCGCGACATCCTGGTCGAGGGGCCGAAATTCGTGCTCGAGCGCTGGGCGGCGGGCGATCATGCGGTGGACCTGCCCGAGGGGCGGACGGCGTGGCTGATCCCCATCACGGGAAGCGGTTCGGTCGCGGGTGTCGATTTCAAGGCCGGGCAGTGCCTGACGGTCACCGGTGCCGAGACGATCCACCTGTCGTCGGACGGCGATGCCCTGTTCGCCTATGCCGGAACGCAGCGGCTTTAAGGCCTTCAAATTCCTCCCCTGCAAGGGGGCAGTTCGAGGGCCTGACGGAGGGTATCCCGCCCTGTGAGGGAATACTTCATCGCCACCGGCGATACCCCTCCATCATGCTACGCATGGTCCCCTCCCCTATGGAGGAGGGGAATTTGATGCCGGTTCGTCTTAGAAATACCCCGGCACTTCGCGCTGTGCCGGGGAGGGCGCCATCGGCTGGACCAGCTTGCGCGGGCCGTCATCGGCCGACTGGGCGGTGGCGGAGGCGCTGATCGGCGTGCAGCTCTTGCCCTGGAGGAAGTCCAGCGCGGCGCGGGTCGAGGCTTCCTGCGGGTCGCCCATCCGCCGGGTCAGGTCGTCGCCCGCGCGGCAGCTTGCCGGGACCACGCTGGCCAGGCCGTTATAATAATCGCCCTGGCGATTGGAGTTCTGAATTGCGATCGCGATCACGCGCAGGCGGTCGTCGCATTCGGCCTTGTCCAGCCCGATCTGGCCCACCGGCTTGCCATAGGTATTGGCACCGATCAGCCCCGAGCGCGCGCCCATATAGGGCAGGGTCCGGTTGAGCACGAGTTCGCTGGCCGAGGCGGTACCGCCGGTGCCGATAAAGGCGATGCGCGTCGGCACGATCGATTCGGGCTGCGGCGCGAAGAAGGTGGTCGAATTGTTGGACGCCTTGCTAGCGCGGAAGGCGGTATAGCCCATCACGTCCGATGTCTGGCGATCGCCGCCCAGCAGATTGTTGAACAGATCCGCGATGCTCAGGCGGCCGCCGCCATTATAGCGGAAATCGACGATGACCTGATTGATACCCTGCTGTTTGAAGGTGGAGAAGGCGGCGCGCAGCTGCGGATCGGCGGCGTCGATGAAGGTGCGCAGGTTGATATAGCCATAGCGCTGGCCATGCTCGACGATCACCTGTGTGCCGTAATTGGGCGAGACGGGCTGCAGATTGAACTGCGCCTTGGTCAGCGTGACGGTGCGGACATTGCCCGAGGTGTCGGCGACGCGCAGCGTGCGCGAGGTGCCGACCGTATCCGGACCAAAAGCATTGGAGATGCCGTTATTGGGGTCGGCGCGGACGATATCCGAGATGGACCGGATATCGCTGGTCGAGGTGCCGATGCCCTGGATCTCGGTGCCCCGGTCGATCCCGGCGGCCAGCGCCGCGCCGCCTTCGAACGCTTCGGCGATCATCAGCTTGGTCTGGCTGGCATCCGCGGTCAGGCGGAAGCCGAAACCGGCATCGGCGCCGGTGGAATTGAACGCTTCCTCTTCCTTGATCGAGGTGATGTAGGTGAAATAGCGATCCTTGCGCTGCGCCCGCGCGGTCGCGGTCAGATAGTCGATATAGTCGCTGACCGTCGAATAGCCGGAGGGATCGCGATTGGCGGGCAGCGTCTCGGGGAAGAGATACCATTCGTCCAACTGCGCCGCGACCCAGTTCTGCCGGCTGCGCAGCGAACAACCATTGGTCGATCCGCTGATCGTCCCGGTGCCGTTGCCGTTGCTGGTCGACGCGACCTGACCGCTATCGCCACCACCGCATCCCGCCAGTGTCGCCGCCAACGCCAGCGTCGTACCCAGACGTCCGAATCGCGCCATTCCATCCCCCTGCCTCAAGTTCAGGGCTGGATAGCCCATCGTCATGACTGTGTCAGCGGCGATGTTTCGCCAGGATGAACGATCAACAACTTGCGTTCCGCCGCCATCATCTTTGTTAAGGAAGAGTAGGTGATGGTAAGATAATATTGAGAGTGGAGGGGCAAAAGCGGTGCAAATGGACCGCGCGTTGCGGGCCCAAGGCAGGTATAAGATGTCATGCTGCACGTCCTGACCCTGTCCAGCCTGTTCCCCGATGCGACGCGGCCCAATTTCGGCGTGTTCGTCGAACGGCAGACGGCGGCGCTGATGGCCCGGCCGGGGGTGGCGGTGCGCGTGGTCGCCCCGATCGGCCTGCCGGTCTGGCCGCTGGCGCGGGCCAGTCGGTTTCGGGCGCAGGCGGCGCTTCCTCTGCGCGAGACATGGCACGGGCTGGACGTGTCGCGGCCGCGCTTCGTGACCGTGCCGGGGACGGGCGGGCGATTCCATGTCGCCACGCTCGTCCGCGCGCTTGGCCCGGTGCTCGACGCGCTATGGGCCGAACAGCGATTCGACGTGATCGATGCTTCCTTCTTCTTTCCCGATGGACCGGCGGCGGTGGCGATGGGGCGGCGATATGGCGTGCCGGTGTCGATCAAGGCACGCGGGGCCGATATCCATCATTGGGGCCATGCCCCCGCGACGCGCGCGCAGGTGGCACAGGCGGCACGGAATGCGGACGGGCTGCTCGCGGTCAGCGACGCGATGGCCGACGATGTCGCCACGCTGGGCGTGCCGCGCCAGCATATCCGCGTCCATCACACCGGCGTCGATCAGGCCCGGTTTCAGCCGATCGACCGTGGCGAGGCCAAGCGGACACTGGGTGTCACCGGCCCGCTGGTCCTGTCGCTGGGCGCGCTGATCCCGCGTAAGGGGCATGGCGTCGTCATCGATGCGGTGGCGCGGCTGCCCGGCGTGACGCTGATGATCGTGGGCGAGGGGGGCGACCGCGAGGCGCTGGCGGCGCGGGCGCGGCGGCTGGGCATCGCCGATCGCGTTCGGCTGGTCGGCGGCATCCCGCATGACGAACTGCCGGCGCTGCTCGGCGCGGCGGATGTCATGGCGCTGGCGTCGGTTTCGGAAGGACTGGCCAATGCCTGGGTCGAGGCGCTCGCGTGCGGTACGCCGATCGTCATCACCCCGGCGGGTGGTGCCCGCGATGTGGTGACCAGCCGCGCGGCTGGGCGAATCGCCACTGCGGATGCCGGGGCCTTCGCCACCGCGATCGGCGAGGTGCTGGCTCAGGCGCCCGATCCCTGGACGGTGCGGGCGGCGGTGCGGGATTTCACCTGGCCGGCCAATGCGGCGGCGCTCCACTCGCATCTGGCGGAACTGGTCGGACGCCGGAGCGAGGCCGTCGACCGATAGGTCTTCGCGCCGTCAGGCGTCGAGCGGGTAGAGCGCGGCGACGATCTTGCGTCCCTCGCTGCGCAGCACGCCCCAGGCGCGCGCGGCGGCGCGGCTGTCCATCGCCTCGACGCCGAGGCCCGCCGCGTCCATCGCCGCACGGAAGGCGGCCGGCGGCCGGCGCAATTCCGCGCCGGTGCCGAGCAGCAGGAATTCGGGCGCTTCGTCGATCAGCGCCTGTACCGATCGCACATCCAGCGCGTCGAAGGCCGGGGGCCTCCACGGCTCATGCCAGTCGGGCGAGAGCAGCAGCGCGGGATAGGCGATCTCCCCGACCCGGTAACCATTGGCGGCAAAGCCACGGACGATCGGGCCGGGGGCGGTGGGATCGCGGGTGATGCGGATCGAGTCGCTCATGCCCGATCCATCATCCTTCACGCGGTGTGATTCGCTCGGCCTCGGCGATGGTGCGCTTGTCGGTCGTGCCCGGCTTCTCCCGGTTCGGCTCGGCGCGCAGGCCCAGAGAGATCAGCAGCGAGGACGAGACGTAGATCGACGAATAGGTGCCGACCACGATGCCCAGGATCATCGCCGCCGTGAAGCCGCGCAGCACATGGCCGCCGAGCAGCAGCAGGGCGGTCAGCGCCAGCAGGATGGTGACCGAGGTCATCACCGTGCGCGGCAGCGTCTCGTTGACCGACAGGTTGATGATCTCGCGCATGTCCATCTTGCGATAGCGGCGCATATTCTCGCGGATACGGTCGTCGATGACGATCTTGTCGTTGATCGAATAGCCGATGATGGTCAGGAACGCCGCGATGATCGTCAGGTCGAGTTCGAACTGGGTGATCGCGAAGAAGCCGAGCGTCACCAAAAGATCGTGGACGATCGCGACGATGGTCGACACGCCGAACTGCCATTCGAAACGGAAGATGGCGAACAGGCCGATGCCCAGGATCGCCAGGACGACCGCGAGCACGCCGTGCTTGATCAACTCGCCCGACACCTTGCCCGACACCGTGTCGTAACGGCTGAAGGTCGCGCCGGGGAATTGCTGGCCCAGCGCGGCCTCGACCTTGCGGACCACGGCGTTGGTCGCGCCTTCGTCCTTGGACTCGGGCACGGGCAGGCGGATGCTGATGGTGCGGCCATCGCCGACCGTCTGGATATTGGCTTCGCCCACGCCCAGGCCATCGACGACCGAACGGACCCGATCGGCCGAGGGCGGGGTGGGGAATTTCTCTTCGATCATCAGGCCGCCGACAAAGTCGACGCCCAGATTGAGGCCCCGTGCGAAGGTGACGCCGACCGCCAGCAGGGTGAGCGCGAGCGTCAGCCCGAACGCCCAGCCGCGCAGGCGGACAAAGTCGATATTCGTATTGTCGGGGACGAGTTTCAGGAGGCGCATGATCTGTTCTCCTGCCTCAAATATTGATGGTCTTGGGCTTTTCGCGGCGCAACCACAGCGCCACGAGCATCCGCGTGAAGGTAACGGCGGTGAACACGCTGGTCGCGATGCCGATCAGCAGCACGACCGCGAAACCCTTCACCGGCCCCGAGCCGAGCACGAGCATGATGACACCCGAGATGGCGTGGGTCACATTCGCCTCGAAGATCGTCCGGCTGGCTTCCTTGTAACCCAGCTCGACCGACTGGACGACGCTTCGTCCGCGCCGTCGTTCTTCGCGAATGCGCTCGTTGATCAGCACGTTCGCGTCGACCGCCGTGCCGATGGTCAGCACGAAGCCCGCGATACCCGGCAGGGTCAGCGTCGCGTTGAGCATCGCCATCACGGCCAGGATGACCAGCACGTTGATGACGACCGCGATGTTCGCATAGATGCCGAAGCGACCATAGGTGAGGGTCATGAACACGATCACCGCGACCGCCGCGATCGCGGAGGCGAGGATGCCCGCGTGGATCGAGTCGGCGCCCAGGTCCGGGCCGACGGTGCGCTCTTCGACGACCTTCAGATCGATCGGCAGCTTGCCCGAACGCAGCGAGATCGCCAGCTGATTGGCGGTATCGACGGTGAAGTTGCCGCTGATCGAGGCGCGTCCGCCCAGGATCGGTTCGTTGATATTGGGGGCGGAAAGCACTTGGCCATCGAGGATGATGGCAAAGGGCTTGCCGGTATTTTCCTGAGTGATCCGCGCAAACTTGCGGCCGCCCTGCGCGTCGAAGGTGATCGCCACCTGCGGCGCATTGGTCTGCTGGTCGAAGGTCTGCTGCGCGTCGATCAGCTGGTCGCCCGAGATGATGACCGGCCGCTTGACCGCAATCACCGGCGCGCCCAGCGGATTGCCGGGATAGGGCAGGACCTGGCTGCCGGCCGGGGCATTGCCCTTGGCCACGTCGACCGGGTTCGCGGTCGTGTCGACCAGCTTGAATTCCAGCTTGGCGGTCTTGCCGATCAGATCCTTGAGCTGCTGCGGATCCTGAAGGCCCGGCACCTGCACCACGATGCGGTTGCTGCCCTGTTGCAGGATCGTCGGTTCCTTGGTGCCCAGCGCGTCGATGCGCCGCCGGACGACCTCGGTCGCGGTCTTCATCGCGGTGTCGATCGCCTGGTTCAGGCCCGCCTGGGTCGGCTTCAACACGAAGCGCGAGGTGTCGACGACCTGGATATCCCATTCGCGCTGGCCGGTCATGCCCGCCCCGCCGCCGGTGATCGACAGCAGCCGCTCACGCGCCGCATCGACCTGGGTCGGATCGCGCAGCATGAAGCTGAGCTGGCCATTGCGCACCGAGATGTCCCCGATGTCGATACGTGGATTGCCGCGCCGCATTTCGGCCGCGACCTGGTCGCGCATCGTCTCCAGCCGCGAATTGGCAAGATCGGCAGTGTCCGCCTCCAGCAGCAGATAGCTACCGCCCGCCAGATCGAGCCCGAGATTCACGCGCGGGTGCGGGATGGCCCCCCATTTGTTCGTGACGCTTTCGGGCAGAAAGCTGGGGATCGCCAACAGGCACAGGGCCGCCAGCAGCGCGATGATGGAAGCGACCTTCCAGCGGGGGAAATCCAGCATCGAAGGCTCAGTCGTTCGCGGGCTTGGCGTTGGGGCCGACCACGTCGGTCAACGTCGCCTTGACCACGCGGACGCGGACATTGGGTGCGATCTCGACCTCGACCAGCTGGTCCTCGACGCGGGTCACCTTGCCGACGATGCCGCCTGCCGTGGTGACCTGATCGCCCTTCTTGACCCCCTCGATCGACGCCTGCAGCGTCTTCATCCGGCGCTGTTGCGGGCGGATCATCAGGAAATAGAAGACCACGAATACGAGGAGGAGCGGCGCAAGGCTGAGGAACGAGGCGGCGCCGCTCGATGCGGCGGCCCCGCTGGCGGCGGCCGCCGCGGCGACTGGGGCGGTGAAGGGAATGAACATTCGGACCCGTCTATGCTGAATGGGCACGGGCACCCGCCGACCGCGAACGATCGACCAGCCCCCATGTCGGATAGCCTGCCCGCTACCATCGCAGGCGGACAGGCGCAATGGAGAGCCGGATGTGGGGTGGGGCCCCGTGCAACATCAAGGCTTGCATCCGCCGCGAAACCCGCCTAGAGGCCGCCGCTCGGTCGGGGCGTAGCGCAGCCTGGTAGCGCATCACACTGGGGGTGTGGGGGTCGCAGGTTCGAATCCTGTCGCCCCGACCAATCTTCTTCGAAACATCGGCGGATGATGACGAAGCGGGCGAAAGCCCGCTTTTTCGTTTTGGTGTGTTCCTTCCGTTTGCTCGGCGCGGAGTGGGGACCGGGCGGCCTGGCGTGATGGCGGACCAAGTGGCCGAAGCTGAATGGCGGCTATGGGTGGAAAGCGGACGTTTCCCGCTTACTATCCGGCGAGCTTATGGCGGGCTGCTGCGCGGAGGATTGTGCGGCCCAGTAGCGCGAATAGAAGACCAACGCCCGCGAAGAAAGCGAGCAATAGGCCAATTTTCATATCAGACGAAGGCTCGCCGGTATTCCTGTCGTAGATAGGGACATCGAAGCCATAGTGCGCAACGCCCACAACTAATGAGAAAATAACGAATATGGACCGATCAGGATCATTGCCTGCGGAATGCGACGTGCGGTATAGAGACGGCTCATCGAGGTACCATGTCGCCATAGGCGAACGTCCGCAACTGGGCGGAAACCGCCGGTTCTAACGCACCGTCATTCCTGCTGTCGCCATCTGCGACAAGAGGTTGGCCCGCACCGCATCCGATACCGGCGGGAGGGGCCGCGCCGCCTTGCCGTGGCGTAGGCGTTCGCGGTCCTTCTCGTCCGGCTCCACCCGGCGCACCCGCACCGCCGCTTTCCCGACCGCGCGCAGGCCCAGTTGCTCGGCGGCGCCGCGCGACAGGTCGATGATCCGCGACGATCCCGCGAATGGTCCGCGATCGTTGATCCGCACGATGATCCGTCGTCCCGTATCCAGCGCCGTAACCTCGACATAGCTGGGCAAAGGCAAGGTGGTGTGCGCCGCCGTCGCCCAGCCGGGGCGGAAGCGCTCGCCATTGGCGGTGCGCTTGCCCGATTCGTTGCCATACCAGCTGGCATAGCCCAGCATGTCATAGGTCGTGTCCTCGGCGGGGACATAGGTGACGCCGCGCACCGTATAGGGTTTGCCGATCCGCACCGGATAGTCGCTGACCGGCCGGTAGTTCCCGCCCGAACAGGCGGCGAGCAGGGCCGCCGCCGCCGGGGTGCATCGGCGCATCGCTTTCCAAACCATGGCCCCCGATTAGGCCGCAAGGCGCCGACGATAAAGCGGTTTGCGCCTCGCTTGGCCGCATAGTATCCGTGAGCGGGGCGGCTTTCAGCCGTCCGACCAATCGCGCCGGTGCCCTTTGGGGCTTGAAACGGGAATGTGGTGCAAAACCACGGCTGTCCCTGCAACTGTAAGCGGTGAGCGAGCGATGCTTGTCTCCATCGAGAGACCGCCACTGGAGACGATCCGGGAAGGCCGCATCCTTTCGCTTCGACCCGCGAGCCAGGAGACCTGCCGGTGCGAGTCGCTCTTGCCGCGATCCAGGGGATGGTCATCGGCGGGATATATTGTATCATGCGAGCGACGCCCATCGGGCCGATCGAATCGGTATCTGCCCCGGCGTGCGTCCGTCCGGGTAAGGTGCCGACTGCACGAGCAGAGATCCGGCCCTTGTCGCAACGGCGCCGGGGGAGGGCCCATCCGCCCATGTCCGATCTTTTTCAACGCAGCGGCAAGCCGCTGAAACACCGCGTCGCGCTGCTGATGGGCGCGCTGATCGTCGTCAATCTGGTCGTCTGGGGCTGGGCGCTGAGCGTGTTCGCGGGCAACAGCCTGATGCTCGGCACCGCGCTCCTCGCTTATAGCCTGGGCCTTCGCCATGCGGTCGATGCCGACCACATCGCCGCCATCGACAATGTCACCCGCAAGCTGATGCAGGACGGCCAGCGTCCGATCGCAGTCGGGCTGTGGTTCGCGATCGGCCATTCGGCGATCGTCCTGATCGCGGCGACGACGGTCGCGCTCGCCGCCAGCACGCTGTCCGATTTCGAGGCGTTCGGGCAGAGTGGTGGCACCATCGCCACCATCGTCTCGGCGAGCTTCCTGTTCGCCATCGCGATCATGAACCTCATCATCCTGCGCGATGTCTGGACCCGTTTCCGCCGCGTCGCGCGGGGCGAGCCGATGGCGGAGGCCGATGCCGATATGCTGTTTTCGGGGCAGGGGCCCTTGTCGCGGCTGTTCCGTCCGCTCTTCCGGCTGATCCGGCGGAGCTGGCATATGGCGCCCTTGGGCTTCCTGTTCGGGCTGGGCTTCGACACCGCGACCGAGGTGGCGATCCTGGGGCTGTCGGGCGCGCATGCGGCCGACGGGATTTCGCTTGGCACCATCCTCGTCTTCCCGGTGCTGTTCGCGGTCGGCATGGCGTTGATCGACACCGCCGACGGGCTGGTGATGCTGGGCGCCTATGAGTGGGCGTTCGTCCATCCCTTGCGCAAACTCTATTACAACATGACGATCACCTTGGTGTCGGCGCTGGTCGCGCTGGTGATCGGCGGGATTCAGGCGACCGCGCTGCTCGCCGAGCGGTTCGGTTGGACCGCGGGGCCGTTTCGCTATGCGGGCGCGCTGTCGGAGCATTTCAACGTGCTGGGCTTTGCGATCGTCGGACTGTTCGTCGTCTGCTGGGGCGCGAGCTTCCTCCTCTATCGCTGGCGTGGGTTCGCGGCGATGGAGGCGCGAATTGCCAAGCCCGGCGCGGCGGGATAAATGCCGCCCATCGGGACTGAAAAGTCTCGAAGATCGCGCCGGTGCCCCTTGGGGCTTTGAAACGGGAATGGGGTGCAAATCCCCGGCTGTCCCTGCAACTGTAAGCGGTGAGCGAGCGATGCTGGTGCTGTTGGAGGCACGGCCACTGGAGTGATCCGGGAAGGCGCATCCTTTCGCTTCGACCCGCGAGCCAGGAGACCTGCCGGCGTCATGGTCGCTCTTGCCTGGACCCAGGGGGTGGTCGGGGCACGGTTCTCCGTCGGGGAGCGACGAAGCCATGCGGCCGGGGCCGCATCGGTCGCCGGGCTAAGAGGTGGACGCAATCGACCGCGCCCGTCCGCTTTCCCATACCGGCGATTGGCTCCCGTGCCGCTCTCGCTCGTCCGGCGCGTCGGAGAAACATCATGCGTGACCTGTCCAAGGTCCCCGTCACCATCGTCACCGGCTTTCTGGGCGCGGGCAAGACGACGCTCATCAGCCATCTGATCCGCAATGCGGGCGGCCGTCGCCTGGCGGTGGTGGTCAACGAGTTCGGTACGCTGGGGGTCGATGGCGACATCCTCCAGTCCTGCGCCATACCGGATTGCCCGGCGGAGAATATCGTCGAGCTGGCCAATGGCTGCATCTGCTGCACCGTCGCCGACGACTTCATTCCGACGGTCGAAAAGCTGCTCGCGATGGAGCCGCGCCCCGACCACATCCTGATCGAAACCTCGGGGCTGGCGCTGCCCAAGCCGCTGCTCAAGGCATTTGATTGGCCCGCGATCCGTTCGCGGATCACCGTCGACGGTGTCGTCGCGCTGGCCGATGCAGAGGCCGTTGCGGCGGGCCGTTTCGCCCCCGATCTCGACGCGGTCGAGGCGCAGCGCGCCGCCGATCCCAGTCTCGACCATGAAACCCCGCTGTCGGAAGTGTTCGAGGACCAGCTCGCCTGCGCCGACCTCGTCCTGCTGACCAAGGCCGATCTCGCCGGGCCGGAGGGTGTCGCCAAGGCGCGCGAGATCATCGCCGCCGAAGCCCCGCGCCCGCTGCCGATGGTCGAGGCGGTGGACGGCATCGTCTCCGCCGAGATCGTGCTGGGTCTGGAAGCCGCCGCCGAGGACGACATCGCCGCGCGCCCCTCGCACCATGACGGCGCGGACGATCACGAGCATGACGATTTCGACAGCATCTCGGTGATGCTGGGCGAGGTGGAAAGCCCGGAGGCGATCGCCGCGCGGATCGTCACGCTCGCCGAGCAGCAGGATATCCTGCGCGTGAAGGGCTATGCCGCCGTGGCGGGCAAGCCGATGCGGCTGCTGGTCCAGGCGGTCGGCCGCCGGGTGCGCACCCATTACGACCGGCCTTGGGGCGCGGGCGAACCGCGCGGCACCCGGCTGGTCGTCATCGCCGAGCATGACCGGATCGACCCGCCCGCGATCGAGGCCGTGCTGAAGGGCTGAGCGCCGTGCATCTCGTCTTCCGCGAGAGCCATGGGCTGGAGGAACAGGCGGTTCCGCAGGATCTGGGGCAGCGCCCCGGTGACGTGGTGGTGTTGTCCTTTTCCGACAGCGATCTGAGCGCCTTTGCGGCGGGTTGGCGGGCGGGCGGTTTCGACTGGTCGCTGCGGCTCGCCAATCTGGCGGCTTTGGTCCATCCGCTGTCGGTCGACACCTATGTCGAGCAGACGCTGGTTCACGCGAAGGCGATCCTGATCCGGCTGATCGGCGGCGCGCCCTATTGGGACTATGGCCTGCGCGAGGTCGAGCGGCTGGCGCGCGAACGCGGCATCGCGCTCGCCGTGCTGGCGGCGGACGGGCGGGAGGATCGCAGGCTGGCGGTGGCATCGACCGTGGACGAGGCGATGCTGCGGCGGCTGACCGCGCTGTGCGATGCGGGTGGGGCACAGGCCGCCGCTTCGGCCTTGGCCGCATTGATGGCCGTGCCGCGCGATCACGCCGGGCCCGTCGCGGTGGCGCCGGTCGGCGGCTGGAACCCCGAAGGCGTCGTCTGTCCGGCAGCGGTGTCGCTGGAGGCGAAGCGACCGCGCGTGCTGATCGTCTTCTACCGCGCCTATCTGGTCGCCGCCGACCTCGAACCGATCGCCGCGCTTCATGCCGCTCTGACCGCACGCGGCTTCGACCCGGTGGCGCTGTTCGTCCCCTCGCTGAAAGCCGAGGGCGCGGGGCCATGGATCGCGCGCTGGGTCGGGGCGCTGGCCCCGGTCGCGATCGTCAACGCCACCGCCTTCTCCGCGCGAGGAGAGGACGACACCACGCCGCTCGACGGCGCGGGCGTGCCGGTGTTCCAGGTCGCACTGGCCACGAGCGACCGCCAGGGGTGGGACGAGGCCGCGCGCGGCCTGTCCCCCGCCGACCTCGCCATGCATGTCGTCCTGCCCGAGATCGACGGACGGTTGTTCGCGGGCGTGGTCAGCTTCAAGCAACCGGGCGAGCGCGACCCCGATTTCGATCTGGCGCTGCGCCTCCACCGCGCCGAGCCAGGCCGAATCGAAGCGGTGGCCGACCGTGTGAAGGGCTGGGCGAAACTCGCGGCGACCCCGGCGGCGGAGCGGCGGCTGGCGATCCTGCTGTCGACCTATCCGGGCAAGGACTGGCAGGCGGCCCATGCCGTCGGGCTGGACGGGTTCGCGTCGGCGGAAGCGATTCTCGAGGATTTGCGCGACGCCGGTTACGATGTGGCGACGCGGGCGGATTTGCCCGTGGCGCTGTCGGAGAATCGGATCACCTGGCCGGTTGCGGCCTATCACGAAGCCTTGGCCACGCTCCCCCAAGCCTTGCGGGCCGATCTTGCGGCAAGCTGGGACAGGGTCGAGGATGATCCGCTGGTCGAGGATGGGCATTTCCACTTCCTCGCGCTGCAACTCGGCAAGGCCCTTGTCGCGCTCCAGCCCGAACGCGGCCGACCGAGCGCGCGCGCCGAGGATTATCACGATCTCTCGCGCTGCCCCCGCCACTCCTATGTCGCCTTCTATCTCTGGCTGCGCGCGCAAGGGATCGACGCGTTGGTCCATGTCGGCGCGCATGGCACGCTGGAATGGCTGCCCGGCAAAGCGGTGGCGCTGTCCGACGCCTGCTGGCCCGAGGCGCTGACCCGCGACTGGCCGGTTCTCTATCCCTTCATCGTCAACGATCCCGGCGAGGCGGCACAGGCGAAGCGGCGCTTGGGCGCGGTCACGATCGGCCATATCCCCCCGGCACTGGTGCAGGCCGAGACGGGCGCAGGGCTGGGGCGGCTGGAGGCGTTGCTCGACGAATATGCCAATGCCGATGGGCTCGACCCGGCACGTCGCGACAGGCTTCGTACCAGCATCGCCGAGGAGGCGGAGAGCGTCGGTCTCGGCGAGACGCTGGGGCTGACGGGGGCAGACGACCCGCTCGCTCGGATCGACGCGTTCGTCTGCGATGTGAAGGACAGCCAGTTCGGCGAAGGGCTCCACGTCTTCGGTCGGGGTGAGCAGGGGGCGGCGGAACGCACCGGGTTGCTGGCGGGGTTGGACGGCAGGCGCGTGGCGGCGGGGCCGTCCGGCTCGCCTTACCGGGGCCGTGCCGATGTGCTGCCGACCGGACGTAACCTCTATGCCATCGACCCCCGCGCGGTGCCGAGCCGCGCCGCGCAGACGCAAGGGATCAAGCTCGCCGAGGAACTGATCCGGCGGCATATGCAGGAGGAGGGCGATCACCTCCGCACGCTGATCGTCGATCTCTGGGGTTCGGCGACGATGCGCACCGCGGGCGAGGAGTTCGCCATGGCGCTGCACCTGATCGGGGTCGAGCCGGTCTGGGATCATCGTTCCGAACGGGTGACGGGGTTCGAGGTGATGCCGCTGATGCGCTTCGACCGGCCGCGCGTCGATGTGACGCTGCGCGTGTCGGGGCTGTTCCGCGATGCCTTTCCGCATCTGGTCGCGCTGTTCGGACAGGCGGTGCGCGCACTGGCGGGGCGGGACGAAGAGCCGGAATGGAACCCCTATGTCGGGCAGGCCGCGCCCCGCGTCTATGGCCCCGCGCCGGGCCGCTACGGCATCGGGCTCGACCCCGAGGCGGGGTATGACGAGGCCGCGCGGATCGAGGCGGGGCGGAGCTGGCTCGCCGCGTCCGCGACCGCGCTCGATGATGGTGACCGGCGCGATACGGATGGGATCGCCGCGCGGGTGGCCGGAGCGCAGGCCTTCGTTCACCTCCACGACCTGCCCGAAAGCGATTTGCTGCTTGCTGCCGATTATGCCGCGCACCAGGCGGGGTTCGCGGCGGCGCGCGCGGCGCTGGGCGAGGGGGCGGCGTCGCTTTATCATCTCGACACGCGCGATCCGGCCCATCCCAAGGCGCGCACGCTGGCCGAGGAGATCGCCCGTACCGTCCATGCCCGCGCCGCCAACCCACGCTGGGTCGATGGGATGATGGCGCATGGCTTCCGGGGCGCGGCCGAGATTGCCGCGACGCTCGACCATCTGGGCAGCTTCGCGCATCTGGCGGACGTGGTGCCCGCCGCGTTGATCGACCTCTATTGGGACGCGACCTTGGCGCGCGAGGACGTGCGTGACTTCATGGCGCAAGCGAACCCGAAGGCGTTGGCGGCGATGGAGGCGCGCTTTGCCGCGCTTCATACGGCGGGGCTGTGGCGGACGCGGCGCAATTCGGTCCTTGCTATGCTGGACGGCGCGGCATGAGCGGCTTCGTGGTCAAGGGCTGGTGCCCCGATGCGTGGCGACCGATGATGGCGGGGGACGGCCTGCTGGTCCGTGTCCGTCCGCCGCTGGCCCGCCTGACGGCGCGCCAGGTCGAGGGGCTGTGCGAGGCGGCGACTCGATATGGCAACGGCCAGATCGACTTGACCAGCAGAGCCAATCTGCAACTGCGCGGGGCCACCGACACGAGCTGGCCCGCGCTGCTCGCCGAATTGCAGGCGCTGGGGCTGGTCGATCCCGATCCGGTGCGCGAGGGGCGGGGGGCGATCCTCATCAACCCCGATTGGCAGGAAGGCGATGAGTCCCATTCCATCGCGACCGAATTGCGCGAGCGCTTGGCGGAACTGCCCGACCTGCCCGGCAAGGTTGGGTTCGCGATCGATGCAGGCGATGCTCAGATGCTGGACCGGGCGTCTGCCGACTTCCGCGTCGAGCGCGCCGCGACGGGGGGCTTGTTGCTCCGCGCCGATGGGCGAGCGACCGGCGTCGCGGTGACGCGGAACGACGCGACCGAGGCGCTGATCCGGCTGGCGCATTGGTTCGTCGCCAGCGGCGGCGCGAAGGCGGGTCGGATGGCGCGCCTCCGCGTCCCGCTCCCGGCATGGGCATCGGGTGATGTCCCGCCCGCCTCCGCCGCCCCGCCGCTGCGACCGGGCGCGCATCCGATGGGGGCGGTCTATGGCCTGCCCTTCGGCCGGATCGCGGCGGGCGCGCTCGGTGCATTTGCGACAGAGTATCGTGCCCCGATCCGCCTGACCCCATGGCGCATGTTGCTGGCCGAAGGCGTCGTCCCACGGCCTGCCTCGGATATGCTGCTGGAGGACGCCTCGATCCTGCATGTCGACGCCTGTGTCGGTGCGCCCGCCTGTCCGCAGGCCAGCGTCGAGACCCGCGATCTGGCCGCCCGGCTCGCCCCGCTGGTCGAGGGCTGCCTGCACATATCGGGTTGCGCAAAGGGCTGCGCGCGGGCACGGGCGGCGGATTGGGTGCTGACCGGGCGCGACGGGGCTTTCGATCTGGCCAGACACGCCCGCGCCGGGGCCGCGCCCCTTCACACCGCATTGTCGCCCGAGCGGGCGGTCGCGCTTCTCGGAGCTTCTTGATGCCGTACGTTTACGAAACCGATGGCGCGGCGATCTATCGCCAGTCCTTCGCCATCATCCGTGCGGAGGCGGACCTGGGCCGCTTCGACAAGGAGGAGGAGCCGGTCGCGGTGCGCATGATCCATGCCGCAGGGCTGGTCGAACTGGCGCCATCGATCCATTTCTCAGCCGGTTTTGCCGTAGCAGGACGGCGGGCGCTGGCGAACGGCGCAGCGATCCTGTGCGATGCGCATATGGTCAGCGAAGGGGTCACGCGCGCCCGGCTTCCGACCGACAATCCGGTGATTTGTACCTTGCGCGATCCCTCTGTGCCCGACCTTGCCAAGCAGATGGGCACGACCCGCTCGGCGGCGGCACTGGAACTGTGGCGGCCGCATCTGGCGGGCGCGCTGGTCGCGATCGGCAATGCGCCGACCGCGCTCTTCCACCTGCTGACCATGCTGGAAGACCCCGACTGCCCGCGTCCGGCGGCGATCATCGGTTGCCCCGTCGGTTTCGTCGGCGCCATGGAGTCGAAGGACGCGCTGTGGGAGGTGATGCCGGTCCCTTGCGCCATCGTGAAGGGCAGGCCGGGCGGCAGCGCGATCACCGTGGCGGCGATCAACGCTTTGGCGAGCCGCGCCGAATGAGCATCGGCACCATCCACGGCGTCGGCCTCGGCCCCGGCGCGGCGGACCTGATGAGCGTCCGCGCCGACCGGCTGGTGCGGGCCGCGCGCCACGTCGCCTATTTTCGCAAGGCCGGGCGGCGGGGCCACGCCCGCACCATCGTCGACGGGATGCTCCGCGACGATGTGGTCGAGTTCCCCATGGACTATCCGGTCACGACGGAGATCGACTTCACCGACCCGCGCTATAACGAATGCCTGTCGGCCTTCTATGCGACATGCACCGCACATATCCTGTCGCTGGTGCAGGGCGGCGAGGATGTGGTGGTGCTGTGCGAGGGCGATCCGTTCTTCTACGGCTCGTTCATGCATCTGCACAGCCGGTTGAAGGATCACGCCCCCGTCGCGGTCGTGCCCGGCATCACCGGCATGTCGGGGGCCTGGACCGCGAGCGGCGCGCCGATCACCTGGGGCGACGATGTGCTGACCGTGGCGATGGCGACCTTGCCCGAAGACGAACTGACCCGCCGCATCGCCGAGACCGATGCGCTGGTCGTCATGAAGATCGGCCGCCACCTCCCCAAACTGCGCCGTGCCATCGCAGCGGCGGGGCGCGAGGGGCAGGCCTGGCTGATCGAACATGCCGCACAGGCCGCCGAGCGGGTCCGCCCGCTGGCCGAGGTCGAGGACGCGCCCGCCCCCTATTTCTCGATCGCGCTGATCCATGGACAGGGGCGGCGACCATGAGCGGCTGGCTGATCGTCGCGGGGCTGGGGCCGGGGGCGGAGGACATGGTCACGCCCGAGGTGTCGGCGGCGCTGGCGGACGCGACCGATGTGGTCGGTTACATCCCCTATGTCGCGCGCGTCCCCGAGCGGCCGGGCCTGACCCGCCATGCCAGCGACAACCGGGTCGAGCGTGACCGGGCGCTCCATGCGCTGGAGATGGCCGAGGCGGGGGGGCGCGTGGTCGTCGTGTCCTCGGGCGATCCGGGGGTGTTCGCGATGGCGGCGGCGATCTTCGAGCGGGTGGAGGAAGACCCTGCCCGCTGGTACGATCTGGACATTCGCGTCCTGCCCGGCATCACCGCGATGCTGGCGGCGAGCGCACGGGCGGGCGCACCCTTGGGCCATGATTTCTGCGCGATCAACCTGTCGGACAACCTCAAGCCCCAGGCGTTGATCGAGCGTCGGCTGCGACTGGCGGCGGAGGCGGATTTCGCGATCGCGCTCTACAATCCCCGGTCCAAGGCGCGACCCGACGCGCTGGACGCGGCCTTCGCCTTGCTCCGCGAGACGTGCGGCGACGACCGCTCGGTGCTGTTCGCGCGCGCCGTTTCCACGCCGGAGGAGCATCTGCGCATCGTGCCTTTGCCGGAGGCCAGGGGCGAGATGGCGGATATGCGCACGGTCGTCATCATCGGCTCCAGCCGCACCCGGATCGTGCCGCATGGCGGGAGGCCGATCCTCTACACCCCTCGGACGACGCCGTGATCCAGCCACTCCAGCACCTGCGCGACGCTGCCCACCTGCGGCCGGTCGGGGATGAAGGGGCGGTCGATCATCACGACCGGCAGCGTCAGTTCGCGGGCCGCATCCAGCTTCGCCCGCGCGCCCGATCCGCCCGCATTCTTCGCGACGACCATCTGAATCCCGTGGTCACGGAGCACCGCCAGTTCGCCTTCGCGCGTAAAAGGTCCACGATCCACGACCAGGTGATGATGGGGCAAAGCGGGCGGCGTGGCGGCGTCGACGAAACGCAGCAGATAGAAATGCTGCGGCGCGCTTGCGAAATCGCCGATCGTCTGACGGCCGAGCGCGAGGAAGGCGCGGACGGGTTCCTCACCCAGCGCCGAGATCGCCTGCACCGTATCGGCCACGCGAATCCAGCGGTCACCGGGACCCGCCGCCCATTCGGGCCGGGTCAGCGCGAGCAGCGGTATCCCCGCTTGTGCCGCCGCCCCGATGGCGTTGGCGCTGATCCGCGCAGCGAAGGGATGGGTCGCATCGACCAGATGGGTCACGCCTTCTCGCCTCAGATAATCGGCGAGGCCCTCGACACCCCCGAAACCGCCGGTCCGCGTCGGGATCGCCTGCGCGCGCGGGGCTTCGGTACGGCCCGCATAGCTCAGCACCGCCCGTTCGCCGCGTGCGGCCAGCGCGGTGGCCAGCGCGGTGGCCTCGGTCGTGCCGCCGAGCAGAAGGATATGGCGCATGGCTGACTCCCAGGCGTGGCTGACGATCGTCGGGATCGGCGAGGACGGCTGGGATGGCCTGAGCACCCCCGCGCGTGCCGCGATCGAGGCCGCCGATAGCGTGATGGGCGCGCCGCGTCACCTGTCGCTGCTCCCCAAGACGGGCCGAGCCGAGCGACTCGTCTGGCCGGTGCCCTTTGCCGACGGGGTGCCGATGATGATCGAACGGCGGGGGGAGCGGGTGGTGATGCTCGCCTCGGGCGATCCCTTCTGGTTTGGGGCGGGGTCGGTGGTGACCCGTCATCTGGCGCCGGGGGAGTGGGTGGCCTATCCTGCGCCCTCTACCCTGTCGCTGGCGGCGGCGCGGCTGGGCTGGCCGGTCGAGACGATCCACAGCGTCGGGCTTCATGCGCGACCGCTGGAGACGTTGCGCCCGCATCTGGCACCCGGCCGCCGGATACTGGCGTTGATGCGCGACGGCGCTTCTGTGACGGGTCTGGCCGCATGGTTGTCCGAGCGGGGTTTCGGCGACAGTGCGCTGACCGTGCTGGAGGCTTTGGGCGGACCGCGCGAGCGTGTGCGACACGGCACGGCGGCGGCGCTCGACTGGACCGATATCGCGCATCCCGTCGCGGTGGCGATCGAGCCTGCCGGGGAGGGTCGTGTCCTGCCGAGCGTGAGCGGGCTGGACGATGACTGGTTCGCGCATGATGGACAGATCACCAAGCGCCCCGTCCGCGCATTGGCGCTGTCGGCACTGGCCCCGCGACCAGGCGAACTGCTCTGGGACATCGGCACCGGATCGGGCTCGGTCGCGATCGAATGGCTGCTCAGTGATCCAACGACCCACGCCATCGGTTTTGAGCGTGACTCCGACCGTCTGGCGCGCGCCGCCGACAATGCCGCGCGGCTGGGCGTGGCGCGGCTGGAACTGGTCGAGGGCGATGCGGTGGCCGAACTCGCCGACCGACCGCTCCCCGATGCGGTGTTCGTCGGGGGAGGATTGTCGCGCGCCCTGGTCGAGGCACTGCGGACGCTTCCTCATTGTCGCCTGGTGGCGCATGCCGTGACGCTGGAGACCGAGGCGTTGCTGGCGGAATGCCATGCCCGATATGGGGGCGAGTTGCTGCGCATCGAACTCGCACGGGCCCGCCCCCTCGGCACCAAACGGGGGTGGAAGTCCAGCTATCCCATCGTGCAATGGCGGGTCGCATGGTGATCGCGGGTTTCGGATGCCGGGCGGGTGCGACGCGGGAATCGTTCCGCAGCGCGCTGGCGGCGGCGGGCGTCCGCCCCGACCGTCTGGCCGTGCCGGAGGATCGCGCGGCGGTCATCGCCGGCTTTGCCGAAGGAGAGGGATTATCCGTCCTGCCCATCGCGGCCGACCGCCTCTCGCGCATGGATACGCCGACCCGCTCCGACCTTAGTCTCATCCATCGCGGCGTCGGCAGCGTCGCCGAAGCCGTCGCGCTTGCCGCCGCCGGCCCGGGCGCACGGATCATCGTGCCCCGCGTGATTTCCTCCGACCGCATGGCGACCTGCGCCATTGCCCAAGGACAATAAGATGACCGTTCATTTCATCGGAGCCGGCCCCGGCGCGCCCGATCTGCTGACCCTGCGCGGGCGCGATCTGATCGCCGCATGCCCGGTGTGCCTTTATGCTGGGTCGCTGGTGCCCGAGGCGGTGCTCGACCATTGCCCGCCCGGCGCGCGGATCGTGAACACCGCGCCGATGACGCTGGATGAGATCATCGCCGAGATCGCCGACGCCCATGCCAAGGGGCAGGACGTGGCGCGGCTTCATTCGGGCGACCTGTCGGTCTGGTCGGCGATGGGCGAGCAGGTGCGGCGCTTGCGCGGCCTCGGCATCCCCGTCTCGGTGACGCCGGGCGTGCCGTCCTTTGCAGCCGCAGCGGCGGTACTGGAAAGCGAGCTGACCCTGCCCGGCATCGCCCAGTCGGTGGTGCTGACCCGCACGCCCGGCCGCGCCAGCGCCATGCCCGAGGGGGAGTCGCTGACCGCCTTCGCCGCGACGGGGGCGACGCTGGCCATCCATCTGTCGATCCACAATCTGGCCAAGGTCGTCGTCGACCTGACCCCGCATTATGGCGCGGACTGTCCGGTCGCGATCGTCTGGCGCGCGAGCTGGCCCGAGCAGCGGATCGTCCGCGCGACCCTGTCCACCATCGAGGCGGCAGCTGCCGACGGGCCCGAGCGGACCGCGCTGATCCTGGTTGGCCGTGTCCTCGACCAGAGCGATTTCGCTGAAAGTCGCTTGTACGCCGAGGGCTATGACCGCCGCTATCGTCCCGGGAACACGATCGAATGACGCCAGGATTGATGATCGCCGCGCCCGCTTCGGGCACCGGCAAGACGACGGTGATGCTGGGGCTGCTCCGTGCCTTTCGCGATGCGGGCGTGGGCGTACAGCCGTTCAAGAGCGGCCCCGACTATATCGACCCCGCCTTTCACCGCGCGGCGTGCGGGCGCGCGTCGTTCAACCTCGACGGCTGGGCGATGCCCGCCGCGCTGCTCGATACGTTGGGGCGGCGCGGGGCGGACGCGGAGCTCGTGCTGGCGGAAGGCTCGATGGGGTTGTTCGACGGTGTCGCCCGGCCCGGCGCGACCGGCATGGGCAGCAGCGCGGAGACGGCCAAGCGCATGGGCTGGCCGGTGATCCTCGTCATCGACGTATCGGGACAGGCGCAGTCGGCGGCGGCGACCGCGCTGGGCTTTGCGCGCTACGACCCTGATTTGCGGGTGGCGGGCGTCATCCTCAACCGGGTGGCGAGCCCGCGTCACGAGCGGCTGGCCAAGCTCGGCTTCGAGGAGATCGGCCTGCCGGTGTTCGGCGCGCTGCCCCGGCGCGGCGACCTCGTTTTGCCCGAACGGCATCTGGGGCTGGTGCAGGCGGTGGAGCATCCCGAACTTGATCGGTTGATCGGTGACTATGCGGCCTTCCTGGCGGCGCATGTCGATCTGGAGGCGATCCGCGCGGCCGCCTATTCCAAGCCCCTAGCCATTGGCGATGCGATCCTGCCGCCACCCCCGGCACAGCGGATCGCGCTGGCGCAGGATGCGGCCTTCTCCTTCGTCTATCCGCATATGCTGGAGGGCTGGCGCGCTGCGGGGGCGGAGATATTGCCCTTTTCCCCGCTCGCCGACGAAGCGCCGGATGCGTCAACCGATCTGGTCTGGCTGCCCGGCGGCTATCCCGAACTTCATGCCGGACGGCTGGCGGCGGCGGAAACGTTCCGCACAGGGCTGGCCGACCATGCCCGGACCAAGCCGGTTCATGGCGAATGCGGTGGCTATATGGCGCTGGGCGAGGCGTTGGTCGATGCCGAGGGAGCCAGTCACCGCATGGCCGGATTGCTCGGCCTCGTGACCAGCTATGCCAAGCGCAAGATGCATCTGGGCTATCGCCGCGCGACGCTGCTCGGCGAGGTGGCGGGGATGCCCGAAGGTGCGGTGCTGGGCGGGCATGAGTTCCATTATTCGACCGTGCTCGAACAGCCCGATGCCCCGCTCGCGCATGTCGTCGATGCGCAAGGCGAGGCCGTGCCCGAAACCGGGTCGCGACGCGGGCAGGTGACCGGCACCTTCTTCCATCTGGTGGCGCGCTGGTGGTGAGCGGGTTCGTTTCTCTTGTCGGTGCAGGGCCGGGCGATCCCGAGCTTTTGACGCTGAAGGCGGTGCGCTGCCTTGCCGAAGCCGATGTCGTATTGTTCGACGACCTCGCCGCCGGGCCGATGCTGTCGCACGCACGATCTGACGCAGAGTTGGTCGCGGTCGGCAAGCGGGCCGGGCGCGCCTCGCCCAAACAGGCGGAGATCGACCGGCTGCTGGTCGATCATGCACTTAGCGGCAAGCGCGTCGTCCGGTTGAAGTCGGGCGACCCCGGCATCTTCGGGCGGCTGGAGGAAGAGATCGTTGCGCTAAAGGCGGCAGGCATTCCCTTCGAGATCGTCCCCGGCGTCAGCGCGGCGAGCGCGGCGGCGGCGGCGGCGGGCTTGCCCTTAACCCGACGGGCCGAGGCGCGCCGGGTGCAGTTCGTGACAGGGCATGACGTGACGGGGGCGCTACCCGCCGATCGCAACATGGCCGCCCTGGCCGATGCGGGCGCGACGACGGTGGTGTTCATGCCCAAGCGGACCTTTCCGGCGCTGGCCGAAGCCTTGGTCGCGCATGGTCTGTCGCCCGAAACGCCCGCGCTGATGGCCGAGCATGTCGGGTGTCCCGACCAGCGGCTGACCCGCTCGACCGTGGCGGGTCTTGCAGCGCAACTGGCGGAGGGGGTGTCGGACAAGGCGGCGCTGATCCTCTACGGCCCGTTGATGGAGGATCTGTGATCCAACTCGATCTGATCGGCATCGGCACGGGCAATCCCGATCACCTGACCCGCGCCGCCGAGGCCGCGATGCGCTTGGCCGACCTGATCCTGCTGCCGCGCAAGGCGGACAAGGCCGAGTTGATCGACCTGCGCCGCGACATTTGCGCGCAGGTGTTGGCGGGCGCCGCAACGCAGGTGGTGGAGTTCGACCTGCCGGTTCGCGCGAGCGAAGGTGCATATCTCGATACCGTCGAGCATTGGCATGACGCGATTGCCGAATGCTGGGCGGCGGAGATCGCGCGTGTTCTGCCGGATGGCGGGCGTGTAGCGTTGCTGGTCTGGGGCGATCCCTCGCTTTACGACAGCACCATCCGCATCGCCCGGCGGCTGATCGCGGTGGAGCGCATTTCGGTGGTGCCGGGGATCACCAGCCTTCAGGCGCTGTGCGCGGCGCATGCGATTCCCTTCAATGCGGTCGGCGCGCCGGTGGTGGTCACGACCGGGCGACGACTGCGCGAGGGTGGCTGGCCGGACGGCGTGGACAGCGTCGCGGTGATGCTGGACGGTGGATGTGCGTTCACGACGCTGGACCAGCCCGATGCGGCCATCTGGTGGGGCGCCTATCTCGGTATGGCGCAGCAGGCGATCGAGGCCGGGCGATTGGCGGATGTCGCCGAGCGGATCGTCGCGCGCCGCGCCGAACTGCGCCGCACGCATGGCTGGATCATGGATGTGTATCTGCTCCGGCGTGGTAGCGATCTGGTGGGGGAAGGGTTTTGACGATGCCCCCCATGATCTTCCTCCCCTGCAAGGGGAGGTGGCAGGCCGGAGGCCTGACGGAGGGGTGTAACCCTCTCGAAAGCGGGACACCCCTCCGACGCGCTACGCGCGCCACCTCCCCTACAAGGGGAGGAATGGGGTTAGAATTCGATGCCCTTCTGCGCCTTTACGCCCTGTTCGCGGAAGGGGTGCTTCACCTGCGTCATGTCGGTGACGAGGTCGGCTGCCTCGATCAATGCCTCGGGCGCGTTCCGCCCCGTGATGACGACATGGGTCATCGCGTCTTTGGTGCCGAGCACCTCCAATACCTCGTCGGCCGGCAGATAGTCGTAACGCAGGACGATGTTCAGCTCGTCCGCGACGATCAAATCGTAGGAGGGATCGGCGATCATCCGCTTGACCTCGTCCCACGCGGTGCGCGCGGTGGCGATGTCGCGGCTGCGGTCCTGCGTATTCCAGGTAAAGCCTTCGCCCATGGCGTGGAAATCGACCTCGGGGAAACGCGCCAGCACCGCGGCCTCGCCGGTGGTCATCGCGCCCTTCACGAACTGGACCATGCCGACGCGCATCCCGTGCCCGACCGCGCGGATCACCATGCCCAGCGCGGCGGTCGTCTTGCCCTTGCCCTTGCCAGTATGGACGATGATCAGGCCCTTTTCGGCATCGCGCGCGGCGACCTTGCTATCCTGCGCGACCTTCTTCTTAGCCATGCGCTCGGTATGTTCGGCGTCGGTTCGCATCATTTCTCTCCTGAAAGCCGCAAGGGGAGGCCCGCCACCACCAGATCGGTCGCATCGCACGTCTGCGCCAGTCGCTGGTTCAGCGTGCCCTGCGCATCGCGAAAGCGGCGGGCGAGCGCGTTGTCGGGGACGATGCCGAAGCCGACCTCGTTGCTGACCAACACGACCGGACCGGGCGCGTCCGTTATCGCAGCGGCCAGCGCATTGCCCGCCGTTGCAAGATCTTCTTCGGCAAGCAGCATATTGGTCAGCCACAGCGTCAGGCAGTCGACCAGCACCACCCGGTCGGCGCGGCTATGTTCGGCAATCGCCTCGGGCAGGGCCAGCGGCGCCTCCACCGTGGTCCAGCGCGCATCCCGATCCGCGACATGGCGCGCGATCCGCTCGCGCATCTCGTCGTCCCAGGCTTGCGCGGTCGCGATGAAGCAGCCTTGCGGCGTCATCGCCTCGGCCAGCGACTGCGCGTGGCGGCTCTTGCCCGACCGGGCGCCGCCGAGCACGAGGATGGTGCGGGGCTTGCTCATGCCAGCCCGCATCGCGGGAGCCGGCCGATGACGCAAGCGGAAATGGCCGCGCTGACCCATCATGGCGGCCGGATCGATGCCGCCAAGGCGCTGTTTCCGGAGGTGGCCGGGCCGTGGTTGGACCTGTCGACCGGGATCAATCCGGTGGCATGGTGCCCGTCAGAGGGGCTGGACGTCGATGCCGGACCTCTGCCCGACCGCAGTACGCTTGCCCGGTTGGAAACGCTGGCGGCGGTCCATTTCGGCGTCGAGGCCGAGCGGGTGGCGGCGGTGCCGGGCAGCGAGATGGCACTGCGCCTTCTCCCCCTGCTCGGTTTGGGCCAGCCGATCGTCGCGGTGCAGCCTAGCTACGGCACGCATGGCGCGGTGGCGTCGGCGCGGATCGATCATTCCGCGCTCGACCCTTGGCAAGGGCAGGGAGGGAGCCTGTTGCTCGCCAATCCCAACAACCCCGATGGCCGCTATCATGCCCGCGAGACGCTGGAGCGACTGGCCGAGGTGCAAGCGGCGGCGGGCGGTTGGCTGATCCTCGACGAAGCCTTTGCCGATGCCATGCCTGATCCCGGTTTCGAGGGGGGCGAGCGGGTCGTCCGATTGCGGTCCTTCGGCAAGTTCTTCGGGCTGGCGGGGGTGCGGCTGGGGTTCGTGATCGCCGCGCCGGCCATTCTGTCGCGCCTTCGCGATCTGCTGGGCGACTGGCCGGTATCGACTCATGCGATCGCCTGGGGGAGTGCCGCCTATGCCGATCGCCAATGGATCGCGACGACGCGTATCGCACTGGTCGAACGGGCCGCGGCACTGGATGCGGTGCTCGCGCGCCATGGCCTGATCGCGCAAGGCGCTTGCTCGCTGTTCCGCATGGTCGAGACGCCCGAGGCGCCGGTGATCTTCGCCCGGCTGGCGGCGGTGGGTATCCTGGTCCGTCCCTTCGCCGACGCGCCCGAGCGGTTGCGCTTCGGCGTTCCGGCCGAGGCGACGGAGCTGAGCCGGTTGGACGAGGCGCTCCGTCATGATTGATCCCGTCGTACCTTTGGCCTTGGCGCTGGATGCCGTGATCGGCTGGCCGGACCGGCTCTATGGCTGGGTCGGGCATCCTGTCGGCGCCTTTGCCCGGTTCCTGAATCTGGCCGAGCGGTGGGGCAATCGGCCGCGCTATCCCGAGCCGTTGCGCCGGGTGCTGGGCATCGTCACCATTCTCCTACTGATCGCGTTGACCGGGGCGGCAACATGGTGGCTCGATCGGGAATCGCATCTGGTGTTCGGCCGCTGGGGCTGGATCGCGAGCGGAGTTCTGGCCTGGCCGGCCTTGGCGCAGCGCAGCCTTTACGTTCATGTCCGGCCCGTGGCGAATGCGCTGATGCGGGGTGATCTGCCCGCCGCCCGCACGCTGGTGGCGCGCGTGGTGGGACGCGATACGGAGCGGCTCGATCAGGCCGGCGTCTCGCGGGCTGCGATCGAGACGCTGGCCGAGAGCTTCTGCGACGGCATCGTCGCCCCGCTCTTCTGGCTGCTGCTGTTCGGGCTGCCGGGGATATGGGTCTATAAGGCGATCAACACCGCCGACAGCATGATCGGGCATAAGGAGCCGCGCTGGCACGCCTTTGGCTGGGCGGCGGCGCGGATCGATGACGGGGCGAACTGGATACCCGCGCGGATCGCAGGGGTGCTGGTGTGCGTGGCGGGGGCGAGTGGCTGGCGGGTGATGCGGCGTGATGCGCGGGTCCATGCCTCGCCCAATGCGGGCTGGCCCGAAGCGGCGATAGCGGGCGCGCTGGGCGTCGCGCTGGCGGGGCCGGTCGCCTATGACGGCGTGACCCATATGAAGCCGTGGATCGGGCGTGAGGGGCGCGCGGCAGCCCCGAAGGACATCCTCACCGCGCTGCAAATCTATGCGCGCGCCTGCCTGCTGCTCTGGGTCATTGCGGGGGGTGTCGCATGGCTGGCGTGATGATTCAGGGCACCGGCTCCGACGTCGGCAAGTCGGTGCTGGTCGCGGGGCTGTGTCGGGCCTTTGCCAATCGCGGGCTGCGCGTCCGCCCCTTCAAGCCGCAGAATATGAGCAACAACGCCGCCGCCACCCCTGATGGCGGCGAGATCGGGCGGGCGCAGGCAACCCAGGCGATGGCGGCGCGGGTCGAACCCCATGTCGATATGAACCCGGTGTTGCTGAAGCCCCAGGGCGATCGTACCTCGCAACTGATTGTGCGCGGGCAGGTGCGGGGGATGCTGCCGGCGGCGAAGTGGCGCGAAGGGCGGATCGGGCTGCTGCCCGAAGTGGTCGAATGCTATCGCCGATTGGAGGCGGAGTGCGACCTCGTGATCGTCGAGGGCGCAGGGTCGCCCGCCGAGGTGAATCTGCGCAGCGGCGACATCGCCAATATGGGCTTCGCGCGCGCGGCCGGCGTGCCGGTGGTGCTGGCGGGGGATATCGATCGCGGCGGCGTGATCGCCTCGCTCGTCGGCACCAAGGCGGTGATCGACCCCGAGGATGCGGCGATGATCCGGGGCTTTCTGGTCAACAAGTTTCGCGGCGATCCCGCGCTGTTCGCCGATGGCATGGCGATCATCGCGGCGCATACCGGCTGGCACTCGCTGGGGCTGATCCCGTGGCTGAGCGAGGCGCACCGCCTGCCGAGCGAGGATGCGGTGGCGCTGGAGCGTCCCGCCGCCGGGGCGGGTGGGCGGCTGGTCATTGCCTGCCCGATCACGCCGCGCATCGCCAATTTCGACGATCTCGATCCGCTAAGGCTCGAACCCCAGATCGACCTGGTCATGGTCCGCCCCGGCCAGCCAATCCCCGAGGCGGCGATGATCATATTGGCGGGATCCAAGGCGACGATCGCCGACCTCGCGTTCCTGCGCGCGCAGGGCTGGGAGATCGATATCGCCGCGCATCATCGGCGGGGCAAGCCGGTGCTGGGGCTGTGCGGCGGGTACCAGATGCTCGGTCGGAGCGTGGCGGATCCGGACGGGATCGAGGGCCCGGCGGGCAGCGTCCTAGGGCTGGGTCTCCTCGATGTCGAGACGGTGCTGACCGGGGAGAAGATGGTGCGGCCGGTGACGGGTGAGGCGCTGGGCGCGGGCTTTGCCGGCTATGAAATCCATCTCGGCCGGACCGAGGGGCCCGACACCGCACGCCCGGTCGGACATCTCGCCGATGGCCGGGCGGAGGGGGCGATGAGCGCCGATGGGCTTGTCGCGGGCAGCTATATCCATGGCCTGTTGGGGCAGGCGGGGCAGCGAGCGGCATGGCTGGCGCGGATCGGTGTCGAAGGAAAGGGCCCCGATCATCATGTCGATGTCGACGCCGCACTCGACGCCATAGCCGCCGTGCTGGAGGCGCATGTCGATTGCGACGCGCTGCTGCGAATCGCTCAGGGCGCGAGATAGAGGAGGGTGGCGACGAGCAACCCGGTTTCGGTCAGCTCGATTCCCGCGCCATGCACGTCGCCCGTCATACCGCCCAGCTTGCGGCGGAACCACAAAGCCAGGCTGACGATCAGCAGCGGGGCGATGGCAAGCGGCAAGTAGAGCAGGCCCAGCACGAGCACGGTGATGATCCAGCCGATCATGTCGAACGGCCGCACCGCGCGCGACACCATCGCGCCCAGCCCGCCGGGCCGCAGCGGCGGCAGGACTCGAGCCCAGACCAGCGGTCCGATCCGCGCCGCCGCCGGGATCAGAGCGACGATCGGCCAGGCCCCGGCGGGCAGGCCGTGGAGCAGCACCAGTTTGGCGAGAAGCTGCATCACCAACGCCACGACGCCGAAACTGCCGATATGCGGGTCGGCCATCACCGACAACAGCCGCGACCTGTCGCCATGCGCCGCGCCCAGCCCGTCGCTCAGGTCCGCCAGGCCGTCGAGATGCAACGCTCCCGTGGTCCAGACCCAGGCGCCAAGCGCCGCCAACGCCCCAACCCAGGGATCGACCAGCGCGGCCAGCCAGCCGGCGCCCGCCACGACCGCGCCGATCGCCAGCCCCGCGACCGGATAAAGGCGGATCGCCCGGGCGAAGTCGGCTTCATCGGCGGCGACCCGGGGCATCGGCAGCCGGGTCAGAAAGGAAAGGGCGACGATCAGCGCCTTCACGTGGCCAGCCCGACGACTTGCGCGGTCCGTGGCTCGCCCTCCCACACGTCGAGCGTCAGCAGCGCGGCATAGGGCAAGGCGAAGGCCCAGAGCGAACGCCGGTCGAACCCACACAGGCCATGCAAAGCCGCCCGCATCGCGCCGCCATGGGTGACGATCAGCGTGGGCTCGGGTGCCAAGTCTGCCATCGCCGCCGTGACGCGCGCGACAAGCTGCGACCAGCGCTCCCCACCGGGCGGCCGGGCGCGATCCGGATCGTCCCAAAAGGCCGATAGCGCGGCCGGGTCGATCGCGTCGGCCGCTTGCCCGTCCCAGTCGCCGAAATCCAGCTCGCGCCAGCGCGGGTCGATCGCGGTCGGTCCCATCGCCTCGGCACAGGTGCGCGCGCGCGACAGGTCGGAGGCGATGCGGTGGGTGACGCTCAGGTCCTTCGCTCGGGCGACGCAGGCCGCGATGCCGTCCGCCGTCACCGGGCTGTCGGTCCGCCCTAGCATCCGACCGCTCAGCACGGGCGCGCCATGGCGCAGCAGGTACAGGCGGAAGCGCGCGGTCACGCGCTGGCGACACCCGCTTCGGCAAAGGTCGCCATGCCGTCATGCGCTGCGATCGCCGCGCGGATGACCTGCACCGCGACCGCCGCGCCGCTGCCCTCGCCCAGCCGCATGTCGAGCGACAGGATCGGCTTCAGCCCCAGGCGGCCCAGCAGCCGGACATGCCCCGGCTCTGCCGAGCAATGGCCCGCCAGGCAGTGGGCGGTGATCCCCGGATTGACGAGCGCGAGCGGTGCCACGGCGGCGGTGCCGATAAAGCCGTCGAGCACGACCGGAACGCCCTTCATCCGCGCGGCGAGCACCGCGCCGGCCATCGCGGCGATCTCCCGCCCGCCCAGCCGACGCAGCACCTCGAACGCGCTGTTCAAATGCCGGTGGTGGAGGGCCAGGCCGTCGGTCACTGCCGTGGCCTTGCGCGCCAGGCCCTCCTGTTCGACGCCGGTACCGGGGCCGACCCAGTCGGCGGCGTTCCCGCCGAAACTGGCGGCGGCGAGTGCGGCGGCGGGGGTGGTGTTGCCGATCCCCATCTCACCGAGCACCAGCAGGTCGGCATCGCCGACCGCCGCCGCACCCGTCGAGAGCGCCGCCAGACAGTCCTCGACGCTCATCGCCGGGCCGGTGGTGAAATCCGCGGTCGGCCGATCGAGATCGAGCGGTACGACCGTCAGTTCCAGCCCTGCGGCCGCCGCCAACTGGTTGATCGCGGCACCGCCGGCGGCGAAATTGGCGACCATCTGCGCGGTCACGTCCGCAGGAAAGGCGCTGACCCCTCGTGCGACGACTCCGTGATTGCCGGCGAAGATGACCGCGCGACCCCGCTCGATCCGGGGACGCGCCCGGCCCTGCCAGCCGGCCAGAAAGACCGCGATCTCCTCCAGCCGGCCGAGCGATCCCGGCGGCTTGGTCAATTGCCCCTGCCGCGCGAGAGCGGCGTCGCGGGCCTGCGCATCGGGCGTGGTCAGCGCCGCCAGCGCGGTCTCAAAGGCGGCGATGGTCGGAAAAGCGCTCATTCGACGACGAAGCCTTCGGGCGGCGTGCGAGTCAAGAAATGGCCTTTCACCCCTTGCGGCCATTGCTTGTAGGGCACCTGGCCCCAGTCGCTGGCGGCATAGGCCCGGGCATAGTCCAGGATCGCGCGGGCGGCATCGTCATCGGGCGCGAACTTGCCCATCACGTAACCGACTTTGCCCGGGCAGCGCAGATGGACGGTGCAGAAGGACTGGCAGGCAAAGAGACAGGGCATCTCCTCCACCGCGACATCGGCATAGGCAGGGTCGGACGCCTGGACGCGGCGCAAAGCCTCGACCAACAGCGCGCCGCCACGCTTGCCCTCTTCGTTCTCGCGGACCTCGTCCGACAGGCGACAGGTGTTGCAGGCGACCACGGCGGGGCCGGGGGCGGCGGGTTTCAGCACGGGTAAGGCTCAGTCATCGGGACATATCTCCACGGGCGACGCCCCCGGCGGACCGGGCGCGCCAGGGCGCTGTCGTCGCGCGAGGGATATCCCCGTCCGTCCGGCACACCCTGACCGGTCGAAAGACGACCCGCGACGGGCAGGTCTCCTGGCTCGCGGGTCGGGGCCGGTCCGCCGCCTTCTCGGGTTTTGACCCCAATGGCGTGATGGCGGATGGCTCGCCGCTTACAGTTGCAGGGGCAGCCGGGGCGTTCCACCCCATTCCCTTTTCATCCCCCGTGAGAGGGAACCTGTCGCGGGAGGGAGCGATAGGCGCGGGCGGGGCGGGTGGCAACACTGCTATTCCTCCCCGCGCAGCGCCTTCAGGAAAAAGGCATATTGCCGCCGCATCGCATAAGGCACCGGCCCGGTCGTGCGTCCCGCCGTATGCTCGCCGCCGGGGATGACCAACAGGTCGAAATCCTTGTCCGCTTTGATGAGCGCATCGACCACCTGCGTCGTGCTGGCGGGATCGACATTCGAATCCTGTTCGCCGACGACCAGCATCAGCTTGCCCTGCAACTGCCCCGCATGGACCACGCCGGAGGCGTCGAGATAGCTCTTATCGACCGGATAGCCGAGCCACTGTTCGTTCCAGTCGATCTTGTCCATCCGGTTGTCGAAACACCCGGCATAGGCGACCCCGGCCTTATAGAATTCGGAGTGGAAGAGCAGCGCGTTCAGCGTGCTCTGCCCGCCCGCCGAGCCGCCATAGATGCCGACTCGGGTGATATCGACCGCAGGGTCCTTGGCGTTCAGCGCCTTCATCCAGGCGATCCGATCGGGAAAGCCGCTGTCCGCCAGGTTCTTCCAGGCGACGTCGTGAAAGGCCTTGGAGCGGTTGGCGGTACCCATGCCGTCGATCATCACCACGATGAAGCCCAGATCGGCAATCTGCTGCATCCCCATGACCTTGTCGCCACCGGAGAAGGCACCGAACGGCCAGAAGGTCTTGGGCACGAAACTGTCGTGCGGCCCGGCATAGATGTTCTCGATCACCGGATAGCGCTTGGCGGGGTCGTAATCGCGCGGGCGGACGACCAGGCCGTAGATATCGGTCTTCCCGTCGCGACCCTTGGCGGTGAAGCGTTCGGGCGGGCGGAAGCCGGCGGCGGTCAGCGCAGTGATGTCGCCCTTTTCCAGCGTCTGGATCAGGCGCCCGTCACGCGCATCGTGCAGTTCCATCGTTTCGGGCAGGTCGGTACGCGAATAGACATCGACATAGGTCGTCATGTCGGGGGCGAAGCGCACCTCATGCGTCGCATTCTCCTTCGTCAGCCGGGTCAGATTGCGGCCGTCGAAATCGACCCGGAACCACTGCTTGTAATAGGGGTCTTCACCTGGCACGAAGCCGCTGGCCGAGAACCAGATTTGCCGCTTGTCATCATCGATCTTGGCAATGTCGCGGACGATCCAGTTACCCTTGGTGATCTGGCGAATCACGCGTCCGGTCGCGCCATCGATCAGATAGAGATGCCGCCAGCCGTCGCGTTCCGAGGTCCAGAGGATTTCGCGGCCCAGCCCCTTCACGTCATGCGACCAGATCCGGTCGCGGAAGACGAAGGTCTTCGCGGTTTCCGTCACGGCGGCATGGGCCTGGCCGGTGTCTGCATCGACCGCGATGATCCTTGCCTGGCCGAAACCGCGCTTCAGATCGTTGAAGGCGAAGCTTTTGCTGTCGGTACGCCATTCCGGGGCGGACAGGGTATAGGCGCTCGCGAACAGGCTGGGGTCGATCTCGGTCCGCTGGCCGTCGGCGGTGCGGAAGAGGACGGGCGCCTCCTGGTCCACCGCATCGCCGGGCTTGGGATAGAGTTGCTGGACGACCTCCGGCTGGACCTTGCCCGGCGGGGCGGCGAGAACGCGGGTGACCATGCGGGCATAGCCGGGGCGGACCCGCTGAAGCGCGATATGCCGGCCGTCCGGGCTCCAGGCGATGGTTTCGGTGTCATAGAAATTGGCGGGGCTGCCGTCCTGGCTACGCCACAATTCCTTGCCGCCATTCGCCTCGCGCACGACGAGGTTATCGTCGAGGACCAGCGCCTCCAGCCGGCCATCGGGCGAGCGGCGGGGATGATTGTCCGCGGGCACGCGCAGGTCGCGGACCACGCCGAAACCGCGTGGGCGGCTGGGGTTCTTGGGCGGCATGATCGCGCAGACGGGCTGGACGAGCGTGCAGCGATAGACGGTGTCGTCATAGCCGATCGAGAAGCGGATCGCCGAACGGTCGGCCGTATAGCTGAAATGCTCGAAGGGCAGGCGCAGCGGGGCGATCGGTGTGCCCATGATCTTGGTGAGCGCGGGCGCCAGCGCAGTGGCGTCGAACGCGGGGGCCTTGGCATGGGTGGTGGCATCCACATTGACAAAGGCGAAGCCGCCCCCGACGGTCTTGCGATAATGAAAATGCCGCCCATCCTCATCCCATTCGGCGGGCGATGCGATGTCACGGGTCAGCCATTGCCACTGGTCGCGCAAGGCCAGCGACTGGGCGAGGCGGTCGGGCACGCCTTGCGCCGCAACGGGGGCAGCGGAGAGGAACAGCGAAAGAGTCAGCAGGGTCTTCAACGGGACGCTCCGATGGTGAAGCTATAGGTGAGCGGCTGGAGCGCGATGCGGTACGGCATGTGCGCCCGGCCATCGAGGTTCCAGCCGGTATCGCCGCCGACCCCGGCCTGGGCGGCATCGATCAGCAGCGTGCCGTCGCCATGCGGGCGGATGTCCGAGCTATGGGCTTGCGCGGGCGGCTTCATCGCGAGATCGGCATAGGGGAAGGGCAGCGCGTTGACCGAGAGCGGCTGCGCGCCCGTCACGCGCAGCCCGACGCCGGTGCCGGTCAGCTCCAGCCAGCGCACATCGGTCTTGTTCCCCGATTCCTGCGGCCGGGCATAGTCGTGATACTGGTCGGCGAGCTTGCCCTGCCAGCGGGCGATCAGCGCACCGGTTTGGCGATCGGCATAGCTTTCCCACGGGCCGCGTCCGAACCAACTCAATTGTGTGAACTGCTGTCCCGGTGTCGCGAAGGCGAGGCCGACACGCAAGGGATCGGGCAGGGTCGCGCGCAGCGGCGTGAACCGGACCGTCGCGGTCGCCGCCCCATCGGGTGCCATGGTCCAGCGGGTCTCCATCTTGACCGAGCCGACGCCCATGTCGTGATCGACGACGACCGCGTTGCCGTCGCGGTGCATATTGTCCAGGCGGCGATGCTCGGAGAAATATTGCCACATCGCATGGCTTTTGGGCACGCCCGCGCCGATATCGTTGTCGGTCGGCGCACGGGTGAAGTTCGGGGTGCCGCCGGTCAGCAGCGTCTTGCCGTCGCGGGCATAGCGGCGGACGAGCCCGGTCGCCCGGTCGATCTCCAGCACCGCATTGCCGGCTTTCAGCGTCATCGCGTCGGCGCTTTCCTCGGGCGCGACCGATCCGTTGGGGGCGGCGGCGAAGACCGGAGCGGAGAGCGCGAACTGGTCCCAGCCGACGACATGCCCCGCCGGCAGCGGCGGGATCGCGCCCGCCCTGATCCGCGCGCGCAGGATCAGCGAGCGTTCGGCCATCGGGTCCTTGGCTGGTGGCAGGGTGAAGACGATCGGCGCGCTCGCTCCGGCCGCCAAGGACGGCGTGGCGATGCTGCCGTGCGCGGTCTCGACGCCGTTTTCCAGCACCGTCCAGTCCAGCGTGAAGCGCGACAGGTCGATATGGTCGTGGCGGTTGACCACCTGCCAGCCGCCGCCCTCATGGGTGAAGGCGATCGGCGACTGGACATGCGCCATCTCGTAATATTCGGGATCGGGGGTGCGATCCGACTGGATCACGCCGTCACCGACCGGACTGTCGTCGCCGTGCAGTCCCGCATCCTTGGGGTCCGGATCATAGTCGAGGCCCTGTCCCCAATAGGGGCGGCCATCCTTGTCCTTCAGGATCATCGTCTGGTCGACCCAGTCCCAGACAAAGCCGCCCTGGAGCTTGGGATATTTGCGGAAGGTGTCCCAATAGCCCTGGAAGTCGCCCAGGCTGTTGCCCATCGCATGGGCATATTCGCACAGGATCAGCGGCTGGGTGAATTCGGGGCGCTGGGCATAGTCGGCCAGCTTTTCGACATCGTCATACATGGGCGCGAAGATGTCGACGTAAGAGTTGGTCGGGTGCCGCCAGCCGCTCATGCTATAGCCGAGGAAGTTGATCAGCCGCGTCTTGTCATGCGCGCGAACCCATTTCGCCGCCGCCTCGAAATTGGGGCCGACGCCGCTCTCATTGCCCAGCGACCAGAAGATGATCGAGGGATGGTTGCGGTCGCGCTCGACCATGCGCTGCACCCGGTCGAGATGCGCGGCGGCCCATTCGGGCTTGTGGCCCAGGTTCAGCGTCGGGTCGTTCTTCTCCTGGGTGAGGCTTAAATAGCCATGGCTCTCGATATTGGCCTCGTCCATCACGTACAGGCCGTACTCGTCGGCCAGATCATACCAGCGCGGGTCGTTGGGATAGTGCGAGGTGCGGACCGCGTTGATATTGGCGGCCTTCATCAGCTCGATATCCTTGCGCATCGTCGCCTCGGATACGATGCGGAAACTATGCGGGTCATGCTCATGTCGGTTGACGCCGCGGATCATGATCCGCTTGCCGTTCACCCGGACCTCGCCGCCCGCTACTTCGACGGTGCGGAAGCCGATGCGGCGGCTGGTCGCTTCGATCAGCGTGCCGTGATCGTCGAGCAATTCGACCAGCAGCGTGTAGAGGTTCGGGTCCTCGGCGCTCCACGTCTTCACGGCCGGTACCTCGGCGGTGATCGTCGCGGTGGTACCGGTAGGTGTCGTGGTCCGGGTCAAAACGGTGCGCTTGCCGTCGAGCAGGGTGGCCCGGACGCTCGTGGCCTTCGCCGCACCGGCCAGATCGACCTGCGCCGACAGCTTCCCGTCGCGATAGTCATGGGTCAGCCCGGCATCGATCTTCAGGTCACGGATATGCGTCTGCGGCGCGGCATAGAGGGTGATCGACCGTTCGATCCCGTTGACCCGCCAGAAATCCTGGTCCTCCAGATAGCTGCCGTCCGAATGGCGATAGAGTTCGATCGCGATCGTGTTCTTGCCCGGCCTAACGGCGCGGCTGATGTCGAATTCGGCGGGGAGCTTGGAGTCCTCGGAATAGCCGATCCGCTCGCCATTGACCCATAGATAATAGGCCGCCCCCGCCGCGCCGATGGTCAGCAGCAGGCGGCGGCCGGCGAAATGGGCGGGCACCACGAAATCGCGACGATAGGAGGCGACCTCGTTCAACCTGTGCTCAATGAACGGCTGGTTGCGCGGGAAGGGATAGCCGCTGCCAACGAAGATCGGGCGGCTCAGCCCCTTGGCCTGGAGGATGCCGGGCACTGCCACGTCGCGCCATTTCGACACGTCACGCGCGGGGTCTTCGAAGCCGACCGGCCGAGCCTCGGGATTGGGCGACATCTGCACCTTCCACATCCCGTCGAGCGAGAGGTGATAGCGCGACTTCGCCACATCGCCTGACAGCGCACCCGCGCGTGTCTCGAACCCGGCAAAGCTGGTGTGCATCGGCTCCGCGCCGATCCGGTCGATCAGGGGGTTTTCCCATTCGGGGCGCGGGGTGGAGGGGGACGGAGCCGGCGTCTGCGCCGATGCCATCCCTGCGATCAGGGCCGACAGGCTGGCCCAAAGGGCCCATCGCATGGTTCGCATATCTCGTCTCTCCCGGCAGAACGCCGAAAGGCTAGATTATACGGAATACAATTTAAAGAGCGCGCTGTCGAATTCACGCTTGCCAATAATGATACAATGTATCATTTGGCGGCGGGGCACAGCATAGGAACGACATATCATGACCGAACAGAGCCCTGGCGATGGCGAGGCGGTGGCGCACCTGTCGGATGGGACGCATCATCGCGGCGTCTTCGGACTGGATGGGCTGGCGATTTCCGCCTCCACCCTGTGCCTGATCCACTGTCTGTTCCTGCCGATCGCCATCGCCTTTCTGCCATCGCTCGCCGACTGGGCCGATTGGGGGGAGACGATTCACATCGTCATGCTGGCGATCGCCGTTCCGCTCAGCGGAGGGACACTGCTTGGTGGCTGGCGGCGGCACCGCGCCATGGCGCCCCTGCTGATCGGGATGGCCGGCCTGGGGCTGCTGGTCCTGGGGCTGGTCTTCGAGGGGACGGCATGGGGCACCACGCTGACGGTCGCGGGCGGCATGACATTGGCCATCGCGCATGTCGGTAACCTGCGTGCCACGCGGCTCCAGTATCTGACCTCGCTTTGACGCTGGACCATGAACCGGAGAGTTTCGCAAATGTCTAAATTCGTCGCTTCCTGCATGGCCGTGGCTTTCGTCGTGGTGACCTGTACCGCCGCGCTGGCCGGGGTTCGCGAAGGGGATGAGCCGTCGCATTATCTGCCTGCCACGGGTCTCGATCTGCTGGCGGTGCTGCCGCCGGCGCCCAGGCCCGACGATGCGCGCGGTCGTGCCGATCGCCAGATTTTCCGCGAGACGCGCAAGCTGGCCGGTACGCCCCGCTGGGTGCTGGCGACCAACGACGTGAAGCTGGACGATGCCGATATGGCACGCGACTTTTCATGTGCGCTGGGCGTTTCGCTGACCCCGCAAAATGCGCCGACGACGATCCGGCTGATCGACGCCGCCGGATCGGACACGGCCCGCCAGACCGGCATCGCCAAGAATTATTACAAGCGCCAGCGCCCCTATCTGATCGATCGCGGCCCCGTCTGCCAGCCGGCGAGCGAACTCAAGGCCAGCTATGACTATCCGTCGGGTCATACCACGGCGGGCTGGACCTGGGCGATGTTGTTGGCCGAACTGGCGCCTGACCGCGCGACGCCGATCCTGGCGCGGGGGCGGGCCTTTGGCGAAAGCCGGATCGTGTGCGGCGTCCATAATGCGAGCGCCGTAGAGGCGGGGCGGCTGTCCGCCACGGTGACGCTGACCGCCTTGTCACAAAACCCCGCCTTCCAGCGCGACCTAGCCACCGCGCGCGCCGAGATCGATGCGCTGCGTCGCGACCCCGAAGCCCCGCGTCCCGATGCGGCGGAATGCCGGCGCGAGGCGGCCTTGGTGGCGCAGCCCATCTTCTGATCCCGGCGCGGTCCGAAACCCGTTTCATGACGGAACTGTCATCCGCCGCACCTGTTGGGGTGGGGCGGGTGGCACTTCGGCAAGGAACGGGTTCATGGTCAAGATTTCGGCATCGCGTCGCGATATATTGGGTGGCGCGGCGGCGGCTGTCGCCGCGCCTGCCGTGGCGGCGCAATCCTCGGGTCCCTCGGCGACGCCGGTCAACACAATGCAGGACCCGACCGGCCGCTATCCCAAGCCGCCTTTCCCGCGCCAGCCTCAGCCTTGGCCCGGGCTTGCCAGCAAGATGCAACCGCTGCCCGATCATGGCGAGAAGAGCTATCGCGGCTCCGGCCGGCTGATGGGGCGCAAGGCGCTGATCACCGGCGGCGATTCGGGCATCGGCCGTGCCGCCGCCATCGCCTATGCGCGTGAGGGCGCCGATGTCGCAATCAACTATCTGCCTGCCGAAGAGTCGGACGCGCGCGAGGTCGTCGCGCTGATCCGGGCCGAGGGGCGCAAGGCCGTGGCCATCCCCGGCGACATTCGCGATCCCGCCTTTTGCCGCAAATTGGTGGCGAATGCGGTGCGCGAACTGGGCGGTCTCGACATTCTGGTCAACAATGCCGGGCGCCAGCAATCGGTCGACAACCTTGCCGAGCTGGACGATGCCGCCTTCGACTGGACGATGAAGACCAATATCTATGCGCCCTTCTGGATCACCAAGGCGGCGCTGCCGCATCTGAAGCCGGGATCGGCGATCATCATCACCGCTTCGGTCCAGGCGTTTCAGCCCTCGGGCAATTTGTTCGACTATGCGCAGACCAAGGCGGCCAATGTCGCCTTCGCCAAGTCGCTGGCCAAGCAGCTCGGCCCCAAGGGCATTCGCGTCAATGCGGTCGCGCCGGGGCCGTTCTGGACGCCGCTGCAGCCCTCGGGTGGGCAGCCGGTCGATGCCGTCGCCAGCTTCGGCGAGAACACGCCGCTGGGGCGGCCCGGCCAGCCGGCCGAACTGGCCGCCACCTATGTCACGCTGGCCGCGCCCGAGCAGAGTTATGCCACCGGCCAGGTCTTTGGCGCATCGGGCGGAACCGGGGTCGGCTGACCCATTTGCGCACGCTCTTCCCGCCCGTTTTTGCGCGATGCCCTTGACCCGCACGCGCCATTTCGCGCAGTCGCGCAAACCCTATCATGGACGGGCGGGAGAGTGGAATGGTCGAGGCACAGGATCGGATCGTCGCGGGCGTGGAACTGGGCGGGACGAAGTCGATCGTGCTGATCGGGCGCGGGCGCGACATTCTGGTGTCGGAGCGGCTGCCCACCACGACCCCCGCCGTGACTTTGGCGGCGCTTCGCCAGCGTCTGGCCGAATGGCACGAGCAGTATAAGCCCGAAGCGCTGGGCATCGGCAGCTTCGGCCCGATCGCGCTCGACAAGACCGGCATGGACTATGGCCATATGCTGGCGACTCCCAAGTCCGGCTGGGCCGGCGCGGACGTGGTCGGCGCGCTGGCCGAGGGTTTTGGCGAGCGCGTGGCGATCCATACCGATGTGACCGGCGCTGCGCTGGCCGAGGGGCAATGGGGGGCGGCGCGCGGGCTGTCCGATCATGTCTATGTGACGATCGGCACCGGCGTCGGCATGGGCATCATCGTCAATGGCCAGCCGGTCTCGGGCCGGATGCATCCCGAGGCGGGTCATGTCCGCGTCCGCCGGGTGGCCGGGGATGACTTCGCCGGCGCCTGCCCCTTTCACGGCGATTGCCTGGAGGGGCTGGTGGCCGGTCCCGCCATCGCCGCGCGCACGGGCAAGCCGGCGCAGGAGTTGGCGGCGGATAACCCCGCCTGGACCTTCGTCGCCGATGCGCTGGCGGAGAGCTTTGCCGGCCTGTTCCTGACGCTGGCGTGCGGACGGATCGTCATCGGCGGCGGCGTCGGTGTCGGCCAGCCGCATCTGCTCGACATGGTGCGCCACGCGACGGTCGAGAAGCTGTCGGGCTATCTGCCCTTCGTGGATGCGGCGCAGGTCGCCAACCGCATCGTCCATGCCCAGCTGGGCGACCAGGCGGGCCCGCTCGGCACGCTGGCCCTGGCGCGTAGCGTATTGGACTGATCCCCTTTTCCTCCCCCGGTCAGTGGGAGGAAGAGTGATCGATCGCCCCCAACAAAAGCCTGTCCTACAGCGAACCTATATGGTTCGTATCGCCCATCACAGGGAGGGCAAAATGGGGCAGGGGGACGAAGTGAACGTGGACGCGCTGATCGCGCAGGTGATCGCGCGCGAGGGGGATTATAGCGATCATCCCGCCGACCGGCGCGGAGCGACGAGGTTCGGCATCACCGAGGCGGTGGCGCGCGCCGATGGCTATGCCGGGGCGATGCGCCGATTGCCGCTGGCACGGGCGGAGGCGATCTATCGCCGGCTCTATTGGTCCGCGCCGGGATGGGATCGCGTCGCCGCGCACGCGCCCCGGCTGGCGGAGGAACTGTTCGACACAGGCGTGAATATGGGGCCGGGGGTGGCGGCGAGCTTCTTGCAGCGCGCGCTCAACGCGCTCAATCGCGGTGGTGGTGATTATCCCGATCTGGCGGTCGATGGCCGGATCGGCCTGGCGACGCTCGCCGCGCTCGGCGCCTTCCTGCAGCATCGCGGGCGGGCGGGTGAGACCGTGCTGCTCAAAGCCGTCGAGGCGTTGCAGGGGGAACGCTATCTGACGCTGGCCGAACGGCGGCCCGCCAATGAGGCGTTCCTCTATGGCTGGCTGGCGGATCGCCTGTCATGAGCGCGGGGGAGGCGATGGCGCAGGGCGAGGCCGACCCGAACGACCGCTGGACCCGACGGGCGCGGCCGACCTTTCTCTATGTCATGTATCTGCTGCTGCTGTGGAGCATCCCGATGGGGCTGCTCGCGGGGGTGCGGCCGGCGATGGCGGCGGCAATGATCCGGGGGATGGCGCAATATCTGTCCGCCATCCCAGAGCCGCTCTACGCGCTCTTCGGCACCGGCTATCTGGGCTATACGGTCGCGCGGGAATGGGGGAAGCGCCCCCGTCCGCCTCAGTAGAAGCGGGCGAGGGTGAGGGTGCGTTCCTGGCCGTCGCACATGCGCAGGCGGATGACAGTGCCCGGCTTGCCGACGGTCCAGCGCGCCATCGGGCTGTCGACATAATCCTTCGGGATCGGCTGTCCATCGATCGCGCAGATCGTGTCACCTTCGTGCCAGCCCGCCTTGTCCGCTGGCCCGCCGCGCATGACGTGGAGCACGCGCAACCGGTCGCCGCCGACGCCCATCAACAGCCCGGCGGTGGATCGCAACGCGGGTTGGTTGGCGTCGGGGCCAGGGGCGAGCACCATGTGTCCCGCGCCGGGGTCGAGCAACACGCGGTAGCGTTGCAGAAAGCCCGATCCCAGCCGCCCGGCGACCCCGACCGATTCGCTGAAGCCCTTGGCTGGTTCGATCCGCACTTCGACCTCATGCGCGGTTAGCGTGCCGAGCTTCAAGGTCGGTGCGATCGCCAGTTCATTGACCGAGGGGCCGGCCAGTCCGAAGCCGATCGCGCTCGTCGTGGGCAGCGCGGTCAGCTTGGCCATGCGCCACCCCGCCTGGGTGACGGTTAGCGCCGACCCGTCACCGGTATCGACGATGATGGGCGACAGTCGCGCCGTGCCCAGTCCGACCACGCTCTCATAGACACGCCGCTCTGCGGAGATGGTCAGCGGCGCGGTCGCCCCCTGGAAGGGCATCCGGCCCGAGGGGAGCAGGCGGAAGCGCTTGGCATGATAATCGATATCGAGCGCATGGGCCGCGAGCAGGTCGCGGCCGACCAGCAGATCCACCGGCTTCGCATCGCCGGTCGCCAGGGCTGGGAGGGGCGCGACCGCGACGCCGCCGCCCTTTCGCGTCAGGCCGCCCAGCGACAGGGTGCGCGTCGGCATCCAGCCGATCGCGACCGCTCCACCGATCGCGCTGGCCTCGCCACCGGGGCGGATGCGCGCGCGGGCCGCGATCGGGGAGTCACGCGACAACAGGGTGAAGCTGACCCCGGTGTCGAGGATGGCGGAGGCGCTTTGCCCGTCGATCGTCATGGCGAAGCGGATCTGATTGCCCGGCGTCAACTGAAACGGAATCCAGCGCGCCTCGGTATCGGGGGCAAGTATTGCCACCCCCGGATCGCGTGCGGCGGCGGCGACCACATCCTCGGCACCGTCGGCGCTCGCGGCCGCCTCATGATGCGCACGGGGGGCGATCATCGCGGCGGTCAGCAACAGAGGGACGGGGAGCAGATAAAGCAAACGACGCATCACGCCCCAACGCCTAGCCCAGCCAGAGGCTGCGCGCGCGGGAAATCGCCAGGCAAGCCATCTACCGATCGCAGGGGATGATTGTAAAATCGGCCACTCGCGCCCTCCATGCTCCAGCCCGGCGGAGGCCGGGGTCCAGTTACGGAACGATTGGAGCGACATACCGGCTGTACCCCCGATGGTGTAGGGGGCGGCAAGCATCGCCTTTTAAGCGAGGAATTGGCTTGGGGTGAACCACCCGCACCCTGTCGGCGTTCGTCATGCGATGGGGAGACGGGAATGAGCCGACGCATCAGCCGATCGCTCGCATCGGGCGAGTTGCATTATGCGACACAGGTCTTCGGCGCCGCGCTCGATTTTGGCCGCGTGAAAATCCACAACCGACGCGCCTATTTCTTTCAACCGTCCAACACCGCGATCACGCCCAATGGCGAGGTCTATTTCCCGCCGGCCAGCTACAAGGACGATTTCTCCACGACGATCGGCGATGCGTCATGGTTGATCCACGAACTGACCCATGCCTGGCAATATCAACAGGGCATGTGGGTGAAGTTGCGGGCGGTGTTCAACCGCAACTATCATTATGGCGATCTGTCGCGATCGCGCCGGCCCTTCCTATCCTATGGCATCGAGGCGCAGGCTTCGATCGTCACCGACTATTTCCTGCTCGCCCATCATCGAAAGCCGCAGCACGGCAGCGGGGCGTTTCAGGATTATGTCGACGTCATCCCCTTCGCCATCGGGGAAACGGCATGAAGCGCATCCTTGTCGCGTTGCTCGAAAGCATGTTGACCGCCCTCTATTGGTGGATGGTCGCGACCTTCTCCTTCGGGCTGTTCGGGGGAAGCCGCAATCCGGCGGCCCCGCCGCCCGATCAAGGGGAAATCCTGCTTCAGACGGGGATGAGCGTCACCGTCGCGATCATCTTTTACGCCATGCTGTCGCTGCTCTGGCAAAAGGTCGTCCGCCCGCGCCTCCTGTGACGCTATAAGCGCTTTGCCTACAGGCATGCCTCCAGCAGGGCCTGGTCGAACCCGAACTGCTTGGCCTTGTCCAGCGTATAGGGGCGCAGGCCCGCCGAGCGATATTCGCCGATGATCTTGCCGTCCGATCCTTCATCCAGATAGTGGAAGCTGAACAGCTCCTGGGTGATGATCACCGGGCCTTCCATGCCGATCACTTCGGTGATGTTGGTCACGCGGCGGCTGCCGTCGCGCAGGCGCTTGACCTGGATGACCATGTCGACCGAGTCGGCGATCTGGCGGCTGATCGCTTCCTTGGGCACCTTGATGTCCGACATCATCACCATATTCTCCATACGCGCCAGCGCCTCGCGCGGAGAGTTGGAGTGGAGCGTGCACATCGACCCGTCATGGCCGGTGTTCATCGCCGCCAGCATGTCGAAACATTCGCTGCCGCGAATTTCGCCCAGGATGATCCGGTCGGGCCGCATACGTAGCGCGTTCTTGACGAGGTCGCGGATGCTGATCTCGCCCTGGCCCTCCAGGTTGGCGGGGCGGGTTTCGAGGGGGAGCCAGTGCGGCTGCTGCAGGCGAAGCTCGGCCGCGTCCTCGATAGTCAGCACGCGCTCACCCGGGTCGATCATCTTCGATAGGGCGTTGAGCATCGTCGTCTTGCCCGAGCCCGTGCCGCCGGAAATGACGATGTTGAACCGGCTGGCGCCCGCGATCTTGAGGAGCGTCGCCATGTCGTTGCTCATCGACCCGCCGCCCGCCATCATGTCGAGCGTGATCGGCTTGGCCGAGAATTTGCGGATCGAGATGGCGGTGCCGCGCAAGCTGAGCGGCGGCACGATGACGTTGACGCGACTGCCATCCTTCAGGCGCGCGTCGGCGAGCGGGGTCGTCTGGTCGACGCGGCGGCCGACCGAATTGACGATGCGCTGCGCGACCTGGAACAGATGCTCCTCGTCGCGGAAGCGGATATGCGCGAGTTCGAGCTTGCCCTTGCGCTCGACATAGGTCTGCTCGGGCCCATTGACCATGATGTCGGTGACATCGGCATCGGCCAGCAATTCCTCGAGCGGGCCGAGCCCCAGCAACTCGTCGACCAGCACCTTTTCCAGCGCGAATTGCTCGCGCCGGTTGAGCGTCAGCTTCAGCTCGGCCAGCACCTCGCCGATGATCGGGCGGAATTCCTCGGCCAGTTCGTCCTTGCCCAGCGTCGCCGCCGCTTCGGGATCGACGCGTTCGAGCAGGCGGGGGAGAACCTGTTCCTTGATCCGGTGGATCGATGCCTCGAACCCTTCGTTGCGCGCCGGGCTGGGGTCGACCGCCGCGGCCTGGCGTTCGGCCAGCCGCTGCATCGCATCGACCGTCTCGGCGGGCGCTGGGGTCGCCAGACTGCTCAGCGGCGGAAACTGGCCACCGCCTTGCGGAGCCTCGGTTTCGGGGCGCGGGGTGGGGCCGGGGCCGTGCATCGGCCGCGCCACGCCAAAGGCCGGTCGGCCCCCCGGTGCGCTTCCCAAACCCTGACGGCGACCGAACGCATTCATCCCGCAATTCCCCATGGCATAGCGCGTCGGCATAAATGGCAAGATTTACCATATGCCTAACCGAACGCGGTTGCCGTTGCCCAAAGTGGCGGGATATGGCGGCCGGCGATGCTCAGCCGCTTCGTCCTTGCGCTCGCCCTGACCGTCGTCGGGCTTTTGCCCGCCGCGGCGCGCGCCGACGATATCGCCGCGACGGCGCGCGGGGTCGTGCGGGTCGTCACCATCGCGATGGTCGACGATCAGGTGGCGGGTTTCGGCCATGGCTCGGGCTTTGCCGTGGCGCCCAACCGCATCGTCACCAACGCGCATGTCGTCGAACTCGCCGAGCGCTATCCCGACAATGTCGTGGTCGGCGTGGTCCCTTCAGAAGGCAGCAAATCCTATCAGGGGCGGGTCATCGCCTATGATTCGCGGCGCGACCTGGCGCTGATCGAGGTGAGCGAGGCCAAGCTGCCGCCGGTCGCGCTGTTCACCGGCCCGGTGACCGAGGGCGATCAGGTCATCGCGCTGGGCTATCCCGGCAATGTCGATCTGGCGACCGCCCAGTCGGCGGCGGATTATATCCGGCCGCTGTCGCCGGTGCGGTCGCAGGGCGTCGCCTCGGGGCGGCGGACGCTGACGGGGATCGAGGTGCTGCTCCACACCGCCAGCATCGCGCGCGGCAATTCGGGCGGGCCGCTGCTCGATCCCTGCGGGCGGGTGATCGGCGTGAACTCGGCGCTGACGCGCGCGGACGAGGGCGATTCGACCTTCGGTTTCGCGATCGCCGATACCGAGCTGATGGCGTTCCTGCGCGCCGCCAAACAGCCCTATATCTCGGTGGCATCGCCCTGCACCTCGATCGAGGAGCGGTTGCGCGAGGACAGCGCGGCGGATGCGCGTGCGGTCGCCGATGCCGCCGCCGCCCGGCGCGAGGCGGCCAATACCGCGGCGCTGCGCCGGGAAGAGGCACTGAATGCCGCGCGCAGCGAAGCGGAACGGTCGCGCGAGAATGTGATGGCGCTGGCGGCACTGCTGCTGGTCGGCGGGGCGCTGGCGATCGGCGGCGCCGGGCTGCTCGAATCGCGCGGCCAGCGGCGGCGGGCGATCTGGACCGTCTCGGCGGGCGGGGTCGCGGTGGTGGCGGCGGTCGTCACCTTCCTGCTGCGCCCCTCGGCTGAGATCACCTTGCCGCGCGAATCGAGTACGACCCCCGCCGTCACGCCGTCCACCGCCGCGCTTGGCCCGCTGATCTGCACGCTTCAGGCCGATCGTAGCCGGATCACCGTGTCGTCGACGGCGGAGACTGCGTTCAATTGGGGCGCGAACGGATGCGTCGATCGCGACGTCCAGTATCTGGAAGGCGAGGGCGGCTGGCAGCGTGTGCTGGTGCCGCAGGACGAGCAGACCGTCACCATCGCGCGTTTCGATCCCGTCACGCGCACCTATACCCAGACGCGCTATATGCTGCCCGCCGCGACCATGGAGTCGATCCGCAAGCTGCAAGGGCCGGACCAGGCCCGGGCCTGTACGAAGAGCGACGCCGCGCTCCAGAAGCTGGAGGCCGAGCAGGCCGCTATCCGCCAGCAACTGCCCCCGCTGCCCAACGAGAAGCTGGTCTATAGCTGCCGCGACGCGCGCTGACGCCCCAGGCTGTCGCGCAATTCACTTGCCTGTCCCCGCTCATATCGGTTGAGATAGACCCCGTATTGAGGGCGGCTTGGGAGGGCCGGGGGGAAATGAAGAATTGGGGGATGCGCGCCGGCCGGTGGATGGCCGCTGCGTCGGTCATGGCGTGTGCGATGCTGGTGGGGACGGCGGCACAGGCCGAGTGGCGTGAGGCGCGGAGCCGGCATTTCGTCCTTTATGGTAACATGTCGGAAGATTCGCTGCGCACCATGGCGACGCGGCTGGAGCAGTTCGACGGCGCGATGCGCCAGCTCCATGCGCTCCCCGAGCAGGAGGGGCAGGAGAGCAATCCCGTCACCGTCTACGTCCTGCCCGACGAATCGGCGGTGCGGCGGCTTTATGGCAAGGGCGGCGACCATGTCGCGGGCTTCTACGAACCGCGCGTTTCCGGATCGGTGGCGTTCACCCCGATGCGCGGGCAGGGCGACGGGCTGAATGCGCTGAAACCCCAGATCGTGCTGTTCCACGAATATGCCCATCATTTCCTGCTGGGCAATTCGCGCATCGCCTATCCGGCCTGGTACTCGGAAGGCTATGCCGAGTTCGTCAGCACCGCACGGTTCGATCGCGAAGGGATCATGGTCGGCGTCGCGGCGCAGCACCGGGCCTATGGCCTGATCGACAGCAGCAAGCTGCCGATCGAAACCCTGTTCGATTCGACCCGGCGCAAGCTCGATCCGGGCGAGCTCGATCAGGTTTACGGTCGCGGCTGGCTGCTGACCCATTATCTGCAGTTCGACCGGACGCAGGCGCCCAAGCTCAACGAATATCTGAAGCTGCTCAACCAGGGTGTGCCCAGCATCGCGGCCGGCGACAAGGCGTTCGGCTCGCTCAAAGCGCTGGACCGCAGCCTCGACGCCTATCTGCGCCGCAGCACGATCCCCGGCCTGCTGATCCGCTTCGACCGCCTGCCCAAGGCGGAGATCGCGATACGGACGCTCGGCCCCGGCGAGCAGGCGATGATGCCGCTGCGCATGCAATCGGATCGCGGCGTGAACCGCACGACGGGCCAGCAGGTCTATGATCGCGCCGCCAAGATCGCGGCATCCTATCCGAACGAGGCGGTCGTGCAGGGCTGGTTTGCCGAGATGGCCTATGATGTCGGGCAGGACGTCGTGGCCGAAGCGGCGGCGGACCGGGCGCTGGTGGCCGATCCCAAATCGCAACAGGCGCTGCTCTACAAGGGGCTGCTCCACCTTCGTCGCGCCTATAGCGAGCATAGCAAGGACGCGGCCCGCTGGCGCGAGGCGCGCAGCTGGATCATTCGCGCCAATCGCATCGACCCCAATTCCGCCGAGCCGCTGGCAACCTTTTACCGCAGCTTCTTGATGGCGGGCGAGAAGCCGAGCGAATCGGCGGTCGCCGGGCTGGAGCGCGCCTTCGACCTCGTGCCGCAGGACAAGGGGCTGCGCTTCATGCTCGCCGGGCAGCAGATCAATGCCGACCAGATTGACGAGGCAAAGCGTACCTTGCGTCCGCTCGCCTTCGATCCGCACTCGGCCGCCGACAATCCGGCGGCGACCCTGCTCACGCTGCTGGAGGCGGGCAAGAGCCAAGAAGTGAAGGTCGCGCTGGCGACGATGACCGACCGCCGAAGCGACGACGAATGACTCGCGTCACGCCGCCGCCTGCCACGCCAGCCAGCCGCGCGAAACCGCCTCGATAAAGGCGGTGCGGCGGGCGGCCTCGGGCAGTTGCGGATCGGCTATGCCCGCATCGGCGACGGCTTGGGCCAAGCGTCGAAGGGTGTCGCCCGTCGCCGGATGGAGCGTGGCGGCGGGAAAGGCGGCGGTCAATAAGCGGGCATCGGGCTCGAAGGCGACCCGCGCCAGACCGCGCGGGGTAACAGCGACCAACAGCGACCCCAGCGGGGAGGGCAGCACGGCCCAGTCGATCCTCACTCCTTCGCCGCCGCGCCGCCACTGGCCCGGCGCCATGCCCAGCCGTTGTTCGCTATCGGCATAGAATCGGCTCGGCCCGGCATAGCCTGCTTCGTAGAGCGCCTGGGTGATGCTCTGTCCGTGCGCCAGCGCCTGGGTCGTGCGCGCGGCGCGACAGGCGCGGGCATAAGCGGCGGGTGTCACGCCGGTGGCGCGCTTGAACAGCCGGTGGAAATGATGCGGGGCATAGCCGACCCGTTCCGCAAGTTCGGCCAGCGCCGGCGGGCCCTGCGCCGCCTCGATCGCTGCGATCGCATCCGCCACGGCCTGCCGATCGCGCGCCACCGCATCGGGCAGGCAGCGCAGACAGGCGCGATAGCCGGCGGCGCGGGCGGATTGAGTGTCGGGATAGAAGTCGACATGCTCGCGCCGGGGGCGGCGGGCCGCGCAGCTCGGACGGCAGTAAATGCCGGTCGTCCGCACCGCGACGACGAAGCGGCCATCGGCCGCCCGGTCGCGTTGCTCGAAGGCGCGCCAGGCGGCCTCCGTATCAAGGTTGCTCGTCCGAGGGGGAGGGCTGTTTTCCATCTCGGGAATGATGTTAGCGCAGGGGCGGGGCGGTTTCATCCCGTGGCTTGCGGTCAAAACCCACTGACATCTTCGTCACCAGCCTGTCACAAGATGCGCCACGCAGCTTGCATCGAAAGGTTCCCGATGCTAACCGCCCGCCAACCCATCGGAGGCGCGTTTTTCGCGCCCCGTTCCCCATGGGGCCAACCCGTTCGTTGTTCGAGGAATTCGCATCCGTGGAGATGTCCGGCGGTACTATAAGCGGCACAGGCGGCATCCAGGCAAGTCTGGGTGGTCGTTATGCGCTCGCGCTGTTCGAAACGGCCGCTGAGCGCCGTTCGATCGACACGATCGAGGCCAGCCTCGTCACCCTGCGCGATGCGCTGGCCACGAACAAGGATCTGGCCGCGCTGACCAAGAGCCCGGTCGCGGCGCGCGGTGCCGCTGTCAAGGCAGTGCTGGCCGTAGCTGACACGCTGGGTCTCGATGGCGTGACCAAGAATTTCCTCGGCGTCCTTGCCGAGAATCGGCGCCTCTCGGCGCTGCCGCAGATCATCCGCGCGTTCCGCCAGCTGGCCAGCCGCCATCGCGGCGAGGTCGCGGCCGAGGTGACGAGCGCCCACCCGCTGACCGAAGCGCAGGTCGCCGAGCTGAAGCAGCAGCTGCGCACCCGCGTCGGCCGCGAAGTGTCGGTCGACCTGTCGGTCGATCCTGACCTGCTCGGCGGGCTTGTCGTCCGCATCGGTTCCCAGATGATCGATAGCTCGATCCGCACCCGTTTGAATGCGCTCGCCAGCGCGATGAAAGGCTGACGTTCCCATGGATATCCGCGCCGCAGAAATCTCCAAGGTCATCAAGGACCAGATCGCCAATTTCGGCACCGAGGCCCAGGTCAGCGAGACCGGCCAGGTGCTGAGCGTCGGTGACGGCATCGCGCGCATCTACGGCCTCGACAATGTCCAGGCGGGCGAGATGGTCGAGTTCGCCAATGGCGTGCAGGGCATGGCCCTCAACCTCGAAGCCGACAATGTCGGCGTCGTGATCTTCGGTTCGGACGCCGAGATCAAGGAAGGCGACACCGTCAAGCGCACCGGCACCATCGTCGACGTGCCGGTCGGCCGTGGCCTGCTCGGCCGCGTCGTGGACGGCCTGGGCAACCCGATCGACGGCAAGGGCCCGATCGAGGCGACCGAGCGCCGCCGCGTCGAGGTGAAGGCGCCGGGCATCATCCCGCGCAAGGGCGTGCATGAGCCGGTGCAGACCGGCCTGAAGGCGATCGACGCGCTCGTCCCCGTCGGCCGTGGCCAGCGCGAGCTGATCATCGGCGACCGTCAGACCGGCAAGTCGGCCGTCGCGATCGACGCCTTCATCAACCAGAAGACGGTCAACGCGGGCACCGACGAGTCGAAGAAGCTTTACTGCATCTACGTCGCCGTGGGTCAGAAGCGCTCGACCGTCGCGCAGCTGGTCAAGACGCTCGAAGAGAATGGCGCGATGGAATATTCCATCGTCGTCGCCGCGACCGCGTCGGAGCCCGCCCCGCTTCAGTTCCTGGCGCCCTACACCGGCACCGCGATGGGCGAGTATTTCCGCGACAACGCGATGCACGCGCTGATCGTGTTCGACGATCTGTCGAAGCAGGCCGTCGCGTACCGCCAGATGTCGCTGCTGCTGCGCCGCCCGCCGGGCCGTGAAGCCTATCCGGGTGACGTCTTCTATCTGCACAGCCGTCTGCTCGAGCGTGCGGCCAAGATGAACGACGCCAACGGCGCCGGCTCGTTGACCGCACTGCCGATCATCGAGACCCAGGCGGGCGACGTGTCGGCGTACATCCCGACCAACGTGATCTCGATCACTGACGGCCAGATCTTCCTCGAAACCGACCTGTTCTTCGCGGGCATCCGCCCGGCGATCAACGTGGGCCTGTCGGTCAGCCGCGTCGGCTCGGCCGCGCAGACCAAGGCGATGAAGAAGGTGTCGGGCTCGATCAAGCTGGAGCTTGCCCAGTATCGCGAAATGGCCGCCTTCGCGCAGTTCGGCTCGGACCTCGACGCCTCGACGCAGAAGTTGCTGAATCGCGGTGCGCGCCTGACCGAGCTGCTCAAGCAGCCCCAGTTCAACCCGCTGCCCTTCGAGGAGCAGACGGCGTCGATCTTCGCAGGCACCAACGGCTATATCGACAACGTGCCGGTGGCGCAGGTCGTCCGCTACGAAGCGGCGATGCTCGCTTACTTGCGCAACGATCACGCCGATGTGCTGGCGATGATCCGCGACACCAAGGATCTGGGCGACGAGGCCAAGGGCAAGCTCAAGGCCGCGCTCGACCAGTTCGCGAAGATCTTCGCGTAAGGAAACATGGCCCTCTCCCCTGGTGGGAGAGGGTTGGGTGAGGGGGCGCCGCAAGCGACCCCGCCCCTGGCAACCCCTCACCCCGACCCTCTCCCGCGAGGGGAGAGGGAGGCAGAAGGACGAAGATGGCGAGCCTCAAGGCCCTCAAGATCCGGATCAACTCGGTCAAGTCGACCCAGAAGATCACCAAGGCGATGAAGATGGTCGCCGCCGCCAAGCTGCGCCGTGCGCAGGACGCGGCGCAGAACGGCCGTCCCTATGCCGAGCGCCTGGAAACGGTGATGGCCAGCATGGCTGCGCGCGTGGGCGGCGTCGGCGCATCGCCGCTGCTGGCGGGCACCGGCAAGGACGATGTCCAGCTGCTGGTCGTCGCCACCTCGGAGCGTGGTCTGGCGGGTGCGTTCAACACCAACATCGTCCGCGCCGCGCGCCGCAAGGCCGAAGAGCTGACCGCGCAGGGCAAGACGGTGAAGTTCTATATCGCGGGCAAGAAGGGGCGCGTGCTGAAGCGCTTCTTCCCCAACGCGATCCTCGCCGATCATGACATGAGCACGATCAAGGCGCCCAAGTTCGACGACGCGCGGGTCATCGCCGACGACCTGATCGCGCGCTTCGAGCGCGGCGAGTTCGACGTGGCGCATCTGTTCTACTCGAAGTTCGTCTCGGCGCTAGTGCAGGACCCGGTCTCGCAGCAGCTGATCCCGGTGCCGATGCCCGCGCCGAGCAAGGCCGAAACCTCGGTCGAGGCGGTCGCCGAGTTCGAGCCGAGCGAAGAGGACATCCTCGACGCGTTGCTGCCGCGCAACGTCGCGGTGCAGGTCTTCCGCGCGCTGCTGGAAAACCAGGCCGGTTTCTACGGCTCGCAGATGAACGCGATGGACAATGCCACGCGCAATGCGGGCGACATGATCCGCCGTCTGTCGATCCAGTATAACCGCACGCGTCAGGCCGCGATCACCACCGAGCTGGTCGAGATCATCTCGGGCGCCGAGGCGCTCTGATGCGTCTCGCGCTCCTTCTGGGCCTGACGGTCGCTCTGGCCGGATGCGGCCAGGCGTCCGACCAGCCGAAGGAGACGCCCAAGGCTTCGCCGACGCCGTTCGTGACGGGCGGCTGGGCGACCATATTCGGCAATGCGCCGGAGACGGTCAGCCTGCTCGACCGGATGGGCTTTCGCATGACCGGCTATGCGCCCGTCCAGGGGCAGTATCGTGCGATCGCGCAGGCCACGCCGATGGCCGACCCGGCGGTGACGCCGATCAACATGGGCAACCTGATGGTCGAGGGCGATGCGAAGCAGTTGAAGGAACTTCGCTTCTCGCTCGACCTCGTCAATCTCGACACCAGCCCGTTCGCCAAGACGCAGTTCATCCGCTGGGTCACCAAGCCGATGGATCAGCTGGGTCTGGACGGCAAGGATGCGGTTTCGGCCGCGATCCAGACCGAAAGCGCCACCACCGGCCATCTGACCGGCGCCGATTACCGTGTTACCCGTGACAAGATCGACGGTGGCCGCCGTCTGGTCGTGACCTTTACCCGCCCCGAAGCTATGTCGGGCTCTACCGAACCAAGGAAGCAATGATGGCAACCGCCGCTGAGGACATCCGGCCGACCACGGCCACCAACAATGTCGGCACGATCGCCCAGGTCATCGGCGCGGTCGTCGACGTTCACTTCCCCGAGAACCTGCCCGCGATTCTGTCGGCGCTGGAGACGGACAATAACGGCACCCGCCTGGTGCTCGAAGTCGCGCAGCATCTGGGCGAAAACACCGTCCGCACGATCGCGATGGACACGACCGAGGGCCTGACCCGCGGCCAGACCGTGACCGACACCGGCAACCAGATTCAGGTGCCGGTCGGCCCCGCGACGCTCGGCCGCATCCTGAACGTCGTCGGCGAGCCGATCGACGAGCGTGGTCCGGTCGCCACCGACCTGCGCGCCCCGATCCACGCCAAGGCGCCCGAGTTCATCGAGCAGTCGACCGAGAGCGCGATTCTGGTCACCGGCATCAAGGTCATCGACCTTCTCGCGCCGTACGCGAAGGGCGGCAAGATCGGCCTGTTCGGCGGCGCCGGCGTCGGCAAGACGGTTCTGATTCAGGAACTCATCAATAACATCGCGAAGGGGCACGGCGGCACCTCGGTCTTCGCGGGCGTCGGTGAGCGTACCCGCGAGGGCAACGACCTGTATCACGAATTCCTCGACGCGGGCGTGATCGCCAAGGACGCCGAGGGCAACGCGATCAGCGAGGGCTCGAAGGTCGCGCTGGTCTATGGCCAGATGAACGAGCCGCCGGGCGCCCGTGCGCGCGTCGCGCTGTCGGGTCTCGCTATCGCGGAATATTTCCGCGACCAGGAAGGCCAGGACGTGCTGTTCTTCGTCGACAACATCTTCCGCTTCACCCAGGCGGGTGCGGAAGTGTCGGCGCTGCTGGGCCGCATTCCGTCGGCCGTGGGCTATCAGCCGACCCTGTCGACCGACATGGGCGCGCTGCAGGAGCGCATCACCTCGACCAACAAGGGCTCGATCACGAGCGTCCAGGCCGTGTACGTGCCCGCCGACGACTTGACCGACCCGGCGCCGGCCACCTCGTTCGCACACTTGGACGCGACGACCGTGCTCAACCGCGCCATCTCGGAGCTGGGCATCTACCCGGCCGTCGACCCGCTCGACTCGACCAGCCGCGTGCTGGAGCCGCGCATCGTCGGTCAGGAGCATTATGAGACGGCCCGTGCGGTCCAGTCGCTGCTCCAGCGCTACAAGGCGCTGCAGGACATCATCGCGATCCTGGGCATGGACGAGCTGTCGGAAGAGGACAAGCTGACCGTCCAGCGCGCCCGCAAGATCCAGCGCTTCCTGTCGCAGCCCTTCCACGTCGCGGAAGTCTTCACCGGCATCTCGGGCAAGTTCGTCCAGATCGAAGACACGATCCGTTCGTTCAAGGCGGTGGTCGACGGCGAGTACGACCATCTGCCGGAAGCGGCCTTCTACATGGTCGGCGGCATCGACGAAGCCGTTGCCAAGGCCGAGAAGCTGGCCCAGGAGGCCTGATGTCCGCGCCGCGCCGCGAGGATGCGGTCAATGACGTCTGTCCCTGGTCGGGTAAGCCGATCAGCGACGACGGTTTGACGGTCTATCGCGGCGCGGTGGTCGGCTTCTGCAATCCTGGTTGCCGGGACAAGTTCGACGCGGCCATCACCGCGTTCGACCGCGCGATTGAAACGAGACCCTGACATGCTGCACTTCGAACTCGTCACGCCTGAAAAGCTTCTCCGTTCGGAGGAGGTGCATATGGTGGTCGTCCCCGGCACCGAGGGCGATTTCGGCGTGCTGGAGGGCCATGCGCCCTTCATGTCGACCATTCGCGACGGCGCGATCCAGGTGTATCGCACCGACAAGGGCGAGCCAGAGTCGATCCAGATCCGCGGCGGCTTCGCCGAGGTGGGGCCCAAGGGTCTGACCGTGCTGGCGGAGCATGCTGGGTAAGGCTTTCCGGCCTTTACCGGGTTCTGAAACGGTCGTGGCGCAAGCTGCGGCCGTTTTCGTTTGTTTGGGGCGTGGCCTTCGACTTCACTCAGGCTGAACGGCGGTTGGGATTGGCCCTCATATCCCACGCTTCGTTCAGCCTGAGCGAAGTCGAAGGCCACGGGATCGCAGAGAAGACTTTGGTTCGCGCGGAGGCGCGGAGAACGCGGAGGTGTCTCGCCCGTCGGATCTACGGCCCGTCACAATTGGCCAGCGATGACGGGGCGGCGGTGCCGCCAGTACGACACCTCTGCGCCCTCTTCGCCTCCGCGCGAACCAAGCTTCTCCGATCGTCCGGTCAGAGAAAGCTGTACGGGTCCACATCCACCGCGACCCGCACCTTGGCGGACCATTCCAGCCCGCCCAGCCACTCGCGGATCACATCCTGCACCGCCAGCGCCCGCCTTGCATGGACCAGCAACCGGAACCGATGCCGCCCCCGCAGCATGGCGAGCGGCGCAGGCGCGGGGCCGAAGACGTGCATCCCATCCACCTTGGGGGCCGCGCGGGCGATCATCTCGGCCGCCGATTGCGCCGCCCCCTGATCCTCCGACGACACGATGATCGCGGCATAGCGGCCGAAGGGCGGGGCATCCGCATCACGCCTGGCCTCGGTCTCCGCCGTGTAGAACGCCTCGGCATCGCCGGTGACCAGCGCCTGCATCACCTGCGCCTTGGGGCTGTGCGTCTGGATGAAAACATGGCCGGGCTTGGCCCCGCGTCCTGCCCGGCCCGACACCTGCCGAATCTGCTGGAAGGTCCGTTCGGCCGCGCGCAGGTCGCCGCCGTCCAGCCCCAGATCGGCGTCGATCACCCCGACCAGGGTCAGATTGGGGAAGTGATAACCCTTGGTGATGAGCTGCGTACCAACGACGATGTCGATATCGCCTGCCTCCATCCGCCCGACGAACTCGGCGGCCTTGGCGGGGGACCAGATGGTGTCGGAGGTGACGACCGCGATCTTGGCCTCGGGGAACAGCGCGGTGGCCTCGTCGGCGATCCGCTCGACGCCGGGGCCGCAGGCGACCAGCGAATCCTCGCCGCCGCATTCCGGGCAGGCGCGCGGTGTGGGCATGACATGGCCGCAATGGTGACAGGCCAGCCGTCGCACCAGCCGATGCTCGACCATCCAGGCGGTGCAGTTGGGGCACTGGAACCGGTGCCCGCAGGTCCGGCACAGCGTCAGCGGGGCATAACCGCGCCGGTTGAGATAGAGCAGCGATTGTTCGCGCTTCTCCAGCGTCTCCTTCATCGCCGCGACCAGCTTCGGCGCGATCCAACGGCCGCGTTCGGGCGGGTTCTGGATCAGGTCGATCGCCTCGATCGTCGGCATTTGCGCGGGGCCGAAGCGGCCGGGCAGCTTGACCTCGGTATAACGGCCCAGCGCCACCTGTTGCCGCGTCTCGATCGCCGGCGTGGCCGAGGCGAGGATCACCGGGCAGGGTTCGAACTTGCCCCGCATCACCGCCACGTCGCGCGCATGGTAATGGACGCCGTCTTCCTGCTTGAAGCTCGTCTCATGGGCCTCGTCGACGACGATGAGACCCAGATTGCGATAGGGCAGGAACAGCGCCGAACGCGCGCCGACCGTCACCAGGCCTTGCCCGCTGGCGATCGCCCGCCATGCCCGCCGTCGCTGCGACGAGCGAAGACCCGAATGCCACGCCACCGGCTCGCAACCGAAGCGGTCGTGGAAGCGTTTCAAGAACGGCTCGGTCAGCGCGATTTCGGGGAGCAGAACCAGCACCTGCCGTCCTTCGGCGACGGCCTCCGCCACCGCTTCGAAATAGACCTCGGTCTTGCCCGAGCCGGTGACGCCGTCGAGTAGCACCGGTTGAAACGCATGCGCCGCCACGCCCGCGACCAGCGTGTCCGCCGCCGCGCGCTGATCCTCCGACAGTTCGGGCCGATGATGATCGGGGTCGGGCAGCGGGAAGGGGCTGTCGATATCGACCTCCACTCCCTCGATCGCGCCATTCTTGACCAGTCCCCGGATCACCGCGTCGGAGACATCGGCCATGGTCGCCAGCTCGCGGATCAGACCCTGCCGGTCGCCGATCCGCTCCAGCGCCTGCGCCCGCTGCGGCGTCAGCCGGTCGGGGACATGGCCGGTGACGCGATATTCGGTGACGGTCCGCGCGCCCTCCAGCGCCGAGGTGGAGGACAGGGCCATCCGCACGACGGCGGCGGGCGGGGCGAGATAATAATCCGCTGTCCACTCGATCAACCGGCGCAAGGGCGTCGGCAGGGGCGGGGCATCGGCCACGCCCAGCAGCGGACGCAGGCGGTTGTCGCCGACCTCCGCGTCGGAGGGCATGCGTTCGGGTTCCCACACCACGCCCAGCAACTGGCGCGGGCCGAGCGGCGCGACGACGATCGAACCCGGCTGGACCGTCATGCCGGCCGGCACGCGATAATCGAGGGGTCCGAGCGCGGAGTTCAGGACAAGGACGCGGGCGCGCGAAGACATTGCCTCGCTATATGGGTCTGAGCCCGCGTTAGGAAAGACCTTGACCGGTCAGGCGCTGCGCCGGCGATCCCCGCCACGCCGCCGTTCGCCCGTCCGCTGGCGCTTGGCGCTGTAGAGCCGGCTGTCGGCATGATGCATGAAATCGCGGGTATTGTGGCAGTCTTCGGGACGCAGCGTGATGCTGACGGTGCCGCTACACGCCATCGTCAATTGGCCGATGGTGATCGAGATGGTCAGAAGCGCTTCTAGCCGGGCTTGCAGCGCCTCCATATCGGCCAGCATCGCGGGGTCGCGGAGGATGATTCCAAATTCGTCCCCGCCCAGACGCGCAACAAAACACTCCTTCAGCCCATCGTCGCGCAGCCGGTTGCCGACCATCCGCAGCACCTCGTCTCCTGCGGGATGGCCCAGCGTATCGTTGATCAGCTTGAACCCGTCCAGATCGATCAGCACCAGGCCCAGCGGTAGGCCCCGGGCCGCCGCCTCGCCGATCGCCGCCTCCAGTGCGCGGTCGAACGCCGCCCGGTTGGACAACAGGGTCAGCGCATCGGTGTCGGCCATGTGGCGCAACTGCGTTTCCAGCGCATGGCGTTCGGTCACGTCCTGGAACATGCCGACCAGACCATGGACCTGCCCGTCCAGCATTTCGCGCTCGCCCATCACGCGCACTCGCCGGCGCCGGCCCAGAGCGGTGATGAAGTCGAGTTCGATGTCGAACGGATTGCCGGTCTCTACCGTATTCTCGATGGTTGAGCGCAGCGCCAGGCGCGCATCGGGGGGATAATAGGACAGGCCTTCCTCGACCGAGAAATGGCGGCCCGGCGGCAGCTCGTGGATGCGATAGACGCCATCGGACCAGGTCGCGCGCCCGTCCTTCAACGCGACATGCCATGATCCCATCATCGCCAGCCGCTCGACCTGGCGGACATGGCGCTCCTTGGCGCGCAGCTCCTCGGCCTGGCGTTCGCTGAACTCGGCCATGTCGGTCGCACGCCGGGCGATGGCGCGCGCGGCGATCAGCGCTTCGGCGAGACGGGCGAGGTGGCGCAACGTCCGCTCGCCCGCCGCGCTCAGCGAGCGGGGCGTGTCGTCCATGACGCAGAGCGAGCCGATCGGCTGAAGATTGCCGTCCAGATCGGGTACGCGGATCGGCATGCCGGCATAGAAGCGCGTGCCCGGATCGCCCGCGACGAAGGGATTGATGGCGAAGCGCGGATCGCTCGACAGGTCGGGCACCATCAGCAGGTCGGGCGAACGGATGGTGAAATCGCAAAAGGCCACCTCGCGCGGCATCTGCTGCGGCAAGGGGCCGACCGCCGACTTCACCCAAAACCGATCGCGGTCCGCCAGGGTCAGTGCCGCCAGTGGGCAATCGAGCATGTCGGCCGCCAACGAGACGAGGGCATCGAACTCCGCCTCGGGCTCACTGTCGAGCAATGCATGGGCCTGAAGCGTTGCCAGCCGGCGTTCTTCGTCAAACCCGTCGGGCGGTGGAAAAAGAACGGCCGTCATGATGGGGGCAGCATATCCTACAAGGTTACCAAAGACTTAAAAAACAAATGGTTACGGAAGGGTTACTCCCCACTCATGATGTTAAAGCCACAACTCGTCGATCCGATCCCTGTAACGCCCTGAAAGAGATGACGTATTTTTCATGATATGGTCACCGGGGGGAAGGCCGGAACGCGGTAGCCCTTGGCCATAGAGTTCAGAGAGCTCGGCGCCCGACACTCCCGGGGGTGCCGTCGGGGCCGGCGGAAAGAGCGCTTTCCGCCGGCCTTTCGCTGGTACATTCTCGACCCGGCGTGGTGCGGCCAATCCTGGCCGGGGGCGACCGATCTGGGCCGACGCCGATTGAGAAACTCGTCCGATGCCGGAGCAGATGAACCGATGAGTCGCAAAATCCTGATCGTTGAAGATGATGCTTCGACCGCCGCCTATGTCGCCAAGGGACTCGCAGAGGCGGGTTATGCCGTCGAGCAGTGCGGCGATGGCCGCGACGGCCTGTTCCTGGCGAGCGAGGGCATATTCGACCTGATCATCGCCGACCGGATGCTGCCGCGCCTCGACGGGCTGGCGATGGTCAGCGCGATCCGCGCGGCGGGCATATCGACGCCCGTGCTGATCCTGTCCGCGCTCGCCACGGTCGACGACAGGGTCGACGGGCTGAAGGCCGGGGCGGACGATTATCTGTGCAAGCCCTTCTCCTTCGCCGAGCTGTCGGCGCGGATCGAGGCGCTGGTCCGCCGGTCCGACCGGGCGGCGTCCGAGCCGACGCGGACCAAGCTGAGCGTCGGCGATCTGGAGATCGATCTGCTGGCCCGCACGGTCACACGCGCGGGCAAGCTCATCCCGGTCGGGGCGCGTGAGTTCAACCTCCTCGAATTCCTCGCCCGCCATGCGGGGCAAGTCGTCACCCGCACGATGATGCTGGAGAAGATCTGGAATTATCATTTCGATCCCGGCTCCAACGTGGTCGATGTCCATATCGGGCGGCTCCGGCGCAAGCTGGAGGAAGGCTTCGGCACCCCGATCCTCCATACGGTACGCGGTGCCGGCTATCGGCTGGCCGTGGAGGGGTGAAGCTCCGGCTGACGATCTCGGCGCGGATCGCGCTGCTGTCGATCATTCTGGCGCTGGTATCGAACCTCGCGCTGGTCGGGTTCATCTGGAAACAGACCAGCGCCGATGCGGTGGCCGCGCTCCACCGCGAGATCGTCGAACAGGCCGATGCCCTGCGCGCAGTGTGGCGGACGGGCGCATTGCCCGCGCTGGCCGATGCGATCACCCAGGCGCGCGAGCCGGGCGATGTGACTTTGGTCCTCGCCATCTTCGATGCGCGTGGCCACCGGGTCGCGGGTTATGCACCCGCTCATCTGGCGGTGCCGTTGGCCGACACGCCATTCCGTATCGCCGTGCTGGGGCAGGGGGGCGTCTGGGCCTCGCGCGAGGCGGGCTATACGCTCCATCCGATTGGCGATGACTGGTTGCTGGTCGGCCGCCCCCTCGATCTGATCGAGGCGCAGCAGATCGCGATCGAGCGTGCGCTGGCCTTGGCGGTCGTGCTGTCGCTGATGCTGGGGGTCGGCACGGGGTTGGTCCTGGCCCATTATGTCGCGGGGCGGCTCAACAGCATCGTTTCGGTCATGGATGCAGCGGGCGAGGGCGACCTGTCGCGTCGCGTCTCGCTGGTTCGCGAAGGCGATAGCGACGGTGATGCCTTTGACCGGTTGGCGGTGCGGCTGAACGCCATGCTCGGCAAGATCGAGCAGTTGATGGCCGAGTTGCGGGTCGTCACCGACAGCTTGGCACATGATCTGCGCTCGCCACTCGCGCGCCTGCGCACCAAGACCGAGCAGGCGGTGCTGATCGCCGATCCGCACCAGCGCGAGGCGGCGCTGGGCGGCTTGCTGGTCGAGACCGACCTGATCATGCGGATGCTGACCATGGTGATCGAGATCAGCCGATCCGAATCGGTCACCCGCGACCGCTTCACCCTGGTCGCGCCCGCCGAGCTGGTCGAGGAGATTGGTGAGCTCTACGCGCCGGTGGTCGAGGATGCCGGCTTGCGCTTCATGATTGAAGTGGAAGATCGGCCGGCGCCGTTGCCGATCCACCGTGAGTTGATGAGCCAGGCGCTATCCAACCTGATCGACAATGCCTTGAAGCATGGCGCGTCGGGCGGGCAGGTGACGCTGCGCCTGTCGCGCGGGTTGGAGGGCATCGTCTTCCAGGTCGAGGATCGCGGCCCCGGCATCGCCGAGGCGGACCGGGCGCAGGCTTTGAAGCGCTTCGGACGGCTCGACTCGGCGCGTACGACGCCCGGGGCGGGGCTGGGCATGGCACTGATCGAGGCGGTGGCGCGGCTGCATGGTGGGCGGTTCGACTTGGCGGACAACGGTCCTGGGCTCATCGCGCGGTTGATCATACCCTAAATCCTCTCGGCACGGGGGGCATCGCGCAGCGGTGGTGGAGGGGGCGTTCCGTAAATGATTCGCTTCGTGGAAGCCCCTCTCCGTCAGGCCTTTCGCCTGCCACCCCCCCGTGCCAGGGAGGATCGGGCTTGCCGTCATCCTGCAACGCTTTACATCCCGCCCATGGATTCTCTCTCCCTATTCGGCCTCGCCGCCGTGTCCTTCACCCTGCTGTGCTATGCGATGGAATCGGGTTCGCATTGGTGGACGCTGGGCTTCGTCCTGGGATGCATCGCGGGGTCGGCCTATGGTTTTCTGCAGGGCGCTTGGCCGTTCGGCGTGGTGGAGATCGTCTGGGCGCTCGTGTCCTTTCGGCGCTGGTTGACCCTGAAGCGCGTCCAATCGTTCAAGTTTCGGGAACCGATCGCTTGACAGTGGGTTGCGCGGGCCCTAACTGACCGTCCTTCCAACACCCCCGGTTTGACGACGCGCGATTTGCGGGCGTCGCAATTCCGCGTGGCGGAACCATCGCGTTGAGATGGAGCATGTGCGGCCATGCCATGCTTCGTGGAGCTAGGAGAACAAATTTCATGGCACGTATCGCGGGTGTCAACATCCCGACCAACAAGCGCGTGATCATCGCGCTGACCTATATCCACGGCATCGGTCCGGCCAAGGCGAAGGAAATCACCGCCAAGCTGAACATCGCCGCGGATCGTCGCGTCCAGGACCTGTCGGACCAGGAAGTCCTGCAGATCCGTGAAACCATCGACGCCGATCACACGGTGGAAGGCGATCTTCGTCGCGAGACCGCGATGAACATCAAGCGCCTGATGGACCTGGCCTGCTATCGCGGCCTGCGTCACCGCAAGGGCCTGCCGGTCCGCGGCCAGCGCACGCACACCAATGCGCGCACCCGCAAGGGCAAGGCGAAGCCGATCGCGGGCAAGAAGAAGTAATTCGTCCGGGGGACGAATTACTCCGCCGGAGGCAGGCTTGTGGCTGACCGCCCGCCGCTCTCCGCATCAGGATACTAGGTCAGGATTTTCACCCAATGGCACGTGAACCGCAGCGCATTCGCCGTCGCGAGCGCAAGAACATCACCGCCGGCGTTGCCCATGTGAACGCCAGCTTCAACAACACGATGATCACCATCACCGACGCGCAGGGCAACGCCATTTCGTGGTCGTCGGCCGGCATGATGGGCTTCAAGGGTTCGCGCAAGTCGACCCCGTACGCCGCTCAGGTCGCCGCCGAAGACGCCGGCAAGAAGGCCGCCGAGCACGGCGTGCGCACCCTGGAAGTCGAAGTGAAGGGCCCGGGTTCGGGCCGCGAGTCGGCGCTGCGCGCGCTGCAGGCGGTCGGTTTCCAGATCACCTCGATCCGCGACGTCACCTCGATCCCGCACAACGGCGTGCGGCCTTCCAAGCGTCGCCGCGTCTGATGCTTCCCATGGCCGGCTGACGAGTCGGCCATGCCTCTACTCCACGGCTGGAACCGTCCCCGTTCCGGCCCATAACTCAGGGGAACCACGTGTCTGTCAACGCAAAGAACTGGCAGGAACTGAAGAAGCCCAACGCGCTCGAAAAGAAGGGCGGCGATGGCAAGCGGAAGGCGACGTTCGTTGCCGAACCGCTGGAGCGTGGCTTCGGCCTGACGCTGGGCAACGCGCTTCGCCGCGTTCTCCTGTCGTCGCTCCAGGGCGCGGCGGTCACCTCGATCAAGATCGAGAATGTCCTGCACGAGTTCTCGTCGCTGGCCGGTGTGCGTGAAGACGTCACCGACATCGTCCTGAACGTCAAGCAGCTCGCCATCCGCATGCAGGGCGAAGGCCCCAAGCGTCTCCAGCTCTCGGCGACCGGTCCCACCACCGTCAAGGCCGGCGACATCGCCGTGTCGGGCGATATCGAGGTCATGAACAAGGACCTGGTGATCTGCCATCTCGACGAAGGCGCGACGCTCAACATGGAGCTGACCGCGGACATCGGGAAGGGCTATGTCCCCGCCGCGTCCAACCGTCCGGCCGATGCGCCGATCGGTCTGATCCCGGTCGATGCGCTCTACTCGCCGGTGCGCCAGGTGTCGTACAAGGTCGACCCGACCCGCGTCGGTCAGGACCTGGACTATGACAAGCTGACGCTCTCGGTCGAGACCGACGGCACCGTCACCCCGGAAGACGCCGTGGCCTATGCCGCGCGCATCCTCCAGGACCAGCTGGCGCTGTTCGTGCACTTCGACGACTCGGCGCTCACCCGCGCGGCCCCCGTGGGCCAGGCGGCGATCCCCGCCGCTGGTGGCGAGCCGCAGAGCGACGCGCAGCAGATCAATCGTTACCTTCTCAAGAAGGTCGACGAGCTGGAGCTGTCGGTGCGTTCGGCGAACTGCCTCAAGAACGACAACATCATCTATATCGGCGATCTGGTCGGCAAGACCGAAGCCGAGATGCTGCGCACTCCGAATTTCGGCCGCAAGTCGCTGAACGAGATCAAGGAAGTGCTGTCGTCCATGGGTCTGCGCCTGGGCATGGAAATCCCCGGCTGGCCGCCCGAGAATATCGAGGAAATGGCCAAGAAGCTGGAACAGGAGATCATGGGCTAAGCCGCACGCGGATAGCGACGCTATCCGCGAGACGGCGAAAGCCCGGCCGGCGAGTCGCCTACGGGCGACCCGTTCGACGTCAGGATCGCGGCTTCGCCGTGATCCGGCCCGGCCGATCTCCCCGCTCTGCTGGGATGACTACGAGATAGGCGAAGGTAGCGGCCTCTAACGGCTACCAGGTCTGGGGTACCGTCAAACGGCCCCTTAACGAACGAAGGAACTACCCATGCGTCATCGCGTCGGCGGCCGTAAGCTGCAGCGTACCTCGGCTCATCGTATCGCGCTTTTCCGCAACATGGCGGCAGCACTGATCAAGCACGAGCAGATCACCACCACCGTCGCCAAGGCGAAGGAACTGCGTCCCTATGTCGAAAAGCTGGTGACGCTGGCCAAGAAGGGTGGTCTCTCGAACCGCCGTCTGGCCCATGCCCGTCTGCTCGACGACGCGCAGCTCGTGAAGCTGTTCGACGTTCTGGCGTCGCGCTATGCCGACCGCAACGGTGGCTATACCCGCATCATCAAGGCTGGCATCCGCGCGTCGGACGCCTCGCCAATGGCGATCATCGAGTTCGTCGACCGTGACGTCTCGGCGAAGGGCCAGGATTCGGGTCCGGTGATGACCGAGGAAGATTTCGACGAAGCCGCGTAATTTTCGCGTCTTTCGAAGACCTTCGACAAAGGGCCGTGCCAGCGATGGCGCGGCCCTTTTTCATATGGGCCGTTTCGCGGTCCGCCAGCGTCAAGCCGCACATCGCTTGGTCTTGCTCACTTATCGTATGTGATATACGTTCCTTCTTCACAGATAAAAAAGAATGTATTTGTGAACGGTAACAAGGGGGCGTGATGCGCAAGATATGCAGCTTGATTCCGGCGCTTTTGTTGGTCGCGTGCGGGGGGGCGGATGAGGTCGGAACGACCGGTGGCGGGCCGGTCGCGACCGCAGCCGGCGCCAGTACGGCGCAGCCCGTAACCGGGTGCAAGGCCACTTCCAGCTACAACCCATGGGGCGTTTTGCCCCTCCGTACCTGGACGCCGCTATCGTCCGACGCACCGGCCGAACCCCATCGGGCCCCTGGAACCGCCTATGGCCCCGCCTTCCAGGCTCGGCTCGTCTGGGCTTATGGTGCCAATCTCGGAGAAAGCAGCCGAGTCGCCGAGTTCGAAATGGCCGATGGATGCCGCCGCCGTTTCCGCCTGTCGTCGCTGTCGGACAATGACGTCGCGGCGATCGAGCAGGAAGCCGATAAGCATCCCTTGTCCGAGGATACGGCCAGCTACGACACCGATTATGATCTGGAGCCGACCAGCCGCGAAGCCCTGGATGCCGGCACGGTGCGCAAGGTGGAGACGCAGCACTTCACCTTCTGGTACGGCGTGAAAACCGACGGGTTCAGCTATCGCTGGGCGCGCGACACCGGGAACGACTGGAACCAGTTGATCGAACAATCCGCCCAGTGGCTGGAAGCCATCTGGCTGTGGAATCGCGACATACTCGCAGCCCCCATGCCCTATCAGGACGGGGATAACCGTAAAAAGATCAACATGTATGTCTGTGGCACGGGCATACCGTTCTTCAGCGATGGCGATATGGGGGATTGCGGCGCCAGCGCCGCGGCGGGGATGTGGGTCAGCGCGCCCAATCTTCAGGCCGGTGGCGTGACGACGATCCACGAATTCGGCCATGTCATCCAATTCTATACCGGCGGTTTTCGCGACAAGTCCGATGCCGGGCCGATCTGGGAAGTCGGGGCGGAATGGAACGCCTATGTCCTGTCGCCCAACTACGTGGGATTCCTGCCCTATTATCTGAACAATCTGGAAAACGGGCCGCTCTGGTCGATCGCGCGCTATGGGGCGCAACCCTTCATGTCCTTCCTGTACGAACAGGATTCGACATGGCCGTTCGTCTGGGAGAGCTGGACCCAAAATCTCCGTGACAGCGAGGGCGCCACGACGGAGGACTATCTGCAGGCCTTCGTACGGCTGGGCCAGGCGGCGGGCGTCTATCCCCATGGCTTTGCCTCCTTCGCCAATGACATGGGCTGGTATGGTGCGCGGCTGGCGGGGATGGACTTCATCGATCAACGCGCGCTGATCGATGCGACCACCGCCTCGGCGACGCAGACCTTGGCCTCGCATCTCTATGCGCCCTTGGCGGAAGGGTCGGGCGCGAACCAATATGTGTCCTCGCCGGCGCGGCCTCTGTTGCAGTTCGGCACGCATCTGATCCCGCTGACGGCCAATGGCGGAACCGTACAGGTCACGTTGACCGGAGATACCACCGCCAATCAGGCGGCCTGGCGCTTCGCGCTCGTCGCGATCGAGAATGGGACCAAGGTCACCTATTCGGATCTGGGGGCAGTGTCGGGCACCAACAGCGCGACGATCTCCCGCGCGGTTCCGCAGGGCGCCAAGTTGTTTCTGACGGTCACCGCAACGCCGGGCGCCTATGAGACGCTGGGTTGGCAACCGGCGGGGGCCGTCACCGGCACCAAATTCCCGTACCGAGTGAGCATCAGCGGGGCCACCCCGCCTACCGGCGACCCGGCCGCTTGTGCTGCCAATATTGCACCGAATAGCCGGACGCTCAATTACAATACCAATGGCCATAACGAGCACGGCCGTCGCTGCTAAGTTATGCTATTGTCCTGATTTCCAAAATGGGGCGTGTTGGTGACGGCACGCCCCTTCTCTTCGTTTCGGCCCGCGCTCGGATGCTGTCGTCGTTCCTGCCCTTCGACAGAAGGATATGCGATGGCGGCGGGGATGGGGGCTGCTCGTACAGGGACGAATCCGAACGGGTACGGCAAAGGGGTGCGTTCGGGCCCTCCATTGTCGAGTCGATACGCAGGCCCCCGGCATGGTCGCGACCGATGCGTTTCAAAGCCCGTCGGCCCGGTAGCATTTTCCAAAAGACATCGCTATCGGACCGCCATGGAGCACCCCGACAGCATCCTCATCGTCGATTTCGGCAGCCAGGTCACCCAGCTCATCGCGCGCCGCGTGCGCGAGGCGGGGGTCTATAGCGAAGTCGTTCCCTTCCAATCGGCCGAAGCGGCGTTCGCGCGGATCAAGCCCGCGGCCGTCATCCTCTCGGGCGGTCCCGCCTCGGTGGTCGATGCCGAGTCCCCGCGCATCCCGCAAGGAATCCTCGACAGCGGCCTGCCGATGCTCGGCATCTGCTATGGCCAGCAGGCGCTGACCCAGCAATTGGGTGGCAAGGTCGAGAAGGGCGATAGCGGCGAGTTCGGCGAGGCGTTCATTACGGTCGAGGACGGCTGCGCGCTGTTCGATGGCCTCTGGGCGCAGGGTGAGCGGCATCAGGTCTGGATGAGCCATGGCGACAAGGTCACCGCACTGGCGCCGGGCTTCCGCGTGGTCGCGACCAGCCCTGGCGCGCCCTATGCGATCATCGCCAATGACGAACGCCGCATCTATGCGATGCAGTTCCATCCGGAGGTGGTGCACACCCCCGATGGCGCCAAGCTGATCGCCAATTTCGCGCGCCATGTCGTCGGGCTGACCGGCGATTGGACGATGGCCGAGTTCCGTGAGGCCAAGATCGCCGAGATCCGCGAACAGGTCGGCAGTGGCCGGGTGATCTGCGGTCTGTCGGGCGGGGTCGATTCGTCGGTCGCCGCGTTGCTGATCCATGAGGCGATCGGCGACCAGTTGACCTGCGTCTTCGTCGATGGCGGCATCCTGCGCCAGGGCGAGGCCGAGCAGGTCGTCAGCCTGTTCCGCGGCCATTACAACATCCCGCTCGTCCATGTGGACGCGCAGGAGCTGTTCATGGGCGGCCTGGCCGGCGTCACCGACCCGGAGGCCAAGCGCAAGTTCATCGGCAAGACCTTCATCGACGTGTTCGAGGCCGAGGCCAAGAAGATCGGCGGTGCGGAGTTCCTGGCGCAGGGCACGCTGTACCCGGACGTGATCGAGAGTGTCAGCTTCACCGGTGGCCCGTCGGTGACGATCAAGAGCCACCACAATGTCGGCGGCCTCCCCGAGCGGATGAACATGAAGCTCGTCGAGCCGCTGCGCGAGCTGTTCAAGGACGAGGTGCGCGTGCTCGGTCGCGAACTGGGGCTGCCCGACGTGTTCGTCGGCCGCCACCCGTTCCCCGGACCCGGCCTCGCCATCCGCATCCCCGGCGAGGTGACCAAGGAACGCTGCGATATCCTGCGCAAGGCGGATGCCATCTATCTCGAGGAAATCCGCAAGGCCGGGCTGTATGATGCCATCTGGCAGGCCTTCGCCGTGCTGCTGCCGGTGCGCTCGGTGGGCGTGATGGGCGATGGCCGTACCTATGACTCGGTGCTGGCGCTGCGCGCGGTGACCTCGGTCGACGGGATGACCGCGCAGGCCTTCGACTTCCCCGGCGACTTCCTGCCGCGCGTGACGACCCGGATCATCAACGAGGTCAAGGGCATCAATCGCGTCGTCTATGACTATACGAGCAAGCCGCCCGGCACGATCGAGTGGGAATGATCGGGACTCGTGATCCTGCGGGGCAGGATCACGGAAAAGGTTGATGGATGCACCACGCAGCGCCTCGGTGAAAGCCGAGGCGTTTTGCTGTCCGCAACGGTGGAAGGAAGATGGTGCCCGAGATGACAGCGATGGGCACTTCGATCATCGGGAAATTCCCGTTGCACAGGTCGACCCACGATCGTCAGACCTTGGCGCAATTATCGGTGGGATACCTCGCCACCCCCAGGGGCGACCGCTTCGCAGCGGTCGTAAACCGTTTCACCCCCCCTCCCATGCCGGTGGCATGAGGCGCGGCCATGGTGCGTGACGTCAGTTGTGCCGGGCCGCAGCGATGAGGGTGGGGGCGTCGATCGTGAACTTGAAGCCGAAGACGAGCGCGTTGGGGATGTCGGTTCGGCGGAAGGGCAGGCCGGTCTGGTCGGGATGGAGGATATATTGGACATTGGGCGAGATGCGGACGGCAGGGCCGATCTGCGCGCCATAGGCCAGCTCCATCATATACTGGTCGCGCCGGATGTTTGCGTCGCCGCCCGCAGAGACACGCGCCGCGCGCATCCGGGCCATGGCCAGGTCGGAAAAGCTCTGCTGGTTGATGACGAAGCCGATCGTGTCGCGGTCGCGACCCGCAAAGGTGCCGGTCTGGACGAGGCCCAGCTCCAGGAAATGCCGTTCCTCGACGCGCCCCGACAGATTGGTCATGGCGACGCCGAACACCGCCAGCCCGCGATGCGAGGTCATGTCGGGACGAGTCAGCATCTGGTCAAACCGGGCATAGATGCCGCTACGCCCTTTCAGCGTCGCGGCGGGCCGTCCGCTCAGGATCGCGATACCGCCCCGGTCGTCGCGCAGCGGATCGGCATAGTCGCCCCGGTCGATCCAGCCGCCCAGGATATAATGGCGCGGCAGCCGATCGGTCTCGAAGTCGGAGGCATAGCCCAGTTCATACGGCACGATGAAGCCGGTGCCGCCCTTGAAGCTGAGGCTGAAACCATTGTCGTCGGGGCGCTTGCGGTTGGGATTGACCTCATAGATGCCCGCATGGGCGAACCAGTGGTCGGCGATCGTCAGCTTGGCCTTGGCCATCCAGCTCGATGCCGGAAAATAGGTGAAGTTGCTGTTCTTGAAGACGAAGGTCGGATTGCCGCAGGCCGAGTTGGTCTGGAAATGGCAGTAATAGGGTGAGTTCAGGAAATGGATGTTCGCCTGGCTCTTGCCCGCCTCGATGTCGAGCGCACCGCCCAGCAGCTTCTGCTCCCAAGTCAGGATGGCGAGATGGGTGTTCTGGGTACCCCAGACCTCCTGCACCGAGGTGTTGTTGCCGATCGCGATCTGCGACAGGCTCTGGCCGTGGCGGTTGGTGATGGCGACGTGCAGGCTGCCGCCGTCGATCCCGGCAATTTTCTCGAAGTCGAAATCGGCCCCGACATAAATCTGTCCGGTATAGGCCGATTTGCGTGCAAAGCCGCCGGTCGCGTTGGCCGCAGCTTCGCCAGTATAGTTCAGCGCCAGGGTGACGCCCTCATCGGCCAGCGGCTGGAACGTGTCGACACTCTTCTTTTTCTGGCCCAGCACCAACGGTACGGTCTTGGTCGCCTGTTGCGAGACCTGCGGCGCGGCGGGGCCCGAGGGCGTGGTCGGCACATCCTCGGCCCAGGCGGTGGACGCAGCCATCCCCATGCCCAGCGCAGCGATCGCCGCGAGGCTCTTCACTCCAGCCATGAAAACATCCCCTCCTGGAAAATGCCGAGCCCCTTTGACGGGGCGGGGCGATCAGCCTTGCGCCACGGGGCGCTTTACAAATCCGACGAGCACCGCACTGACCACCACCCCGACCGCCAGCGCCGCGACATAGGCGGCCAGGTGCGTGACCGCGCCGGGGATCGGCAGCACGAAGATGCCGCCATGCGGCACGCGCAATTCGACACCGGCCACCATCGAGATCGCTCCCGTGATCGCCGATCCCGCCATCAGCGACGGGATGACCCGGAACGGATCGCGCGCCGCGAACGGGATCGCGCCTTCGCTGATGAAGGCGAGGCCGAGCACGGCGGCGGCGGGCCCGGCTTCGCGCTCGTCGGCGGTGAAGCGGTTGGGGAACAGTCGGGTGGCCAGCGCGATGGCGAGCGGCGGGGTCATGCCCGCCGCCATGGTCGCCGCCATCGGTGTGTAGACCTGCGACGCGACCAGCCCAACCGAGAAGGCATAGGCCGCCTTGTTGACCGGACCGCCCATGTCGAATGCCATCATGGCGCCCAGGATCAGGCCGAGCAGGACCGCGTTCGTCCCCTGCATCCCGCGCAGCCATTCGGTCAGGAAGGACAGCACCGCCGCGACGGGCGTACCGACGGCGTAGATCATCAGCAGCCCGGTCAGTAGCGTGCCGAGCAGCGGCAGGATCAGGACCGGCTTCAGACCCTGGAGATTCTTGGGTAGACGAATGACGCGGTTGAGCGCGTCGACGCCATACCCCGCGATGAAGCCCGCGACGATGCCGCCCAGAAAGCCTGCGCCCAGGCTGCTCGCGAGCATCCCGCCGATCATGCCGGGCGCGATGCCGGGCCGATCGGCAACCGAATAGGCGATATACCCGGCGAGCGCGGGCACCATCAGCGCGAAACCGCCCTTCGCACCGATGGTGAACAGCGCATAGGCGAGCGTGCCCTTGGCGGCCTCGTCATTGGCGTGGATTCCGCCCAGGGCGAAGGCGAGCGCAATCAGCAGGCCGCCCGCCACCACGAAGGGCAGCATGAACGACACGCCGGTCATCAGATGCTTGTAGGGCCCCGCGCGCTCGGTCGTCGCCGTGGCGGACGCGGCAGCAGCGGCAGACCCCGCACCCTGCACCTTGGCTTCGGCAAGCGCCTTTTCGATCAGCGCCGCGCCGCCAGTAATGGCGGGCTTGGTGTTGCTGACCAGCACCCGCTTGCCCGCGAAGCGCGCGCGGTCGACCTCGCGGTCGGCGGCGATCACCACCACATCGGCCTCGGCGATCTGCTCGGGCGTCAGCGGGTTGCCCGCGCCGACCGACCCTTGCGTCTCGACATGAATGTCATAGCCGAGCTGGCGTGCGCCTTCCTGCAATCCCTCGGCCGCCATGAAGGTATGCGCGATGCCGGTGGGACAGGAGGTGATCGCAACGATCTTCTTGGTCGCGGCGGGTGCCTTGCTGCCGGCCTTCAGCGCGGCGGCCGGATCGGCAAGCACCGCCTCCAGCGTCAGCAGCCGGTCGGCGCGTGCGCGGGTCGCCGCATCGGCGCTGTCTTCGACACCGACGAACAGGAGCGTGTCGTCATTCCCGGCCGATACCGGATTGACCACGCCCTGCGCCGTGCGCAGTTCGATCTCGATTGGCTGGCCCGCATCGCGGGCCGCGCGGCGGAGCGCCTCGCCCGCCAGGACGCCGGTGACGCCCGCGTCTCCGGCATCGACGATCGCCAACAGCCTCTTCATGCGTCCTCTCCCACCCTATGCGGGCCGGTGATCCCGGCTCCGCTGATCGTGACCTGCGCGGCCAGTGCGTCGATGGTCGCGAGATCCGGCAGGTGCGGACCCGGCCGCCCCAGCTTGGCGACGGCAAAGGCGGTGGACAGGCGCGCGATCCGCTCCAGCCCGGCGCCTTCGGCGATCCCGGCGGCCAGCCCAGCGACCATCGCATCGCCAGCGCCCACCGTGCTTGCGAGCGGCCCAGCGGGCAGATGCGCGACCAGCGCGCCTTCGTCCGATACGAACAGCGCGCCCTCCCCGCCCATCGACACGACCACCAACGCCACGCCGCGCCGATGCAGCGCCGTCGCGCAAGCGACGACATCGGCCATGGTGTCGAGCGAGGTGTCGGCCCAGGCGGCCAGTTCCCGGCGATTGGGCTTGACGATCTTCGGCAGCACATCGGCACGCAGCGCATGGGTCAACGGCGCGCCGCTGGTATCGAGCAGCACCCGCGCGTCCCGCGCGGTGAGCGCCGCGACCATCTCGGCATAGAGGATGGTATCGCATCCCGGCGGCAGGCTGCCCGACAGGACGATCAGGGTATCCTCGCCCGCGAAATCCGCCACCGCGCGCTCGACCCGTGCGACATCCGCCTCGCCGACCACGGGGCCGCTCATGTTGATGTCGGTGGTGTCCGTGTCGTCGACGATCTTCATGTTGACGCGCGTGTCGCCGCCCACCCGGACGAAGCGGTCGTCGATCGCCTTCTGTTCGAACAGCGTTTCGAACAGGGTCGCATTATCCTGTCCCAGCAGCCCGAACACGCTGACGGATGCGCCCCAATCGGCGAGGCAACTGGCGACGTTGACGCCCTTACCGCCCGCATCCTGGCGGACCGACCGCGCGCGGTGCACTTCGCCGGGGATCAGCCGGTCGAGCGTGATCGTCTGGTCGATCGCGGGATTGAAGGTGACAGTGGCGATGCGCATCACGCGGCGCTCCTTTCGCGCATCTCGGCGACCGGCGCGATGTCGAGCGCGCGCACATCGGCGGCGCTCTCCATCGTCAGCGCGCGGGCGGCGAGCGCCTGCAGCGCGGGCAGTTCGCTGCTGCGCAGCCGCGCCTTGACGGCGGGTAGGTCGCGCGGGGTCATCGACAATTCGGTGACGCCAAGCCCCGTCAGCAGCGCCGCGCCGAACGGATCGCCCGCCAGGCCGCCGCACACGCCGACCCAGCGATCGTGCCGCCGCGCGCCTTCCACCGTCATCGCGATCAGCCGCAGCACGGCCGGGTGCATCGAATCCGCCTCGCTCGCCAGTTCGGGATTCTGCCGGTCGATGGCGAGCGCATATTGGGTCAGGTCGTTGGTGCCGACCGAGAAGAAATCGGCGTGCTTGGCCAGCGCATGGGCCTGGACGGCGGCGGCGGGCACCTCGATCATGATGCCGATCGGCACCACCGGTGCGTCGAGCGACACGCGCACCGCCTCGCACCGCTCACGGAGGGTCAGCAGTTCGGCGACCGAGGTGATCATCGGGAACATGATCGACAGGTCGCCGCCGTCCTTCGCCGCGCGGTACAGCGCACGCAGTTGCGGTTCCAGCAGGTCGGGGCGACGCAGCAAAAGCCGCGCGCCGCGCACGCCGAGGAAGGGGTTCTCCTCCTTGGGCAGATGGAGATGCGGCACCTGCTTGTCGCCGCCGATGTCGAGCGTGCGGACGATCAGCGGGCGGCCGTCCAGCGCGTCGATCATCGCGCGATAGACGGCATATTGTTCGTCCTCGCTGGGGCTGTCGCCGCGTTCGAGGAACAGGAACTCGGTGCGCATCAGACCGACGCCTTCGCCACCCTGCGCCAGCGCATCGGCCACCTGATCGGGGCGGTTCACATTGGCGGCGATCGCGACGCCATGGCCGTCGCGGGTGACGGCGGGGCGGCTGCGCTCGGCTTCCTCGGCGGCGCGGCGCGCGGCGATGGCGGCGATCCAGTCGCGCGCGGAGGCCAGGTCGGCCTCGGACGGATCGAGCCAGACGCGGCCGGTATCGCCATCGACGATCGCGACCGTCCCCGCCGCCTGCGACAGCAAATCCGCGCCCGCCGCGACGACGGAGGGCAGGCCGAGTGTGCGCGCGAGGATGGCGCTGTGTGAGGTGGGGCCGCCCAGCGCGGTGGCGATGCCCGCCACGCGGTTCGTGTCGAGCGCGGCCGTATCCGATGGCGCGAGATCGGCGGCGACGAGGATGCATGGGGCATCGGGCAGGTCGTCGAGCGTCCCCAGCCCCAGACCGGGGTCGATCTGGGCCAGGACGCGGCGGCCGATGTCCCGCAGATCGGCCGAGCGCGCGGCGAGCACGGGATTGCCCAGCGCCGACAACTGGCCCGCCATGCGCTCGATCGCCTGATGCCAGGCCCAGGCGACGCCATGCCCCTCGACCATCAGCTGGCAGGTGAGCGTAATCAGGTCGGTATCGTCGAGCAGGCTCGCCTGCGCCTTGAAGATCGCCGCGTCGCCCGCGCCCAGGCGGCGGGTGGTGTCGTCGATCAGTCCCTGCATCTGCGCGCGGGTGCGGACCAGTGCGCCCTCCAGCAAGGCACCCCCGGTGGCCAGGTCGACGGGATGGTCGACCACGTCCAGCTCCGCCGAGGCGAGGATATGAACCGTGCCGATCGCCAGCCCCGGGCTGGCTGCCACGCCTGCGATCATCGCCGGCGTACCGACAGGTTTCCAGCCCTGGACGGGCACCGCTGCGGCGGCCTTTTGCGCGGCCCGGGCCGCCTCGGCCTTTTCGCGGGTACTCAGCCGCGTGATCGCAGCGTGGAAGCTCTCCAGCGCCCCCCGCGCACCGGGCCCGGAGGCCGAGATGGTGATCCTGTCCCCGGCCTTCAGTCCGAGTTGCAGGAGGGCGACCAAACTGCGCGGATCGGCGGTTTCCGACCCATGCCGGACGCGCAGCGCGATCGGCAGCGCCTTGGCCGCTTCCGACCAGGCGGCGGCCGGGCGGGCGTGCAGGCCGGTGGGATAATCAACGGTCCACGTCACCCGCTCGTCCAGGTCCTCGGCGGGCAGGCGGGCCCGGTTCTGGTCGGTCGCATCATCCTGAAGCGCGGCCAGGATCAGCGATGGATCATCGGTGGTCGCCAGTTGGCGCAGCCGCGCCTCGTCCTGGATCAGACGGGTCAGGCGGCGCAGGATCGCGATATGGCTGTCCGAACTGGCGGCGATACCGACGACCAGATGCGCGATCTGGCCGGGGTTCCACTCGATCCCCTCGACGAACTGCAGCACCGCGATCCCGTCGCGGCGGACCAGCCCCTTGTCCTCGCCAAGCCCGTGCGGGATCGCCACGCCCGCACCGAGAAAGGTGTTCGCGACGCCTTCGCGCGCGATCATGCTGTCCTCATAGCCCGGCCCGACGCAGCCCGCCGCGACGAGCAACTGCCCCGCCTGGCGGATCGCATCCGTCTTGTCGGTCGCCGTGGCCGCGAGCCGGATCAGCTCCGGGCGGACGGCAGGGGATGGCGCTTGGGTGGACATGTCTCTCGGGCCTCTCCGGCGCGACTCTGGTCGTCGCTTGCAATTCTAGAAAACGTTTTCTCAAATCCATGTCAATAGCGCTTGCCAGAAATCAGGAGAGCGGGCATGAAATGGCTGAACGCGACGTCAGACAGCGCGGTGGAGAGGAGAGAACGTTTTCCATGACCGTCGGCATCAAGGATGTGGCACGGGTCGCCAACGTCTCGACCGCGACCGTCTCACGCGTGCTGGGCGGCCGCAATGTCGACGAGGCGATGCGCGACCGCGTGCTCGCGGCGGTGCGCTCGACCGGCTATCGGCCCAACCTCGCTGCCCGGCGGCTGCGGTCGCGACACACCAATACCATCGGGCTGGTCGTCGCCGATATCCGCAATCCGTTCTTCACCGCCGTTTCGCGCACCATCGAGAATCTGGCCTATGCGCGCGGCCTGCGCGTAATCCTGTGCAACACCGACGAGGACCCAGTTCGCGAGGCGATGTACCTGCAACTGATGCAGGAGGAACGCGTCACCGGCGTCATCCTGGCGCCGACCCGGCAAGGCTTGGCGAAACTGGGCAAGGCGAAGCCCGACTATCCGATGATCCTGATCGACCGCGCCACGCCCGGCATCGCGCATGACTGCGTCGTGCTCGACAATGCGGCGATGGCTTCACTGCTGGTCGAGCATCTTCATACGCGCGGATTCCGCCGGATCGCAGGGTTGTTCGGCGCGTCGAGCAGTACGGGCGAGGAACGTCGCGCCGGCTTCGAGGCGGCGGCGCAGCGGCTGGACCTCGAAGCCGAGGCGATCGCCGTCCCGCATGGCGATGGCGAGGTCGCGCGGATCGTCACCGACCTGCTCGCGCGGCCGGATCGCCCCGAGGCGCTGGTCGCGAGCAACGGCCTGGCCCTGATGGCGGTCCTGCGCACGCTGCACGGGCTCGGCCTGTCGGTACCCGGCGACCTGGCCTTGGCCGGGTTCGACAATGAGGGGTGGATGGACCTGATCGGCGGCGGGCTTTCGGTGATCGAACAGCCGGTCGAGGAAATCGGCCGCACCGCCATGGCGATGCTGATCGACCGGCTCGACCATCCCGATGCCGCGGTTCGCAAGGTCGTGCTCGCCGGACGGCTGATCGCCCGCGGCTCCAGCGAACCGGCCGCCCCCAAAGCGGCGCCTTCCCTCCTCTCCACCGAGCCTGGAACCTGACCATGATGCCACGAATGTCGCTCACGCGCTTCCTGATCGAACAGCAGCGGGGGCCTGCGAAACTGCCAAGTGAACTGCGGCTGCTGATTGAGACGGTGGCGCGCGCCTGCAAGACGGTGGGCCATGCCGTGTCGAAGGGTGCGCTGGGCGAGGTTCTGGGGTCGCTGGGCAGTGAGAATGTGCAGGGCGAGGTCCAGAAGAAGCTGGACGTCATCGCCAACGACTTTCTGCTCGATGCCAATGAATGGGGCGGGCATCTCGCGGCGATGGCCTCGGAGGAGATGGAGACGATCCATCGCATCCCCAATCGCTATCCCAAGGGCGAATATCTGTTGCTGTTCGATCCCATCGACGGGTCGAGCAACATCGATGTCTGTCTGTCTGTCGGCACTATCTTCTCGGTGCTGAAGGCCCCGGCGGACGCGGCCGGTCGCGAGATCGGTGAGGAGGATTTCCTGCAGCGCGGCTCGGAACAGGTGGCGGCGGGCTATGCCATTTACGGGCCGCAAACGCTGCTGATGCTGTCGATCGGCACCGGCGTGTACGAGTTCACGCTGGACCGGGAGGTGGGCGCCTGGAACCTGACCGACGGCCCGATCCGGATGCCCGGCGGCACCGCCGAGTTCGCCATCAACGTGGCGCGGCGGCGGCAATGGTCGGAGGTCGTCACCCGTTTCGTCGACGATCGGGTGGCGGGCAGCGAAGGGCCGTGCGGCCGGGACTATTCGATGCGCTGGACCGGATCGATGGTGGCCGATGTTCACCGCATCCTGAAACGCGGTGGCACCTTCCTCTATCCCCGCGACGACCGCACCGGCCAGGCCAGGCTCCGCCTGATGTATGAAGCCAATCCCATGAGCTACCTGATCGAACAGGCGGGCGGCGCGGCGACCGATGGCGAGACACGGATACTCGACATTCCTCCCACGGGGCTGCACCAGCGGGTGGGGCTCATGCTCGGCGACACGGAGGAAATCGCGACGCTGCACCGCATTCCGACGGCCGCCGCCAAAGTCCCGTCCTTCGCGGCAAGCTAGAGGTAATCTGAGCGATTTGGTGGCCCGGTAGAGGGCCACGAAGCGCATGGCCACTGGAGATGCGGTCCAGGGGTGTGTCGCAGGAATTGCCTGTTCACTCGGAACTGGTCGCAAAGCCGTTAATCTTGCGGAAAATTTTGGTTTTGGCGCGCCCGGAGGGATTCGAACCCCCGACCGAGGAGGTAGAAGCTCCTTGCTCTATCCAACTGAGCTACGGACGCGCAGACGGCCGCGTCCTTAGCGTGGTTTGCGCCCCAAGGGAATGGCGATAAATGTCGGGGTGATAGGCTTGAAAGGGATGGGCATGAACCGTGAACGAGCGGTCCCGGCACGCGATCTGGAACGGGCGGCGTTTCGCTGGTTCGACTTCGTCATGGCGGCGTTCGTCACCATCCTCTTGCTCTCCAACGTGATCGGTGCGGGCAAGGTCGCGGTCATCACCCTGCCGCTGGTCGGCGACTGGCCGTTCGGGGCGGGCATCCTGTTCTTTCCGTTGAGCTATGTCATCGGCGATGTGCTGACCGAGGTCTATGGCTATGCCCGGGCGCGGCGGGTGATCTGGGCGGGGACGGCGGCGGTGCTGTTCATGGCGTTCATGAGCTTCGTCGTGGTCGCGCTGCCCCCGGCGCCGAGCTGGACGAACCAGGCCGCCTATGAGGTGATCTTCGGACAGGTGCCGCGCATCGTGCTGGCCAGCGTCTGCGCCTTTTGGGCGGGGGAATTCGCCAATGCCTATGTCATGGCGCGGATGAAGGTGTGGACCGGCGGGCGGCATCTCTGGTCGCGGACGATCGGCTCGACCCTGGTGGGGCAGGGGGTGGACAGCCTGATCTTCTATCCGCTCGCCTTCTGGGGCGCGGTGGGGTGGACGCCGCATCTGGTGATCGTGGTGTTGTTCACGCAATGGGCGCTGAAGGTGGGTTGGGAGGTATTGCTGACCCCCGTGACCTATCTGATCGTCGGCTGGCTCAAGCGCGCCGAGGGAGTGGACGTGTTTGACGAGGGGACGGACTTTACGCCGTTCCGGGCTCGGGTTTGAGTTCACGCAAAGCCGCGATGGCGCGAA
>NZ_BBJS01000045.1 GCF_000739895.2 Sphingomonas paucimobilis NBRC 13935
CCTCCCTTACAGGGGAGGAAAAGATAATTAAGCCGCCGCCTCCGCGTCGAACGGCACCGGAAACTTCTTCGCGCAAAAGGCGCAGTCGACCTGGATCAGCCCATCGGCATCCGCCATCTCGCGCCGCTCCTCGACCGAGAATTTGGTGATCACGCTGGCGATATACTCCGCCGAGCAGCGACAGCCGCGCACGATCGCCGGGCTTTCCGACACGCGGACATCCTGCTCCTCATGGAACAAGCGCCACACTAGCGTCTCCAGCGGCAGGGCGGCATCGGCCAGTTCCTCGACCTGCATCGTCTGGCCCAGCGCCTGGACATGCTCCCATTCGGGATGGTCGAGCTTGACGTGCAGCCGCTCGCGGCCTTCCTCGCCCTCGGGCAGATGCTGGAGGAACAGGCCGCCCGCGACGGTGCGGCCGTCCGGCCCCTTGGCGATCCCGACGCGGAGCAGACTGGGGATCTGCTCCGACTGGATGAAATAGCTCTCGGCTGCGGCCGACAGCGTTTCGCCGTCGAGCGGCACGATGCCCTGATAGCGTTCACCGGTAGCCGCTAGGTCGAAGGTGATCGCCAGATAACCCTGGCCGAACAGCGCGAACAGCGTCGGGTCGGCGGGCAGTTCGGCGAGCCGATCCTCGTCATACTGGATATAACCGCGCACCTCGCCGCCGCGATAATCGCAGACGAGCAGCCGGATCACCCCACTGTCGCTGCGCGTCTGGATGGTCAACTGGCCGCTGGTATCTTTCAGCGTCGCGCCCATCAGCGCGGTCAGGGTCAGCGCCTCGGCCAGCAGCCGCTCGATCACCGGGGGATAGGCATGCGCGGCCAGGATCTCGTCGAGCACGGGCCCGAGCCGTACCAGCCGCCCGCGCGCATGTTGCTCGGGGATGGTGAAACCGATCGCGCGGTCGAGGTCGGGCAGGGTGATATCGGTCATGCTCGTGCCTTTACGCTCCGGAGGACGTCCGGGCGATATGGTGCCGGTCAGGCGGGGAAAGAGAAAAGGCCGACGAACCCGCCGGCCTTTCCCTAAATAGGATGGGTTGCGCGGCGATCAACCGATCTGGCCGAAGCACCAGCGCAGCACCGATTTCTGCGCGTGCAGGCGGTTCTCCGCCTCCGGCCAGATCAGCGACTGCGGCCCGTCGATCACGTCCGACGTGACTTCCTCTTCGCGGTGGGCGGGCAGGCAGTGGAGGAACTTCGCGTCCGGCTTGGCCAGCGCCATTAGCTCGGAATTGACCTGGAACGGCATCATCGCGGCCAGCTTTTCCTCGACATGGGCCTGGCCCATCGAGATCCAGGTGTCGGTGACGACGATGTCCGCGCCCTCGACCGCCACACGCGGATCGGTGGTGCAGGTCGCACGGCCCCGGCCCAGCTCCAGCGTGCCCGGCTCGGGATGATAGCCATTGGGGCAGGCGGCGACCACGTCGAAGCCGAGCAGCCCCCCCGCCTCGACGATCGAGTGCAGGACATTGTTGCCATCGCCCAGCCACGCGACCTTCATGCCGGACAGGGGCTTGCCCGCCTCGATCACGGTCAGCAGGTCGGCCATGATCTGGCAGGGGTGCGACAGGTCGGTCAGGCCGTTGATGACCGGCACGCTGGCATAATGCGCCATTTCCTCGACCTTCGCATGGTCGTCGGTGCGGATCATGATCGCGTCGGTATAGCCCGACAGGATACGCGCGGTGTCGGCGATCGTCTCGCCGCGCCCGAGCTGCATGGTCCCGGCATCGAGCACGATCGAGGTGCCGCCGAGCTGGCGGATCGCCATGTCGAAGCTGACGCGGGTGCGGGTCGAGTTCTTCTCGAACACCATGGCGAGCACATGGCCGCTAAGCGGCGCGTCGGCATCGACGCGGCCCTTGGTGAAACCGGCGCGGGCGGCCTTGCGTACTCTCGCATCGGTCAGAATGGCGGTCACACCCTCGGGACCGGCGTCGGCGAGGTTCAGGAAGTGGCGGATCGTCATGGGTCGGTACTCCGTCCCCCGGCGGTTTCCCGCCGCCGGGGTGGCAGGGATCATCAATCGTCGGCGGCGGGCACGTAGACGCGCGCAGCGTCCGACAGCTTCGTCGCGAACTCGGTGATATGGCTCTCGTCGATGGTGAGCGGCGGCAGGATGCGGATCACATTCTCGCCCGCCGCGACCAGCAGCAGCCCGTGATGGTCGCGGCAGTGCGCCACGAAGCGGCGGCTGTCGCTCTTCATCTTCAGGCCCTGCATCAGGCCATGGCCCCGCACTTCCTCGAACAGATGATCGAAGTTCGGGATCATCTGCTCTAGCGTCGAACGCAGCCGCTGGCCCATCGCCTCGACATGTTCGAGGAAGCCCGGCTCCTGGATTACGTCGAGCACCGCCTCCCCGGCGGCCATGGCAAGCGGGTTGCCGCCATAGGTCGAACCGTGCGTGCCGATCACCATGCCCTTGGCCGCTTCCTCGGAGGCAAGGCACGCGCCCAGCGGAAAGCCGCCGCCGATGCCCTTGGCGACCGCCATGATGTCCGGCGTCACGCCGTACAGCTCATGGGCGAAGAACTTGCCGGTGCGGCCGTAACCGCACTGCACTTCGTCCAGCACCAGCAGCAAGCCATGCTCGTCGCACGCTTTGCGCAGCCCTTGCAGGAATTCCATGCGGGCGGGGCGCAGGCCGCCTTCGCCCTGGATCGGCTCGACCAGGAAACCGGCGGTATTGTCGTCGATCAGCGCCAGCGCCGCTTCCAGATCGTCGAAGGGCGCATAGGCGAAGCCGGGCAGCAGCGGCTCGAACCCGTCGCGCATCTTGGGCTGGTTGGTTGCCGAGATCGCGCCCAGCGTCCGCCCGTGAAAGGCGTTGTTGAACGTGATCAGCGTGTGACGCTGCGGATTGCCGTTGGCGAAGTGATAGCGGCGCGCGGTCTTGATCGCGCACTCGACCGCTTCCGCGCCCGAATTGGTGAAGAACACCGTATCGGCGAAGGTCGAATCGACCAGCCGCTGGGCGAAATGCTCACCCTGCGGGCTGCCGTACAGGTTCGACACGTGCATCAGGGTGGCGGCCTGTTTGGCGATCGCCTCGACCAGCTTGGGATGGCCATGGCCGAGCGCGTTCACCGCGATTCCGGCGGCGAAGTCCAGATATTGCTCGCCATTCTCGCCATAGAGATAGACGCCCTCGCCTCGGACCGGACGCACCCCGCACCGTGGGTAAACGGGCATCAGGGCGGTGATGGTCACGGGACGTCTCCTTCAAATAGCAAAGGGCGGCACAGGTGGCCGCCCGATGCCACGTTAGCCGATCGGAAAAAGCGAAACAACACCCGCCCGATCAGGCGTCGATCACCTCTTCGTCCAGCCGCGCCGCATTCTCCTGAATGAACGCAAAGCGGTGGGCCGGGTTGTTACCCATCAACCGGTCGACCAGGTCCTTTACGCCCGCGCGTTCCTCATATTCCTGGGGCAGGGTGATGCGGATGAGGCTGCGGGTGGCGGGATCCATCGTCGTTTCGCGGAGCTGACCGGGGTTCATCTCGCCCAGGCCCTTGAAGCGGGCGACATCGACCTTTTTGCCCTTGAACGCGGTGCGTTCCAGCTCGGCGCGGTGGGAGTCGTCGCGGGCGTAGAGCGACTTGGCGCCGACCGTCAGGCGATAGAGCGGCGGCTGAGCGAGATAGAGATGCCCGCGCCGGACCAGATCGGGCATTTCCTGGAAGAAGAAGGTCATCAGCAGCGTGGCGATATGCGCACCGTCGACATCGGCGTCGGTCATGATGACGATCTTTTCGTAGCGTAGCTGGGTCGGGTCGCAATCCTTGCGCGTGCCGCAGCCCATCGCCAGCGTCAGGTCGGCGATCTCCTGATTTTGCAGGATCTTGGCAGAGGTGGCGCTGGCGACGTTCAGGATCTTGCCGCGGATCGGCAGGATCGCCTGCGTCTTGCGGTCGCGCGCTTGCTTGGCCGAACCGCCGGCCGAGTCGCCCTCGACGATGAACAGCTCGGTGCCCTCGGGGCTGTCGGCCGAACAGTCGGTCAGCTTGCCGGGCAGGCGCAGCTTGCGGGCGGAGGTCGCAGTCTTGCGCTTAACCTCACGCTCGGCCTTGCGGCGCAGGCGCTCGTCCATCCGGTCGAGCACATAGCCGAGCAGCGCCTTGCCGCGCTCCATGTTCGCCGACAGGAAATGGTCGAAATGGTCGCGCACCGCCTTTTCGACCAGACCCGCCGCTTCGGGGCTGGTCAGACGGTCCTTGGTCTGGCTCTGGAATTGCGGTTCGCGGATGAAGACCGAGAGCATCAGCTCGGAGCCGACCATGACGTCGTCGGCGGTGATGTCCTTGGCCTTTTTCTGGTTCACCAATTCGCCGAACGCGCGCAGACCGCGCACCAGCGCCTGGCGCAGGCCCTGTTCATGCGTGCCGCCATCGGGGGTGGGGATGGTATTGCAATACCAGCTATAGCTGCCGTCGCTCCATAGCGGCCATGCGACCGCCCATTCAACGCGGCCCTGCTCCCCCGGAAAGTCCTGATTGCCGGAGAAGAAATCGGCGGTGGCACATTCGCGGCCACCAATCTGTTCCTTCAGATGGTCGGCCAAGCCGCCGGGGAACTGGAAGACCGCATCGGCGGGGGTGTCGTCCGAAATCAGCTCTGGTGCGCAGTGCCAGCGGATTTCGACGCCCGCGAACAGATAGGCCTTGGAGCGGACGAGCTTATGCAGCCGGGCGGGTTTGAAGTGCAGTTCGGGGCCGAAAATCTCGCTGTCCGGGGTGAAGGCCACGCTGGTGCCGCGCCGGTTGGGGGCGGCGCCCACCGTCTCCAGCGGGCCGAGCGTCGCGCCCTTGGCGAAACGCTGGCGATACAGGACACGCTCGCGCGCGACTTCGACCACCGTGTCCGACGACAGGGCGTTGACCACCGAGATGCCGACGCCGTGCAGACCGCCTGAGGTCGCATAGGCCTTGCCGGTGAACTTGCCGCCCGAGTGCAGCGTCGACAGGATCACCTCCAGCGCCGACTTGTCGGGGAACTTCGGGTGCGGGTCGACCGGGATGCCGCGCCCATTATCGACGATGGTCAGGCGGTTGCCCGGCTCCAGCTTGACCTCGATCCGATTGGCATGGCCCGCCACCGCCTCGTCCATCGCATTGTCGAGCACTTCGGCGGCGAGGTGGTGCAGTGCGCGCTCGTCGGTGCCGCCGATATACATGCCCGGGCGGCGGCGCACCGGTTCCAGCCCCTCCAGCACCTCGATCGAGGAGGCATCATAGGCGGGTTGGGTGCGGGGCGTGCCCGCGAACAGGTCATTGGACATAACGGGAACTATAGGCGTTGCGACGCGTCCACGCCAGCTTTGGCGTGCGTGGCCGAAATGCAACAAAACTTTGCTCATGTTAAGTCGCGGGATATTCCACGCCGCCCGCCCGTTCCCACGGCACCTTAAGCCAAGGGTATGGGAGTGATTATGTTCAAGTTTCTGATGGCGGGGGCTGCGGCCTCGGCTCTCTTCGCCGCGCCGGCGATGGCGCAAGACAGCTATATGGCGGACGAAGAAGCGCCCTTCTCGGGCGCCTATGTCGGCGGCAGCTTCGGCTATGACGTGCAGCCCAACGATGTCGGCTCGCGCTTCCTGTTCGACCGCAACCTGGATGGGCGGTTCGGCGATGTCGTGACGACCTCGACTGGCGCCAACGCCTTCTCGCCGGGCTTCTGCAACGGCCGGGCGCGCAGCACCCTGTCGCCGCAGAACGCCGCGACCGGTTGCGGCAACGACAAGGACGGCATCGCCTATTATGGCCGCGTCGGCCTCGACCATCAGGCGGGCAACATCGTCTATGGTGTGGTCGGCGAATTCGGTAAGTCGGAGATCACCGACAGCGTCTCCGCCTTCTCGACCACGCCGGCCTGGTACACCATGACCCGCAGCATCGACTGGGAAGCTTCGGCTCGTGGTCGCCTGGGCTATGCCGCGAACAAGACGCTGTTCTACGGCACCTTCGGCGCCGGATACGCCCGCATCAACCGCGAGTTCGCGACGTCGAACGGCGCCAACGCCTTTGCAATCAGCGGCGATCGCAACCAGTTCGGCTTCCTCGGCGGCGGCGGTATCGAGCAGAAGATCGGGCGCAACTTCTCGATCGGCATGGAATATATGTACCACCAGTATCGCGACGACGACACGCGCGTCCGCGTGACTCAGGGGACCGCGCCTGCGACCAACCCGTTCGTGCTGGCGCCAAACACCACCGGCACCGATATTCGCCGGTCGGACGACAAGTTCCGCTGGCACAGCTTGCGGGCGACGGCGGCGTTCCGGTTCTGATGAGGGGCGTGCGCCCTGTTGCTTGAGTAGAGCGGCGGGGCGTGCACTTCGACTTCGCTCAGTGCGAACGGAGATTTGTACCCGAACCCCGTTCCGCCTGAGCGAAGTCGAAGGCCACGGGCATAGGCCTGCCAAAGAAAAAGCCCGCCGGTCGCAAAACCAGCGGGCTTTTTTATCAACCCCGAATCAACGGACGCGCGGGCCGCCAAAGGGCAGTGGCGGCGGCGGACGGCGGTCGCGGCGGGGCAGCTGCGCCTGGTAGGCATGACCGCAATGCTCGACGCAATAAGGGAAGCCCGGATTCACCTTGTCGCCGCAAAAGTGGAAGTCCGGCTCACCCGGATGGCCGATCGGCCATTTGCAGATGCGGTCGTTCAGGTCGAGCAGCGAGGTCTTGCCCGCAATCTCGGCGCTCGGCTTGGCCGGCACGAGGCGGCGGGGCGGGGCGGGCGAGGGCGGGGGCTGCTGCTCGCCGGGCGACTGGCGCACGAAACCGCCGGGGCCGACCGAGCGAAGCACCGGCTGCGGCTCGCGAGTCGGCTCGGCGACGGGCTCGGGTGCGGCTTCCATCACCGGCTCGGGGCGCACGGGTTCGGGCTCCGGCTCCACGACCGGCGGCGGTGGTGCGACCGGCGTAGGGGCAGGCGCTTCGGCGGCGGCCGGCTCGTTGGCGCGGACCGGCGACGGACGCGCCTGCAGGCCCAGGCGATGCGCCTTGCCGATCACGGCGTTGCGGCTGACCCCGCCCAATGCTTCGGCGATCTGGCTGGCGGTCTGACCCGCTTCCCACATCGTCCTGAGCGTTTCGATCCGCTCATCGGTCCACGACATTCGAAACCTTTCCTCACTTCATCATCGCACCGGGTTGCGGGCGGGCACGGCAGCGGTTACGCGCTATTGCGATGAGCAGCCAGCCCCCAATCGGCGAAATCCCGTCCGCAGTGCGCGCCGCCCCCGGTGAGCCCGTCATCCGGAACATCAACTGGGGCGGCCTGCGAACCCTCTATATCAAGGAGGTGCGCCGGTTCTTCAAGGTGCAGCTCCAGACGATCTGGGCGCCGGCGGTCACCACGCTGCTGTATCTGATCATTTTTACCACCGCCTTGGGCGGGCGTCATGCCGTGCCGGTGGCGGGCATGCAGGTGCCGTTCGCCGATTTCATCGCGCCGGGCCTGATCGTGATGGGCATGATGAACAATGCCTTCGCCAATGCCAGCTTCTCGCTGCTGGTCGGCAAGATCCAGGGTACGATCGTCGATTATCTGATGCCGCCGCTCTCCACCGCCGAGTTGTTGGCGGCGTTGGTCGGCGGCGCGGTGACGCGCGCGGTACTGGTCGGGGTGACCGTCTGGGTCGCGATGGTCGTGTGGCCGGGGGTGCATGTCACCCCGCACGCCTTTTTCGCGGTGCTGTGGTTCGGGCTGCTGGGCTCGGTCTTCCTGGCGCTGCTCGGCGTGCTGACCTCGATCTGGGCGGAGAAGTTCGATCACGCCGCCGCCGTCACGAACTTCGTCGTCGTGCCGTTGTCGCTGCTGTCGGGCACCTTCTATTCGGTCGATGGTCTTGCCCCGGCCTTCCGCGCGATCAGCCATGCCAACCCGTTCTTTTACGTCATTTCGGGGTTCCGTTACGGCTTTCTGGGGCTGGCCGACTCGCCGGTGACGCTGGGCGGGGTGGTCGTGCTCGGCATCGACGCCGCCATGGCGGTGCTCTGCTATGTCCTGCTACGCAAAGGCTGGAAGCTCAAAAACTGATCCGGATCGGTTTAACGCGTCCTTTACCATGGTCATGCTAGGCCACAATCTCCGCTTCAGCAGTGGAACCTCCCTTGTCCGGGTTTTCAGCATGCCCGGTTGCAGGTCCTGAAGGGGCCGCTCGCCCCTCTATGGTGCGTCGCGGCCCCGCTTTTTTGTCGTCAAGCCAAGCCCTTGGTCCGCCGCCATTGCATCCGCGCGCCAATCGGCGTAGCGGTCGCGACCATCATGACATCTTCTGCTCCCATGGCGGTCGTGCTCGTTTCGGGCGGGCTGGACTCGATGATTTCCGCTGCCTCGGCCAAGGCCGCCGGTTATCGCATCCTCGCTTTGTCGGTCGACTATAACCAGCGGCACAAGGTCGAACTGGCCGCCGCGCGCCGAGTCGCCGTCGCGCTGGGGGCTGAGCGCCACATCGTCCTGCCGCTCGACCTGTCGGCCTTTGGCGGATCGGCGCTGACTGCCGATATCGACGTGCCCAAGGACGGGGTGCAGCCCGGTATTCCCGTCACCTATGTCCCCGCCCGCAACACCATCTTCCTCAGCCTGGCGCTGGGCTGGGCCGAGGCGGCGGGCGCGCGCGACCTATTCATCGGGGTCAATGCGCTCGACTATTCGGGCTATCCCGATTGCCGCCCCGAATTCGTCGCCGCCTTCGAAGGATTGGCCGAGATCGCGACCAAGGCCGGCGTCGAGGGCCAGCCCTTCAAGATCCACGCGCCGCTCCAGCATATGACCAAGGCCGATATCGTGCGCGAAGGCACGCGGCTGGGCGTCGATATGGGGCTGAGCTGGTCCTGTTATGACCCCGCGCCGGGCGGGCTGCATTGCGGGCGTTGCGACAGTTGCCGCCTGCGCTCCAAGGGCTTTGAGGAAGCCGGCATTCCCGACCCCACCGCCTATGCGGTCAAGCCGCAGGGCTGAGGCCATGAGCTACGCCGTCAAGGAGATGTTCCTGACGCTCCAGGGCGAGGGCGTGCAGGCGGGGCGGCGCGCGGTGTTCGTTCGCTTTGCCGGTTGCAACCTCTGGTCGGGCCGTGAGCAGGACCGGGCGAGCGCCATTTGCCGCTTTTGCGACACCGATTTTGTCGGGGTCGATGGCCTGGGCGGCGGCCGTTTCGCCGATGCGGGCGCGCTGGTCGCGGCGGTCGAGGGTTTTTGGGGGCCTGAGCGGGCCGAACGCTTCGTCGTGCTGACCGGTGGCGAGCCGATGTTGCAGGTCGACGATGCGCTGGTCGATGCGTTGCATGACGCGGGGTTCTTCATCGCGATCGAGAGCAACGGGACGATTGCCGCGCATCCGCGACTCGACTGGGTATGCATCAGCCCCAAGGCGGGGTCCGAGGTCGTCCAGCGGTCGGGCCAGGAGTTGAAGCTGGTCTGGCCGCAGGCGGGCATCGACCCGGCCGAGGTGGAGGGGTGGGACTTCGCGAACCACCTGCTCCAGCCGCTGGACGATCCGCGAGCCGAGGCGAATCGCGAGGCGTGCATCGCCATGGTGATGGAGCGGCCGCGCTGGCGGTTGACGCTCCAGACGCACAAGATGCTGGGCTTACGATAGTCTAAATTCCTCCCCTGT
>NZ_BBJS01000044.1 GCF_000739895.2 Sphingomonas paucimobilis NBRC 13935
GGTGGTGGACGCGGCGGCCGTGGGCCGCGCTGATCAGCCGGTCGGCCGCGTGCGGACGAGCAGGGTGGGACGAAACCGCATGACCGCGACATCGTCCTGATTGAACACGGTCAACTGGCTGATGACGAAGCCCATCTCGGGCCGGCTGGCCGAGCGCCGCGTTTCCAGAACCTCGGTTTCGCAGCGCAAGGTATCGCCCGGATAGACGGGCTTCAGCCAGCGCAGTTCGTCGACGCCGGGCGAGCCCAGGCTCTGAAAGCCCGTCTCGCGATAATAGGCGACGATCATCGCCATGGTCATCGATGCAGTGTGCCAGCCGCTGGCCGACAGCCGCCCGAAATGGGTCGCAGCGGCCGCCTCATCCGACAGGTGGAAAGGCTGCGGATCGTAGCGTGACGCGAAGGCGATCACCTCGTCGCGATCGACATGACACTCCCCGAACCGCGCCTTGTCGCCGACCGCGACGTCCTCCAGAAAGACCATCTTTTGCTCCCTTATCGTTTGAGTGCCCGCCGCAACGGCGCATCGGTGCCGTCCAGCCCCTGACCCGGCGGCAGCCCGATCAGGTCGCGAAGCATAGGCGCAACCGCGACATTGTCGAATGGCGCCAGCCGCACGCCTGGCCGGATGGCGGGGCCGTTGGCGATGAATATGGCGGCCATGCTGGGGGCGGCATTGTCATAGCCATGCGTGCCGCCAGTAAAGGGCTTTTCGGACGGCTTCGCCTTGATCAACCATCCGGGGTCCGCCAGGCAGAAATAGGGGGCGATCCGCGGATTGCGGCCATAATGGAAACGGGCGGGAATCTCGCTTTTGCGCCAGCAATCGACATGATCATGATGGCCGAGCAGGCGGCGTTCCAGCGCGGCCTCGTGGCCCGGTACCGCCTGGATCGCGGCGAAGGGGCCTTCCTCGATCACCTGATAATCGGCCGGATCGGCCAGATGGTCGAGCGCGATGACCCGGTCGCTGGAGATGGCGGCCATGCCATGGTCGGAGACGATGACCAGATTGGCCGGCTGCCCCAGCGTGGCGAGCCCATCCACCAACCGGCCGATCGCGACATCGACCGCCCGGATCGCGGTGTCGACCTGCGGCGAATCGGGGCCGCCGTCATGGCCGGCGGCGTCCACCTCATCGAAATACAGCGTCATGAAGCGGGGCCGGGTCGCGGCCGGCCGCCGCAGCCAGTCGATGATGGTATCCACCCGCTGGCGATCACTGACCGCGCCGTTGAACTGTTCCCAGTCATGCGGGCGGATGCCGCCTTCGACCTCATGATTCCAGCCCGATTGTCCCTTGCCGCCCCAGGCGATGTTGGAGCCCGGCCAGAACATCGTCGCGGTCGGAATGCCCGCCTTTTCGGCGGTGACCCAGATCGGCTCGGCGGCATTCCACCAATAGGGTTGGTCCGAGGCGTTGGTGAACCGCTCGCCGGGGCGCGTCGGGTCGAGGAAATTGTTGGCGACGATGCCATGCCGGTCGGGCACGACCCCGGTGACCAGCGTCCAATGGTTGGGAAAGGTCTTGGACGGGAAGGAGGGGCGCATAGCGCCGCTCGCGCCCGTCGCGGCCAGTCGCGACAGATGGGGTGTGACGCCGCGCGTCAGATAATCGGCGCGAAAGCCGTCGATCGAAACCAGGATGGTGACGGGCGCCCGTGCCTCGATCGGTGCGGCTCGCTGCGAAGCTGGCGACGGCGCAGCCGAGGCGATCGGCGGCAGCGCGGGGGGCGTGTAAGGATAGGCGCATCCGCTCATCAGCGCGACGAGCAAGGCAGGGGCCATGGCGGCAAGCGGGCGTCGGATCACGGGGAGAACTCGTCCTTTCATGGGATCGCGATAGCGTCGTCCATAGGGACAAGCGATGACCGAATCATGGCTTGGCGATTATCCGAGGCTCCGGCGTGCAGGAGCGTGGCCGTCAATCCACGGGGAAGTACCGGCGAACCTCGGCATCGGCATTGCGCAGCAAGGCGCGCAGCCGCTCGGCCGCCGCATCGGCGTGGTCGCCGGGCAGTCCGGCCATCGCCCATTCGCCGAAATGGCGATCCTCGACCATCCGGTCGTCGAGCACCTCGATATCGGTATGGCGGTGATCGTCCCTGATCCGCGCAAAGGCCTGCGCCACGCTGTCGGCCGGCCCTTCGAGAAGCTGGGTATAGTGGCCATCACGGACCCAGAGCAGGCCGGAGACGCCGTCCATGCCGTTGTTGCGGCGCGAGACGGTCAGGATCGCCTGCTGATCATCCCGATCGGCATTGCCGACGGCGCGGCTGGTATAGATCAGCCGGCGAAATGCGTTAACCTGGATCATGAGAAGATAGATATCGCGATATCTATCCGGCGCAAGGCCAAAGGTGCCGGGCGGCTCAGGTCCGCCCGGCGATCCTTGCTCAGACGTTGAAGCGGAACAGCATCACGTCGCCGTCCTGGACGACATATTCCTTGCCTTCGGCGCGCAGCTTGCCCGCGTCGCGCGCGCCGGCTTCGCCCTTGAACGCGACATAGTCGGCAAAGGCGATCGTCTCGGCACGGATGAAGCCGCGTTCGAAATCGCTGTGAATCTCGCCCGCCGCGTTCGGGGCCTTGGCGCCGCGATGGACAGTCCAGGCGCGGGCTTCCTTGGGGCCGACGGTGAAGAAGGTGAGCAGGTCGAGCAGCGCGTAACCGGCGCGGATCACGCGGGCGAGGCCGGTTTCCGACAGGCCCAGTTCCGACAGGAACTCGCCGCGATCCTCGGCCGGCATGGTCGCGATCTCGGCTTCGATCGCCGCCGACACGACGACGGCCTGCGCGCCCTCGGCTGCGGCCTTTTCGAACACGCGCTGCGAGTGGGCATTGCCGTTGGCGGCGTTCGCTTCCTCGACATTGCAGACATAGAGGACGGGCTTGGCGGTCAGAAGCTGGGCCTGGGCGAAGACCCGCGCTTCCTCTTCATCCTTGGGCTGGGTCAGCCGGGCGGGCTTGCCCTCACGCAGCAGCTCGAGCGTTTGGCCGAGGACCGAGGCGGCGATCTTGGCTTCCTTGTCGCCCTGCTGGCCCTTTTTGATGAAGGCGGGGACGCGCTTTTCCAGGCTCTCCAGGTCGGACAGCATCAGCTCGGTCTCGACCGTCTCGGCATCGGCGATGGGGTCGACCTTGCCCTCGACATGGGTGACGTCGCCATCCTCGAAGCAGCGCAGGACATGGACGATCGCGTCCACCTCGCGGATATTGCCCAGGAACTGGTTGCCCAGCCCTTCGCCCTTCGATGCGCCGCGCACCAGGCCGGCAATATCGACAAAGGCGAGCTGCGTCTCGATGATCTTGGCCGAGCCGGCGACCTCGGCGAGCTGATACAGGCGCGGATCGGGCACCGCGACATTGCCGACATTCGGCTCGATCGTGCAGAACGGATAATTGGCGGCCTGCGCCGCCGCCGTTTCGGTCAGCGCGTTGAAAAGGGTGGACTTGCCGACATTCGGCAGGCCGACGATGCCGCAGCGGAAACCCATGCGTCGCTTATCCTGTGGATCAAGGGGAAAGCGCCCCTCTAGCGACCATGGGGATATTTCTCAACCGATGGCCGCGCCGATGCGGGGCGCATCCATACCCACCCGCCGTTCAGGCTGAACGGGACTGGGGCGATTGTCAGGCCACGCCCACCATCATCGCGGCGGCCCAGCCGAGCAGCATCACCCCCAACGCACCCGAAAAGCCCATCAGCACCAGCCCCATATAATGGAGCATCGGCGGATTGGCGCGCTGCGCCTTCTTGTTGCGGCCGAGGCCCGACAGCACGAAGCTCGCCAACATGCCGAAGGTGAAGACAGCGAATTCGAGCATCAGGGATAACGTCCGAAATAGGGGTGCGATCGATTTCGTCTTAACCGAGATAAGTTAACGGCACGATATCGCCGCGACGAAGCGCTCTGCACGGTCGACGAGTTGTGGGAACTTTACGGCTCGTCGCGGGTGTGATGCGGGTCGTCGTGGGCGTTCCTAGCGGTAGTTGAAGCTGACGCTGATCCGCTCGCCCTTGGCCCCGTTGGGCACCACCTCGTGCCGCAACCAGCTTTCCCAGAGTAGCACCGTGCCCGGTTCGGGTGTCGCGGTGGCGAAGGTGGACAGGTCATCCGGTGCATCCGGGCGGCGGGGCGGGGCGGCCATCAGCATCGGCAGCCGCGGGTCCTCCAGCTTCAGCGCGCCCGAGCCCTGGGGCATGGCGACATAGAGTGTGCCCGACACCACGGAATGCGGATGGATATGTGCCGAATGATGGCCGCCGGGCTTGAGGACATTGACCCACAGGCTGTCGAGCTTGAGCTTGCGCCCGCCCAGGTCGAAGGCGCATTCCTCGGCGAAGCGCGCGACATGGCGGTCGAGCTTCTTGCGCAGATCGGCGAAGACCGGGTCGCGGATCGGCAGGTCGTTGAGCGAGGCATAGCTGGTATAGCCGCGATAGCCATGTTCCTTCGACCAGCGCCGGCCGGCGCGGTCGTCCTCGGCCAGCGCCCAGCAGCTCTGCTCGATCTCCTCGAGCAGCTCGGCGTCGTCCAACTGGCCTTCGTAGAGGAGCGAGGCAAAAAGGCGTCGCACGCTCACGCCGCATCCCCCAGTCGCAGCGCGATATCGTTGACGAAGCGGACATCGTCGCCCTCGGCCAGCCAATGTGCCTCCGCCGCCAGCGCGCCGAGCAGGTCGGACAGCGGCTCGATCTCGGCCTTGGCGTAGTTGCCCAGCACATAGCCGGTCACCCGGTCCTTATGCCCCGGATGGCCGATGCCCAGCCGCACGCGGCGGAAGTCCGGCCCCAGATGCTGGTCGATCGAGCGCAGGCCATTATGCCCCGCCGTCCCGCCGCCGGTCTTCACCTTCACGCGGAAGGGCACGATGTCGAGTTCGTCGTGAAAGACGGTCAGCGCCTCGACGCCCAGCTTGTAGAAGCGCAACGCCTCACCGACACTCCGCCCGCTTTCGTTCATGAAGGTCGCGGGCTTGAGCAGCAGGATCTTCTGCCCGCCGATCCGCCCTTCCTGTGTCCAGCCCTGGAACTGCTTCTTCACCGGGCCGAAACCATGCACCTCGGCAATGGCGTCGATCGCCATGAAGCCGACATTGTGGCGGTGCATCGCATATTGCGGCCCCGGATTGCCCAGCCCGGTCCAGACCTGCATGAGAATTTCCTTATTCGCGTCGTTGGGCTGGCCCCTAGCATCGGGGATGATCGGTTTCCAATGCGGGGTGAGCGTTGGGGCGTGGGCTTCGACTTCGCTCAGCCTGAACGGATGTTGGGATGTGAGGCCAAGCCTCCTTCGCTCCGTTCAGGCTGAGCGAAGTCGAAGCCCACGCCACCACCCCTCAAATCAACCCCTGCGCCCGCAAGCTGACATGCCCCGAGGTGCCGATGATCAGATGATCATGCACCGTGATCCCCAGTCGCTTGCCGGCCTCGGCGATCGCGCGGGTGACGTCGATATCGGCGCGGCTGGGAGAGGGATCGCCGCTGGGGTGGTTGTGCACCAGGATCAGCGCGGCCGAGCCGAAGTCGATCGCGCGGCGGATGACCTCGCGGATATAGACCGGCGCCTGGTCGATCGAACCTTCGCCCATCAATTCGTCGCGGATCAGCATGTTGCGAGTGTTGAGGTGCAGCACGCGGAACCGCTCCACCGCATGATGCGCCATGTCGGCGTGGAGATAGTCGAGCAGCGCCTGCCAGTTGGACAGGATGGGCCGCTTGGCCGCTTCCGCCTGCACCAGCCGCAGCGCGCAGGCATGGGCGATCTTGAGCGCCGCCGCCGCCGTCTCGCCGACTCCATCGACACGCCGGAGCGCGATCGGATCGGCGGTCAGCACGCCGCCGATATCATGAAATTCCCGCAGCAACGCCTTGGCGATTGGTTTCGTATCGCGCCGCGGTATCGCGGTCGTCAGCAGATATTCGATCAGTTCATGGTCGAGCAATCCACCGCCGCCCAGTAATCGATCGCGTAAGCGTGCGCGGTGTCCGGCATTGTCATTGGACCGGTCCTGATCGTCTTCACGCATGGCATGGCCCCCTTGGGGGCGACAGCATAAGGCGGGCGTCGGGAACTGTCTCCGGGCTTCGTGCGATTGCCTCGCGCGCTTCGGGACGGCTATGACGCAGGCCCATGCGGAGGGAGTGATATCGGGGTGGAGGGTACGGACGAGGAGGTTGCAGCGTCCGTCAGCCCGACCCGGCGTTTCCGGCGGCTGCAGCGTGTTCTGATCGGGCTGGCGCTGGTCCTGCTGGTCGCATTGATCGGCTTGTGGATCGCGCGAAAGCCATTGGCCGGCGATGTCGTCAACCGCGAACTGGCCCGTCGCGGCGTCCCGGCGCGCTATACCATCACCGATCTGGGATTGGGGCGGCAAAGGCTGACCAACGTCGTGATCGGCGATCCACGCCGGCCCGATCTGGTTGCCGACTGGCTGGAGACGCGTACCCGCCTGACCCTGTCGGGGCCGAAGGTGACCGGCGTGCGGGCCGGCCGCGTGCGGTTGCGCGGGCGACTGGTCGATGGCCGAATCAGTCTGGGCGCGCTCGACCGGTTGATGCCAGCTCCTTCCCCCCATTCCACCGCGCCCTTCGTCCTGCCTGCGCTGGACGTGGCGGTCGAGGATGGCGGCATCCGGCTGGAGACGCCTTATGGCGTGGTCGGATTGAGCCTGTCGGGGCGGGGCCGACTGAATGACGGTTTTTCGGGCAAGCTGGGGGCCGTCGCACCGCGATTGCAGGTGGGCGATTGCACCGCGACCGGGCTCGCCGCGCCGATGCGGGTGCGGATCGTCGATGAACGCCCGACGCTGAGCGGGCCGATGTCGCTCGAGGCGCTGGCCTGCGGCGATGTGGCAGTGTCGCGCTTGTCGGCCCGGACCGAGTTCACCTTGTCGAGCGCCCTGGATCATTGGCAGGGGCAGGCCCGCCTGCGTGGCGGCGCGATCCGGCACCCTTCTGTGGTGGCCGGTGCAATCGGCGGATCGCTGGATTTCGCCGGCGATGCCCGCGCCACCACGGGCCGGGTACAGATCATCGCCCGCAACCTGGCCGGGCAACCGGGCCGCGCCGAACGCGCGACGATCGCCGGCCAATATTTGCTCGGCCGCGTCGCACGCTTCGATGGCCGAGTGCAGCTTGGCGGCGCGCAGGTGGCGGGGACATGGCTCAGTCGGCTCGATGAATGGAGTCGGTCCGCGGCGGGTACGCCGGTCGGGCCGGTGGTCCGAAAAATGCTGAACGCGGCGCAGGGGGCCGGACGACGCTTCGCCCTGGACATGGCGCTGGCGCTCGATAGCGATCGGGGGCCACGCGGCCCCGGCTTTACGGTACGTGTGCCTCGCCTGTCCCTGGCCTCGGCCAGCGGTGGGCGGCTGGCCTTTGGCGGCGGCACCGGCCTGATCGGCGATGGCCGGGGGATTCGGTTCGACACCCGCCTGGCGATGCAGGGCGGTGGCCTGCCGAGCCTGCGTGCCACCCTTCGTCAGGATGCGCCGGGTGCGCCGATGCGCGGCACCGCGACGATGGCGCGCTATGACGCCGATGGCGCCAGCCTGGCGCTCGACCGGCTGGTCTTCCAGGCGGCGGCGAATGGCGAGACCCGGATCACCAGCCGCGTGGCGCTATCCGGTCCGATCAGCGGCGGGCGGATCGACGGCTTGGTCTTGCCCGTTACCGCGCGCTGGGATGGCCGGCGCCGGTTGTGGATCAATCCGGAGTGCCAGCCGCTGACGATCCGGAGTCTGGCCGTGTCGGGCCTGCGACTCGATCAGGTCGGCGTGCGGCTCTGCCCGCTCGACGGCGCGCTGGCGCGGCTGGATGGCCATCGGCTGAGCGGCGGGGCGCAATTGGGGGCGACCAGATTGGCCGGCCGGATCGGCAGCAGCCCGCTGGCGCTATCCGCGACCGGCGCGCGATTCGCACTGGCGGATCGTCGGTTCACCCTGAGCGGCGTGGAAAGCCGGATAGGACGCCCCGAATCCTTCACGCGAATCGATGCCGAGACATTAACCGGTCAGATCACCGCCGGGGGGATCGTCGGTCAGTTCACCGGCGGTGGCGGACAGGTGGGGCAGGTTCCGTTGCTGCTCGACCAGGCCGCGGGCGATTGGCGGCTGGCACAGGGCGTGCTGAGCCTGAACGGCGCGCTCCGCGTCCGCGACGCCCGGAGCGAATCGCCGCGCTTCCTGCCGATGGCGGCCCGGGGCGTCGCCCTCACCCTCAACGGCAGCCAGATCCACACGACCGGCACCTTGTTCGAGCCGACGCGGAACGTGAAGGTCGCCGATCTGGTCATCGACCATGCGCTGGACCGGGGCGCGGGGTCGGCGGATCTGGTGGTGCCCGGCATCACCTTCGGCAAGGATTTCCAGCCCGAATTGCTGACCCCGGTCACCTTCGGCGTCATCGCCGATGTGAAGGGAAGCATCGCGGGGCGCGGGCGGATCCTATGGGATGGGCAAGGGGTCAGGTCGACCGGCCAGTTCGGGACGCAAAGCCTTGATCTGGCCGCCGCCTTTGGTCCGGTGACGGGCATTGCGGGCACGATCCGCTTCACCGATCTGCTGGCGCTGGAAAGCGCACCACATCAGGAAGTGACGATCCGCACCGTCAATCCGGGCATCCAGGTGACGAACGGCGTCGTGCATTATCAGACGCTGTCGGGCACGCGCATCCGCGTCGAGGATGGCCGCTGGCCCTTTGCCGGCGGCGAGCTGACGCTCGATCCGACGCTGCTCGACTTCTCGCAGCCGGTCGAGCGGCGGATGACCTTTCACGTCAATGGTGCGGCGGCGGACCAGTTCCTGCTGCAATTCGACTTTCAGAATCTCAACGCGACCGGGGTGTTCGACGGTACGCTGCCGATGATCTTCGATGAACGCGGCGGGCGGATCGAGGGCGGGCGGCTGGTCGTGCGGCCCGGTGGCGGCAGCATCGCCTATCTGGGCGAACTCAGTCAGAAGGATCTGGGCTTATGGGGCAATCTGGCCTTCGGCGCGCTGCGCTCGCTCAACTATCGGTCCTTGCGGATCGACATGAACGGGCCGCTGGCGGGTGAGATGGTCACCGATGTCCGCTTCGCCGGCATCAGCCAGGGCAAGGGCGCGAAGTCGAACTTCCTGATCCGCCGGCTGCAAAAGTTGCCGTTCGTGTTCAACGTGCGGATCAAGGCGCCCTTCCGCGGGCTGCTCGATTCGGCGCAGTCCTTTTACGATCCGCGCCGCCTGATCCAGCGCAATCTGCCCGCGCTTTTGGAAGAGCAGAACAAGCGCGCGGCGCCGCCCACACCCGCCAATCCCACCATTCAGCCTTCGGCAAGCGAGACCGTGCCATGACCGTAACAGGATTGAAAATGCTGGACAGGATGCCGATCTTGAATGCGACACGATGGATGCCGGTCGCGCTGGTGCTGGCGAGCGGGGGATGCGTCAACATCTCCGCGCCGGACAAGCCGATCGAGATCAATCTGAACATCAATGTGACGCAGGAAGTGGTATATCGCCTGGATGGCGAGGCGAAATCGCTGATCCAGCAGAATCCGGGGATATTCTGATGAAGACGAAGATGGTGATGGCGGCCCTGGGCGCGATGGCGCTGATCGGCGTATCGGGCATGGCAATGGCGCAGCGCGATCCGGCCTATGCCGCCGCGCGCGCGGCGGGGCAGGTGGGCGAGCAGCCCGACGGCTATCTGGGCATCGTCGGTGCCGCCACGGCCGAGCTTCGCGCGCTGGTCAACAATATCAATATCCAGCGCAAGGCGGCCTATACCCAAAAGGCGCAGGCGAGCGGCGCGACCGTCGAGCAGATGGCCTTTACCAGCGGCTGCAACCTGATCGCGCAGACCGCGCCGGGCGAGAAGTACAAGACACCCGAGGGCGTGTGGAAGACCCGCACGAGCGCCCCCCCGGAGCGTGCCCCCGCCTGCGTCTGATCCTCGTTTGAAGGCCGGGAGCGATGGTTTCGCTGTCGCTCCCGCGCAACAATCCTTAACACATCTGTCACAACGCTACCCCCAAGCGGTTGACTTGGGGGGAGGGGCTTTCTAAACGGGCCTCGCCTTGGCGGGGTCGCTCGCCGTTCGCGCGCATTCTCCCCTTCGGTGACGAAAACAGGTGAGGGTGGCTGCGTGGCGGAGACGGAACCCGGACAGGACTTTGGCGATGCGGACGATCCGCGTCTGGCCGCGCTGGATCAGCGATTGGCTAAGGCGAAAGCGGAAGGCGCCTCGCGGCAGGGGGTGAAGGTGGACGCCGACAGGGGTTATTCCCAGGGCAGCCGCGTCATCTCCGCGCTGATCGGAAGTCTTGTCGGCAGTGCGTTGATCGGCTGGCTCTTCGACCGCTGGTTCGGCACCGCACCCTGGGCCCTGATCGTGATGCTGTTCCTGGGGATCGGCGTGGCGTTCAGGCAGATCATTCGGATTTCTGGTGAGCGCCCGGAGTAACCGGGCGTTCGTCATATGTGGGAACGAAGCAGCGTGGCGGCAGAATCGGGCGGCAAGATTGATCCGATGCACCAGTTCCTGATCGAGCCGGTGCTCGGTCGGCACTGGGTGGTCGGCGGCTACGACCTTTCCTTCACCAATTCCGCTTTGTGGATGGTGGCGACGCTGGTTGCGCTGTGGATTTTCATGATCGGCGGTATGAAGCGCGATCTGGTCCCCGGGCGCTGGCAGGCGGCGGTGGAGGGCTTCACCGGCTTCGTCAATTCGATGCTGACGTCGAATATCGGGCCGGAGGGCAAGCGCTTCCTGCCCTACGTCTTCTCGCTGTTCATGTTCATCCTGTTCGCCAACGTGCTGGGCCTGCTGCCCTTCGGCGTGGTGCCGGGTGTCCATCCCTTCACGGTGACCAGCCATGTGACCGTGACCGGCGTTCTGGCGCTGATTTCGTTCGCGATCGTGCTGATCGTCGGCTTCGGTCGCCACGGTTTTCACTTCTTCGCGCTGTTCGTGCCGCACGGCACGCCGCCGCTGATGATTCCGCTGATCTTCGTGGTCGAGCTGATGAGCTTCCTGGTGCGCCCCTTCTCGCTGGGTCTGCGACTGTTCGTCGCGATGACCGCGGGGCACATTCTGCTGAAGGTTCTCGCTGCCTTCGTCATCAACGGCATCAACATGGGCCCCGGTTACGCCGCGCTCATCACGCTGCCGAGCTTCCTGCTGATGATCGGTATCACCCTTCTCGAACTGCTGGTCGCCGCGATCCAGGCCTATGTCTTCGCGCTGCTGACCTCGGTCTATCTGAACGACGCGGTCAACCTGCACTGATCCGGGGAGCCGGACCGGGCGGGCGGCCTCGCCGCACGACTTGAATACCCAAACGACCCTTTTTGAACTGGAGTGATTGAAATGGACGCAGAAGCCGCGAAGCTGATCGGTGCCGGTCTGGCCGCTATCGGCATGGGCATCGCCTCGCTCGGCGTGGGCAACGTGTTCGCCAAGTTCCTCGAAGGCGCGCTGCGCAATCCGGGTGCGGCGGACAGCCAGCAGGGCCGCCTCTTCATCGGTTTCGCCGGTGCCGAGCTTCTGGGCCTGCTCGCCTTCGTGACGATGATCATCCTGGTGTTCGTCGCCTAATCATTCGGATCGGCCGGGCGGCCCCCACGTCGCCCGGTGGATATGGCAACGAGGACTCCATGCCCCAGATAGCACAGATCAGTGCGACCTATGCGTCGCAGATCTTCTGGCTCCTGATCACCTTCGGCCTGCTGTATTTCGTGGTCGGTCGTGGGATGGTGCCCAAGATTCAGGCGACCGTCGACGCTCGCGAAGGCCGTATCGCCGGCGATCTGGCGGCGGCGGAGGCCGCGCGTGCCGAGGCCGACCGGGTCGAGGCGGCATGGCGGGCCGAGATGGACGCGGCGCGTGCCGCGGCCATGGCGGAAACCAACGCCGCCAAGGCGCGTGCCACCCATGCGTTCGAGGCACAGGTCAAGGCCGCCGACGCCGACCTGCACGAGCGGCTGAGCCATCATGATCTTGCCATCGCCAATGCCAAGGTCGAGGCGATGGCCAATCTTCAGTCCGTGGCGGCCGAGGCCGCGCGCGATCTCGTCGCCAAGCTGTCCGGCGTCCAGGTGGGCGAGGATGCAGCGGCCGACGCGGTGCGAAAGGTAAGCGCGCATGGCTAATCATTCCGCGAATGGCGTGCTGACCAATGGCGATGCGCTGGTCGCGCAGAACCTGGCGGATGCGGCATCGGCCGAGGGCATGGCCCCGCGTCCGATCCGTGAAGGCGATGGCCTGACCGGCAACACGGTCGCGCCGGCTGAGGCCGAACATCATGCCAGCCCGACCGCGCTGGGTTTCGATTCGACCGGCTGGGTGGCGCTCGCTGCTCTGGTCGTGCTGATCGGGATGCTGGTGAAGAAGGTGCCCGCGATGATCGGGCGCTCGCTCGACCAGAAGATCGCCGGCATCCGCGCCCAGCTCGACGAAGCGACCAAGCTGCGTCAGGAAGCCGAAGCGCTGAAGGCCGAATATGAAGCCAAGGCCAAGGCCGCGCATGCCGATGCCGAGGCGATGCGCGTCCAGGCCCAGCATGAGGCGGGTCAGCTGCTCAGCAAGGCCAAGGCCGATGCCGAGGCGCTGATGGAGCGTCGCGCCAAGATGGCCGAGGACAAGATCGCCGCCGCAGAGCGCGCCGCGCTGGCCGAGGTTCGCGCCCGCGCCGCCGAGGCCGCCGCCAGGGCCGCCGGCCTGCTGATCGCCGAGCACCACTCGGCCGATGCCGACCGGGCGATGATCGACCGCACCATCGCGGGGCTCGGTCGCCCGAACTGATCGGCTTCAGGGCCGGAGACAGGACCGCGCTTCGGGTTGGCCCGAGGCGCGGTTCGGTCGTTTTTGGGCTTCCCTCGCCTCCGTTCAGGCTGAGCGAAGTCGAAGCCCAAGGGAATCCCTCTTCCCCTCACGCAGATGGGGCAGGGCGTAGGCTTCGACTTCGCTCAGCACGAACGGAGGGTGGGAGTTATGCGAAGTTCTGTGGGCCCAATCCCTCAACACATAGCCCGCCGCCAAGGCGGGTCCGCATCGCCGTCTCTTTCGGGTTTCCGGCGACGATGCCCATATCCCCGAGCCCGTGACAAAGGAGACGCTTCCGATGGCATGGGTCATTCTGGGCATTGCCGTGATTACCGAGATCTGCTGGGCGCTCAGCCTGAAATGGGCGGCGACCGTCGCCACCTGGCAGGCGTCGAGCGTGCCGATCATCCTCAGCTTCGTGAACATGGGCCTGTTGGCGCTAGCGATGCGCGGGCTTCCGGCGGGCACTGCCTATGCGGTGTGGACCGGCCTGGGCGCGGTCGGCGTCGTGATCGGCGGGGCCGTCGTGTTCGGCGACAAGATCGCTCCGATCCAGGCGGGCTTCATGGTCCTGACCATCATCGGCGTGATGGGCACCAAGCTCTTCGCGCAGGGCTAACTCCAATTCCTCCCCTGTAAGGGGAGGGGGACCAGCGAAGCTGGTGGAGGGGCGTCGCCGCTGATGGTGACACCCCTCCGTCAGTCCTTCGGACTGCCACCCCCCTTACAGGGGAGGAGTTATCTCTATATCCTCCGCACATCCGCGCGAACAAAAAACCTTCGCGTCTTCGCGGCTTCGCGTGAACCAAAACCCACCGCACAGGGTAGCGATCGGCCCGCTGCACCCCTAAATCGCACCCGATGTCCGAGCCTCCCGTCGACCGTTTCAACGAAGAGAAATCCACCTTCACCCTGCGCGGGGCCGATGCGCCCGATCTGAAGGCGGGGGTGGCGGCGATCCGCAACGTGCTGGCCACGCTGCCGCTGCGTCCCGGCGTGTACCGGATGCAGGATGCGCGCGGCGATGTGCTGTATATCGGCAAGGCGCGCGCGCTGAAGAACCGCGTCGCCAATTACACCCAGGTCGATCGCCTCCCCAAGCGGCTGCAACGCATGGTGTCGCAGACCCGGTCGATGACCATCGTCACCACCAACAACGAGGCCGAGGCGCTGCTGCTCGAGGCGCAGCTCATCAAGCGCTATCGGCCGGCCTTCAACGTCCTGTTGCGCGACGATAAGAGCTTCCCCTTCATCCTGTTGCGCAACGACCATGACTTCCCTCGCATCCAGAAGCATCGCGGGGCGCGGCGGGCGGTCGGCAATTATTACGGCCCCTTCGCCAGCGCGGGCAGCGTCAACAACACGCTGAACGCGCTGCAAAAGCTGTTCCTGCTGCGCTCGTGCACCGACAGCTTCTTTAAGGGGCGCGACCGGCCGTGCCTGCTCTACCAGATCAAGCGCTGCTCGGCGCCCTGCGTTGGCCGGATCGACGAGGCCGCCTATGCCGAACTGGTCGCCGATGCGAAGAACTTCCTGGGTGGCAAGTCGACCCAGGTCCAGGCCAAGCTCGGCAAGCAGATGCAGGACGCGGCCGAGGCGATGGATTTCGAGCTGGCGGCGATTCTCCGCGACCGGCTGAAGGCGCTGACCTTCATCCAGGGGACGCAGGCGATCAACGCAGAGGGTGTGGGCGACGCCGATATCTTCGCGCTGGCCTGTCGCGACGGGGTGATGGGCATCCAGGCCTTCTTCATCCGCGGCGGCCAGAATTGGGGGCATCGCAGCTTCTTTCCCGCGCACACTACCGATGTGCCCGAGGAGGAGGTGCTGACCAGCTTCCTCAGCCAATTCTATGAGGAAGTTCCGCCCGCCAAGATGATCCTGCTCGATCGTGAATTGCCCGAAGGTGCGCTGTTGACCGAGGCATTGGGCGAGCGGGCGGGCTATAAGGTGCAGCTGGCCGTGCCGCAGCGGGGCGACCGTCGCCGCCTGCTCGATCAGGCCAAGCGCAATGCGGTCGAGGCGCTCGACCGGCGGCTGGCCGAGTCGACGACCCAGGCCAAGCTGCTGCGCGAGGTGGCGGACTTCTTCGACCTGTCCGAACCGCCGCAGCGAATCGAGGTCTATGACAACAGCCATATCCAGGGCACCAACGCGCTGGGCGCGATGGTCGTGGCGGGGCCGGAGGGTTTCCAGAAAGGCCAGTATCGCAAGTTCAACATCAAGGGGAACGAGGCGGCGACCAATGACGATTTCGGCATGATGCGCGAAGTCTTCCGCCGCCGTTTCGCGCGCCAGCTGGAAGAGAACCCCGACCGAGACGACGCGACCTGGCCCGATCTGGTGCTGATTGATGGCGGACGCGGCCAGCTCAACGCAGCAAAGGCGGTGCTGGAGGATCTGGGCATCGAGGATGTCTGCTTGGTCGGCGTCGCCAAGGGCCCGCATCACGGCCGCGAGGGGCGCGAGGTCTTCCACATGATGGACGGCAGCGAACGCATGCTGCCGGTCAACGCGCCGCTCCTCTTCTACCTCCAGCGGTTACGTGACGAGGTCCACCGCTTCGTGATCGGCGCGCACCGCGACAAGCGCGCCAAGGCGATTGGCGCGAGCCCGCTGGACGAAGTGCCCGGCATCGGCCCGGCGCGGAAAAAGGCGCTGCTGATGCACTTCGGCACGGGCCGGGCGGTGCGCAATGCCAGCCTGGAGGATTTGCGGAAAGCGCCGGGGGTCAGTCAGGCGGTCGCGCAGCAGGTTTACGACTTTTATCATAGCCGGTGAGGGCGCGCCGCCGCCGTCAGTAGAAGCTGCGCAATGTGATGGTCCGCGAGGTGCCATCGCAGAGTGTCAGCACATGTTTGGTTCCTGGGGCGGCGTGAGCGAAATAATCTTCGACCAGATTCTTCGAAACGGCCCTTTGATCGATCGCGCATATTTCATCGCCTGGTTCCAGATTGGCGGCAGCCGCTGGCGATCGGCTCATGACATGGGCGACCGATAGCCGTCCGTTCCGGGTATATCCCTGTATGCCCGATGTGCTTCGATAAGCGGGCTTCAGCGATGGCACGCGTGGTTCCAGCAGCATCCGTCCCGCTGTCAGGTCGACCGTCATATTGTAGGCGCGCAGTACCCCCATTCCGACCAGAGCCTGTATCTCTTTTGATCCCCACCAGTTTGCGTGCTCGACAGTCGCGTAAGCATCCGGAACTTTGTTCTTCCCGAGCATGAAGTCCGTCAATCGGCCGAGGGGTTGGACCACGGTGCCTCCTGCGCCGACCGACCCGATATCCGTCTGTGGCTTGAACCCCGTACGCTGGGCCGCCGCTGATGAGAGTGAAACCTCGCTGTCGCTGCCGGTGTCGATCATGGTCGGAGATACGGACTTGCCATTGATCGACACGTTGGTGACCAGTCTTGAGTTGTTTGGTCCCACTCTGATCGGGATGCCGTCGGCAACCGGGATCGATCCGCTTCTCATCAATCGGAAACGATGATGATCCTGGTCGATCTGCCATTCGAATGGCCCAAGCAAGGGCAGGCCGATGACCACTTCGACATCGGTGAGACCTACGGCGTTCAGGCGGCTGAGATCGGTGACGGTGAACGCGGCGGGCTTCACGGTGCGAATTCCGCCAACGTCCAGTGTGACGGACGGAGTGGTGTAAAGCTGCGTCGCGCCACCCACACTTTCCGGTTTGGCCCAGAGCGTCAGAGGAAGATGATGCGCGTCCGCATAGGCCTTGCTCACAACAAGTTGGTCGACGCCCGTATCGATCATCGCTTTCGTGGGGCGGCCGTTCAAGACGACAGGGATGATGAGATCGCTTTCAGGGTCGAAATCGATCCAGCCTGATCCGGCATCTGGTATCCAGAACACTGGCCGGTCGGTGAACGTGGCGGGTAAGGCGGGGGGCGCCTCTTGCGCGTGAATGGCCGAAATTGGTGTGAAAGCTGCCGCGCAGGCTGCGAGCAACGCACAAGTCGTTCGTGCTTCCCACGTCCGCATTCGGACGTTTGACGCAACCCCAATCGCCGATGATTTCGTCGAAATAATTGTCATATCAACGTTTTTCATTTTTCTTCGACTTCATATTGGGTGCGCTTTCACGCGAAGATGACGTATTGGCTGTCATGGCGGCAAGTTAGAAATGTCATGGATCAACGGTATCCGAAAGCGGCATTTCCCGTGCGTTTCTTATTCAAGGCAGAGGGGCTGTTGATGAGTCGAGCTTGGGTGCGGTGAGGCATGATCATACTTCCAGCCGCAGTGCTAGATTATTGCGTCAAAGCGCCCGCTGCGCTTCCAGTCATAGTCTAAATAACTGGGGAGTTGCTTTTTTAAGCCGATTTTGACTGCCAGTTGTCGATTGTTTTTTGAGGCTCGTGGCGTTGCTTCGAAGAATAAGCAGGGTCTTGGCGAAGGCTACTATCCGCTGGTCATCCATGGCATCCCGCCCCATTCCCCCCTACATCCCTGCCCATGCACCGGGTCGCCCCCGCCATCATCCTGTCGGTCCGGCCGCATGGCGAGCATGGGGCGATCGTGCGGGCCCTGACCCGTGACGATGGCGTGCAGCCCGGCTATGTCCGGGGTGGGCGGTCGCGGGCGCTGCGGCCCGTGCTGCAACCGGGGAATGCCATTATCGGCGAGTGGCGGGCGCGGACCGCAGAGCAATTGCCCGCGCTGACCCTCGAGCCGGGGCATAGCCGCGCCGGGCTGCACGGCGAGCCGTTGGCCGCCGCCGGGATCGAGTGGCTTTGCGCGCTGACGGCGGCCGCATTACCCGAGGAGCAGCCTTATCCGATCCTGTACGACGCGCTCGACGCGGTGCTGACCGCGATTGAGTCGGCGCCCTCGGCGCGGGGCTGGGCGGGGGCTTTAGTGCGCTATGAGCTGCTGTTGCTGGGGCAACTGGGCTTCGGGCTCGATCTGGAGCGGTGCACCGTGACCGGCGGGACGGACGACCTCGCCTTTGTCAGCCCGAAGAGCGGGGCGGCGGTGTCGGTGGGGGCGGCCTTTGGTTATGAGGCGCGGCTGTTTTCGCTGCCGCTTTTCCTGCGCGAAGGCGGGGCGGCGGACTGGCCCGATATCTTTGCCGCAGGCCGCATCACCGCGCATTTCCTGGCACGCGATATCCTGGCCGGTCTGCGCCATGATCCCATGCCCGCCCGCGCGCGGCTGTTCGATCGGTTCAAAAGGGCGGTTGCGTGAGGCCCGCCCGCTAAGGCAAAGGGCGCTCCGAACATCGATAGGAAGGGGCCAGCCATGGCATTGATCGCGATCCTCGCCGGTGACGGCATCGGCCCGGAAGTGACGGCGGAAGCGCGGCGCGTGCTGGAGGCGCTGGACCTCGGCTTGACCTTCGAGGAGGCCAAGGTCGGCGGCGCGGCCTATGAGGCGGCGGGTCATCCGCTGCCCCCGGAGACGCTGGAGGTGGCGGGCCGCGCGGATGCGCTGCTGTTCGGCGCGGTCGGCGATCCACGCTTCGACACTTTGGAGCGCGCGCTTCGGCCGGAACAGGCGATCCTGGGGCTACGCAAGGCGTTCGGGCTGTTCGCGAACTTGCGCCCCGCACGCCTCTTCGAGGGGCTGGAGGATGCCAGCTCGCTGCGCCCCGACATCGCGCGCCGGATCGACATGGTGATCGTCCGCGAGCTGACCGGCGACGTCTATTTCGGCGCAAAGGGCCGCGGCACCACCGAGGCGGGCCTGCGCGAGGGCCATGACCTGATGCGCTATGACGAGGAAGAGGTCGCGCGGATCGCCCGTGTCGGCTTCGACACCGCAATGCGCCGCCGTCGTCGCCTGTTGTCGGTGGACAAGGCCAATGTGCTGGAAACCTCGCAGTTGTGGCGTGACGTGGTGATCGAGGTGGCGAAGGATTACCCCGAGGTCGCGCTCGAGCATATGTATGTCGACAATTGCGCGATGCAGCTGGTGCGCGATCCGGGCCAGTTCGACGTGATCCTGACCGGCAATCTGTTCGGCGATATATTGTCGGATCAGGCGTCGATGTGCGCCGGGTCGATCGGAATGCTGCCCTCCGCCGCGCTGGGGGCGACGGGCAAGGGCCTGTACGAGCCGATCCATGGTTCGGCCCCAGACATTGCGGGTCAGGGCAAGGCCAATCCGTGTGCGGCGATCCTGTCCTCGGCGATGATGCTGCGTCACTCGCTGGGCTTGGGCGAGGCCGCGGACCGGATCGACGCGGCGGTGGCGGGGGCGATCCGTGACGGCGCGCGGACCGGCGATCTGGGCGGCAGCCTGTCGACCCGTGCCATGGCCGACGCGATCCTCGCCCGACTCTGATCCTCATGGGCGCGCTCCTCGAACTTGCGGTCGTCATTCCGACCTTTAACGAGCGCGCCAATGTGCCCGTGCTCATCGCCAAGCTCGACCAGGCGCTGGCGGGGCGGGCCTGGGAAGCGATCTTCGTCGACGACAACAGCCCCGACGGCACCGCCGACGCCGCGCGTGAACTGGCGCGGGTGGATGTCCGCGTGCGCGTGATCCAGCGGATCGGGCGGCGTGGCCTGTCCTCCGCCTGTATCGAGGGGATGTGCGCCACCGCCGCGCCGATCGTCGCGGTGATCGACGGCGACTTGCAGCATGACGAGACGCTGCTGCCCAGGATGCTCGACCGGTTGCAGGCGGAAGGCGACCTCGATCTGGTGGTGGGCTCGCGCTTCGTCGATGGCGGCGGGACAGGCGACTGGGACCGCGATCGCGTCGCCAAGTCGGCCTTTGCGACCAAGCTGTCGCAGCGGGTGCTGAACGTGAACCTGTCCGACCCGATGAGCGGCTTCTTCATGGTCCGCACGGCGGTTGCGCGCGAGACGGTGCCGCATCTGTCGGGGATCGGGTTCAAGATCCTGCTCGACATCATGAGCGCCTCGCCACGCCCCTTGCGCGCCGCCGAGATGCCGTACGTCTTCCGCCTGCGGACCGAGGGCGAGTCGAAGCTCGATCATGTCGTGGCGATGGAATATCTGATCGCGCTCTACGACCGTCGTTTCGGCAAGGTGGTGCCGGTGCGCTTCGCCATGTTTTCGGCAATCGGGGTGCTGGGCGTGGGCGTGCATATGGCGGTGCTCAGCCTGTTCTTCGTCCTGCTGGGGGTGAACTTCCTCGCCAGCCAGATCGTCGCGGTCGCCGCCGCGATGACGTTCAACTTCTTCCTGAACAACGCGCTGACCTATCGTGACCGGCGGTTGCGGGGTTTCCGGCCCTTGCTCGACGGCTGGGTGTCCTTCTGCCTGGTCTGCGCGGTCGGGGCGATCGCCAATGTCGGCGTCGCGGCCTTCCTGCATGACGCGCGCGCCAATGAATGGGCGGTATCGGCGCTGATCGGCGTGCTGGTCGGCGCTGTGTGGAACTACGCGCTGTCGTCGCGGTTCGTGTGGGGGCGGTATTGAGCAACTCCCTTGGGCTTCGACTTCGCTCAGCCTGAACGGATTTCAGGACCTCACTCCGTTCGCACTGAGCGAAGGCGAAGTGCACGCCCCGAACCTCACCGCCAATCCGCAAACCAGGCCCAGCGCAGGAAGGAGCGCGGTCCCGCCAGCGCTCCCGCCGTCAGGATCGGATAGAAATAGACGAACAGGCAGATCGCGGCGACCAGATAGGCCTCGTCCCAATCGCGCAGCACCGCGCGCCAGCGATCAATCGCCACTGCCAGCACAACCGACAGCCAGATCGCCGGCAGGAAGTAATAATAATAAAAGCCCAGTGATTTCGGGATGATCGCCCAGACCGCAAACCCGCCGATCCACAGTGCCGCCGCGACGCCCAACCGCACCTCGCGCCCACGCAGCCATCCCAGCGCGCATGCCGCCACTGCGACCAGCCCACCCCACATCACCGCCGGATTGCCCAGCAGGAAAATGCCCCGCTGCGCACCATCGGCGACCTCATAGAAATACCAGATCGGCCGCCCGATCACGGGCCAGCTCCACCATGTCGACTGATAGGCGTGCGGTGGCAGTATCTGGGTCTGGCGGGCGTACATCTCCAGTTGGAACGGGAGCAGCCGCGCCAGTGTCATCGGCTCGGAGATGTAGAAAAAGGCGGGGGCGAACGTCACGGCATAGGCAAGCCCCGCGCCCACACCCAACAAGGCCCAGGCTGACCACCAGCACAGGCCCGGCCAACGCGACGGATCGCCATGCTTCAACATCACGAAACCGATCGCGGCATAGCCCAGATACGGCACGGCGGCCCATTTGACGCCCACCGCCAGCCCCAGCAGCACGGCCCCCAGCGTCCAGCGCCACCGGCTCTGCGCTACGCTGCCCCGCATCGCCCAGCCCATCGCTGCGACCGCCAGCACGACGAACGCCGCCATGAACCCATCGAGCATGGCGATCCGCGCCTGGACCAGCACCAGGAAGTTGACGATGGTCAGCACCGCCGCCATCGCCGCGGCCCGGGTCCGCAGCGTCATCAGCCAAGTGATCGCGAACACGCCCCCGACGATCGCCGTCCCCGCTAACGTCGACAGCGCACGCCAGCCCAAAGGATTGTCACCAAATAGCGCGATGCCCGCGGCGATCAGTGCCTTGCCGAGCAGCGGATGCTCGATATTCACCGGCCCAGACAGCGCCAGCAGCGTCCGCGCGGCGGGGACATAATGCACCTCGTCGAAGACCAGCGTGTGCGGGGTAGTGAGGCGCCAACTGAAGATCGTCTGGGCGATGGCCAGCAGGGCCAGCAGCGCCGGAGCCGGGCGCGAAAAAAGTGCGAATAGGCGATGCATGGGCATGTCATGGCCGTCCGGCCGGGCCGGAGCAACGGGATAAAGGTGGAGAAATCTCTCCTCCGTAGTGGACCCAAAAGACCATGACGCAGCGCCAGCTATCAGGCAGGATAAGATTATAGAAATACGGTATTTAGGGATGAGGGTGGCCAAATTTCGAGGCAGCTATGGCGAACTCAAGGCGATCGTCGACGGTATAGCGAAGTCCGGCACATGGTCGGAAGGCAAGGACGGGCATAAATGCTTCCGAGCGAAGACCGGTGAAATACTCAACTGGTGGGAAGGAAGCGGAACCTTCAACTGTCAGGGGGCGAATTCGGAGGCGTTCATGGCGGAGGTTCAGGCTGCGATGGGCAGTCCCGTGCCCGTCGCGAAAGCGATGGATGCGACGAAGATATTCTTGGTCCACGGGCATGACCGCGATGCACGCGATCAATTAGAGCTCGTCTTGCTTCGACTGGGTCTGCAGCCCTTCATCCTGCAGAATTCGGACGGCGGAGGAAAGACGATCGTGGAAGCGCTGGAGCAGCATATCTATAAAGAATCGGCGTTCGGCATCGTATTGCTGACGCCCGACGATTTTGGTTATGCCAAAACCGGCACCGAGGCGGACCGCCAGCCGAGGGCGCGCCAGAATGTCATTCTTGAGATGGGCATGGTCATGGCGGCCTTGGGCCGCGAAAAGATGGCCATTATTCAAAAGGGTATATTGGAGCGTCCTTCGGACACGGACGGTATCTTGCGGATCGGCTTCAACGATCATGTTCGCGAGATCGTGCCGAGCCTAGTCCAGCGGCTGCAAGCCGCTGGTTTTGAAATCTCGGCGGGGATGATCGCTGCGGCGTCGGCCTGAAGGTTTTGGCCCGCGCGGCGTGGACTTAATCGGTTGTGAGAAATGCATCGGGCGGGGCAGATACCCTTGCCCGATGCGGCAATTCCGATCGTCTTCCCTTAAGGAAAGCGTCGGGTGAACTGCGGTTGACGCTTGGTCAGCGGACCGCCGCTGCCTGGTTGGCGACGATCGCGTCGCGCTGTTCCTGGCTCATCGCGCTGGCGTTGACGTCCGCCGCCTTGATCGCGTCGGCGCGGTCTTCGGCATAGTCGCGGGTGTTCTCGGCACGGTTGTCGAGCATCTTGGCTTCGTTGCGTAGCGCGTCGGCCTGGGCCTCCATGGTGTCGGCGCGGTTGTCGGCGGCGTTCTCGACGCGATCCGCCAGCTTTTCGGTGCCTTTGCTGTTGCACGCGGACAGCGAAACCAGGCTCATGGCCAGCAACATCCCGATACGGGTCTTCATCGTCATTCTCCCCTGTTGGATTCGGCGGGAATAACCGGACGGGGCGTATTTTCGTTCCGCTCGAGTAACGGCGACATTAAGGCGGTCGTTCCCGGAGGCGGAATCGCGAATATCCTTGAACCCTGTGTCCCGGACCGGCAAATGGGCGGGCATGAAGCGCAAGACTGGCCAGGACCGTTCGATCACCACCAAATGGCGCCCCGCGACACAGGCCGTGCGTGGTGGCACCGCGCGGTCGGAATATGGCGAGACGTCCGAGGCGCTCTTCCTGACCTCGGGCTATTGCTATGACCGAGCGGGCGATGCCGCCGCGCGGTTCGCGGGCGAGCAGGGGGGAATGACCTATTCCCGCCTCCAGAACCCGACCGTCGAGATGCTGGAGCAGCGTATCGCGCTCCTGGAGGGCGCCGAGGCGTGCCGGACCATGGCGTCGGGCATGGCGGCGATGACGGCGGTGCTGCTCTGTCAGTTGCAAGCGGGCGACCATCTGGTCGGTGGGCGTGCGGCGTTCGGGTCGTGCCGTTGGCTGACCGACACGCTGCTGCCCAAGTTCGGCATCGCGACCACCGTGATCGATGCACGCGATCCGCAGGCGTTCCTGGATGCCGTCCGCCCCGAGACGAAGGTCTTCTTCTTCGAAACGCCCGCCAATCCGACGATGGACGTCGCCGACCTTCAGGCGATCTGCGACATCGCGCGTGAGCGGGGGATCACCACGGTCGTCGACAATGCCTTTGCGACGCCGGCACTCCAGCGGCCGATGGATTTCGGCGCGGACGTCACCGCCTATTCCGCCACCAAGATGATGGACGGACAGGGTCGCGTGCTGGCCGGGGCGGTGTGCGGTTCGGAGGATTTCATTACCAACACGCTGCTGCCCTTCACCCGCAACACCGGCCCGACCCTGTCGGCGTTCAACGCCTGGGTGGTGCTGAAGGGGCTGGAGACGCTGGACCTGCGCATCCATCGCCAGTCGGAATCGGCGATCAAGGTGGCCCAGTTCCTGGAAACCCGCGTGCCGCGCGTGCTGTGCCCGGGCCTGCCCAGCCATCCCCAGCATGAACTGGCGATGCGCCAGATGAAGGCGGCGGGCAGCATCTTCGCGATCGAACTCGATGGCGGCCGCGAACAGGCCCACGGGCTGCTCGATGCGCTGGAGCTGATCGACATCTCCAACAATATCGGCGACTCGCGCTCGCTGATGACGCATCCTGCCTCGACCACCCATGCCGGCGTCGCCGAGGACAAGCGGGTCGAGATGGGCATCGGCGAGGGGATGCTGCGCCTGAATGTCGGGCTGGAGGATGCGGACGACCTGATCGACGATCTCGACCAGGCGCTCCGCGTCGTGGGTCTGTGAAGGCGCTCTTCTCCCATGCGCTGACCACCGGGCCGGTGACGGTCCGGGTGTCGGTCAGCTATCTGCCCGAACAGTCCGAGCCGCAGCGCGGACGCTGGTTCTGGGCCTATCATGTCCGCATCGAGAATGATGGCGACCAGCCGGTCCAGTTGCTGACCCGCCGCTGGATCATCACCGACGGACGCGGTGCGCGCCATTCGGTCGAGGGCGAGGGCGTGGTCGGCGAACAGCCGGTGATCCAGCCGGGCACCGCTTATGACTATGTCTCAGGGTGCCCGCTGGCGACGACCAGCGGCGCGATGCAAGGCAGTTACCGCATGGTCGGGGCGGACGGCGTGACCTTCGATGCCGCCATCCCCCATTTCGCGCTGATCGCGCCGGCGGTGGAATCGTGAAGCGGACGCATCTGCCGCTCAACGGCCTGCGTGTGCTGGACGCGGCGGCGCGCCACCTGAGCTTTACCCGGGCGGCGGACGAACTGGCGGTGACCCCGGCGGCGGTGGGGCAGCAGATCCGTGCATTGGAGGATACGCTTGGCGTCGTGCTGTTCCGCCGCACGACGCGCGGACTGGAGTTGACGCCCGAGGCGGAGGCGGGGCTTGCCCCTTTGCGCGCCGGTTTCCTGCAATTCGAGGATGCGGTGCGCGCGATGCAGGCGGGTCAGTCCTCCAAGTCGTTGACCATCGCGGCACCGCGCGACGTGACCGAGAAGTGGCTGATGCCGCGCCTCGCCGCCATCGCCGCGAGCGACCCCGATTTGCGCTTCTCGCTGATCGCATCGGATGAGGGGCTGGATTTCACCGAGGCCAATCTGGACCTCGCCATCCGCTGGGGTGATGGCCCCGGCGGCCTGGAAGGCGAGGCGATCGAGTCGGACGGGATGGTCGCGATCGGCGCACCGGGCGGTCCGGCCGATGCCCCGCTGATCGCCTGGCCCGGCGCGCCGGAGGACGGTGCGCCGCTGGTCCGCGTGACCGATGCCGGGCTGGCGATCGATGCGGTGGCGGCGGGGCTGGGCCGGGCGGTGGTGCCGCATCTGCTTGCCGAGCGCGATCTGGCCGAGGGCCGGGTGATTGCAACCGGTGAGGCCGTACCGTCGCGCATGGGTTACTGGCTGGTCGCGCCGCTGCCGCAATGGCGCCAGCAAAAGGTCAGGGCGCTGGTCGAGGCGCTGGGCGGCTAGATCATCTACCTCCAGTAGATGGCCTTCTATTCCTCCCCTGT
>NZ_BBJS01000043.1 GCF_000739895.2 Sphingomonas paucimobilis NBRC 13935
TTGTCGAAAACGCGCTGCGCCGGCTTGCCGAGCAACAGCATCATGAAGGCCGATTGCTCAGCGTCAAGGAACGGCTCGCGACCGTGGCAGCCGCTGCGCGTGAGATGATCCGTCCCTCTGTGTACGGGCAGGCAATCATCATCCTCGTCTACGTACCGCTGCTCACGCTGACCGGCGTGGAGGGTAAAACGTTCGGACCGATGGCGCTGACCGTCATCATCGCGCTCGCCTTCGCCTTCATCCTCTCTCTCACCTTCGTGCCGGCGATGATTGCGATCTGGCTGTCGAAGAAGGTCGAGGAGAAGGACGGCCGCATCATCACGTGGCTGAAGAAGCGCTACGAACCCGGTCTCGACCGGGCCATGAAGCGCCCGACGCTGACGATCGGTGCGGGTGTGGGAAGCCTTGTGGTGGCGGCGCTTGCTTTCACTACGCTCGGCTCGGTGTTCCTGCCGCAGCTCGACGAAGGCGATTTGCTGATCCAGTCGCTCCGCATTCCGGCAACGTCGGTCCAGCAGAGCCAGGCGATGCAGGTGCCGATCGAGCGGATGATGTCGAAGCAGCCGGAGGTGCAATTCGTCTATTCCAAGACGGGCACCGCCGAGCTGGCGGCCGACCCGATGCCGCCGAACGCGACCGACATGTTCGTCATCCTGAAGCCGCGCAAGGATTGGCCGGATCCTGAGCTTCCCAAGGAGGAGCTGGTCAGCCGGATCGAGGGTAATCTCGCGAAGATTCCGGGAAATGCCTACGAGATCACCCAGCCCATCCAGATGCGCTTCAACGAGCTGATCGCCGGCGTGCGCGGCGACATCGCGGTGAAGGTGTTCGGGGACGACTTCAACCAGATGAACCGGACGGCCGAGCAAATCGCGGCGGTGCTGCGCAGAACGCAAGGCGCAGCGGACGTGAAGGTGGAGCAGACGACCGGTCTTCCCATGCTCGACATTCGCGTCAACCGCGACGCGATGGCGCGGTTGGGCGTTACGGCTCAGGATGTGCAGGACACCGTGACTGCGACGATCGGCGGGCGAACATCGGGCCAGATCTTCGAGGGCGACCGTCGCTTCCCCGTGGTGATCCGCCTGTCGGAGGCGCAGCGTGCCGACATCGGCCTGCTCCAACAGGTGCAGGTGCCGGTGGCAGGCGGCGGCTATGTACCGCTGTCCAGCGTCGCCGAGATCAAGGTGGTCGATGGTCCGAACCAGATCAGCCGCGAGAACGGCAAGCGGCGCGTGGTGGTGCAAGCCAACGTGCGTGGCCGCGACGTCGGATCCGTCGTGGCGGATGCGCAGGCGGCGATCGGCAGCCAACTCCGGCTGCCTGCCGGCACCTATCTCGAATGGGGCGGCCAGTTCGAGAACCTCCAATCGGCAAGCGAACGGCTGAAGCTGGTCATTCCGGCTTGCTTCATCTTGATCCTGCTGCTCCTCTACGGGGCGTTGGGATCGGTCCGCGACGCCGCGATCGTGTTCACCGGCGTGCCTTTCGCGCTGGTGGGCGGCGTCCTGTTGCTGTTCCTGCGGGGCATGGACTTCTCGATCTCGGCGGCAGTGGGCTTCATCGCCCTCTCGGGCATCGCGGTCCTCAACGGCCTCGTCATGGTCAGCTCGATCCAAGATCTGATCCGATCAGGGATGAGCCGCGAGGAAGCCGCGCATGTTGGCGCGATGCAGCGTCTGCGACCCGTCATCATGACCGCGCTAGTCGCCAGCCTCGGCTTCGTGCCGATGGCGCTGGGCGAAGGCGCCGGCGCAGAGGTTCAAAAGCCTTTGGCGACGGTCGTCATCGGCGGTCTGATCTCGGCGACGCTTCTTACGCTGTTCGTGCTGCCGACACTCTATGCCCGGTTCGGGCAGAAAGTGATCGAGAAACCCGAGCACTACAATGAGGAGCATGAAGGGGACGACCACGGTCAGACCTTCGTGAACAACTTGGCCTGATGGATGGGCGGGGCGATCCGCGATCGCCCCGCCCATCTCTGGGAGATGGGGATATGCCTCGCACCATAACCAGCTCGATGCTTCACGGCGGGCCACTGCGCATCTGGTCGGCACTCACCGATCCGGATCATCGCCGGGCGTGGAGTCCGCTCGTATTTCTCGATGATCCGTCCCGGCTCGGCGACACAGAATGCACCTTTGCGATCCAGGGCATCACCCGGCCAATTCGGACGCCAGCACGGATTGATCGATTCGATAAACCGCACGCCTTCGCTTGGTCCTGCGGCATCCCCTATCTGTTCACGCTCGAAGAGCGGTACGAGCTGGCGGGGGACGATGGCGGCACCAGGCTAACGCATAGCTGCACGCTGCGCGGGGCGCTCTCCCTGCCGTTCGCGGCGATGATGTTGCGCCGCCTGCGATCCCTGATGGTCGAATCTGACGATCGCCTCGCAACCTATCTCCGCTGGCGGGTAGGTCAGCCTGCCCGGGCTATCAATCGTCAGCGCGTCCCCTTCCGCTACAGGAGGAAGGCGCGATGATGATGCACTGTAAGCGGGTGCTGCCCGCCGTCATCCTCGTTGTCGGGCTCGCGGCGTGCTCGGAAAGAAAGCCGCCAGCCCCGCCAACGGAGCAGCAGATCCATTCGTCCGACAGCGCCGTGGCGACCGGGGAAATGGGGCGGCATAGATATCGCTGTTCCGACGGGGAACCGCTGTTCGTCGATTACAAGGACAACGGCCTGCAGATCGATTTGCGGCGCTCCAACGGGGGACCGCCGATGATGCTGACCGCGCCAGCGCAGGGCCTGCAATATGTCGGCGAAACAGCCACCGCGACCTTCAAGGGGTCGCAGCTCACCATCGTGGAAGGCGATGGCCGTACCCGGATCTGCGAGCGGGAAGGCACGCGATGAACTGCCCTGCCTTCGAACGCCACAGGGCGCTTCGTCGGAAGAGACCGATGTCTGACACGTCGATTTCAAATGTGACAACCTTGTGCGGCCTGAATCGGGCCGGTCTGGCGATCGCGCGCCTCGGCGTCGTTCTCGTCTCCGGGGCGGTTATAGGGGCGTGTAATCCAGCGCCGACCCAGCCTACCGAGCCGGCGCATGAAAAGCATCTGACGTCGAAACTAATCGCGCAGCGCATCATGTACTGCGACGACGGCACACGCGCCGATGTCGACTTCATCGATGACGGCTTGAAAATGGCCGTCACCTGGCTGCCGAAGGGCAGGACCGAGATCCTGCGCGCGCAGCGAACCGGTGACGAGTTTCGCGGCGACCATTCGCGGGCTGTCGTGGCGGGCGGATCGATCGCGTTCACGCGACGCGGGAAGATCCGCGTCTGCCACCGAACCCCGGAGGAGTCCTAGGAAATGCAGGCACTGCTCTATACGCTTGCGCCTGTGCTGGCGGTCGTGCTCGGCGCGATTGTCGCGAGCCGCACCAAGTTGAAACCTGGCCTCGTGGCGGGCCTACAGCATCTCGCTGCCGGCGTCGTGTTCGCGGCGGCAGCGACCGAAATCCTGCCGCAGGTCAAGCATGAGGCATCGCCCAGCGCGACGTTGATCGGCGGGGCGGCGGGCGTCGCGACCATGCTGGGGCTCAAGGCTCTTGAGGCCCGCTTCAAGGGGCTGATGGCGCTACTCGCCGCGATCGGCATCGACATTCTGGTCGACGGCCTGGTGCTCGGCCTCGCTTTCGTGGCGGGCGAGAAGGCAGGTCTCCTGCTGACGATCGCGCTCACTCTGGAAGTGTTATTTCTGGGACTGACGCTGACCGACGAGCTGGCGGAAACCTATCGCTCGCGCTTGCGCATCATCGTGATCGTCTCGGCATTGGCCCTGCTGCTGCCGATCGGCGCGCTCGCTGCCGTGCCGGTCGCCGCGCTGTCGCCGGTGATGATCGCCGGCTTCCTCAGCTTCGGGCTGATGGCGCTGCTCTACCTCGTCACGGAGGAGTTGCTGGTCGAGGCGCACGAGAAACCCGACACCCCGCTCATCAGCTCGATGTTTTTCGTCGGCTTCCTGGCCCTGCTGACACTTGAGGAGATGATGGGATGATCCCGGGCAACGACAACAATGGCGGGCAGGAGCGCCGCACACTGTGGATCGTCCTGCTGCTGAACGCGGCGATCGCTGCGGGCTTCTTCGTTTCCGGCTTCTTCGCGGACTCGAGCGCGCTGATCGCCAACGGCGTCGACAACCTGTCCGATACGGCTGTGTATGCGCTGAGCCTTGTGGCGCTCACCCGGGGCCAGACATGGAAGACACGCGCCGCGGTCGCTTCGGGCGTCATGCTGCTGATCTTCGCGGGCGGCATCTTGATCGATGTCGGACGGCGCTACGTGCAGGGCAGCGAGCCCATCGGACCTACCATGATGGTCATGTCCGCGATCGCCGGCGTCGTGAATTACCTCTGCCTGCGGCTGCTCCAGCGCCTCAAGGATCCGGACGTCAATCTCCGGGCCGCAACCACCTTCAGCTTCAACGACTTCATTTCCAACGGCGGCATCCTGATCGCCGGCGTGCTGGTGCTGTGGTTGGGTACCAATTGGCCGGACCTGCTGGTCGGCTTCGCCACCGCCATCATCGCCATCAAGGGCGGTGTCGAAATCCTGCGCGACGCGCGCGCCGAAACCAAGAAAAGCGAAAGGAGGTCGTCATGAACGACAAGCTCGAACTCGACATTCCAGTGTTGTTGCCGGACCTTCCTGACGCGGCCGATGCCTGCCTGGACCGTCTCGTATCAACCCTGTCAAAGCGCGAAGGTGTCGAGCGGGCGCATGTGATCTGTCTCGACGGCAACACGCCAGCGGCGCTGTGCATCCATTTCGATGCCGCCAAGCTGCCGCTGCCACGGTTGCGCGAAATGGTGCGCGCCGCAGGTGCCGAAATCACCGAGCGCTACGGCCATGCGATCTGGCAGGTGACGGGGATCAACCACGAACGTCGGGCGCGCACGGTCAGCGATGCGCTGTGCGCCTTGCCCGGCGTGGTCCAGGCAAGCGCCAGCACCAGCGGGTCTGTCCGGGTCGAATATGATCGCCGCGAAACCACCGAAGAGGAGGTGCGCGCTGCGCTTCGCAAGCTGAAGGTGAGGGTGGGCAAGCGGGTCGCTGCCGATGAACATGCCGGCCACGACCACGGCCCCGGGGGCCACGGCGCGGGCGAAGAGAAGCACGGCCCCGGCGATGGCCACGACCATAGCCACGCCGAATTTCTCGGCCCCAATACCGAGCTGATCTTCGCGCTCGCCTGTGGCGCGCTGCTGGGGATCGGCTACGCGATCGAGAGGCTGGTCGCTGGCGCGCCCGAATGGCTGCCGACCGCCTGCTATATCGCAGCCTATTTCTTCGGCGGATTCTTCACGCTGCGCGAGGCGATCGACAACCTCCGGATGAAGAAGTTCGAGATCGACACGCTGATGTTGGTCGCTGCGGCCGGCGCCGCTGCGCTGGGCGCATGGGCCGAAGGTGCGCTGCTGCTGTTCCTGTTCAGCCTCGGCCATGCGCTTGAGCATTATGCAATGGGCCGCGCCAAGAAGGCGATCGAGGCGCTGGCGAAGCTCGCGCCCGAAACCGCGACCGTGCGACGCGGCGGGCAGACCAGCGAAATCCCGGTCGAGCAGATGGTCGTCGGGGACATTGCCATCGTCCGCCCGAACGAGCGCCTGCCTGCCGACGGCTTCGTCATCAAGGGCACCAGCGCGATCAACCAGGCCCCGGTCACGGGTGAAAGCATCCCGGTCGACAAGGTGCCGGTCGCAGATGCCGCAGCGGCACGCGCCAAGCCCGATGCAGTCGACGCGGAAAGCCGGGTTTTTGCTGGTACGATCAACGGCGGCGGCGCGATCGAGATCGAGGTGACACGCCGTTCCAATGAAAGCGCGCTTGCCAAGGTCGTGAAGATGGTGAGCGAAGCGGAGACGCAGAAGTCGCCGACGCAGCGCTTCACCGACCGGTTCGAACGGATCTTCGTGCCCGCCGTCCTGGTCCTGTCAGTGCTCCTGCTGTTCGCATGGGTGGTCGTCGACGAGCCGTTCCGCGACAGCTTCTATCGCGCGATGGCGGTGCTGGTGGCGGCAAGCCCGTGCGCGCTCGCGATCGCAACGCCGAGCGCGGTCCTGTCGGGCGTTGCCCGTGCAGCGCGGGGCGGCGTGCTCGTGAAGGGCGGTGCACCGCTCGAAAACCTCGGGTCGCTCAAAGCGATCGCTTTCGACAAGACGGGCACGCTGACCGAAGGTCGTCCGCGCATCACTGATGTCGTGCCCGTCGATGGCGCCGATGAAGGCGAGTTGCTGGCGCTGGCTGTCGCCGTCGAAGCGTTGAGCGACCATCCCCTGGCCCAAGCGATCGTCAAGGACGGCCGCGAACGTCTGAACGATCGTGCCGTGCCGACTGCCGGCGACCTCAAGAGCCTGACCGGTCGGGGCGTCACCGCGAGCGTGGATGGCGAGACGGTGTGGATCGGCAAGGCCGAGATGTTCGGAAGTGAGGGCATTCCGGCGCTGGGGCAGGGCGCGCAGGACGCAATCGCGAAGCTGCGCGAGAACGGCCGCACGACAATGGTGGTCCGCAAGGGGGACCGCGACCTGGGCGCGATCGGCCTGATGGACACGCCTCGCGAAGCTGCCAAGACCGCGTTGCGTCGGCTGCACGAGATGGGCGTGTCGCGGATGATAATGATCTCCGGCGATCACCAGAAAGTCGCCGAAGCGATCGCCGACGAAGTCGGGATCGACGAAGCGTGGGGCGACCTCATGCCCGAAGACAAGGTTGCCGCGATCAAGAAGCTCGCCGGCGAAGACAAGGTCGCGATGGTGGGCGACGGCGTGAACGATGCGCCGGCGATGGCAAGCGCCACGGTCGGCATCGCGATGGGCGCGGCGGGGTCGGACGTTGCGCTGGAGACAGCCGACGTGGCGCTGATGGCCGACGATCTGGCGCACCTGCCATTCGCAGTCGGTCTTAGCCGCCATACCCGTGGAATCATCCGGCAGAACGTCTTCGTCAGCCTGGGTGTCGTCGCCTTCCTGGTGCCTGCTACCATCCTCGGCCTCGGCATTGGGCCAGCGGTGGCGGTTCATGAGGGATCGACGCTGCTCGTCGTCATCAATGCGCTCAGGCTGCTCGCCTACCGCGATCCGGCAGGGAAGGCGGCATGAAGTGGCTGATCGCCTTCGACCTCGACGGCACGCTTGCCGAGAGCAAGCGGCCGTTATCGGAGGATATGGCCGCAATCCTCGCCCGATTGCTCGCCATCACGGATGTGGCGGTGATCTCGGGCGGGGACTGGCCGCAGTTCGAAAAGCAGATCGCCTCGCGCCTTCCTGCCGGCGTCGCGCTCGACCGTCTCTGGTTGATGCCGACCACAGGCACGAAACTCTATCGGTTCATCAATGGCGCTTGGCGCGCGGTCTATGCCGAACTGTTCGACGACGCGGAGAAGGCGAAGATCCGCATGGCCTTCGATCAGGCGCTGACCGATGCCGGTCTCGCCGACGAACGTATCTGGGGCGAACGGATCGAGGACCGGGGCAGCCAGATCACCTTTTCGGGCCTGGGGCAGGCAGCGCCGCTGAAGGAAAAGGAAGCGTGGGATCCTGACCGAAAGAAGAGGACCGCGTTGCAGGCCACGTTGCGCGCGAAGCTGCCGGAGCTCTCGATCAATCTCGGTGGCACGACATCGATCGACGTGACCAGAGCAGGGATCGACAAGGGCTATGGCCTGAAGCGCCTGAGTGCCGAGAGCGGTGTCCCGCTCGACGGGATGCTGTTCATTGGGGATGCGATATTCCCCGGTGGGAATGACTATCCCGCTGCTGAAATCGGCCTCGACACAGTGAGGGTGCGCGACGTCGCGGAAACCACCGCCGTCGTGACCGCCATCATCGCGTGTCTGCACCGATAGGATCAAGATACATGGTCGGCTCCATCGCGGAATGCCGCATTGTCAAAGCTCTGGCTTCTGTCGCTTAGGGCAGCGCTTCCTAAAACGAAAAGAAGGCAATGTGCGCGTCTCCGCGAACAAAGCCTCCAGCGATCAATCTAAGAGATTCCGCCGCGCTTCTCAATCGTAGGGGGCGTTTGCGGGAGGGGGCGGAATCCTACGCTAAGGATTTGGGCCAGCGATATTCCCCGGTTGGATTGATGTGTTCCCATCCCAACGGCGAGACGTGGGCGAGTAGATCAGGCGCGATATGGGTACCGCTGGCGGCCCGGGTATTGACGACCTCGCCGAGCTTCATGGTGTTCCAGAATATGATGATGGCGGCGAGCAGGTTCATTCCGGCGATGCGATAGTGCTGGCCTTCGCCGGATCGATCCCGGATTTCACCTCGGCGGTGGAAGCTGATGGCGCGCTTTAGGGCGTGGTGGGCCTCACCCTTGTTGAGGCCGATCTGAGCCTGGCGCTGGAGGCCGGCATCAAGAATCCAGTCGATCATGAACAGGGTTCGCTCGATGCGGCCCACCTCTCGCAATGCGAGGGCCAGCTCATTCTGGCGCGGGTAAGAGGCGAGCTTGCGAAGAATCTGGCTGGGGGCGACGATCCCCGCTGCGATCGTCGCCATGATGCGCAGGATGTCGGGCCAGTTGCGCTCGATGTGCGGTTCATTGATCTTACCTCCGACCAGCGCTCGCACATTGGCCGGCGTCGCGTTGGGCGTGAAGGCATAGAGTCTTTTCTGAGGGAGATCGCGGATACGGGGGGCGAACCTGTAGCCGAGCAAGGCGCAGGCGGCGAACACATGATCGGTGAAGCCGCCCGTGTCGGCAAAATGCTGGCGAACGCGGCGGCCCGCGTCATTCATGAGCAGCCCGTCCAGGATATAGGGAGCCTCGCTGACCGTTGCCGGGATCACCTGGGTTGCGAACGGCGCATATTGATCGGACACATGGCTGTATCCCTTGAGGCCCGGGACGTTGCCATATTTCGCGTTGATCAGATTCATCGCCTCGCCCTGCTCGGTAGCAAGGAAGAACTGCCCGTCGCTGGATGCCGATTGCCCTTGTCCCCAGAAGGCGGCCATGGGCAGGGCGGCGTGGGCCTCCACGATCATGGCGAGCGCCCGATCATAGGCGCTGCCTTCGACATGCCAGCGCGCGATCCGCAGCAATTCCCAGAAGCTGTGCGTGTTGGTCGCCGCCGCCATCTTGCGCAAACCGAGATTGACGCCTTCCGCCAGCAACACGTTCATCAGGCCGATCCGGTCGCTGCAGGGCGCGCCGGTGCGCAGATGCGTGAACGCCTCGGAAAATCCGGTTCGCTCATCGACTTCCAGCAACAGATCGGTGATCCTCGCGGGCGGGAGCTGTTGATAGAGATCGAGCACGAGATCCTCGGCCCCTTCGGGCGTGTCGGCCCTCAGCTTGTCGATGTGCAGCTTGCCGTTCTCGATGATGCCGCCTGGGATCGTGCCGGTTCGCGCCGCGCGGCCAAACTCCTTCAGCCGTGTATCCAGTCGAGCCCTGCGCTCGGCCAGCCATTCGCCGGGTCGCAGCGGCACGGCGAGCCGCGCGGTCTGCTCTATCGCCTGTGGCGGGACCAGAAGCTGCTTGAGGTCGCCATAGCGGCGCGATCCCGCCAACCATATGTCACCGGACCGGAAGGCGTCGCGGATGTGGAACAGCACCGCGATTTCCCAAAGCCGGTGGTCGCCGCTGGGCTCAGCGCGAAGATGACGATGCCATTTCGAGTTGGGACGTAGAAAATCCACCGGCGGATCGACCTTGATCCGGGGACCGGTGAGAGGATGGTCGAAAACGTACGCTAAGCACAAAGCCGTGTCAGCGATCGTATGACATCACGGATGGCCGGCTTTCCATTTTACCGGAATACGCAAGTAGGTGACACCGTTCGCCTCCGCCTGATCGAAATGGCCCGCGCGGATGTTGACCTGGATCGAGGGCAGCAGGAGCTTGGGCACGGATAGCCCGGCGTCACGCTGCTCGCGCATGGCGACGAAGTCGTCCTCATTCACACCGTCATGGACGTGGACGCTCGACCGTCGCTGCTCGCCCACCGTCGTCTCCCAGCGATAGTCGTCGCGACCCGGTGCCTTGTAGTCGTGGCAGAGGAACAGTCGCGTCTCGTCGGGCAGCGCCAATAGCCAGCGGATCGAGCGATAGAGCGTCCGCGCATCCCCGCCCGGGAAGTCGGCGCGGGCGGTGCCATAGTCGGGCATGAACAGCGTATCCCCGACGAACGCCGCATCGCCGATCAGATAGGTCACGTCGGCCGGGGTGTGGCCGGGGACATGCAGCACCTCGACCGCCAGCGCCCCGATCGCGAACTGGTCGCCATTCTCGAACAGGCGGTCGAAGTCCGAGCCGTCCGTTTTCAGATCATCCATCGCGAACACGGGGCGGAAGATTTTCTGCACGTCGCGGATATGCGCGCCGATCCCGATCCATGCGCCTGTATGCGCCTTGATGAAGGGTGCGGCCGACAGATGATCGGCATGAGCGTGCGTCTCCAGCACCATCGCGATCCGCCAGTCCTGCTCGCGGGCGAAGGCGACGATCCGCTCGGCCGAGCGCGTGTCGGCGACGCCGCTCGCCATGTCGAAGTCGAGGACTGGATCGATCACCGCCGCAGTCCGTGTCGCGGGATCGCCGACGAGGTAGCTAATCGTATTGGTCGGCTCGTCGAAAAACGCCTCGATGAGGGGCTGAGTCATGATTTTCTCCGTTAGCGCTTGCTAATATATTAGCTGGTGCTACATAAGCAACACCTAATGGAGTGGCGATGATGCTCAAACCGCCGATGGACCTGGCGACATTCGAGGCGAAGGCCGGGCAGGTCGCCGACACGCTGAAGGCGATCGGCAATGCTCGCCGGCTGATGCTGCTGTGCAAGCTGGTCGAGCATGGCGAGATGACGGTCGGCGATCTGGCCCGTGATGTCGGCTTGTCGCAGTCGGCCTGCTCGCAGCACCTGGCCAGGATGCGCGACGAGGGTCTCGTCACCTACCGGCGGGAGAGCCAGACGCTCTGGTACGCCATCGCGGATGCCCGCGTCGAAACGCTGCTCGGCACTCTCTACCAGCTCTACTGCAAGGATTGATGCGATGACGCTCGCGACCCTTTCTCCCGACGATACCCGTGCCGCGATCGATGCCGGTGCGCGCCTGATCGACATTCGCGGTGCCGACGAGCATGCGCGCGAACGCATTCCCGGCGCGATGAACGTGCCGCTCGACCGGATCGGCGATCTCCCGCGCGACGATCGTCCGGTCGTCTTTCACTGCAAGTCCGGGATGCGCACCGCCGCCAATGCGGCGCAGCTCGGCGCGGCAGCGGGTGGCGCGCCGGCCTATATCCTGGGCGGCGGCATCGATGCGTGGCGGCAGGCAGGACAGCCCACCGTCGCCGATCGGTCGCAGCCGTTGGAAATCATGCGGCAGGTGCAGATTACCGCCGGTGGGCTGGTGCTGATCGGCGTTCTGCTCGGCACGTTCGTCGCTCCCGGCTTCTTCGGGCTGTCGGCGTTCGTCGGGGCGGGGCTGATGTTCGCGGGCGTGACGGGGTGGTGCGGCATGGCCAACCTGCTGCGCGTCATGCCCTGGAACCGGCGCGCGACAGCCTGAGGCGATCGTGGACACCGCTGCCACCCTTGCCGCGCTTGCATCGGGCGGCGTGATTGGCCTGATCCTCGGCCTTGTCGGCGGAGGCGGGTCGATCCTCGCCGTGCCACTCCTGATCTATGTTGTCGGCGTCGGATCACCGCACGCTGCGATCGGGACGGCCGCTGTCGCCGTCACCGTCAATGCGCTTGCCAGCCTGGTCGGCCATGCGCGAGCGGGCCGCGTGAAATGGCGGTGCGCCAGTGTCTTCGCCGTCTCCGGAATGATCGGCGCGGCGCTGGGGGCGGAGTTGGGCAAGGCGTTCGACGGCAAGCGACTGCTTGTCCTGTTCGGGCTTCTGATGATTGGCGTCGGTTTGTCGATGTTGCGCAAGCGCCGCACGGCGGAAGCGCCGGACGTGCGACTGACCCGCGATAGCGCCTCGACGCTGCTGCCGCGCTTGGTTCCGATCGGGCTGGGCGTCGGGCTTGCCGCCGGCTTCTTCGGGATCGGGGGCGGCTTCCTGATCGTGCCGGGGCTGATCCTCGCGACCGCGATGCCGCTGCCCTTCGCGATCGGCACGTCGCTGGTCGTCGTCAGCGCGCTGGGGTTGACCACCGCCTTGTCCTACGCCCTGTCGGGGCTGGTCGACTGGAGCGTGACCGCGATGCTGGTCGTGGGCGGCGTCGCTGGAACGATCGGCGGTATTGCATTGGGCAAGGTTCTCGGCACCCGTAAGGGGCTGCTCGAACGTGGCTTTGCCGCCGTCGTGATTGCGGTAGGAACCTACGTTACGGCATCGTCGCTCTGAACCTGAGCAGCTTCAGCCGACTGCTATCGGCGCCCTCGCGCCAACAGCTTTTCACCATCGGGCCTGATCTCGCCCTTCGGCGTGACGTGTCGGTAGAGTGTTTGGCGCGTCACGCCGAGTTCGGCGCATAGCTCCGCGACCTTGGTTTCCGGTTTGCCCATCGCGGCCTGGGCGAGACGCAGTTTGGCCGGCGTCATCTTGAACGGACGCCCGCCGTGCCGACCGCGTGCCCGAGCGGACTCCAGACCGGCGCGCGTGCGCTCGACGATCAGTTCTCGCTCGAACTCGGCGAGGCCGGCGAAAATCGCGAAGATCAGCCGACCGTTGGCGGTGGTTGTGTCAATCGACGCGCCTTCGCCCGCCAGCACCTTCAACCCGATGCCACGCTTCGTCAGATCACCAACCGTATTGACGAGGTGGCGCAAATCGCGGCCGAGCCGATCGAGTTTCCAGATGACCAGCGTGTCGTCGCGGCGCAGCGCCTTCAGGCAGGCGTCCAGTCCCGGTCGCTTGTCGAGCCGGCCCGATGCGGCATCCTCATAGATATGCTCGGGATCGACGCCGGCCGCGACCAGCGCGTCGTGCTGCAGGTCGTGGACCTGGCTGCCGTCCGCCTTGGACACCCGCGCGTAACCGATCTGCGTTGTCACATATACGTCCGTTCACGTGACGGAGCGGCATTGCCCGTCGATCAATCGCGATAATGTCACATAACCCGTCTTCTGGTCTATGCTCCATGAACGGGTACGCTTTCCTGTTTCGTGACGAACAGGAAGCCGATGCCGACCAAGACCATCCTGTCGCCCGCGCAGCGTGCTGTGATCTTCGACCCGCCTGCCGATCGCGCGACGATCGAACGGCTCTATACGCTCGGTCCCGACGATCTGGCACAGGTGGCGCGACGTCGGCGCGGGGCGAACCGGCTCGGCTATGCGGTGCAGCTTTGCTACCTGCGTCATCCCGGTCGCAGGCTACTGACGGGGGATGCGGTGCCCGCCGCCATGCTCGCGCTGCTCGCCGATCAGATCGGGTGCGTAGCCGACGACTTCACCGGCTATGCCACGCGCCCCACGACATTGCGCGAACACCGGGCCGAGATCGAAGCTCTGCTCGGTCTGCGCGCCTTCGCGCGGGTGGATGTACGGGCGATGCTGGCGCTGGGATCGGAGATTGCCGCTTCGACTGATAGAGGTGAGACGATCGTCACAGGCATGGTCGATCGCTTGCGGGCGGACCGGATCGTACTGCCGGCGACATCGACGCTGGAACGGCTCGCCCTCATCGTGCGGACACGGGCGCGCAAGGCGGCCCATTCCAATCTGATCCGCGACTGTTCGACCGAACAGGAAGCCGCACTCGAACACATGATCGCCTCCGACGATGATGGGCGCACCCGGCTAGGATGGATACGCGAATGGCCGGAAGCACCATCGGCCGCGAACCTGAAGGGAATCGTCGAACGGCTCGACACCGTGCGCGGCATCGGGATCGCGGCTGATCGAGCACGACGTATCCATGCTGCTCGCTATGCCGTCATTGCGCGGACCGCCGGCATCGTCACCGCCCAGCACCTGCGGCGTCTCGAACGTCCGCGCCGGCTCGCCATGCTCGTAGCTTCCGTGATCGAGATGGAAGCGACGTTGACCGACGCCGCGCTGGTCATGGTGGAGAAGATGGTGGGCGCGCTGTTCCGCCGTGCCGACCGCACCCGCTCCGATCGGCTGCTCGGCCAGGCACGGATGCTGAAGGACACCGCGCGTTTCCATGCCCGGCTCGGTCGCCTGCTGGTAGATGCTCGTGCGAGCGGGCGCGATGCCTTCCGCGCGATCGACGCGAAGATGGGCTGGGATCAGCTCGAACGCAGCATCCGCTTTGCCGAGGATCTGACGCGCTCGGCCGATGACGGGCTGGAAGAAGTGGTCGAACGCTATCCCGCCGTGCGGCGTTTCGCCCCGACGTTTCTCGCCGCTTTCACCTTCCGCACCGCGCGGTTGGCTGATCCGCTGCTCGGCGCGATCGAGGTGCTGCGCACGATGTACCGCGACGGTCGATCGGTCCTGCCGAAGCGAGTGCCGACCAGCTTCATCAAGCCGCGCTGGCGCAAGGTCGTGCAGCCGGCGGAAGGGACGATAGACCGGCGCGCCTATGAGATCGCAGTGATCGCCCACCTGCGCGAGCGGCTCGGCTCGGGCAGCATCTGGGTGGACGGCAGCCGCGCCTATCGCACGCTCGACGACTATCAGCTGCCCATGCCCGCCTTCGAAGCGATGCGCGCGAGCGGCGATCTGCGCCTGGTTGTGCCGACCGACTTTTCCAAATGGTACGAGGAACGCCGCACCCTGTTGGCCCGGCGCATGACGGAGGTGGAGCGCGCAGCCGCAGCGGGCGAGCTGGTCGATGTGACGATCGAACGCGGGCAGTTGCTCATATCGTCGATCCGGCGATCCCCGTCCGACGATGCCGATGCGCTAAAGGCCCGGCTCTACGCGATGCTGCCGCGCGTCCGAATCACCGATCGGCTGGTCGAGGTCGCCGCATGGTCGGGATTCGCCGACCGTTTCGTCCATGCGCGCAGCGGCGCCCCCGCCTCCGACCAGTCCGCGCTGATGGGTGCGATCCTCGCCGATGCGACCAACCTCGGCCTGGGCCGCATGGCCGAAAGCTCGCGCGGGCTGACGTTGTCTCGCCTGCGCTGGACGGCGGAATGGCATGTGCGCGACGAAACCTATCTGTCGGCGCTGGCGGCGATCGTCGATTGCCATACCGCGCATCCGCTCGCGGCGGTCTGGGGACCGGGCGATACATCGTCGTCGGACGGGCAGTTCTTTCGTGCCGGTGGTCAGGGCGAGGCCCGCGCCGATCACAACGCCCGCTATGGCACCGAACCAGGCGTGCTGTTCTACACCCACGTCACCGACCGCTTCACGCCGTTCCACACCAAGGTCATCGCCGCCAATGCCGGCGAGGCCGCGCATGTCCTCGACGGCCTGCTCGACCATGAAAGCGAGCTGGTCATCCGCGAACATGCGACCGATACCGCCGGCGCGGTCGATCATGTCTTCGGCCTGTGCCATCTGCTCGGCTTCCGCTTCGCGCCCCGCATCCGCGACCTCAACGAGCGCCGGCTCTACAGCCTGTCGCCGCTCGACTCGTGGCCGACGCTGCGCCCGCTCGTCGCCGGTCCGGTCAAGATCCGCGCGATCGAGGAGAACTGGGACGAAACCCTGCGCCTTGCCGCCTCGATCCGCGCCGGCACGGTGAGCGCCTCGGTCATGCTCCGCAAGCTGGCGGGCTTCCCGCGTCAGAACTCGGTCGCCCGCGCGCTGCGGGAGATAGGTCGGATCGAACGCACCCTGTTCATGCTCGACTGGTTCGATGATCCCGACCAGCGTCGTCGCACCGGCAGCATTCTCAACAAGGGCGAGGCCCGCAACGCGCTCGCCCGCGCCATCTTCTTCAACCGCCTCGGCGAACTGCGCGACCGCACCTTCGAGAACCAGCGCCATCGCGCCTCCGGCCTGACCCTCGTCACCGCGGCCATGACGCTCTGGAACACCGTCTATCTCGACCGAGCTGTCCGTCATCTGCGCGGCAGCGGCGTCGACGTGCCCGACGAGCTGCTCGCCCACGTCGCCCCTCTGGGCTGGGAGCATATCGGCCTCACCGGCGACTATCTCTGGGGCGAGATCGACAAACCTCGCGAGCGGTTCAGGCCGCTGCGCCTCCACCAGCAAAGCCGGGACGCTTAGCGTACGTTTTCGACCATCCTCTCACCGGTCCCCGTATTGCCTCAAACGGCGATAGCCTAAAGTGGAGAGTTTTATTTTGGGAGATCAGGAATGAACATCGGGATGAAGACGATCATGGCGTTGTCAATTGCTCTGCCCGCCGCGGCGTGGGCGCAGTCTGACGCTCGAGCCGCTGATGCGCGCGCCGTGAAGGCTGTGCTGTCGTCGTACAAGAAGGCGATCGAAAAGCTTGACGCCGCTGGAACCGAGCGACTGTTCACGACCAACGCGCAGATTTTCGAGACAGGAGCATCTGAGGGCAGCTACACCACGTACTTGGCTCATCATCTCGGTCCCGAGCTGAAGCAGTTCAAATCGTTCCGTTTCTCAGACTACAAGGTCGACGTCCGCTTCGAGGGACCGGTTGCCCTTGCAACCGAAACCTACCGTTACCGGATTCAGCCCAAAACCGGTGAGGCGGCCGAACGGCTCGGTGTTGCCTCAAGCGTACTTAAAAAGGTGGGCGGCAGCTGGAAGATCGTGTCCATGCACAACAGTGCTCGTAAGCCGAAGGGAAGCTAATGGAGGTAGGCGGAGGCTGGTGCGTGAACGTATTTCTCAGCAGGGATTAACGACTCAGGGAGGTGCTTTCGGGATTGCGCTACACCGGCATGCTCATAATGTCCTTGTAGGCGGACAGCACTTTGTTGCGAACCTGCAACGTCGCCTCGAATGCGATTGAGGACTCCTGCCGCGCAAGCATCACCTTCGCGATGTCGGTTTCCTCTCCGCGTTCGTAGGCAACCGTCAAAGCACCAGCGCGCGCATTGATCGCATTAATTTTTTGAAGCTGCGTCTGAAAAGTAGCGGCGAAGCCGCCTAGATCGGCGTGTCCTGATTGCGAAACGGCCGCCGCTCCGCCCACGCCTGAGACAGAATTTGGGCTATCCGCCTTTCCCAGCGCGGTGTGCATCGCTGCGTCAAAAGCCGCTCCTTTCGCAGCCCCGGACACGGAGACAGAGTTCGGGTTGCTTGCTACGTTCCGAAGCGCCGCGTTCTTGTCGAGGACAGCGTTCCGCAAAGCCATGACATCATTGATGGAGATGCTGCTCATATTTTACCTCGGTGCGCCTTCAGCGCACCGACATGTCGCATTGAAACCGTTATGGCATGGTTAATTGAACTTAGTACTGATTGCCTATTCATGAAGCTATGCACCGATCCCTCGCGCAACGTCTCGTCGCGGATAGGTTCGAGGGTATTGTCTTGATACCAGCGTCGCCCCTCGATCCGGCTCCCGGTGCGAAGCACGCCGGTCGCATAGGCAGCGCGGTCCGCATCATCCATCATAGGGTCGCACCAGCGCCAGCGCCGTTTCGTGGGGCCCGTCAAGCTATGTGGTGAAGTCACGCAGATGGAGGATTACCGGCATCGCCTTGGGATGCCATGGCGAGACGATCGCGTTCGGCGAAGGCGTAGGCTTCGCTACGCACAGTCGGTCGCCATATGCCGACGAAGAACGCGATCGGCTCATTGGGGATCAAGAACCACATCTGCCGGGGCTTGCCATCGTCGCCAGTCCCGCCCTCGGGGTGGGGTCCGGCGAAATGGGTGAACGGGACAAGGCAGCGCCGCTCCGGGTTGGCGAGCGACGGCTTCCACATCGATGAAGCGAGGTTGCGGCCATGGGTCACATACTTGTCCAGCTTCACGACCGGGTCGCGCTTGCTCGGCGCCTGGATCGCGAAGCCCCATTCCATCGTGACCGGCTCCAATGGCCGGTTGCCCGGCGACGATCACCGCACGCCCAGGCGCACCGAGGGGTCTTCTTCTCGGTAGGGAAGACTTCGCGCGGCACCGGGGAGGTCTCATCCCCAGGATTGGCAGACGTATCGCTAAAGCGATCCCCGGCAATGGGGTGCGGGTTCGATCCCTGCCGCTGACGTTAAGACCGAGCAAGACGGATCATGGATGTCAAAAATCGCGACTACGCGGTTTTAATCAAGAGAACGCAATAAAAGTTTAGCGTGAGTATTTTGCGCTCTCGATCTGATATTTCCCAACCCGGAAATGAAGTTCTTTGAAGCATGGAGGGTTGATATCAATTCTGAATGCCGGAAGCAGGCACTTTGAGATATTCGACACGAAGGTGACAACTCACGTTTCATCTGTGACGGTGACCGTATCAGGTTTCACGACCGCATCTCCTTGCGTTGACAATCCGGTTCCCGCTTGCGGCGGGGACCGCAATCACACAACCGATTGCACATTCCCCCGTCCTCCAAAAGCTGTCAGCGACTCCGGTCCTTATCGCGCGGTGCTGGCGCTTGCGCCGGGGTCGCGCGGCCGATTTTGACGTCCAGCGATCCGCCCGCTTTGATCCGATCGGCGACGAGCTGGCGCGTCGACTCCGCGATGGCTCCGACCATGCGCGCGCTCTCGCCCCGATCGCGCGCGGTCTTCATGGCCGCGTCGACGATTGCCTGGGCGGGCGCAAGGCGCGGATCGGCTTGGTTCTTCTCCGGCGTGTTCTTCAGGAACAGCTCGGCAAGCCGCTCCTGCCCCGGCGAGTGACCAGGGGGCAGGATCGGCCGCTCCAGCGACCGCACGGCGCGCTGGAGCTGGGCCGGCTGCTGGTTGTTGATTTGAACACCGAGTGCTGCGCCGATCTCCCGCACGCGCTCCAACGGCGTCTGCTGCGGCGTCACGACGGCATCGACCTGACGGACACCTAGATAGGTGAGAAGGTGCGATTGATAGATCGGCCCTTTGGCATGGCGGACATAGGCGAGTTCGGTGCGCGCGTTGGCGATGGCGGGGGAGGGGGCACCCTCCTTAATCAACCCACGCAGCCGATCGGCCGCCTGTTGGCGAGCGGCCGGCAAATAGCGTTCCAGCTCCTCGCGCGCCTTGGTCAGCGTCACGCGGTAGCGTTGCCCCTCGGGCGGCGCGCGCTTGGGGAGCATGGCGATCCCTGCGGGGCCAATCCGCGCCTCGGGCGCGAGGTCGCGCTTGATCGCCGCTGCGGAGAGAACCGCCGCCATTCCGCGATGATCGCCGGTAAGAAAGCCGTGACGGGACGCCTCCATCCAACGGTCCTTGTCGATCGCGGCGATGCGGATCGGGTGGCCGGCTTCGCGGGCGAGCTGGGCGGCATGGTGGCGCATGGTGCGCCCGTTCCCTTCGCGGAAGGGATGAATGGCGTTGATCTCGTTGATGTGGTTGCCGAGCCGATCGAAAAACTCGTCGCGAGGAAGCACCCGCAAGCCGCTCTGCGCTCCTACCTCGGCGAACCGCTTGTCGAGTTCGCGCGCGATGTAGGGGACGGCGGCGAAGCTCGATCCGCCCTTGGCGATGTTGACGGTGCGGTCCTGGCCTGCCCAATCGTAGAGGTCTTGGAACAGGTGTTTGTGAAGGGCACGGTAGCCGTCGGCGGTGGCTGGAAAGGTCAGGCGCGCAGCCTCCGCGCCGCGCGCCTGCGTCAGTCGTCGTTCGGCCTCGGTAAGCGTTTTGTCTTCCGTAATCCCGAGCCGGTTACGAAGCGTCTCGGTGCCGGGATATGTATAAGGATCGCTTGCCAAGGTCAGGCAGCGATCTGGCGGGTTCCGGGCTGATAGAGACTGAGGATAATCGAGGGCATGAGGGCGGGCGGAACGCCCTCGTCGAGCATCATCGAGAACATCGCGTCCTCGTCGATGGTCGGGGTCATATCCTCGATAACGAGATTGGCACGGGCTTCCGCTACGTCCTCGCGCCAAAGCGCAACCTGTTCAGGGCTGCCGCGCTCGAAATCCATCTGGCGGATGCGCTCGCGCAGCGTTTCAAGATCGATCTGGGCCATCGCGGTCATCCTTTCTGCTCATAACCCTACGCCTTCCAACGCGATTCCTCAACAAATCACGTGCGATAAGAGCCGGTCGGTGCGTCGCGATCCGCGCTCGCTTGAACGCGGATCGCACGCCGGGGACGTCAGTATTCGCTCGCGAGCATGATCGTCAGCACGCGCTTGGTCTGTTGCTCATCCCACGGCGCTTCGCTGCCATAGGTAAGCGTGTTGTCGTAGTAGTCCACCTTCCAGAAAACGGTTTCGGCGATTGCCTTGTCGTCGCTCGGTCGCTCCTGCGTCCACGTTCCCGTCGCGAGCCGATAAACCGCGCCGAAATCATGTTCTCCGTGAGGATCGTTGTCGCCGGTGAATTGCGAGAAGCCGACGATCGCCGCCAGCGCCGCGAAGCGATCCGCGTCGGGGAGAGACTGGAAACCCAGCGTGACGTTGGCGATGGATGCGGTGCCCGGTTGGCTCCGGGCTAGGTCATTAAGGCGACGGATGGTGTCGAGTTGTTCGGGGCTGCACATCACTGATCCTCCTTCTGGCATGGGCCGCAAGGCCGCTCGGCCTCACGGCCCTGCCTGTCCGGCGAGGACGGGATGGGGAGGGGGAGCGAGAATCTACCGCTGGTGCGGGCGAGCCGCCTAGCGCGGCCGAAGCCTCCGGCGACGGGTGCCGCGGTTGGCGGATTACACGGGCGGTCGATTGTCGTTCGGGAACGAAAGGGCAGCGCCCTTGGTGTTCCCCTAGCGCCGGTCGCGCGCATCGCGATCGGCGAGAGTTGCGCGGTGCGGATCTCCGCACGGCACTATCGCGCGCAAGCGCGCCCCCGTCAGGAGGGCGCGTTGCGTGCGTCGCGGGCGGCGATCACCAGATCGACGATACGCGGCTGATGGAACAGCTCGCCACGCTCGACAACACCGAGACCGGGACCATCGAGAACGTCGCGGATGCGATCCTGCACGACCTCCTCCAGGTCTCCGGCGAGAACCCAAAAGTGGCGCGGGTCACGATCGCGGCCATCGGCGCGGAACTGGTCGCTTTCGACGACGGCCTGGACCAGCGCGTTCAGCGCGGCCATCCCCAGCGCGCGCTCGAAGGCGAGCTGCGCGAATAGGCGATGATGGGACATGGAAACCTCCGTGTTGCCGTGATTGGCGACGACGGCGGGAGGGGCGCGGAACGCCGGGTCATAGGACCGCGCCAGCGGCCGGCTTGCCGGGCAGCGGGGGAGCCGATTTGCGCAGCAAATTGGGGGGACCGCTGATCCTTGAGGCGGCGTTCCGCGCCCCTCACGATGGGCGGAGACTGACGGACTGCCTCTACAAACCAACGCCCGCCCACGGGGCGGACCGCTAGCCGATTTTCTGCTTTCGTTCTCGACTCGGCTGACTCATAGAATCGTCATGCCGATCATGGCCGAACATCGCTGGCTCTACCCGATCGACTGGCCTGAGTTGTCGAGGCTGATCCGGTTCGGCCGCGCCAAGGGGCGCTGCGAGCATTGCCAGCGCCCGCACGGCCGGCGGGTGTTCCACTTGGGTGACGGACGCTGGTGGGACGCTGATCGCCACCAATGGCGCGACGGGCGCGGTCGCCGGGTGCGTGCGCCTAAGTCGGACGTGGCGACGATCGTGCGCATCACGCGGGTCTATATCGCGTGTGCGCATCTGAACCATGACCCCACCGACAACGCACCACGCAATTTGGCTGCACTCTGCCAGCGATGCCATATGATCCATGACGCGGCCGAACATCGGCGCCGGCGATGGCTGAATGCTTACAGACGTCGGGCCTTGGGCGATCTGTTCGCATGGTTCGAACCACGCGCGATCTTGGTGAGGAATGGCGGCGGTCGTAGTATCAGCTTGGGTGACGGGCTGCGCGGCTCACACGCGAATAGCAGAATGGAGTGATAGCAATGGATACCTTCAACGCTGGCGTCCAATACAACGACTTCAAGGGAACCGTTGCCGCGGACATTTCCGATAATGTCGCGCTTGCCGGCCATCTGGTGTCTTTGGGAAAAGCTGAAAGCGACGAGCGTGTCATTGGATTCAGGATCGCTTCTGGGGAGAACCAGGGGACACCCGTGACCGATGTGTCGCTGGTGGCTTATCTTCTTCGGTCTGCTGAGTTTGAGCCAGCCCCGGCAGAGGTGCGTGCTGTCGAATTGCGCATCACGCCGGGGGAAGCGCTCGCATTTTTCAAGCGTTTCGACCTCGTGGCAGTTCGGCGCGGCGTCGATTTGAGCGGCACTCACGTAGATGGCCCGCATTACGATTAAACTCGCCATCGCGCCGCCCGTCCCTTGTGGGCGGGCGGCGTGCGCTGATCTGCAAGGGCAGCGCGCGCGACGGCCATGCAGAGCATGGCTGTCGCGCCGGCGAGGGGGCTGATGCTGGGCGGTTGGTCGAGAAAAGGGGGTGATTATCACCGCCCCCCGTATCCGTTTACGCCATTTCGTCGGCCTCCATGTCCTCGCCATCGAAGGCATCGGCGTCGGGATCGTCCAGTTCGTGCCGCTCGGGCTGGTCGAACGCCCCGATCTGCATCGGCGCGGGAAGCCAGTGCGAAGCGAGCCGCCCCGACACGTTGACCGCCAAGTCTGCCTTCTTCTTGATGGTTGCGCAGTTGTCGGCGCTGGCATCGCCGCATTCGGCGCGGAGTAGGTCGATAAGGGCCGCACGGCGCATCTTGTCGAACAGGGCGATGGGGGCTTGCCAGCGGGTCGCAATGTCCACGCCTGTCGCGCGGGCCACCTGCTCAAAGTGATGGTGACGCGCACCGGGGGCACCGCCTGCGAACAAGGTGCCGTCCACCGTCATCGCCACCAATCCGGCGAGTAGCGCCATCTTGTCGTCGTGACTCATGGCGCGAATGACCTCGAACCGGCCATCTGCTGGGACCGATGCGAAGCGGTCGGCCATCGTTTCTTCGACCTCCCGCACGTCGCTGGTCGCCATAAGGTCGTCGGCAACATCGGTCGCGATGGTCTTGGCCTGCACGTCTATCGCCATCTGATAGCTGTGCGCGCCGTGGAGTAGCTGACCCGCAAGGCTGTCCAGCAGCACATCCAGCGCCAGCGCCGGGTCGGCTGAAACCGCCTCCTGCACGATGCGGGTCTTGATCCGCGACAGGTCTGCAACAAGGCTGTTGCTGTAGAGCGGCTGCGGCTCGCCGCTGCTCGCCTTGGGCTTCGGCTCGGCCTTCGCGCGATAGAAGCTCTTGCCGAGCGATCCGTCATGCGAAACCCAGAGCGCCACGCCCCCGACCGCGACCTGCTCGGCATTGAACCCGCGCAAGCCCTCAGTGATCGCATCCCGCTGATCGGACAACGGCGCGATGCGGTCGCTGTCCTCGCCCTCGGCCTCGGCGATCTGTTCGATAGCGACGTCGATTGCCTCGATCCGCGCGGCCTCGTCCTCGGTCGGCTCGCGCGTGGCCGGATACAGGCTGCCCTTCATGTAAAGGTCGTAGGGCCGGTCCAGCGTGGCGCGGACCTCATGCCAACCGATCGCGCGATACTCGTCGGCGATACCGTCCAGCTTGTCCTCCGCCAGTTCCTGCACAAGCTCGGGATGGTCGGCAAACCCCTCGGCCCCTTGGCTGAACAGGTCTACCGTGATCGTCCCGCCCTTCGCCTCGTAGGCGTCGCGCCCGACGAAGATAAACGCGCCGCTGGTGGTGTCCACCTTCTCGGTGGTGAGCATCCGCCGGATGGTGTGGGCGTGGCCGTTCGCCGCCTTGCATACCTTCACCTGTTGGTCGTGGTCGTCAGTGAGGGTGAGCGCGCGCGCCGCCTCAAGCGACAACTGGTCCTTGGCGATCAGGTCGATCAGCGCCGGTGCCAGCGCGGAAAGGCGAAGCATCTTATAGACGAAGCTGACCGCCTGACCGAACCGGGCAGCGATTTCCTCGGCGTCCATGCCGGTATCGCGTAGCGCCGCAAAGGCGCGGATGCTGTCTGCCGGGTGCATGTCCTCGCGCTGGAAGTTCTCCGCGAGCGACAGTTCGATGGCCTCTTCCTTGGTGCGGACCTCGACGGGAAACGCGTCGCTGTTCTTGATCTGCTTGCGCTTCGCCAGTTCTTTGAGGCCGCGATAGCGCCGCCCTCCGGCGAACACATAGAACAGGCCCTCGTCCTCATAGGCGACAAGGTTTTGCAACAGGCCGTGCGCGGCAATGTCGTCGGCCATGCTCTCGACGGCGGAAGGCTTCACGCGCCGCTGATTGAGCGGGGAAAGGCGAAGCTGCGACAGCTTGACGGTGATGATACCCATGATGATGCTCCTGATCTGAATAAGGTTCGGTGATGGGGGAGGGGTCAGCCTTCGAGGCTCGCGAGTTCGTCAAACTCGGCCGATGCGCGCGCCGCGCCGTCCCCTGCGTAGGTCGCGCCGGAACGCGGATAGAAGAACACGCGCTCGCCACGGCGGTAGGGGGTGCCGTCCGCGCTGGTCCCGTCCACATTGGCCCGTTTCCAGTAGGGATCGCCCTTGTATCGGGTGTAAGCCATTCTCTTTCCTCCTTCTTCCTGCGGCTGAAAGCCGGTTGCCGCAGCAACCGGGTCTGCCTCTCCGGCGAGGAGCGGGATGGGGAGGGAGGAGGAAAATCGATGGCCTGGCGCGGGCAGGCCGCCTTAGCGCGGCCGACGCCCCTTAGGGCGTCGGGTGCCGCGCTTGGCGGACCACACGGGGCCGTCTATTTTCCTTCGGGAACGAAAGGGCAGCAGCCCTTGGTGTTCCCCGCGCTGGCGGGCCTCCGGGGGAGGGCCGTGGCGCTCTACAGGGGAGCGTCTCGCATCTTTGCGCGTCCGCAGGTGTGCCACGTGGCACACCTCACGCGAGGATCGTTACCCTTTGGGACGAGACGCCGGGACGGTGGCTCGGTCGGCGCGAACGCGCCGATAGGGCCGTGCCCGTCAGGGTCGCGCAGGGTCTTCAAGCCTGATGGTATGGATTTCGCCGTCTTCACCGCCGAAGCGTCAGACCCGCTCATTATCATCGGTGAGGATGTTGGCAGATGCGTAGGAGAGTGCGACCGCGCTCGAATGCGATCGTTCCTCCGGCCATGATCGCACGCGTGTGACGCCCCGTGAAGGGCTCTCCTGTCTTGGACGCCGCCAGAATCTCGGTCGGCCCGGACGGCAACCATGTCACGGCCATGCGCAAACCGTCGTCGAGGAAATCAATGTCGGCCCGGCTGCCGTCTGCGCATGTGACGTATCGCTGTTCCAAGACCCGCGTCATTGAGTGAGGTCGGTGTATCTCCGACGTGTCGCGAGTATTTGGTGACGGCTCCGAACAGCCAACGGTCATCATAAGTAGCGTGGCGGCGCAGATGCGCACGTCAACCATTCCGCTTCCTCATTAATCCGGACTCACGCCTCGCGGGTCCGTCGCCAAGTTGGCCGGCAACCCCGAAGGGCTGCCGGCTCGGGTATGGTCCCGCAACGAGCCGATTATTCAGCTCGCCGAAGGGTTGGCGGAAACAACCTTGCCGTCCGCACCAATCACGACGTGAAGCGTGCGCCGTGCGACAGGCTCGGAGGGATTGGTGAAAGTCACGACGGTCTGACGCGCGCCGTTGGCGGTCCGCTGCGCGGTGCCCTCGACCTTTGCTTTGGACCAGCTCGGGGCGAGCTTGGATTGCGTCACCATGCGAACGACGTGCTGACGCGCCACCTCGGCGGGCGCTTGGCTATGCGCTTCCTCGTCGTGAACGGGATGGGCGGCGGCGGGGGCTGCGGCCAATACCGCGACGGCTAGGACTGCGTATTTCATGGGTAGTCTCCTCGTGGTGGAAAGGGTGGAGTGCATCGCTACGATCAGGATTTCGGCTTCGCAGCGAAGCTGCGGAACGTGCCGGTCGCCGTCACGGTGATGGTCACGGGCGCAGTGGTGCGGTTGCGCCAATACCATCCGTGCATCCCGTCGAAAGGAGCCTGGAAATCGCCCTTCTCGCCGGCGGACGATCCTTTCTCGTAGCTGGTGTATTTATCTGCCGGCGCGTCGTGTTCCTCGCCGTGAAGCTCGAAACGGACCTCCGGTCCGCCGGTCGACCAGGCGTAGGCGATCCGGTCGCCAGCGCGCATGTCTGCCTTCACTTCGCGACCTTCGTCGGGCTGGAGCGTGATCTTCACCTCGGCCGTCTGCGCGGTCGCCGGCACGCTCGACCTTGCAGCCGGCGAAGCCGGCGCCGTGGTCGCCGGGACTGTGGCGGTCTCGGCTGCATGTTCGGCCTGCTTGACCTCTCCCATGCGAGTGAGGCCGAGCAGGCGGCCCGTCCCGATCGGATCGACGCCGTATTCGGCGGGCAGGATCGTCGTCGCGAGCAGCGCGACGGCGACGCCGAAGGCAAGCGCCGTTGCCCGGTTGAGCTGGCGCAGCGTCGGGAGATCGCCGACGTTTGGCAGATTGGCGTTTTTCATCAGGCGTTCCCTTCGAGAATGAGGCCGGCGAGCTGGTAGCCGGTAAGGACGAAGCCCGCGGTCATCAGGACCACGTTCGCGGCAAAGGCATGTCGGCGGAAGCTGGCGGTGCGGCGCCAGTAGCCCATGACGATCAGGATCGCGGACAGAGCGAGTAACTGGCCGATTTCGACGCCGACGTTGAACGACAACAGATTCACCAAAAGGCCGTTCGATGGCAGCGCGAAGTCCTGGAGCTTGGTCGCGAGGCCGAAGCCGTGGAACAGGCCGAAGATCAGGACCGCGGCCTTGGCGTTAGGCTGGACGCCGAACCACCGCTGATAGGCACCGAGATTGTCGAGCGCCTTATAGACCACCGACAGACCGATAATCGCGTCGATCGCATAGGGACTGACGTGGGTGCCGAGCAGAACGCCGGCGATCAGCGTCGTGCTGTGGCCGATCGCGAACAGCGTCACGTAGGCGGCAACCTGCTTCATCCGGTAGAGGAAGAAGATCACCCCGAACAGAAACAGCAGATGGTCGTAACCTGTGACCATGTGCTTGGCGCCGAGATAGAGGAAGGCGCCAGGGGCGGGTCCGTTGATCGTTTCGATGAATGCCTGATCGCCTTCGGCGACCCCATGTGCATAGGCGGCGCTTGCCATGAACGTCGCGGTGGCGACGGCAAGGAACGTCGTCACCCCTCTCAAGTGCAGCGGGAGGCGCCACGGGCGGTTGGATGATGTTTCCACGGTAAATTGTCTCCGCTTCATCACGCGAGCGCGTGCGTCGGGGTGGCAGGGTCGGGGCGTCGCCGTTGCGACCACCGGCCCGCCAGGGCGGTGATCGCTGGCAGCACCAGCAAGGTCAGGGCGGTCGAAGTAATGAGGCCGCCGATGACGACGGTTGCGAGCGGCCGTTGCACCTCGGCACCTGTGCCGGTGGCGAGCGCCATCGGCACGAAGCCGAGCGATGCCACCAGCGCGGTCATCAGCACCGGGCGGACGCGCTCCATTGCGCCGTCCACGATCGCGTCATCGTCGCTCGCCCCTTCCTCGCGATGCTTCCCGATCGCGCTCATCATCACGAGGCCGTTGAGGACGGCGACGCCCGACAGGGCGATGAACCCGACCGCTGCGGTGATCGAGAAGGGGATGCCGCGCAGCAGCAGCGCAAACACGCCCCCGGCAAGCGCCATCGGCACCGCCGAGAACACGATCGCCGCCGACACGAAGCTGCCGAGCGCCATGTAGAGCAGGGCGTAGATCGCAATGAAGCAGATCGGCACCACGATCAGCAGGCGTAGCCGAGCCGATTGCAGGCTCTCGAAGGTGCCGCCCCACTCGGTATACATGCCAGCGGGGAGCTGCATCTGGCCGATCTTCGCCTGCGCTTCCTCGACGAACCCGCCAAGGTCGCGCCCACGCACGTTGATCTGCACGACCACCATCCGCTTGCCGTTCTCACGACTGATCTGGTTCAACCCTTGGGTGTAGTTGAACCGGGCGACCTGGCTTAGCGGGATCGAGCGCGCCACCTGACCTTCGGCAGCGGGCAGCATCACCGGGATCGACCCCAGCGTCTCAAGGTCGTCCCGCTGCGCGTCGGGCAGGCGGACCACGACGTCGAACCGCCGGTCGCCCTCGAACAGCAGCCCGGCCTCACGCCCGCCAAGCGCAGCCGAGACGGTGTTCGCCACCTCCTCGACCGACAGGCCGTAACGGCCCGCCGCCTGACGGTCGATCTGCACGTCGAAGGTCGGCGCGCCGGACGTCTGTTCGGCACTCACGTCGCCAGCGCCGGGGATCGTGCGCATGACGGCGGCGATGCGCTTCGCCTGTTCGCTCATCGCGTCGAGGTCGTCGCCGTAAAGTTTGATCGCGACGTCGGCGCGAACGCCGGCGATCAGCTCGTTGAAGCGCATCTGGATCGGTTGCTGGATCTCCGTCCGGTTGCCGATCAGCGGCTTCATCCGCTCCTCGATGCGGCGAAGAATGTCCTCCTTGCTTTTCACCTCCGTCGGCCACTCGTTCTCCGGCTTGGGGATGACGTAGGTATCCGACGCATTGGGTGGCATCGGATCGGTGCCGAGGTCGGCGTTACCGTTCTTGGAGAAGACCAGCGCCACCTCCGGCAGCGTCTTCAATGCATTCTCGATCTGGAGCTGCATCTGCGTCGATTGGTCGATCGACGCAGATGGCACGCGGAAGTTGGTGACGGTTATGTCCTTCTCGTCGAGCTGCGGCATGAACTCCTCGCCGAGGAAGCCAAAGCTCAGCACGGCCGCGACGAACACGCCGACACCGCCCAGGATGAAGGGCATCGGGCGGGCGACAGCCCGGCCCAGCACGGGGGCGTAGCGTTCCTTGAACCAGCGGATCGGCTTCACTTCCGTCTCACTGACCCGGCCCTTGACGACGATCGCGATCATCGCGGGAACGAAGGTAAGCGACAGGACGAAAGCAGAGGCGAGCGCCACCATCAACGTGATCGCCATCGGCGCGAACGTCTTGCCCTCAACGCCCTGGAAGGTGAGCAGCGGCACGAAGACGAGGAAGATGATGAGCTGACCATAAACGGTCGGCCGCACCATCTCCTTGGCCGCGAGCGTCGTTTCCTCCATCCGCTCTTCGCGGGTGAGAAGCCGGCCTTCATGCTCCTGGCGTTCGGCGAGGCGGCGAAGCGCGTTCTCGACGATGATGACGGCGCCGTCGACGATCAACCCGAAATCGAGCGCGCCGAGGCTCATCAGATTGCCCGACACGCCCAGCCCGTTCATTCCTGCGGCCGTCATCAACATGGTAATCGGGATGACTGCGGCGGTGATGAGCGCAGCGCGGATGTTGCCGAGCAGCAGGAACAGCACGACGATGACGAGCAGCGCGCCTTCGGTCAGGTTCTTTTCCACCGTCGCGATCGTCGCGTTGACGAGCTTTGAGCGGTTATAGACCGGCTCGGCGAACACGTCGGGCGGCAGCGCCTTGTTGATCTGCGTCAGCTTCTCGGCGGCGTCTGTCGCGACGATGCGGCTGTTGTCGCCTACCAGCATCAGCACGGTCGAGATGACCGCTTCCGATCCCATGCGACTGCCGGAGCCGGTGCGGACCGCACCGCCGATCACCACCTGGCCCACGTCCTTGACGCGAACGGGGACGCCGTTGCGGGTCGCGACGACGGCTTCCTGAATGTCTTCGATCGACTTCAGACGAGCATCGGCGCGGACAAGGAAGCTCTCGCCAGCGCGGCGGACATAGTTCGACCCGGCGGAGAGGTTGGCCCGCTCCATCGCATCCGCCAGCTCCGTGACGGACAATCCATAGCTGGCGAGCGCGTTGAGGTTCGGCTCGATCAGATATTGCTTCACATAGCCGCCGTTGGAATCGACGCCGGCGACGCCGCGCACCGCCCGCATCTGCGGGCGGATGATCCAGTCCTGCACCGTGCGGAGATAGGCGGCCTTCGCCAGTTCGGTGGTCAGCCGCTCGCCCTCGGGGGTGAGGTAGCTGCCGTCCGACTGCCAGCCCGGTTTGCCGTCGACCGTCTTCAGGCCCTTGCCGTCGGGATGGCGGAAGGCGACCGAATAGAAGAAGATCTCGCCAAGCCCGGTGCTGAGCGGCGCGAGGATCGGCTGCGCGTTGGCGGGAAGGCTGTCGCGCGACTGTGCGAGCCGTTCCGTCACCTGCTGGCGCGCAAAGTAAATATCGGTGCGGTCGGTAAAGACCGCTGTCACCTGGCTGAAGCCATTGCGTGAGATGGAGCGGGTCATCTCAAGCCCTGGTATTCCGGCAAGCGCCGTCTCCACCGGGAACGTCACCTGCTTCTCGATGTCGACCGGCCCCAGCGTCGGCGCGAAGGTGCTGATCTGGACCTGCCGGTTGGTGACGTCGGGCACGGCGTCGATCGGCAGCTTGGTGATCTGCCAGAGGCCGAAGCCGATGACGACGAGGGTCAGGAAGGCGACAAGCCATCGCATCCGGACCGAAAGGGAGAGGATGCGGCCGATCATTCCGCCGACTCCTTCTCGATCTCGGCCTTGAGAAGGAAAGCGTTGGTGGTGGCGATCTGCGTGCCGGCGGCAAGGCCGCCGGTGATCGCCACCATCCCGCCCGATCGGCTGCCGATCTGAACCGGCTGCGCGCGGAAGCCCTGGCCGGTGCGGACGAACACCACGCTGTCGCTGCCAAGCGTCTGCACCGCGTCTTGCGGCACCATCACGCCGCTCTTTGCGGCCCCGCCACTGGCGAGGATGCGAGCCTGAACAAGCTGGCCCGGGGCAAGCGTGCTGCCGCCGGCGGTCGGCGTGACGACGACCGTCGCGGTCCGCGATTGCGGATCGACGACGCCGGTCGCCGAACGCACCCGCCCTTCTATCGTGCGACCGTCTGTGGTGGTCAGCTCTACCCTGTCGCCTTCTCGGACACGGCCAGCATCGGCAGGCGGGACGCTTGCGGTAATCTGAAGCCGGCTCGGATCGGCGACGCGGAACAGCTCGGTTTCAGCCGCGACGAACTGGCCGAGATTGGCACCGGCATTGGTAACGCGCCCCGAAACGGGGCTGACGACCGCAACCGATCGACCGTCGCCCGACACGCGAGCCGCGCCCGCGGCGGCGCTAGCCCGGCGAGCGTCGGCCTGGGCGACGGCAAGGTTGGCCTGTGCCGATTCATAGTCGGCGCGGGGTGTCACACCCTGCGCGAGCAAACCGCGCTCTCGTTCGAGCTGACGCGCGGCGAGGGTGACGCGCGCGGATGCGGCCGAGCGGTCGGCTGCGATTTGTGAAGCGTCGCGGCTCTCGACCAATGCAAGGGTCTGGCCGGCGCGAACCGGATCGCCGATGCGGACCATGATACGGCTGACCGTGCCTGGCGCGCGCGCGGTCAGCACCGCCTCGGCGTCGGGCGTCGCCTCGACCGTGGCGGAGGCAAGGATCGCGGCGTCCAGCTCGCCGGATGCCGCCGGGGCTACAGTGATTTGCGATGCTGAAAGCGCCTGTTGCGTCATCGCGACCGTGTTCGACGGCTTTGCTGGCGCTGCGGCTTCCGTAGGGGCAGGGGCGGGGGTGGACGATTGGGTGAGGCGCGCAGCGCCGAACCCAAGCGCAGCGGCAGCGACCAGGCCAATGGCGGCGCCGGTGTAGAGACGATTTTTATCGGTCATTGCACCGCTTCTCCGGTGATGGTGAGGCCCTGCAGACGGGCCAGATTGGCGCGAGCGTCGAGGCGCGCTGCGGCGGCGTCGAGGATGACGCCACGGGCGACCCCGAGATTGTGACGCGCGGCAAGGAGTTCGATCAGCGGGCTTTTGCCCGCCTCGTAGGCCACGCGAGCGAGGCGATAGCCCTCTTGGGCGGTCGCCAACGTCCGCTGCGCGGCAGCGGCGCGAGCGTCGGCTGCCTCTACCAGTGCGAGACCAGCGCGTGTCCCCGCCTCGGCTTCGAGCCGGGCTGCTGCGGCACGCGCCTCGGCACCTTGCAGTTCGGCACGTGCCGCCGAGATGTTGCCCCGGTTGCGATCGAAGAGGGGCAGCGGGACGGATATGCCGGCAACGACGGCGGGGCCGCTCGCGACGCGAAGCTGGCGCACGCCGAGCTGCGCGGTGACGTTGGGGATGGCGAGGCGCTGTTGCACCGTCACCGCTCGCGCTGCGGCGTCCCGTTCGGCTTCTGCAACGCGCACCATCGTCGCCTGCATAGGGTCGATGGGGCCGAACGCCGGCTTGGCGTCGAGCCGATCCAAGAGTGATTCCGACAGGCCGGTGAAGGGGGTTGTAATACCGGCCAGCGCGGACAGGCGTGCCAGCGCGGCCGTCTTGAGGGCGCGCGCGTTTTCGAGGTCGGCCTGAAGCGTGTTGAGTTCTGTTTCAGCCTGCACCTGCCGGAGGCGGGCTTCCTTGCCAGCGCCGACCAAGGCGCGGGCCACCTTCAGGTCGTCGGTCGCCTCCTCAACTTCGTCCTCGGCAATAGCGATGCGCCGATCGGCGATCTCGGCGCCGGCATAGGCGCGTGCCAGCTCGGTCGCATAGACAAGGCGACCATCGCGATTGCGCGCCTGCGCCGCGACGATGCCGGCTTCACCGGCGGCGATCCGGGCTGATCGCTTGCCACCCAGCTCGATGGGCTGATCGATCTGGAACGTCGTTTGCTGCTGGTTGCGCGCGTTGCGATCGAGGTCGCCCGCGAAATTTTCGGCATAGACGTTGATCGACGGGTTAGGCCGCGCGCGAGCTTGCTCGGCAAGGCCCCGCGCGCGGGCGACGTCGGCTTCCAAGACCGTGACGCGGGGCACATCGCGCGTCTGGTTCAGAAGCTGTGCGAAAGGGGGCGCGGTCTGCGACCACGCTGCACCCGCGGGCCATAGCGCCGCGAGCGTGCCGGCCAGCGCAAGCACGCGCTGCCGGCGATAACTGCCGTTCATAATCCATAATCCTCCAGGGGTAAGTCTGTCGGCGCGTCACGCGCCGGCGAGACTCATCCGCGGGGAGGGCGCAGGAGCTTGGAAGGATCGATACCGCTCGCCAGCGATGTGGTGAGGATCGACCACGCGCGAGCGGCGACGATCGCCGGCACTTTCGCAGTCGTCGGCCCGTCGAAGGCGACCCAATGACCAGCGGCATGAGCGAGAACATGCACCGGACTGTCGCCGCCAGTCTGCTTGGCGGGAGCGTGATCGTTATGCTCGGCCGCAGCCGCATGGTCATGGTCATGGTCATGGTCGACGGCGGCGACTTGCACGGGCACATGGTCATGGACCATCGCGCTGTGCCACGACGACGCCGCGACGAGGCCGAGCATGGCGACGAGCGCCAGCACGGCTCCGAACAGCGCGGAAGAGGAACGACGCATCGCCATCGTGCGCAGCGTAGGCGGACGTTGGGAACGGGGCAAGGAAATCACTTACCCGGCCATTTTGGATGGCGACGGTCGATCACATAGGGATGTTCGCCGTGGCTGTGGACCGCGAGATGCGGATCATCGGCGGCGAGGTCGCTATGTTCATGCGCGATCACGTCGGGGTCGTTCGCGGGCCATATACGGACGGCGACGAGGGTGCCGATCGCAGCAAGAACGGCCATCGCACCGAACGCCGCCTCCATTCCGACGCGAGCGCCGAGCTGGCCGTCGAGCGGATAGCAGACCAGCCAGCAGACGTGGCTGAGTGCGAATTGTGCCGCGAACAATGCGGGGCGATCATCGGCGTTCGCCGACCGACGTAGCAGCCGTCCCAATGGCGTGACGCTCGCTGAATAGGCGACGCCCAGCACCAACCATCCGCCGAGCAGGACATGCCAGTAGGCCGGGCCTGGCTGCATGATGGCGGTGATCGCGGCGAGGGCCGCGAGCGCCAACGTCAGGATAGCGGCGGCGACCAGCATGACGGTCCGATCCGCAATCCGATCGAGGATACGAGGCAGGGTCAGCGCAGCGGTGATCGAGCCGCCCCCGAAGGCGGCGAGGGTCAACGCGACGTCGCGCTGGCTTAGGCCCATGCCTTTCACGATAACGACGGTGTTGACGATCACCATTGCGCTCGCGGCGGCAGCGGTGAGGGTCAGCGCCAGCAATCCGCGCAGGCGAGGCGTCGCGAGGTATATACGCGTGCCCCGCGTCGTCTTGTCGTAGATGCCGCCCTTGGCCTCAACCGGCGCCGGTCGGGGCAGGACGGTCGATACGACCAGCAGCGCCGACGCGACAAAGCCTATCGCGGTGCCCGAGAACAGCCAGTGGTAGCTCATCACCGTCAAAAGACCGGCCGCGAGGATCGGGCTCGTCAGGCTCTCCATGTCATAGGCGAGGCGGGACAGGGACAGCGCGCGGGTATAGTCGCGTTCCTCCGGGAGGACGTCCGGGATCGTAGCCTGAAAGGTTGGCGTGAACGCGGCCGATGCCGATTGCAGGACGAAGATCAAGATATAGACCTGCCAGACTTGGTTCACGAACGGCAGGCAAATGGCGACACCGGCGCGGATCACGTCCATTCCGACCAGCAAGGCACGGCGTGGCACGCGATTGGCGAACGCGCCGGCGATCGGCGCGACGCCGATATAGGCGACCATCTTAATCGCAAGCGCAGTCCCCAGCACCGCCCCGGCACTGCCGCCAGCTATGTCGTAAGCGAGCAAGCCGAGCGCGACCGTCGCCAGTCCCGTTCCTACAAGCGCGATGATCTGCGCGAGGAAAAGGTGCCGATACGTGCGGTTGGCGAGGACACTGAGCATGATCGCGCTATATCCCCCCGGGGGATCGAGTCTATCCCCCCTGGGGGATACTCGACAGCAGCCCCTCACGCGCACTAAATAAGGGGATGGCCCATCACGCTCACACCAGCCACCCCGCAATCGTCAAACGGCTCAACCGCGTCGCTGGTCATCTGCGTAGCATCGTCGGCATGATCGAAGAGGAGCGCCCCTGCGTCGATATTGCGCAACAGCTTCAAGCGGTCGAAAACGCCATCGCCAGCGCCAAGCGCGCGCTCATCAACGATCATATCGACCATTGCCTAGTCCATGCCGAAGAAGGTGAGGGGACCAAGGCGGCGGTGGAGCAGTTCCGCGCGATCTCAAAATACTGGTGATGCGCCGCGCGGCGAGGGGTGTGCCACGTGGCACACCTCCTGAAGACCGCTACCGGGCGCATTAGGCCCAGATCGCTTCCTGATCCCAGCCTTCGAGAAACCCGCCCTGCGCGGCGCTGGCGAATGGCATTTCGGGGAAGGAAAGCCAATGTGCTTTCATCCGGCCACTCCACGATGTGCCCGGATTGATCCGCTTGGCGAGATAGGAGGCAACTGCCGCCGCGCCATAGACACGGTTCCGCTGCACGACGTCGTTGCCGATATGGACCATGCGCGGCGCCTCGAACGCTTTGGGCACCTGGGGCTGGTTGATGATGCCGGTATTCCACAGCCGGGAATGATGCGCGCTGATGTTGCGCACGAAGGCAAGGCTCTTGATCCAGCTCACCAGCGTGTCGGGGAGCAGATTATAGCGTTTTGCGATGGCGAAACGGTCGTTGGGATGCGCCATTTCGAGCAGCCAGGATAGCGTTCCAAAATCCCATGCCTCGACAGCCATCCAGATCGGCATTGGCGGCGTGTAGGTATTGTAGAACTCCGACACCCAATCGTCTTTACAGCGGTCGACGGAATCGTCCGCCTTCGCCAACCAGCTCAGGTGCCGGGTCGTGCCTTTAAAATTAGCGTTCGCACGATTGGGATCGAGGTAGGCGACCGATCGATGGGCGAACAGGTCACGATTCCCGAGCGCATGGGCGAGATCGACGCGCAGCGCGACTTCGATCCGTTCGATGGCATCGAGGAAGAGCAAGCGGAGCTGCTTGTCGAAGAGATAGAGATCGACGGCATGGCGAAACTCGGCACCGGCTTGAAACTGGTCGGTGCGAATGGTGCGCGTGGCATCGTCGGGATCGGGGATGCGCTCTTGCAGCGGTTGCCAATAGGGCGACAGGCGACCGTAGCCGATTCGCTCAAGATGGCGGATGGCTTTGGCTTGGTCGGTGACGCCCAAACCGCGGCCTTCAAGGAGGGCGAGCTGGTCGGCGAAGCTGAGATGGGGTTTGGCGTAGGGCGGAAGCATCGCCCCAGATATGAAGAAGGCCGCCCCTTGATGCCATAGGCAACAGCGGGGACGGCCATGTTGTCCTCTATCTAGATGTTCGGGTCTGAGGATTCAATTAAAAATTGACGGCGGGTCGCCGCGTGACCGCTCGGGCGAGGCAAACGCGCTCCGACAAATTTTGGGGGAGGCAAATCTGTCTCCGCCCTATATGCTTCCTTATCCTGATTACACGGTATCGTGTTTACGGGCTCACTGTGCTTCGTGAGACATTGGTGCCTCCCTCACTAGGGACAACAATGTCTCCGAGTGGGCGACGTTTTTGTCTCCCCACCCCCTCTGGAAATGGTGCGCGAATGTGCTATTTCCACCATCATGAGCAAGCAACCCGACGATACCACAAAGGAGGCAGGATCGAACGTCTTTTCGATCGCGGCGGTGGCGAAGCCGAAGAAGCGGAAGGACAAGTGGCCGGATGCCGTCCTGTCGCGTGGCTACAGCATGATCCCGTCGATCCTGTTGTGGGGCCAGGCCAAGATGGGTCTGAAGCCTGACGAGTTGAACGTGCTGCTTCAGCTCATCAGCCATTGGTGGTCGGCCGATCACGATCCGCATCCTGCCAAGGACACGATCGCCCGCCGTATGGGCAAGGACGCACGGACGGTTCAGCGGCACCTGACCGCGTTGGAGACGAAGGGTTTCATCAAACGGGTCGAGCGCTTCAAGCGGCACAAGGGCCAGGACAGCAATGGCTACGATCTGTCCGGACTGATCGCCAAGCTGGAGACGATCGCGCCGGAGTTCGAGAAGGTGACGGATCAGAACAAGCGCCGACGCGCGAAGGCTGAGACGAAAACGGCATAGGTTTCAAGGATCGCGCGCCGCGAAAGCGGCGTGTGGGGCCGGTCAGTCCAAGGCCGGTTCGGAACGTAGGGATTGGCGCTTCGGGCAGAAGCATGGCCCCCTTCCAAAAGGGGTAATGACGCCGCCAATCCCTACGCTCGCTGATTTAGCACAGCGGGGCGCTGACCCCAAACCCCGGGGAAGCTCATGAGCTATACCGAAGAGACACGCCAATCGACCTGCCCTTCATGCGGCAAGCTCAACCATGTCATCGTGGCCTATGCCGGGGACTATCGGGCGTCACCTCAAGCTTTGTACGCTGAACAACGATTTTCCGGACATAATGTGAACATTGGTGTCAGGCAGCGGCGCGAAGGTACTGGTAGAGGGTTTCGCGGCTGATGCCCATGTCGCGCGCGATGGTCGCCTTGCGTTCACCGGCGGCAACGCGGCGGTGCAGATCGGCAATCATCTCATCCGAGAGCGACCGTTTCCGCCCCCGATAGGCGCCGCGCTGCCGAGCGATCGCAATGCCTTCGCGTTGCCGTTCGCGGATCAGGGCGCGCTCGAACTCAGCAAACGCACCCATGACCGAGAGCATCAGATTGGCCATCGGGGAGTCCTCCCCCGAGAAGGACAGGCTTTCCTTCTCAAACTCGATCCGGATACCTCGCTTGGTGAGGCCCTGGACCAGCTTGCGCAGGTCATCCAGATTGCGGGCCAACCGATCCATGCTGTGGACGACGACGGTATCGCCTTCGCGGGCGAAAGTGAGCAGAGCCTCAAGCTGGGGGCGGTTGACGTCCTTGCCCGATGCCTTGTCGGTGAAGGTCCGATCGAGCGACTGACCTTCCAATTGGCGATCCACATTCTGATCGAACGTGCTGACCCGGACATAGCCGATCCGTTGCCCCTTCACTGCGCACTCTCTCCATCAAAATGTCAGGTTGAAATCTATGATACGCAACGACATTCGTCAACAAATTCCGTTTAGTACCCTAATCTGACAGAAACCGCGGTAGCGCCCTGACGTCCGGTTAGGCTATACTCCAAGCTGACATCACAAAATCAAATCCCTCAAAGATGGCGTCAATTGCCTTGATGGGGTAAAAACTGGAGTGCTTCCAGGATGGGACATTCGGCAACGTCATCTCCAGTGCATCTGGCTAACGTGGTCGCCAGCGTCACCTCTATCTTCTGCAAATCTGCAATGCGGCGGCGGACATCTTCAAGGTGGAGTTCGGTTCTCGCCATAACCTCCGCGCAGGTTTGTGCACCGGTATCGGTGAGCGACAACAATGACCGTATCTCATCCATTGCATAGCCAAGGTCGCGCGCGCGCAGGATGAACTGCAACCTTTGCACCAGTTCCGGCGAATAGACGCGGTAGCCGTTGGAACTGCGAGGCGGCCCCGGCAGCAATCCCACCTTCTCGTAATAGCGGATGGTTTCGAGATTGCAGCCTGTTTTCCGGGCAAGCTGGGCACGCAAGATGCCGACCTGTTGCTCCATGAAAATACCTCTTGAGTCTGTAGTGGCTACAGAGCCTACACTGCGAATCACTCAGTTGGAACAAGGGATTCAAGCCATGGTCTCAACGCCGGAAGCGGGACAGCCAGCCCTCACCGAAAACCACGAGCCGAAGCAGGCAAACTGGGTTGCGGCGGGCGCATTGATCGGCGCGGGGCTCGCCTCGGCTTGCTGCGTCGTCCCGCTACTGTTGGTTATGCTCGGAATTTCCGGCGCGTGGATCGCCAACCTGACGGCGCTCGAACCTTACAAGCCCTATGTCGCAGGCGTAACGCTCGCGCTGCTCGGCTACGGCTTCTGGCATGTCTATTTCAAGCCGAAACCGCCCTGTGAAGACGGTTCCTACTGCGCTCGTCCACAATCGGCTTGGACCACCAAGGCGGTGCTGTGGCTGGGCCTTGCCGTCGCCATCCTGGCGCTCACCATCGACTGGTGGGCACCCTGGTTCTATTGAAAGGAAATACCCATGAAAAAGACAGTATGTATCGCTATGGCCGTGCTGGCTATGGCTGGCGGCGGGGTCGCCTATGCAGTTAGTGGCACGGCGCAAGATCGCCCCGCGGCTACCGCAACCGCTCAGAAGCAAACCACCTTTGCCATAGAGAACATGACCTGCGCCACCTGCCCGATCACCGTGAAGAAGGCGATGGAAGGCGTCGCCGGGGTAACGGCGGTCACGGTCGATTTCGCAGCCAAGACCGCGCGCGCAACCTATGACCCGCGCCGCACCAATGCTGCTGCGATTGCCGCTGCATCAACCAACGCGGGTTATCCGGCGCGCGCTATTCAAAACTGAGCGGGGCGCCGCCAGCGCCTCAAGAAAGCGATAAGCAATGAACGACTGTTGCAACCGCCCCGGGCAGGAAGGATTTGACGTGGCCGTCATCGGCGCGGGTTCTGCCGGGTTCTCCGCCGCGATCGCCGCTGCCGATCTGGGCGCGAAAGTGGCGCTCGTCGGTCACGGCACGATTGGCGGCACCTGTGTCAATGTTGGCTGCGTTCCTTCCAAGACGCTGATCCGCGCCGCCGAAGCGGTGCATGGTGGGCTTGCCGCCGCGCGCTTTCCCGGCCTTGGGGGCGCTGTCCAGATGGATGACTGGTCCGTATTGGCGGCGTCGAAGGACGATCTTGTCACGACGCTGCGCCAAAAAAAATATGTCGATCTGCTGCCCGCCTATGACGGTGTGAGCTATATCGAGGGCAAGGCACGCTTTGCCGATGGTGCGCTGATTGTCGGCGATGCGCCCATGAAGGTCGGCAAGGTCATATTGGCGATGGGTGCGCACGCCGCCGTGCCGCCGATTCCGGGGATGGACAGCGTGCCCTACCTAACCAGCACATCGGCGCTGGCGCTGGATCGCTTGCCCAAATCGCTGCTGGTGATCGGTGGCGGGGTGATCGGGGTAGAACTGGGACAGATGTTTTCGCGTCTGGGCGTTGATGTCACCATCTGCTGCCGAAGCCGCCTGCTCCCCGAAATGGACCCGGAAGTGAGTGCCGCGCTGAAAAACTATTTGGAAGCCGAGGGCGTGCGGGTTTGCGCAGGTGTCGGCTATCAGCGTATCGCCCAAACACAGAGCGGGGTCGAATTGACCTGCGAGGGGCATTGTGACACCGTCGCGGCGGAACAGGTGCTCATCGCCACCGGACGCCGACCCAATAGCGACGGGCTTGGGCTGGAGGAGCGCGGCATAGTGCTTGCCCGTAATGGTGGAATCGTCGTCGATGACCACCTCGAAACGTCGGTTCCAGGCATTTACGCGGCGGGCGATGTAACGGGACGGGACCAGTTCGTCTACATGGCCGCCTATGGCGCAAAACTGGCCGCGCGCAACGCGGTGACGGGCAACCAATACCGCTACGACAATTCCTCCATGCCATCCGTCGTCTTCACCGACCCGCAAGTCGCCAGCGCCGGCCTCACTGAAACGACAGCACGGGCGCAAGGCCTGGACATCAAGGTTTCGCTGCTCCCGCTCGATGCTGTGCCAAGGGCACTGGCAGCACGCGATACGCGGGGTCTCATCAAACTGATTGCCGACAAGGCGAACGACCGTTTGCTGGGCGGCCAGATCATGGCACCCGAAGGCGCGGATTCGATCCAGACACTGGTGCTGGCGATCAAACACGGCATGACCACCCTGGAATTGGGTGCAACGATATTTCCTTACCTGACCACTGTGGAAGGCCTCAAACTGGCGGCCCAAACGTTTGATAAGGATGTCGCCAAACTGTCTTGCTGCGCCGGGTGATTGCTCGGGGATCAACCGGCAACGAATGGCCTCCCTCCAGTGCAAGCCGCTTTGGTGTCAATTTTGTTATTCGCCTCAGCGGGAGAGCAAAATGGCACGACGCCGACTTCTGACCGGAGACGAGCGCCGGCGCCTGTTCGATCCTCCTGTCCAAGAAACCGCGATCATTGGGCATTATACCCTTTCTGCGGAAGATGTTGAATTGGTTGGGCGCCGCTATGGTCCAGCAAATCGCCTCGGTCTGGCTGCACAAATCGCTTTGATGCGACATCCCGGCTTTGGTCTGCAACCCGAGATCGGGCTTCCCGACGTCATTCTTCAGTACCTCGCGGCACAGTTATTCGTCGATCCTTCCTCCTTCTCTGCATATGGTCAGCGCGCGCAAACCCGTACCGATCATGCCGATCTCGTGGCGCGTTATCTTGGCATACGCCCGTTTCGACGCGGCGACCTGGCACTTGCCCTGAATCTTGCCGCGCAAGCCGCCGAGTATACAGACAGAGGTGAACCGATTGTTCGCGCCCTCATGGTTGGCCTGAAGGGTGAGCGGTTCATTCTTCCGTCGGGCGACACACTGGAACGCGCCGGTCTTGCTGGCCGGGCACGCGCACGCAAAGCTGCCGCAGCCGCAATCGTCGAAGGCCTCAGCTCTGCTGAACTGACACGGCTAGACGAACTCGTAATCAACAACCCGGATTTCGGCATGACACCGCTGGCGTGGTTGCGTAATTTCGAAGAAGCCCCGACTGCGGCCAATATCAATGGCTTGCTTGAGCGCCTGCGCTATGTTCGCGGCATAGGTATCCACCCGGTAGTTGGGGGCGCCATTCCGGAATTCCGCTTTGCCCAATTTGTCCGCGAGGGCGGCGTGGCACCGGCATTCCTGCTTTCGGATTACAGCGTCAATCGCAGGCGGGCGACGTTGACGGCCGCAGTGATCGACCTTGAGGCCAGACTTGCCGATGCCGCGATCCAAATGTTTGACCGACTTATCGGCGGCATGTTCACGCGCGCGCGGCGTGGGCGCAAGCGTCGCTACCAAGATAGTATTCAGTCGGTGGGGCAACTCATGCGGCTGTTTGGCGCCACGATTACAGCACTTGATGAGGCTGTCCAGAATGGCGGCGATCCGCTCGAATTGATTGACGAAGCGGTGGGCTGGCACCGGCTTGTTGCGGCAAAGGCCCAAGTAGATGCCCTTGCTGATCTTGCCGGCGAGGACGCACTGGTAACGGCAACCGAGCGTTACGCCACGCTACGGCGTCTCAGCCCGGCATTTCTGGACACCTTCACCTTCAAGGCGTCTGGAACAGGGACGGCACTGATCAAAGCCATCGATGTCATTCGCGATGCGAACACACGAAAGTCGCGCGACCTTCCCGATGGCGTTCCACTGCCATTCCCCAATCGGCAGTGGAAGCGTCTCATCACCGAAAGCGGCCGTATCGACCGCCGACGTTATGAAATTGCGATCATGGCAACCTTGCGTGATCGTTTGCGCGCCGGTGATGTATGGATCGAGGGAACCCGCAACTATCAGCGCTTCGATGCCTATTTGCTGGGTCGGCGCGACGCCGCCAAAGTGGCGGATGTGCTTCCGTTCGGTTCAAATGCTGCATCCTACCTCGCTGACCGGGCACGAAATCTTGACTGGCGGCTGCGCCGATTTGCCAAGCAGTTGAAAACAAACAAGCTTGAGGGAGTGTCGCTCGAACGAGACCGGCTCAAGCTTCAGCAAATGCCGCCTGTCACCCCACCGGAAGCTGAAGCCCTCGATCGCAAGCTCGATACCCTGCTTCCCCGCGTGCGCATCACCGAGCTGCTGCTTGAAGTCGCCGAACGCACTGGTTTTTTGAACGCATTCCGTGACCTGCGCTCAGGCAAGGAGCACGACAACCCCAGCACGGTACTCGCCGCAATTCTGGCTGATGGCACCAACCTCGGGCTGGAGCGGATGGCCAATGCCAGCGAAGGCGTCAGCTATGCCCAACTCGCATGGACCCACAACTGGTATCTTTCACCCGAGAACTATCAGGCCGCGCTGGCCATGATCATCTCAGCCCATCACGAATTACCCTTCGCGCGGCATTGGGGCGCTGGCACCAGTTCGTCGTCCGATGGCCAGTTCTTCCGGTCGGGGCGGAGCCGTTCAGGGGCGGCGGACGTCAATGCCAAATATGGCGCCGAACCTGGCGTGAAAATCTATTCTCACCTTTCCGATCACTTCGCATCATTCGGATCACGGATCATGTCCGCGACGGCAGGTGAAGCGCCTTACGTGCTCGACGGGCTTGTCCTGGGCGCCGGCAACCTTCCGTTGCATGAGCACTATACCGATACCGGCGGCGCCACCGATCATGTTTTCGCACTCTGCCACCTACTCGGGTTCCGCTTCGCGCCCCGGCTGCGCGATATTGGCGACCGCAAGCTGGGTTCGATCGCTGCGCCATCGACATACAAGGGCATCAAAAATCTGATGGGCCGCACCATCAAAACGGCAGCGATCGAGGCCGATTGGGATGACATCGTCAGGATTGTCGCCTCAATCAAGGATGGCACGGTGGCGCCGTCAGTAATCTTGCGAAAACTTGCCGCCTACAAACGCCAGAACAGGCTGGATTTTGCATTGGCTGAACTGGGCCGTATCGAGCGCACTTTGTTCACGCTCGATTGGCTTGAACAACCGGAACTGCGACGTGCCTGTCAGGCCGGTCTCAACAAAGGCGAGGCGAGGCACACGCTTGCCGCCGCCATCTATACCAACCGGCAGGGTCGGTTCACCGATCGCTCGCTGGAAAATCAGGAATTTCGCGCATCTGGGCTGAACCTGCTGATTGCGGCGATTTCCTACTGGAACACGGTCTATCTCGACCGGGCCGCCCAGCACCTCAACGCTGTCGGCACGACGTTCGATGCGGCACTGCTTGCGCACCTTTCTCCGATGGGCTGGGCGCACATCAGTCTGACCGGCGATTACCTCTGGGAGCAGGCCAGGCGACTTCCAGCAGGTGAATTCCACCCACTCAACGAGCCAATGGCGCGGTTGAAGCGTGTAGCGTAGCCCATGTTCCGCTTATGTCCGAGAAATCGTTGTCTGGCGAACAAACCTTGAGGTGACGCCTGGTAGCCGCAACAGGGTCGCTGCTTGTCGCATCAACCAAGCCCTGGCCCCAACCATCCCGGCCAACGACCGGTAAGGCAGGGTATACGGGGCTGGACACACCAAGCATATCCATTATGCTGGATATATGGAAAACGAGGATGCCATCTCGGCGCTGGGTGCTCTTGCACAAGGAACGCGCCTTGACACGTTCCGCCTCTTGGTACGGCACGAACCGGATGGTTTGGCTGCCGGCGATATCGCGCGTCAGCTCGACGTGCCGCAGAACACCCTGTCGGCGCACCTCGGCATCCTCGCCCGCGCTGGCCTGGTCCGCTCCGCACGGCATAGCCGCTCGATCATCTACCGTGTAGATCTGGACGGCCTGCGCGCGCTGACGCTGTTCCTCGTCAAGGACTGCTGCGCCGGCAATGCGGAGCTGTGCGCGCCGCTCGTCGCCGAACTCACCCCCTGCTGCTGAAAGGACGCCCTGTGGCCGTCGATGTCGTCGTCTATCACAACCCCGAGTGCGGCACGTCGCGCAACACGCTCGGCCTTATTCGCAACGCCGGCATCGAGCCGCACGTGGTCGAGTATCTGAAAACCCCTCCAGCCCGCGCGTTGCTGGTCGAGCTGATCGATCGCGCCTGCATGACACCCCGCGAACTGCTGCGCGAGAAGGGGACGCCCTATGCGGAGTTGGGCTTGGGCGACACGTCGCTATCCGACGACGCGCTGGTGGACGCGATGATGGCGCATCCGATCCTCATCAACCGGCCGCTGGTCGTATCGCCGCTCGGCGTGAAGCTCTGCCGGCCCTCCGAAGCCGTGCTCGACCTGCTGCCGACCAATCAGCTCGGAGCGTTCGCAAAGGAAGACGGCGAGCAAGTGGTGGACGCATCGGGCCAGCGCGTCGCCTGATGCTCCTTGCTGTCCTGATCTTCGTTGCGACGATCGCGCTCGTCATCTGGCAACCCAAAGGCCTCGGGATCGGGTGGAGCGCGATGGGCGGGGCCGTCGTGGCGCTGCTTGCAGGCGTCGTCACGCTGTCCGACGTGCCGGTGGTGTGGGGCATCGTCTGGAACGCGACAGCCGCGTTCGTCGCGATCATCGTTATCAGCCTACTCCTCGATGAAACCGGATTCTTCGAATGGGCGGCGCTCCATGTCGCGCGCTGGGGGAGGGGGCATGGTCGCCGGCTGTTCGTTCTGATCGTGCTGCTCGGTGCGGCGGTGTCCGCGCTGTTCGCCAACGACGGCGCGGCGCTGATCCTGACGCCGATCGTCATCGCCATGCTGCGGGCGCTGGGCTTCAACGACAAGGCGACGCTGGCGTTCGTCATGGCGGCGGGGTTCATCGCCGACACCGCCAGCCTACCGCTGGTCGTGTCGAACCTCGTCAACATCGTGTCGGCCGACTTCTTCCGGATCGGGTTCGGCGACTATGCGTCCGTGATGGTGCCGGTCGACCTGGTGTCGATCGCAGCGACGCTTGGCGCGCTGCTGCTGTTCTTCCGGCGCGACATACCGGCGGATTATGACGTAGGCGCGCTGCGCGCGCCGCGTGACGCGATCCGCGATGCCGCGACATTCCGCGCGGGCTGGATCGTTCTTGCACTGCTGCTCGCCGGCTTCTTCCTGCTCGAACCGCTCGGCGTCCCTGTCAGCGCCGTCGCCGCTGCCGGCGCGATCCTGCTGCTGGTGATCGCGGGGCGAGGCCATGTGATCCCAACGGCCAAGGTGCTGCGCGGCGCACCCTGGCAGGTCGTGATCTTCTCGCTCGGCATGTACCTGGTCGTCTATGGCCTGCGAAACGCCGGCCTGACCGACCATCTGGCAGCACTGCTGGATCGCACCGCGCAAGGCGGCGTGTGGGGCGCGGCGCTAGGAACGGGCGTCATCGCAGCGGTCCTGTCGTCGGTTATGAACAATATGCCGACGGTGCTGGTGGGCGCGCTCTCGATCGACGCCACGCACGCGAGCGGCGCGATCAAGGAAGCGATGATCTACGCCAATGTGATCGGCTGCGATCTCGGCCCCAAGCTGACGCCGATCGGCTCACTCGCGACGCTGCTCTGGCTCCATGTCCTCGGGCAAAAGGGCGTGCGGATCGGATGGGGCTATTACTTCCGTGTCGGCGTCACGCTCACCGTACCGGTGCTGCTCATCACGCTCGCGGCGCTTGCAATCAGGATTAGCATCGCATGACCAGAACGGTCGCCACGTTGCTCGAACCTGCCGGTCTGGCTGGCTTGGCACAATTGCTCGATGCCGCGGACCTGCCGAGTGCCGATATCGCCGATCCCGGCCGCCTGATCATCCGGATTGAGGCCGATAGCCTCGTCGGTTTCGGTGGGCTCGAGGGAGAAGGGTCCGACCGCTTGCTCCGCTCGATCGTCGTCGTCCCCGATCGACGTCGACATGGCCTCGGGCGGGTGTTGGTCGCCGCCCTCGAACGACAGGCACACGACCTCGGGGTGGAGCGCCTGCACCTCCTGACGACCACGGCCGCACCATTCTTCCGGGCGCTCGGCTATGCCGATGCCGATCGCGGCGCTGCTCCCTCGGCCATCGCCGCATCGCGCGAATTCACCGCACTGTGCCCCGCGTCGGCCGCCTACCTCGTGAAAGCCCTCTGATGCCGCTCCGCACGCTCGCCGATCCCAATATCATGCCGGCGCTCGATCCGGCCTATGCCATCCAGCGACCCGCCGTGAGGCTCGGCCCGCTCGATCCCGCGCCGCGTATCCTTCTGCTCTACGGTTCGCTGCGCGAACGGTCCTTCTCCCGGCTGTGCGTTGAGGAAGCGGCACGCCTGCTCCGGTTCTTCGGCTGCGAGACGCGCATCTTTGATCCATCGACCCTGCCGCTGCCTGACCAACATGCTGGCGACGACCATCCGGCCGTCCACGAGCTGCGCGAGCTGTCCTTATGGTCGGAAGGGCAGGTGTGGTGCAGCCCGGAGCGGCATGGCCAGATCACGAGCATTATGAAGCTTCAAATCGATCATCTGCCGCTTTCTATGGGCGGGATGCGTCCGACACAGGGGCGCACGCTGGCGGTCATGCAGGTGTCGGCCGGATCGCAATCGTTCAACAGCGTCAACACGCTGCGCGTGCTGGGTCGCTGGATGCGAATGATCACGATCCCGAACCAATCGAGCGTTGCCAAGGCGTTCAACGAGTTTGATGACGCGGGGCGCATGAAGGCGTCCAGCTACTATGACCGGATCGTGGATATGATGGAGGAACTGGTGCGGTTCACGGTGCTGCTGCGCCCGCACGCGGTTCAGCTTGTTGATCGCTACTCAGAGCGGAAAGCGGCGGGCGTGCCAATCGACCGCGCGACCGATCTGTCGAGCATAGCGATTGCGGCCAAACCGCGTGGCCGGCACGCCGTCAAGGCAGGCGGCTGATGCGACGTTTGCCGAAGCGAGCCACGCTAATGTGGTCCCGCCGGCTAATCCGGCTTGTGCTCTGCGCTTTGAGAAACCTACGGGTTTCAACCTGCGTGGCCGGCCTCCCCAGGCGTCAGCTGGATCGTCGAGCGCTACCTGTCTTGCGCTGACGCGATTATCGCTTCAGGTCGCTACAGCGACAGATGAAGGGGAGCGTGCTTGACGATGAACACCAAGGATCTGGCCAAGGACGTTGCCGCCAAGCGGGGCGTCACCGAGAAGCAGGCCCTCGAGGTCATGGCTGGGCTCCTCGAGGGTATCGCGGAGGCGGCCGCCAAGGGTGAGGAGATATCGCTTCCCGGCTTCGGCAAATTCAAGGTGAAGGACACGCCCGAGCGCTCCGGGCGCAATCCGTCGACCGGCGAGGCGATCACGATCGCGGCGTCGAAGAAAATCACATTCACGCCGGCCAAGGCGCTTAAGGACCGACTGTAGGCTCGACAGCACCGGCCGGCGTCGCCCGGCCACGTGTTGGATGTTCACGAATTATTCGCTATCTAAGGCGTTGGAGAATGACAGGCGCGTGAACACTGCCAAATCTATGCGGCTGGCCCGGCAGGTGAAGGGGAGGTTCGGCACGTGGGCGGCCGTGCGTCAGGCCTCGCGCGTCGAGAACGGCGTATATGTGGTCGATCCAAGCGCTGGCGGTGACCGCGACAGCAAGGATGTAGCGGTTCCCGCCACGGCGTAACGGCCGTGACGTTCAGCTACTCGCTGTTCCTCGCACTGCTGCTGCTTTTCCTGGGGCTCTGCTTCTGGGCAGGGTGGCGCGTCGGCGAGCGCACCGATTTCCTCAGCCCAACCCCGGACCGGCCGAACTCTACGGTGACGCTGTTCATCGTGGTGTTCGGCACCATCGCAGGGCACCTTCTGGGAACCGGCTTCTTCGCCGCCCAGGCGGCATGGTGCCGGGCGACAAGCGTCTGTTTCGACCCCGGCTTCGATCCAAATATCTATCGCGCGCTCGCCCGCGGCGGCGCTGGGGCACGCGATGCGTCCGACCTCGCGCTGGAAATGTGGCTTTTCGCGATGCTCCTCATCGGAGCCGCGACGGGCTCGATCGCGCACTGGTTGGTGCAGCGGGAAGCAGTTAGCGGGAAGACCGACGCGATCGCGTTCGGCTGGCTCAACCCGGCCGTCCAAGCGGTCAAGAAGGGAGACTCGTTTGTCGTCGCCTATGTGCTGACAAAGACGAGCCACGAGTGCTTCACGATCGCATACGAGGGCACCGTCCAGCAGCTCGCGCTGGACGAGGAACAATCGATCAGATTCGTCGTCCTGAACGACGTCGACCGATTCCTCGTCAAGATATCTGAGAACGGCCTCGAGCGTGTGGACGCGCCGTCGACGCCGATCACGCAGCTTCAGATCACCGCGGTCGAGATCGCCAACGTCGCGCTTGAGGTAGTACGGGCGCCAGACATGGATGTTGCGGCAATCGAGGCTGAAGACGCGGGTTCATAACGCGGCGTTCGAGATCGTCAGACGTCCGTCAGACCTGTCTCCATCCATAAAGTCTAAATCCAAAAAGCTCTGCATTTAACATAATCAATGTTATCGGACTGACGGATTTGCTTTACGGTCGAAGCACTTAGACCGCTCTGGCGGCCATCATCCGATCAGCGACACCCGCTCGCGCTGGCGTTGCTCTTGCTCCGCGAGCCACACATGAAACTGCGCCAAAATGTCGGCAACGTCCAGCCCAGTTCGACTATGGTGCAGGCCAACCCGAACGCGCAGCGGTGCCGGCCAATCTTTGCAGTTCTGGATCAACATCGCTTGTACCCATTTGGGCGTGCTGGCGAGCAGCCATTCGAGCGAATGCCATTCGTAAGCGGGCCTCACGCCCGACATCAGGCGGCTGACCGGCTCGTCCGACAGCAGTGCGATGACAGCGCATGAGACGTGAGCACGATACGCAGGCGAGAGTTCGTGAAAGGGCTGCTCTTCCCAGGTTTGCGGGTCGTGATCGGGCATGTTTGACAGCAACGGGCTGTTGAACAGATTTATGCGGCTGGTGCGATTGATGTCGGGCGCCAGCAAGGCTCGCGTGAGCCCGTGCAACACGGCGAGGAATTGCCGAGCCGAGACCTGCCCTACCCCGGTCAGCGACGCAGATCTGCCGAGCAGCGCCTTCCGCAACTCGCCATCGAATGCGAACAGGAGGTTCAAAGCGCGGGGCACATCCTCCGACGGACATTCTGACGCGGGTTTCGGGCCGCTCCAATGGTTTGTTCTGAGAGGTACGCCGCAGTCGGTGCAGGTGAACTCGATCCGGCTCCGCCAGCTGAAGCGGGGCTCATGGTGGGGCTGACAGCGGCGGCAGAAGTCCTGCCGCCAAGTGCCGTGCCGGCGACAGAAGACGAGCGGGAGCGCCGCTTCGGCATCGAGGTAGGCGCCACCTGTGGCGTGGCCTTCGGCAAGGCAGACATGGCACCAGGCGAGATCGAGCTCGCCTCGCGCTCGCCCTTTTCCGTCGGTTCGTGGCAACCAGGCGGCCACCAGCCACGGCCAGCGGCGCTTCAGGGCGAGGCGCATGATCGCCTCCTGATCGACGCGGAGCCGTTGCGCCGCGGATTTCGCCTCCGACCCTTTCCATTCTACGTCCGCTCTGACCTTGGTGCCCGAACTGCCCGGGGATAGCTCCTGCCGCAAATCAGTGATGGACACCTCATAACAAGCGGCGATGCGCGCCAGCCAGGAGGAGATGAGCTCGTCAGGATGAGGCCGTGCCGCGATCGGCAGCGCGCCCGACACGGCTCACACTCTTCCCCTGGCCCGCGTTCGCGCTCGGCGCTGGGCAATCACCTTCATGCTGACCGAAGGCATCAAGAGGTCGTCGGCATCGAGGTCGCTGGCCTCGATGCATTCGCTGCCGTTCTCGATCGCACGAATAGCCAACGTCTCGACGAGGCGGAAGATGCGCCCGGTATTGCCGTCGGAGAGATCGAGTACCGACGTGCGGCAACGCTCCTCTTCCAGCTGTGAAGATCTCCGAAGCGGCAAGATCGCAGCTAGCGTGACCATCAACAGGCGGAACGCTTCGTCGTTCTGCCACCGAACCAGTTCGACCGCGTCGAACCGCTCGGCGAGCGCCGCGTCTGTGAGCAGCGCCGCCTGCGCCTCGTGGTTGCCGGTGCAGACGAGTGGGATCTGCAGGTCGTTCGCGAGATAGCGGAGCGTGTTGAGGAAGATGCGCTGCTGGCGCGGCGTGCAGGCCAGCATATGGTTGATCTCATCCAGAATCAGCATGCGAGCACCCACCTGCCCCATCAGCCGGCGAGTCAGGAGGCGCGCGCGCTGCGTGTCCCCCCGCGCAGCGAAGCCGGCGCGGAGCTTCTCGAGGACCTCGCCGTAGAACTCGCCGTCGGTCGGCTGCGGTGGCAGCTGGACGGCGACAACCGGTATCGTCGCCACACCGGTCGCCTCGTTGAACCCGCGCGGGTTCTCTGCCTCAAAGCGCTCCACGATGCGCGACTTGCCCATGCCGGTTTGGCCGTAGATCAGCAGGCACGGCATGCGCGTGCGCGGCGGATAGCGCAGCATCGCGTCCAGCGTCTTGCGCACCGCTTCCGCCTTCGGGAAGCCGAGCCACCGATCCTTGCGGATCCAGGCGATCCGGTCGGCGTCGGGCCAACGCGCGCGCGCGCGATAACTATCGGCGAGATGGAAGAGGTCGCTCATCGGGGCATCTCCTCGACAAGATACGGAAGCACCTTCTGATCGCCGTCCGTCCTCTCCTCTACCGCAGATGCGCCTACGGCAGGGGTTACCTGCTCAAGCCGGCGCTTGCTGCCACCCCTTGCCCGACGGGCGTCGCGCAGTGCCGCTTTGGTCCGCTGAAGCGCGAGCCGCGCGGCCTTGGTCTTGTGCGCCGCTTCCGCGACGATCAATCGCTGGGTCTCGACAGCCTGGAAGATCAGCGTCTCGTCGACAGCCTGCTGGCCGCGCTCCCGCAAAGTGCGAACCGCCTCCCTCTGCTCCCAGCGGGTGATCGCGGGACGCCGCAGATCGCGATAGGGCACCTCGAGGTGCTCGCCATGTGGTAGCTCGAGCCAGACGCGCGAAAGGTCGCGGGGATCCCACCGCACCGGCATCGTCTGCCCCGGCCGCGTGTACCAGCAGGATAGCGCATCATCCCAATAATGAGTGCGGAACAGCTCGATGCCGTGTGGTGTTACGGCGCGCAGCTCGCAGGGTAGAAAGTCGAACAGAAACGCGGCATCGTCGGCCGGAAGGCGGACCAGCTCCGGGCGTCGTTCCACCCCCTCGGCCCAAGCAAGGGCGGGCGGAATGCCGATCCCACGGTGCCGCTCCGCATGATATGGGCCGATGATCTGCGCGGCGAGCCAGACTTCCAGCTCGCTCAGCGTCATGCACGCCTCACCTTCCGCATCGTAGTCGCCACGCTCGGCGACGTTAGAGAATGTAGTTCCGGGTAGGAGGTGGACGGCCCCCATCATCGTGCCAATCAGCCGCTCGATGTGACCGCCAAAGTGCGGCCGACGCACCGGCCGATATTCGACCGCAATCGAGTGAGCTCGGCAGCCGCGCTTCAGCGCGTCTGAGCGGTGCTCGCGCGCGTTGTCGAGGTGCAGCCGATCCATGAGCCCCTGGCTGTCCCACGGTGCCTTCATGCTCCGCTCAGCCAACCAGTCCCGCTTGGGGAGAACGGCGTGCCGCATGCACATACCGACTGAAACAGCGGACGGCGCGAGCATGTGGAGGTGGAAGCCGGGCACGGTTCGGCTCGCCACGTCGATCATCAGCGTGAGCCAAGGCCGGCCGATAGGCTTGCGGTACAGGTCGTCGACAACGATCACGTCGACCAGCGTGTGGTCCGACTGCACGAGCTCAAGCGCGTAGTCCGCCTCGAGCACGCCTCGCGTTGGCTCCCACTTGTCAGCCGCTGACTTGGCACCCTGTCTGCGGGCCGTAACGATCTGAGGAGCGAGCCGAGCCAACCGGGCCTGGATCGCCTTAGTGCTGGGCACCTTGACCCCGATCTTCGTTCCTTCGTGTCGCAGCCAGCGGCGGAGCGCCTGAACGCTGGGCTTCTCGAGTGTGAGGTAGAACTCAGCGATGCCGCGAGCGATAAGATGCTCAGCCGCGGCCGAGAGCCGCTGCTCCCCCTTCTCCCTTCCTCGCGGTCGCGGCAGCAGTGACGCCGCAGCGGGCGAGGCTCGGTAGAGTTGCAGGAGCTTGTGGAAGCGAGCGCGGCCGAGTTCTAGCTGGACCATCGCCTGGGCGGCCACATCGCCGGGCACGCGCGTCATCGAGGCGAGCGGGCGAATGATCTTCTCGCGGCGATGCGCCTCCGCCCAGTCGGCGTCGCTCGCCGTCCTCAGGTCCGCGGTTCGCATGGCACGACGCCTCGGCTAGTCCCAGCTGGGCGATCGTCCGCTGTTTCGGGAACAATGTCCACTGTTTCAGGTGCAGGTCGTCGCTCAGCGGCAATCTAGCCGCGAGTCCACCCTTTCAGGAGAACCGACACCACCCCTGCCCGGCAAGCTCAAGTCTGTCCGATAAGAAAGATTATCGGACAGACTTCTGAGGTGGTGCCGTTGCGGCTGAGCGATCAGAATCCGATCGTCCAGCCGCCATGCTGAAGGTCGATCGCCTGACCGATGGAGCGGCCGTAGACCGCCGGACTCACCAAACAGAACAGCGCCTGCCGTCCACGACGGCGGCGCTGCCTAGTCTTCCGGCCCAACGTTTCAGAGCCGGATTATTCCTCCCGCTGCCCGAACAGGCTGAGCAGCAGCTGGAAGAGGTTCACCAGGTTCAGGTAAAGCGAAAGCGCGCCCATCACGGCCAGCTTTTCGGCTCGCTCCGACCCGGCATAAGCCAGATATTCGCTCTTCAGGCGCTGCGTGTCCCAGGCCGTCAGGCCGGTGAACACGAGCACGCCGACAATCGAGAAGACGAGCTGCAGCGTCGAGGAGCCGACGAACAGGTTGACGATGCTCGCGATCACGACGCCGATCAGGCCAACCATCAGGAAGGTGGACCAGCGCGACAGGTCGACGTTGGTCGTATAGCCCCACAGGCTCATGGCGGCGAACACGGCCGCGGCGCTGAAGAAGGCCAGCGCGATGCTGGTGCCCGTGAACACCAGGAAGATACTGGCCATCGATACGCCCATGACCGCAGCAAAGGCGAAGAACGCCGTTCGCGCCTGTCCTGTCGTCATGCGCTCGACCCTGAACGAGAAGAACATGACAAATGCCAGCGGCGCGAAGATCGCGACCCACTTAAGCGGCGTGCCAAAGATTGGCTGGTACAGCGCCGGCACGCTGGCGACGAGGAATGCCACCAGCGCTGTAATGCCGAGGCCGAGCGCCATGTTGCGATAGACGCCGAGCATGTGCCGGCGTAGGCCTTCATCATAGACGGCCGTGGTTGTGGCCCGGGCCGACGGGAAAGGCCGATAGGTATTCGGTTCGAAAATTCTGTTCATGCCTCACTCCATTGCTCCAATGTCAATGAGGCACTCGGCCGGCTCCACCTGGGAGCCCGCGATCCTGCACCGAGCGCACTCGATGCGGTCCGACATGACGATGGCGTAACGCCGTCGACAGAGGGGCCCGGTCCGCAGGCTTAATGTTGTATTCGCCCGCACCCGTTTCAAGGGCGGAGATGCTTGCGAAGTGCTTTGCTGACTTCGCTAAATTCCACTTGAAACCTCTTGAGCCGTTCCTAGTTTTTCGATTGCCGGACGCCGTTCGGGTCCGGTGGACATAGAGGGCGTCGGCTCTCCGTTTCCGACGCTTCTCATGCCCAGATTGCTCACAGGAGGATTTGGAGATGAGAACCAACTTCGACTTTGCGCCGTATCGGCGATCGACGGTCGGCTTCGACCGTCTGTTCAACCTGCTCGAGGCAGGTGCCCGCGACGACGATGGCTACCCGCCCTTCGATATCGTCAAGGAAGGCGAGGACAGTTACCGCATCACGCTTGCGGTGGCCGGCTTCCGCCCGGAGGACATCGAGATCGTCGCTCAGCAGAATCTGCTCAGCGTCACCGGCAAGCGCGCCGAGGATGACGGGAAGGGCGAGTATCTGCACCGCGGCATCGCTGCCCGCTCATTCGAGCGGCGCTTCCAGTTGGCTGATTTCATCGAGGCCGGCGACGCCCGGTTCGAGAATGGCCTTCTGTCGATCGCGCTGAAGCGCGTCGTCCCCGAGGCCATGAAGCCGCGCAAGATCGAGATCGCCGGCGGGACCGGCGACAGCGATCGGCTCGAAGCGCCCAAAGGCGAGAACAGCGCAGCGGCCTGATCGCGCGATAGATGTGGCTCCGCCGGCGCGCTGCTTCGGCGGCGCGGCCGACGGACCATGTCCAACGCCTGCCAGGAAAGGAGGATAATCATCATGGCAATTCGTGATCTCATTCCCTGGGGCCGGCAGGAGAGCCGCGCTCCAGAACGGACCGACGACAGGTCCGACCAGCAGCACCCGCTTGTGTCCCTGCACCGCGACGTGAACCGCCTGTTCGACGACGTCTTCCGGGGCTTCGGCGTACCGGCTTTGAGCGGCTGGGGGCGCAGCCTCGAGTGGCCGACGATTGAGCTTTCGGAGACCGACAAGGAGATCCGCGTCACCGCCGAGCTGCCCGGGATGGATGAGAAGGACGTCGACATCAGCGTCGACGACAATGTCTTGTCGATCCGCGGCGAGAAGCGCTCCGAAACCGAGGACAAGGAGCGCGGCTATTCGGAGCGGAGCTATGGTCGCTTCGAGCGGCATATCGGGCTGCCGCGTGGGGTCGAGCAGGACCGGGCAAGCGCGACGTTCAACAAGGGCGTGCTGACGATCGTCCTGCCCAAGTCCGCGGAGGCGATCGAGAGCCGGCGCAGCATTCCGATCAACGCAGGCTGATGAGACGTCGGGCAGCCGCCGTCGGCGGCTGCCCGTTTCGGAGGCGCAAATGGCAACACGAGCTGATTCTCTTCCACCCTACATTGCGACGCCGCGCGTGCTGGCTCCGCGCCTTGCGGAGTTTGCAAACGATAACGTCGCGAGCGAGGTGTCTTCGCCGTTTGATACGGCGTGGCGACGCTACGCAAGCGCGCTGCCGACGGACGCATTTGCCATCATCGAACCCGATCCGCTCGCCGGTCGGTCCGGCGGCCGCGCCCGTGAGGGTCGATGGCGGCTCCGTTTCCGCCCGCGGTCGCGCCCGTTCGTCGATCCGCTCACCGGCTGGACGGGAGGAAGCGACCCCCTCGCCCATCTGGAGCTCGGCTTCCCTTCGCGTGAAGCCGCCGAGGCTTATTGCCGGCGGTACGGCCTCTCCTACGAGAGCCGGGGCGCACCGCGACGGTCGGGACCTCGGCCACGGGAGGAGATGGCTTTCATCCCGGTAGGCGCGCCTACCTGCTGCATGCCTGCGGGTCCTCATCCCGTGTGCTGCGGCAACGCAACGTCGGAGCCGATCGAGGCTGCCCATGCGGACACCTGAACAAGGCTTGCCGTCGCGCAGGTAACAGGGACCCAACGCTTGGCATTCCCCTGCCCCAACTGCCGCCACCAGCTTCACTTGGAGGAAAGCGCCTGCCCGAGCTGCGCACACGCCGTTGGCTATGACTGGCGCATAGACGCCTTTCGTCATCTCGACCCCAGGGCGCGCGAGTGGCACGATGCAGAGGGATCAGCCGCCGCGGTAAAGCCTTGCGCCAATGTTCATTACGGCGCGTGCAATTGGCTGGCAGATGAGACGGGCGCTGAAGCGCTCGGTCCGACCCGAGCAATGTGCCGCGCCTGCCGGCACAATCGCATGATCCCCGATCTCGCGGTGCGCGGCGTCCTTCAACGCTGGCGGCGGATCGAGGAGGCCAAGCGGCGCATGATTCGCGGTGCGATCAAGCTCGGCCTGCCCCTCGAGACCAAGGCCGAGCGCGGAGACGGGCTCGCCTTCGATTTCTTGTACGATGCCGCCGCCGAGAACGGCTATGTCCCACAGCTTCTCACCGGCCATGCCGGGGGTGTCATCACGCTGAACGTGATCGAGGCGGACGACGCGGCGCGGGAGCGCATACGCCATCAAATGGGCGAGCCCTACCGCACTCTTCTAGGCCATTTTCGACACGAGATCGGCCACTACTATTGGTACCGGCTCGTCGCTGGGACCGACATGCACGATCCCTTTCGCGCACTGTTCGGTGACGAGCGCATCGATTATGCTGCAGCGGTCCAGCGCTACTATGCCGGCCGTCCGGCACTCGGCTGGGCTGATGACCATGTCAGCGCGTATGCAACTGCGCATCCCTGGGAAGATTTCGCCGAGACGTTCGCTCATTACCTGCACATCGTCGACACGCTCGGAGCGATGGCGGACTTCGGTGTGGGGCTGGAAGGCAATCGCGCACCGCACCCGGACATCGATGCGTATCGTGTTGCAACGGCGACGCTCGTTGAGCGCTGGATACCGATCTCCTTCGCGCTCAACGCGGTAAACCGGGCAATGGGGCAACCGGATCTCTATCCCTTTCGTCTCAGTCCCGGCGTCATGCTCAAGCTCGATTTCGTTAGCCGCCTGATCGCGCGGGCCGCGGGCCGTGAGGAAATCCCGGAGGGGTCTGAGCTGGCCGCGATGATCGCAAGCCTCGGGCACGGCGTGTGAAACCTGCGGGACGCCGGATCGCGGAGTGGAGAGACGTCCATTCAGCTCGTAATGCCCTTTGGAGAACCCCTTGCCCACGCTCGTGCTGATCCGCCACGGCCAGTCGGTCTGGAACCTCGAGAACCGCTTCACGGGCTGGTGGGACGTGGATCTGACGCGGCAGGGCGAGATTGAGGCGAAAGCGGCCGGCGAGCTGATGGCGGCGAAGGGGCTGGACTTCGACTTCTGCTTCACGAGCCTCCAGACGCGTGCGATCAAGACGCTCAACCTTGCGCTCGAGGCGATGGGGCGGTTGTGGTTGCCCGTCGAAAAGGACTGGCGTCTGAACGAGCGCCATTATGGCGGGCTCACCGGCCTCGACAAGGCAGCGACCGCAGCCAGGCATGGAGCGGAGCAAGTGAAGATCTGGCGCCGATCGTTTGACATCCCGCCGCCGCCACAGCAGCCAGGGGGACCCTATGATGTCACCGGCGATCGCCGCTACGCCGGCATCGCAATTCCGAGCGCCGAGAGCCTGAAGGACACGATCGGGCGCGTGCTGCCCTATTGGGAGGCAAGGATCGCGCCGGAGCTCAAGGCCGGCAGAAGAGTCGTGATCTCGGCGCACGGCAATTCGCTGCGCGCGCTGGTGAAGCATCTGTCTGGCATCCCCGACGATGAGATCCCCACGATCGAGATCCCGACCGGTGAGCCGATCGTGTATGAGCTCGCGCACGATCTTACGGCAACAGACCGCTATTATCTGTACGAGCGGTAGGGCGACTACTGAAATGCCACTCGGAGCCCGCCTGTCGCGTGGAGCCCAGCGCGGTGGCTGATCCAGCGTCAGCGCGGCTTGGGGCGATCCGAACCCTTCGCGGAAAATGGTGCCGGCCTTGTCCCGCCTCCCATTCTGACCGGAGTTCGTTCGCTCCATTTATCGACCCAATGCTTGCCATTGCCGGCCATCGCGGGCGATCAGTGCGTCGGCGGCGCGAGGTCCGGAAGTGCCTGGCGTATATTCCTCCAGTACTCCCTCGCCACGAGCCCAGGCGTCCAGGATCGGCTGCACAACGGCCCATCCCGCCTCGATCTGGTCAGCACGCTGGAATAGCGTCTGATCGCCCATCATCATGTCATACAGGAGGGTTTCGTACCCTGTCCGGTGCGCGACGGCGAACTTCTCTGCATAAGCAAAATCGAGCGCTACGGGGACCGCCTCCACTTGCGGACCCGGCCGTTTGACCAGGAAACCAAGGTCAATCCCTTCGTGCGGCTGGATCTGGAACACGAGCTGATTGGCCGGGAGATGAGCGACCGGGGTCTCCCGAAACGTCGCGTAGGGCACCGGGTTGAAAGTCACCACGATCTCGGTGTCCCGTGCGGCGAGCGCCTTACCCGTGCGCAGATAGAAGGGCACGCCGGTCCAGCGCCAGGTGTCGACCATGAGCTTGAGCGCCACATAAGTTTCGGTGGCGGTGTTCGGGTCCACGTGCGGCGTCTCGCGATAGGCGGGGATCATCTGGCCGTTGACCTGGCCGGCTGCGTACATGCCCCGCACCGCGTCGCTTCGCGCCTCATCCGGGGTAATGCGACGGACGGCCCGAAGCAGCTTTGCCTTTTCGTCGCGAATGACCTCGGCGTCGAAGCTGTTTGGCGGCTCCATTGCAATCATCGACAAAAGCTGCATCAGGTGGTTGGGAACCATGTCCCGGAGCGCACCGGTTGTGTCGTAGAACGCCCCGCGGGTGCCGATGCCGATCGCTTCGGCGGCTGAAATCTGGATGTGGTCCACGTAGCGGTGGTTCCATACCGCCTCCAGCCAGGCGTTGCCGAACCGCGCGACCAGGATGTTCTGGACGGTTTCCTTCCCCAGGAAGTGATCGATCCGGTAAACTTGGCTCTCGTTCACTCGCGACAGGATCCGCTGGTTGAGAGCCCGTGCGGATTCGAGGTCGTGACCGAAGGGCTTCTCGATCACCACCCGCCGAAAGCCGCCGTCATGTTCCTCCGTGAAGCCGGCGTCGGCGAGCCTGTCCACGATGACCCCGAAGAACTGCGGCGGCGTGGCCAGATAAAATGCCGCGTCGCCCTCGCCCAGCCGCTGCTTGAGCCTTTCGTAGACAGTCCCAAGCGTGAAGTCGCCGGGGAGGTAGCTGGTCCGCTGGCGCAATCGTTGCCAGCACTGTGTCTGCGGCGCGAACTCATCGAGGCTCACGCGCAGACTTTCATCATCGCCATCCCGAAGGGCTATGCCGATGACGTTGAGCTCTTCGCTCAAGAGTCCGTCGAAGCAGAGGTTGGCCAGCGCCGGAACCAGCAGCCTGCGGGTGAGGTCTCCTGTCGCGCCGAAGATGACGATCGTCGCCGGGCGCCCCGGCACGGTCACTCCATTCACTGCGGGATCTCGACATGCCCGCCGAACCCGAAGCGCATCGCGGAAAGCACCTGGTCGGCGAAGGTGTGCTCGACCCGGCTCCGATACCGGGCAAACAGCGCAGCGGTAAGGACCACAGCGGGAACCGCCTCTTCCATGGCCGCCTCGACGGTCCAGCGCCCCTCGCCCGAATCCGCAACCCGCCCGGAGAACTGCGAGAGCATCTGATCCTTGGCGAGCGCCGCCGCAGTGAGGTCCAGAAGCCAAGAGGATATGACAGAGCCGCGCCGCCACACCTCGGCGATGTCGGTGAGATTGAGAACGTAGCGCTCATCCTCGGGAAGCTTGCTGGACTGCTTCGACTTCAGAATGTCGAAGCCTTCGGCATATGCCTGCATCAGGCCGTATTCGATGCCGTTGTGCACCGTCTTGACGAAGTGACCCGCGCCGGCGGGCCCGGCGTGGATATAGCCCTTCTCCGCGCGCGCATCCTCTCCCTCATGCTCCATCCGGTTCGGCGTCCGCGGAATGGTGCCGATGCCCGGCGCGAGCGCGTCGAAGATCGGATCGAGATGGTCGACGGCCTCCTTCGGTCCGCCGATCATCATGCAATAGCCGCGCTCGAGGCCCCACACGCCTCCCGAGGTACCGACATCAATATAGTGGATGCCCTTGTCGGCCAGCAGCTTCGCCCGGCGAATATCGTCCTTGTAGAAGCTGTTGCCGCCATCGATGACGACGTCGCCAGGTTCGGCGATCGTGCGGAGGATCTGGATCGTCTTCTCGGTCGGCTCGCCCGCGGGCAGCATGACCCAGAAGACTGCCTCCGTGCCCAGCTTCTTCTTGATTTCCTCAAGCGAGTCAGCCGGCTCGAATCCTTCAAGCTCGAGTTCCGCCACCGCCTCAGGATTGCGGTCGAAGACCACTGGCTGATGTCCGGAGCGTTGAAGCCGACGGGCGATGTTGCCTCCCATCCGGCCGAGGCCGATCATTCCGATCCGCATATTTCCAGGCTCCCGCTCAATTCCGGAGTGCTTCGTCGAGCAATTCTTCAAGGTCGCTCAGACTGGCGCTTTGGAGGTGGGCCCGCAGGACGCGCTGGCCCCGGCTGGCGAGCACGTCGAGATCGCCTCGCGCTTGGGCGAGCTGGACCGTGCCGAAGCTGGCTTTACGTCCTAGGATCGGGACGTCGGGATCGGGCGTGCGGGTGATCTCGAGAAACACTCCCGAGCGCGGCCCTCCCTTGTACGCCTGACCAGTCGAGTGGAGGAAACGCGGCCCGAAGCCAGCGACGGTGGCGACGTGTCGCGCCTTCACGACCCGTTCGCGCATGCGTGCGACGAGAGCCTCGTTCGCCGGGTTGCGTTCGACGTAGAGAAGGAACCCTACATAATCGCCGGGGCCGGGACGCGCTAAATGGGTGCGCAGGATCTGGACCGCGTTGTCGCCGGAATGGCCTCGGTCGGCGGGCCCGAAGAAGGCCACCCTGCCATCCTCGAAAAATGGTGTCTCGGGCGCCAGGCTCCCGGTGGCTTCGTAGGCGTCGATCAGCACCCGCGTCCTGATCTTGGCATCCTCGACGTCGGGCTGGTCGAAAGGGTCGATCCCGATCACCGCGCCGGCGACCGCGGTAGCGATCTCCCAGCGAAAGAACTCCTGCCCGATCATCTCCTTTGACGAGAGCGCTATCCGCACGACCGGCTGGCCGGCGGTAACGAGCGCATCGGCATGGGCGTCGAGCCTGGCGTGATCGTCGCCCGAAAGCGACAGCAGTACGAAGAGGCGGTCCGATCCATAGTGCGCCGGCGGTACCGGCGGTTCCAGGTCGACGGGAACGATGCCCCTGCCCTGCTTGCCGGTGGACTCGGCCAACAGCTGTTCGAGCCACGCTCCGAATGCCCGAAGCGCGGGCGAGGTCAGCACCGTCACCTTGTCGCGCCCGCGGTTCGCCGCTTCCCCCAGGATCGCACCGAGCCGCACGCCAGGATTGACGGCGGGCGGCGCGTCGGGCGCGCAGCTCTGCACCATCGGCGCAACCCTGGCGAAGAACTCGGCCACGTCCATGCCCATCACGGCCGCGGGCACCATCCCGAAGACGCTGAGAACCGAATAGCGGCCGCCAATCGTTGGATCGCCCAGGAAGACGCCCGCGTAGCCATGATCGTGCGCGATCTTTGCCAGGCGCGATCCCGGGTCGGTGATGGCGATGAAGCGACTGCCGTCCTGGCCCGCCAGATTCCAGAAATAGGCGCGCAGCAGTTCCGGCTCCATCGTCGAGCCCGACTTGGAGGCAACGATGAACAGCGTGTGCTCGGGGTCGATCGCCGCCGCCACTGCGGCGATTTGCTTCGGATCGGTGGTATCGAGCACATGGATCATCGGGCTGCCGCTCCGCGGCCCCACGATCTCGGCCAAGACCTCCGGGCCGAGGCTCGACCCGCCCATGCCGAGGAGCACCGCGGACCGATACTGGGCTGCCTGAGCGCCGAGAGCTTTCAATGCCTCGGGGTCGATCTGCTCGCCCTTACCTGCGGCAAGCCACCCGAGCCACTTGGCTTCCTCGCCGCCGGTCCATAGCGTGGCATCGCCTGCCCATAGCCGTCTGGACCAGCTTTCCTGACGCATTCGCTCGAGCCGCGCCTCTACCGCCTCGTCGAGCTCCCGCGGCAGTGCCTCGTGCATGCTGTTCAGCCCGTCTCCGACAATGGCGGAGCGCTTGGCAGCAACGGCACCAAGGAGCGCATCGGCTGCGTCGGCGAACTGCTTCACGCCGTCTCGCACGAGCTCGTCCGCGACCGCTGGCAAGTCGAGCCCGAGACGGTCTACCTCGCGGAGAATCCGACGCGCGCTTTCCACTTCGGCGGTCAGGGACGGCGCGAGCGTGCCATGATCACGGAAGGCGTCCATCGTCTTGGGCGGCAAGGTGTTGACGGTTTCCGGCCCGATCAGGTTGTCTACATAAAGGGTGTCGGGGTAGCTCGGATCCTTGGTGCCGGTGGAGGCCCAGAGGAGCCTCTGCGGCATCGCCCCGCGCTCCGCGAGCGCCTGCCAGCGTTCCGAAGCTACGAAGCCGAGATACCATTGATAGGCGAGCTTGGCGTTGGCGATGGCGACCTGTCCGCGCAGTCCCGTAAGCGCCTCGGCCTCCGCGTCAGCGCTTTTCAGGCGTTCGGCAATTTTCCTGTCGATCGCGGCATCGATCCGACTGACGAAGAAGCTCGCCACGCTTGCGATACGGTCGATCGGCTGGCCTTGGGCGAGCCGTGCTTCCAACCCCTCCACGAAGGCCATCGCAACCGCGGCGTAGCTCTGCTGGCCGAACAGCAGCGTCACGTTGATGTTAATGCCATCTTCGATCAGCTGGCGGATGGCAGGGACACCCGCCTGGGTACCGGGCACTTTGATCATCAGGTTGGGACGGTCGATCTGTCGCCACAGCCGCTGTGCTTCCGCGACCGTCTCCTCGGTGCTCTCAGCGAGATAGGGGGAGACCTCGAGACTAACGTAGCCGTCCGTCCCGTTCAGCCGCTCATAGACCGGCTGCAGCGTGTCGGCCGCGTCTTGGATGTCCTGAACCGCGAGCGCCTCATAGGCTTGGGTGATGCTCGTGCCGGGCCGGCTCTGGAGAAGAGCCAGGAGTTGCGCGTCGTAGGCATCGCCATGCGCGATCGCCTTCTCGAAGATGGACGGATTGGAGGTCACGCCGGTGACGCCGTCTTCCTCGACGAGCCTTTGCAGCCCACCTTCCTTGAGGAAGCGGCGGTCGACAAAGTCCAGCCAGGGGGCCTGGCCAAAATCGTGCAGCTTCCTGACCCGGCTCGCCATCGTCACGCCTCCTGCAAGATCATCGAGCGCGCTGCCTCGACCACATGGTCGACGGTGAAGCCGAACTTCTCCTGGAGTTTGGCAAGCGGGGCAGACGCCCCGAACGTCGACATCGTGATCGTTCGGCCGCGAGCGCCGACATAGCGGTCCCACCCGATTGCGCCGCCCTGCTCCACCGCCAGGCGCGCCTCTATGCCGGGGGTTAGGACCAACTGCTTGTAGGCGTCGTCCTGCTCCTCGAAGCGGGACCAGCTCGGCATCGACACGACGCGTGCCCGTACGCCCTCCGCTGCCAGCTTCTCATAGGCGCCGACCACAAGGCTCAGCTCGCTCCCGGTGCCGATCAGGATGAGCTCCGGATCATCGGCGCTGGCAAGGATGTACGCGCCCCTCGCGACCCCGGCGGCGGCCGCATAGCGGCTCCGGTCGAGCGTCGGCAGCGCTTGGCGCGAGAGGATCAGCGCGCTCGGCCGACGGGTCTGGCGGACGGCAAGTTTCCACGCCTCGGCCGCCTCGTTCGCATCTCCCGGGCGGATGGTGTCGAGCCCGGGCGTCGCGCGCAGTGTCGCCAGATGCTCGATCGGCTGGTGGGTTGGGCCGTCCTCGCCGACCCCGATCGAATCGTGCGTAAAGACAAAGGTGACGGGCAGCTCCATGATCGCCGCAAGCCGGACCGGCGCTCGCATATAGTCGGCGAAGACGAGGAAGGTGGCGGCAAAGGGCTTGATGTAGGACAGCGCCATTCCGTTGGCGATCGCGCCCATCGCATGCTCGCGCACGCCGAAGTGCATCGTGCGCCCGCCAGGATTGTCCGCCTGGAACGAGCCGAAATTCTTTAGCTCGGTCTTGGTGGATGGCGACAGGTCGGCCGATCCGCCCACCAGCCAGGGCACGTTGCCGGCGAGCGCATTCAGCACTTTGCCGGCGGATTCGCGCGAGGCGACGCCCTTGGGATCCGGGTCGAAGCTCGGCAGGCCCGACTCCCAGCCCGGCGGCAGCGCGCCCTTGCGCATCGCGTCCAGCTCGGCCGCCATGCCGGGATAGGTCTCACGATAGCCGGCGAAGGTCGCCTCCCACTCCTCGCGCAGCCGGCGCCCGCGCGAGGCGATCGCCTCGTTGAAGTGCTTGGCGACGCCGTCGGGCACGTAGAAGGTCTTGTCCTCCGGCCAGCCATACGCCTTCTTGGTGGCGACGATCGCGTCGGCACCAAGCGGTTCGCCGTGAGCCTTCTCGCTGTCCGCCTTGGGGCTGCCCCAGCCGATGATAGAGTGGACGACGACGAAGGTGGGTCGGTCGTCGGTCGCCTTGAAGCTTTCGATTGCCCGCGCGAACGCCTCAGTATCGTTGGCGTCGTCGACGTGGAGCACGTTCCAACCATAGGACTCGAAGCGCTTGCCCACATCCTCGGTGAAGGCGAGGTCGGTATGGCCCTCGATGCTGATACGGTTTGAATCGTAAATCCAGCAGAGGTTGGAAAGCTTGAGATGTCCGGCGAGACTTGCCGCCTCGCCCGACACGCCCTCCATCATGTCGCCGTCGCCGCACAGCACGTAGACGTCATGGTCAAAGAGGGTGAAGCCATCGCGATTGAAGTGCTGGGCGAGCCAGCGTTCGGCGACCGCCATACCGACGGAATTGCCGCAGCCCTGACCGAGCGGGCCCGTCGTGGTCTCGACGCCGGTCGTCACCCGATACTCGGGGTGGCCCGGCGTCCTGGAGCCCATCTGGCGAAAGTTCTTGATGTCCTCGAGGCTAACCGCAGGCAGGCCAGTGGCCCTGCCTTCCGCATCGACCTCCTTGATGCCGGCGAGGTGGATAAGCGCGTAGAGAAGCATGGAGGCGTGCCCGACCGAGAGCACAAAACGGTCTCGATTGGGCCAGTCCGGCACGTTGGGATCGATCCGGAGGAACTGCGACCACAGCGTGTAGCCCACCGGCGCAAGCGCCATCGGGGTGCCGGGATGGCCGGACTGCGCCTTCTCGACGGCATCCATGGCGAGCGTACGGATCGTGTTGATGGCTAGACGATCGAGGGCCTCGAACGCGCCGCGTGCGGTGGCGGGCTGGCGCAACATGTTACCTCCCGTGGGGCGTTCGCCAGGTTGAACGCCCCTTGTGCTTGTGTTGACCAGCCCCCGCGCGGGAGACGATCGAACGCCGAGTGCTGCCTAGCGCGGGCGCTGGCTCGACCGCCTGGCCTCGTCGAACTTGGGACCAAAGGGATCGAGCAACCCCTTGGCGGATTGCGAGCCGGCGGTCTTACGCTCGAGATCGTCGACCGAGGCGATCAGGTCGGTCATCTCGCTGTCAGTGGCATAGCCCAGCGCTTTGCCGAGCTGGAGCTGCGTGCGGGCCGTTCCCAACAGCTGGCGCATGCGGGCGCTTTCCGCGTCGGTCCGCTTCCTTTTCTCGAGCAGGCTGCGCGCGTCCTCGAGCGCGAGCTGCGCGCGAACGAGAGGGAGCGGGATCACGATCTGGTCGATCACGATCGTGCCCAGTGCGGTCTGAAGGACCACCTTGGCCTCCTGCGGCTTGCCCTGGTGCAGCAGCGCGGCCGCCTGCTTGAGTGCGGCGGGGTAGGTGCCGAGCGGGAGCTTGCTGATGTTCACGACCGTTTCGGAACCCAGGTCGGAGATGAGCTTGCGCGCCAGCTGCAGGCGACCCTGCGCGATCGCGGCGCCCACCTCTCCGCGGATTTTCTCGACGTCGGCCGGGGTTCCGATCACGTCGTGCGTCACGACGCTCACATCGACCGGAGCGAGCGCAAGCGTCGGCGTGCGGGCGAGGACGATCTCGAGCTTGCCGGTCGCGCGCTCCAGCGCCGCGATCGCGTCGTCGTTCTTGTTCTGGTCGATTGCGGTCAATGCGTTCTGCGTCTCGCGCACCGCGGCAACCGCCTCGTCGACGAGCTTGTCCCGCTGCGCCTCGGGTGGATCGGTGGGCTTCGACTGCGCTTGGGCTCCGGCCGGCGGAGCCGCTTGAGTCGAAGGCTGCGGCTGCGCTTGCTGACTGGCTGCAGAAGCCTGGGCCGCCGCGGCGCTCGACCACGCCGAAATGGCGAGGGCGCCAAGGGCTGTCGAGATGATTAGGTGTTTCCGCATCGTCCATCCTCCGTTTGTGAGTTAAAGTTCGGATTTCACAACGCGTGCTGCCGAGTACGGCGAAGTGCTTTCGGACGGGATGGCAGTGCTTCGCTGCCCCTCCGAACCGGCAAGTTGTTGCGGCCTATCGTCGTCACTCGGCACCTGCTCTTGTTTGCAAAGCATCGCGCGAGCATTGCTATGGAGACGCCGTCTGCTAGCTGCGCTGACATATCTCAGCCCGGTTCCGGCAATCTCGCCGTCGTCAGGAAGCCGGCGCGCCGCTTGTTCTCGGCGCTGCGGAGCTTCCGGGTTCAGCCGACGACCCGCCGATTTGCCGCACGGCGTAGGGCGCAATCGCGCCCGTCAGAAGCATGGAGTCCACGAGAGTGTCCGAAATGGCTTAGGCGATGAGAGCGACGCCTGGGCCCGGTCTTCTCCGCGTGGTCAGCACGCGCTCTCGCCGCGGCAGGAGAGTTTCAATGCCTGATCTTGAACGCGCGATCGAAGCGGCGGCTCGTGCCCTTTGCCGTCTTGATGGGCACCCCGAGAATATCAAGTTCGAGGGAAAGCCGATGTGGAAAAGCTATCTCAGCGGCGCCAGGACAGCGGTTGAGGCGGCGATACCACACCTCCGGTCTGCCGATGATCAAAGCCCATGATCACCGCGGCCCTGGCGAGGTGCGATCCTGTTAGTGGAAGTCATGGCTGCGGATGCGCAGAACCTCGGCTTCGTCGATCGCAGTTCCGAACGGCGGCGAGGCGAGCGTACGGGCGCGCGCAAAGTTCGGGTCACGCGGGTCAGGCCCGCCGCCGTTCTTCGCCCCGTCTCCGCGGCCTGGTGCGACGCTGAACTCCATTCGGCCAATCGAGCGCAGCATGTCGTCATGATCGACGATGCGATCGCAGATGATATGGATGACCTCGCCTTCCTTCTGTAGGTGCCCGCGCATCGCGATCATCGACGACGACATGACCTGGCGGCGGTAGATCTCGAACCGGTCGGGCCAGAGGATGCCGTTGGCGATGCCGGTCTCGTCCTCGATCGTCACGAACAGCACGCCTTTGGCGGAGCCCGGACGCTGACGCACGAGAATGACGCCGGCGACCTCGATGTTGCGGCCGTCGCGGATCGTCGCGAGATCGGCGCATCGGACGATCTTCATCGTATCGAGCTGTTCGCGCAGAAAACTGACCGGGTGGCCGCGAAGCGATAGCTGGGTCGAGCGATAGTCCTCGACCACTTCCCGGCCATCGCTCATGGGCCGCAACGCCACCGACGGCTCCAGCCCCTCGGGCGAGAATTTGGCCTCGCGTTCGTCCGCCGCCGCAAACAGCGGCAATGGTGCTTCGCCCAGGCCCTTGACCTTCCATAGCCCCTGTCGCCGGTCCTCGGCGATGCAGTGGAACGCGTCGGCTTCCGCAAGCCGCTCGATCGCGGCGCGCGGCATGCCTGCGCGGCGCCAGACTTCCTCGACGCTATCGAACGGCGCAGGCCCGCGTGCGCCGACGATCGCCGCGCCGTGGATGTTGGCGAGCCCCCGGACCTGCCGCATCCCCAGCCGCACCGCCATGTAGCGGCCTTTGGCCGGCTCCAGCGTGCAATCCCAATGGCTGTCGTTGATCGACACCGGCCGCACCTCGACGCCATGTTTGCGGGCATCGGCGACGATCTGCGCGGGCGCGTAGAATCCCATCGGCTGCGCGTTGAGCAGGGCGGCGCAGAACACGTCGGGATGATGGTGCTTCATCCAACAGCTCGCATAGGCGATCTTGGCGAAGCTGGCGGCATGGCTTTCCGGGAAGCCATAGGAGCCGAACCCCTCGATCTGCTTGAACGTCCGCTCGGCGAAATCCTTCGAATAGCCGCGCTCGACCATCCCGCCCACCAGCTTGTCGTAGAAATGCGAGACGCCACCCGTCAATTTGAACGTCGCCATCGCACGGCGGAGCTGGTCGGCCTCGACCGCGGTGAACCCGGCGCCGACGATGGCGACCTTCATCGCCTGCTCCTGAAACAGCGGCACGCCCAGGGTCTTCTCGAGCACGGCGCGCAGCTCGGGCTTGGGATATTCGGGCTTCTCCTTGCCCTCGCGGCGACGAAGATAGGGATGGACCATGTCGCCCTGGATCGGACCGGGGCGGACGATCGCGACCTCGATCACGAGATCGTAGAACTCCTTGGGCTTGATCCGCGGCAGCATCGACATCTGTGCGCGGGACTCGATCTGGAAGACACCCAGGGTGTCGGCCTTCTGGATCATCGCATAGACGTCGGGATCATCATCCTGCAGGTCGGCCATGCCGACACCGATCCCCTTGCAGTCGCGCAGCATGTTGAACGCCCGGTTCATGCAGCCGAGCATGCCGAGGCCAAGCACATCGACCTTCATGAACTTCAGCTCGTCGATATCGTCCTTGTCCCACTCGATAATCTGGCGATCCTCCATTCGCGCTGGCTCGATCGGCACGAGCTCGTCGAGCCGGTCCTGGGTCAGCACGAATCCGCCGGGGTGCTGAGAGAGGTGGCGCGGCGTGCCGATGAGCTGACGCGCGAGCAGCAGGGTGAGCTTGAGGCGATGATCCTCGGCGTTGAGGTTAAGGCCGGCGATCTGTTCGTCGGTGATGCCATCGACCGACCAACCCCAGACGAGGCCGGTCAGCATCTTGGTCAGGTCGCGCGGCAGGCCGAGCGCCTTGCCGACCTCGGCGACCGCGCCGCGGGTGCGATAGCGGGTAACGACCGCGGTCAGCGCGGAGCGGTCGCGGCCGTAGGTCTCGTAGATCCACTGGATAATCTCCTCGCGGCGTTCGTGCTCGAAATCGACATCGATGTCGGGCGGCTCCTTGCGCTCGCCCGACACGAACCGCTCGAACAGCAGCTCATGCTTGATCGGATCGATCGACGTGATGCCGAGCAGGTAGCAGACGCAGCTATTGGCGGCCGAGCCGCGGCCCTGACACAGGATGCCGCGTCGCCGGCTTTCGGCGACGATCGCGTTGACCGTCAGGAAGTAGGGCGCGTAGCGGAGCTGGTCGATCAGTCGCAGCTCATGGTCGATCTGGTCGCGGTAACGCTGCGGCAGGCCATCGGGAAACGCCCGCGCCGCCGCATCTTCGGTCAAACGGGCCAGCGCCTGCTGCGCCGTGCGGCCGGCCATGACCTGCTCATAGGGATATTGATACTGGATCTCGCCAAGATCGAACCGGCATCGGGCGGCGATGTCGGCGCTGGCCTGAATTGCATCGGGAAAGGCCGCGAACCTTCGCTCCATCTCGACCGGGGATCTGAGATTGCGGTCCATGAACCGCTCGCGCCGGAACCCCAGCGCGTCGATCGTCGTCTTTTCGCGGATCGCGGTCATCACGTCCTGCAGCGGCCGCGCCTCCGGCGTGTGGTAGAGCACGTCGCCGGTCGCGACGCTGCGCATTCCGGCATCGCGCGCCAGCGCGTCGAGCTGGACCAGTCGCTCCACATCGTCGGGTCTGCGCCGCAGCGACAGCGCGAGATAGCCCCGCGCGTCGAACGTCTCGCGCAGCTCGGCGAGATGCGCGGCGGTATTGTCGTCCGGCAGGTCAGGGACGAGGATCGCGATCAGACCCTCGGCATGGGCGACGACATCGCACCAATCGAGGATGCAGCAGCCCTTGCCACCGCGCGCCTTGCCGACCGATAGCAGCCGAGTGAGCCGCGACCAGGCCGCGCGATCGGTGGGGTAAAGCAGCAGCGCGCGGCCGTCAGTGAGATCGACCCGCGCGCCCGCGATCATCCGCACGCCGGTCGCCTTCTGGCCACGCCAGCCTCGGACGATGCCGGGCACACCGCCCCAATCGGTCAGGCCGAGCGCGCTGTGGCCGAGCAGCGCGGCGGCCGAGAACAGCTCCTCGGGCGACGACGCACCGCGCAGAAATGAGAAATGGCTCGTCACCTGAAGTTCGACGTAAGTCGCCATCAGCCAAACAGCCCGTGCATGTACCAGCTAAGATCGCCGGTGCTGCCCTCGACTCCGTCGCCGCGCCGGAACAGCCAAAACCGCTCGCCGCCCTCGGCCTCCACCCGGAAATAATCGCGGACCGCCCACATCTCGCGCTCGCTGCGCCACCACTCGCCGTGGATGCGCTCGGGACCATCGCCGGCGACGACGCGATAGGACTGGCCACGCCACACGAACCGGCGCGGCGGATGATCGGGCAGCAGCGCCACCACGTTGGACAGTAGCTCCGGCCGACGCAGCAGCCGCGCGGGCCGCTTCCATTTGGGCCATCCCGAGGGGCACGCAAGCGCATCGGCGCGGACGATCGCGCGCTCGGGCACGTCGCTTTCCTGGGCGCCGATGCGAAACAGCGCGGCATCGCCGGCACGGCCGGCGAGCTGGTCGACCAGTGGCGCAAGGTCGGGCGTGCTGGATTCGGCCAGCCCGGTGCCGAGCGACACCGGCATCAGGTCTTCGACCCGCGGTGCGGTCAGCGCCATCGCTTCGATGCCGAGGTCGGGTTCGATCCGCTCGACCCGCATCGCGAACATGCGCTTGAGATGCTTTGCATCGCGCGTTGCCTTGGCGGTGCCAAGGCCGATGCGTTGTTCTACCCCATCCACTCGCAGGCAGATGAGGACAGCAGCACGTAAGCCGAGACCGCGTGCCTGGAGCACGCCCACCATGTCGTCGATCAGATCGTCGATGACCTGGGTGATCGCCTCGGCGGTGCTGATCGGTTCGAGCAAGCTGCGCTCGACGCGCGGTTCTTCGAACGGCACGACGGGCACGATCGGCTCGGCGACGAGCCCGCGGGCCTGGTCGAGCCGCGTGACCGTCGTCATGCCGAGCCGTCGGGCGAGCGGTCCGCGCGCGATTGGGTAGAGATCGGCGACGCTTTCCAGCCCGAACCGCGCGGCGGAGCTCAACGCCTCCGGGGTCAGCCGGAGCGCGGCGAGCGGCAGGTCGGCGATGGCCTCCATTTCGCGACCGGGAGGGAGGACGGTGACGGGCTCGCCGCCGTAGCGCGCCAGCGCATGCGCGGTGCCGGGCGAGCCGGCGATCGCGATGCTGGCGGTGAAACCGAGCCGATGAAGGAAGCGGAGCAATCGGCGGCAGAAGCCCGCCTCGCCGCCGAACAGGTGCGTCGTGCCGGTCAGGTCGAGCCACAGGCCATCCGGCCCGGCGACGCTCGCGGTCGGCGTCCAGCGCCCGACTGCATGCAGGGCCAGCCGGTCGAGCAAGGCGCGATCGTGATCAGGCTCGGCATCGCGCACGTCGAGATCGGTGACAAGCGCGCGGGCGTGCGCCGCGGCCATGCCGGGACGCAAGCCCAGCTCCAGCGCGACCGGGCAGGCAGCGGTGACGACATCGCGTTGGCCCATGCGTTCGATCAGGATGGTCGGTCGCGTCCATGCCGCCACGAGTGGCAGCGGCGCGGCGACGGCATAGCCCGTCGCGCCTTCGTCGGGCGGCATCGCCTTGAACGGATTGTCGGCGGCCTCGCTGCGTCGGCCCATCTCGCGCATCGTCGGTCGCTGGTGCGCCGGCAGCGCATCGATCTCGGCCTGGCTCGGCTTATCCGGCCGCGCGCCCTCACGCGGCCAGCTCGCAGCGCCGTGGTCGGCGAGCGCCCAGCGCGCGCCCGGCCGCCAGCCGCCGCCACGCGGCACCGAGCAGGCGCCGGGGTCGTCGTCGATCGGCGCTGCAAATCTCGATTGTGCGGGGACCGGCGGCGCGTCAGGCGGCTTGGCTGGCCGCTCCAGCCGTCGCAATCGCTCTATGGGGAGCTGCGGCAGGTAGAGCGAGGCGACCCGTATCATCACATGCTTCAAGTTCGAGGGAGAAAGGATTGCCGTTCCGCTGGCGGACCAGCTCGACGGACCAGCGAGCGCGGCCGACACCGGCATAGGGCAGCCGTGCCGATGAGGCGCAACCGATCCGCCAGCGCGTCATCGCCGAGGAGGGTTGATCGAGCGGGCAGCGGTCGCGGGCACGGTGGCGGCGATAGAGGAGCATCGGGGTCTTGCCATCCGACGCGGCGAGCTGGAGCCGGCGGGTCGCCGTCTGATCGGCCGCCTTCACTTCGGCAATGACGCAGGCGATCGAGCCATCGCGAAGCGCGTCCTCGGCCATCGCCAGCACGTCGGCGTCCTTCCGGCCCTGCGCGTAGAGGATACGATCGGGACCGAGCCCGACCTGTTCAATGCCGGGTGCATAGAGGTCGAATTTGGAAAGTGCCCAGATCACCGTGAAGCCGGGTCGCGAGGCGAAGCGGGCAGCGATACCCGCCGCGAACAAGGTCGCGGCCGCATCGTCGCTCAGCGACGGCCGCGCCGCCGCGATCTCATGCAGCCCTGCGCCATCGAGGCCGTGATCGGCCAGCCGGTCGTCGAGCGCCGCCAGCCCGAACGCCAGTGCCGGCCCGCGCTGGCTCTGGGCCTGCGCGAGCTGAGCGCGAAGCGCAGCTAGCTGATCGGCGCAAGGCCGATCGATGGGCGACGGTTGGACAGACATCGGGCAAAATCGACTCACTTGTTCCCATTATGTTCCGCCTCAATCGGCACTTCGTCAAGCAGAGTCAGTCGTCGCCCAGGAGCCGTAGCGTCATCTCGTCGCGCTTGCCGCCGAACCAGCGGTCGAGCGCGGCGGCGAGTAGCGGCGAGGGGCGGACCGTCTCGAAGAGAGTCAGCGACGATCGCAGCTTCATCGCGTCGATCTCGCCGAACACCGCGACGGGATCGCTGATGGGCAAGTCCTGCAACGCGGTCACGCACTCGATATAGCGCGGGCCGAGCACCGGATGATCGAAATAGTTGCGCGCTTCGTCCGCTGAGCGGATCGCGAAATGCTGCGCGGTCGAGCTGCGCCCGAGCCCCGCGATCTGCGGAAAGATGTACCAAATCCAGTGCGAGCGCTTGGCTCCGCGGCGGATTTCGGCGAGCGCGCCGGGATAGGCGAGCGTCTGGGCCTCGACGAAGCGGTCGAGCGAATTGGCGTCGGGCATTGTCAGAGCAGCGCCGGCTCGGCGAGGGGCGGATAGACCTGCGTCACGGTGAGGCTGCCCTTCGGCAGTGCCTTCAGGACATCGGCCGCGGGCACGGCGGGATCGAGCCAGTCCGCCCATTGATCGCGCCGGAGCGGGACGATCTGGCGATGGTGATAGGGCTTCACATCCTCACCCGGCTCCATCGTCAGCATCGTGAAGGCTTCACCTGCCTGGGGATGCGAGCGCCAGATCCCGGCGATGCAGAACCATTCATGGTCGTCCAGCGTGAACAGGTATTTGGTCTTGCGCTTATGGCCGGGTTGGGGGTCCCCAAATTCGTAGAAGCCATCAGCAAGAATTAGGCACCGCCCGCTGGTGAACTCGCGGCCTTCGGACCGGAAATTATACACCGGCTTCCCGCCCTGGCCGGGCCAGCTCCACTTGCGATTGACCAGTTCGCCAGCCCCCCGCTCGCCCTCCGCGCTGCGGACGATCGGCGCGGTATCGCTGATCCTGATATCCTCGCGCGCGGCCACGTTCGGTGTGCCCTCGGGCATTTTGATCTTGATCTTCAGATCGTCGAAATCCCCGGCGATCGAGGCGATATCCACCTCCAGTCGGTAGTCATTGCACAAAGCGGTCAGCCTTTCTTGCGACTCTTCGTTGTTCCCATTATGTTCTAGACTATGGAGTCGCCAACCCCCTTTGATTCGGATGCGCCGCTGGGCGCTCGCCGCGCCATCATCCGGCGAAATCCGGACGATGCCAGCGAAATCGAGATGGTCGAGGCGACCTGGGGATCGAACCCGCGTTTCAGCGACGGCGAGTCTTACCGCTTCGTGCGCTCGGAGGGGCGGACCTTTCCGAGCCATCGCTGCCTCATTCCGGCGAGCGAATTCCACATGACGGTCGGCAAGAAGCGCTACCGGGTGTCGCTCGACGACGGCAATCACTTCTACCTTGCCGGCATCTGGGAGCCGGCAATGGGCGACTGGCCGCTCTGCTACCGCGTCGTCACCGTACCGGCGAACTCCGAGGTCGCCCGCTATCAGGATCGCCACGGCGCGATCATCTATCGCCGGCAGGTCAAACAGTGGCTCGATCTCACCTTTGCCGAAGCGGACCTGCTGGTGACGCCGCCGGCGCGGACGTTCGTGGTCGAGGAAGTCGGCGCCAGCGCCGGCCAGCGCATGCTGGCGATCTGACATGCGGGGGCGGTCATCCCGAGAGGAACCCTGCCATGATCAGCTCTTCCAGCGCACCGGGGTGAGGCGGATCGGCAGGGCGGGATCGATGGCGCGCCAGCCGCGCTGGCCGATCACATCATTGCTCTCCTTCGCGGCCCGGCCCGGCGCGAGCGACCAGGTAATATGGAAATGGCTGCCGTCGCCGCGCGCGGTAGTTCCGCCAATCTCGACCACAAGCGCCTGCACGCCCACTTCATCGTCCGCCTCGCCGCTACCTCGCCCGCGGTCGCGGTGGGCAGTGGTGTCGCCTCGTCGGTGGAGAACCGCAGCGTCACATGATCGGCGACTGTCTCGGCATAGCGGGGCGGGAAGCGCGCGAGCAGCGCCGGCGGTCATCGGGATCGAGCTTCCAGCCGACCGTCATGCTTTCCAGCTTTGGCGAAGCGGGCCGTCCTTCCCGAGGATCGGGTCTTCCGCCGGGACGGGGAGCGCGCGCATCCGCTGTCGCGCTTCGTCGGACGGCGCCTCGCGGCAGATGTCCCAGTCCTGCCCCTGCGGGTAGGCGCCGACGACCATGAAGTCGTCGCTTACCTCGAGCCGGCGATGGCCAGTGGCTACCGGCAGAACCACCGCATCGCCGGCGCACTTCGATCTCGCGCCCGCCCGGACCACCGAGCAGCAGCGTCCCGAACCCTGTCGCCACGCCGAGCGCTTCGTGCGCGGTCGAGTGATAATGGTGATAGCCATAGACCGTATCGCGCCATTGCGGCGGCCAGCCGTGATCGGTGAAGAGACGCTCGAATTGCTCGGCGGCCTCCTTGCCTTCGGCTTTGACGGCACCGCGATAGACGATAACCGGGAGCCGCTCGTTATTCGGCACCCAATCCTTCTGGTGCAGAATGAACTGTTCGGTCTCTATCATGCCGTCTGCCGCGCTGTCGCCTTGCGGCGACGTTTCGGCTTGTCCGCAAGTTCGATCCACACCGGGGCATGGTCGCTGGTCTTCTCCCACCCGCGCACATGCGCGTCGACCTGCGCATCGACGAGCCGGTCGGCGAGCGCGGGGCTGAGCAGCAGATGGTCGATGCGCAAACCAGCGTTACGGGCATAAGCGTTCCGGAAATAGTCCCAGAAGGTATAGATGACCTCGCCGGGATGGATCGTCCGCAGCGCATCGGTCCAGCCCTGGTCCAGCAGGCGGAAATAGGCGGCCCTGACCTCGGGCGCGAACAGCGCGTCGTCGAGCCAGCGCTCGGGTTTATAGACGTCGAGATCGGTCGGCATGACGTTGAAGTCGCCGGCGAGCATAACCGGCAGGCCGCTGTCGAGCAGTCCCTTCGCGTGCTCGATCAGCCGATCGAACCATTTGAGCTTGTAGTCGAACTTGGGACCGGGCCTGGGATTGCCGTTGGGCAGATAGAGCCCACCGATGAGGATGCCGTTGACGGCGGCCTCGATATAACGGCTGTGGCTGTCGTCGGGATCGCCGGGGAGGCCGCGGCGCGTTTCGTGGATTTCGCCGACGCGGCTCAGGATCGCGACGCCGTTCCAGCTTTTCTGGCCGTGCCAGATCGCGTCATAGCCAAGATCACGGATCGATTGTTCCGGGAATCTCTCCTGCGGCGCCTTCAACTCCTGCAGGCAAACGATGTCGGGCTGCGCCTCTTCAAGCCAGCGTAGCAATACGGGGAGTCGGCCATTGACGCCGTTCACATTGTAGGTGGCGATCTTCACAGGTCGGGGAGGGTCTGATCGGCGCGGCCCCAGCCGGCGAGCGCCTTCGACGCGGCGCGCTTCACCAGTTCCTTGGCATCACCGACACGCCAGTGCGCGGGCGTGTCGATCGTCTCCATCTCCTTCCATGAGATCGGCGCTGCGACCGGCGCGCCCGATCGTGCCCGCACGCTATAGGGCATGATGGCAGTCGCGCCGTGCTGGTTGCGCAGATAATCGACGAAGATGCGGCCCTTGCGCTGCGCCTTGGGCAAGGCGGCGGTGAAGTTGTCGGGGTCGCTCTGCGCGACCGCCTGGGCCAGGCGGTGCGCGAAGCTCTTCACCTCGGGCCACTCGGCGCGCGGTACCAGCGGCGCGATAACGTGGATGCCCTTGCCGCCGGTGACCATCGGGAAAGTTTTGAGCCCGATCGACTGGAGGATCTCGCGAAAGTGGAAGGCGGCCTTGCGCACGGCCTCGAAGTCGAGCCCTTCGTCAGGGTCGAGATCGAACACCAGCCGGTCGGCTTTCTCGACATCCTCGATGCGCGCTCCCCAGCCGTGGAACTCGATCGTGCCCATCTGGACGCAAGTCAGCAGGCCGTCCGGGGTGTCGATGTAGAGATAGGGTTCTTCGTGTCCGTCCTTCTCCATGATGCCGACATGCTTGACGGCATCGCCGAAGCTGCCGGCGTCGTGCTTCTGGAAGAAGCACTTCTTGGCGCGGCCCTGCGGACAACGCACCAGGCTGATCGGCCGCGATCCGACCCATGGCAGCATGATCGCGGCGACGGCGGCATAGTGGTCGGCGAGCGCGCCCTTGGTGATACCGCTGTCCGGATCGATGATCCGCTCCGGGTTGCTGATCTTTACCGACGATGGCGCCGTCACGGTCTGGACTGGCGCCGCGGTCTCCAGCACCACCGCCTCGGGCTTCTTGTCCTCGCGCAGGCCGAGATAGCTCGGATGGCGAAGCGTGCCTTCATTGGTCATCTCGGTATAGGCGATCTCGGCGACCAGCTTGGGCTTGAGCCAATGCGCGCCGCGAACTTCGGCACGGGGCGCTTTCACGGTGGGCGCCGACTGCTCGATCGGCTTCATGATCTCCATGAGCCGGATCAGCTCGGCGGTGTCGAAGCCAGTGCCGACCTTGCCGGCGTAACGCAGCTCGCCTTTCTCGTGGATGGCGAGGATCAGCGAGCGGAACAGCCGCGACTTGTCCGACGGTGTCCAGCCGACGACGACGAACTCCTGCCGCTTGATGCACTTGGTCTTGACCCATGCACCCGACCGCGAGCCGACATATTTGCCGGTCGCGAGCTTCGAGATCACGCCTTCGAGCCCGGCGGCGCAGAACTGGTTGAGGAGCTTTTCGCCGCTGCCCACGATATGATCGGAGTAGCGCAACCGGCTCTTGCCCTTGGGCAGGATCTTCTGGAGCTTCGCCTTGCGCTCGACGAGCGGCAGGCCGGTCAAATCCTCGCCGTCGAGCTCCAGCAGGTCGAACGCGAAATAGTCGATCGTGGCTGGCGCGCCCTTGAGCGCACCTTGCAGCGCCTGAAAGCTCGATCGCCCGTCGGCATCGAGCACCACCGCTTCCCCGTCGATCAGCGCCGACCCGACCTTGAGCTTGAGGGCGTCCGTAACGATGCCGGCGAAGCGATCCGACCAGTCGAGACCGGAGCGGGTGTAGGCGCGGCCCTCATCGCTGCCGACCGAGATCAGCGTCCGGTAGCCGTCATACTTCATCTCGTGGAGCCAACGGTCGCCGCTCGGCACGGTATCGACGAGCTGCGCGAGCTGGACAGCCCGAAAGGGCGGTGGCGCTGTTGCCCCGGCGCGCCGGCGCGACGCGCCTTGCTCGCTGTGGGCGCGGGCAGCGTCCCGGGCCATCAGGTTTTCGGCGGGAATCGCGATCATCGCGACATCACTTCTTCTTCTGATCGCCGCGATCGCCCTGGCCGGGCTTGACCGTCGTCTTTGCCTTGGTGCGCCGATCAGCGGCCAAGGATTTGCCGACGTCATCTGATTCCTTGAACTGGCCTTTCTCGTCACGCCGAACGTAGCGTTTGTCTGTACCCGTATCGATCAGTTCGCGCTTGCTCATGGACGCTCTCCTTCTTGGTGGAGAACGCGCGAGGAGTCGAGCGGTGCCCGGCCAGGCTTCGCCTTCGGCCGCAATGATTGCGGCGCTACTGCCCGGTCTCATCGAGCGTTGTCCGGTGAAGCAGTTCTCGACCATGCCGTGCCAGCAATCCAAGCGGCTCGGGAAGCGCGGCGGTAGGTTCGTTCCTCTTCGATGGAATCAGAGCCAATCTGTTCAGAACTCGCTCGCACGGTGGTAATCCGCTGGGCGGGTAGTGAACGAGGCGGATAAGACCCGCTTGTCCAGCGCAGTGAGGATCAGGATCCGACAGCAGCGAGTTCACGGAGGCCAACAAGCGCTTCTTGACTGCGCGCCAGGCCTTGATCTTGTTCAAATCATTTCCAAATCTTTCGAGCGGTTCAGCCGGACCGAAGCATAGCCGCGACCTGAAACGAAAGGAGGCAGAGTCATGTCGCAGCCTGTTTCCCGATACCTTCATCCCTTCGATGTCGCCGAGCATCCGACACTCGAACCCGAGGTGAAGCGCGCCATCCTCGCTTCCTGGGCATCCGACCGCGTCGCGGTCGAGGGTCAGCCGGCGCTCCGCCGGCCGCCAGGCGCCCGACATCCCGTCTCAGTCGACGAGATATTGGCTGCTCTACGATCGCTGGACGGCGAAGACGCTGGGCCAACCCTGCAGTGAAAGGCGGACCGCTTCGGCGCTGGCGCGAGCGCGGCGGACGGGTTGTACGCGTCCTGCTGCCCTTTGAAGACATCATGGATGTCGCGCTCGCGCTGCTTGCCCTCTCGCCGGGTGAGCTTGCCGCGCTGGGCTGGAGCTTTGCCGCTCGCAAGCGTCTGCTCGAGCACTTTCTCATAGCCGGGAAAGAAGCGGATGCGATCGATCCGACGGCGCTTGACCGAACGATCCTGACGTTACGTCTGCCAGCGCGGGACGTGCGGCGGCTCCAGGATTTCGCTCGCCGGGAGCTCCCCAAGATGGCGAGCCGCGCGGCCGTGATCGATCGACTTGAAGCGGCGCTAGACACTGCCATCGGTGGGGAGCGCTGAACCCCGCCCGCGCGGCGGGTCACCTCCCCGTCCCCTCGACGGCGAGCAAAGGCGGCGGGTCGCCGATCTTGACCCGCGTCTTCAACGTTCCATCCGGGCGTCGATGCAGGTCGATCCCTCCGAAATGCCGTCGCGTGAATGTCATGAGCTTCACGATGCTTTCGTAAGTCGTCGATGGTCCGAAGAACTTCACGGGCCCATGCCATTTGTCGCCCTCGATGACACGCATCCGATAGGTGCCAGGCGAAACCGGGACAGTGACGTCATCGTCGCCATGGACATAGACCGAGATGACGTGGTGGTCGGATCCGGGGTCGAACAGTTGGACGACAGCATTGGCCGATGCCGTCACCACCCGCATGCGCGATGTGGCATCGTGCGGGTCTATGGCCGCGTTCACCGTGACGCTTCCCGAGGGCGGAAAAGGCAAGGCTGCTTCCCGATCGGGGAGCCAGCCACTGCGCCTCGCTTCCCGGTACATCGGATAAAGGAAGGAGGCGGCGGACAGCAGAATGATCCACTTTTGCATGGGGTGGGGACCGAACCGCACCTTGCGGCCCTTCTGATAGTCGAAGCCCCGGTTGGTACCATCGAACCACGGGGCGCCTCCGAAACGTCCCACCCTGCGCCGCCGTTCGCGCATATAGTCCCTGTCATCGAGGCCCACGGCAACCCTCTGGTGGCGAGGTTCGGGGGACACAGCCGGAGCCGGCGCGCTTCGCGATCGGCAGGGGCGCGAGGCGCATGCAAAAGGCTGCCGTCCGGCTCCAGTGGATGCCAGGGTGCCGAAGCAACAGGATCGCGGGGCCGGGCCCACCCATCGCCTTCAAGTGTCGCTCCGATGGCATAGCGCGTGGCCGTGGGCGCGGAAGCTCAGTGGTCGCGGTAGGCTCGCGAAAGCTAGTGCGCCGAGCGGGGAGCTTCGCCGGCGCCGGCCGCTGATCAAGCATCGCCCGCCTGCCGGTCTTCAGCCGCCGAGATGCTCGTTCTCGACTGGAGGAGGGGCGCGAGCGCGAGCCGGACATCTGGAAGGGCCGGCTTGGCCCGGGCGGGAATGCGGATCGTCGTGTAGCCCGCGCGCTGCGTCATCGCATCGCGGTCCTGGTCGCGACGCGCGACGTGAGAGGAATCGTCGACCTCGATCAGGGCGACGACGGATCCGCTCGAGCGATCCTGCACGACGAAGTCGACAATTTTTTGCGAGAAGCTGTTGCGATCCGCCGCGCTGGCCTTGCGTCCATCGCGGCGGGGTGCCCGCAGGAGCGCTCCCATGGATACTTGGGCGTGGATGCGATGGCCGGGGAGGATCTGCTCGATCGCGGCCAGCATGGCCTCCTCCCTTTCGGTTAGGAACTGCCGCGCGACCGGTTCCGCTTGCGCTTGCGCTGGGACCGGCTCGGGCGGACCGCCGGGACGGGACGAGCTGTTGTTGAGCAATATCAGCAGCGCGAACGCGCAGCCGAGGAATATGATCATCGCAAGGGACGATCCGATGAGGCTGGGCATATGTCAGGCTTCCTCATTGTGGGCGATGTCCCGGCGCAGCCGCGCCGGCTTTGAAAGTCAGCTCCAGCCGTCGCGGCGGCCCTCACCGCTGTCCTTGAGCCCGCGCCGGTCGAGGCTTGAGCGCCGGATCTCCAGTTCGACACCGTCCCGGGTGTCGCGCGTCCGGATGTCCCGCGGATCGACATCGTTTCGCTTGGCAAAATCCTCGGCCGCCTTGGCGCTGCCGAACTTGCCCACCTCGTCGAAATCCCATCCACTCATCGTCGTCTCCATCATCAAGCTCCGGCGTCCGGCCGGCCGGTCTTCACAGGTCGAGCCCCAGGCTACGTTCCGGCAGCGGCGGCAGGGCGTCGCCAAGGTCCGGCTTGAGGTCGGGCGGTGACTTGGAATGGCCGGCAGCGGCGGCGGCGCCTTGCGTGTCGGCTGCGGACGGCAGCTCACCCGGCAACGGCGGCAGGTCGGCCAGGTCGACCGGGCCGACATGAAGCTTCTCGCGGGGACCGCTGCTCTTGCCGCGTGTGCGTCCCTGATCGACGTCGAGCCGACCGAGGGTTTCGAGTGCCGACGTCTTGTTGCCAGGATTGTTGTCGAGCTGGCGCTCGAGCTTCTCCTTGTCGTCGACCACCATCGTGAGCTCATCCCGCACGCGCGTGACCCCGACATTGAACAGACGCTGGTTGGAGAGATTGCGCTCCTGGCTCGACATGACGGTGATCGCCTTGTCGGTCGTGATGCCCTGCGCCATGTGCATGTTAAGTGAGTAGGCAAGGTCGAGCCGCGACAGCATCGGGTCGCCGAGATCGAGCGTCAGCCGCTCTTTGCCGGTGGTCTCGACGGTCACGCCGCCGGCGTCGACCGCGAGCACCCGCGCCAACGCCGAGTTGTGGAGCCCGCGTTCCTTGTCGTTGGCGGTCCAGCGAATGCGGTCGCCCTCACGCAGGTGGAGATCCTTTTTCTCGCTGAGCTGCAGCCGGTCGCGCTTTTCGGTCGGCGACAGCTTCTGCGGATCAAAGCGTATGGACCGGTTGCCGAGCTTCAGGTCGACCTTGCCGTTCGGATGGACCTTGGCGACGTCATAGCGGCCAGCGGCCAGGCCGACGTCCTGGCCGCCGCCGCGGCCGACCTCGAGTGTCTGCCCGGCCTGATAGGTGGCCGCATAGCGCAGCTCCTCGCGCGTGGTGTTGACGCGCTCGTACACCGTGAGGTGGATGCCCTCCCCTCGCACGCTGCCTTCGGTGGCGAGGCCGTCCTGGATGCGCTGGTTGATGACTGCTCGCGCCGCGCGCCCCGACGCGAACACGGCCGTCGCGTCGCGATCGGCGGCGGAAAGGCCGAGCCACATCTCGGCCGCATGGAGCGCCGGACTCTGATGCTCGACGACGCTTTCGCCCAGCACCTTCATCGCTTTGGACGCTTCGCCGAGGTTCGCGAGCGCCGCGACGGTGCGGAGCTGATCCGTGCGCTGCCGGATATTCTCGTCCATTCGCGCCATCGTGCCTCCACCCGCCTGGATGAGCGCGAACGACTTTCCGGCGTCGATTGAAGAGAGCTGCTGGCGGTCGCCCACGAGGACGAGCTTGTCGACGCCGAGCGCGGCGGCGATCTGGTGGAGCTTCAGCATGTCGTCGGACGAGACCATCGAGGTTTCGTCGACGATGAGCATCGAGCCGGCGAGCGCGGCGCGGGCTTCGTCGTATGCGGGTCCCCCGGCCTGAACGTGGCGCTCGTTGGCGAGGATGAACGAGGCGATCGTCTGGGATCTGATCCCTGCCCCTTCCGCGAGATCGGCGACCATCTTGTTCTGGAAGGCCAGGCCCACGACGGCGCGGCCCTCGGCTTCCGCGACACGCGCGACCGCCTGCAGCATGGTCGACTTGCCGGCGCCGGCGATGCCCTGGATCGCGACGGTCCTGTCCTCAGAGGAAAGGATCAGCGCGGCCGCGCCGAGCTGGCCGGCGTTGAGCTCCCTGTCTGCGACCGCCTGGAGCCGCCCTGGAGCGTCGTGCGCGGCGAGGATGGCCGAGGCGAGCCCCCTGCCCTCCTCGACTGCCCCGAGGATCCGTTCCTCGGTCAGGAGGGCTTCCCGGGTCGTGACCATCCGCGGGCGCGTGTCGCCGATCCGCGTCTCGCCCGCGATGAGCTGGCCACGCCCGACAAGCTGCTCGATCCGCCGCTCGACATGGTCGACCGTCACTCCCTTCAGCCCGAGGTCGAGCGCGGTCTTGCCAAGCTGGTGGACGCTGAAGGCGGCTTCGCGTTCGGACAGCATCCGGACGGCGGAGGCGACCGCCAGTTGCGCGCGTGCTTCGGCCGGCGAGGTGGTCACTCGCGCAAGGCCGCGATCGACGAAAGGATCGTGCGCGCGCAGGGCCGACCCGAGCTTGTCCCATGCCGTCGACACCGCTTCCGATACGGCACGGTAGCCGCGTTCGAGCGCGCTGCCGGGATCGCGTTGCGCCGCCCGGGCGAGGGCTGCGTCGAGGAGCGACTTGCCGTCGAAACCGAGCGCTGCCGCCTTGTCGATCCATGCCTGCCGCAGCGCCTCGCGATCCTCGACGTTGAGCTTGGAATCGCGCGTGTTGGTGGTGACGCCGTCCCGCCCCTTTGGCGAGGAGATGCCGAGCTCGGCCGCCTTTTCGAGGATCGCCTCGCGGCGCTGGCTGAACGCGTCCAGCACCGGCTTGGGCACGCCGGCGATCTCGAACGTGCCGTGCTTGCCCTTGAGCTCCACCTGGTAGCCGAGCTTCTCGAGCTCCTCGCGCAGGAAGGCATGGTAGATTGAGCCGATCACGGAGTTGTTCGACCAGATCTTGTCTGCGTGGAGCGCCTGCCACTTGCCGTCGGGCATTTTGGTCAGGTTGGCGATGACGGCGTGGACATGGGCCTGCGGGTCGAGGGCGCGGCTCGTGTCGTGTTGGAAGAGCGCGTAGACGAGGTTCCCGCTCCGCATCGGAACCTTGCGGCCTTCGATGTCCTTGCGCCCCTCGGCGAGGTTGCTCTCGACCCAGGCCATTGCGCGGGTCACGGCTTTCATGTTGGCGCCGTCGGGACCGAGGATGCGCTTGTCGCCGGCGACATAGGCGAGCACCGAAACGGATTTCGGGGCCGAAAAGGTGAGATCGACTCCGGCCCGCCGGTTCTCGACCTGGGCGACGGCCTCGCCGCCCGGCAAGATGCCGTTGAGAACGCGTTCGAATGCCTCCTTCGACACCTCGCCCGAAAGGCCGAGCGCGGCGGAACCTTCCCCGCCCCAGGCGCTGATCTCCGACGAGCCTTCGACCGTGTAATAGTCGTCCTTCGCGAAGTAGCCCGCGGCGCCGGACGCGGATCGGACCGATGCGACCGAGAGCATGGGTCAGATCCCCATGTCTGCGCCGTCATGATCCCGGCTCGCGGAGAAGTCCTGCCGCAATTCGGCGAGCGTCTGATCCTCGGGCATGGGGGCTGTTCGGGCCGCGCGACTCTCGCGGCGATCGTCACGGGCCTCCGTTGGCGCCTGCGCCTGATCGGGCGAGTTGCGGACCGCCTGTGCCCGATCGACGGCGTGCGCGCGCGGAGCTTGCTCCTCGCCGCGATTCTCGGTGCGCTCGGCTGGCGGGCGGCTTGCTTGGTTGTGCTCCTCCGTGGCCTCCGCGGAAAGGATCCGCGCGGCCAAATCCTTGGCGATGTTGACCGGCTCGACGGCCTCTTCCACGACCTGGCCGGCGCCATCCCGCCCGCCCGCGTCGCCCTCCCCGCCATCGTCGAACACCTCCTCTCCGCGCCTTGACCGGACCGGCTGAAGGTCGGGTCGCGGCAGGAAGCCCTCGGCGACCTGGGGATAGTCCTTCCAGAGGAGTTGGGTGCGCGCGGCGGGGAAGCCGTCGGGGAACTTCACGAAGCCGTGCATCGACGGCAGGTTCGTGATGTCATCCGCAATCACGAGCGGCTCGACCTGCTTCCTGGGAGTCAGTGTCGAGGCGTCGCGGGTGTTGTTGTAGCCATAGCTATAGGCTTCATCCATCTGCCGCACCTCGCGATTGCCGATGTAGCGCGCGCACTGCTCGGCGGTGTCGAGATCGGCCGTCGCAAGGATCAGCTTGGAACGTGCAAGCGAGGCGAGGTTGCGGGCGCCTTGCTCGCCATAAACCTCGATCAGTTTCTCGAAGCTGTGGATGCCGAGGATCATGGCGCCGCCGAACGCGCGCGCGGTCTGGAGGCCGTTCTCGATTGCCGGCAGCTTGTGCAGTGCGCCGAGCTCGTCGAACATGAACCAGGTCCGCAACTCGCGCGTGCGCGGCATTGTCATGAGGCGGTTGATGGCGAGGTCCATCCAGAGCGTCAGCAGCGCCCGGTTCATCGGGAGATCGACGTAGTTGGAGGTGATGAAGAGGATCGACCCGGGCTGCTTCTCGCCGGTGATCCAGTCCCGGATCGAGAAGGGCTCGCCAGTGTCGGGAAGGAAGCGCAGGACCTGCGCATTCGTGTTGAAGACGGCGCGGATCGACTCCGCCATGCGCGCCGCTTCGGGCGCGGTCAGCGGGTCGGCGATCGTGTTCTGGAGGAAGCGATGGACCCGCTTCAGATCCGCGGTCATCAGGTTCTCGGAAAGCGCCAGGTTGGTCGTCTGGCCCCGCTCGACCAGGCGGATGCACATCTCGATGAACAGGGTCCGCGCTGCGAGCGCCCAGAACGGCTCGGACGAGCCGCCATCGGCGGGGATGAGGGCGGCGGCGGCGGCGGTGAACTCGCTGTGCGTGCGGCAGTCCGAAAAGATCGACCATGCAGGGCAGCGGCGGTCCATCGGATTGAGGATCGTGTCGCGCGCCGGGTCGTAGAAGGCCTCCACATAGGCACCGGTCAGGTCGAAGATCACGGCGCTGTCCTGACGCTCGCGCATCTGCCGGACGAGGCTCCGGAGCTCGGTGGTCTTGCCCGAGCCGGTCGTACCGATCAGCATGGTGTGCGACTGCTCCATCCGGTGCGGAAAGGGGATGCCGGCGAGCGTGTAGGGATGGTGGATTCCGGCGCGCTTGCGCGCCGTGAAGGGAAGCGCGAGCACCTGCTTGGGCGACAGGCCCGGGAAGCATTTGCGCACGTCCGTCTCGAAGGCGGCCGCGTTATGCTGCGAGACCTCGGCAACGAGGACCTCGCGATCGACAAGCATAGCGCCGCGCTCGTGCCGCTCCTGAAGGATCGTCTTGCCACGGCGACGCGAGAGATCGACGAACCAGATCGACAGGGGAATGGTGAGGAACACCGAGAAAAGCAGCGCGCCGAGAAGGCCGCGCACGGCGATGCTCCAGGCCCGCTGGACCTCGGGCATCAACGGCACCACGGCCATGATCGTGCGGTGGAGTTCCCCGCTCGGAAGCCTGACGTTGACGCGCTTCGTCGGGTCGAACCCGACCCAGTCCCAGAGCATGGCGTAGAGCTTCATGCAGACGAGTTGGAAGCCGTGCTCGTCCAGTTTGAGCGACATGATCACGAACCAGGCCGCGAGAAACACGAAGAACCAGACGACGAAGGGGAGTTTTGCGCCGGCGAACCACATCAACAGCTCGTGGGTCAGGAGCTGGCTGCCGCGCGTGAAATTTCCAGAATTGCGTTGGACTTTTCCGCGTGCGGAATGGTGGGTCAGCGGGATCGGCCGGCCGTCGGTGCGGATGTCGTTACGCGCCATGGTATTGCTCCAGGCGCTTGTCGGCGTTGGCGATGATCCGGTCGCGGAACTCGGGATATTGCTCGCTGATGATGACGTCGAGCGCGAGCTGCATGAACTCGCTGATTCGCGCGAGCCGACGATGGCTTGACGTGAGGAGCGTGGCGGTGCCGAGATAGGCATCCACGGCCGCCCGGATCACCTCCGACGGATTGCAATTCTGCTCGGTAGCGAGCGCGAGGATGCGATCGTGCTGCTGGCGGTTCAGCCGAACCGTGCAGTGCCTGGTAGTGGACAAACCAGCCTCCTAGCAGAGAGGCTGGTGGGGATCGAAAGAGGCGACGAGCCTTATAGTCGATCGCCGCACTCGGCGCAAAGGGTATTGCCGTCGCACGGACCGCGTGTGACCGAGTGGGACGCATAAGTCATTGGAATCGCTGAAATCGGACGTAAGCGCCGAGCTGTCCCACGGCGTGGCACTTACCAGATTGCCCGTAAGCCACTGATATACCCCGGAAAACCTGCACCGCCAGGTGCGTAGGGTGTGCTAGAATCCATCAGGATTGCTCCAGGTCGCGGGCGGTCCTGGTCATCGTCGTTCAGGGGTGGGTCCCGGCTCCGGCCGGGAATGGAGCCGCGCGTCGCGCGGTACCGGCGCCGCCGGGAACGGCTGGCGCGAAAGGGGGGACCTGCGGCATGCGTCGCCAGCTGTCCGAAACATCCGCGCCTCGGATGCGAAGGCCGAACCCGATCGGCAGGGATCGTCACCCGAATGGGCGAAGACGGCGCGTGCCGGCTTCGTGAGCGTGTGTTCGACACGCGAGTAGAGCCCGTGCGGCGGCGCCGGAAGGTGCCGCCGAGCCGCCCGAAACATGCCAAGCCCCTTGAATGCGCGATCAAGGCGCTTCAACAATAGGCCGCGTTCACGGCCCGATCAGCTTTGAACAGCGAGGCCCTTATGGCACGGACTTTGGAACAGGAACGACAGGCGCTCGAGGAAGAGGAGCGCAGGTTGGCGGAGCGCCGCGAGCAGCTCGCGAAACGCGAGCGCGAGGAGGCGATCAGGACGATCGAGAAGGCGGGGTTGCTCAGGCTGCCCGCCCCTCGCCTGGAGGCGCTGACCAAACGCATCAAGGCGCTCGGAATCGAGGAAGTGGAGCGGCGGCTCGCGGCCTGAGCCGGACCCGCCGCGACGCAGTCGCGGCACGGGCATGGGGGGCTCGATGCCCCTCATGCCCGTATGCCCCGGCAGCAAAAAAAGGGAGAGGCGTTTCCGCCCCTCCCTGTCGTTTCAGAACTCGTCGGACATGCCGCCGGGGACCGTGTGCACCACCCGGTCGATGAGCGCCATCGGCAGCGCGCCATAGTCGCCTTCATCGATGGCGATGTAGCCCCGCGCTTCGTCCTCGATGACGTGCTGGTCGAAGAAGCTGTGGAGTGCGCGGCGCTCGGCGTATCCGAGGGCGGCGAGGTAGGCGGCGGTATCGTTGTGGGCGCTGGTCGGGTTGATCTGCATTGGAGCCTCCTGTCGTCTTGAATGACAGGGGAATGGCCGTCGTTGAGGGAGACGCCGTGTCAGGAACGGAGGCGAAGCCGGAGCCGCGAAGCGGGGAGCGGGGGTGCCGATTTTGTCGTGGTCGGAGTGGAGCGAAGCGGAGCGCAGGCCGCGGCAAAATTGGGGGCACCGCTCATTCTTGACGCGGGGTCTCCCTCAACGACACACTGGGAAGTCTGTGAGAGATTTCATCCTCTGATCTGGGCGCGACGGCCGGCGTGAGCACCCTCGACCGCGGCGGTCGATTTGACACGCGGGAATGGTCCGGCCACGTGCGGCGGGACCGCGAGATCTGATCGATCTTGGGGCCGCCGCGCGGGCGCGCCCAACCATCATTGACCGGGGGGCGCAAACAGCCGGCGAGCAGTCGCGGGTTGGTTCGCCGATATGCCTATGTTAGTCCGCAGGGGCGCTGCAGAGCGGCAGCGCCGGGACTGGTAATCCCGTCGAGAACGGCAACTCGGTGTGGTCTCACGCCGGGGTGCCTGCGCATATGTCCAGGTGCCCCGGCACTAAAAGCGTAGGCGCATGTCTCGACGTGTTACCAGCCCCGGCTCCCGCGCCCAGCGCGCGGGAGTTCGTTGGACGGGGCGCTCCGACGCGACCGCTGGGATCAGGTGCGCCCGGGCAATCGAAATGGACGATCTCGATACGGACCCGACGCTCCAGAAAGCGATGGCGCTCGCGCTGATGCGGCAGGCGCTGGAGTGGCTGGAAGCGGCGGAGGAGGACAAGGCTGCCGCGCACCTCCGCGAGGCCGTGGATGCAGTGCTGAAGCGGGCTCCGCAGATGGATCGTGCGGCCGCATCCTGACGCGGGTGAGAGGCCTGGCTTTCGGAGGCGGTGAGGGCGCGCCAGCGAGCTGGCGCGCCCCGCCTGGCGACCGGTTCTGGGTGGAGGCTAGGCCCATTCCAACCGGCAGGATTCGTCGGGAGCCGCCGCCGCGACAAGGCGCTCGAGCCGTTCGATATGGTGGGCTACGCCCTGCTCGGCCGCGTGCCGCCGGACGGCCGGGCTGGCGAGGCGTTCCCGGATGGTCTCGATCGCGGTCTCGCCCACGCTTTCTGCGCCGAGGCCGAGGCTCTCGAGCAGCGCGAACGCGTTGTTCGAGGCGAGGTCGAGTTCAAGCGCCATGTCGGTGGTGAGCGCCACGGTCAGGTTGATCGTGCCAGCCGCCTCGTCGCGAAAGACGCTGACGCGCCGCCCGCGGAACTGTGCTTCCTCGACCACGGTAATGACGTCCGCGGCATAGTCGAAGAGGCGGGCGATTGACGCCAGTGCGAGCGGGCAGACGCGAGCCTCGAAGCGGTAGGAGAGGAACGCGTCCTCGGGAGCATCCGGGTCGAGCAGCACGGCGCCGATACGCTCGCCCTCGCCGCGCAGGAAGGTGCGAAAGGCGGCGAGCTGGCGCGCGGCAATGACCGCCATCGGGCGGGCCTCGTCGTCAGCGGCGGTGGCGATGCGAAACGTGATGGACATCTCGTCCTCCCCTGTTGAACGCTCCCACTCAATCCCTCTCCCCTTGGCCGCCTCGCGGGTCTGCAGGTCGGCTGCGCGTCGGCGCCGGCTCCTCGCGGCGCGAGGGGGCTCGATGCCCCCGAGCGCCGCCCTTGACGCAGCAAAAGGAGGAGAGGCCCCGGCCGTGGCCGGAGCCTCTCCGCGAGGGCTTCACGCCCGCCGTGCGGTGCGCTGGTGGGCGAGCCGGACGATGTGCAGCGGCACGCCTGCCTGGCGCAGCTTCTGGGCGAGGTTCTGCTGGATGCCCGAGCCCTCGCAGATGACCGCCTCGACCGGCTTCAGGCCGAGGATGCGGTCGTTCCGGACGAAGGCCGCGCGGTTGCCCTGGCTGCGGTCGAGACGGAACTGGATGACCTTGACGCCGCGCGATGCCGCCCAGGCGTGTGCCACCGCATCGCAGCCCTTGGCCTGCGCGGTTGTCGCGAGGATCATCTCGGGGATGCGGGCCTTGATGCTGTCGAGGCCGTTCCACAGGAGGTCGGCATCCTCCCAGACCTGCCCGCCGGAGAAGGCCACTACGGGACCCTCGGGTGCGAACTGCTCACGGCGTTCCCGCGCGCGCGACGCGAGATAGTCACGGGCGTCGATCATCGAGGCGTTGAGGGCGCTGGAGACCCTGCTGCCGCGGACCGGCGAGAAGGGCTTGCCGGTCTCGACGCGGTACACCTCGGCGGCGTGATCGCGCATGCATTCCATTGCCTCGCGGCACCCCTGGAGGGTCTGGCAGAGCAGCTGCGTGTCCTCCAGTTCGGTCGCGTAGATCTCGGACGGATCGTAGTTGCGGGCGAGTTCGCCGAGCTTCTTGGCGGCATCGTCCTCGCGCCCTTCGATCCGCTTGGCGACGACATGGAAGCTGTTGGCGAACCCCCAGGCGAGATCGTTCGCGAAGGGCTCCATGCGCGTGTCGCGAAGGACATCGAACATCGTCTGCATCATCATGTCGACGGCGGCCCGGACCTGCTCGGGATCGGGCATGTCGAGTGCCTCCGGCGCGTCGACGATGCTGAGCTTCGCCATCTCGTTCGGCTCGATGAACGCGCCGTCGTAGGTCTGCGTCAGCTCCTCGTTCTCTCGGCTTGCCGCGATGTGGCTGGCGAGGTCGGCAAAGTTGGTGAAAGTGGTCTGCATGATAGCCTCCGTTGGATCTCATCCACTCGATGAGGCTTCCCCTTCGACGTGCGGCGGTCGGGGCAGTCAGGGACGTTAACCGGGAAGCCGGCGCAGCCGGACCCCGGTTAACGCCGCGCCAGCGGGGAGCGGGGGAGCCGATTTTCTCGGGCGCGGAGCGGACGCGTAGCGGGCGTTGCGGGCTCGTGAAAATTGGGGGAACCGCTCATCCTTGACGGGCTCGAATCCCCGCACGTCATATCTAGGAAGTCAGAGAGAGAGAGATTTTTGGTCACCACGGTGCAGCCAGGCCCCCCGCAAGGTGATCGTCACCCGAAGGGCGGAGACCCGCGCATCGCGGGGCTCCGGGAGCCGGAGGCGAGTAGAGCGCCGGTCCCGGCCTGAGCAGCGCGAAGGGCCGGGATGCGCCGCCCTCCAGCGGATGCTCTGGTGCGGCGATTGCCGGTCGCGCGGATGGGGATGATCTGACAGGATCGCGCGCATGAAGGATCCGTTTGGCTTCCCCGAGAGCAGCGTCGAGCGCCTCCTGCGCGAGGAGCGCGAGCGCACCCGGCTGCTCGGCGGCGGCACCGCCGCCCAGGCTATCCTAGAGGCGACCGACGTGCGAAAGCGGCTCGGTCTGGACTTCGGCGCTCCCTATCGCGGCGTCCTCGATATGCTGGAGCGGGATCGCCGGCAGCAGCTTGAGTTCCGGCAGCTCACCAGCAGTGCCTGGGCGCTGTCGATCTCTGAAACCGCGCGCAGCATCGTCGACCGGAACGCAGGGTTGCTCGACGACCAGCGCCGCCTCTCGAGCAGCCTGCTCGACACGGTGAAGACCTTCGATCTCAAGCGGTCGACGATGGCGAGCGTGATCGCCGCCGCGGCGACCGGCGGGACCTACCGCCGGATGATCGAGGAAGCGCTGCCGCGCCTGTCGGCATTTTCGCCCATCGCCGAGCAGATGCGGCTGCTCGATGCGATGACGCTTCGCGCGAGCGAAGGCGTGATCCAGTCGGCGACGGCGCTCGCGACCGAGATGGTGCTTGAGACGCAGCGGATCGCCGAAGCGATCCTTGCCGCGTCGACGGACGAGGAAAGCGCCGAGCTGCAGGGCCGGCTGATCGACCTCATCGTCGGGTTCGTGCAGCAGCTCGGTCCGCGGACGATCGCCGAGCTGCACGAGATGGGCCTGTTCCAATGGTCCGGCTGGCTGGCCGGTATTCTCGGCCTGTTGCTGGCGATCGCCGCCCTCCATCCTGATCAGTCGCCCGAGGAGAAAGCGGCGTTCGCCGCGTTGAACCAGAAGGTGGAGGCGCTTCAACAGGAGACCCGTCGCTATCACGAGGCCGAGGCGCGCGCGGACGAAGCCTATGTCGCGGACCTTCCAAGGGCCGAGCTGAGCCGGGATGCGACGTTTCGGCGCGAACCGCGGCGCGAGGGCGCCGTGGTGCTGAAGGCGCCCGACGGAATGGTGCTGGCGATCGAGAGGCGGCAGGGGCGCTGGCGCCTGGTGGTGTATCGCGATCCGCTCACCGGCCAGCTTGCCCGAGCGTGGGTCCATGCGAGCGCGGTGTCGCCGCTCGCGCCGCCCGTTGACGCTGACGCGCGGTAGCGGGGCTCGACCGATCCGGACGGCGCCGGAGCGCCGCCCGGGCATTCGCTCAGAAGAAGTCGAGCTTGTCCGCGATGATCTCGCAACCATAGCGGGTGATGCCGTCGCGGTCTTCCCAGCTCGAATAGTGCAGCCGGCCCGTCACTGCGACGACATTGCCCTTCTCGCGCGACGCGGCCGCCTTGCCAAGGCCGTTGAAGCAGGTGACCTTGTGGAACTCGGTTTCCTTGGCGGTATAGCCGGTCGCCTCGTCGACATAGGTCTTTCCGTCCCTGAGCTTCACGCGGTCGGTCGCGACGATGAGGGTCGTGACGCTGCCGCGGGTGTCGGGATCCTTGGCGACCCGGCCGGCGATGTTGACGTTGTTCATGGCGATGCTCCTTGTTGGGTCCAGCGGCCTTTCCGCCGGTGCCACCGGGGAGCGGCGTGCAGCCCGCTCCGCACCGGAGCGCGAGCGGAGGGGAACTCCTGAAGGGAGCTGGCGCGGGCAGCCGCGAGAGCGGCAACACGGGCGACCGGCAGGGGTTGCGGGGCCGGCCTGTCACGCCGCAGGTGGCAGGAACAGGCGGAGGAAGGCCGCGGCGCCCTGGGACGCGGCGCCCCTGCAACGACCAACCGCCGGCCGGCGGCTCAGACCGGGGTCGGCAGGCTCCCGCCCCGGTCGATGACGCGGAGGTGCAGATGGGGGACTGGCTGGCGCACTCCGAGCGAGACGGCCGCCGTACGCGGACCGTGGGTCTCGATCGAATGGCGGACGAGACGGCGGCGCTCGGCGCTGGTCAGTGCGTCCCACCAGGCTGGGCTCAGATAGCTGTTCTCGAGATATTCGAGACCAAGGCGGACCGCGGCGGCGGCGTGGTCATCGTCCCCGAGGTCCTGGTAGGATCGCACGAAGCGCTCCGCCGGGCCCTCGGGCCCGCCGGTCCACCCGAAGACGATGACCGACTGGCCGCCATAGGATGTGATGTTGAGCGTGACCTGTTCGAACGTACCCGTGCCATGGGCAAGTCGTTGGAGCGGGCGACCGGTCAGATCATTGTCGGGCAGGAACGCGCCGCAGCAGACCAGTGGCAGGAGCCCGTTGAAGCGTGTCCAGGCATAGGAGAAGCCGTTCGCGTCCCGGGCTCGGACCCGCGCGTCATAGGCCGCCTTCCGGGCGCGCGTGCCGGCCTCGCCCGCGAGAGCGCCGTGATGGAAATTGCGCGCCATGTTTTGGGCGAGTTCCTGGTCCTCGACGGGCAGGCCCTCGTCCAACCGTGCGAAGAGCGGCGCTACGGCAAGCATGGCGCGCTTGAAGAAGGCTTCGAACGACACCGCGCGATAGGCGAAGAGCAGCGCCTCCCAGGCGCCGATCGCGCAGTCCTTGTCCTCGATCGGCTTGAAGAGATCGTTGTCGTGGGTCGAGCAGAAGCCCGGGAAGACCGAAGCGTCGCCGATGCCCACCAGCCGCGGGTCGAGGCGGCCACCATTCTTCTCGAGCCCGCCCATCGTCGCGATGAGAGAATAGACCTTCCCAGCGCGCGAGATCGCCCGCAGCCCGCCTTCCTTCTGGACAGTGTGGGCGCCGATGATCTCGGCGCCACATGGCTCGCCGGCCTCGCCGGCATAGGAGCAGTAGCGTCGGCGCAGCTCCTTGCGGAACGCCTCGGCAACATGGTGGTGGTTGAATTGCGGCAGCCGCTCACGCCCGTCGTGACACGCCTTGAACTTCCTGCCCGATCCGCACCAGCACGGGTCGTTGCGGCCGATCTTCGGCGGGCGGTGGACGCGGGGCGGCCGGTTCAGGGGCATGAACAGCGAGGGGTGCGCAGCGGGAGGCGGTTGGATCGGCATGTCTTGGAGGTTGAGCGGAACAGGGTTGGACGGCGTGCCGGGCAGACGGAGAGGACCGGCGACTTTGGGGAGCTATCGTCACTCGGTGCGAACGCCTCAATGGACGTCGCTCAGCCAATTCTCCACCTTGAGGGCCCGGACGCGGGAGAACTCGCCGATGTTGGCGGTCACCAATGTGGCGCCGAGCGCATAGGCATGAGCCGCGATGAAGAGGTCGTTGGGCCCGATGGGTTTGCCCGCGCTCTCCAGCTCGGCTCGGATACCGCCATATTCAGTGTCCGCCGGGACATCGAGCGCAAGCACGGACACGCTGCCGAGGATCGCCTCTATCTGGGCCAGGAGCCTGGGGGACCCTTTCTTCGCGCAGCCGTAGCGCAGCTCCGCCGCGGTGATGATGCTGACGCAAATCGCATCGGCACCGACTTGCGCGATGCGGGTTGCTACGGCGCCGTGCGGGTTTCGCGCGAGTTCCGACACGATGTTGGTGTCGAGCATGTAGAGCTGGGTCACAATTCGACGGCCTTGGCGGGAAGCAACGTGCCGTCGATGTCCGGGAACTCATCCTCGGGGCCAAGGGGTTCGAGGCTCGCAAGGACCTCGACGATGTTTCGGCGCCGGATCGGCTCGATGACCAGTCGATCTCCCTCCCGGTGGATCATGACCCGATCCCCAGGCAGCTCGAAATCGGCCGGGATGCGCACTGCCTGGCTCTTGTTGTTGCGGAACAGCTTCGCTTCTCTGGTGACCGTTGCTTCATGATCGGGCGTCACGGCAGACTCCTTTGCATATACATAGGCATATACATCACTGGGTGGGTTTGTTCAATGATGTGTTGCCGACGGGAAGAGAACGTGGTCGCACGCTGCCAAAAAAAAGGGCCCGCTTCGCGGTGGGGCGAAGCAGGCCCTGTCGTGGCGTCGGCGCGCAGAGGAGCTGCGCGCCAATCGGTTGGCGGCGATCAGTCCGCCATCTCGGGCGTGCGGCGCCGGCGGCCGCCCGGCGCGGGCTCGCTGCCGCCGAACGCGCCTTCGGCCGAGGACTCACCCAGACCGTCGGTTCCCACGGGTGCGGCCGGCTGCTCGGTCCCCGGCAGCGGCGGCAGGCCGTCGTCGGTTGCGACCGTGTCGGTGGGCGCCTCGCGGCGGCGGGTGGGGCGCGACCAGACGATGTTGTAGGAGCCGTCCTCCTGGCGGAACGCCGAGATGTAGAGCGGCTTGTCGAGGCTCGGATCCTCGATCTTGCCGTTGAGGAAGGTCTCGCCGGTCGAGTTGGAGGCGAGCTCGAAGAGCGCGCCGACTTGCACCCACTGGCGGGCGGCAGACAGTGCGAGGATTTCGAACTTGGGCGCGCGCGGGTTGGTCGACTGGACCGTCCGAAGCGCGATCACGATCGCGACGGTGAGCGTCGAGATCTTGCCGGTGTAGGTGCCGCTGGCGTTCTGGGTGATGGTGCCGATGTTCATGGGAAGTCTCCTGAGATTGAGCGCTCGAACCCCTTGTCCGAACACTCTCTCTCACCCACTCAGCTCCTCGGCCGTTCGGCCGAGTAAGGCGCGTCAGCGCCGCTCCGACGAGCGCCTCTTCGGCGCCGTCGGGATCGTCCCGCAGGTGCCTGGGCCCGGAACCTCAGGCCTCGACTGCGCCAGCGTCTGCGGGTTGCTGCTTGCGCCGCCGCGGCGTCTTGGCGCTGGCCTGGGCGGGGGGCGTGTCCTCGGCCTTGGCGGGGCGGGCGCGGGGCTTCGGTTGCGGAGCGGGCGCGGCGTCACCTGATGGCGGTGCTGCCTCGGCGGGCGCTGTGGGCTCCTGCCGCTTGCGACCCAGGCCGAGACGCTTGGCTACCTCGCGCCGGTGCGCCGAGTAACCGGGCGCCACCATCGGATAGTCGGACTTGAGACCATAGCGGACGCGGTATTCGGCAGGGGTCAGGCCGTGGCTGCTGAGATGTCGCTTCAGCGACTTGTAGGGCTTGCCGTCGATCATCGAAAGAATGTGATCAGGCGAGGCGAGGCTCTTGCGCACGGAGACGGCCGGCGTGAACTCGGGCTCGGCCGCCGGTGTCTCTTCGGCGGGTGTTTCGGGTTCCTTGGCGATGCCGGTGATCGCAGCGTGAGTCTTGGCGATGAAGTCCGGCACGTCTTCGGGTCGGATATTGTTGTGCGCCACGTAGCTTGCGACGACTTCGATCGTCATCGCGACCAGGTTGTTCTCTTCCGGCAACCGCACCTCCCACGAAAGGATACGCCCTGGCGATCTTCGCCCGACGACTTCCCGTTATGGCGCGCGATGGATATCGCGCAAGGTTTGGCGCCCCTCCGGGGGGGTGTCTGTGGCGGCCTCGGTCCGAAAATTCGGGTACCGGCGCCCGGTCAGGTCGCCGAAGTCGAGACCGGCTTGCGCCAGAGCGCGATGATGTCCTGCATCTCCTCGGCGAAGCCGAGGGCATCGATGTAGATAGCGCCGGGGCGTTGTCCGAGATAGCCGACGATGGTCGCAATATCGTTGGCCACAGCGACATCCAGCCCGAACAGGTCGGCGATCTCGAAATGGCCGAGTTCCGGCCCGTTCCACCACGCCATCAGGAAGTTCGCGACCCGGCGCGACTGGCCGGTATCGCTCATCGCGATCGGTATCAGCCGGGTCAGCGCGGCCAGCATCGCGTCGTGATCGGTGGGTATCGAAGTCATCGGCATCTCCGGCGACGATGCTATACGTCTGTGTCGATCGCGCAATCGCGACGTTCGGATCAAAGGCGCAGGGGCTCCGGCATCGCCAGCCATTCGGGCTGGTCGTGCGCGAGAGGCACGTTATGGTTCGCGGCCTCGGCCTCGCTGAAGACCCGCGCGCGCGACAATCGGTCAAAGCCGGTATCGTCGTTCCAGAAGCTGAGCCCGTGCTGCGGATCGCGGATCGCGAGGACGAATCCGTCGGCGCCTTCATCCCGTGCCCGGCAATTGCACGGTCGAGCAATTGGGTCGTGTGGCCATAGCTGATGCCGTGTTCGCTGATGACGACATAGCCGCCGCCGAACTCCCCGATCCGCAGCCTGTCGCAATCCGACGCCCATTCGAACCCGAAGGGCAGCGCCGAGCGCGCGCAATGTTGGATCAGCCTGGCCGCGACATCGATTCCGAACTGCTCGCCCGAGAACGTCACGAGCACCCGGCCGAGCTGGTCGGCCTCGCTGAACGCGACATCGAAATCGAGATAGGGATATTGCGGATCCTCGAAGAGGTCGAGCACTCCCGCAAACGGGTCCTCGTCGCTGCGCGGGAACAGGGCGGCGAAGTCCGGGCCAAGGCTGGTATAATGCGCTTCGCGAACGTCGATCCCGGCCTCGGTGTCGTCGATCAGTTCCACCGTGGCGATGACCCGGCGGAGCATGTCGGCCTCGGCGACGGTGACGGTCAGGTCGAACGCCGCCTTGGTGTAGCTATTGGACATGGTGCGCTCCGTCAGTCGAGGTGAGCGCGGGAGCGGCGGCGGCGGCATCTGCAACGACGAGCGCCGGCACGACGAATTCCGCTGCATCGAAATGAGCGAAGATCGCATCGAGCGAGCCAAGCGCCGTGATGGCGCTGCGGCTGATGACAACCTCGTCATCCTCGGTGACAGCGTAGGACACCGCCTTGCCGTCGCCGATGGCGACGACGCGCTCGGGTCCCCACTGCCCGGAATAGCCGCCGCACCAGCGTACGAAGGGGACGCGATGCATCACGCACCAGTCCTCGATCTCCTCGAAGCGACCGCCTGCGACTTCGTGCGCAAACAGGCGAAGCGGCTCGCCGTCGACGCGATGTTCCGGCTCGAACGGATCGCCGTCCCACTCGACGGCAAGACGCTCGGCAGCAATGAGCTCGGCAAGTTCTGCGAAGGCGGGAGCGTCAAGCTCGCCGCCGATGACGATGGAGGCGGATACCCGGTCGGCCATGATAGTCTCCTCTGGTTGGGCCGGCGCAGCGCGCACGTTCGGCCACCGCGCCGTGATCGCGGGGACCGTTGATGATCGGGCCTTGGAAAGGTTCGTGGCGGCAGCGGCTCGGCTGCGCCGGCACCTGTCTGATTGCAGCTTCAGTGGGTAGAGCCGAACAGGTAGCGCTTGGCGGCGACTTGCTGGCTGCCATCCTCGATGCCGATGGACGACTGCATGTCGGCAGTGAGCTGCCGGTGGAGGTCGGGAGGAATGATGGCATGAGGCGCGACAACGGCGATCGCGGCATCGGCGGAGAGGAGTTCGCCCGGCTCCGTGCCGATCCAGACGAGGGGCTCGCCTTCGGCGGGCTCGTCTTCGGTGCGAAAGAAGACTTGCGCGAAGAAGGTCTGAAGCGGCCGGTCCCATCCGACCGTCGCGCGGACGACGTCTGGGCTGTCCGGCTTGGCCTGAAGGTCGTGACGGCTCATTCCATCGTCCTCCGGATGCGATGCTGGACATGGCGCGCCGCGCCTTCGGCGCTGCTGATCGCCTTGCCGGCGGCCGAAGCAGCCTGACGCGCTCCGGCCTGGCGAAGCAAGGTACGGGCTTCGCGCAGCCGCTCAACGGCTACCGCAATGGCGTGCCCGTCAGCGGGCGTGGCGGAGGCGATCCGTCGCATGGGCTTCTCCCTTGGATGGACGATGGATGCGGAAAGGCGCGTCTGCGGCGGGCCCCAAGGTCATTCGCAGGGTAGGTCCGCTTGCATTCACGCGCCTACTGCCCGACCCGCTTCCCCTTCACTTTTCCCAGGTTCAGTCGTCCTCGGGCAGCATGATCGTCATGACTCGCGTGGTGACGTGCGGATCGCCAGGGTCTTCCGATCCCCATCCCAGCGCGCGGTCGTAATAGTCGATCGCGAAACGGACGGCGTGGCCACAGACGGTGAACTCCCCGCGAGAGCGTTCCGGGCCATCGTCGCGCGTGAATGCGTAACCTCGGATCGCTGCGAGCAGCTCGGCCTGGGCGGAGAGATCGCCGGCGAAGGCGGCGACGCAAGCCGCAGTGATGACGACGCGGGCAGTCGGATCGAGGCCGTGCCGGCAGCGGTCGTTGAGTTCGGCGATGCGGGATAGCTGATCGGTCATGCAGCCTCCATCAGGCCGGCGTTGAAGGTCTCGATCCAGGCTTCCATCGTCGGCCGCTGGGGAAGCGGCACGATGCTCGCTGCATCCTGGAACCGGATGAGATCGGTGGGTGCATCGCGGCGAATGGCTTCGATCTCGGCGGCCGGGAGCAGCCGCTCGGCGCAAATGAAGTCTGTGATCCTGCCGGGCTTCGTCCTGGTCGAACGCCGCCAGAGCCCCTCGACGGTGCGCAGCCGAGGCTCCGCGCGCGCCTCGATGAGCACGATCAGCCTGAGGCACCAGGATGGCAGCGCCCGTACTTCGTCCGGCTGGATTGCCCCGCAGAAGAAGCAGCTCGATTTGGGAGGGATCGGAAGACCGGCCTGCTCGATACGGGCGGCGCACCGGTCGCGGTTCCAGTTCCACTCACGCAGCGGATAGCGGCACTCGAACAGCGGATCGTTCAACGCGGACGCATGCGCGTAGCGACGCGTGTCGGCAGGCGAGGCATCGTAGCCGATCAGCCGAACGACCTTCTGGCCTCGCTGCCACGCGGCCTGGGCCGGCGCCCATTGCTTGAGGTAGGCGTCCTGCGGCGCGACCTTCCACTTGAGAGAACAGCTATGCCGGCCAAGGCTGATGCTGGGGAGCGTCGCATTGGTGAGCACGTTGGCCAGGATCGAGTAATAGGGTGGCCAGTGCTTGAAGCGCTGCGGCACGTAGCGGACCACCTCATAGGGGATGCGCCGCGCGGCCATCCACGCCGCGATCAACTTCTGGTACTCGTACGTATCAGGCTTCTCGGCGCCGGGATCGGCCGTGAGAACCAAGTCCGGCGGCTCGCCCCGCGAATCGAGTTCGACGAGCAGGGCCGTGGAGTCCACGCCGATACCATAGGCGAGGACGACCGGCGGCGGCGCGCACACCATGATGGTGTCGACCGGCCTCGGCGTGGCAGAGGTGATCATAGGGGCCTCGGGCTTGAACGCGGCTGAATGCCGCCAAACTCAAGGCCCCCCTCCCCTCGCTTGTCCGATGCGACAGCGCCGGAGAGGCGGGTGTCTTCGGGCCGCCTCTCGAAAGCGGGTCTCGCCAGTTATCCGGCGGCCGTGTCGTGCTGGGGTGCCGGGACGGTCGGTTCGCCCATCAGGATCACGGCGATCGAGGGCTTGTCGTCGGGTCCGAGCCTGCGGCTGTCGAAGACGTTCCGGCCGCCCAGGCCGATCGTCAGCATGTCGAAGGTCGGTGACGTACCGCCGTTCGCGTTGGCGATGCGTGTCCCGTTGTCGTGATATTGGATGTCGACGAAGCTTGGCGGGGAGCCGCGCTTGTATTCGCCGAAGAAGAACGTGATCCGACGACCGTCGGTGGTTTTGGCGCTGATCGTGAAGTTGCCGTCGGGGATGTCGATCGGAAGCGTCGGCACGTCGTTGAAGCGGGCGAAGCCGATGCTTTCGGCATCGGCCGCGGTTATGACGGGCAGCTGCGTGATGTCAGCCATGGAGGGTCTCCTGATCGGGCCAAATGAGCGGAAGCAGCGCGTTTCGCGGCGGAAGGGCCTTGGGATACGGCAGGCGCGGAAGGGTGCGGCCGCGGCGGCGGGCCTCGCGCGTCAGCTCGAAGCAATAGGCGAACAGCCCAGCCTGCTGATGCGTGACGAGATGGCGCTCGCGCTGGAGCCGCCACAACCAGCTTCGCGGCTCCTCGCCGATACGCGGCCTCGGGACCCCCAGCGAGACGAGCTGATCGATTGCGCCGGCTTGGCCCTGCTCGCCCAGGCGGATCTTGGACAGCGTGCGCCCCGAGATCGTGATGTTGCCGACCCGAAGGACCGATCGCGGCTTCGTGACTGCGCGGTGGGCGGCCGAGAGCGCACAATAGACGCGGCCGATATGCCCCGCCCCTGGATCGCTGTACGACACCACCGCCTCGATCCCAGGCCGTTCCCGGCGCAGGTGGCGAAAGGCCCGCGCGACGAAGAAGCTCTCGCCGTTCTGCGGCACGGCGTCGGTCAGAATGAGGCGCGCGAGAACGCAGCCGCGGCGAGGATCGTCAAACCCGGTGTGGCGCGAGACGACGGCGCTGGTGGTCGGAACGGCGAAAACGGCAACGCCTTCGAGCGCGCCCTTGCGCGCGAACAGCCCCACCGCGAGCTGCGCGGCCGGATAGCGGGGCAGATAATGGTGCTGCGCGATGAAGGCGCGCGCGGCGGCGTGATCGATGACGTCGACGCTGTAGGCGCCGGGATCGATCAGCGTGAGATCGCGCGCCCACAGAGCGCGCCGTTCGCGCCAGCGCTGGCTGCGGTCGGTCTGCATGGGACGTGGTCCGTGGGTCAGAGGAGCGCGGGCCGGCGCGCGTGGCGGGCGATGATCGCGTGTGCGAAGGCGTCCGCACCTGCCTGGCTCGGGCAGGGGAAAAGATCATGGGAGCACAGCAGGCGGAGGCTGTGGTCGAGCTCCATCGCACAGAGCCAGCGGTCGCTGCCATCGATGTCGACGACGGTAAGCGCGAGGCAGCGCGAGCCGCCATAGGGGCTCGGATCCAGTGGATCGCCCGGAAAGCCGGCAAGCATCCAGAAGCGCCAGCCCAGGGGCGGCGGGTCCTCGATGCGGGCGACGATCCGGAAGGAGCCGGCGGCGGCATGGATCGTCGTCACGACGACATCTGCCGCCCGGCCGCGACCCTCAGCTCTGCAAAGCGCGCCTGGACGGCTGATCCTGTCGGATAGCGGTTCTCGAGCCTGTGGCGCGCCAGGATGGGCCGCCGTGCCGCGGCGATATCCTCGGCCTCGGCGAGGGTGGGCATCCGCGGAGGCCAGCCTTTGACGTATCTGAGGCCTGCCGGCATCGAGGCCTCGAGATGCCGGCGCTCGAGCTGGTCGGCCTTGGCGCGTTCAACGTCCGCGCGGAGCCCGCCGCTCAACAGATGCGGTGAGATGTCGGCGAGCCAGCGTGTCGGCTGGAATGGAAAGGTCGATCGCGCCTCGATGCCGACGAGCTCGCGATAAGCCTCGGTGTTCGCCGGGGCTGCGGCAGAAGCCGACAGGTCGTGAAGCGAGGCGAAGATGCAGTAGCGGCACGAGAGGCGCGTTGCGCCCCATATCGAATAGGCCTCGTGCAGGGTGATGCCGAGCGTGCCGTGAGCACGAAATACGTCTTCGCTGTTCCAATACGCGATCGGGTGCCAGAGGGTGATCGCGGTGCCGTGCCGGTTCCCGGCCTTGGCATGGCGAAGATCGGCCTTGGCGATCGGGGTGGCGGCGCGGTTGTGGCTTTCGTCGCGGCGCAGGCCCAGAACGGAGATGATCTGCTGGCCTCGCAGCATTCTGGCGAGCGCCGGACCGATCACGGCCGCCTTCATCTCGGATTGGCAGAAGCGGAGCGATGCCGACGACCAGGGACCAATCAGGTTGTAGGTCTCGAGCGCCTCGTAGCGGCGCTTGCCGCTTTCGAACCGCTGGATCCAGCGGTCGACCAGGTCGCCGGCCGCCCGGCGCACGACTGTCAGCGGCACGTCGGCGCTAGCGGCTATGCGCGCGACGGTATCGGGGGTCGAATCCCATTCGGCGCGGCCAAGATCGGCATGGATCGCCATCCGCCGCGCCCGCGGATGGCCGAGTGAATCGAGTTGAAGGTTGACCGCGAACAGGGCCGCGCTCGAGTCCTTGCCGCCTGAGAGGTTGAAGACGATCCAGGCGCCGGCGCGGATCGCGGCGACAATCTCGGAAGTGATGGCGATGTCCGGCAGGCCGGGGACGGCCGGATAGGACCGAGTGGCCGCTGCCGCGGCTGCGAGCTGGGCGATGGGTGGCATGACGGCTCCGGAAAAGGGCGGCGGCCTGGTAACTGGCGGCGTCAGGCGAAGAGGCGCTCGGACTGCCGGACCGGCGGCGAGAGCGCGAGTTCGCGGCGGAGCCGGTCGGCGAAGCGGTCTGGGGCCAGCAATTCGGCGATCGAGGCAAAGTGGTTGCGCTCGCCGGTATAGTCCTTGCGCCCCCTGCAGCGCCGGAACAGGATTTCGCGGCCGGCCCCCATCGCGCCCAGGCTGAGGTGGACGTACACCTCCTCGCCGTGGAGGGTGATCTCGCCCGAGACAGCCGGACCACCCTTGTTGGAGCGGACCTCGTAGCTATCGGCCTCCAGCCCAAGGGCCTCGGCGAGCCGGCGCATGGCAATGCGCCCCTCGCTGTGAAAGGTGCGTTTGGCAGCCTCGTCGTAGGCGACACCACGACAAGCGAGGGTCCGCAGGACAGGGTGGCGCCGGATCTCGGCGATCTGGTCCAAGCAGTTGCGGCGCAGCGCCATGTCGTCCGGGCGGCGTTCGCAGACAGTCCCGAGGTGGCGGGCGAGAAGGATGACCGCCGCGTCGATCTCGGGGTCCTTGCCCGCGTTGCGGCAGTCGGTGATGGCGGCACCGATCGCGTGGAGGGTGGCTGCCATCGTGGTCAGCGCGCTGGGATCGAGCGCCTGCTGGTGGCGCATCGCGACATCGTAGTGCATGGGGAGGTTCTCCGGGCTAAAGCGCACGTCCGCTCGCCCCTCCCCTTCCCCCTCTTCTTTTCCTGGCGGTCAGCCGCGCCGACGCCCTGGCCCGGGGCCGATCGCGCGCGCGATGTGACCGGCATAGACACCGCAGGCGGCCCAGTATGCGGCAACCGGCGGCTTGCGGCTCTGCCAGCTCCGTTCGGCGCGCAGCCGGGCTTCGCTTTGGATGTCGAGCAGCACGGACAGCAGCGCGAGGCGCGCCTCCGGACTGAGCGCCCGGAGCCGGGCGACCGCCGGCAGGGCAAGAACGGGGTTGCGCACCTCGGCCCTGGAGGATCGAGCGCCCATCACGCGGGTCCGGGCAGCGCGGCCGATACGAGCTGATCCTGCGCCTCCTCGACCGCGGGAAGCGGGATCGGGACGCATTGCCCGCGAACGAGGTTGATGAAGCCACCAGCGTGGCCGATCGACCCGCGCCCGACGAGGTCGAACAGCAGCGCCAGAGCGTGGCTTGCCAGGACGCGGTTGACGAAAAGCGACTGCCGTTCGAGCGCCTCGGCCACCGAGCAGGACGGCGCATCGTCGTCGGGCTCCGTTTCGTCGGCGATCTCGGGGAAATATTCGACGACGGTCGGGAGGCGCCGCCGGTCGTGGGCGGTGGAGCGGCGAGGCGACCCGATCAGGAACTGCCCGTCTCCGGCGCGGTTGCCGAGGTCCATCCAGTAGGCGGGCACGGGCTTCCCATTCGCCAGATCGGCGCCGAGGGCGCGGCGCGCGGAAGCGGTGTCGACGCAGCTGATGAGGATATCCACGTCGGCGATCTTGACCGCTTCGGGAGCGCGGCCATGGACGGCTCGCCAGCAAAGGCCGTGCGCGAGATTGATCCGCTCGACGAGCGTGCGGGCCTTGGAAGCGCCGAGGTCGCATCGGTAGAAGGGTTGCCGGCCGAGATTGGCTTCGCTGACGACGTCGTCATCGACGACGGTGACCTGGAGCGACCGGGTGGAGATCGCGCGTAGCGCTGTCTCGAGCGAAGCCAGTCCCATCAGCATCTGCGCGCCATTTCCGCCGCAGCCGACTAGAAGGACCTTGATCGCGCGATTGTCGAAGCCGGCAGGAAGATAGTGGCGATTGGGGATGTCAGGCTGCATCGTCGTCTCCTGAAAACGGGCTGCGCGGCAGCGGCAGGAACATCCCGCCGGCGCACAATCGCGAAGCGATGGCGGGTCCTTCCGGTTGACCAAGACGGCCGAGCACCAGCGCGATCTTGGTGGAGTGCGCGTCGTCGGCATCGTCCGTCGCGCTGAAGAATGCCGCGCCATGCGCATGACTGTGGATGTCGCAGATGAGATGTTGGTCGGGCGCCAGAATCGGGGACCGATAGGTCACGCGGGACGGAGTGGCATCGTCGATCTGGGGGTAGTGGATCGAGAAGCTTCGCTCATTCTCGTTCCACAGGACGAAGGCGGCAGCTTCGTTGGGCAAGGCCGCTCGGAAGTGATCGAGAATCCGGCCGAGCAGTTCGCGGGGCATTAGCCCGCAGCGTAGTTCCGCCCGGCGCTCGCCGACGCTCCCATAAGGCAGGTAGGCGGGAAACGGCGGCGTGACGGGAATGTCGAGCTCGAGCCATGGCCGTCGCACGATGAGCATGACTCCGTCCCTCCCGACCGCGAGACATTGGCTTGTGCGGGAGGCGCGTACCGCGTCGATCGCGGGGGACCGACCGACCGGCGGAACCGGATAACAGGGCGCCGCTGCGAGAATGGCGGCCGCGGTCGGATCGTCGGCGAGGACGGTCATGACGCCGCGCCTTCAGCGATCAGCCGCTCGAGCGTCATCGGTTCGGCGTTGGCCTTTCTCGATGGAGGTCGCTGGCTCGTGCCGGTGAACGGCCGGAGGCGCCTCACCGGGAAGCGCGTCGCCTGGCGCGCCGCAAGGTCGTCCCAGAGCTTCAGCAGGCCACCCTTGCCGGTGACGGTCAGCTCCTGCCCGGGATTGGGGTGCGTCGACCAGGAATCGAACAGCGCCCGCTCGAAGTCGGGGATGGCCGCGACGTCCAGCGTGCGCGGCCTCGGGATGTTCCCCCAGCAGAGAGAGCCATCGACGAAGACGTTGAGGACCGGCGAGTGGAGCACCCGCGTGGTCGCCGAGGGGCGCTCATTTTCGGCGAGTGCATAGACCCCGAGCCGGCGCGGCGTCGCCACGAACAGCTGGGCGGGATACGGAACGGGCCGGATCGTCCGTTGCGCGAGAACGCGCAGGCCGGCCGGCGGTGTGGACAGATCGAAATAAGCCGGGCGGACCTGCTCGGGCGTCCACCAGGCGAGCATGTCGCGATGGGCAACCAGCACATTGTGGGGAAGGATCTGAGGCGGCGCTGCGCGCCCGAGCGCCTCGGTCCATTGGCGAAGGTGGGCGCGGGTCAGCGGCGTGCCGGCGGCGATCGTCGGCCCGCCTTCGCCGCCATGCTCGACATGATGGATGCTGGCGAAGGCATGTCCATCCTGCCTGGGGGCGCGGTGGGGATCGAGTCCGCGGGGGGTCTCGGTGCGGTACAGGAGGATGGCGTTGGTGAGCACCATGCCTCCGGCGGTGGCTTCGAAATGGGCGCTATGGTCCGGCATGGGGGCCTCACAATTTGTCGGGATCGAGCTGGATCAGCTGCTGCGCAGCGAGCAGGAAGTGAGCGCCGGTCCGCAGCGACGCGAACCATCGCTCGACGTGCGCGGCCTCGGAGAGCGGACAGATCCCCGCGACATCCATGAAGCCGTATTCCATGCCGTGGCGTCCGACATCGTCCACCTCGGCCGCGAAGAACTCGACCGGCACGAGCGTCAACGGGGGCAGCGTCGAACATTCCTCAAGGCCGGGAACATATTCGTAGAGAATTTGCCCGTCGAAGTGCCAGGCGTTGCAATCTCCCGGCAGGAGCCGAAGCGCGTCGTGAGCGCTGCGGAGTTCGCGTAGTGCCTTGCGAAGGTCGAGAGGCAGCTTCGCCAGCGGCGCTGCATTCGCCGCGATCATCCATGCGGGCTTCTTGGCCTCCATGGTCGACGGCAGGGCGACTTCGTCGAGGTCGCCGGGATCTGCGCCGTGATAGTTGATGAGGCACTGGCGGGCGGCGTCATCGTCGGTCTCGCCGTCCCAATAGTAATTGGATATTTCGTCGAAGAGATCCTGGTAGCCGAAGATCGGCAGGGCAGCCCCCAGGGTCTGCTCGAGCGCCACGTAGGCAGCCGCGCGCCAGGCGATCGGCGCCTCGCTGGTCTCGATCCATCCGAGATCCAGTTGGCCGATGCTCTCGCAGATGATCACGATCGCCGGCGCTCCCTCGGACTCGCCGTTGAGCACGACCACGCGAAGCTCGGCGAGATCGATCGGACGCAGCGCCTCGCCAGCGGCAGAGATGAAAACATGCTCGATGCGCCGTCGCGCCTCGCAGCGGGAATATCGTCTCGTCGCCTTCTCGCGCGACGCCACCCAACGCCCGATCAGCTTATGGTGTCGTGCAAGAGGCTGGTCGAAGGTTCGTGGTATGTCCGGCGAGATCTCAACCGATCGGCCCGCGAGATCAGCCGAGCGGCGGAAGTCGGAGGCTTGCTGGTGGCTGAAGGGGCTCGGGGGAGTGGCTTCGGTGAGTGGGCTCGAGCGCGAGCTGCGCATGGAGGGCCCGGGCCTGGATGCTGCAGGAAGGCTGGGAGATGCCGGTTGCGTTGCCATCATCGAACTCGATCCATTCGAGAAGCGTCTTGCGCGGTGCGGCGGGGATGGCTCCGCCGTGGCGGCGGGGCACGATCAACCCTTGGTGCCGACGGCGCGGCGGTACTCGGTGACGTGGACGCCGCCGGTCACGCCAACGTCGACCGTCTCGGCGTTGAGGATCGCCGGGTAGAGCGTTGCGTGATAGGCTCGCAGAGCCTGCGGGTCGTGGGCGAGATGCGGCGGAACCGGGAGATCGATGCCGTCATATCGATAGGCGCGGTCAAGCTGGTTGATCTGCATTGGGGCGTACTCCTTGGCGTTGGACAGGGGCTCGAGGTGCTCACCAGAGGCTGGCGGGTTCGTCCGACTTGGCATCGGCCGGAGGCGAGCCCGGAGGCGGCGTGGCCGGCGAGCTGCTCGTCGGGGACGGTCGCGGCGCCGTGGAGGCGGCTTTCGCCTTGGCCGCTTCCGCCGATGCCGCGCGTGCGGCCTCGGCCGCCTCGCGCTGCTCGGAAATCTGCTCGGCGAGCGTTTTGCGCGAAGCGATGAGCTGGCCGAGCGCGCCGTCTGCCCCCTTGGCGAGTTCGATGTCGATCTCCGCTGCCGTCGCCGTGATCGAGATCGGCCGCAGCTCTCCCGTCTCGAGGCGCTGGGCTTTGCCCTCCGTTGCGCGAGGGATGACGGTCAACGTAACGGTCTCGCCCGGACCCGCGACGAGGTCGAATCCAAGCGAGTAGCGGCCGAGCAACGGCAAGAGACTTGCGATCAGCATGATTGTCAGTCCTTATTTCGGAGGGAGTGAGGGCCGTCAGGCCGCGATCGCGGAAACACCGCGGTCGGTTTCGGCGCGAAGAGGAGCCGGAGGAGGCCCGTATTTGCCGTCGAGGGTCATGCCGCTCGGCAGGCGGCCGGTCCAATCGAAGCCGACCGCGTTGAGCATCCCGGCGACGAGGTCGGCCTTCTTGGAAGCGAGCAGCTTCGCGAACGCCTTCTCGCCCAAGTGCGCGATGAGGCCGCACTCCTGAGCGATGAATTTGAGCTCGTCCTTTGTGTACCGCTCCAGGAAGGATCGATCGACACGCCAGCCGTGCCGGATGTCGATTGCGAACGCCCGGGCAAGGTCGGCGACATGCGCGAACGACTGCACGTCGCGCGCATAGGCCGCTGCGATCGCGGCAAGGGCGGTCGCTGCCTGCGCGTCCGAAAGCGCGCGGATCCCCTCGATCTTCTCTCCGAAGCTCAGGTCGGGAAACGAAGGGCTGACCAGCAGCCCGGCGCGGGACGTCAAGGTGGCCGGCTTGATCTGCGCGAGCGTACCCGTCAGGCCGGCGACGAGGATCGCAGCATGCGCATGGGAGGGATTATCGGCGAGGCCCCGGGCAAGCGCCGTTCGCCAGGTCGCCTCCCGAAGGTCGGCGGTGCGGCCGGCGATCGATTTGACGGAGACGGTCGCACCGTCAGCCCGGGCGGCCGGCTTGACGATCGCGCCGGACGACGACCGATTGGCTGCGACCGCGGTCGCTCGAACCCCTGGACGCGAGGCTGCACCGTCGCCATCGTCGTCGGTATTTGCCAGCTCGTCCGCGTCGGGAGCAGCTTCCCCTTCGCCACCGTCAGCTTGCCGATCGGCGGCCTCGGCCTGTGCCGCAGCCGCAGCGCGCTCCTGGGCCTCGATCTGCGCCCTCTCGACTGCTTCGGTCTTGAGCTGGAAGCAACCGGGATTGGTGCAATGGCCTTCATCGACATGGGTTTCGAAGAGGGCTCGTTGCGTTCCGGAGTTGAACGGGCAGGCCATGCATTCGGTCTTGTCGAAGCAGGCGTTGGCTAGATCCTGCGTGACGCGCATCAAGAGATCGCGCGTCTTGCCGACGTCGAGACCGGAAGCGGTGATCGTGTCGAGAGCCTTGTCCTGCTTGTCCGCCGGAATGGCAGCGAGCAGCTCGGCATGGCCGACCTTGATGCGGCGCTCATCGAGCGCGAGTTTCACGGCGTCGGAGAGATTCGCGAGGGCGAGGCGGCGGTCGAATTTGGCCTGGGACCAGCCGAGCCGCCGCGCCGCCTCGGCGCGATCATTCTGGCAGGCGGCGAGAACCCGAACGGCGGCGTCCGCCTGCTCCGTCTCCGACGCATCGTCGCGATTGTCGTTCTCGTCGATCGCCGCTTCCAGCGCTTCCTGGTCGGTCATCTCGCGGATGACGACGGGCACCTCCCCTTCTGGACCGAAAGCCTCGAGGGCGGCCCGATACCTGCGGCCTCCCGCGACAACGACGTAGGTGTCGTCGACGTCGGCTGCCGGGCGGAGAAGCATCGGCTGAAGCATGCCGCGCAGCCGGAACGACGCGACCAGGTCCTCGTGCTTCTTTCGGTCGAAATAGCGACGTGGATTGTATCCAAGCATGATCTTGGAGAGCGACAGCGTCGTGGCTGCATTCGGATGCGATGGGGTCAAGGCGGGTCTCCTTCGGGATTGGCGTCGCGCCTCCTTCGCGGGTGCGCGCCTTCTTTCCGTCGAGCCTGATGCTCAACCCTGCCCTTCCCCCTCCCCTCTTCATTGCTCGGCGGCTTGCCTTCGGTGGATGTCAGCGGCCCATTGCTCGACCCAGGCTGCGGTAATCTCGTCATGGTCGAGATCGCCGGACTCGATGAGGTCACGGATTTCCGAACGGGCTCGCGCAATCGCCGCTTCCCAAGGATCGGACGGAGGGTTCTCCCGCTCGGCGTGGAGCTGCTGGGGCAGCCGCTGTGGCGGCAAGCTCAGCCTGCGCTGCTGGCCCGCCACCCAACGCTCCAGGTGATCGGCGACGAACTCGTCCGTCTTGGGGGTGCGGGCAGTGTGGGCCGCCCGTCGCGCGCTGATCCCATAGGCCTGGCTGTCGATCGAAGCGATCCTGTGGCGGAACGGAAGCAAGAATGGCAGCGCTGTCCCCTTCACGCCGAAGGCATGGAGCCGGACACCAATCGGCAGGATCTGGTCGAGGTGATCGACGACAGCGATGAGACCTTCCGGTCCATGGATGTCGCGCCGGCACATGCTTCCGACGCCAATAAGCGCCCCAGGCCGGAGCGAGCCCCAGAGGGCGTCGACGCACCGCTCATAGTCGGTCGGCCGCCGGCCCTGGATCACCGGGATCAAGGTATCGGCGTTGCCTTGGTCCTCGGCGAGCCTGCGGCAATCGCGGTTGGCGCGGATCGTCCGGGCGAGCCGGTCGATGACCTCCTCTCGGTCGGCGGCGATCTCGGCCTCGACGCAATAGTCGGCGCTCGCCCACCATCTGAAGGGATAGGCAGCTGCAAGCGAGACATAGTCCGCCAGCGACCATGGGAAGCCGCCATAGCGGGCCGCTGCGACGAACCCACCGGAATCGAGGCAGAGCGACGCCAGGCCTCGTGCGTTTCGAAGCTGATCGAGCCGCCAGCCCGTCCATTCGCGCCAGCCGCGCCGGTCTGACCAGCGCGACAGACAGTTCGCGGAGATCAGCGTGGGCTGCCGCAGCGTGCAGGCTCGCCTGAGGATCGGACCGGCGCCAAGGTGCGGAAGCCCGACGATGATCTCGATATCCATCGATTGCGCCTTCTGAATGGTGGGGAGACGACGTGGTTGACGGGAACTATTGTTCACGTTACGTTCCCGGTCGCAGGAGATTTGCCATGGCGGCCGCCAGATTCAGAGAACGGTTCGACCTCGACATCACGCTGCGGGACGCGGCGCTGGATGCCGACAACCGACCGACGCGAAGGATGATCGCGAACGCCGCGATCGGCATCGACGTCGAGGACGCCTATTATTCCGTCCGCGAGCTGCGCGAGGCGGTCAGCTGGGTCCATGAAGGCGTGCCCGGTGGCAAGCTGAAGCTGGCAGCGATCCTCGCGAACGATGGTGCTGACGACTTCCAGCGCTGCATCTACTTCTGCCTTGCGGGCCGCGGCGTCGTCGCCATGCTCGACGATCTTGAGTGGCTCGAGGACCTTCTGGAACGAAGGGGCCGCGTCGCGGGAGAGCAGAAGCGGATGAAGACCACGCTGATGCCGCTCATCAATCCCTATGTCGCCGATACGCCTGATGGGCCGATGGTGAAGCTCGATGGCGAATTCGAGCAGGGTCCGTCCTGGTGGGCGGAGACGATGCCGTCGGCCTGATTGTCAGGGGGCCGGTCGTCGCTCGCAGCGAAGACGCTCCCCGTGGCGCCAGCGTGATGGTTCGATCCATGTGCCGGCGAAGGCCCCTGCCCTGCTCGCCTTCGCTTGCGCGAACGCTGCCCGGTACCGGGTAGCGCGACCGGGGTCGTTCTTCAGATACTGGATTTCGGGCACGGCAAGACCGGCGCGGATGAGGCGTTCGCCGAGGTCCTTGCCGGCCATCGTCACCGTCGCGATACGTCGCCCGTAAGAGTTGGCAGCGGTGAGGCGGATCACCGCGGTCCTCGAGCGCAGGGCGTTCGCTGCGAGATCCTGGGCGGCCTTGCCGCAAGGCCAGCATCCGGAAGCGCGCTGGCAGAGCTGTCGGCGCTCGAAGGAATCGACGCCGAGCAATCGGAAGTCGACGGCAACGGTGTCGCCGTCGAGCGCGCGCGCCTGCGCTTCAAACGTCTGTGCGCCGCTCGGCGCGGCCGGACCGAGCATCACCATCGCGAGAAGGGAGGGTGCGAGGAGGCGCATCAGGACACCATCTCGACTTCAACACGCTCGCCGCGGCAGGGCATGGTGCAGACGCGGAAAGGCTGCAGCGGATTGCCGGTTCGCACGATGCTGACGCGGCCGGGCTGCAGGTCAAAAAGGCGCGTAGCGACGCGCTGGGCATTCTCGCGACTGCACAGGAGCAGACGCTTCGGCGAAAGGCCGGGGTCGGGAGCAAACATGGGGGTTCCTCTTCGGAAGACATGATACCGGCTCACCGGCTCAGGCAAAGATCGTCTTGTGGACCTTGGTGGTCGGCACAATTTGCCACTGCCGATCCATGAAGCGGCTGATTCGGTAACGACACCCGGTCTCAGGATTCCGGAAGCACAGCTTGCGGCCGCGCTTCTCGACAACAAACTCCTGGCCGACGTGACCATCGTTGAAGGTGAGCGGCGTCTCCAGCCTGATCCGATCGCCATCCTCGAGCTTGCGGGCCCGCCGCTTCAGATTCTCGGCGCAGCGCCGTCGCCAGTCGATGGCATGCTCCCGGTCGGTGGGGGTGAGAAGATCGAGTATGTGCCGCGGGCAGTGGTCCTCGCATGGTCCCATTGCTTCGGTCAGTCGGGTAGGATTGGTGCTGCTCATGGAGTCAGCCCTGATCCCCCCGCCGAACCGCACGTGCAGCTTTCACCGCATGCGGCTCTCCACTGTGACGAACCATCACTTTGCCGTAGATCGGGCAGGCGGCCTCTGTGAGTATCCCAGTGGCATTGCTCGCACAGGACCACCGTCCTGCGGGCGCGTGCCACCTTCATTCTCACGACAAAACCGCGGTGCGAAACATCGGCCATCCCCCGGATATGGTGCACCTGACACGGAACATCGGATCGACCGCAAGCCTCGCATTGCTTGGCATTCTGACGATCAACCCAGTCCGTACGTGAGTGGGTGAACACCTGCGTCCAAGGCTGGATATCAATCCTGGACGAGGTGGCCGGATCACGTTTCAGATGAGCCAGTTTCCAGACTTTGACCGATCGGGGCTGGCCATCGACGTCGTAGCCGATGGTGAATTCCTGCCCCGTCCTCATGCGGGCCACGACCGCTCGCACATTGGTTTTGTGCTTGCTGGCCAAGGTCTTGAACAAGCTCCACCGCTGGAGAAACTCAAGCCTGTTCAGCTTGAAGCTCACATCCTTGGCGAGAGCATAGTAGTTCGCAAAACCCCGCAATTCGGCGTTGTAAGCTAGGACGATCTCAACGTCGCTGCAGCTGAGCAGCAGGCTACGATGACGCGGCTTCAACACCGACAGATCACCATAACCTTTTGCAGAAGCGAACGCGTGGACCTTCTCCCAAGGGACATGCAGCTGCATCACTTCCGACGGCGGCCTACGAAGGAAGCTGACGGAACCTTGTCGGCTCCGGACAACCCGTTGGCGTGTCGTATATGTGCGGACCTCATATCCAAGGAAGGCGGCTCCATCGCTCGCCTTGCGGATACCGCTTTTCTCCTCGGACACCGTGAGCGCCAGCGCCTCGGTCAGGAATGCCCTGACTTCGGCGAACACGCTTCGTGCATCCTCCTTGCTACCGATAACCCCAATCATGAAGTCGTCCGCGTAGCGACAGTAACGAAGTCGGCGATAACCGGGGTCCATCGCGTCTCTCGACGGGATGGACCGCTTTTGCGGCAGTAAGGTTTGGATTTTGGCCAAGGAGGCCGCAACCTTCACCTCGTCGACATTGTCTTTGGCCCGCAGCATGGTGACGCGCTTCCGTTGTTTCTGGATGCGCCCAGCCAGTCGCCCATATTCCGGGTTCGTGGCACGGACCTTCCCCCTCTCGAAAGCCGCGATCCGTTCCGCCATGAACATATCGAGTTCATGGAGGTAGATGTTGGCCAAGATTGGAGAGACGATACCGCCCTGCGGAGTGCCGCTGTAGGTCCGGGTGTGAACCCGGTCTTCCATAACACCCGCCTTAAGCATGCTGCCGATCAAGCCGATGAATTTCTCGTCATCGATCCTTTTCCGCAACAGCCGCAGGAGGATGTCGTGGTCGATGTTCTCGAAGAACCCCGCGACATCCACATCTACGAGCCATTTCACCCCCGTCCATACGGCTTTGACGTGTTCAAGCGCCGTATGACACGACCGGCCCGGCCGGAATCCATGGGAGGCGTTCGAGAACACCGGTTCATAGATCCGTTCGAGCAGTTGCCGCGCCACTTCCTGAACGAGGCGGTCGTCGCGCGTGGGAATGCCCAGCGGACGCCGTTTGCCCTTGCCTTTCGGGATAAACACCCGACGCACTGGTTTGGGATCATAGGTCCCTGCCGTCACGCTGGCGATAATCGGGTCGAGGTCTTCCGGTCCGAAGTCCGCGAAGGTCTCGCCGTCAATACCCGGCGTCATCGCACCCTTGTTGGATCCGATCTTCTGGAGCCCCTCCTCCCAAAGGAGGCGAGACCCCATCAGACGATAGAGTCCATTCACCCTTTTGCCCGACGCAACGAGCGCCGGAATGGCCTCCAACCGGCCTTTCACAGTTTCTGGCAGCATCAGCACACCCCATGATCGGTGGTTGAAGAATCACAGCTGCCGCCCTTCCCCCGGTCTTCCCCGCTTTCGGCCCGATCGCTCGAGACCTTATACAGTTGCACCGCCGCCTCCGAAGAGGTCGATGTCCCGGGCATTACCCCGGGCATTTGAGTAATATGGCGGCTCCGTACCCATGCAGGCCGGCAGAAGCCGCCTGTTTAGGGCATCCCGTAGTTACGCTGAATGGAGATGCGGCGCGGTTAGGTGTCCCGTTCGTCCACTAAACCCCTCGACGAGAGGCGCACCGGATGGGCTGAGAAACAGGCGGCCAAGACATGAGACCGCTGTCATCATCCGGACCTGGCGTGACAGTCGCTTTCGCCAGTATCGCTATATAGATTGCTGCAGACTGGGATTTAAGCAGTGTAGCCTTCACCATACGCACCTTGCCCTGACCGTCATCGCCTCCATTTGCGACTAAGACGCATCTGGCCTTTTCCGAACATGCTATTGTTCCCCGTCCCTTTCGGGATTTCAGACCTTGTGAGGCCCGAGGTTAGTCCGGCGAGCAGAGGCATTCTCAACTTACCTCATCATCACTGATACTCCATTTCAGCGCCGCAACGGCGCACTGTCCTTGTAACCGAACTGCTCGCCCGACTTGCTGGCGGGGTTCCAAAGCACCTTGCAGATGACCGCGAAGACTTCGCCCCCGACCCCGTTCCTCAGGACCTGGACCGCGGCATAGTAGGTTCGGTTCTGCGGACAGGATGAAGCGAGCACTCTCAGGCCTGAGGTGCCACCTTCCACCTCGCGGATATAGGTGAACTGGTCATCGAGATAAGCTTTCGCCGTGGCGTGTCCGCCCATCGAACGGAGCGGCATCGTGAGCCATCCCATAGAAGCATCTCCTTTGCTGGTGGCGGGTCGGCGGCGCGCCTATGCGACTGCGGCCAACGGCTGCTCGGTTGCCGCGACCGGATCGATGCTGGTCGCACCCACCTGCCCGCCGCTGAAGCCGAGCAGATAGTTGAAGGCCTGCTCGGCCTTGGAAGCGGCATGAATGATCGCGGTCTTGTCCGCCCGCAGAATGCCGAGCCAGTGTGCGACGTAACTTGCGTGACTATCGTGGAGCTCGTTCGGGAGCCCGAGATGTGCGCACACCAGGCCGCTGCCGATTTCCGCGACGAGCTCCTCGAAGCTATAGGCCTGATCCCCGAAACGCTTGCCGAAGGTCCGGGCGAGACGGCTGGTACCGCCCGACCAATGGGTCGTCTCGTGCGCACGGACCGAGGCATAATGATCCATCGTGCTGAACGAGCGCTGGTGCGGCATCTGGATGTAGTCGAAGGTCGGATGGAAGAAGGCGCGGTCGCCGCCGTGGCGGACCTCGGCCGGGATGGCGTCGAAGAAGGCGTCGATGGCGCTCTGCCGGACCGACGGGTCGACGGGCGCGATATCGTCTTCGGCAGGATAGAAATAGGCCGGCAGGCCATCGATCTGGTCGGCGTTGAAGACGATGTAATGGCGCAGGAAGCGAATGTTGCGCTCGCTCTCGGCGCCCGTGACCGGATTGGCCTCTGTCTTCTTGAAGCTCGAGTAATAGACCGACAACGAGCCGGTCTCGCCCCGGCGGACATGCCCCCCGAGCGCTTCTGCCTGACGATAGGTCATCCAGTAGCGCGACCGGTAGCCGTTCGCATCGGCGATGGCCCACAGATAGACGGTGTTGATGCCCGTGTAGGGCGTGCCGCAATGGCGCAGCGGGCGGCCGCCGGCGCCGCCGACGCGCCAGGGTCGGCTCCAAGGCGCGACGCCTTCCTCGAGCTTGCGAATGATAAGACCGGTGATCTCCGCCGCGACGTCGCGGCTCGACCTGGATTTTGCGGACATGGCAGTGGGCTCCAAGTGGCAAGGAAGCACCGCCGACGCGCAAGGCGCCGGCGGCAGGTTGCTGAGGAGGTGATGGTCGACGCTGAAGCCGGTCCAACGCCGGCGCCAGCGGCCGGCTGAGTCAGGCGTCAGCGCCTTCGAGCTCTCCGGCGGCTGAACCTCCGGGCACGCCCGGCTCGCCGCCGTCAGCGAAGTCATCGCCGATGTCGGACGCATCTTCGGTCGCGGGACTGGATGCCGAACCGGTGTGGGCATCGGGGAAGCGCATCGCGTTGGGCACCCAGGCGAGCGCGGCCGCCTTGACCTCGGGTTCGACGATCGACTCGCCCGCGAACAGCTTCTGGCAGCTTTCCGAGATCTCCGTCTTCTTGAGCGAGGCATGGCGGGCGGAGAGCGCCGGACCGCCGACGTCATGAAGGAGGCTCATGATGCTGCCCTTGTTCACTCGATCGAAGAAGTTCGCCGACGTCGGGCGCCACCAGCTCGCCACATCGATGTCGAGGATCGAGGCCATTCGATTGTGCAGCGGGATCTGCTCGTTCGAGAGGCCCGGCTTGGCTTCGAGCGACATCGCGACGATGTAGGCAAGCCAGTTCGCCTTGCTGTCATCGTCGAGCGCTCGGAATGCCTCGAACCGGTCGACCTCGCTGTCGAACTCGGTCCAGCCCGCGTCGAGACCGTCATGGGCTTCAGCGAGATATTCGCGCGCGCGAGACGCCGGCATGTCGCCGGTCGCAGGATCCTGCGGACCCATGGCACGGATCGTCGTGCCGTACTCGGTCGAGCTACTGGCGAGACCGCCCGACGGATTGGTCCGGGCGTCGACCATCACGAACAGAGCATAGTCGAGCGCCAGCGCAGGCTGTGCCAGGAGGCAGGAGGCGAGAATGTCGCGGCGCTGGACCGCGAGCTCGTCATAGAGGCGCGCGCTGAGCGGCTTGCCGCCGGGCGCGACCGCCTCGTGCCGGTAGGTCGGTTCGGCCGGAGCGCCGCCGCCGACGCGGAAGCTGCCGGACGGCTGCTCCGGTTCATCGCCTTCCGCGACATGGCCGCCGTTGTCGTCGGGCCGCTCGATCAGGATTTCCTGCTCGCTGTAATACTGCGTGTCGAGACGCATCTCGCCCTGGGGCGTCAACAGCAGGAAGGCGCCGACATGAGGCCGCAGTTCGTCGGGAAGCACCGGCGCGCGGTTCTCGATCGCTTCCGCCTCGGCGATGAGCCGGTCATCTTCCTGGTCGAGCAGCTTGAACGCCTCTTCGGTGAGCTGCTCGTCCTGCATCGCCACCTCGAGGACGCCGCGACGCTCCTCGATCTCGACGAGGCGCGCTTTCTGTTCGTCGCTGAGAGGAGGTGGTTGGAGAATGGCGCGGTAAAGGCCGTGGGCGGCGTTGTGCGCGTAGTTGCTGGCGATCGGCCGGATCCAGGCAAGCCCGGTTTCCTCACCGATGCGCTTCGCCTCCGCTTCCATGATCTCGCCGGCAAGCCGATGCGCGATCTCAGGGTTGATCCAGCGATCGTTTCCATCGGTGAAAAGGTCGCCGTCGATCTTGCCGCCGGCGTGGCGGTAGCGCGCCTCCCCTACCAGCATGGCGATCGGATCGCTCGCCTTGAGCGTTTCGTTGGCGATCACGCGCCGGATTGTGTCGGCCGTGACGTGGCCATGCTGATAGCTGCTCCAGACGAGGAGCTGCTTGTCCTCGCTTTCGGTCGAGGCGTAGGCCTTTGCGATATCGAGCGTGATCTCGCCCTTGCTCAGCGCTTCGAAGATCGGCTCCGCGAGCGAGGCAAGGCGCAGGCGGCCTTCGACGAAGCGCCGGGTGACGCCGAAGCGCTTGGCGACCGCGTCGATGTCTCCGGTCGTGCCGATGAAATGCTGGAAGGCGCGGCATTCTTCCGCCGGCGTCATCTTGAGCTGGTGGAAGTTCGTTGCGGTCGAGGTCTCGGAAAGCTCGGCATCGTCGCCGGTCAGCACCATGACGGGCACGTCGAAGTCGGCATCGCTGATCGACCCGCGATCGGCGAGGAGGCGGAGCGCGCGCCAGCGACGTCCTCCGTCGAATACCTCATAGGTGCCCCTGGGCTTCTTGGCCGGCGTGACGAGCAGGTTTTGGAGGACGCCCTTGGCTTCGATGCTCGCGGCCATGGGCTCGATCTGGAGCTGCTCGTCGGGCGCGGTGCGCACGTTGATCGGCGACAGGCGCAGCTTGTTCAGTTTGACGGTCTGGATCATCGGGGGAACTCCTGGTGGCGTCCGGCATCTCCCGGACACCACCCCCGCTCCCCCTCCCCTTTCCCGAGACGTCCCGACCCTCGGCAGAGTCCGGTCCGTCAGCCGCTGCCGGCCAGGATGCGCTCGAGCACCTCCGCGGCAGCGGGCACCGGCAGGAACACCCGCGTGCGGTACTGGATCACCTCGGTGAAGCAGCCGATCGACTTCAGCCACGCGATCTGCTCGGCAGGCGCGCCGACCAGCTCGATGCGCGGCGATCCGTTCACAAGCGCGCGCTTGATCGTCATCGGGAAGGGGCGGCTGAGGTCGACGCTACGGCCGGAGAAGGCCGATTTCGCGATGTCGCTCGCGGGCAGGTCCTCGGCGCGATCCAGGCCGAGCTTGGTGAAGAGCTGAACAACATGCTCGTCAAAGACGAGACGGCCCAGCCAGCTGTTCCCAGCCTTGTCGGCGATGCGGTTGACGACAAGATGGTCGCTGGGCAGCGCCGACCAGATCGGCAGGAGGAGGCCGGTCGCAAGACGGATCGTCTCGGTGTCGACCTTGTTGGCGGCGCGCTCGGCTTCCTCCAGCCATTTCGCGCAGAAGGCCTCGCGATCAATCATCGTCCAGGCACTCTCGAAGAGCTCCTGCTCGCGCAGATATTCGCGGCGCGTCGGCCGCGTCAGCTCGAAGCGCGGGATTGGGGTGCCCTCCTTCTCCTCCATAAGCGAGCGGGCCCGCGTCTGGAGGGCCACCATGCCGGACTTGCCGTTGACCAGGAAGGCGGCGGTCGCATCGGCGTCGGCGATGTGGAGGATGCGTTCGAGCGGGACCGGCGTGCGTCGATGGGCGATCTCGATCGTGAGAAGATGCGAGGTCGCGCCGCTGACCGGGTCGGTTCTGAGCAGCGTGTCGTCCGTCAGCGTTGCCGTGTCGACGAGGATGGTCTCGACGCCGACGTCGAGCCTGCCGGCGTCGCGCGCGGCCGAGACCCGGGTTTCCACCAGCGCAAGGAACTCGTCGAAGATCCTGTTCTGGAGCGCGATCGGAAGCGCTAGGATGCGATTGAGCCAGCGCTGGATGGGCGGGAGCTCGTCCTTCATGACGCCGTCCTTGTCGCAGAGCTCGAGCCCGGTGCGCCGCTCGAACTCGGCTTGGCTGACGCTGGTCAGCTTGCCGCCTACGAGCAGGTGGAACCAGCTCACCAGCGCCGCACAGGCATATTCGCTCTCGAGATTGTCGGCGGGATCGAAGAGGTTTTGGCCGCCTGTCTGGCGCTGGCCGCGGGTGAGCGCGCCGAGGCTGTCCAGCCGGCGAGCGATCGTGCTCGTGAAGCGCAGCTCGCCCTTGCAGTCGGTCGTGACCGGCCGGAAGAGCGGCGTGCTCGCTTGGTGCGTGCGATGAGTGCGACCGAGGCCCTGGATGGCGCGATCAGCGCGCCAACCCGGCTCGAGGAGCAGGTGAACGCGCTGCTCCTGGTTCACGACATCGCGGGACGCGTGGTACGACCGCCCGGTGCCGCCGGCGTCCGAGAAGATGAGGACGCGCTTGCGGCCTTGCGTGAAGGCAGCCGCCTCGGCCTGGCTGGTCCTGCTGGAGCGGGTCTCCAGCTTCTGCCGACCGTCTCCGGTCGAGATCAGCCGCTTGGTCCGCCCGGTCACCTCTGCCACATTGTCGTGGCCGAAGTGCTCGAGCAGGCCATCGAGCGCCGACATGATGGGCGGCAGCGCGCAGAGATGTTCGATGAGTTGGGTGCGCGCCGCCTCGGCTTCGGGGTTGTAGACGGGATTGCCCGCCTCGTCCTCCATCGGCACGGAGCGCTGCGTTCCCGTGTCGTCGGTAAACACCCGCATCTGCCGGGTCGGGAAGGCGCGTTCGAGATAGTCGATCACATATTCGCGGGGTGAGAGGTCGATCTCGAGGTCGGCCCGCTCGTCGGGGCTCAACGCGCCGAGCCGGCGATCGAGGATGGACTCGGCCGTGGTGACGAGTTGAAGCACGACCGACTGGCCGTTTGCCAAATGGTCCTGAACCGCGGCGATCACGGTCGGCAGCTTCATCGAGAGGAGGACCTGGCCGAAGAAGCGCTGCTTGGTCGATTCGAAGCGTGACCGCGCGGAGGCCTTGGCGCCGCTGTTAAGCGTCGTGCTTTCCAGGCCATCGACGACGCTGGTCAGCTCGAGCGCCCGCTCCATGTTCTGGTGGATGATGGCCCAGGCATCGGCATAGGTGTCGTAGACGGCGATCTGCGCGGGTGTCAGCTCGTGGCGCAGGATCTCGTATTCGACCCCTGCGAAGCTGAGCGCGCGTGCCACGTAGAGGCCGGTCGCCTTGAGGTCGCGCGCGACCAGCTCCATCGCGGCGATGCCGCCTTTGCGTATGCCGCTGATGAACTGCTCCCGGTCCGCGAACGCGGTTTCCGGGCCCCAGAGACCGAGCCGCACCGCGTAAGCGAGATTGTTCACGTCGGATGCGCCGGTCGCCGATGCATAAAGCACGCGCGCACCTGGCAGCTGGTTCTGGAGGAGGACGCCGCAGACTCCCTGCTGTGATCCTTCCTTTGCGCCCAGAGCCCCCTCCCCGCCCGCCACGCCGCCCATCTCGTGCGCTTCGTCGAATGCAATGACACCGTCGAAATCGCCGCCCGCCCAGTCGACGATCTGTTTCAGCCGGCTGTGATCGCGGCGCAGCGAGCGCAAGGTGGGATAGGTGACGAGAAGGACGCCTTGGTCGAGCCTGATCGGCTCGTCGATCTTCCAGTTGGAGATGGGCTGGATGTCGCCGCTGAGACCGCCAAGAGCGGTCCAGTCGCGGCGCGCGTCTTCGAGCAGCGGCGCGTTCTTGGTGACCCAGATATTCCGCCGGCGTCCCTGGAGCCAGCTATCGAGGATGCAGGCCGCGATCTGTCGACCCTTGCCGGCGCCGGTGCCGTCGCCAAGGAAGAATCCTTTGCGGTAGGCTTCGCCGTCCTCGGCCAGGATCAGCCCGACGCCTTCCTTGTCGGGCTTGAAACGTCCCGGGATGGTCTGCGCCCATGCGTGCCCGGCATAGACGACGGTCTCGAGCTGCGAGGCGGATAGCAAGCGTTCGGCGACAGTTCGCTCGGGCAGTGCAGGCAGATAGTCGGGGATAGGCGCGGGTATCGATCCCATCGCCACCGATTCCACGAGCGGGGTCGGGTGATCGCCGGCCTTGGCGAAGAGGATGCGGCTCGGCCGATAGGGGAGGTAGACGCCCGTCTGCTCGAGGAGGGGCGCCGGCGTGTCCAGCTTCTCATATTCGACAGGAAGTACATCGTTGCGGACGGGCGCGTGATAGGCGCGGGGTGCCGGGCGGCTGCTTTTGACGGCCCGAAAGAACGAAATGCCACCCGAGCGGTTGGGCCGTGTCACGGTCGGCTCGGCCCGCGCCGCCGATCGTTCGGAGACGCTGAGCGTGCCGAGGAGATCCGCGATGGAGGAGCGCTGAATGGTGGCGGCCGGTGCCTTGCCCGGCGTCTTGTCGATGACGAACATGCGGACCGCGATCGAGGTCCCATGTTTGAGATAGCAGTTCTCGAGCCTGATGGCGGTCCGGACCGTGACGTCGCGCAGAATGGTTTCATACTGATCGCGCATCCTGGCGCTGGGGCCGAACCAGTCCGGCATGATCGCGACCAGTCGTCCGCCTGCCTGCAGCCGTCGAATGGCTGCCTGGAGATGGCGGACGGCAGCATAGTCGTCTGCGCCGCGGCCGAGAGAGCGCGAGAACGGCGGGTTCATCAGGATGAGCGTCGGGCGGTCGCTTGCCGAAAGCACGGAGTTGATGGTCGCGCCGTCGTGGCCGGTCACCGCAGCGCTGGGGAAGACGTCTGGCAGCCGAACACGACGCGAGCGGTCGAGTTCGTTGAGGTGGAGCGCCCGGTGGGCCGGGATCTGTGCCACCAGAAGCCCGTTGCCGGCGCTGGGCTCCAGGATCACATCGTCGGGCTGACTGTTGGCGAGCAGCACGGCAACGGCGGCAATGTCGACGGGGGTCGAGAACTGCTGCCATTCGATCTGCTCTTCGCTGCGCACGGTCTGGGTCGGCAGCCGAGAGGAAAGGTCGATCAGCGCCGCGACGTCAGCGAATGAGGAGAGGCTTGGCCCGGCAGCCCGCAGGTGGAGCGCGACCGCATGTTCAAGAACCTCAAAGCTGGCGCGCTGAGTCCAGCGACCTTCGGCGTCGGAGCCGCCGAAGGCTTCGACCATGGCCTCATTGAGCAGCCGACGGGTGATCGTGTCCCCTGCGCGCAAATGTGGAAGGAGGAGGCGCGCGGCGCGGCGATCGGCGCCTTCGGCCGCATGGATTGGGGTCGTCATGTGGGGGTCTCCTGCGTGGCTGCACCCTCGGCAGCTGCACGCCCTCGATCCCCCTCCCCTTTTCCGGCGCGGCGAGCCTAGCCGCGCTTATCCCGTTCACGGGCATCGAGAACCTTCGCCCAATCCTTGAAGCCATGCGGTGGAGGTGCCCGACGGATGGCGAGATCCTGCCGGGCATAGCGTTCCTCGGCCTTGTGCGCGGCGCGTCGGCCCTCCGGGTCGTTATCTTGCGCAATCATAAGCGTCGTGACGCTGCCCGGGATGGCAAGCTGGTCGAGGCGGCGCGCGCCGAGCGAGGCCCAGCACGGGATGCCGTGGAGCCGGGTGAAAGCGGCCGCGGTCTCGAAGCCTTCGGCGATCGCGAGGGTCGCACCCCCTTCCCCGCCCCGCCACGCGCCGCTTTGCGGCGTTCCGATCATGAGCTTGCGGGTGTAGTCGGCCGTGGCAGGATCAAGGAAGATCCGCTGGATCGCGACAAGCTGGCGTGGACTGCGGACTGCGATCAGCAGTGCCGGTTCGAAGACCGTCCTGGGCCTCGGAAGATAGGGGCAGCGCGGGTGGAAGCGAATGTCCGAGGGGGGTGGAAGCAGATGACGTCGGCCAAGATAACGTTCGGCGAGCGTGCCGCGCACGTCGACGGCCTGGTCCCAGAGTCGCGACACGTTCCCAGTCCGCGGTGGGCCAGCTTCGGTGGGGCTCGGATAATGGCGATCGGCGCGCACGCGGCGCAGCTCGCGCAACACGTCGTCGCGAGCGCACCCGGCGAAGCAGGTGACGAGAATGTCGCTATCGCCCTGGCGGATCGAGAGACTCGGAGTGGCGTCGCTGTGCGCCGGACAGCGGCACATCGCGACATAGCGATACCAGGTGCCGCCGAGGGTGCCGACGAGGTCGACCAGCTGCTGTGTTGGACGTCGTGCGGTGAGAGGCATTAATTTTCTCCGGGCTCAGACGCTCGGTCCCCCTCCCCTCTTCGTTCTCAAAAAAATATCAAAACCACCGCTGCGCCAGCAGCGGGAGCGATTCTCCGATTCTAGAGATTCTGATTCAGGCCGAGATTACTGCCTGCTTTCAACAGGTTGGTAGACCATTCCTGACCGCTTGGGGGAGATAGCCTGACCTGCTGGGGGCTGTTTCCTGCCGAATCGGGGGCTGAATCCTGACCTGCTGGGGCCTGCCTGTCCTCGTGGGGGCGCTTCAATTTCCGTCGTTTGTCCACTGCTTGCCGGAGCTAATCGGTTGCGGTGTGCCGATCTGATGCGACTCGCGGACTCGGGCCGATTCCTCGGCGTGATTGGGGCCCTTGTATCCTGACCACTTGGGGGCTGTCGACGGCCGCCATTCCTGTCCTGACTTGACGTTGCGGGTCAGGTCAGGCAGCCAACAGGCCCGGAGCCAATGTATGGATGATTCGCCGGTACAGGATGTCGAGCTAAGCGACGACGAGCAAGAACGCGCCGGCCGTGCTATGCGCGTTGCGCATGCGCTCGCGTCCAAGCAGACCGAAGAATTCGCCAAGCCGGGGAAGCTCGTTGAGGTAAGGTTCGTCAAGGGCCAGTCGCTCAGCCTGACCGCATCCCGCTTATTGGCGCTGATGATCCTGGCTGCGGGCGGCGATGCTTGGCGCGACGTGTCGCACCGGATGCGCAAGGCAGATATCCGCCGGGGTCACAAGGGCAACGAGCGCATCTCGGATATGCTCGAGGAGCTTCATCGCACCCTATTTGCCGAAGACGATCGAAGCTGGCGCGGCCGGAAGGCGACGCGTCGCTTCCCGCTGATCCAGATGTCGAAAGAGGAGGTTGAGGACGAAGACGGCGTGGAGAGCGGTTGGATCGAGTGGGAGTTCACGGCAGACGCTCGCAAGCTAATTCAGGAGTCGGAAACATACGCGGTCCTGAATAGACAGGCCGTGCTCGGATTCCGATCGAGCTACGCCCTCAAGCTTTACGAGATCGGCGCGCTGCGGATCTATCGGCGGCAGCCGACCTGGCGCTGCGACATCACGGCGCTTCGGGCCGCGCTCGGCATAGCTCCCGACGTATATAAGGATTTCGCTCAATTGCGCCGCAAGGTGCTTCAGACGGCCAAGAGCGAGATCGACCAGCTCGCGCACTTTCGGGTTGAGTGGAAGGAGACGCGGCAGGGAAGAGCCGTCGCCGAAGTCGAGTTCCGTTTCGAGGCAAAGGATGCGCCTGCGCAGATCGGGACGGTGGACGAGTTGGAGCGGCACTCGGCGGGCCGGCGCGCGCGGCGCGAAGGTACGGTCGAGACGGTCGCAGTCGTCGAGACGCCGCGCCAGGTCAGTCCCCAAGTACGGCTACCTGTTGTTATTGGGCGAGTGAAGGACGGAACCGGTGGTGCGGTTGGCCAGGGGGACGACGCCGGCTCGACCGAGCGCGCGGCTGCCGTCTCGGACCTAGTGCGTCAGGCCGCGGGGCGGATGAGGTCGGCCGACGCGGAGCGGCCGCCCACGAAGTTCGCAAGCTTCCCTTCCGGCTCACTGCGTTGGTCGGGAGCGGAGGAGTTCCTGGCGATTGGTCGGTCCCATGGCGGTGGCTGGGACGTGGATCTCATTGCCGAGGCTTATCGCGGCCATATGGGAGACCGCCTTGCCAGGTTGAGCGGCGCCAAGCTGCAGAAGTCGTGGCAGGGCTTTTGCGAGAGCTATGTCGCGCGAAAGGGTCGGCCGAGCTGAAATTGCACCGGTGCAAATTTGTTTAAAGTAGGTCGAGGACGGCCCCCAAGCGGTCAGGCAAGCAGTACTCCCTGCAGGTCCACGTGTTGGCTTTCGAAATATAGCCTACCGTTGACGGAAAAGTGCAAATGCGGCATGCCATGCTCTCCTAGCGAAAGGACGGCCTATGGCGACCGCAATTGCGCGGGTCAGACCGGATCAGACCCGAATCAGCGCGCTCGCCGAGCGATGCTCGAACATTCTTGAGAAGCTGCGGGATGGCGCGCAGAGCAAGCGCGCCGACGAGCGCCGCGAACCGATCTTCACGATCGGAAAGGCGGCTGACTTGGTCGGGCGCACGCCGGCGGCGATACGCGAGGCTGAGAAGGACGGCCGTCTGCCTGAACCAGGGCGCACCGAGACGAACCGCCGGGTCGGCTATACGCTGGCACAGCTCAACGACATGCGAGGGGTGTTCGGCACGCGCCCTTGGCGCGCAGCGGACGATCGCTGCGCCATTGTTGCCGTCCAGAACTTCAAGGGTGGGGTCGGTAAGTCGACGATCTCGGTGCATTTGGCCCAATTTCTGGCGATCCGGGGCTACCGGGTGCTGCTGATCGACTGCGACAGCCAAGCGTCGGCAACGACCTTGTTCGGTTACGTCCCGGACCTCGACCTTCAGGAGGAGGACACGCTCTATCCGTTCCTGCGGCAGGACGAGCTGGGGAGCCTCGAATATGCCATTCGCGCCACGCATTTCGACGGTCTCGACCTGATCCCGGCGAATCTGCGGCTTTTCCAGTCCGAGTACGAGCTGGCGGCCAGAATGGCGCGGGGGCAGGGGACGCTGCTGGATCGGCTGCAACAGGGCATCGCTTCGGTTGCGGACCGCTACGACGTGGTTGTCATCGACCCACCGCCGGCGCTCGGCGCGATCTCGCTCTCGGTGCTGCGGGCTGCCAACGCCCTTGTCGTGCCGGTACCGCCCACCGTCATGGATTTCTCCTCGACCGCCGCTTATCTCGCGATGCTCGATGAGACGATGCAGGTTCTCCTCGATCACGGCATGAACACCGACCTCGCCTTCCTCCGCTTCGTGGCGTCGAAGGTGGACGAGAACAAATCGATGCAGCGCGAGCTGATGGGACTGATGGGGCAGCTCTTCGGCAATGCGCTCGTCCGCACGCCGCTCAAGGATTCGGCGGAGATCGACAATGCCAGCGCGCGGTTGATGACGGTCTATGAACTGGAGGGCCCGACGACGAGCAGGTCTGTGCGTGACCGGTGCCTGACGTATCTCGACGGGGTGAATTCCGAGATCGAGACGGATATCCGATCGATGTGGCCGAGCCATGAAGGCCGTCTGAGGCGGGAGGGACTCGCATGAGCGCGGATGAAAATTGCACCGGTGCAATTTCGGGTGAAGGAGAGGCGCCATGAGCGCGAAAAACCGTAGTTTTGCGGCTGATCTGGCCGGTGCGATCGACACCCCGGATGATCCGCCAACCCGACCGACACGGCTCGGCATGGGCGTGCTCGCCGGACGCAGCACGCGACTTGCCGAACTCGCCACCGGCGCGCTCGTCAACCGCGCGACCGAGCTGGTCGACCCGGCCCGGTGCCGGATGTGGCACGGGCACAACCGCGACTATGCCGCACTCTCAGAGGAGCGTTGCCGCGACCTGATCGACAGTCTCAAGGCGCAGGGCAAGCAGGAGATGCCGGCGCTGGTACGCCGTGTCCGGGACGATCCTGATCACGACTTCGAGGTGATCTCGGGCGCGCGGCGGCACTGGTCGGTGAGTTGGCTGCGCAGCCACAACTATCCCGAGTTCCGCTTTCTCGTCGAAATCCGCGAACTCACCGACGAGGAGGCTTTCCGGTTATCCGATATCGAGAACCGCGCACGGGAAGATATTTCGGACTTCGAGCGGGCTCGCGATTATCTCCGCGCGCTGGACGCCTACTACGGCGGGAAGCAGCAGGAGATGGCCGAGCGCATCAACGTCACGGCGAGCTGGCTCAGCCGCTATCTCGACATGGCGCGCCTGCCGGCCGAGATCATCGCCGCGTTCGCGTCGCCTCATGACCTAGGCATCAAGCACGTGACGCAGATCAAGCCGCTGTTGAAGCCCGAGGATCGCCGTTCGCGCGTGCTCGCCGAAGGGCGCCGGATCGCAGACGCGCGCGCACGCGGAGAATCGGTTCCGCAAGCCCCCGCGGATGTGGTGCGGATGCTCGCCGCGGCCGCCGAAGCCCCCAAAAAGACAGGCTCCCCCAAGAGGACAGGAAAGGTGTCGAGCACCGTCACGACGAGTGGCGGGACAGAGATCCTCCGCGTCGACGGCCACGGCCGAGCCGGAGTGACCCTGACCTTGCTTCCCAAGGCGGGCGCGAGCCGCGCCGATGCGGAGCACGCGCTTGGCGAGATTCTGGATCGATTCTGGCCGGCGAGTTGACCGGACATGGATCCGGTCTCACCCGCCTTCGGTGGTGTTGAGCCCCAGGCGTGCGAGGCGCTCGTCGATCGCGCGCATCTCGGCATCGAAGTCGGACAGCACCGCATCGAGCGCCGGCCCCGGCGGGGGAGGGGCGAGCGGACGCCCCCGGCGGGCCGGCACGAAGCCAAAGGACTGCGCGAGGTCCGGGGAGAGGTAGGCACGCCAGCTCTGGCGTCCGCTCACCTCGACAAGCAGGCCGGAGGCTGCGGCGCGCGCCAGCAGCTTGCCGGCTCCGGAGATGGTCAGCCGAAGCCGGATCGCCACGGCACGGGGGCTCAGCACCGGATTGACCTGGGCGAGCGCGAGGAGCGGCAAGAGCGAGCCGGGCCGGCGCGCGCGCGACAGCGCCTCGGCCGCGCGCAGGCGGTCGCCTTCGATCGCCTCGAGCCGCTGCAGGCCGGTTTCGGCGGCGCGCCGCAGCTGCTTGAGGTATCGTCTTACGATCGCCTCGCGATCGCCGGGCTGCAGCCGCAGTGCCTTGTCGGCGCAGACCAGATTGGGCAGCGTATTGCGCGTCGCGCCAAGCTCATTGAGGAGCGTCGGCATCGCGAGCCAGGGGGCGCTGGTGCGATCGGCCCGCGCGTGGCGGGCGGTCAGCTCGAGCGCGCGCAGCAGCACCGGCCGGGTGCCCCAGTCGGAAGGGGGATCGAACGTGAAGGGCAGGGCCTCGCGCCAGTGGCGACGGGGGGTCACGCGAAGGTTCGCCTGCCATTCTGTGAGCTGGGACAGGTCGTCGCCAACGGTCGGCTGCCGGGTCCGGGAGGGCAGGGGAAGCCCGCACGCTTGGCCGAAAATGTCGATTTCGTCGATTTCTGCTCCTTGTCCACGCAGCGCTTCGGCATAGCCGCTCCACGCGGCCCGGCGGACCCAGGCGGATCGGCAGTTTGTGGCGGAAAACCGCGCATCCAGGCTACCGACGGCTGCTGCTGTGGTCTCGAGTCCGTGCGCGAGCGGGCCCGTCCAGCTGGGCATCGAAAGATCGGGAATGGGTAAGGCCATCTGGCAGATAGTAGACGCAAGCACAGTGTTCGGTCTAGCGTGCCGGTACGCGCAGTGTTGATAATGGACCCTTATCAACACCCCGTTGTTGAAGCTTCTATATCCCGGTAAGGAATAGGAGCTGGCTGTTCGTGCGCCGGCGGGCCTCCGCACCGGGGCGCAACAGGGAAGACGAGGCGTGTACGAGCATCTGAGTGACCTTGCGCAGCGGCTCGGCCGCCACATGGCCGAGCACAGCCCCAAGGGCCTGCCGACGCATTTTGGCGACGAGCTGCTCGAGGCCTTTCCCCAGGAGAGCCGCAAGACCTTGGGAATGGCGCTGGCCGAGCTCGAGGCCGACGGGCTCGTGACGCTCTCGCACGTGCTGGGGCCGCACCTGCCGCGCGTGCGCACAACGGTAGAGCTGTTCATCGCCAGCGATCCCGCGATCACCGGGCACGACCCGGTCGAGGATTCGGTCGTGCTCGCCCGGCTGCTGCTCGATCAGCCCGAACTGGGCGGGAACGCCAGGAAGCTCGAGGAGGCCGCGGGCTGGGAGCGCCGCCGCTTCAACCCCGCCTTCGCGCTGCTGATCCCATGCGTTCACGACGGCCGCGTGCGCAAGTCGCTGCAGGACGACTATCCGACGATGGGGATCCTGCTCGCCGACGAGGATCTGGTGGAGCTGCGCCGATACGTTCAGCGCAACAGCCAATGATCAGGTTCACCCACAATGGCCGGCCGTTTGACGCAAGCAGGTTCGCCGCTGACATCGAAGCCAAGGCGATCGCGCTCGGCATGCAGGCGCTCGAGGAGAAGGCGAGGGGAGCGGCCGCCTCGATCGTCGATCCCGAGACCGGCCGCCACGCCGACGTCTTCGTCGATCGGCTGTCGGGCAATCGGGTGGCGATCCGCACCACCGGCTCGCCGGCTTTCGCGCGGCTTCTCGAAGAGCGTCTGGGGGTCGACCCGGGAAAGGTTCAGGTCATGAATGCCGCCGACGGCGTCCCGCACCCCAAAGTCTATCTGGCGCATGCGAGCGAGGACAAGGATCGGGTGCGTCCGATCGCAGAGTATCTGATGGCGAACGGCGTCGACGTCTGGTTCGACGAATGGGAGATCGAGCCCGGCGACAGCCTTCGCCAGAAGATGGAGGAGGGCCTCGGCGCCATGACCCATTTCGTCGTGGTGTTGACCGAAACGTCGATCGCCAAGCCCTGGGTGGCCAAGGAGATCGATGTCGGGCTCGTCCAGCAGGTCGGGGGCAAGAGCCGGTTCGTGCCGCTCGTCGTCGATCTCGATCCCGCAAAGCTGTCGCCCTTCCTGCAGGCGATGCTGTTCCTCAAGATCGATCCCGCAAGCGAGGCGGACCTCAAGGGCCTGGCGGACCGCCTGCACGGCGTGAGCCGCAAGCCGGCGCTCGGCGCCGCGCCCCGCTATGTCCAGACGGCGCCGAGCGGGCTGGAGGGCTGGTCGCCAGCGGCGGTCGCGGTCGGCAAGCATGTCGTCGAGACCAGCGCGCATGCGCTGGCCGTCGACCCCGTGGTGACCCTCGAGGACCTCACGGCCGCGCTCGACATCGCGGCGGATGATCTCAGGATCGCGCTGCTCGACCTGAAGGACGGCGGCTATCTGCGCGAGTTGAACGTGAGCGGGCACTATGCTCCGCAGCCGGCGCTGTTCGTGGACTTTGACGAGGCGTTCATGCCGTTCAGCCCCAGCGAGGATGCGCGGACGCTGGCGAACCGGATGGTGACGGGCGAGGAGCGGGCCGCCGACACCAAGCGGCTTGCCGAGGCGCTCGGATGGGAACCGCGCCGGATGAACAGCGCCATCTGCTATCTCGAGCGGGTCGGGGCGATCAAATCCCGGCATGCGCTGGCCTCGGCGCCCTGGCGGGCCGTGCAGCTTGTGCGCACGGACGAGACGTTGCGCTTCGCGCGCAATCATGGCTGAACCTGCGCTCCACCGTGCCGAGGCGGCGCCGATCAGCGAGATCGTCTCGCAGGTCGAGGCGCTGGCGCCGGCCCGCCGGCTCGCCGATCCGCAGCTCGTCGCCGCGGCCGCGCGGGCCTGGTCGACGAACACGATCCGCGCCTTCCTGTCGGACCTGAAGATCTGGGACCAATGGTGTCGGCGGCGCGGACTTGCGACAGCGCGGGCCGATGCGGAGGCGGTCGCGTCCTATCTGCGCGCCTTGTCGGGGGTCGAGCAGGATCCGCGCAATCCGCTGAAGCAGCGGGCGCCGGCGACGATCGAGCGCTATCTGGTGAACATCGGCTGGGCCTATCGCATGGCGGGGCTTGATGATCCGACAGCGGCGCCGCTGGTGCGGCTCGAGCTCAAGGGCTTGCGCAAGCTATTGGGCACGCGCCAGCGCCAGGCGCGCGGCATCCGGTTCAAGGGCGAGGTGAGCGACCTCGACGATCCGGCGACCGGTATCTGCCTGGCGCATCTGCTCAAGGCCTCTCGCCGCGACATGCTCGGCGCGCGCGACCGGGCGCTGCTGCGCGTCGCATACGACAGCGGCTGCCGGCGCTCCGAGCTGGTGGCGATCGTCTGTGACGCGGTCGAAGGGCCCGATTCCGACGGCTCGGGAACCCTGTTCATTGCGAGCAGCAAGACCGACCGCGAGCGCGCAGGCGCTATCGCCTATCTCTCGCCCGCGACCATGCAGGCGATTGAGGAGTGGAAGCGGGCCGGCGCGATCGCGGGCGGACCGCTCTTCCGGCGCGTCGAGACCTATTTCGACGGCTCGGTCCGGTCGGTAGGGGAGGGACCACTGCACCCGAACACGATCACCTTGATCTACCGTCGCCTCATCCGCGCGGCGTTCGAGAAGAAGCTGCTGGGCACCATGAGCGAAACCGAGCTGGAGCGCTGGCTGGCGGCCGTCTCGAGCCACTCGATCCGGGTCGGCGTGGCGCAGGACAACTTCGCCGCCGGCGAGAGCCTGCCCGCGATCATGCAAGCTTATCGCTGGCGCGATCCCAAGACCGTCATGCGCTACGGCGCGCGGCTTGCCGCCAAGAGCGGGGCGTCGGCGCGCCTCGCACGCCGCTTTCAGGAGAACCGTTGAGCGATGGTCAGCACTATGGTGACAAACCCGACTGCACCCAAACGCCGCTTTAGCGGTCGCGCATGCTCGCAACCACCGGGGAAGCCTTACCTCGTTAGTGGTGTTGGGCATACGGGGATTGTGCGCCGGCAGGAGTCAGGTGAGTGCGGCGTGCGTATGGCCTCGATGGTGAGCTGGGGCTTGCGAGAGACCAGTCGCTTCGACCGCTGCTGAAATATCTGCTCGACTGCGGTTGTTGCGGTTGCAGCGCATAGGGAGGCCATACATCTGACTAATCGTCTCGCACGCTATCTTGAGGATACGCTTGCGGCGGGGTGCATGCACATCACCGAGACGATCGAGCGCGCTAGGACAGTCTCATGGCAGGGGCGCAGCCGCAGCATGACGAGAGATCTAGAAGAACCGATAGCTGGCCGGCGTTGTTCGGAAGTCCGACCAACCCTTCCCGTACGCTGTGCCCGCGCCCGCTCAGGCCGGCGCGAGCGCACGCTCGACAATTGCGTCTAGCGCAAGCCCCAGCTCCTCGGCACTCGTCTCCACCGAGAGGCTGACGCGCAGAGCGGCCTTCGCATCCTCATAGTCGACACCCATCGCCGTCAGCACGTGCGACGGTGCTGTTGTGCCGCTGGAGCAAGCGGAGCCCGAAGCGATGACGATCCCCTCCAGGGCAAGCGTTTCGACCAGCTGGTCTGCGCTGATGCCTGGCACGACGAAGCTGGACGTGTTCGGTAGGCGGTGGGCCCCGCTGCCGAGAACATACGCGTGCGGGACCCGCTCGAGCAGCGCGCGCTCGAATTCGTCACGCAACGCCTGCACTCGGTCCATTAGCGGAAGGCGCGCCTGCGCCAGCCTAGCGCTCTCGGCCAGGCCTGCCGCAGCGGCGGTGTCGGGGGTACCGCCGCGACGGCCATCTTGCTGGCTGCCATGGACCAACGCCGGAAGACGGATGTCGCCCGACGCGAACAGGGCGCCGGCACCATTCGGTCCGTGGAATTTGTGTGCCGACAGCGAAACGAGATCGGCCTGCACCAGATTTCCATCGAGGCTCAGCGGTATGCGCCCCACCGCCTGGGTTGCATCGATGTGGAGCAGGGCTGCCGGACTCGCGTCGCGCACCAGAGCGCCGATCTCGGCCACTGGCTGGATGACGCCGGTTTCGTTGTTGGCGAGCATCACCGCGACGAACGCCGTGTCTTCGCGCAGAAGCGCGGCAATGTCGGCCGGCTCCACTCGGCCGCTGCTGCGGGGACGTACGAGATCGACGTCCCAGCCCAGGGCAGCCAAGGCGTCAAGAGCACTTAATAGCGATGGGTGTTCGATCGCCGAGGCGACCAGATGCCCGGCGCTTCGACCGAAGGTGGCGGCGTGAAGCGCCCAGCTATTGGCTTCGGAGGCTCCGGACGTGAGAAAGAAGCGGCCGGCGGCAGTCTCGTCGCCGAACAGCTGCCCGAGCGCCCGCTTCGCCTGCGACAGCGGGCGGGCGGCGCCCATGAGCTCGCCGGCGCTTGAGGAGGCATTCAGGTATAGGTCGGTGAGGTAGGGCATCATCGCGGCGAGGGCTTCAGGCGCGAGCCGGGTCGTCGCGTTATTGTCGAGATAGGCCCGGATCCTCACCTCGCCTCCAGATCCTGGATGATCGCCTCCACCAGGCGCGGAAGCTCTTCCTCACCGACAAAGGGAACCTGCGCATAGATCGGCTCCGTGCCGCCCCCCAGAATCGCGGCGAGATGGCCCTTGCCGAGCAGTCGCTCCGCCCCGCCGCCCTTGACGCCGAGCGAGAGATCCGACGTGCCCGCGCTATCCACGCGCAGCACCAGCCGGTTGCCGAGATTGCTGCGCAACTGCATCGGGAACACCGATGCGTCGGGACGCTGGGCGGCGAAGATCAAGTAGATGCCAGCGGCTCGGGCCTTGACGCCGAGCCTGCTTACCGCTGCCTCCACCCCGGCACGATAGGCATCGATCTGCATCCAGTCGGCGAACTCGTCATGGACGAGCCAGATCGTGGGCAGCGGCGTCTCGGCCTTCTGATTGTAGCTGCGAATGTTGGAGACCCGCGCCTCTTTGAAGAGGCCGTAGCGACGCTCCATCTCGGCGACGAGCGCCTCTAGCTTGGCGAGCGCCGCCTCGGTTGTATCGATGATCCCGTCGGTGAGATGGGGCAGCGTCTCGAACGCGAAATAGTCGACACCGGACTTGGGGTCGATGAGCACGATTTCGGCAAGTTCGGGAAGATTTGTTGCTGCGATACCCAACAGAATGTTCTGAACAAGAACCGATTTGCCGCTGCCGGTGCTGCCGGCGACGAGGCTGTGCGGAGCAGGCTCGGGTTCTAAAAACAAGGGAGCGCCATCCTCCTCCTTGACGGCGATCAGCAGCCGATTGTTCGCTTGGGCCGGCGGAACGATCCAGTCCTTCCATACTTCGGCGAGCGTCAGCACCTCGCGGTGCGGTCGCATGATCGAGATGGCCACGCGTCCGGGTTCGGCGCGAACGCTCAGCACCTCGAGCCCGTGCGTGGTCTCAAGCTCGGTGAGCCGGCGCAGCACCGCGGCCACCGTAAGCTCGTCGCTGCCCTTAAACTTGAGGAGCGCTGCATTGGGCGTAAGGATATTGCTCTCCAAGCGCGCGGACATACCGTAGCGAAGTAGGGCGTTGCGGCAGCGCGTAGTCACGTCCTCAAGCCACGCCGCGTCATTCTGGCGGTGCCGTACTTCTGCAGCGAGGCTGGCGATCAGCGCTTGAAACCGGCTCACGTGCATCGGCAGCGCTTCCACTGGCGCGACTTCAGTTGCTACCGGCAGCTCCGTCCGTTGGCCGATATCCTGCGGGGAGGAAGCCGCAGGCACCGCTTCGTGCGGCATAGCCTTGGGCGACTCCAGAACGTTCGGCGCCACCCGCTCGACATCAGCGAGCCAATCGCCAACCGCGTCGCAGCGCACTGCGTTGGGAGACTGGCGGTTGGCATAGCAGCGCAGGATCTTCCGCAACGATTCCGGAGAATAGCGCTCCTGAAAGCCGGTTTTAGTGGTGCGCACGCCGATACGTTCGTCCGTCACTTGATCGCCGGTGCCCGGCGCGCCATGTGCGAAGACATGCGAGTAGCCGCGTAGCGCGATGCCGCAGCCGGCTTCGCGCAACGCCACTCTCCAGTCCGCGCCAAGCGTCGCCACCGCGCCGCTTGGATCGCGCAGGCCATCAAGCAACATGTCGGAGAGCCGGGCTCGCCAGATATGGCTGTCGGCCGGCGCCTGATCGGCAAGCAGCGCCTCTTCCAGCCGGGTCAGCGTGTCGCGCAGCTGGCGCTCGCTGTCGCCGGCCTTCGCGCTGGCGCTTGCCGCCGCGACATATTTTGCCTCGGTGACCACCACCTCAAGCACGCTGTTGCCCTCCGCATCGGTTCCCGGCGCGAGGCACAAGAGATCCGCGATGCGCTTTTCGTCCTGCCCGAGCCAGGCGGCATAGTCGTCGAGGAACAGCCAGGCTCTCGGCGCCTCCGGATTGAGTTCCGCGTCCACCAGATATTTCGAAAGGACCACCCCGATCAGCTCATTGGCGTTGCTGCCGCGCTTGGCCGCCCGCAGGACGATGTCGCCGGAAACGGCGTTTGCATCGTCGATCAGCCGCGCGGTCAACGCTTCGAGTTCCGCCTCACTATAGTCTGGATCGAGCGCCTTGATCCTGCTGCGCAGGGTTGCCCTCAGCATGCTGTCGGGAGCTTGCGAGGAGATGACCAGGCTACGGCCGTCGGGGCCGGCGTGCTTGTAGCGAATGATCCGGATATGATTGTCGATGAGCTGGCGCCGGTCGAGCAGATCGTCAAAATTGACGACCCAACTGCCGAGGCGGTGCGTCTCCTCGAGGATCTGGCGAGTCGCTGGATCCTGGACGGTGGTCTGGCGCGCCGGAACGAGCGTCTCACCGGATTGCCGCGCCTTGCGCGCCGCGCTCGGCTGGAAAAGCGCCGCCACCGCGTCGAGATAGTCCCAGCCCTCGGCGGGCTGGGCAGGGCAGACGAGATAGACCACCGCATCCCGGTCGCCGCGCCGGATCGGGCGCCTTCGCGACCACTGACCCGGATCGATCCTATCCGCGGGCCAGGTGACCCGGCCAACCTCCACCCAGCCGAGCATCGCGGCTCGTGAGATCACGTCATGGCAGAACACGATGTCGAGCGGCGGGCCGTCAGCGGTCATGGCGGGAACCGATGTGTTGACCATGATCGAAATGCGCAGCCGCGACATGAAATCGCGCGTCGCCTCGCTCGCGTGCAGGCTGTCGTCGCCTATGTCGCGCGACACCAGCTGCTGGTAGAGCTGGCTCAGCCGGTCTTCGTCGCGATGGCGCAGGATCACCTGACACATCGCATCGCCGCCTTCACGCTCGGCCTCCACGCGAAGGCTGTCCACCACGGCCTGTGGCAGGGCGGCCGCGTCGCAATTGTAGAGAACGACCGAAAGGTTGTCCTTCTCGTGCGGCTGCAGCTGCAGATAGTTCTGGACGAGCCCGGTGATCTGGCGCGCGATTGGACCCACATGATCGTTGGTGGCAGCCGCTTCGCCGGCCGCGGTGACCGCTGGCTCGTGCAGGCTGTAATCGTTGACGGCGTCGGTCAGTGCCAGCACTATCGGCTTCGATGCGTTCCAGCCGGTGACCACATCGGGCCGGATCGGCTGCGCCAGCGCCCGGCGCAGCTCGCCGAAATAAAGACCGCCGGCGTCGGTGAAGCCCGAGGCATTCGACGAGAACAGCTGAGCAAGATTGTCGCGGAACATCGTCCAGCGAGCAGCTTGGCCGGCGAGCCGCAACGGATGCCAGGGCGTGACCACCGCCACCGGACGCGCCGCGCCGGGCCCGTCGAGCTGCGCCACGCCGATGTCGAGCAAGGGCTTCAACAGGCGATCGAGCGCCACCGGTGCATCCACCGCGTCCACCACCGCCCCAAGGAGCGCGCCGTACCGCTCGGCCTGGACCGTGAAACTCGCGGCGGCGAGCCCGGTGACGGCAAGGTCGTCCAACGCGGTGCGATAGGCGGTCTCGAAGGCAGCGAACGCCTCCTGCAGCGTATCGGCGGTCGCCGCGCTGGCGAGCTCGTCCGCTGCCACGCCGGCCAGAGCCTGCTTCCAGGCCTTGGTGATCGATTCGGCTCGCGATCGCGGGGGAGCGAAGCAGCCGCGCTCGCGCGACCCTTCCGGCTCGAAGGTGGTGCGGTCGTGGAGGTCGATCCCGCCCGTCTTGAAGCGGCCGATGCCCGGACGGCTCGCGCGACACTGGACTAGCGGTGTTCCCGCGTTGTTGGTGCGCAGGCGGTCGAGATCAGTGTGGAGGCCCATGCCCACGGCCTTCGGATTGCACTCCCAGACCAGGCGCAGCTCCGAGGTCTTGACCGGCACCGGCCCTTCGCGGGTCTCGAGCCATACCTTGAAGCTCAGCTGCCGGCTCCGGCGGCTCGAGGCGTCCGGGGTTCGCTTGGCGAAGCCGGCGATGTCATCGCGGAATTCGAGATAGTCGAATGCCTTGACGTTTCTGAATTCCACCAGGCCCCTCAGCGCCGCGTCGAGCCCATGATAGCGCCTCGCGAAGAAGGTGCAGACTTCGTTGTTGAGCGGAAGGAAGCTGACTTCGCTACGTTCAAGCCCTTCTACCACCAGGATCTGTTCGGCGGCGCTGCCGGCCTGATAGATTCGGCGGATGCACTGGACCAGACCATCGAGAAGATCGCGGCATTCGACGCGCTGGCCGAAGATGAAGCGCTCCCACAGCGCGGCGAGGCGCTGGTCCTCGCGCAGCTCATGGGCATGCGCCGCATAGAATGCCTCGTCCTCGGGCGTCTTTGTGGGGTTCTGGCGGCGCTGCTCGACGAAGATCCTGAGATAGTCGCGCTCGGCGTCGGTCAGCAGCTCGCGGTCCCGGATCCGATAGAAATCATGGGTTTCCTGGCCAAGCGAGCGGCCTTCGCTCTTCTGCGCTTCCTCGAAGAATTGCTGGAGCTCGGACCAGTCGGTGTGGAAGAGCGCGAAGGAAGCTTCGCTCGCGCCGTCGGGGGCATCGATATAGGCCTCGATCGCGCTTTGGACTTCCTCGCGCATCTGCTCGCGCAGCTCGTCAAGCTTTTCGCGCAGCTTCGCGCGGCCCGGGAGCGGCATCTGGCTGCGATCGCGCTTGGCGATGTAGCAATCGCGGCGCCAATGCGCCTCGAAGCGCGAGCGCCACTGCGAGGGCTGGTGCCGGCGCGCGGGCGGCAGGTCGTCGAACAGCCCGTCGAAGCGCGGCAGCCGAAGCGCGGGCAAGGAGCGGCCGAGCGACCGCGACAGCGTCTCGCCGCCGGCGAGCGCCGCGGCGGTGGCCGAGACGAACTGCGCCACCTGCCGCAAGCCCGCCCGGTGCATGCGCAGCAATGTCGTCAGCGCCGCCTGCCACTCGACCTTGGTCTCATCCGCCAGCGACAGCGTCTCGGCCGCGATGTCGATCCAGCGCCCCGCGCGACCTTCATCGAGGAGCGCCTCGGCATCGAGCGGCTCCACCTGCGCCATCGACTGCATTTGGCTGTCGTCGGCGAGCACCATCAGCCGGCCTTCGCGCGGGCATTCGGCATGGCGCAGATAGGTGGTCGCGTGGTCGGTCAGATGCTCGGGCTTGACGCCTTCTAGCCCTTCGAACCGATAGCGCGGCAGACAAATCTCGAGCCGCGGCGCAAGATGGGGATCGCTGTCCACCGCCTCCACGATCGCCAGCACCTCGTCGGGGGCCATGGCATGCACCAGGAACCGTGCGCAGCCGGTCTCGTTCGCACCCTGGTCGAGCGTGGTCTGGATCAGCCCGGCGGCAAGCCGCCCGATCAGCGACAGCTCGGCGGTCATGCCGCCTTCTCCGCGAAGGGGTTGATCACATAGGCGCAGGCGTCCGACAGCCGCTTGAGCAAGCCCATGCTGCTCAGCCGGGCCTCGAGGCGCGCGCGGTTGCGCTCGAAGCTCGTGTCGTCGAAATCGGCCGCGGCCAGCGCGTCCTTGGCCTCCATCGGCCCGAAGACCAGCCCGTAATGGGCGTAGAGGTCGGTCAGGAACTTGCCGAATTCGGTGCGGCCGGGAACACGCGCCATCACCAGCGTCTTCAGCAACTCGTCGGTGGGGGCGTAACGATTACGGTTGGTGCCGCGGCTCGACACCAGCCCGATTCCCTTGCCATAGCTCAAATGGACCGAGCTCCAATTGTCGTCATGCTTGGCTTCGAGCGCCTGACGGAACTGCAGCAGCAGATCCTCGGGCGTGGCGACATGCAGCTCCTTGGGCGCATAGCCGAAGTCGCGCTCGAGCAGATCGGCGGCGAGCTGGAGCCGCTCGCTCTCGGGAAGCTCGGGATCATGCACGTCGCGCCAGTCCTCGCTTGCGATCAGGCGTTCGGCATACGCTTCGGCGGCCTGGCGGCTCAGCGCGTCATTGCCGTAATAGGACGCGATCGAGCGCTGCCGGACGAGCTCGCGCCTCGGCGCGATGATCTCGCACACCAGGCTCGGGCGCGGCAGGTCCACCGTCGCGGCGGCCGTCTCCAGGGCGTAGAGCAGCACGTGCAGGCTGCTGAGCGGCGCCAGATGCTGATAGGCGTCCTGGCCGGGAAGGCCGAGCTTGAAGATCGCGGTCCAGTCTTCCGCCAGCCGATCGAATGTCGGATGGCTGCGATAGGGAAGAAAGCTGTTCCCCGGCATCTCGAGCGGGGCGCGCTGATCGGTATCGGCGCACAACAGGCCGATCAGCCGGTTCTTGGGAAGATCGGGATCGAACAATTTCTCGAAGTGCGGCTTGAGTGCCTCGCCGCCGCGCGCCCTTGTGACCATCAGATAGAGAAGCTCGCCGGTGCGGCCGAAATTGGTATAGTCGCGCTTGGGCGAGCGCTGCTGGATGATCGCGTCGCTGTAGATCGCGTTGACCCCGAACGGGAAGATGAAGCGCGAGGACCAGCGGACATTGTTTGAGGTCTCGAGCGCGGTCTGGCGCACCAGGCCCACCAGCTCAACGAAATCCTGGAAGCGCGGGAAGCGCTGCTTGAGATAGTCGAAGCCTTCCGCCGGCGGCGCGGCTGCCCGTGCCATCTCCTTGAACCATTCCTGCCACAGGCTCTCGTCGTCGAGCTTCTCCTCGGCCAGCCTGCCGAGCTGGCTGTTGTCGAACAGGACGGAGCGCAGCCCCATGCGCCAGCGCAGCGAATATGGCGTGCTGGTCTCAGGCTCGGTGCGTGCGAACAGATTGCCCTCACGATGATGCGCCTCGGCGACATTCATGAACTCGAGGAACAGCAGCCAGGGGTTCTGCCGCGCATAGAGACGATGCCCGAAGACCGCTTCCTCGACCCACAGCTTGACGTCGTCGAACACGCGCGAGGTGCGCGGCACTTGCCCCACATTCTGCGGATCGCGCAGGCTCACAGGCTGATCCCCAGCTGATGCGGCGTCAGGCTGCCGCGCGGTCCGGTGGACAGCACCGCGAGGCTGCCGAGATTGTCGCCCGCGCGCTTGTAGAATTGCGAGAGTACCTGGCTCTTGAACGCCAGCACGTCCTCATTGCACTCCTTGGAAAAGCTCGAGGGCAGCGCGCCCTGCGCCACCCGGCTTAGAAACTCATAGCGCACCAGCCACAAGGGAAAGTCGATGGGCTGCTCGTCGCGGCCCAGCATGACCCGCAGCACCGGCGCTTCGTCCCTGGCGACGATCGTGACCTCGTCGCCGTGCAGGCTTTTGCGCAACGGCACCTCATAGAGATAGATGTCGCTGATCTTGGCCGAGCTGAAGTCGAGGCCCGTGCTCAGGAACAGCCGGTCGAGGTCGCCGGCCAGCATCCCCGTCCAGATACGATTGAGGCCGCAAACGAGCCGCTGAAGGATGATCGTGTCCACCGGCCGGCCACTGCGAAGCGGTTCCAGCACTTGGCGGCGGTAGGCGCCGGCTGAGGGAAAGATGCTGAGCTTCCAAGGGTCGAGCCGCTCGTCATTCTCGGGCAGGCGAAAGAACAGCCGCCGCCGCTCATTGACCAGCGCCTCGAGAAATGCCTGCGCACCGTCGGCGCGCTCGTCCTCTGCTTCGAGATAGGCGAGGCGCAGCCGCTCGAACTCGGGATCGTCGGCGTAATAAGGGTCGCTCGCGAGATAGGCCTCGTGGTCGTTCGCGAGGTTGGGATCGTTGCGCCCGAAGATCAGCAGGCTGTCGAGAAGGTTGGTGGTCTCATGGCCGATGCGAAAGCCGCCCAAGAAACGGAACACCGAGAGCTTGTCGCGGCGCCGCTCGGGCAAGTTCGCGCCGAACAGGTTTCCGTACAGCGCAGCCTCATGAACCTTGCCGCTTTCGGTCAGCGTGCGCAGATCCTCCGCGGTGGCGACATGCTCCTGCGCGGCCGGCCAGCCGAGCAGGCCGTTGACCAGGAGCAGTAGGATTTCGCGGATCGAGACGTGGAGGCCGTTCGAATCCATGAGGTCGGCAAGCGCGCGCAGTCGCGCGCGGACCGCGGCGTCGCCAAGCAGCCGGAAATTACGCGTGAGCGGCGAAGCAGGCGAAAAGGCCAGGTCTTCGGCTTCGCTCTCCAGGCACGACCATTCGGGCCGTGCGAGCAGGCAATCGAGCGCGCGCTCGAGGATGTCGGCGGTCGGCATCCGCGTCAGGTTGAGGAATAACAGATTGAGCGCGTCGAGGCGCGAGAGCTCGTCGGCTAGCAGCTCCTCGATCGCGGGAGCCAGGGTCTTCGCTGGTGATTCGGGCAGGCTGTCGAACGCTTGGATCAGACGCCCATCATTCGCTGCGATGACGAAGAACTCCTGTGGGTCGGGCGAATGCACCGACGCCACGAAGCGATTGATGAGGTCGAGCCGGTCCTCGGGCCAAGGCTGGCCCTTCTCGGGGCACCAGCCGCTGAACTCAAAGATGAAATGGAGTCGCCGCACGCCGTCCGGCGTGTCCACATCGAGCGGCAGGTAATTCTGGCGGTTCTTGCCCGACTTGCGCTCGGCGCTGCCGCCGAAGCGGTGCCAGAGCTCATGGCACAAGGTCGTTTTCCCATCGCCCGCCGTACCGGTAAGCACAACATTGGTGAGCCGTCCTTGCGCCGGATCGAGGACCTCGAGCAGCTTTTCGAGATAGGGGTGCTCGAATTGCAGCGGTTCGAAGCCGAACGCGCGGGCATGCTTGGGAAGCGTCTCGGCGAACATGCCCTCGATTCGGTTGATCGGTCCATAGCCGCGCAGAAATCCCACCCAGCGCTCGCCTAGGCTCGGATGTGCTGGCTTGCCCATGTCTTTGGCAGGAACGGGTGTGCTCACAGCTGGCAAATCATGCACCCGTCGCGCGGTGTGTCATCAAGCTCCATTCCGCCCAGCACGGCGGCGAGCGGACGGTTCGCACGCCGCGCCCGGCGGCGCTCCTGCGATTTTCGCCAATTCTCTTCGATCTCAGCCATGCGCTCGGGCTGCTCGAGGTCGGCCAGCGGTTCGTCGCCCCAATAGAAGACCTGCCCGTTCACCCGGTTGGGCTTCTCATACGCCTTGGCTTCTTCGAACCGCTCTGGATAATGCTGCTTGAGACGCACCCACTCGATCTTCTGCTGGTAGAAGCAGAAGAAGCAGCCCGAGCGCGTGCGGCCCCAGCTGGTATAGGGAGGCATACCGAGTCCCGCGTCCTCGAGGATGCGCACCACGCCCTCATAGTCGATGCCATCCTCGCGAAACGGGAACACCGCCTTGATGTTGGGCTTGTGGCTGACATAGCCCACGCGGTCCTCATCGGCGCGGATGCCGACATAGTTGATGCACGGCTCATCGCCGATATAGGCCTCGAAGGGCTTGAGCTTGAGCAACTCGGTACACCAGCGCCGCTTGTTCGACGGCAGCATGCCGCCCTTGGTGCGCAGCACGTCGTCGAACCCCTCGCGCGTTGTCGTGCGAATCACGCGCTTGCCAAGATATGCTTCGAGCCGCTCGATATAATCGAGCGTATCGGGAAGCTCTTTGCCGGTATCGTGGAAGATATATTCCATTTCGGGCACGCGGTCGCGCAGATAGATGGCGAGCGCCGTGCTGTCCTTCCCCCCGGAAAGACTGAGAATGTGGCGAACGGGTTCGGTGCTTGTCATCAAGTGCCCCTCAACGAGCATCTTTCGCGATTCATCTACTTGGGTCCAGTTCTTACGTATCGGAAGAGGGGACGTTTTCGGCGGCGCGGGCGAGCAATGCCCGCGCCATCGCCAGCATCCCGGCACGCCCATGGGTGTCGATCAGCGCGCCGAGCTGTGCTTCCAACGCAGCCACCGCAGCGTCATCGGCCTGGCCGCGCAGCAGATCCTCGAGCTCGCGGCCGTCGCCCGCGGTGATCACCAGCCGGTAAACCGCCTCGCCGGGCGCGCCTTCCAACGTGAGGCTTTCCCTGTGCGCCGCCTCCACCCGGATGAACCGGCGCGCCAACAGCTTGAGCCGGTGGTGGAACTCGCGCTCGTCAGCCTCGGCCCAACGTTCGGGCGGTTTTCGCGCAAGGAAGCTCGCAATCGATTCCAGCCAGGCCTTGGACGTCAGATTCTCGTCGGCGAGGCGCAGCGCGAAGCTTTTGAGCTCGGGCTCCGCGACGGTCGAAACGAGCGGCGCGGCGCGGCGCGTCAGCGCCGCCTGCAGCGTCTCGATGCCGGCCGTGGATTCGGTCGCCCGCGCCAGCGCCTCGGCGATCCGGTCGAGCAGCGCGGGATAGGCGGCATGGAGATCATGTACCGACTTGGAGATCGCCGACACAAAGGCATCAAGGCGTTCGTCGTCCACCGCCTCGTCGGCGCTGAACGGGTCGAGGCCGCACGCGCGCGGCAGGTCGCGAAATAGCATCGCGCTCGGATCCTGCACGCGCATCAGAACAGTGCGAACCGACGCCGCTGTGACGCTCAGATTACGGGTGCGCTTGGCATGGTCGGGCAGCCTCGCCACAAACTGCATGAGCGGGCGCACCACATCAAGCAGATCAGGCGAATCGCCGGCCTGCGGCACGCCCACTACGCTCGCCAGCCGCTTGAACACGGCGGTCCGCACCCCTTCCACCGCGCAATGCTGGAGCGTGAAGAACTCCGGCTCCTTGAGCATGCGCATGAACTCGGGGCCGCCCACCTGTTCGAGATAGGTGCCCTCCTCATAGACCGCCGTGTGATGCCAATAGGCGGCGAGATAGATCGCCACCAGCAGCGGGATCAGCCCGTCGCGGATCCCGTAATCGGGGGCCTTGAGTTCCTCCACAACCTCAAGAAACGGCACGCGGCGGTCTTCCTCGCGCCGCAGCACCTCGCCGATTCGATCGAGCGCAGGCGCGAGGTTGAGGGGATCGGGATCGGGACGAACGATTTGCCAGCGCCCGTCGCGCAGCACATGGACGTTGCCGGCCCGCAGGATCGAGAGGTAGGCCGCCATTTCCGGCGGCATATGGGTCTCGTCGAGTCCGAGCAGCGGCTTGTCCGAGGCTTGCGCCAGCGCCTCGATCAGGACGGTGCGCGCGCGCGCGGCCGCCGAGCTGAGCTGGCGCCGGTTGAGCAGCTCGTTGGTGACGACGGGCGCCTTTTCGAACGCCCTGTCGCACACGTCCGACAAGGCTTCGGTGAGCTGCCGGCCCGAACGTATGGCGAGCGGTTCGCCCTGGTAGAACCAGCGGGCCGCCACCGACCCGCTGCCCTTGAAGTCGATGAGCGCACCGAGCGCGCGGCGCAGCCGGTCTTCGGCGAGCGCGATCTGCCGCGCCACTTCCTCGCGGGCGAGCCGGTCGCCGGACAAGGCAGGGGTTTCGCTCGCGACCGAGGTCCAGGCATCGAGGTCGCGCAGCAGCGGCGCGAGGTCGCCCACCGCCGGCGGCACGCCCACCACGAGTGTCTTGGGCCAGGCATCATGGCCCGCGATCAGCTCCAGCGCCTGGTCGCGTTCGCGCTGATTGCGGGCAAGCGCCACCAGCAGATGGCCGTCCGATGCCTTGGAGAGCGGCGCCCTGAGCGCGTCGCCAAGCGATGCCAGCGGCGCGTAGCGCACCTCGAAATGCCGCATCGTGCCGGTCTCTATATAATGGCGGCGGGCGACGAGTGGCTCACTGGGCAGCACCGGCCGCAGCGCCGTCACCACATCGCTCTGGTGCGCCACTGCCTCGAGCCCCTGCTCGAAGGCCGCCTGTAAGTCGACGCTGGTGTGCGGCCACAGGCACAGCCCGCCGCCGGCGCCGCGGTCATAGAGGATCCTGCAGTCTTCTTTCAGCCGGCGCACTGCGGCCATGGCCTCGGCGCGTCCCGCTTCGTCCGCGAGCATGCGCACCAGCAGCTTGGGGGTGAGCGACAATCCCGGATCATCGAGCAGATTGATGAGGCCCACAGTCTTGAGCGTGTCGCGCTCGAGCGCAGTCTGCGCGGACGGCGAGCGAACCACGCCCTCCACCAGGTTCCAGCGCACGCCGCTCGTGCCGCTGGCAAGCGCGCCGCTCAGATTCTGCACCAGATAATCGTAGAGATCGTGCAGCCGATAAGGTCGATAGCGCGCCAGCGGCCGGCCCGCATGGGCGAGCAGCCCGCCCGGTTCGGCCGAGGAGAGGAAGCTGAACAGCGAGCGTTCATTCTGCCCGAAGCGCCGCAGGATGCGCGCGAGCACCGGCAGCACGAACGCGTCAAAGGGCGCAAGCGCTGGGGCGATGGACTCGAGGCTGGCGAGATTGGCGCCCGGACCGTACCAGCCGGCCGCCACCGCGGCCTGCATCTGCGCCGTGGCGCGGCCGGAGAGCTTGCCGGGAAGTTCGGCCGTATCGAGGCCGAGCGCTGCGGCCACAAGCGCGGCGCCTTGTTCGAGCGGCGGCGCGAACAGGATTTCCTCGAACCGTCCGCTGACCTTTTCCCACTCCCGCCGATCGAGGCTCGGGAGATCCCGAGCATAGGCCGTCACCGCCTGGTGGAGCACCGCCACCGTCACCAGTGGCGCCGCGCCGCTGCGCGCAGCTGCTTCGGCGAGATCCTGGAGCAGCTGGAGGTCGCCGTCCCCGGGCGAAGCCGCGGCGAATTCGAGGTTCTTGCCGAGTTCGTCGAAGACGATCAGCAGTCCGGAAGCAATCTCCTCTTCGCGAAGCCAATCGCCCATCGCGCCCACCAGCGCGAGCAGGTCCGGGGCGCTCTGCGCCTCGGCGGCGCTCAACTGCCGGACTAATGGCTTGGGCGGGGTCGCGCCGAGCCGCGACACGGTCTGGCGCAGCGCGCGAACCAGGCTGCGGGCGATTGGCTCGCGTTCCCCCACCACCAGCACCGGTTCCAGGCGAACCGCGGCAGTTGTGGGCCGCAGCTCTGCCGGCAGCATCGCAGCGGCGCGTGCCGCATAGCGGGCGAAGGCCAGCATGAAGCTCGACTTGCCCGAACCATAGTCGCCGGTCAGCCGCCACGCCCTCGCCGTGCTGCAGAATTGCAGGCTCTGCGCGATGCGCTCGAAGGTGGCGGCGACGAACGGCGTCACGACATAGTGAGAAGAGGTGGCAGGGTCGGAATAGTCGCGCTCGATCTGAATCGAGCGCAGATGCTGCGAGCGGACCTTGAGCAGGTCGAGCATCGTGGCCGGCTTGGTGTCGGTTTCAACCATGGGCGACGAGCTCCGCTGCGTCGCGCGCATAGATCGCGGCGAGCCGGCGCTTCGCCGGTGGAAATTTCCGCGTTCGGCGAAGCTGTTGCTGATTGAGGCTCTCCACCAGCTGGATCTCGCCGTCGACGCGGCCGAGCATCTCGAGCCGGCTGCGCAATTCGCTTTCGGGCATGCGGAAGATCCGGCCGGGACTCCCCGGGCCACTCACCACGTCATGGAACGGCACCGTCTCCTCACTACCGTCACGCGCCTCCCACCAGGCCATCAGGCAATAGCGGAACAGCGCTTGGCTGATGGCGCGCTTGGGTGCGAGATCGAAGCTGTAGACGGGCTCGCGTCGGCCCACATCCTCGAGTTCGCCTGCTGCGCGGACGAGACCGAGGGAGGCCATCGGGCTGTCGAGCCCATCTTCGCCAAGACGGCTGCCGCGTGGCGGGCAATAGGTGCGCAGCCACACGTCATAATGCTGCTTCAAGCTGATCTCGGACAGGCTTCGCCCGCTGCGGGCGGCTTCCTTGGCGAACGCCGCGAGCACCGCCGAGGCCGTGAACGTTGGGTCGTTCCAGCGATTGAACAAGAGCTCCCAGGCGAAGAAGCGCCCCTTCTCCTGAGTGGCGATCTTCCAATGAAGCCACCACAAAGTCTGAGTGTCCTCGAGATATCGGTCATAGCCCTTGGGGCCGAAGATCGCCTGACCCTCGGGCGTCAGCTGCCAGCCGGCCTCGCCCCGACATGCGACGCCATAGGCGTCTGCCCAGCATCGCAGCGCTTCGACCATGTTCTTACCGAGACCGAGATTGACGACCCCTGCCAGAACGTTGCCGAGCACATCGCGGCCTTCGCTGAGGCCCTTTGCGGCCTTGGGTAACCAAGCGATTCGAAGCGGAAAGGTCTGATGTCCGCCGAAACGGTATGTATCTGCTGTCTGTGCTAGTGCCGTCATCAATCCCGTCGCTCCCGCCGGAGCAACGATAGGCAAGACGGCCGATTAACTCCACCGGCTTGTCGGTGATCGCGACGATTTATCCGCCGGCGAGCGTCGGACCGAGCCACTGACGGGAGCCGCGGATAATCGGGGTACGCGTTGGAGACTGCCACAGCATCAACCATCTCCAGCTTGGACCGCCTTTCCTTCGGGGTGCTCACCGACCGGATGGGCAGCTCGTTGCCCCGTGGCCAGATCGAGATCTGCCTCGGCAACGTGGCGCGGTCTGATGTCATAAATCTTGAACGCGTCGCCTCATGCTCTGCTCGGCCAAAGTGCGCAAATCGGCGAGCCAGCCAGTCCCGCCGTTACGCCTCGCTTGGTTCCGCCCGAGTTGCCGGGAATGCTCCTCGTCCAATTCGAGCGACGCGCGTCGTCAGAGGCCGCACGAGCAACTATTCAAATCATGAACGCGTCACCTATCTCTGCGCCTGATGGTCGCCGGCGCGGAAGTGCCTGATCAGGGCTCCCGTGTCGGCCTCCGCTGTTGAACTGGGAGAGATCATATGACCGCAATGTCTTTTGCCTCCCCCTTCTCCACGGGGAGTGCTTATGCCCGGGGTTCCGCGCTGCTGAGGCGGAACTGGGGTTGGATTGTGTTCCGTGGTGTCCTGGCCCTTCTGCTGGGCGTGGTCACTATCTTGTTTCCGCTGAATGCTCTGTTCGCTTTCACTCTCGTGTTTGCCGCTTATGCCGGCGCAGACGGCATCCTGTCGCTGATCGCGGGTGTACGGGGGGCGACGAAAAAGGAGGATCGCTGGTGGGCGATGGTCCTGCGCGGCGTTATCGGCATCGCGGCCGCGGTGGCCGTTGCGCTGATGCCCGAGGTCGCAACCCTAAGCTATGCGCTGGTCACGCTGGGCGTGCTGATCGCCTGGGCGTTCCTTACAGGTGCCTTTGAGATCGCCGCCGCTATCCGGCTGCGCAAGGAGATCAAGGGCGAATGGCTGCTCGGGATCTCTGGCGCGCTGTCGATCCTGCTGGGTGTGTGGGTGTGGGCCATGCTGTGGCTCTACCCGATCGCCAGCATCCTCTCGGTGGCGTGGGTGATTGCGGCCTGGGCCTTCTTCGCCGGCTTCACGCTGATCAGCCTCGGCATCCGCCTGAAGCGACTTCAGGCTGTTGAGAATGATCTTGAAAGCCGTTCTGACGAAACCAAATAAACTCCTGCCGGGTGCCGACAGGACCCGGCATGGAGAGTGCGTCCGCTCTCTCGGACGCTCTTCATACACTCGTTGCTCAAAGGAGGACTTGTTTATGAGGACCAACTATGACTTCACACCGTTCCGGCGTTCGACTGTCGGGTTCGACCGGCTGTTCGACCTGCTCGAGAACGGTCTGACTTCGCAGGTTACCGACAACTATCCGCCGTTCGATCTCGTGAGCGAAGGTGAGGACCGCTACCGCATCAACATGGCGGTGGCCGGCTTCCGCCCCGGCGAGATCGAAGTGACCGCACAGCAGAATCTGCTCGTGGTCTCTGGTCGCAAGCAGGAAAGCGAGGAAAGCCGCTACATCCACCGCGGCATCGCCGCGCGTGACTTCGAGCGCCGCTTCGGCCTGGCGGATTATGTTCAGGTGAAGAATGCGGAGCTCAAGGATGGCATGCTCTCGATCGAGCTGGTGCGCGAGATCCCCGAGGCGATGAAGCCGCGGAAGATCAGCATCGGCGCGGCTGGTGAAAATGCCCGCCGGATCGAGGACTCGTCCGCGAACAATAACGAGAAGGCCAACGACGGCGCCAAGCAGCGCGAAGCTGCCTGATGCCGAACCGGGCTCGCCGCGCCGTCCGGGGCGGCGAGCCCTCTTCGCCAGCAACCAAGGAGACGAATCATGTCGATGCGTGATTTGATTCCGTGGCGCCGGCAGGAAAACCCGGTGCCCGCGCTCTTCCGCGACGAAGAGCGCAGCCCCTATGTCCAGCTCCGCCGAGAGATGGATCGCCTGTTCGAGGACTTTTTCCGGGCACCGCTCGTAGGCGGCATCGGCCTCTCCAGTAATGTGCAGAGCTGGCCGTATCTGGAGGTTAAGGAGACCGATGATCAGGTGATCGTCACCGCCGAGCTTCCCGGCCTGACCGAGAAGGATGTGGACGTCACCGTCGACGATGGCGTGCTGACGCTCCGGGGCGAGAAGAAGTCCGAGCACCAGGACAAGGATCGCGGCTGGTCCGAACGCTACTATGGCCGTTTCGAACGCTCGATCGTGCTGCCCGACGGCGCCGATGAGGAGAACTGCCAGGGCGTGCTACGCGATGGTGTGTTGACGGTGCGGATGCCCAAGTCGCAGCGGACGACGCGCGGTCGCAGGATACCGCTCGGCGACGGCGCGACGCAGCACTGATCGATACCGCGCGCCGGCGCCGCCGGTGCGCGGCTTTCGAAACACACGCTCCCTGCGCCAGCTGGTGGAGGACGAAGCGAAGGGAACAATCATGGTTCGATCCCATCGGCAATCCAGGGGTATCTGGGCGGCATGGGCTTTGGTGCTCACGTTCGTTGGCGCCACTCTCGGCGGCGCGGCTGTCGAGATGTTGACGAGCGCCGAGCCGGCTGAAGCGACCGGGCAACGGGCGATCTCGAGCGACGCCGTTCCCATCAACCGGCTGACGCTGGCGCCGCTGGTGGAGCGGGTCGCGCCTGCGGTGGTCAACATCGCCGTGCTGCAGAGTTCGCCCTATGCGCAGAACCCTCTGCTCCGGGATCCCTATTACCGCCTCTTTCTTGGCGTGCCTGACGAAGCCCTCGCGCCGCGCATATCGGCCGGATCGGGATTCGTGGTCGACGCCGAACGCGGGCTGGTGGTGACCAACCAGCATGTCGTCTCGCACGCGCGCGCAATCGCAGTCGGCATCGGCGATCGACAGGTCGAGGCGGAACTGCTCGGGAGCGATCCACTGACCGACATCGCCGTCCTGAGAATCCCCGCAAGAGGGCTGAAGGCCCTGCCGCTCGGGGAGTCAGCGAAGGCCCATGTCGGCGACTATGTCGTGGCGATCGGCAACCCCTTCGAGGTGGGCCAGACCGTCACCGCCGGCATCATCAGCGCGGTACGGCCGCCGTCCGCGGGGGGGCCGCCCTATGTTCAGACCGATGCCCCGATCAATCCAGGGAACTCGGGTGGGCCGCTGATCAACATGCGCGGCGAGGTAATCGGCATCAACAGCGCGATCATCGGCCCCAGCGGCGGAAATGTCGGCATCGGGCTCGCTGTGCCTTCCGACGTTGCGCGGAGAGTTGTCGAACGGATCGCGGGCACGAGGCTGGCTGCTGCCGCCGATGGCTGACTTCCCGCTCTCCTCGTTCCCCGCTCCGAAATCAATCGTCAGCGAAGCCACGCCGCTCCGACGCTATTTTAGCAAGGCCGCGGCCACGTCCCCGTACCGAAGCGGGTGAACTCCATCGGCAGAAGCGAAGCGACGGAGGTCGACGGTCTCATCTCGAAAGCGGGCAGCGACAGCGCTGACGGTATAGGCCTGCGGACGGGAATAGGGCAGCAGCCAGATCACACGGTTGAAGCAGAACTGCCCACGTATCTCAGCGAGGCGGGCGGCGAGAGCCGGTCCGGCCATGTCATTGGAGCCCATCGAGAAGATGCACGTATCGTAGCGTTTTCCCGGTCTTCGCCAGGAGAGGACCTGGGCGGCCGTGGCCCGCTCTGTCGCCTTAACGTCACAATGACGCTCATAGCGGGCGTTGATCGCCTGCGCGGTGCCGACGCCCGTGCTGTCCCCAAGGATCAGGCACTCGAACATTAAAGGTTCCCTTGGCCTTCGGTCGGCGGAAGGCATGCTTAGCGAGCCAATCCGTCTAACCCGGTTGAGCAGGTCGCTGGATCTGGTCGCGGTCCATCGCCACGTGGTCGATGCTGGCCCGACCGCCGCGGGTCGGGCCAACGCGTCAGTAGCAGCGCCACACGCGGAGATGCGGTGCTTCCCAGCGCCACCCGCAATGCCGGTACCACCGGCCGTGCCAGCGGTACCAACCATGACGAGGGCCTGGTTCGGCTATCCACACTGGGCCGCGCCATCCTGGCGTCCAGCGATGGTGGCCGGTCCAATGATGCCAGCCCGGCCCCCACGCCGGCGGCGGCGCCCAGACCTGAGCCGCTGCGGGGGTAAGGGACGTGCCGAGGAGCGCCAGCAGACCGACGATTGCCGACGTCAGCACTTTCATCACGCGCGAGGGCCAGCGACGCGCCTCCGATCGGGAGGGTGGCGTCTGGCTCTCCAGATGGCGGAGCGCGTTGTTGTGGGAGCTATCGGCAGCACCGCGCCGCCGCCACGGATCAGATCGCGAACAATCGTCCTCATATCCAAATCCTCTGCATGAGCAATTCGGGCATGAGATGCGCCGGAGAGAGAGCCGGCGCCCTCTAGTCCCAGCCGAACCCGCTATGGCGTTCGGCGTCAGTCGAGCTAGTATTCTTCCGCGCCCCGTCAAGGGTCGGAGGCCAGATTTTGGCGGCCAGCAACGATTGTAGGAACCGGGACGAGGGCAGACACTTACCTGGATGGCGGTGCGAGTAGGTACGGTCGAAATGGCGCAGCTAACGCAACTCGAACTGGCGAACTGGGCAGCCCTCTATGCTGCTACGGCGATGTGCTGTGCGATCGCCCTCGCATTGTCGATTGTCGGCGCTGGCGTGCAGGTCTGCCGCGAACGCGCCTGGGAAGAAGTTCGGAGCGTTCGACAAGCAATCCTCTTCGTGCCCAAGCTCTGGTGGCTGTGGCAACGGCTCTACTTTCGCTCGACGCCGGTTATCATCGCCATTGTGGGCGGGTTCGCGATGACGCTTCGCTGGAGCTGAGAAGCACGGGGCTCAACTCACAGGTCCAGGGCGGCGGCAACCTTTCGCGCTACCCGGCCCAGCTCGAGGTCGCCGGAACTGAGGCAGAGCAGCGGAGCGATCTCGCGCATGCGGGAATGCCCGCTGGTGCTCGATCCGTCATGCTCGTCGTCACCGTGGTCGATGGCGTCGATGGCCAGACGCTTGATCTCCCCGGTGATCCGCGAGCGCGCCTCGATCAGGAAGTCCGGTCGCGCAGGGCCGAGCGGCGTCAGAATATCGAACACGGGCTTTTCGATCGCGGCATCGATGCCATGCCGGTGAAGGTTGCGCTGGATCGACAGCAATTCGCGCAGCAGGCTGCGCTCGAACTCGGAGTCGACCGGGATGAAGCGCTGCCCCGAGTAGATCGGCTGCGCGTAGGCGCGAAGCGGAGCATAGCCACGCGCCTCGGGATATTGACCAGCGACGACGATCACGAGGAAGGGGCCACGGACCAGGTTGCCCCGCACCGACGGGGATTGCACCCGATTGGCGACGCGCACTGGCCGGTTGTCGGCGGTCTCGATGACATGGCCGGTGATCTGATGCGAGAAGAGCGCGAAGAACGCCTGCGGCGCGTGGCCGGGAGGCCAGTCTCGGGAGAGACGCCTCAGAACCGCATAGGCGCGCCGGCTGTGCAGGGCATCGGCGTGGGTCCAGAAGGCGCGGCTGAGCTCGATGCCGGGCGCGATCTCGATCCTGCTGCTCGCCTTCACTAGAGCATCGAACTCCCGCTTGATCGAAGGCTCCTCCGCGCCATCGGACAAGGGAAAAGCCCGGGTCGTCCCTGCAACGTCGAGGAGGCGCCATAGCAGCCGGGCCAGCCTAGGCACCGAGGCGTGGCGCGTGCGATCGTCGCTGGCGTCGCTCTCGGGCTGTTGCGCGAGCTTGCTGGGGGCAGGCCGCAGGACCTCGAAGAAGCCCTCGGGAGGCGCCGCCGGCGTTTCGCGCGATCGCACCTCCGAGATGCGATGGGTGACCTGATCCCGGAAGAAGGGGCAGTCGGCGCGGTGGTCGGGTCGCTTTGCGCTGGTCAGCCGGCGGAGATAATAGGTCTCCGCCTCCGACAGGAAGGCGGGCGTAAGTATCGGCGGCGGATCGTCCGCGGCCAGGCAATCACAGGCGATCCACTTGGCGCCGATGCGGGCGTTCTGGACGAGCGTGATTCCTGCTTCTTCATCGCCGGGCGATCCCTGGCCGATGTACCAACGCACCAGCGCCTCGCGGAGCGGAGCGGGCAGCGCGATCCGAGGGCCGCGGCCATCCGTGTCTCGGTCAATCAGCCACATGATCCAGTTTCGGGCGATCCAATGCAGCCATAGTTTGCCCGCTCCAGGGAATTGACAACTGCAAATCGGCTGATCTCAACTTCCTGAACTAGGGGTCAGGGAGGTTTGATATGCGTGCGTTGTTGCTCGCGAGCACACTTGTCATCGTCGATAGCGGGGCCGCGCTCGCGGCGACCCAACGCGCCGCTTCGCCGGTGCGCAGCGTCCAGCTGATCAGCATGACGGAGCGGTCGGAAGTCGCCGCCGGCGGTCAGGATCGGACGGCTGAGCCCAGCACGGAGGTCCCGGTCGAGGCCGTCGTAGCGGATGTCGAGGGCTTTCGGGTCCACGATCTGAGCCGTCGCTGGGTCGAGTATCAGATGGGTGAAAGGCTCGCGGCAGAGGCCGGTGCAGCGACGGCGGTCGCGGAGGAGGACCCCTTTGCCCCGGTCGGTGTCGCCCAGCTCAGCGCCCCGGCCAATCAGACGGGGACGCTTGCTCCATTTTCCGCGATCGCCGTGCCGGCATGGATGCGCGGCGGCCCGGTATTCGCTGCGGCTGCCACGACCTTCGTCCCCGGATGCGCGTCGACGGGTTACCGGCGAAGCGGCTTCCTGCCCGCCGATGCCGAAGTCCGCCGCCAGACATATTTCTCGATGATGAGCAACGTCGCCTGCGAATACGGGATACCGGTCGGGCTGTTCGATGCGATGATCATTCGGGAGAGCCGCTACAATGCCTCCGCGGTGTCCCCGAAAAGCGCATTTGGCCTCACGCAGCTGATGCCTGGGACGGCCGCCGGTCTTGGCGTGAACCGCTACGACGTGGAGCAGAATCTTCGTGGCGGAGCGCGGTATCTGCGTCAGCAGCTCGACCGGTTCGGTGCCTATCATCTGGCGTTGGCGGCCTACAATGCCGGGCCCGGGCGCGTCAGGAACGGGAGTGTGCCGCGGATCGTCGAGACCCAGGATTACGTCTCGAACGTCCTGTTCAACTGGTCTCGGCTCAGCGGCGTTTCGAGAGTTGCGACCATCCAGACGAGTGCATCGCCGACGCCGCGCCGTGAGCCTTTCGTTCGCGCCGCCACGGTGTCGAGCTTCTGAGAAGTCGTGCCGATCGCTCCGGTGCCGCGCTAGAGGAGCGGGTCGCGCCCCGAGCCGAATTGCGAGCGACGCTGGAGGACCGCCGTGATCTCGGTGACCATCCGCTTGATGACCGCTGACTGGAAGTAGGTGCCCCACTCGCTGCGGATCTCGCTGCCGTCCATGCCCTCAAGCTCCTGAAGGGCCTCGACGAGCCGGTGGGGCAGACCTCTGAACAAGGTGCTCAGCATCGCCACGAGTGCGGTGAAGCGATCGTCCTGCACGAGCTCCATCTCGCGGGTCATCTCGACGCTGATGACTGCCTGCATGAGGTCGATGTTGAGGGCCCTGAGGATCGCCTGAAATTCCGGCAAGGTCATCGAGGCGCGCTTTTCCGGGTCCCGGTGAAGGATCGTGCCGAGCCTGCTCTTCTTGATACCTGAGCGCAGCGCCATCGTCCGGATGCCGATGTCGTTGGCCTCCATCGCGCGCATGATCATCGGCACATAGTCGGCCGCTGCTTCAGCTTCTGCCTCGAGGGGCAGCTCCTGCTCCATTCGATTCGTAAGCGATGACACTTTTCGCCCCCGCAGTCCTTTTGCGGACAGAGCGACACAATCAAACCTTATCCGTCTTGGCAAGCCCTTCGAGAAAAGCGCGGGCACCCGTCACAACCGAATTTATCTAATGCGCACAACCTTTTCGCCCTCGTCACGACCACGCCCGCGCGCGATTTTTGGCGGCTTTTGCTCGTCGATTCCGATCTTGCTCAACAGCTTGGCGGTGCCCTGCTCGACCACATAATCGAACAGCAGCATGGAGATAGCATCGCCGACCGTCAGCGCCGATCCCAGATGCTTTTCGAGTCGCCGCTTGGCCTCCGTCAGGCTTTCCGCGCTGGTCTTCGTGATGCTCAGATGGATGCGGATCGGGCCCTTGGTCGGCACCTTCTCGAGGTGCTTGCGCAGCGTTTCCACGTCGTGCTGCTCGATCGCGCCTGCGGCGCCGGCGGTGGCGCGCGCGTTCACGAGGTTCCCGAGCGACTGGTAGCGCCGTGTCTGATTGGAGTGAATCCGCAGACTTTCGGTGGTCAGCCGAAACAGATACTCGGATACGTCGAGGGTGTACCCCCGCATTGCCTGCCCGCCCATTCCCGCATGTCCTTGCTTGCCTGGCTTCGGCTGAAGTCGCCAAGGTGAAGTGACATCGCCCTATACGACTCGTCCAGGGCGAGCCAAGTGTACCCGCACAGGGACTTGCCCGCAAAGCCGGACCTGGGTCCGCAACCGCGGACAGCGCGCCTGAAAGCCGGGACAAGGTGTCCGCGAATCAAGATGAAGAATCGTTTTTCGCGGACGATGTTTGGCTCTGCCGAAGGTTCTTTAGGCACGGCCGCTAGATAAATCCGCCGAAAGCCCTGCGGTTCCAACAAAAGCCGGTTGTAGCGAAAGTCGTCGGGGACCCACCCTTCAATTGGGCGCGGAGGTGCCGCGTCTCCATCGAAGGGAAACTCTTATGCAGTCTCTGCTGAATCGGAGCGGGCGCATGGAGATGGCGATCCTCGCCCTCGCTGTGATGCTGTTCGCGCTCCTGTGGTTCGCCGGGCCGGCCTTTGCCGGTGCGGATACCACGTTCGACACGGCCCTCACGAAGTTCACCGACTTCCTCGAGGGGTCGGGCGGCAAGGTCATTACCGTGCTGTCGCTCGCCGGCGGCATCGTGGCGCTCGCCTCGGGCCGCTTCTCCATGGGTCAGATCGCCATTCCGGTCGGCGTCGGTGTCGGCGCCGGCACGGGCATTCCGATCGTCACCTCGACGGTGACGGCGACGATCTGACGCAACGAGCCTGGCGCGTCGGGGTGGCAGCCTCGGCGCCGCACAGGGGGAGGGTGGTGCAATGGCCGCAGACAAGTACGCGATCCCATCTCATCTGGACGATCCAGAACTGATCGGGCTGTGGACGCTGGATGAGTTCCTGGCGATGGTTACGCCATTCGTCTGGGGGATCATGACCCAGCACATCGTCATCGGAACGGCGTTGGCATTCGCCGGCTGGTGGGGATTGAAAAAGGCAAAAGCGGGTCGTGCCGCGTCTTGGCTGCTCCATCTGGCCTATTGGCATCTTCCGGCCGGCTTCACCGGCCTGAGGGCCACGCCACCCTCTTATCTCCGACTGATGGCGGGCTGAGATGGACCTCGCATTCAGCCACGCAAGCAACCAGCGGGTTCTTCGCCAGCGCAACTTCCTGGTCGTGGTCGCCGGCGCGCTTGCGGCGATAACAGCGCTGCTGCTCGCCTTCGGCATCTCGCGAGACCGCGAGATCGTCCTCCAGCCCGTACTGCGCTCGCCGGTCACCGTCAGCAGTGCCGGCGTCTCCCGCGAATATCTCGAGATGATCACGCGTGACGTGGTGGTGCTCACGCTCGACCGCAGTCCGCAAAACCTCGAATATTGGATGAACGCGGTGCTCGAGATCACATCGCCGCGCGTTCAGGGCAAGATCAAGGCCGACCTCCTCAAGATCGTCAACGAGCAGCGCGGCTCCTCGATCTCGCAGTTCTTCACGATCGAGTCGATGGACATCGATCCCAAGAACCTGCGGTCCGAGGTGACCGGCGAGCTCCACACCATTGTCGGCAACAAGGTGATCTCCAGGGAGCGCCGCACCTTCCGCTACGACTGGGAGTATGAGGGCTTGTCGCTCCGCTTGGTCGGCTTCGGGATGGTCCGCACCGGCAAGGAGCAAGACAAATGATGGCTTTCTATGCCGTCGGCAGCGCTGCTGCAGGCACCATCCTCATGTCCCGCATCTACTGCATCCTGAGCAGGGTGGCGGGCGCCTGCCTGATCACGCTGGCGGTCTTCCTGTTCGCGCAGCCGGCATGGGCAGACCAGACGGTCGTGGCCGCCGACAGCGCCCAGGTCGACTGTCAGGCGTCGGCCAAGGACCTGACCCGGATCAGCCTGGTCGATGACGAGTTCGCGAGCGTGTCGAAGATCTCGACCGGCAACCCGCAGGACGACTTCTCGGTCGTCAACGAGCCGGTCCGGGGCGACATCTACCTGAGCGTGCCCGAAGGTTTCGGCCGCCCGGCGCTTTCCTTCTTTGGCACGAGCAAGCGCGGCTACGTCTACAAGTTCGTCTGCCGGATCGCCGGCGACCAGGCGGCGCAGGTGTTTGTGTCCAATCCGGCGATCGCCCGGGAAAAGGCAGCCGAGGGCTCGCCCCAGCAGGTCGCCGCCGGGCCGCAGGATGCCGCGGTCGAGCTCGTCCAGGCCATGTACGCCAACAGCGTCGCGGACGGCTATGAGATGCGGCAGCGCGCGCTGAAGCCGGTCTATGTCGGCAAGCTCAAGGTCCAGATGATCGCTGAATATCGCGGGCAGGACCTGACCGGCAAGGTGCTGCGCATCGAGAACACGGGCGATGCGCCGACCGAGTTGACCGAGCGCACGGTTGCTCCGGCAAGCGCGCTCGCCGTCTCCATCGCCGAGCCCAAGCTCGCCCCGGGGAAGGTCACGACGGCCTACCTCGTCTCCCAGAATGTGAGGTAAGCCCATGGCCTTCTCGGACATTTTCACTCGTAAGCGGAGGCCCCTCGACGAGGCGGAGGGCGAGGGGGTCTCGCCTGTCGGAGGCGAACTGGCGGGCAACGAAGCGGTGCGCCGCAAGCAGCGAATGCTGCTCGCCGGGGTCGCCGGCGTCGGGCTGGTTCTGTCCTCCATGTGGATCTTCAGCGGCGACGAAGGCGAGAAGGCCGCCGACGCCGATGGCGCCGAGAAGGTCGAGGTCTCGACCAAGGATCTGGTGAACCGCAACCTCTCGCAGCAGGAGTGGATGGCGCTCTCGGAAAACCGGTTTGAGTCCACCGAGAACCAGCTCAAGTCGGTGAACGGCCAGCAGGCGAGAATGGACAATCTCGCCGCTCAGATCGAAGCACTGAAGGGGCAGAACTCGTCGATGCAGGCCGATGGCCAGCGAGTGCTGTCCGCTTACCAGGCGGAGAATGAGCAGCTCCGCAAGCAGCTGAACGAGCGTCCTTCGGCGCCGCCCCCGGCGCCTGGCCCGGCGGCACTGTACGGGCGAGGCGGCCCGCAGGCCTATCAGCGGCCGGACGCGCCGGGCGAGGCCGGCGCAGCGCCTCCGCTCAGCCGCGCCGCCGAGGTCAAGATGGTCAGCTTCTCGTCTTCCGACACGGGGACTGCATCCAAGGTGGCGAAGGGCAGCACGGTCTATACCGACAGCCCGAACTATCTGCCGCCCAATAGCTTCGCCTCGGCCAAGGTCATCGTGGGGGTGGACGCGAGCGCCGGCGTGAACAGCCAGACCGATCCGTTGCCCGTCGTTCTGCGCGTTACCGGGCCGGCGCGCTCGGTGCTGCAGAACGGCAAGCTCCTCACGACCAAGATCCAGGGCTGCCTCATCAACGGCGCGGCGCGCGGAGACCTTTCCAGCGAGAAGGTCTACGTCAAGCTGCAGAAGATGACGTGCCCACAGCCCGGCGGCCGCTACGCCGTCTCGGAGGTCAAGGGCTTCATCGCGTTCGGCGGCAAGACCGGCGTGCGCGGGCGGGTGGTCAGCCGCGAGGGTTCGCTTGCCATGCAGGCATTCCTCGCAGGCCTCGTCGGCGGTGCCGGCAACGCGCTCAACACGGCCTTTCAGCAGCCCCTCGCGACGATCAGCACCGATGGCGAGGGGGGCATCAACCGCACTCCCAGCCTCGGCAATGTCGGCCTGCGGGCGCTCGGCGGCGGTGCCGCGGAGTCGGGCCGGGACGTCTCGAAATATCTGATCGAGCGCGCCGAACAGTACCAGCCGGTCATCGAAATGCCGACCGGCGTCGATGTCGAAATCGTCTTCCTGGAGGGTGTTTATGTCCGCAATTGATCGCTTGCGCCGGAGCGCGTTCGCGCGCCCCTGGAAGCTGCTCACCGGCGTCGCGGCGCTCGGCGCTGCCAGCGTCGCCCTCGCGGCCCAGGTCGCGGGTCCGAGCAGCGTCGAGGTCGCGAACCTGCTCAAGACGCGCCTGCCTAAGACGCCCCTGACCCAGGTCAATTGCGAGAAGGTGCGTGGCCTCTGCGAGGTGACGGCGGGGTCGAACCTTTTCTACGTCGACGCCGACGCCCGCTACCTCATCATCGGCCGGGTCTATGACATGGAGACGCGCCAGGATCTCACGGCCGCCCGGCTGCTCGAGATCAACCCCGACATGCTCGTCGGCGGTGCGGCCAAGGCCAATGCTGCGGCCGCGGAAGACGAGGGCCAGGGAATGGAAGCGGCGGCTCCGGCGCAGGCGAGGGTCGAGAAGACCGCGCTCCCCGCGCGGCCGACCAGGCTAGCGCTGGACGGACTTCCGAAGGACGGCGCGATTGTCTGGGGCAATCCGGCGGGGCAGACGGTCACGGTCTTCACCGACTTCCGGTGTGGCTATTGCCGCGCGCTGACGAACGTGCTGCGCAGCATGAATGTTCGGGTCGTCGAGCGGCCGATCTCCGTTCTCGGCAGCCGCGACATCGCCGACCGCGTCTATTGCGCCAAGAACCGCGAGGAGGCGCTGCATGCCGCCTATGCCGGCGAGCCGCTCAAGAGCGGCCCGTCGTGCGATACGTCGGGCCTCGATGCGAACGAGGCCTTCGCTCACAAGCACGGCCTGAGCGGAACGCCGGTGATCGTGCGCAGCGATGGGGCGATGCTCGAGGGCTATCGGCCCAAGGAGTTCCTGCAAAGCTGGCTCAAGGACGGACGTTCGTGAGCGCGCCGCGCCTCGGCCGTCGGGCCGCTGTCGCCGCGCTTGGCTTCGGCACGCTGATGAGCCTGAACGGCTGCACAACCTTTGGCGGCAACGTAAAGGGCAGCTTCACCTGCCAGGCGCCGGACGGCATCTGCGCGCCATCCTCCACGATCGACGATCGCGCGCTGGCGATGATCTCCGGTGACGCCGGCGATGTCATGATCCCGGCAGGGCCCTATCCGACACCGGCACAACAGCCCCGCGCCCTGCGCACCGCTGTGGCAGCGCCGCTCTCGGACGCACACGGGCAGGTCGCGCCGCGAACCCGCGAGAAGGTGCTCCGCATCGTGTTTCAGCCCTATGTCGATGACCGGGGCCGGCTGCATGAATCGAGCGCTGTCCACGCGGTCGTCCAATCCGAGTGGCAGGCCCAGGCGCTTGCGGATGCGACTCCCATCCCCGACAGCAGGTCGGCTGATGCACCTGTTCAGCTGAGCCTTGTCGATGCGGTCGAGCGCGAGGTTCCCGGTGTGGTGGACGTCGCCGCGTTCGACCCGAACATGCCGGACCCGGATGTGGTGGCGGCTGCCCGGTCCAGAAAGCCGGATCCGGTTGCAGCGATCAAGGCGGATGTCGCCAGCCGTCTGGCTACCAAGGTCAAGCCGGCGCGCGGCGCGCCGACGGCTGGCGCGCCCGCCTCGGCATCCTCAGCGACTGGGTCGCAGCAACCGACTGCGTCCGCCACGGCCACCAAGCGCGCAGCTGGCGGCGGCGAGACCGCCGCGGCGGGCGTGCCAGCCAGCCGGCGAAGCGAGGCGCCGCCTCAAGCCAAACAGCGCTCGGAGGGTGCTCCCGCCACGAGCACTGCGTCCGGCCAGGAGGCAGCTGCGCGCGTGAAGGCGAGCCAGGAGTACCAGGAAGCGCGCGAGCGGGTCGAGGAGAGCGCGCGCGGAGCCGCCGGAGCCACGCCCGGGTCGGGGCTCACGACCCTGACGAGCCCCACCGTCCGCGCTGCGAGCTTCCCCGCGGCGGTTCCGGAGGACAACTGACATGAGCGCAAAGCCCCGCTTCTACGACAGCCTGCTCTCCGGTCTGTTCGGCGATAGCAAGCGACCAGAGGCCGAGCGTCCGGACCTGGCCGTGCCGATGCTCGCGCATTGGCTGCCCTATCGCAGCTACGACCCGAAGACGGGCATCTTCTACAACTCCGCCTCGCGCGGATTCGTGATCGAGGTCTCGCCGCTCGTCGGGGCGGATGAGCGTACCGGCGAGATCCTGACCCAATTCTTGTCCGAGGGCATCCCGGTGCCCGGATGCCTGCAGTTCCACGACTGGATGAGCCCGCGGATCAGCGAGCGGCTCTCCAAATGGTATCTGCCCCGCTACTCGGCGAGCGGCGTCTACGAGCGGATGGCCAAGCATCGGGTCGACTTCCTCACGGACGGCGTGTGGAACTCGCTTTCGGCCGATGCGCCATTCTGTCTTCGCAACCACCGCGTCGCCATTTCCTATTCGACGCCGGAAAGCTCGCGTGTCTCGGCCGAGGAAATCGTCGCCGTGATGGACGGCCTCATCTCCGTGCTCGGCTCGATCGGGGTCTCCGCGCGCAAAATGGATCCGGTCGCGCTGATCGGGTGGATCGACGACATCACCTCGCCGACCACGGCCGCGGGCGACGACGTCATCAGCTACAATCCGCTTGACCCCATCGCCGACCAGGCGGTGCGCCGCGACATCGAGATGAAGGTCGATCCGGACCGCATCCTGCTGCGGACGGAACGGTTCCGCCCGACCGGCAAGGAGGTCAACGGCGCGCCCGAGATCGGCGAGATCTATCCCGACGTATTCGACGTGCGCTCGTTCTCGGTCCGCAATCTTCCTCAGCGCTGGGCGCCCTGGGACTGCGCGCGGCTGATCGGCGACATGTTCGCCGACAAGCTGCGAATGCCGTGCCCCGTCTCCACGAACCTGTGCCTCGACTTTCCCGATCCCCAGGCCTCGAGCAACAAGGCCGGTTTCAAGTTCATGCGCACCACGAGCCTCGCCGACTCCAAGTCCGCGCGCTTCCTTCCCCAACTCCGCGACCAGTCCCAGGAGTGGAAGTTCGTCAATGACGAGATCCGCCAGGGGCGCAAGCTCGTGCGCCTGTTCTACAGCGTCACGTCCTTCTCTCCCAAAGGGAAGGGAGACGCCAACGAGCGCGTCCTCAAGTCGGTCTACCGGGCCGCAGGCTGGGACCTGCTCGACGACCGCTACCTCCAGGTGATGGGCCTCTTGTGCGCGATGCCCATGACGATGGCGAACGGGCTGTCCCGCGACCTCGAGCGCATGAAGCGCATGCGGACCATGCTCAGCACGACCGCGGCGAACCTGGCTCCCATACAGGGCGAGTATCTCGGTGGTCACACGCCGCACCTGCTCCTGATCGGCCGACGGGGCCAGCCCTTCTTCTGGAGCCCGTTCGAGAACGCCGCAGGCAACCACAATGTGGCGGTGTTCGGCAAGTCGGGGTCGGGGAAGTCGGTCGCCCTGCAGGAGCTGTGCGCCTCGTTGTGCGGCGCGGGATCCAAGGTTGTCGTGATCGATGACGGCCGCTCCTTCGAGCACTCGGCCAAGCTGCAGGGCGGTGCCTTCGTCGAGTTCACGATGTCGAGCGGCTTCTGCCTGAACCCGTTCTCGATGATCGACGCCGCCCAGGCGGCCGAGGACGAGGACTATCTCCTCGACTGCATGGCGATGCTCAAGGCCATCGTGAACCAGATGTCCCGCCACATCGACCGGCTGACCGACACCGAGCGCGGCCTGATCGACGGCGCAGTCAACCGCGTCTGGGAGGCCAAAGGCAGGAACGGCTCGATCGACGACGTGATCGCCGCGCTCAACGAGACTGGCAACGAGCTTGCCTCGCATCTCGCCATCGCGATGATGCCGTTCTCGAGCGCCGGCACCTACGGCAAGTTCTTCCAGGGTGAGGTCTCGTTCGAGCTGCAGGCACAGCTCACGGTGTTCGAGCTGTCCGACCTGTCCTCGCGCGAGGAACTCCGCAGCGTCGTCCTGACCGCGATCATGTTCATGTCGCAGCAGATGATGCGGAAGGTCGACCGCTCGATTCCCAAGGCGCTGCTCCTGGACGAGGCCTGGCAGATGCTTCGCGGTGGGGCGATGGCCGATTTCATCGAAACCTACGCCCGCACGTGCCGCAAGTATGGCGCCTCGTTGGTGACGGCCACGCAGTCGCTCAACGACTACTACAAGTCGGCCGGGTCCATAGCCGCCCTCGAGAACAGCGACTGGTTCGTGATCCTCCAGCAGAAGCCGGAAACGATCGCCGACTTCAAGAAGCACGATCGCTTCGAGATGGACGACTATACCGACGCGCTGCTCCGCTCGCTCAAGCGCAACGGCTTCGAATATTCCGACATCATGATCAAGGGGCCGGAGACGCTGGCGGTCGGCCGGCTGGTCCTCGATCCCTTCTCTGCAGCGCTGTTCTCGTCGAGCCCGCGCACCTTTGCTGCCATCGAGGCGATGGTCGCCGACGGGCTCAGCATGGATGAGGCGATCGAGCGGATCGCATTCCCCGAGAACCCCGAAAAATGGACGATGCCCGCCGCTGATGCGGCGGCAATCGCTGCGGAGTGAACCCATGGCGACGATGCTCACAGAGCCGACCACCCCCAGCCCCCGACGCCCGTCGCGCGGGCTCGATGTCGGCTTTCTGCTTTACTTCTACCTCCACATGGCAGGGTTCCTCGCGTCGACCCTGCTCATCACCTGGGGCCTGTTCGTCCTCTTCTTCCTCGCCATCGGCGGCTTCTCGTTCGACGGGATGATGCACCAGCTCGACAATCTTGCGAGCCGGTACGTCGCCGCCGAGGCCGCTCGCATCACGTCATTCCGGCACGTCTTGATCGTCGCGCACATGCTTCTCGCGGCCGCGGTCATCTTCTTCCGCCGGCACAGCATCCTGCCTTCGCGCGATCCCAAGGGGAGCAACACCGATGTCTGATCAGCCCCAGCTCGACCTTCAAGCTCCTCCGACGGCGCCGAAGGCCGCTGCGCCGGCCCGTTCCGGGCGTGGTTTCGGCGGATTCACGCGGGCTCAGCTGGTGATGGGCGCGATCCTGATCGTCGCACTGATCTGGGCGATGTGGGTGACCAAGGCACTCGTCGAGCCCCGCGAGGAGCATATCGTCAAGGCGAGCCTCTCCAACATCGTTGGCGAGTATGTGAGCGCGCAGGCGCGCTCCGCGTCGCCGCCCGGGCAGGTCGAGGCCGAGATGCGTGCCTTCATGTCCTCGCTCGACCACGAACTCCAGCGCCGCGGTGCGGGGGGGCAGGTGGTGCTGGTCGGCGAGGCGGTGCTGACGAAGAACGTGCCCGACATCACCGACAGCCTGCGGAAGGCCGTCTATGCGAGCGGCGTTCGCCAACCCCGGCCGGCGAGCGCTCAGGAGATGCAGCAGCTCCAGCAGCAGATGGCGCCGGGACCGGCGACGCCATCGATGCCCGGCGGGCCCGCTGCCGCTACCGGCGCAACGCTCGAGCCGATGGTGGCCGTCCCGGCCGGAGCGGCCATGCCGCAGGCCGGCTCCGGTGCCGGCGCTGCGCCTTCCGCGGCAATCCCCGGGGCAGCGATCACCACCTTTGGAGGTCCCGATGGCAGTGCCGGTCAGTAATGCGACGGCCGCCCCCTGGCGGCCGCGCAAACGACTTTGGGGCCTGTATGGCGGGCTCGTCGCGGGAAGCGTGGTGCTCGGCGCGATCAGCGACTGGCGCGACAATCACGCGCTCCTGATCAACACCACAGACTCGCTCCCGAACTGGGCGTTCGTCATCCACCGGAACAAGGTGCCGGTCAGGGGCGAGTACGTCTTCTTCGATCCGCCCCCCAGCGACCTGGTGCGGCGCCATTTCGGCGACAAGCCGCAGATGTTCGGCAAGATCGTCTACGGCCTGCCGGGCGACGTTGTGGCGCACTGGCACCGCGCCGTGACGGTGAACGGACGGGTCGTGGGCTACACCAAGCCCACGACCAGAAGCGGCGAGCGGCTCCCGATCGGGCCGAGCGGCGTGATACCGGCGGGCTGCTACTATGTCGGCACCCCCCACAAGGATGGTTTCGACTCCCGCTACGCGGCGATCGGCTTTGCCTGTCGGCGCCAGATTGTCGGCACCGGCGAGGCGATCCTGTGATCCGCGCGGTCGCTGCCTCGCTCGCCGGTGCTGCCTGTCTGGGCGCCGGGGTCCTGGTCACCGGATCGGAGCGGGGCGAAGCGCGGGACTTCGGCCAGCTCGGGCAGACGTTCCCTGTCATCGAAGCCGACCTGCTCTCCACCATCGAGGCTCGGTTGCAACGCGCGCAGGCGACGGGAGAGATGGACCGCGTCAACGCGGCCTTCGCCAAGCGCGTGGAGGCCAAGGTGCGGCGCCCGGTGCCGGTGGCCGGCATCACGCCTGCCGAGGAGCCGCGGGCCTGGGACTATGACCCGAGCATCACGCTCGAGCGCGAGATCCGGGACCACAAAGGACAGGTGATCGCGCAAGCCGGGCAGAGGATCAATCCGCTCGACTTCGTATCGATGCGGCAGAGCCTCGTCTTTGTCGACGGCGACGATACGGCGCAGGTCGTGTGGGCGACCCGACGGTTCACCGAGTTCAACGCGAAGATCATCTTCGTCAAGGGCTCGCCGATCGAGTCGATGACGGCGCGGAAGCGCCGGTTCTTCTTCGACCAGGACGGTCGCCTGACCGCCAAGTTCGGCATCCGCCACACCCCGGCCGTGGTGTCGCAGACCGGCAGTCTGCTGCGCGTCTCGGAGACCGTCCTCGAGCCGGGAGCAAAGAGCTGATGCCGCTTTGGCTGGACCTTCTGCGGACCCCCATGGCCGCACCGGAAACCGGCGCCCTTCGCCGCATGCGGCTGGTGTGGCAGGGGCTGTGCCTGTCGGTCGCGTCGGTCGTGGGGTTCTTCGCGCAGTTCCATGCCGCCCTTGGCCGGGCTGCGCCGTGCCTCGCGGCCGCGCTGCTCGCCGCGGCGGCGCTGTACACCTGGCTCTATCTTCGCCGGAAGAATGCGGCCGACAGCGCCTTCCTCCAAGAGACGGGGGAGGCGGGCTGATGCGCTGGCTGAGGGCCATCCTCGGCGTCTTGGGGCTGCTGCTCGTGGTGGTGGCCCTGGCGCCGCGCGCCGAGGCGGCGCCGACGTGCACGGGCAAGTTCGTGAATCCCATCACGGACGTCTGCTGGTCGTGCCTCTTTCCGCTTTCGATCGGCGGGGCGAAGATCTGGCCGGGCAGCCGCCCCGACACCAACAATCCTGCGTCGCCGGTCTGCGCGTGCGCCGACCCCTTGCCCCGCATCGGCATCTCGGTCGGCTTCTGGGAGCCCGCGAGGCTGGCGGACGTAACGATGAAGCCGTGGTGCTTTCCCAACCTCGGGGGAACGCGGATCGCGCCGGGCTTCGACATCGGCCAGGGCTACCTAGCCGGGCCGTCGATGGTAGGCGGCCGGTCACAGAGCACGGCGAAGTGGCACGTCCACTGGTACGTCTACCCGCTCCTATACTGGATGGAGATCCTGACCGACTTCATCTGCTTCGAGCAGGCATCGTTCGACATCGCCTATATGACCGAGGTCGATCCGCTGTGGCAGGATGACTCGCTGACCGCGATCATCAACCCCGAGGCGATCGTCTTCGCGAACCCGATCGCAAAGGCGGCGTGCGCGGGCGACTGCATTGCGGGAACGGCCGCGCTGCCGCTCGACGCGCTGTTCTGGTGCGCGGGGTGCCAGGGCAGCATGTATCCGCTCAACGGCAATATTCCCGCCTCGATCGGGCATGTCCAGTCGTCGCGGCTCGCGCTTTCCCGGTTCGCCTACAAGATGCACCGCGAAGGCCTCGCCTGGGGCACGATGGGCTCGCAGGGGCTCTGCAAGAAGTACCTGATGCCGATCATGCGGAAGCAGCAATACCGCTTCCAGATGGTCAACCCGATCCCGACGGTGAGCGGCCGGTTCGCCTGCTCGGCGATCGGCGCCTCGACCATGCCGCCCGATGCTGGACGCGCCTTTCCCGCCGGCGGCGAGGACATGGGCTACCTCGTCTGGCGCAAGCGCAACTGCTGCGTGTTCTGAGGAGAGAGACATGCGTCTTCTGACATCGGGCATCGTCGCGCTTCTCGGCACTGCTGGTCTTTCGGCATTGCTCGCGCAATCCGTCGACGGGGTCGACGTTCAGGCCGTCAAGAAGCGCGCGGCCGACATGGCAGCAGAAGCGCAGGCCTTCGTCGACCAGGTAAAGGACCGCGGTGACGAATTCCGCGAGCAGGCGAGCGCCGTCCGTAAGTCGGGCATCGACAACATGCAGCGGGTTGCCGCGACCGATCTGCCAAAGGGACCGGAAGGTAAGATCGACTTCGACGAGCTGGTGCAGGGCGCGGCGACAAATGCCAATGTCCCGGGGGGCGATGCCCCGCAGTTCATCGTCTTCGCCAGCCTGTCGATGCCGCCGGCGACGCTCAAGCAGCTGATCGCCGATACCGCGCGGGCAGGCGGCGTCGTCGTTTTCCGCGGCTTCCCCAACAACTCGGCCAAGGAGTTCGTCAGCCGTCTCGGCCAGGTCGTGCAGAAGGGCGACATGCCGAATATCGGCATCGACCCGCGGCTTTTCCGCGCCTTCGACGTGCAGGCGGTACCGACATATGTGGCGGTCTCGTCGACCTTCGACCTGTGCGCCGGATTTCACTGCCAGACCAAGGTTCCGCCCCATGATCGCATTGAGGGCAACGTCACGGTCGACTATGCCCTCAACACCTTCGCGGAGGCCAACGGACCGGGCGCGCGCATCGCATCGGTGGCGCTCGGCAACCTGGCGCGGAGCCGGCGCCAATGAACCTTCGCGCCATCGTGGCCGTGCTTGCCGGCGTCTGCCTGACGATCAGCTCTGCTGGCGCGCAGCAGATGACGATCGAGCAGGCGCGCGAAGAAGGCAAGGCGTTTGGCAACGCGAAGCGGGGAGATGAGAGCCTTGTTCCCAATTCGGAGGCGCAGGCCCATGCCGTGCCGGGCTATTCCGGGACCAATCAGCCGCAGAGCACCTACTTCGACGATCCGGATGCGCTCATCGCGGCGGGGACGGCCCAGCGGTCGACGAACGAGTCCTACCGGACCGTCACCGACGCTGATCGCACGCGGCCCGCCTTCAGCAACACGGAGATCCTTGCAACGACGTCGCGCGCAACGTCGATCGAGAACGATCCGTCGGCCTACCTCGCCGATGAGAATATCGGCTCGACCACCGGCCAGTGCCAACCGCTCCCGCCAGGTTCCGGCGCGGGAGGATATTACGAGGCGACGTGCAACCAGGGAACGAAGCTCGACGAAGTGCCGAGGTCCTGTTCTATCAGGATGGCGCCTGAGATCACGAAAACCGACGCGTACAAGTATTTCGTCGTTCCCGACAGCGCCTACGGTACGCCGTTCGCACGCTATTCCTCGATGGCGCCGCACGTCGCGGCCGGAACCTGCAAGCCCACGGGCGTGGCCATGCAGGCCTGCGCCGCGCACCGGATTTACGGCGTGTCCACCAACAAGTTCTGCGACGACTACTATGCGACGGAGTATGTCTGCTCGCAGAGCCTGGGGGATATCGCCCTCTTGCCGAGCCCCATCACTGGCGAGGGCTGGCACGAGAAGACCGTCCAGACCAGGGTGACGGTGAAGCGGGTCGACGGCTGCGCCGAAATGGCAGCCGATGCGATGTGCACCGCTGCCGCGGCCGGCGAGGTCTGCACCGAAGGACCTGAGACCCGGATCATCGACGGCGTGCCGGTCACGCAGGCCTGTTGGGCGTGGAAGCGCGACTTCACCTGCAATGTCATGAGCGCAGGGAACGACTGCGGCGATCTCGACGCGAACCGACAGTGCACGTTTCTGCGCGAGGACTGCCTGGACGACCCGCAGCAGGGTGCGTGCAAGGTCAAGGAGAAGGTCTATCGTTGCCCAACACCGGACACCCCGACCTCAAACGCGCCGCAGTACATCTGTGGTGACGATGTCTACTGCATCAACGGGGACTGCGAGCCGATTACCCGCGAGGCCTCGACCGAGTTCAAGGACGCCTTGGTCGCGTTGCACGCGATCGACGACGCTTCAAAGGGCTTCGACCCGAACAATCTCACCGTCTTCTCGGGAACGCGGGACACCTGCCACAAGCCGGTCTTCGGCCTCATCAACTGCTGCGCGGGCAAGGTATCCGGCGCGCTGACGGTCGCCGCAGGCGGCGCAGCGCTCGCCGGCGGGCCCGTCGCGATCGCCGCGCTCGCGACCCCGTTCCTGGCGCTGTTCGCCTGCTCCCAGGACGAGATGAAGCTCGACATCAAGGACCGCATGGGTTTCTGCCACAAGGTCGGAACCTGGTGCTCGTCCAGCTTCCTCGGCATCTGCAAGACGAAGAAGACCGCCTATTGCTGCTTCGAAAGCAAGCTGAGCCGTGTCCTTCAGGAGCAGGGCCGCGTCCAGCTGAACAAACCTTGGGGGAAGCCCAAGAACGAGCAGTGCAAGGGCTTCAGCATTGCCGAGTTCCAGCGGCTCGATCTCTCGAAAATGGACTTCACGGAAGTGTACGCCGACTTCCTCGACGCGGCCAAGCTGCCGGACGAGGTCCAGACGATGACCGAGATTCAGTCGAAGATTCAGAACTACTACGACCTGCATGGAGGCAAGCCATGACCAGCCACGAGCCAGGGGATCGAGATGACGGCCACGGCGAATGACCTGCTCTCTGCCGGCGCTCCAGGGTGTGACTGGAAGATGACCGTGTTCGAGCTGGCGATTTTCATGTGCCTGTATCGCGCCGGGCAGCCGCGGCGCGTGGAGGACATCTGCAAGGTGATCGGCGGCTGGTTCGAATGCGTGGTCGACCCGCCGGCCGCAGCTGCGCCGATCGAGCACATGCTGGCCAATCGGTGGCTCGCGGAAAAGGGTCATGGCCTTTGCGCAACCGAGGAAGGCCGCCGTGCGGCGCGACCGCTGATGAGCGGCATGGTGCGGATGCTCGACCATGGGACGCGGCTGATCGATGTCGCTCTGATGATGTCCGTGCTGCGCTTGTCGAAAGGAGAACTGGACCATGGCATTCGCGATCTTTGAGCCAGCGATCTTGGCGGTGCTGCTCGCCGGCGTCGGCCAGCCAGCACCTGCAGCGCCTATGTCCGCGCCCGCCTCACCGTGCAGTCGCCACGCAACCATCACCTCCGCCTTCGACTGCTGCCTCGACCTCGCGCTGTGGAAGGCGCCGCCCACCGCACCGCTCAACCACCCCGCGCCATCCCCGGACGGTGCGGCAGATCAAAAGGAAGGACGATGAGCATGTCCAAGGTCGCGAAGCTGGCGATGCTCCTGCTGGCGGTCGCGCCCCTGGCGGCGCCGCTGCGGGCGCAGGATGCCGAGCGTCGGGACGACAGCGTCGAGGCGTCCGACCGCAGCGACGATTTCTACTGCGGCGAGCGCAGGCTCGGACAATGGTTCTACTGCACCAAGCCGAAGCCGCCCGAGACCGCGAAGGCGCAGCCGCAGACGTCCGAGCAGAGCGCGGCGGAGCGCCTCGACGCCATCACGCGGCAACTGGATGAGCTGAAGGCGCGGGCGATCCTCGATCCGTCGGAAGAGAACGTCATTGCCTATGTCCGTTTCCAGCGTGAGCAGCTGGACCGCGCGTCGACCTTTTCGGACACCTGGCAGCGTGCGCTCTGGCAGAATCCGGACATCGACTACACGCTGCAGCGGCCGGTCAACACGGTGGCCAAGCGCGCCTGGCTCGACAACCGGAAGGCCGACCGCGACCAGGTGCTGACCAACCTCGGTCAGCGCTACGGTCTGTTCTACTTCTACGCGCAGAGCTGCGGCGCGTGCGAGGTCTTTTCGCCGATCCTGCGATCGGTCGCGGACGGTCACCGCATGGCCGTGATGGCCGTCTCGATGGACGGCGGGCCGAGCCGCGACTTCCCCAACTATGTGGTCGACTCCGGCCAGCGCGCGCGGATGGGGATACCCGGCAACGAGACGCCGGCACTCGTCCTGTTCGACACCGCGACGAAGCGCACCATCCCCGTCGGCTACGGCATCCTCAGCGCCGATGAGATCATGGATCGCATCTTCATGCTCACCAACACCAAGGTCGGGAGCGACTACTGATGTCCATTCAACGGCAGAAGGGTCGACTGAAAAGGCTGGCTCACCGCGCCGGCGCCGCCCTCTCCATGGTCGCCGCATCGCATTTCGCGCTCATCGGTGTCGCACGGGCGGACGTCGCCTCGGAGATGAACGGGTTCTTCAACGACGCCGGCGGCGCGGCGAACGTCACCGGGCCAACGGCGTTCCAGGGGCAGTCGGCCGGCTACTACTCGCTCGGCAACGTCTGGACGCGCTTCCCGCAGAAGAGCGTGTCGCCCTTCAACCTGCAGCTCCCAAGCGCGCGGGCGGGATGCGGGGGTATCGACCTGTTCTCCGGCTCCTTCAGCTTCATCAACGCGAGCGAGATCGTCGCGATGCTGAAGGCGACGGCGAACAACGCGCTCGGCTTCGCCTTCAAGCTGGCGATCGACAGCGTCTCGCCTGAGATCGGCAAGGTCATGGACGAGTTCAGCCAGAAGGCTCAGCTCCTCAACCAGATGAACATCTCGAGCTGCGAGACCGCGCAGGCGCTGGTGGGCGGGATCTGGCCGCAGATGGAAACCACCCGATCGACCATCTGCGAGGCTGTCGGCAACAGCCAGGGCGTCTTCTCGGACTGGGCCGCGTCCCGCCAAGGCTGCAACAACGGGGGCCAGAGGGACGCGACGCTCGCTGGCAACACCGACCCGGCGATGAAGGAGCAGATCATCGGCGACCCGCACAATTATACGTGGGAGGCGCTGAAGAAGTCGTCAAAGTTCGGAGCATTCGACCAGGCCTTCTCCGAATATGTGATGACGCTGGTCGGGACGATCGTCACGACCCCGCCGACAGGCAGCGAGCATGGCCCGAAGGTGGTGATCTACGGACCGGCCGAGGAGGCGGTCGTGACGGCATTGCTCGACGGCACCGCGAACGCGCCGGCAGTGAAAATCCTGAAGTGCAACAACGACCCGTGCACCGACGTCTCCGACCAGACCCTGAACGTGCCTGCGTCAAGCGCGCTTCGGCCCCGGATCGCGACGATGATCAAGAGCATGAGCTCCAAGATTCGTAGCGACACCGCGCTCGACGCAGCCGAGAAGCAGCTGCTGAACATGGCGACGGTTCCGATCTACAAGATCCTCGCGGTTCAGGCCTACGCCCACTACGCGCTCACCGACGGCGAGATTCAGACGCTCTCCGAAATCGTCGCGGTCGATCTGCTGAACGCCATGCTCGACAACATGCTCGACAGGGTGGAGCAGGCGAAGGTCTTCTACCAGACCGCGGACCAGGAGACGGCCTCGCAGTGGCGCCAGCAGATCGCGGCGACCCGCGCCAAGTTCGCGCAGCGGGACGTGAAGCTCAGCAACAAGCTCCAGGTGACGATGCAGATCATCAACCGGAGCATCATGCTCGAATCGACGCTGCAGAACACCATGACGCCCGGCATGTCCTCAGCGCTAAACTTCTCGCGGGGACTGAACGCGCAGGGCCTGCTCTAGGCGCGCAACAGGGAGGTAGCGGCCGTGCTCGAGGTCTACACCGTCGGCGGGGGCGAGTATCTCGTCAACACCTTCAACGCCGTAGCAGCGTGGGCGGGGGGAGGGGGCTACCGCTCTCTCCTGCGGGTCGTGATGGTGATGGGGCTGATCTATTCGCTTCTCGTCGTCGCCTTCACCCTCAACTTCCGCGCGTGGTTGAACTGGTTCCTCCAGGCGACGGGTATCTACCTGTGCCTCATGGTGCCGACGATCGACGTGAAGGTGACCGACCGCCTCAATCCGAGCCTGTCGCCCGCGACGGTGGCGAATGTTCCTCTTGGCCTGGGGGTCCTCGCGAGCTTCACCACCCAGATTGGCGACTGGCTAACCCGGACGGCCGAAACCGTCTTCGTCATGCCCGGAGAGCTCAACTACACGACGAATGGCATGGTGTACGGCGCACGGCTGTTCGACGCGACCCGCAACTTCACCATCCGCGACGCGGAATTCTCGACCAACCTCGAGAACCACTTCAAGAACTGCCTGTTCGGCGACGTGATGCTCTACCAGAAGTCGCTCACCAACCTTGCGAAGGCGCCGGACCTGTGGGCGGCGATCGGGCCGGGCTCGCAAGCGCGGTCGCAGGAGTGGCTGGAGAGGCAAGGCGACGGCTCGGTCCAGAACTTCATTGTCACGTGTCGCCAGGCCTATGACACGCTGAACGGCCAATGGGCGACCATGATCGAGGCGAACGCGGAGCCTTGGGCAAAGGAGGTCTATCCCAAGCTCAGCAATGCTGTCGCCGCGGCGAAGCTCAAGCACGACGTCCCGATCGTGAATGCGGCCTTCACAGGCTCGGGCGACGATTTCACTGGCGTCATGAGGCAGAACACCGCCGTCAACGCCTTCATCCAGGCGCGAAACTCGATGGCCGGCGGGAGCGGGGCGGCGTCGATCGACACCTTCGCACAGACCCGGGCGGACATTCAGGCTCGGAACACCTATAATTCAATCGCGCAACAGGCGATGGCCTGGGTGCCGATCCTGAACATCGTTCTCACAGTCGTCTTCTTCGCGATGTTCCCCGTCATCTTCCCGCTCTTCCTGCTTCCACAGACAGGGCTGAGCTCGTTGAAGGGCTACGCGATGGGGTTCTTCTATCTGGCTTCATGGGGACCGCTTTACGTCATCCTGCACATGATCTGCATGACCCGCGCCGAGGCAGCCTCGAACGGCGTCGCCTCCGGCGGGATGTCGCTCGGAAGCTACGCCGGCATAGGCGCCGTGAACGGCGAGACAGCGACAATCGCAGGCTTCATGCTGATGAGCATACCCTTCCTAGCGGGAGGTCTCGCGCGGGGAGCGATGTCGATCGCCGGGCAGGCGACGTCGATGCTGGCGCCGGCGCAGAATGCCGCGGAAGCTGCGGCGCTGGAGCAGACTACCGGCAATTATTCCTACGGGAACGTGAGCTGGGCGAACTCGACCTCGAACATGCGGCAGGCCGACCAGTGGCAGACCGCACCCAGTTTCATGGGCGGCGCGGCGAGTGTCGGATGGCGTCAGGACAATGGCGCTCTCGTCAACGGCTTCGGCAACGGTCAGGACGTGTTCGACACCAGCGGCGCGATCTCGCGGTTGGGATTCACGCCCACCATGTCGACAGGCACTGTCGCCGAGTGGCGGCAGATGGCAAGCGAGGCGCATCGTCAGTCGCAGGCCTACGACAATGCGGCACAGGAGATGCTCACCTGGACCAAGACCGAGCGGAGTGCGTACGGCACGTCGAGCGAGCGTTCGTCTGGCTGGGATTCGAGCAGCGGCCGCTCGTCGAACACGTCGGTTGAGCAGTTTGACCGGACGACTGGCAGCAGTTCACAAGGATTAGAGGATCGGTCGTCTACCGGCCAGAGCCTGACTGTGTCCAACGGCCATGACCGATCGGCGGGTACTGTCAACCAGGTGTCAGGCTCTGTATCAGTCGGATTGCGCGGTGGTCAGCAAGGCACCGGTGGCGCGCGTAGCGGCATCGGAAGAGTTCTCGGTCGCTTGCCAGGCGTGGGCGGCAGCCTCACAACGCAAGGTCAGCAGCAGGACACCTTGCGGCATGGAACGACAGATACTCGTTCGTCTGATAGTTCCAGTACCGCGAGCAGCGGGGTCCGGGACGAGCATGCCAATGGTACGGGCGCAACGTCCTCCGATGGCACTTATGACCGCTCGGGCGTTTTCAGCCGCGCTTCGACCACTTCCAGCTCCTCCCTCACCCACGAGCAGGCGCTGGCACGTGCCCGGTCGTACACGGAGACGGCCCGAAAGCTCGAGGAGTTGTCGCAGCAGCTCTCCCGCGATGCCAGTTACGCCGAGACGCACGGCATGCAGCTGAGCGAGAACATGAGCCAGGATCTGGCGCAGTGGTATCGGGCGCAACAGGCTTCAAACCCCGGCCTGGATGCTCCGGAGTTGTGGGCGACTGACCTCAGCGACCACCAGCGCGCCGTTCGGCAGGAGATGGTAGCGCGCTGGATGCGCGAGAAGCAGGACGACATTCGCGAAGAGATCGCTGGTAAGCTGCAAGAGCCTGATCTCGTCCAAGTCCACCGGCCAGGTGTCGATAGCGCGGCGGATGTCGCGAGCTCGTATCGACCGCATGGCGTATCAGACAATCCGTCCGGCCCTGCCGGCGGCGATCCTCGGGCCGCCCAGTCGATTATCGAGTCAGGTGGAGACCGGCTCGAGAGCGATCGTGGCGCGGCGCAGGCTGCTCGGACCAACGCCGTGCAGGGTTCGGTCGACGTCCAGCTAGAGGTGAATCGCGACCACAACCGCGGCTTCTTCAATGATCCGAAGCTGCGGGAGCGACCGCGGCGCTAGATTGCGAGAAAGAAGTAGCCGATAACGCCTGCCAGAATCGCATAGGCGACCAGGTAGGCAACCGCGCTCGCTGTGCTGACATTACCATCGGCGTCGGTCACCGGGCCGTGAGGCTCAAACCCATCGTCGACGAACTGAATGATCGGACCGGCTGAATTATCCTGTGTGATTAAGTATGTCGCGGCGTCCAGCTTAAGCATAAGAACCTCCGAACCTGTCCATTACAAGGTTCGAGGCTTGATAACAAGGTGGTGAGGGAGGAGCGGCTCCGGCGCGAAACGGGAAATGCTCGCTGAAGAGCGGGCCACAGCGGGGGCCGCAGCTCCTGATCTCTCGCGCATGGCCGAGATGACGGTAACTGTCGCAGCATCGTCATCGCGATCCAGGTTAGCTATAAACTAGGGACTAGGAACTCCGGCGGAGCGCTTGGGCTCTGCTTCTCGCTGACGTGAAGCCGGCCCTAGTCGGCGAACTCCCGCACGGTCCTAATCGACAACTTGGGCCGTCGGCGCCGAACTGGTCCATCGAGGGGCCACCCGTCATTGTCCCGCGCGGCGCCCTCCAGCCTTGCCCTTAGCTCCTGCGCCTGCCCCTCATATTCGATCGCCAGCAGCCTGTGAGCCGAGGCCGCCTCGACGCTGTGGGCGGCCGCGGCCGCGGCTGCCTCATCGCGTGCGCGACGCACGTAATATTCAAGGTCTTCCCTGCTCATGCAACTCTCCTCCAGCGCCTCTCCCGAATGAGTGGTTCGGCGTCGAGCCGGCCCCGCGCCACCCGAGCGGAGCCGTTGTGCTCCTTTCGGATCCTGTCGTGCGCCTGCACCGAAATGGCTTCCGGCCGGCCGCAGATTAAGGTCTCGCGTGTCAAGTGCCGGCTACCCGACGATGGAGGTGGGGCAGGTTACGCTGGACCTCCCATTTTGTATCACGCCCTTCATAGGCGTTCCACCGATATGTCGGGGGGCTTCTGAGGCGGGCTTCGCCAAAACTCACTGGAAGTTGCCCGCCACCCATGAATCTTTGACGCCCGTGTTTTGGACGAGGGAAGGCCTTATCCCGGAAGTGCCTTTGATCCGGCGATATTGGTGGCGTGGATGATGTTGTAGGCCAATACCGAGAGGACGGCTTCGGCTTTACCCGTCGGAGACCTCTCGTGAGGAATCTACCGCGCCAGAAATGCGTTTTATCGTCCCGAAGGGATGCTCGACGGTGCAGCGCCGCGTGCGCATCAGACTGGGGTCGGCCAAAATCCTGGCCTCCATGGCGCCAAGGTCGACGCTCACCGCGGCGCGATCTCACAGAACCCTCCAGATTCACTTTGCGTTGCGGATGTGACTCACGCTGCGAATGGATCGAGATGGCTGACCGACGCCCATTGGCGAGGATTGAACCGCATTGTCTGGGTAAGCCGACTGACCCTGGGCGTAGCGGTAGAGACAACCGGCTGTTTCTGGAGGCGGTGCTGTGGATTGCGCGCACGGGCAGTCCGTGGCGCGATCTGCCGGAGCGGTTCGGCAACTGGAGCACGGCGCTCCGGCGGTTTCGCGACTAGCGTGCAGCTGATGTGTTCAAGCGGATTTTCGACGCGCTGTCGGACGAGCCTGACCTGGAATACGCCATGGTCGATGCAACGATCGCGAAAGTCCACCGTCACGGGCAGGGCGCAAAAGGGGGAATCAGCGCCAGGCCATCGGCCGCTCCAAAGGTGGCATGACGACCAAGAACCTGGCGCTGACCGATGCGCTCGGCAATCTGGTGCGCTTCCGGCTGGTGCCCCGGCCAGCGCTTCGACAGCGTCGAGGTGGCGCCGCTCATCGACGGCCTCGCCTTTGAAGGGCTGATCGCGGACAAGGCCTTCGACAGCAACGCCATCCTCGCCGACCTGGATGAGCGCGGCGCCGCCGTCATCATCTCGCAGCACCCCAAACGCATCGGCGCACGACAGATCGATGCCGCCGTCTATACCTGGACCCATCTGATCGAAAACTTCTTCTGTAAACTGAAGGAGTTCAAACGCACCGCCATGCGCGCCTGCAAAAGCGACCCCAGCTTCGAAGCCATGATCTAACTCGCAGCCGCCGTCATCAACTCACGGTGAATCCCAATAGTCCCTAAATCGGCTATTTCGCATTCACGCACGACTTCCCGCGGGCGGCCATTGCTTAGAGGCATGGCGAGTGTGGATAACATTGGCTGACCGAGCTACCAGTCACCAGTGGATAATCTGTTTTCCGATCGCTCAATTCACGACCAGGCGTTGACCCGGGCCGATGTCGAGCGCCTGCTCGCGTCCCCGTCTCATCTCATCGACTGCGATCTCGAAGCGGCCGACCTCGCCAGACTGGACCTATCCCGCTGGACGTTCGAGCGATGCAATCTGCGCCGCGCCGACTTCACCGGCGCGAAGTTGGAGGGCACGGCCTGGCGGTCTTGCCGCGCCGCTTTCGCGCAATTCACCGGAGCCGACCTGAGCGACGCCATCTTCGTCGCCAGCGACTTCAATAATTGCGTCCTGCGCGAATCAACCCTTGCCGCCGCGAAATTCGAGCGATGCAAGCTGACGGGCGCGGACCTGTCGAACGCGAAAGCGCTCGATATCCGCTTTGATGAAACCCTGTTGATCCATGCCAAATTGCCGGGATTATCGTTCCGCAAGCGGATCCTGAAGAAGATCGACTTCGGGCAAGCCGATCTGCGCAGGTGCGACTTCCGCGCGACGATCTTCGAGGAGTGCAGTTTGCGCGATGCGGTCATGACGGGATCGCGTTTCGACGGCGCCGATCTGCGCGGCGCCGACCTGGGCGGCTTACGGCTTGTCGACGCCAGCCTGTTTCGCGGTGCGACGATCTCCCGCGAGCAGGCCGGCCAGCTCTTGAGCGAACTGGGACTCAATGTGCGTTGATGGGTCGGTCCTTCAGCGCCGTTGCGAGGGCCTCCGACAGCGGCGTGGTCGGCCGCCCGATGAGCCGGCTGAGCTGGCGGCTGTCATCGAACAGGCCGCCCTTGGCGATGCCGATGTCGGAGGCGACCATCCGCGCGGCGATCGGCTCCGGCAGGCCGCGCACCACGAGCGCCGCCCGGCATTCGTCCGCCGGCAGGTCGCGATAGGTGACGGTCTTGCCGGAAAGCCGGGTGATTTGCGCCGCGAGCTCGGCGAGAGTGAAGGCCGTATCGCCCGCAAGCTCATAGACCTGGCCTGACTGATCGGCCGTGGCCGTCAGGACGGCCGCCGCACCAGCGGCATAGTCGGCGCGCGCGGCGGCCGAGATGCGTCCGTCACCGGCGGCGCCGATGATCGACCCGTTATCGATCGCCATGCCGACGCTGCCCGTATAATTCTCGATATACCAGCCGTTGCGCAGCAGGACGTGGGGAATAGCGGCCTCGGCCAATGCCGCCTCGGTCGCGACGTGCTCCTCCCGCACCGCGAGCGGCGAGCGGTCGGCATGGAGCAGGCTGGTATAGGCCAGCAGCTTCACCTTTGCGCGCTGTGCCGCCGCGATCACCGCGCGGTGCTGGGGCACGCGCCGACCCATCTCGTTCGACGAGATCAGCAGTAGCCGCTCGATCCCGGCAAGGGCGCTGTCGAGAGTCTCGGGCCGATCATAGTCGGCCTGCCGCACGGCGACGCCCTTCGCGGCAAGCTCCGCGGCCTTGTCGGGGCTGCGCGCCAGCGCTGCGATGTCGGATGCGGGGATCGTCTGCAAGAGCGTGTCGATGACGAGCCGGCCGAGCTTGCCGGTGGCGCCGGTGATTCCGATCATGATGCGGGTTCCTTCTGCAATTCGAAGACGCGCGCCCTCGGAAAGACACCAAAGGCAAGCAGGCAGGCGGCGATGCCGCTTACCGCGATCGTCAGCACCATCGGCAATGCGGTGCCGTCGGCGGTGAGTCCGACGATGAGCGATGCGAGGGTTCCCGCCGCGAACTGGATCGTGCCCATCAGTGCTGCGGCCGTGCCCGAGATGGCGCCATAGGATTCGAGCGCCATCATGCTGTTCAGCGGCATCACGAAGGCGAGCGCGGTGATTGCCACGAACAGCAAGGCGGCCAGCGCCACGATGCCCGCGCCGCCGCCCAGTTCGAGCAGGGCGAGAATGACCGCTGCCGCCGCATAAACGGCCAGCGCCGCGCGAACGATCGTCTGCGGGGCGAAGCGATGCATGAGACGAGGCGCGAGTTGCGCGCCGGCCGTCAGGCCGACGGCATTCATGGCGAAGATCAGGCTGTAGGCGGCCGGGGTCAGGCCGTGGACGGAGATGAACACGAAGGACGAGCCGGCGAGGTAAGCGAAGAAACCCGCCTGTGCGACGGCCATCACACCGACATAGGCGATGTAGCGCCGGCTGACGATCAGATGCAGATAGTTGCGCGCCACGTCGGCCGGGCGGGTCGCGGTCCGCAGGGCAGGCGGCCGCGTCTCTGGCAGAACGGTGGCGACCAGTAGCGCACAGCCAGCGCCGACGATCGCCAGCAGCACGAACAGGGCCGGCCAGGGTGCAAAGGCAAGGATGGCCGTTCCCAGCAGCGGCGCAATGACGGGCGCGACACTGAGCGCCATCATCATCAGCCCCATCAGGCGGGCGGCGGCATGGCCGGTGTAGAGATCGCGGATGATGGCCATGCTGATCGCCATGCCGACCGAGCCGCCAAGGCCCTGCACGAAGCGCCAGGCGATCAACTGTTCGGGCGTCGCCGCGCTCGCGCAGCCGAGCGCAGCGGCGACAAACAGCGCCAGTCCCGCATAGATCGTCGGCTTGCGCCCGATCCTGTCGGAGAGCGGGCCGCAGAAGAGCTGACCGATCATCAGGCCCGCGAAGAAGGTCATGAGGCTGAATTGCACGGCGCCTTCGCCGGCATGGAGATCGGCGGCGATCCGCGGCATGCCCGGAAGATACATGTCGATGGCCAAAGGGGCGAGCGCGCCGAGGCTTCCGAGGATGGGTGCGATGCGTCTTGATGCTATGGGCTGCAATGCGAATGACCTTGCCGGATATCTTCCACTCCGCCCCGGATTTGCGCTGGCGGTTCGGAAACGGTAGCGTTTTGAACCGTGATAGGAAACGATATCGTTCCGTAATGTCAAGAACCTCCTCGACACTTCCCGATCACGCCATCGCCAGGGCGGGACGACCTCCGCTCTATTCGGACACCGAGCGGCGGCGGCGCATCCTTCAGGCCGCCGAGCAGGTGTTCACAACGCGCGGCTACGGCGCCGCCACGATGGAGGACGTGGCGCGAACCGCCGGCATGTCGAAGAAGACGATCTACGCCTTCTATACGGACAAGAGCCGGCTGTTGGCCGCGATTGTCGTCGCCGCCGATGATTGCCCCTGGGACGATCGCGACGCTGTGCCGATCGCCGATCCATTGGCGGAGCTGCGCCACCGCCTGATGGAGGTGATCGCCTTCGTGCTGTCGCCACGGCAGGTCCGCCTCACGCGGCTTCTCATCGCGGAGGCCGAGCACGCGCCGGAACTGGCCGATGATTTCCATGAGCGCGTGATGGCGAAAGGCTATCGCTATCTGGTGGCGGCCGTGGAACGGGTGAAGCTGGAACGTCCGTGCCCGAGCATCGGCGATGTCGAGCGCGTGACGGGAATGCTGCTGGGCGCGGCGATGGGCGACCTTCACCTCTGCGCCCTGTTCGGCAGGAGCGAGAGCCTCACACGCAAGCGGATCGTCGCACAGATCGACCTGGCGCTCCGGACGTTCGGCTTCATAGCCGAATAGCCTCGACTACCTTCAGCATCTGCCGGCGCCCGGAATAATGATCGATTGGTCGGCGCGCGCTTCCTCATTCGTGGTCTGAGACGGGTGAAGGCTGAAACCGCACTCTCAGTCGTACCTTATCACATCACCCACGCCGCAAACGCCCGTGGGTTGATCAAACTGCTCGCTGCGGCTTGATTCACCCCGCGCCCTGGCATCATGCGCCGCCGGCCGCCTGAACATGTTGACGGGCTTTGGCACAGCCTGTGAGGGGTGCGCTCGTTAGATTCGCGTAGATCATTCACTTCCAATCTCCTTTTTTCACGGATGGGAAACGATGATCTCGGTCTGCTGCGACCGCATCTAACACCGGTCGAGTTGGGGCGAGGCCAGAAGCTGGTCGTGGCGGGCGAACCGATCGAACACATCTACTTTCCCGAGGGAGGGGTTGCGACCGTCGTCTCGACGTTGCCGGAGAGCGGCAGCACGGAAGTCGGCATCTTTGGACGTGATGGTCTGTCAGGCTTTTGCGCGCTGATGGGGGCCGAATGTTCTCGGCACGACACGATCGTACAGGTCGATGGGGCAACTGGCCTCCGCATTGATACATCGACGCTTATCGAGCTGATGGAGCAGAGTCCTCCCCTGCGTGCGCTTCTCAAGCTCTATGTGCCGACGTTCATAGTCTAGCTGGCGCACGGCATTGTCTGCCATGTGCATCACCAGGTCGAGACCCGTGTCGCGCACTGGCTGCTGATGTGCCACGACCGCATCGACGGAGACGAAATCATGGCAGTGGGGGGGAGGGGGTGAAACTGTCAGGGGTCGCCCATAGCCGAGGCGCGTTTCGTGAACCTGGATGCCGGTCGACGGACTTCGGAGCGGAACCGCCTTTGCCGCGTTGCGGTTCGATTAGAAGGGGATGATAGTGCGCGTGAATGTGGCCGTTCCATTGTTGCTGGCCGGCTCGCTGGGCCTGTCTGCATGCGAGGTTCGCACCAATCCATCGAGTCAGCATGAGGCTGGGGGAACGGTTTCCCAACCAGCCTGGACCGAGGCTTTGGTGGGCCAGCTCAGGAAAGCCATGGAGGCCCGTGCGGCTCACGGTCTCGACCGCCTGCCGTTTCCGCTCGAGCAGCGATCGGGCACAGCGGGTCGCGACGCGGCGTTGACGAAGGCCGCGCTCGCATATGCGGGCACGTTGGCTCGCGGGGCGGCCGATCCGACAAAGCTCTTCGACATCTACACCGTCCCACGCCCGCAAGTTGATCTTCGGGCGGGTCTTGCGCGCGCGATGCAGGAAGGAAAGCTGGACGAGTGGCTGGAGAGCTTGGCGCCGGGGGACGAGAATTACCGCAGGCTGTCGCAGGCCTATGTTGCGCTTCGAAAGTCGAGCAACGCGCCTCCCACGCCGATACCGGACGCGGGCAAGCCCATCGAACCGGGCAAGAGCGATCCGCGCATACCGGCTATCGCCGCGCAGCTCGTAGCCTTCGATTATCTCGACAAGGCCGCCGCCGGCGCTGTCTATACGCCGCCGATGGTGGCTGCGGTCAAGCGGATGCAGGCTGACTATGGCATCGATCCCGATGGGATGATCGGAACCGATGCGCTGGAGATCCTGAATCTCTCGGACGCGGACCGAGCGCGTGCGATCGCAGTCAACATGGAGCGGCTGCGGTGGCTCGAGAGAAACCCGCCGGCGACCCGCATCGATGTCAATCTCGCCGCCGCCCGATTGGCCTACTGGCGCGACGGCAAGCTCGTCGACACGCGCAAAGTGGTTGTCGGCGAACCGGAGACCGCGACCCCGCAGCTTGGATCGCCGATCCTGCGGCTGGTTGCGAACCCCACCTGGACCGTGCCGCGCTCGATCCAGCGCAAGGAGCTCGCCGGCAAGGGCGCCGGCTATCTCCGTCGCAACAACATGGTGTGGAAGGATGGCTGGATCGTCCAGCAGCCGGGTCCGAAGAACGCGCTTGGGCTTGTGAAATTCGACATGCAGAACGAGCAGTCCATCTATCTGCATGACACGCCCGCCAAGGCGCTGTTCTCCGAAGTGCAGCGGCAGCGCAGCCATGGCTGCGTGCGCGTCGAGGACGCTCTTGGCTTCGCCGAGATGCTCGCACGCGATCAGGGCGTTGATGCCGAATGGCACCGGGCCCGCGCCACGGGCAAGGAGAGCTACGTCGCGCTGCCGCAACCCGTACCGGTCCGCATGCTCTACCAGACGGTGCTCTTCGACGATTCAGGCGAGCCGGTGGTGCGCTCCGATCCCTATGGATGGAATGATCGCGTGGCGAGCGCGCTCGGCTTCCCGGCAAGCACGGGCCTTCGGGTGAAGACACGTGCGGCTGACGTCGGGCCCTGACGGCGATTGTGGCTGCTTGTCCAAGGGCTTCAGGCAGCCGCCGGATAGTCTTTCGCCAAGCTCATTACCGCGGATGAAGCGCGCGCCGCACCTCGTCGGTGACCGTGTAGACAGCCTGGCGCTGGGCACCGCGGTTGTGATGGTCGACGCGGTAGCCCTGATAGTGCCGCCGCACGAAGCCGGCCCTGACGAGTTCCGAAACCGCTCGGCTCACGTTCGTGCGCCCGGAGAGACGGATTCGCTTCTGAACCTCCGCGGCGATCAGCTGTTCGGCGGCGGCTATGTCGGATGGAAGCTCATTGCGCTGCTCGAGCTCCGATCGAACTTTCCTTGCGATCGCAAGACGGCGGGGATCCCGCCGGGCGACCGGAGCGAGGGCATCGCAGAGCCAGTCCCGCACCGGCACCTGGCGGTCCCCGTCACGGACGTAGGGGCCGGCCGAGCCGCTTTGTGTGCTCGCCTGCGCGATCAGATTGAGCACCATGAAGCTATAGCGTGGGCGTTCGCAAACCGCCGTCAGGCGATCGAGAAGAGCCGGCAGGTCCAGCGCGGGTGCGTCCTGCGATGCTGATCGATCCGCATCGGTGGCGGCGGCGAAGAAGTCCGGCTGGAACATGAGAACGAATCAAGCACATCTTGATTCCCATGTGAATCCCCCTTCTTGCGGTAGGTCGGACTTTCCGAGGTTTCGCGCATCGAGTTTCGCGACTGCGGAGTCTTCAGAAAGCGCCTGGCGTGCTCGACCTCAGCGCGATGTGCGGTCATCGCCTTCGGGATCGTCAAGCCAGGCCGGGATGTCGCGGTGCGCGTCGAGCACGCGCCAGACATCGATGTGATCGTCCCGCTCAACGTAGAAGACGAGCCACGGAAAGCGGGCGAGCCGGCGATGTCGCAGACCGGGCAGGGCCAGTTCATGTGCGTAGCGCGGGGAACCGATCCCGGGTTGCTCGCCTATCATGCGGTAAGCTGCTTCGAGCGTATTCACGAAGCGAAGCGCGATCTCCGGCCCGGCCTCGCGCGCATAATGGTCAATAGCGTTTTCGACGTCGCGATGAGCCTGTTCGCGCGGAACGACCCGCTTGGCGGTCATGCCGTGCGGCGAGCCCGCGCGCGCAGCCCCTCGAAATACGGGTCGTCCGCTGGATCGCCCGGGGCAGATTCGGCACCGTCGAGCAGCAGCCGGCGCAACCGCTGGCGATCCTGGTCCTTGCGGATGAGTTCGCGGACATACTCGCTGCTTGTGCCGTAGCCGCGGCCCGCGACCTGCTCGTCCACGAATGCCTTGAGGGTGTCGGGCAGCGAGATGTTCATCGTGCTCATGGCGTTCTAGATACGCAGTTTGGCAAAATTTGGCAAGGTGAGCCGCCCGTCGTGCGTCTTCTGACGACTAGATCCGACAATTTCCCGATGCGAGAAGCCCGGGGATGAACAGCTGTGGCACTTTACCGGCGGGGTAAAGTGCCACGAGCGGTTGTCTTCGCGGCGAGAAACTGTGGGGGAGGTGATCGGCTCAGTGGGGAACAGGCGGGCGGGTAACGCTCGCCAGGCTCCTCGAGCAGGGTAGCGGCTGACCGGCACCTGCATGATTGACTGATCTAGCTCAGCGACGAATACATCTCTGATCCGGCACCCTTTCTGGCGGGGCGCCGTGGGCCAGCAATCCAGGCATCGCTGGGTGCTTTGTCGGCATGTTCAACGAGGCTCGCTCCTGCCCCGCCATACGTCGTCAGGCAGCGAGGGTCGCGCAGAACGGTCGGGGGAACCCATGCTCGAAGGGGGCAAGTTGTACGATGAATAGCGAAGAACCTGCTGGAACGGGAGTGCCGGGCCTTGATGACATCCTCGGTGGAGGGTTGAGCCGCGGCAGAGTCTTTCTCCTCGAGGGCCTGCCGGGAACGGGCAAGACCACGGTCGCGATGCAGTTCCTGCTCGAAGGGGCCCGGAACGGAGAGAAGGTGCTGTATCTGACGCTCTCCGAAAGCGAGGAAGAGCTGCGCGCCGCCGCCGCAGCGCACGGGTGGGCGCTCGACGGCGTCGAGATCGTCGAGTTGATCTCCCCCGATAGCCTCGTTGACGAGAAGCAGCAGCAGAGCTTGCTCTACTCGTCGGACCTCGAGCTGGTGGAGACGACCCGGAGAATATTCGAAGCCTTCACGCGATCGAAGCCCGACCGGCTGGTCCTCGACAGCCTCTCGGAAATCAGACTGCTGTCGCAGAGCTCGCTTCGCTACCGGCGACAGGTCCTCGCGTTGAAGCACTATTTCGCGGGCCAGGGTACGATCGTGCTGATGCTCGACGACATGACGACGGAGACCGAAGACAAGACCGTTCACAGCGTCGCGCATGGTGTGGTCTGCCTGGAGGAGCTCGCAAGAGAATACGGTCCGGAGCGCCGGCGGATCAGGGTCGCCAAATATCGCGGGCGAGGCTTTCGCGGCGGCTATCACGACTTCGTCATCGAACGAGGCGGCGCCCGCGTATTTCCGCGCCTGATCTCGGCCGAGCACCGGTCCAGCTTCGAGCGCGACAAGGTCACGACCGAGATCGCCGAACTGGACGCGCTGACGGGGGGTGGTCTGGAGCGTGGATCGAGCGTGCTGATCCTGGGCCCTGCAGGAACGGGGAAGTCTCTGCTCGTGCTGACGTTCGTCGCTGCGGCCGTGAAGAAAGGAGAGAAGGCGGCGTTGTTCGTGTTCGACGAGGAGGTCGGACTCCTGGCCGAACGGGCAAGAGGGCTTGGAATCGACATCATCGCGATGATGGACGCCGGTGCCTTGCAGGTCGAGCAGATCGACGCCGCCGAGCTCACCCCCGGAGAGCTTTCAGCGCGGGTCCGGAAATGCGTCGAGGAGAATGGCGCGAGGACGGTGGTGGTGGATAGCCTTAATGGTTACCAGGCCGCGATGCCGGGCGAGAACGCCCTGGTGCTGCACATGCACGAGCTGCTGCAGTATCTGAACCGCCAGGGCGCAACGACGTTCGTCACCATCGCGCAGCGCGGGCTGGTCGGCAATACGCAATCTCCCGTCGATGTCACCTATCTCGCCGACACGGTGATCATGCTGCGCTACTTCGAGGCCCGCGGCCGTCTTCGCCGGGCGATTTCGGTCGTGAAGAAGCGAACCGGTGCGCATGAAGACACCATTCGCGAATATAGCATTGGCGCCGAAGGGGTCCGGATCGGCGAAGCGCTGGTCTCGTTCCAGGGAATGGCGCGCGGCGTGTGCAGCCTCTTCGGGGATGCACCTGAGCTGATCGAAGAACGCCATTGATGCCCGAACATTCCGAGCGCGCGCTGATCCTCGCGCCTTTCGGCCGGGATGCAGACGTCGCCGCATCCGTTTTGGCGAACGCGGGCATCACCGCGCTCGAATGTCCCTCGGTCGCCCGGCTGGTCGAGGAGATCCGGGCAGGCGCAGGCCTCGCGGTGGTCACCTCGGAGGCGCTGATCGGTGCCGACACCGGGTCGCTACAGGCATGGATCGCGGACCAGCCAGAATGGTCCGATTTTCCGTTCGTTCTGCTCGTGCACCAGGGCAGCGGGCTCGAACGCAACCCCGAGGCTTCCCGCTTGCTGGAGCGGCTCGGGAACGTCAGCTTCCTCGAACGCCCCTTCCATCCGACTACCCTCATGAGCCTGGCGCGCGCGGCGCTGCGCGCCCGCCGCCGGCAATATGAGGCACGCGCGCGCCTCGAGGAGCTGCGTAGCCTCGCCGGCTCCCTTGAGCGCAAGGTCGAGGAGCGGACCGCCGAGCTAACGTTGGGCGAAGCGCGGATGCGGGCGATTTTCCAGACCAACAATCAATATCAGCTGCTCATCGATCTCGATGGGACCGTCCTCGACGCGAACGCCACGGCGCTGGCGGGGATCGAAGCGCGGCTCGAGGATGTGGTCGGCAAGCTCCTCTGGGAGACCCCGTGGTTCGCGCATTCGCCCGACCTCCACAACGCCGTGAAGGCTGGTGTGCTGCGCGTCGCAGCGGGCGTGAGTTTGCAAAAAGAATTGACCATCCATCTTCCGATCGGCCCGCGCTCGTTCGACGTGGGCATGCGGCCGATGCGTGGTCCGCAAGGCGATACGCTGGCACTCATCGTGGAAGCGCTCGACATCACCGACCGCAAGCGTGCCGAGGAGGCGCTCCGTCAGGCGCAGAAGCTCGAGGCGATGGGTCAGCTTACCGGCGGCGTCGCCCACGACTTTAACAACCTGCTGACGCCGATGGTGGGCGGGCTAGACATCCTGAGTCGCAGCGGAGTTGGCACGGAGCGCCAGCGCCGCCTCATCGAGGGTGCCATACAGTCGGCCGAGCGGGCGAGGGCGCTCGTGCAGCGGCTGCTGGCCTTCGCGCGGCAGCAGCCGTTGCAGCTCCGCGCGGTCGATATCGGCACGCTGGTGCGCGGCATGGCCGAACTGGTCGGATCGACGATCGGGCCAAGAATCAGCCTGGTGATCGAGATGCCGGAAGGGCTGCCTTCCGCACGCGCCGATCACAACCAGGTCGAGATGGCGCTCCTCAACCTTTGCGTGAACGCGAGGGACGCGATGCCCGAAGGGGGCACGCTCCGCATCTCGGCATCTGCCCGGCATCTCAGCGCGGAAAATGATGAGGGCCTGAGCGCCGGCAGCTATATCAGCCTCGCGGTCTCGGATACCGGGATCGGTATGGATGAGGAGACGGCCAAGCGAGCCGTGGAGCCGTTCTTTTCGACCAAGGGGCTGGGCAAGGGGACAGGGCTTGGCCTTTCGATGGCGCATGGCCTTGCGCGGCAACTCGGCGGAACCCTCACGATCACGACCGCTCCCGATGCAGGGACCCGGGTGGAGATTCTCCTTCCCGTGTCGACGGAGACCCCGCAGCGCGCGGCGCCAAAGATCGAGGGAGTGCTGCCCCAGGAGGGAACCGCCCTTCTTGTCGACGATGACGATCTCGTCCGCTCGAGCATCAGCCAGATGCTTTCCGCGATCGGCTATGAGGTGACCGAGGCGAAATCGGCGGAGGACGCCCTGGAGCTGGTGAAGTGCGGCATGAACCCGAGCGTCGTGGTCACCGATCATCTGATGACAGGGATGTCGGGCGTTGCCCTCGGCCGCGCGCTGCGCGCGCGCACACCCGTCCTGATCGTCTCGGGCTATGCCGAGAGCAGCGAGATCACTCCGGACTTTCCGCGCCTCATGAAGCCCTTTCGGCAGGACGAACTGGCCGCGAAACTTGCCGAAATCCGGGCGGCGGCGAGCGCGAGCGGTGACACCGCCTAGACGAAAGGCACTGGGTGTTCGGATGGGGGCCTTGCGGCCCCCAATCCTTTAATAGTCCATCGCGGGAACCGGCGCCGGCTTTTCGTCCTTCGGCAGCTCCGCGACGAGCGCCTCGGTCGTGATGAGCAACCCTGCAACCGACGCCGCATCCTGAAGAGCGGTGCGCACGACCTTGGCAGGGTCGATCACGCCGGCGCGGACGAGATCTTCATACTCGCCTGTGGCAGCGTTGAAGCCCCAGTTGTAGTCCGATCCCTCGCCGAGCTTCCCGACCACGTAGGCGCCGTCCTCGCCGGCATTGTCGACGATCTGGCGCGCCGGCGCCTTCAAGGCGCGGCGGACGATCTCGATCCCGGCCTTCTGGTCGTCGTTGGCCGCGGAGAGGCTTTCCAGCGCTTTGACCGCGCGCAGCAACGGGATGCCGCCTCCGGGCAGGATGCCCTCCTCGACCGCAGCGCGCGTGGCGTGGAACGCATCGTCTACCCGGTCCTTCTTCTCCTTCACCTCGACCTCGGTGGCGCCGCCGACACGGATCACGGCGACGCCGCCGGCGAGCTTGGCGAGCCGCTCCTGCAGCTTCTCGCGATCATAGTCGGAGGTGGTCGTCTCGATCTGCTGGCGGATCTGCGCGGCGCGGCCGTCGATGTCCGACTTCTGGCCGGCGCCATCGATGATCGTCGTGTCGTCCTTGTCGATCACCACCTTCTTGGCGCGACCGAGCATGTTGACGGTGACGTTCTCGAGCTTGATGCCGAGGTCCTCGCTGACGACATTGCCGCCGGTGAGGACGGCGATGTCCTCGAGCATCGCCTTGCGCCGATCGCCGAAGCCCGGCGCCTTGACGGCCGCGACCTGGAGCCCGCCGCGCAGCTTGTTGACGACCAGGGTAGCCAGCGCGTCGCCCTCGACGTCCTCGGCGATAATCAGCAGCGGGCGGCCCGACTGGATTACCTTTTCGAGCAGGGGCACCAGCGCCTGCAGGTTCGAGAGCTTCTTCTCGTGGATCAGGATGTACGGATCTTCCAGCTCGACCCGCAGCTTCTCGGGGTTGGTGATGAAATAGGGCGAGAGATAACCGCGGTCGAACTGCATGCCCTCCACGACTTCGAGCTCGGTCGCGAGGCTCTTTGCCTCCTCGACGGTGATGACACCTTCGTTGCCGACCTTTTCCATCGCCTCGGCAAGGATCTGGCCGACCTCGGTGTCGCCGTTCGCGGAGATCGTGGCAACCTGGGCGATTTCGCTGTTCGCGCTGATCCTGCGCGCATGCGCCTTGAGATCGTCGACCACGGCTCCGACGGCGAGATCGATGCCGCGCTTCAGGTCCATCGGGTTCATGCCGGCGGCGACCGCCTTGGCGCCCTCGCGGACGATCGCCTGGGCGAGCACGGTCGCGGTCGTGGTCCCGTCGCCGGCGAGATCATTGGTCTTGGACGCGACCTCTCGGATCAGTTGTGCGCCCATGTTCTCGAACTTGTCCTTGAGCTCGATCTCCTTGGCGACCGTGACCCCGTCCTTGGTGATCCGCGGCGCGCCGAAGCTCTTGTCGATCACGACGTTGCGGCCCTTCGGCCCGAGCGTGACCTTGACCGCATCGGCGAGGATGTCGACGCCTCGCAGCATGCGGTCACGCGCGTCGGTCGAGAAACGGACTTCCTTTGCAGCCATTGTATCGTTTCCTCCTATGTTCGCGTGGATTTCTGTGGGTACGCCGCCCTATTTCGACGACGCTTCGGTCTCGACGATCCCGAGGATGTCGCTCTCTTTCATGATGAGCAGTTCCTCACCGTCGATCTTGACCTCGCTGCCGGACCATTTGCCGAAAAGGACGCGATCGCCGGCCTTGACGGACAGCTCGACGAGCTTGCCGGTCTCGTCGCGGGCGCCGGGCCCGACGGCGACGACCTCGCCCTCCTGAGGCTTCTCCTTGGCAGTGTCGGGGATGATGATGCCGCCGGCCGTCTTTTCCTCGGCTTCGATGCGACGCACGGCGACACGGTCGTGCAGGGGACGGAAATGCATGCATTACCTCCAAAGCAGATCATGATGTGATGACCCTCCCGTTCGCGGGGAACGGTCGGTTTCGGCAGAGCTAGGAAGACGACTTTCGACCATCAAGAGATCTGCCGCACGTTCCTGGCACTTCACCCATGTGAGTGCCAATGCGCATGCACGTTCGCGCAGCGCACGAGCGGACATTGCCTCGAGAGTCGCGGCGACGAGGTGATGTAGATCAGCGGGCGATTGCGGCCGATTCGCTACGGCACTGCTCAAGAGGACCGCAAGACTTCGGCAAGGACGGACAGCCCGTGATCTCGCTTGGTTCAGTGCTCCAAAGGTGGGTGACGCGATGGCCCCTGCCGATCGTGGACGCGGGCGCTGTGCAGCGCTCGACGAGCCTTCAAAGGTCCGGAACGCCGCGAACTGCTCCCGGACCGTGTCGGAAGGCGCAAGGCCGGACCCGCACGTGCTTCCTCGATCGCTGCACCATCCGTTGGAGATTTGCAGATGAACACGCCAATTGAAAGTTCTGGCGCGGATTTGCACGGCGCCTCGCGGCGCGCGGTGGCTTACGACGCCGGTCTTCGCCGTTACATGCTTGGTATCTATCGCACGATGGCCCTGGGACTGGTCCTTACCGGGCTTGTCGCCTCCCTCGTCGCCAGCACCCCAGCTCTCTATCAACCGATCTTCAACACGCCCCTCAAATGGGTCGTGATGCTGGCGCCGCTCGCCTTCGTCCTGTTCTTCTCCTTCCGCGTCGAGCAAATGAGCGCCAACACTGCGCGGATCGCCTTTTATTCATTCGCGGCCATCATGGGACTGTCGCTGGCCAGCGTCTTCCTGGTGTTCACCGGCACCAGCATCGCGCTGGCGTTCTTCTCGGCCGCCGCCCTGTTCGCGACGATGTGCCTGTGGGGCTATACGACCAATGTCGACCTCTCGCGCTGGTCGACCTTCCTCATGGTCGGGCTTGTCGGCGTCATCATCGCGAGCCTGATCAACCTGTTCCTCGCCTCCGACACGCTGCAGTTCGCCGTTTCGATCATCGGCGTGCTGGTGTTCACCGGCCTGACCGCCTGGGACAGCCAGCGATTGAAGAGCCAATACTTCGCCTATGCGGGCACCGAATCCGGCGAGAAGCTGGCCGTGATGGGGGCGCTGTCCCTTTATCTGGATCTCATCAACCTGTTCCAGCTGCTGCTGAACCTGATCGGGGAGCGTCAGCGAGCATAGCGACGTCGCGTCGCCGTCCTATCGGCCCGCAGAAAAGGGAGGCTTTCGTGGTTCGAGTTAAGATCAACGCCGTTTCCGACGAGCCCGAAGCGGTCAGCCAGCCGATGTTGGGGACACTGCGCCGCAACTGGGGATGGATCGTCTTTCGCGGTGTCCTCGCGCTGGCGCTTGGCGTGGTATCCTTCCTGTTCCCGCTCAGCGCCCTGTTCGCCTTTGCGATGGTATTCGCCGCCTATGCCGGTGCCGATGGAATCCTTTCCATGGTCGCGGCGGTGCGCGGCGCCCGGCGTAAGGAGGAGCGCTGGTGGGCCTACGTGATCCGCGGGATCATCGGCATCGCGACTGCGGTCCTGTTCGTGCTGATGCCCGAGGTCATGACCGTTGGCTACGCTCTCGTCACGCTTGTCATGCTGGCGATCTGGGCGATTGTGACCGGCACCCTCGAGATTGTCGCAGCAACGAGCCTGCGCAAGGAGATCAGCGGCGAGTGGTTGATGGGGCTCTCAGGTGCCCTCTCCGTCGTTCTCGGGATCGTGATCATCATCCTGCTGGTCCTCGATCCCCTCACGACCTTGCCTTCGGCCGCATGGGTGATCGGCTCCTACGCGATCTTCGCCGGCGTGGTCCTTCTGGGGCTTGGCTTCAAGCTTCGGCGGGCCTGAATCCGCCGATTGCCGCGGGAGCCGGTGCTCTCCTGGAGGCGCCCGCGGAAAAGCACCGGGCGGCGAGAGCCGCTCGGTGCATCCCCACACCGCAAAACATCCACTGGCTGATCTGAATCAGTTCTCCTTCTCGCACGATGGAGAGAATACCCAGTTGAACGGCCCGCCCCCTAGTCGCGGCGCGGCTTTGCTGAAGGAGAAAGACGATGCCGACTCCCAAGGCGCGGGACGAACGTGCCGAAGACGAAAAGCCGGAAACAGAGGCCGGCGAGGATATGATCGAGGAAGAAGCGGGGGCCGACGATCTGGACCCTGTCGACGAGGCGATCATCGAATCGTTTCCGGCGAGCGATCCGCCCGGATGGACCCTCTAGAGGATTCTCGCGACTCTTCGATCTTCGCGAGCTCGAAAGCGGTTTGATCAGGCGAGAGGTGTACGAGCCATGCTTCACCATCTTCTCGCCGATGCCGTGATCCTCATCCTTGCGTCTTTGGCGTTCGTCGCCCTCTTCACGAAGTTGCGGCTTTCGTCGATCGCCGGTTATCTTTTTGCGGGTGCGCTCGTCGGCCCATACGGGCTGCATCTGGTCGCCGCGAACGAGGGCACCCGTTTCCTGGGCGAGCTCGGCATCGCCGCGCTGATGTTCGTCATCGGCTTCGAGTTCTCCTGGCCCCGCATCGTCGCCGCGCGGCGTTTGGTCTTCGTGGTTGGCCTGCTTCAGGTGAGCCTGACTGCTTCGTTGGTTGCAGGCGCCGCTCTCCTGGCAGGGCTCTCCCTGACCGCATCGCTGATACTGGGATTTGCGCTGGCGCATTCGTCGAGCGCGATCATCCACAAGCAGCTGCTCGATCAGGAGGAAGTCACAACGGCCCACGGCATCACGACGACCGGGATCCTGCTGTTTCAGGATCTGGCCGCACTGCCGGCGCTGCTGCTCGTCGGTGCGATGGCCTCGGGTGCTGAGCACGACCTCGCTCCTTTGCTGCTGCGTCTTGGCGCCGCTGTCGTCATCTTTGCCGGGGCGGCCCTCTTCGCCCGCCGGACGATCGGCCGGATTTTTGACTGGGTCGCCCGATCACGCTCGAACGAGCCGCTGATGCTGGCCGGGCTCGGGCTCGTGGCGGGCGTCGCGCTGATTGCGGAGTCGATCGGGCTTTCGCTGGCGGTTGCCGCCTTCATCGTCGGCATGGTCGTTGCCGAGAGCAACTATCGCCATCACCTCGCAGACGAGCTCCGTCCGCTACGCGACATTTTCCTCGGCCTCTTCTTCCTCACGATCGGCATGAGCGTGGACTGGTCCATCGTTATCACCGAACCTGTGGCCACGGCCGGTGCGCTGCTCGTGCTCGTCCTTGTGAAGTTCGCTATCGTCTTCGCCCTCGTGCGGCTAAGCGGCGCCGAGCGCAGCTCGGCGTTGCGGACAGCCCTCATCCTTGCCCATGGTGGCGAGATCTCGCTGCTCATCCTGATGCAGGCGATTGGCGGCGGCCTGCTGCCCGAGGAGGTGGCGCAACCTGCAATGGCCGGAACCGCGGTCAGCATTTTCCTCGCCCCTTTCCTGATCCAGTTCAATCGGCGCATCGTGACCGAGGTCATCGCTGCGCCTGAGATCGCGGGTGATCCCGAAGGGATGATCGGGGGGGCGCAAGGAAATCTGCGGAACCACGTCGTCCTGGCAGGCTGTGGGCCTGTGGGGCGCCTCGTTGGTAAGGTGCTGAAAGCCAGCGGCGTTCCCTACATCGCGATCGAGCGAGACGTGGATCGGCTTCGGATCGCGCAGCGCGAGGGACATCCGGTCATCTTCGGTGACGCCACCCGCTACGGTGTCCTGGAAGCTGCCGGCGTCGAGGACGCGGGAGCCGTGGTCTGCCTTCTGAACAGCGAGGCTCGGCTGGAGGAGCTTGTCCGGCATGTGCGGCAGCTCAACCCTGCGGTCCCCGTCCTCGTCAGCACCAGGGACGACCGGGGGCTCAGGCCACTCGTGAAGGCGGGCGCCACCCACATTTTCCCAGAGAGCCAGGCTGCAGGACTTGGCCTGGCGGCTCAGACGTTCATCGCGCTTGGGGTCCCTCCGGCCGAAGCGCTCGCTCGCGTTCGGGCGATCCGTGTCAGGCTCAATCCCGAACTTCGAGCGCTGCGACCAGTATGACTCATCGCAGGTCCTCAGCCTGCATGTCCCGCTAAAGGAGCTTCTCGATGGTGTATCGCGACCTCTTGCTTCAGCTGACGACTTACCCCAAGCCGACGCCGGATTCTTTCATTGAGGCGGCGGCGGCGTTGGCGAACAGGTTCGACGCGCGGCTCTCGGGAGTGATCTGCCAGGTGGAGCTTCCGCCGGTCTCCAACTTCCTCGCTGATCGGCTCGTGGGTGCCAGCGCAATCATCGCCGGCGAGAACGCGAAGAGCAGCGAGAATTGCCGGCATGTCGAGGAGCGATTCCGCGCGATTGTTCCGCCTGCTTCACAGGGAGAGCTGTTACCCGTTCACTGCAAGGCCCTGGTGAGCGCCTTGCAGATCGCGCCGCATTCAAGGGTCTTCGACCTTACCATCGTTCCGAGCTTCGGCGCTTCCGAGGCCATCGCAGAAGATCTTGTGTTCGATGCCGGCCGGCCGGTGCTGCTGCTTCCCGCCCAAGATGGATTGCCGTTACTCGGCCTCGATGCGGTCGTGATCGGATGGGATGGTGGCCGTGCCGCCGCCAGAGCGGTGGCGGACGCGCTTCCGATCTGCGTCGTCGCCAAGTCGGTCAAAGTGGTGACGATCACTGGGGAAAAGTCGCTGAAGGCAGATCTGCAAGCTTCCCTCGAACGGCATCTAAAGGCTCACGGCATCCAGCCCGAGATGATCGAGCACCATGCGGAAGGCGCGAATGCCGGGACGCAGCTCCTCGAGTTTTGCCGGCGCTCAGGGGCGGGCATCCTGGTGATGGGCGCCTACGGCCATTCGCAATTTCGCGAGTTCATCCTGGGTGGCGCCACACGAACAATCCTTGCGGCGGCCGACCTGCCGATCCTGATGTCCCACTGAACCGGCTGGGGTATGCACTCCGGACGGTGAGACTCGTGGATCGTCCCAGGACCTGGCTAAGGAATAGACGCGATCGCCGTTCAGCTGTCCGCCATACGGACCAGCCCTTCGCCCTCCTCCTCTCCCGCTTCGCACGCCAGCGCCGCCATCCGCGCGGCGGCTTCCCTTTCCGCCATCACGATCTCGTCGGACCCCATTGCCTGCAGCTGCTCGACCTCCGGTTCCGAGTGCGCCCGCGCGATGATCCGTAGATCCGGGTTCAGCCTCCGCGCGCGCTTCGCGATGATAGCGGCTTCGAACCCTTCCGGGATCGCGATCAGCAGCTTCGATGCGCTTGCGATGTCGGCTTGCTTGAGCGCGGAAACCTCGGTGGCGTTGCCGAAAATGGCCCGGAGGCCGGACGATTCTGCTGCTTTTGCCGCATCTCTTCGGTCCTCGATCACCGTCAGCGCGTAACCCGACGCTCCGAGGATGTCGGCGATGATCCGCCCCACGCGGCCAAAGCCCACGAGTACAACATGGCCCGGGGGTGGGCTCTGCTCGCTTTCCTGACTTTCCGACGATCCGCGCGCGGCCACGATGGTGAGGAGGGAGAGCGTGCCTCTACTGGTCGCGAATGAGAATAGAAGCGGGTTGAGGAAGATCGAGATGATAGCGGCGGCAAGGATGAGATCCCGGCCGTCAGGCGGGAGAATCCCGTAGCTGACGCCAAGGCCGGCGAGGATGAACGAAAACTCGCCGATCTGCGCCAGGCTTGCCGAGATCGTGAGCGCGGTCTGGTCCGGATAGCGGAACGAGCGCACGATCGCATAGGCTGCGGCCGACTTGCCCACTAGGATGATGGCGAGGGTGGCGAGCAGGGCCGCCGGTTGTTCGACAACGACGGCTGGGTCGAACAGCATCCCCGCGGAAACGAAGAACAAGACGGCGAAGGCGTCGCGGAAGGGCAAAATTTCCTCGGTTGCCAACCGACTGAGCTGCGTCTCGCCGAGAATCATGCCCGCGAAGAATGCACCGAGAGCAAACGAGACATCGAAAAGGAACGCGGCGCCGAAGGCAACTCCTAATGCAATGGCGAGCACCGCGAGGCGGAACAGCTCGCGGGAGCCCGTGTCTGCGACCCAGTGCAGCACTGCAGGCATGGCGCGCCGGCCCACCAGAAGCATGACTGCGATGAAGCCCGCCACCTTCAAGAAGGTGCTCGCGACGGCGCTCGCGGCAGCTGCGCCGGCGTTCGCCGCCGTGCCATTGAGGATGGCCGCGACGGAGGGCAGCAGCACCAGCGCCAGAACCATCACGAGGTCCTCGACGACGAGCCATCCGACGGCGATGCGGCCTCTGTCGGTTTGCACCAGGTTGTGGACCTGCAGTGCCCGGACCAGGACGACGGTGCTCGCGACGGATAGCGCGAGGCCGAAGACGAAGCCCTCGCCCATGCTCCAACCCAGCGTCCACGCCAGCCCCATTCCGAGAAGCGTTGCGACAGTGATTTGGATCAGGGCCCCGGGTATGGCCACGTTCTTCACCGAAAGCAGGTCTCGCAACGAGAAGTGCAGGCCGACGCCGAACATCAGGAGGATCACTCCGATCTCGGCAAGCTGGGCGGCGAGCTCGGGATCAGCAGCGAAGCCGGGCGTGGAGGGTCCGACTGCGAGACCCGCCAGCAGATAGCCGGCGATCGGCGATATCTTGAGCCGGTGAGCGAGCGTTCCAGCAATGAAAGCGACAACGAGGCCGGCGACGATCGTGGTGATGAGCGGAGCGTTATGGTGCATAGTCGTTCTGCCGGAATAGAGGTCTCGGTTTGCCCCGACCGAGTTGATGTGAGCTCACAGCAAAGGACTGAACAGTCGCGCGACATTCTCCGCGCACTTGCGCACGAGATTGCGCGACTCCCAGTCGCTCGGCATCAGCCGGATGCTTTGCTCGAGGCGCGCGTCCTCGATGCGCCGCAAGGCGAGCGTAGCGTCCCGATCATAGAGTACGAGGCTGATCTCGGAATTGAGCGCGAACGAGCGCATGTCGACATTGCTCGACCCGACGACGGCGACGGTCTCGTCGATGCTCATATGCTTGGCGTGGAGAAAGCCCGGCTGAAAAAGATGGATTCTTGCTCCTGCGGATAGCAGCTCGGAATAATAGGACTGCTGGGCGAGGTGAACTAGGGGATGATCTGAGCGGCCGGACAAGAGCAGATGGACCTCGGCTCCCTTGAGGATCGCCACCTGCAACGCTTGCAGGAGGGGCTCGCTCGGGACGAAGTAGGGAGTGGAAATCAGGACACGCTCTCGAGCCGAGTGAATCAGCGCAACGAAAAGCTCGTCGATGCCCCCGTGCTCGAGATCGGGCCCACTCGGCAGAACTTGCCCGAGGCTGCTGCCGGCATCGTTCGCCGGAGGGTAGAGATGCCCGTCGGCGAGCTCCTTCTCCGTCTCGAGGAACCAGTCCGCCACGAAGACCGCCTGCAATTCGCCGACAACCGGCCCTCGAACCCGGGCCATTACCTCCCAATTTGGCCAGCCCCATCCATGATCGGCGTCGATGATGTTCTGCGAGCCGGTGTAACCGATGCGTCCGTCGATTACGGCGATCTTGCGGTGATTGCGCAGGTCGAAGCGCGTGGTGCGGCCAAGCACCCGAATCGGCAGGATCTCGTGAACTTCGACGCCTGCGGGCCGCAGCTCCCGCTCGATGCGGGCGGCCCACGTGCGCGATCCGATCGCATCGACGAGCACCCTGCACCTGACGCCGCGCAGCGCGGCCTGGCGCAGCGCGGCGATCACCTTGTGGCCGGCGGCGTCCGTGGCGAAGATGTAGAAGAGAAGGTGGACATGGTCGTTGGCGTGCCCGATGTCCTCAACGAGGAGATTGATCGTTGCGTCGTAGTCCGTCAGGAAGTCGACCTCATTGCCTTGTAAGAGCGGCATGCGGCCGATCCCGCTCACGAGGGAAGCCGCTGAAGCTTGGGCGAGCGGCAGCTCGGCCGGCCGAGCGACCCGGTCGATGCAGGAAACTGCCCGGTCGATGATCGGCCAGAGTTGCGCGACACGTTCTCGACGCCACCGGGGGTGGAATGGCCGGCCGATCGCCAGATAAAGGACGAGGCCGAGCCACGGCGCCACGAAGAAGAGGAGCAGCCAGCTCTGCGTCGCAGCCGGCGACCGGCGGAAGGGAACAACGATCAGCGCGCCGATCCGGATCGCCCAAGGCGCTGCGACGGCCAGCCACTCGAGAGCGACGCCCAGGTTCACCTCATCGCCTTTGGCGATGAAGAAGCCGTGTTGCGCGAAGTGATCCGATCCCAGCATCGCGGCCGCGGTGTGGACTCCTGGGCGGAGCGTGCCTCCCAACCCATTCTGTGTCGAGGTCCAGAGAGGCTAAAGTCGTGTGGGATGCGATCGGCTCGGTTCGGTCCACGGGCGTCTGGTCGATCGGCATGCTGGGCTGGGAGACCACTTGGCGCGTTGCGCACGGTGCCGCCTCATGGCGGCGGGCCGGCGTCCTCGTACACGAACCGCTGCTGCCGCTTCCGGATGACGCCAGCCGCGCCCGTTGAGATCAGCCCGCACATAATCACCTCCTGGAAGGAGCGAGCTTCCCACCGGCAAGGTGGCGTGGCCCTGACATAGCTCAGGACGAGCTCGACGAAAGTTAAGGTATGAGCTGCGTGCCGGACCTTCCGGAACCAGGTGATGCCCAGACGAAGGGTCGAATGGCGTAGCTCGTGCCGCCGTGCATGACGGCTGAAGGGACCAGGTGGGCGCTCGGGCTCGGCGCCTTGCGTCGCCCCGAAGCTCAGCTCGTGCGGCAGATGTGCTCGCGCCATGCGCCGGCGTCGCGGTTGGGATCAGGTCGGCGTGGCCGTGAGGCCAACACGAGACAGATCGGGGTGAGCACACATGGATAAGCCACTTGTCATCATCTCCGGCGCAACGGGCAATCTTGGACGTTCGGTGGCGGCTGTGCTTTCAGCGGATTACCGGATCGTCGGGCTCGATCTCAAAGCAGAGGCGCTGACCTTCCCGGTGATCAAGGTCGATCTTGCTTCGGACCAATCTGTGCTCGATGCTCTGGCGCAGATCCGCGCGAGCCATGGTGGACGCGTGGCGTCGGTGATCCACCTGGCGGCCTACTTCGACTTCACGGGCAAGGAACATCCGCTCTACCGGTCGGTCAATGTAGAGGGCACGCGCCGGCTCCTGCGAGCGTTGCAGGACTTCGAAGTAGAACAGTTCGTCTATTCAAGCACGATGCTCGTGCACGCGCCGTGCGCGCCGGGCGAACAAATCGACGAGAGCTGGCCGATCGATCCCCGTTGGGCCTATCCGAAGTCGAAGGCGCTGGCCGAAGAGGTAATCCGCGAAGAACACGGTTCCATCCCATATGCGATCTTGCGCTTCGCCGGGGTGTACGACGAGGAGTCTGCAGTCCCCACGCTCTCCAATCAGATAGCCCGGATCTACGAACGCGAATTCGAGAGCTTCTTCTACTCGGGCTCGCCGCTAGTGGGCCAGTCCATGGTCCATCGAGAGGATGTTGTCGAAGCGGTCCGTCTCGCCGTTCAACGCCGGGACACGCTGCCGCCCGATGCGGAGATCCTGATCGGCGAGCCCGAAGCGCTGGGGTATGATGCGCTGCAAGACGAGATCGGATATCTCATCCACGGCATCGAGGACTGGCCGACGTTGCGAGTGCCAAAGCCGGTGGCGGCAGTCGGTGTCTGGGCTCAGGATAAGCTCGAGCCCGTCGTCCCCGACGCAATCGACGAGGGTGAGAAGCCGTTCATCAAGCCCTTCATGATCCGGCTTGCAGACGACCATTATGCGCTGGATATCGGCCGCGCCGAGAAACTGCTGGGCTGGCGACCCCATCATCGCCTCAAGGATGAGCTCCCGAAGATGATCGCGGCGCTGAAGCGCGATCCTCTGGCTTGGTACAAGAGAAACGGTCTCCGGCCGCCGCACGATCTCGCCGAGGCCGCCGCGCTGGGCAAACATCCTGAGGAGGTCAGGCGGGCGAGCGACGAGCGCTACCGGAGGGAGCATTCCGAGACGCGCTGGGCGCATTTCGTGAACCTCATGCTCGGAACCTGGTTGCTCACTCAGCCGCCGCTGATCGGCGTGGTCGAGCCTCTGCTCCGCTGGACCGAGATCGTCTCCGGCGTGCTGCTGATCGTCTTCGCATCGCTGTCGCTGAGCTGGCACGCGCCTTGGGCGCGATGGGTATCGGCCGCGATAGGCGCTGTCGTGATGGCAGCGCCGTTTGTCTTTTGGACCGACAATCCAACAGCATACCTTTCCGACACGCTGGTGGGTATGTTGATCTTCGGCTTTGCGGTCGGGACAAAGCCCGAAGTGGGGCCGTCACCTCTGGCGCGAGTGACCGGTCCGCAGGTGCCTCAGGGGTGGACGTATAATCCCTCGAGCTGGACCCAGCGCATCCCGATCATCGCCCTTGCACTGATCGGCCTCTATGTCTCCCGTTACCTCGCAGCATATCAGCTCGGCTATGTGTCCGACGTCTGGGAGCCCTTCTTTCAGGGAAGCGTCGAAGACCCGCGCAACGGCACCGAGGAGATCATCACCAGCGAAGTCTCGGAAGCATGGCCTGTTTCCGATGCCGCGCTCGGCGGCTACACCTACGGCCTCGAGATCCTTACGGGGATCGTCGGGTCGCGCGCGCGCTGGCGGACCATGCCGTGGCTCGTGCTTCTCTTCGGGCTGATGATCGCCCCGCTCGGGATTGTCTCGATCTTCTTCATCATCATCCAGCCGATCTGGATCGGCACCTGGAGCACGCTGGCGCTGATCGGAGCCGCGGCGATGCTGATCCAGATACCCTACTCGCTGGACGAACTGGTGGCGGTCGGCCAGTTCCTTCGCCGCCGTGCACGGGCAGGCAAGAATGTGCTTCGGGTCTTCCTGTTCGGGGACACGGACGAGGGGGGGGCTGGTGACGTGCCTGACGAGTTCGACCGACCGGCCCGCGCGATCGTGAAGGACGTGGCGATCGGTGGCGTGAGCCTGCCCTGGAACCTGGCCATTGCGGCCGCGCTGGCGGCATCGCTCTTGTTCACGCGGGTCACGTTCGGCGCAGCGCCGCCGATCGCGGATTGGGATCACCTGCTCGGGTCACTGGCGCTGACCGTGATCTCGATAGCCGCCGCCGAGGTCGCGCGCTCCGTCCGCTTCCTGCTCATTCCCATTGGCGCGGCGCTCTGTGTTACGCCATTCGCCTTCGGCGCGGAGGCTCTGCACACCGCATATAATGTGCTGCTAGGCCTTGCGTTGGTCGGTCTCGCCATCCGGAGAGGCGAGGTGTCAGCCCAGTACGGGTCGTGGAATCGCCTGATTGCCTGACCAGGGCAGGCGCGGCAGGGCTCGTGACACGCGGCCGCAGCGCGGCTGAGACGGGAAGGGCGGCCGCGTTCTTTGGCGGTGATATCGGTTCAGGACCTGCCCGGCGCTGCTCGCGGCAGGTGCAGGATGACTCGGGTTCCCGCGCCTTGGTCGCTCTCGACCGCGATATCACCGCCAAATTGGGTCGCGAACCTTCGGACCTGGCCCAACCCGAGTCCGGTTCTCCTGAGCGACTGCCTCGTCGTGAAGAACGGATCGAAAACGCGGGTCAGAACGTCGGGTGCGATTCCTTCACCGGAATCGATCATTTCAAGCCGAACGAAGTCGCCCGCTGCGCCTATAGGGCTCGCCGTGCTTCGGAATGTGTTCAAGGCTCGCAGGACCAGCACGCCACCCTTTGGCATCGCGTCGGCGGCGTTCGCCAGGAGATTGAAGAGCGCAAACTGGAGATAATTGGGTAGGACGCGGACCGGCCAGAGGTCACGCGCGATCTCTGTCCGAAAGTCCACGCCGTCTCCCAGAATGGTGCTGGCCCGCGCCTCCAGCCCGCGGATCAGCGCTTCAACCGAAACCCGCTCGGTCGTCACGCCGCGATCGGTGCTGAGCTCCGCGATATCGTCGGCCAGGGCGGCGGCATTCCGGATCGCGTGCTTCATTCCGGCTACGAGGCGCGCCAGCTGCTGCTGATCCGCTCCGCGCTCGATCGAGACCAGACCTGAGGCGATCACCGCCAGCATATTGTCGAGGTCGTGCGCCATTCCACGCATCAGCATGTCGGGTTGGCGAACGACCCGATCGGCCGGGCTGCTCAACACAGTCGTGATGTCCATGACCACTCCTTCGGTCGCCGGATGCCAAGCTTCGGTCGCCATGCCATGCCGGAGCATATCGCGACCGGCGCCAATCGGGGGCTGAGCTAAATCAGTGTTAGCCTGCCCGGAGCGCTTACCGATGAAGCTCGCCACCGGCCGCCTCGGCGGAATGACTGGAAGTACCAAAGTAGCGTGGAGAGTTTTGTGCCTTAGCTGGCGAAACGGCGCAATCACGCACCGGCGCGCTCAGCCTGAGGCGACTGGCCACCCAGCTTTCGGTCAGCGTGCCAGGCATGTCGGCGGCTCCGCGATGACGCTGTTCGAAGAAGGAGTTAGATGCCATGTCCATTCGTGATCTGATCCCCTGGAGCCGTCAGGAGAACAAGGTTCCTGCTCAGGTCAGCGCTGCCGGCGCTGCGAGCGACCCGGTGCTCTCGCTGCACAGGGAAGTGAACCGCCTGTTCGAAGATGTCTTCCGTGGCTTCGGCGTGCCGGCGCTCGCCGGCGTCGAGCGAGGGCTCCTCGCCCCGAGCGTCGAGCTTGCCGAAACCGACAAGGAAATCCGCGTCACGGCCGAACTCCCCGGCCTCGACGAAAAGGACGTGGAAGTGATCGTCGAGGAAGGCGTCCTCACGCTCCGTGGCGAGAAGAAGTCGGAGGTCGAGGACAAGGACCGGGGTTACTCCGAGCGGAGCTACGGGCGATTCGAGCGCCGCATCGGCCTTCCGAAGGGTATCGAGCAGGACAAGGCGAGTGCCACGTTCAAGAACGGCGTTCTCACCGTCACGGTGCCGAAATCGGCGTCTGCCGCCGAGAACGTCCGCCGCATAGCCGTCAATTCGGGTCAGGCATGACGGTGCCCGCCCGTGGGCCGCGCGCCCACGGGCGGAGCCATTCAAGCAATTGCGACGGTTCTGGTGAAGCTGTCCCGCTCCCGGCAACGGCATATCACGTATGATCAGAGCAGAAGGCGAGGGTGCTCCCGAGTCGACAGTGTATAGCCCGAAAGGTTGATCATGAGCTGCCGGTTGCGGATCACGAGCGAGTTCGCTGCGATCGCTGCCAGATCGCCGCGGCGAAGCTCCTGCATCGAGCGGCTGACATGAGTCTCAGATAAGCCGAGGAGGTCAGCCAGATGGCGACGCTGAAGCGGGAAATACGACATCGCATCTTGCCCGAGGTCCAACGCAACGAGGCGATCTACAAGCTCAAGGAGGAAGTAGGCTAGGCGTTCAGCGCCATTCTGCTTCGCGACAAGCGCCATGCGGCGATCGGCGCGGCGCTGGTCCTCCATGAGCGCGAAGACCATCGCCTCGGAGAGGTGGCTGTGCCGCTGAAACAGCTCGTCAATACTGCGCCCTGTCAACACGCACAGCGTCACGGGGGTTAGGCTTTCGACACCGCTCTCCGAATCGCCCAGCATCAACTGTTGGAGACCGATCAGGCTACCCGGCAGCAGAATGTCGATGATCTGTCGTTGCCCGGTTGGTGTAAGCTTGTAGCGATATGCCCATCCCGCATACAGCGTGTACAGCTTTCCGGCGAACCGCCCAGGCTCGATGATCACGCGGCGCGCAGGAACATCGATCTGATTATTCTTAAGGGCGCGCACAAAGCTGAGCTCGGGCGCTGTAAACTTCTTGAACAGCGCCAACCGGCGAAGCGCGCAGTCTTCACACGGTATGAAGTTCATTCGCAGTCCGACCCCGTTCGCATAGCCAGTGCGCTATAGCAGCAGTGGGCCCACATGTCACACCGGTGGCTGCCTCGGCTGCGGCCCTGTCAGGTCGTGACCACCGCCGCCGCCAGACGCGCAAGCCCGATCGGATCCAGGATTTCAAGGTTGCGGCCATTCACCTGCACATAATTATGCCGCTGGAGCCGGGTGAAGGTACGCGTCACAGTCTCGCTGGTTAGCCCGAGATGGTCGCCGATGTCGGCTCTGGACATAAGCAGATGGAAGTGGCGGCGCCCTTCCAGCCTCTGCATGAGATCGAGAAGAAAGAACGCCAGCCGCTCCATGGCATTCGACCGTCCGAGCAGGAAACCGGTGCGGAGCGCGACCCGATAGGTGCGCAGAAACCAGGTCGTGATCGTGGCGCATGTGAAGTGATCGAACTGCGACAGGCCCTCGAGCACGCTGCGATCCGTCATGATGAGCGAGGTCGGGCACAGGGCCTGGGCGAACTGGCTGCGCACCTCGTCGCGTTCGAGCAGGATGAATTCCCCCGGCAGGTAGAAGCCGCCGATCCAGCGGCGACCATCCTCGGAGATGATGCTGGTTTGGATGGCGCCGGAGAGGATCCAGTAGAGGCCATCCGACTCGGGCCGTGCAGGGAGTTCCTGGCGGTCCTTCAACATGATGAGTTTGGAGTTGAAGCCATTTCCTAGAGGCGGAGGAACGACCTTTCGCCCGCGATTCATCGCGGGCGCCTCCGTCTCATATGAGCTAATAAGCCGTTCCACATGTCACTGTGCGTAACATATGTCACGGGTTAGGGCAATCCCAATGGCCGAGTCGTGCCACAGTTCGACCGGCAGAAAGCTGAGCTATGTCAGGGCGGCTGAGGGCCGGGCCTGCAATTCCAGGCGCTACCTGGAGAATATCGATGAGCGCGTTGAGCTGGATATCGGCCAAGATCGCGATCTCACCGCCCTCGCTGGCCCCGCCAGCGGGCGGCCGGGTGGATCAAGATCCGATGTTCAAGATGTTGGGAAGCGGCTCGGGAAACTGTGCCCCGGACCTTCCAAGGCATTCCCCAATTCGCAGCTTTTCCGGAGGAAGCGCTGCGGCAAACCGCGCCCCGCGGACCGGGGGCTCGATGCGGGACGGCCGATATCCTCTCTCGACGAGAAACCCCGGCGAGCGGTCCCTCGCCCTTTGTGAAGGAGTCGAACCGTGAACGTCGTTCCTAAGGCGGAATGGCCTCAATATCTGAACCGCGTGTCCCGCGGCCTGACCGGGCTTCGAGCCGAAATCGAAGTCGCATCGCTCGAACTCGGCGATCAGATCGAAGCGCAATACCTGCCGATCACCGGAATCTTCTATGACCACAAGGATGACTTGGTCGGTGTGACGCTCGAGGGGCTGGATCACATGATCCGCCACCCGCAGTCGATCTATGTCGAAGAATCCGGCGATGGCGTTGCGGCGATCGCAGTGATCGATCGCGACGGAACGAATCACCTCATCAAGCTGAGGCGGCCGCTGGCGCTGCCCGCTCCCGACCAATGAGCCCGTATCCTCAACAACCAAAGGGAAGATCATGAAACGCAGTCTTTTCGCCGCGACCGCAGCCTCGGCCCTCATCTTGACGGCGGGCTGTTCCAAGCAGGACGCCGACAACCAGGCCGCCGAGAACACGACCACGGCGGCGAACAACGCCACCGCGCAGGCGACGCCGGCCCCGCCGGTCGATCGCGAAGAGCTGCTCCAGGACGCCGTTTCGGCGCTGCAGGAGACAGAGAATGCTCTTGCCGCGCTCGACAAGAAGGATGCCAAGGCCGCGACCGCCGCTCTCGAGCGCGCGACGGGCAAGCTGGAAATCGTGCTCGCGCGCAACCCCAGCCTCGCTCTCGCCCCGGTCGACGTCAGCGTCGTCAGCTACGACGTCCTGGGTTCGGTGGACGCCGTGAATGCGCTGCGGAAATCGGCCGAGGACGCGCTCGAGGATGGGCGGCTGCAGGAAGCACGCCATCTCATCGACGGGCTGGCGAGCGAGACCGTCGTGCGGGTCAGCAATCTCCCGCTCGCGACCTACCCGGACGCGATCAAGGCGGCCGCGGTCCTGGTCGCGCAGAACAAGCTCGATGAAGCGAAGGCGGCGCTCGAAGCGGCGCTCAGCACGATCGTGGTCCGCGACGTGATCCACCCGCTCCCGCTTACGCGGGCAAGCGCGGCAATCGAAGAGGCGCGCAAGCTGGCCGCGAACGCACAGCGGGGCGCCGGAGACGAGGCGAAGATACAGCGGCTGCTGACCACTGCGCGCGAGCAGCTCCGGCTCGGTCAGGCGCTCGGCTATGCGACCAAGGACGAAATGAAGGACCTTCTGAAGACGGTCGACGAGATCGAGGACGGCACCAAGAACAAGGGCGCGGCGACCAGCATCTTCGACAAGATCCGCGAGCGCTTCAAGAAGGCAACGGAGTCGAGTCAGCCTGCGGAGAAGAAGTGACCTTGCGCTCTCCAAGCAATGCGGCAGGCGCCGGCGCGCGCAGGTTCGACGGTTCCGCCGGTCGGCAACGAGGGGAAACATAAGTAGATGAGTGCGGACGTTCCGATCCTGCGAAGTCCGCACTTCATCAAACCCGACCATCGAAGAACGGTTATACGAACGTTCATGCCCGGCGACTCGCCGAATGCCTTGGAGCAGGGTCAGACCCGGGCCGAGCGCATCGTCGGGCGGATCCTCGGCCTGTCTGAGGATGAATTGGCGGACGAGTACGCACGGCTGCTGAGTGTTCTTTGCGGCCGCCACCGCGACGTGGAGAAGGTCTTTCTCCAGCGCTACGAGAACGCCAGAGAACTGCTCCGCGGGGGCTTCTCGGCGAGTGGCGCTCGCGCAAAGCTGATCGGCGCCTATTTCAGCGAAGAATATGCCTACCAGTCGGCTGCTCTGTTCAACCCGAGCATCGTCAGGCATCCGGATCAGTCGGGTTGTCCGCCAGGCGCGCTGCGGTTCATCCTCTCGCTGCGGGCGATCGGCGAAGGGCATCTTTCGTCCATCGCCTTCAGAACGGGCACCTGGCAGCCAGGGAGAGACATCGTCCTAGATGCGGCGAGCCCGCTGGCGGCCACGCCCCTAATCGAATATCCCCAAAACGATGATGGTGCGGTGCGTCTTCATTGCGAAGACAGTCACAACCTGTCGGAGACAGTCCTCTTCCCGATCCTCGAGCGGCAGCGCGGCGGCATTGAGGATCTTCGGCTCACCAGCCTCGAACTGGAGGACGGGTCGACACTGTTTGCAGGGACCTACACGGCGGTCGGGGGACGAGGAATCGCCCAGGAGCTGCTCACCACCCGAAACTTCATCGACTTCAAGATGCACCGGCTCGAGGGACCGATCGCCGCCTCGAAGGGAATGGCGCTGTTTCCCCGCCTGATCGAGGGCCGTTACGCGATGCTCGGCCGGCACGACAATGAGAATATTTGGCTTCTGCTGTCCGAGAACCTGCATCACTGGGACGGGGGCATCAGGATCGTAAACCCGCAATGGACATGGGAATTCACACAGCTCGGCAACTGTGGATCGCCGATCGAAACTGCCGATGGTTGGCTCGTCTTCACGCATGGCGTTGGAGCGATGCGGGAATATTGCATCGGTGCGTGCCTTCTCGATCGATCCGATCCCAGCCATGTGATCGCCCGCACACGCCGGCCGCTGCTGCGCCCGTCCCCGGAGGAGCGATACGGCTACGTCCCGAACGTCGTTTATAGCTGCGGCGCGCTGCTGAGCGGGAACGACATATTGCTCCCATATGGCGTCGCAGACAGCTTCACTGCCTTTTCGACCTTGACCGTTGATGCTCTGTTGGCCGCGATGGATTAGGCGGTAACGCACGGGGAACGTAACGGGGTCGCAGCAATCCGACTGACATGGGTCAGCCAGCCGGACGGCTTCACTGCTTACAAAGCACTTCGTCTATCGGCGCCGCCGACGCGCGATCTCGTGGAGCTGCCTGCGTGCCGCACACCTTGCCCCATTGCCTGCTCCGGTCAGTACTTCTGATTGCGCTTCCGCTTAGCGGTGCTGGCGCGCTTGCGCAGGACGGGAAGCCTCAGCAGCCGGTCGGCGAGGTGTTGGACCGCGCGGGCAAGATTGTCGTGCAGCCCGCCCACGATGTGGGTGTCGCCAGGACCGAGATTCCGCCGGTGCTCCTCAAGGCCGCAGAGGATCCATATAGCGTGGAGAAGCTTGGAACCTGCCGCGAGCTCACAGAGGCGATCAAGGAACTGAGCAACGTCCTGGGCCCTGATTTTACCACTGCGCGCCAAAGACGAGAAAATCGGGCCGGGAGAATAGCCGAAGCCGGCGGCAGGTCCGTGGTCAATGCCTTGATCCCCTTCCGCGGAATCGTCCGGGAGATAACAGGCGCCGCTCCCGCGCAGCGGCGCCTGAATGCCGCAATCGACGCGGGCTACGCGCGGCGTGGCTTCCTCAGAGGGCTCCATTACGCCCGCCACTGCCGCTCGAACTTCTAGAAGGGGAGGGGAACGCCTTGCCGGTCTTCCGCTTGGTGACAAAAACGGTCAGAAAGCCCTGGGGCCGGCGGTCGCTTGGACCTGGGTGCGATGACGTGAGTGCGGGCGAGGAGCCCATCGGCGAAATCTGGTTCGAGGTTCCGCGCGGGAGCGGGCTTGGTGAACCAGAGCTGCTGGTCAAGCACTTGTTCACAAGCGAGCGGCTCTCTGTCCAGGTTCATCCTGATGACACCACCGCGAAGGCGCATGGGCTTCCCCGGGGCAAGAGCGAAGCCTGGCATATCCTCGAGGCAGAGCCAGGGGCGAGCATTGCCATGGGATTGCGCGAGCCGATTGCAAAAGACCGGCTGCGGGCCGCAGCGAAGGACGGCTCGATCGTGGCGCTGCTCGATTGGAAGCCGGTAAGAGCGGGTGACTTCTGGTACGCGCCGGCAGGCACGATCCACGCCATAGGCGCAGGGCTCAGCCTGATCGAGATTCAGCAGAATGTGGACGTCACCTATCGGCTCTATGACTATGGTAGCAATCGCGAGCTCCATCTGGACGAGGCGGTGGAGGCTGCCCGCCCGGCGCCCTACGAGGCTCCATTCGCCCCATTCGAGTTGGCGCGGGGCAGGCGGGTGCTTGCCGCCGGAGGGCCGTTCGTGGTGGAACGCTGGGCCGACGCTTTCACTGGCATTCTGGCGCCGCGGCGAGGCGAGCCGGTCTGGTTGATACCCCTCCGGGGCGAAGCGGTCGTGGGATCGGAGCCGATTGAGCCCGGCGGCGTGTGGATCGTCGCTGGCGATGCCGGCGTCAACTTCACCGGCTCGTGCGATCTTCTCGTCGCCTATTCGGGCCGAGCGGTGCACGAGGCGCTCATCAGCAGATCTCGGAATGAGCGGCAGTCCTGAAGTCGCTCCCGATCGAACCGAAAGCGCCTTCGTGATCTGAGCTAGATCAGTGCCGGACGGAGGTGTTGCGCATAGCGAAGCCGATGATCCCGCCTCGGTGGGCTTCTCCAAGGATGGGCCTTGAAATGCCTGCTAGTCCGGTTCGCTGCGCCACAATCCTGACATTGCTTCTCGCATGCGGGAATCCCGCGAGTGCGCAGACTTCCACCGCTTCGTCTTCAAGCCCAACCGAAGGCCGCAGCGAGCAGTACAACGTACCGCCGCCGCCTGGCTACAAGCCGTCTCCTGGCCGGTTCGTGCAGTCGGACCGCGAGCGCGAGGAGGACGATCGCTACAGCCGCGAAGCCGAACGGTGGGCGGCAGAAAACTGTATTGCGGACCGCCGAAGCAACGTCGCTGCAGGCGCGGTGATCGGCGGGCTGATTGGAGCGCTTGCTGGTTCAGGGCTCGCCGGTCGCTACGATAGAGCCCCGGCCACCGTCCTTGGCGCGGGTGCAGGCGCGGTCGCGGGCAGCGCCATCGCGAGGAACGCCAGCCCCGACTGTCCGCCCGGGTTCGTGGTCAAGGCAGCGCCCGAGCCCTTCTATCCGCCACCCGTCTATCCGCACGTCTATGTGGCGCCGCCGTGGTATGATCCCTGGGTATGGTACGGGGGCCACTGGATCTACAGGCCCTATCCCTATCACCGATACTGGTACAAGCGCCACTGGCGACGCCGCTAAGTGCCGGAGGAGCCGGAAGTCCTTGGTGTGCCTGAGCCGCTATGGCATGGGTTTGCCACTCCGGAGCATTTGGCCGAGAGCCTGGTCCGAGAGGTGTCGGGCATCATCACCGATCGTCTAGATACGGAAGGCGCCGCCTTCGTCGCCTTTCCAGGTGGCCGGTCGCCTGTGCGCGCGTTCGAATTCCTTGCACCGCGCGCGAGCGGGTGGCGTGGAGTCACGATCATCCCCACCGACGACCGCCTCGTGCCGCCACGCGACCGACTGTCCAACTATGGTCTGCTGGAGAGATATTTCGCGGCGGGGCAAGCACAGCTCATCCCTCTCGCAAGACCACCGTTCGATGATCCTGCCGCGGCGGCAGACGCAGCCGAGCTGAGGCTTTCGGACCTGGCTTGGCCGCTGGATCTGGTCTGGCTAGGGTTCGGCCTGGATGGGCATGTTGCCTCGCTCCTCCCCGGACCCGACCTTTCCGTCGCGATGCGTTATCCTGACTGGAGGCGCGTCGCGGGCGTCAGGCCCGTGCCGCTTCCGGCCGAGGCGCCGGTGCCAAGGGTGACGTTGACCCTGAGTGCCATTCTCTCGGCAAAGCGACTGCTGATTTCCGGCTGCGGCCGGGACAAGTTGGAAGTCGTCAAACGGGCCTTGGATGAGGGTGCGGAGTCGCAGATGCCGCTCGGCATCGTCTTAGCTAAAGCGAAGTGCCAGCCCGATCTGTTCTGGAGCCGATAGCGTCGGACTTTGCCAGTGGATCAGGCTCGCTTCGCGACGTCACTCATGCGGGACCGGCTCAGCAAGCTCTTTGCGAAGAAGCATCGCAGCGAATGCTGGGTGTCGTGGAGAAGATGCTGGGGACGCCCTTTCCATAGCACTGACAAAGATCAGCGTTTCGCCGAGCCGGCAGGCTTAGCTTGCCCAGGTCTTTGGTGCTCGATCGGCTCGCCGGAAGGCTGATCGAGCTGATCGACAGGAGATCCTGGATGCGGAGGTTCGTTTTCGTTCCAGCGTTGTTGCTAGCGGTCGCCTGCGACACGCGTAGTCACGCCCAGACGGCACCACTGAATGCGGACGGTTCCGGTCGTCTGGAGTCGGCGCGCGGCGCCCCCCCGAGCTTTGCCGATCTTGCGGCCCGTCTCTCCCCGGCTGTCGTGAACATCTCGACGACGTCGCGTGTCAGGGCGCGGAGAATGCCCGACTTTCCAGGCGGCCTTCCGTTCGGCGGCCTGTTTCCCTTTCCGGAGCTGGGCCGGCCGCCCGCTCCCCGTAACGCGACGTCGCTCGGATCCGGATTCCTCATTTCGGCAGATGGCTACGTCGTCACGAACAACCACGTCGTGGCGGGTCGCGGCGCGGGCGTGCAGGTTCAAGCGATCAAGGTCACGCTGACCGGCGGGCAGGAATATCCCGCTCGCGTGGTCGGGCGTGACGAAGCCTCCGACCTCGCTGTCCTGAAAATCGAGGCCAACAACTTGCCCTTTGTGCGCTTTGGTGACCCGCCGGGCGCGCGCACCGGCGACTGGGTCCTGGCAATCGGGAATCCCTATGGCCTCGGCGGCACGGTGACGGCCGGAATCGTGTCCGCCCTTCATCGCGACCTCCGGTCGGGGCCATATGACAGCTTCATCCAGACCGATGCCTCGATCAACTCCGGCAATTCAGGCGGCCCGCTCTTCGACATGCAGGGCAATGTGATCGGGATCAACACCGCGATCATTTCTCCCACCGGGGGCAATGTCGGGCTCGGCTTCGCGATCCCGGCGGAGATCGCAAAGCCGGTCGTCGATACGTTGAGAGCAGGTGGTCGCGTCCGCCGTGGCTATCTCGGCCTCCTGCTGCAGCCTGTCACCGAGGATGTCGCTGCCGCGCTGGGCTTGCAGAAGGACCGCGGCGAAATCGTCGCGGAAGTGCAGCCGAACCTGCCGGCGGCGCGTGCGGGCTTGCGGCAGGGCGATGTCATCTTGCGCGTGAATGGGAGCGAGATCACGCCGGAGAACTCGGTAGCAAGGCTCGTCGCAGCCGCTCCCGTCGGCTCGCGGGTAACGCTCGAGGTGCTTCGCGAAGGTGCCCAGAAAACGCTGACGGCGGTGGTTGCCGAACGGCCGCCAGAAGCGAGCCTCAACGGCGAGGACGAAGAATTCGACCTTGACGACGATGGCGAGGGTAAGGCGAGCGTCTCCGCCGGGCTGGGCCTTTCCGTCCGTCCGCTCACGCCCGCGCTTGCGAGCGAACTGCGGGTCGATCCTGGAACCCAAGGTCTCGTCATCGTGCAGGTCGATCCTTCCAGCGACGCCGCGGCGAAAGGGCTGAGCGAGGGCGACATCATCCTGTCGATCAACCAGCAGGCTGTACGGACCGCACAGGAGGCGGTGAGCTTGATCGCCGCAGCGAGGAAGGCGGGACGCAAGCAGGTGCTTCTGTTGGTGAAGCGCGAGTCGGTGCCACCGCGGTTCGTCGGCATCGAGCTCTCCGGGAAGCCCTGAGAGATGGCGAGGAGAGGAGGACTGGCGCGCGGCACTTCTCCTCGCCTTGCGTGTTGGACGAGGCGGCTGATGCTTGCTCCGATCGCAATCGGACGCGACCTGCCGATCGATGCGCCGACGGAAAGTCCGCGCGCGAGGCCTCCGCTCGCTCCGCACTTCCGCCGGCTCTGTTTGTCGAACAGGAGGAATCGGAATGAACCTTGAGAAGTACACGGACCGCGCGAAGGGCTTTCTCCAGTCCGCGCAGACTGTCGCAATCCGGCTCAATCATCAGCGCATCACGCCGGAGCATATCCTCAAAGCCCTGCTCGAGGACGAGCAGGGCATGGCAGCCGGCCTGATCCGCGCCGCCGGCGGCAATCCGGACCTGGCGACCAGCGAGGTCGACGCTGCGCTGGCCAAGCTGCCCTCGGTCACCGGAAGCGGGGCGTCCCAGCCTCCCGGGCTCGACAACGATGCCGTCCGCCTCCTCGATCAAGCCGAGCAGATCGCCCAGAAGGCCGGGGACAGCTATGTGACCGTCGAGCGGTTGCTGCTGGCGCTCACCCTTGCGGCAGGCGCGGCGGCTGGCAAGGCGCTGGCGCGAGCGGGCGTGAAGGCGGAGGCGCTGAACGAAGCGATCAACCAGCTCCGCGGCGGGCGCGCCGCCGACACGGCAAGCGCCGAGGACCGCTACGATGCGCTGAAGAAATTCGCCCGCGACCTCACCCAGGCCGCCAGGGACGGGAAGCTCGATCCGGTCATCGGCCGGGATGAGGAGATCCGACGCACGGTTCAGATCCTGGCGCGTCGGACCAAGAACAACCCCGTGCTCATCGGCGATCCCGGCGTGGGCAAGACCGCGATCGTGGAAGGGTTGGCGCTCCGCATCGCCAATGGCGACGTTCCCGACACGCTCAAGGATCGCAAGCTGATGGCGCTCGACATGGGGGCGCTCATCGCCGGTGCGAAGTATCGCGGCGAGTTCGAGGAGCGACTCAAGGGCGTGCTCGACGAAGTGAAGGGGGCCGAGGGCGACATCATCCTCTTCATAGACGAGATGCACACGCTGATCGGCGCGGGTAAGACGGAAGGTGCGATGGACGCGGGCAACCTGCTGAAGCCCGCGCTTGCCCGCGGTGAGCTGCACTGCATCGGCGCGACCACGCTCGACGAATACCGCAAATATGTCGAGAAGGACGCGGCGCTCCAGCGCCGGTTCCAGCCCGTGTTCGTCGGCGAGCCAACGGTGGAGGACACGATCTCCATCCTCCGGGGTCTCAAGGAGAAATACGAGCTGCACCACGGCGTGCGGATCACGGATGGGGCGATCGTCGCGGCGGCGACGCTTTCCAACCGCTACATCACCGACCGGTTCCTGCCCGACAAGGCGATCGACCTTATGGATGAGGCGGCAAGCCGGATCCGCATGGAGGTCGAATCGAAACCGGAAGAGATCGAGACGCTCGACCGGCGCATCATCCAGCTGAAGATCGAGCGGGAAGCGCTCAGGAAGGAGTCGGATGCCGCATCCAAGGATCGCCTGACCCACCTCGAGCATGATCTCGCGCAGCTCGAGCAGCAGTCGGCGGAACTTACACAGCGCTGGCAGGCGGAGCGGGAGAAGATCCAGGCCGAGGCCAAGCTCAAGGAGCAGCTCGACCAGGCTCGCCTCGAGCTCGACCAGGCACAGCGACGCGGCGACCTCGGCCGCGCTGGCGAGCTGAGCTATGGCGTCATACCGGGTCTGGAGAAGCAGCTGGCCGACGCCCAAACAGCGAGCCAGGGCGCGATGCTGCGCGAGGAGGTGACCGCCCAGGACATCGCAGCGGTCGTCTCGCGCTGGACGGGCATCCCGGTGGACAAAATGCTCGAAGGCGAGCGCGAAAAGCTCCTCCATATGGAGGAGGCGCTCGGCAGGCGGGTCATCGGCCAGCGGCAGGCGGTCACGGCGGTCAGCCGCGCGATCCGCCGTGCCCGCGCGGGCCTGCAGGATCCGGACCGGCCGATGGGCTCGTTCCTGTTCCTCGGCCCGACCGGCGTCGGCAAGACCGAGCTAACCAAGGCGCTCGCCGGCTTCCTGTTCGATGACGACAGCGCGATGGTCCGCATCGACATGTCGGAGTTCATGGAGAAACACTCGGTCGCGCGGCTGATCGGCGCCCCGCCGGGCTATGTCGGCTATGAGGAAGGCGGCGTGCTGACCGAGGCGGTGCGGCGGCGGCCCTACCAGGTGATCCTCTTCGACGAGGTGGAAAAGGCGCACAACGACGTCTTCAACGTGCTCCTGCAGGTGCTCGACGATGGCCGGCTGACGGACGGACAGGGCCGCACGGTCGATTTCAAGAATACGCTGATCATCCTCACGTCCAATCTCGGCAGCCAGTATCTTTCGAACCTGGCGGAAGGGGAGACGGTCGAGAGCGTCGAGCCGCAGGTGATGGAGGTGGTGCGCGCGCATTTCCGGCCGGAATTCCTCAACCGGCTCGACGAGATCATCCTGTTCCACCGCCTCGGCCAGGCCGACATGGGTCCCATCGTCGACATTCAGGTCGCGCGCGTCCAGAACCTCCTCAAGGACCGCAAGATCACGCTCGACCTCACGGATCGCGCGCGTGCGTGGCTCGGCCGCGTGGGGTATGACCCGGTCTATGGCGCCCGTCCGCTGAAGCGCGCGATCCAGCGATATCTTCAGGACCCCCTGGCGGACCTCCTCCTGCGGGGCGAGGTGCCGGATGGCTCGACCGTCACCATCGATGAAGGCGACAGCGAGCTGACATTCTCAACCCAGGTATCAAGGCCTGCCGAGGCGCAGGCTGCTTGAAAGGGCCCGTCGCGGCGGCGACCCGCTGCCGCGATGACCTGCAGCGAACGAGGATTCATCGATGGCCGAAAAGCGTCGGGTCGTCTGCCCCCATTGCGATGCCACCAACGCGGTGCCGGCCGACCGTGAGCCGCTCGTCGCAAAATGCGGGCGTTGTCATCAGAAGCTGTTCGAGGGCGCCCCTGCCGCTCTCGACGCTGCGCGAGCGCGCAAGCATATCCGCAATTCGGACCTGCCGGTGATCGTCGACTTCTGGGCGGCCTGGTGCGGCCCGTGCCGGGCGATGGCGCCGATCTTCGAACAGGCGGCGCGCTCGCTCGAACCGAAGGCGCGCTTCATCAAGGTCGATGTGGACGCAAACCCCGACATCGCGTCCGAGTACGGCGTCCAGGGGATTCCTGCGTTGCTCGCCTTCAAGAATGGCAATGTCGTCGCGCGCCAGGCTGGCGTCACTGATCTAGGCACGCTGAGAGGGTGGGCCGAGCGGTTCAGCACCTAAGTTCCAGTGCGGTGCCTCGGTGCGCATCGGGCGCGGCGGTGCCGAGCGTCCTCCCAGGACGCCGCGCCGATACAATGTCAGGAGCGGTCCTGCGCCAAGGTGGCGTCGGGCCACCCCGCGATCGGCGCGTCGTCGAGCTGGAAGCGCTGCTTATTGACCGGCGCGGTATGAGCGCGCGGAGGCTCATGCACGTCGTAGGGCAAGTTCAGTCGCTCGCAATATCGCTCTGCCGCCTCGCGAGTAGGAAAGCGAAGGTCGACCTGAACCAGAGGATCGTCACCACCGGTCCACCCCATCAGCCAATCTACAAACGGCTTCTTCCTTTGCGGGAAACTGAGCCTCCACTGCCCCTTCCGCGCCCGCCCGCCCTGGTTCGTCGCCGTTGGGAGCGGCTCGAGGACGGCCCGCGCGTCCTCCGGAAGCGCGCTCAGGTAGCGGAGCCACGAGCGGTCATCCTGCGAGTTGCGGCCGGACCTGACCTCTTCACGGATGATCAGCGGTCCTGGGCGCAGTCGACGGCGCGAAACGCGGGCAAGCCTCGCCCTGAACCGGGCAGACGCTGCCGCGCGGGCCTTCGCGAGTCGCGCAATCATAAAACGTCTCCTTCCAAGTGCGCGCCACCGGCTTGTCGATGGCGCGCAATCTCTTAAGCCTGGGCCTGGGTTTGGTCCTTCTCGGTCGTGGATGCCGGCTGGGCGGTGGTGGAGATGTCGAGTTTGCGTGGCTTCATCGCCTCGGGCACCTCACGCTTCAGCGTGATGGTCAGAAGCCCGTTCTCCAGTGCGGCCGACTGCACGATGACGAAGTCGGCGAGCGGGAAACGACGCTCGAAGGAGCGTGTGGAGATGCCTTGATGCAGGTACGTGGCCTGGGGTTCTCCCCCAGCCTTGCTTCCGCTGACGGTGAGCATGTTCTGCTGCGCCACCACTTCCAGTTCGTCCGGTCGGAAGCCGGGAACTGCGACCGAAATACGATAGGTGCCGTCTGCGCGCCTTTCGATGTCGAACGGCGGGTAGGGCTCGGCCGCATCGGGCGCGGCATTGTTCATCAGGTCGAGAAGCCGGTCGAAGCCGACGGTAGAGCGCCGATAGGGCGCCAGATCTAGATAATTCGCTGCTCTCATCTCCAAATCCTCCTCGTGAGCAATTTGGACATCTGAGGCGTCGGAGAGAGAGCCGACGCCCTCTTGTCCTGCCGGGCCCGCAGAGGCACCCGACACAATTTAGCTAGTACTGGTGAAGTCGTGTTCAAGACGGCGTGAAGCCGCTTGGGTGACTTTTTTGGCTCTCGGGCCCGAGCGCAAAGAACGCGGGAGCAGTGCGGAGCAACGGCTGATTTACATCAGGGCGTTTCGAGCGGAGACCGGGGAGACGTGGAGTATTTCGGTCATCATTGGAGCGCAGCGTGCCGCAAGAGTCGGAGCAGAGCATTGTCCAAATCGTCCGGGCTCGGGAAGTCGTCGGCACCGTGCACAATCTCGAACTGCTCGAGAGCATGGTCGTCGCACTCAGCGCCGCGGGCTTCGACAAGAGCGATATCGACCTGATGGCCAGCCGCGAGGCGGTCCTGGAGAAGCTGCCGGCGATCTATGCTGATCCCATCTACCTGGCCGAGATACCTGAGCTGCCACGGCGCGAGCTCGTAACGCGCGATGAAGGGACGACGGTCACGGGCCTGGTGTTCGGGACGTTGATCTCGCTTGCCGCGCTCGGGGCAGCTTTGCCGGTCGTCGCATCGGGCGGCGCACTCGCAGCGGTGCTTGCCGCCACAGCCGCCGGTGGCGCGGCCGGAGCGGGAATTGCGAAGGTCGTCCGCAGCGCAATTCTTGGGGGCGTTGGCGCGGAAGATTTGGAACGCGACTTGCGTGGGGGAGGATTGGTCGTCTTCGTTCGCGCGCGCGATGCCGCCGCGGAGGAAAAGGCTCAGCAGATCATGCGGAAGTCAGGAGCTCTCAACGTGCACGTGCACGAAATCGAGCTGAAGAAGACGCTGGACGAGTTGCCCCTTGCCACTATCCAACCCGATCCGTGGCTCGCCACTTGATCCGCACGGGCCTGGCGGCCCGGCGCGCCCGAGAAATCAGAACGGGCCCCGATCTAACCCTAGCCGGTTCGGTCGTACCTCGGGCGTTTCGAGGTACCATTCGTGTGGCGGCCGCGGCATCATGCTCAGCCGCCCATGAAATACGGGCGCGCCGTAGATTTGTTGGTGGGGAAGGGCACCGGACAGCGTGACGGGCGGAGTGATAGCATCACGCTGCCCGGTGCGACGGCTCGCCGGCCGGGGGGGCGAGTGGCCAGTGCGAGCCGTATTCCTAAAGCTAACGGTATCCGGCGCGGGCCAGCGCCCATTCGAGTTCGCGCATCGAGGGCTGCACGAGAACCTGTCCCCCGAGCTTGATCGTCGGACTGGCTAGCCTGCCTCCGGCCAGCCATTCGAGCTCCGACCGCACTTCCGGATGGGCTTCCCAGTCGACGAAGCGATACGGGATCCCGGCTCGATCGAGATACCGCCGAACCATCATGGTGATGCCGCACCAACGGCTTCCATAGATGACGATCGGAGCGGCAGCCGAGCCGCGTGCTCGATACGCGGACGCCATTATTCGCGTCCCTCAGTTGCTGGCGTTCCAACAATCTCGTCGAGCTTGGCGAAGAGCTCATAGATGTCGGGAACATGCTGGAGCTTCGGCGAGACGTGGGCGTAACGGATGACGCCCTCTCCATCGATGATGTAGAGCGCGCGCTCGGAAAAGCCATCAGCGTCGCGCCATACGTTATAGCGGCGCGCGACTTCTCCTTTGGGATTGAAATCCGCGAGGAGAGGCATCGAGAGTCCGCGGGCGGCGGCCCAGGCGCCGTGGCTGTAAAGGCTATCTACGGAAATCCCGACGATCTCCACGTCGCGCTTCTCGAACTCGCTCCATTCCTGCTGATAAAGGTCCAACTGCTTGCTGCAGCCCGGGCTCCAGTCGAGCGGATAGAAGACGAGGACGATTGCCCGTCCCGCATAGGATGAGAGGGTGACTTCCCGGCCGTTAGCGTCCAGCAGGGCGAACTCTGGCGCCTTCGCTCCCACGCTGAGAGGAGAATTGATCGCATCTCCCTCCATCGCGGGCGCATGCTCGTGGAGGCTTTTCAGATCATCCAGAGTCGCGCCGGCCGGTGCCTCGAAGGCAGGGCGGGCCGAGCCGGCGGAGCGCCACAATTCCTGGATCATGCCGTGGAGCAGCGATAGAGCCTGCTTTTCCGGGCCGTCCGGAAGCTTGGGCGCCAGCGCCGCGAAGTCGGTGCTGAGCTGTTCCAGTCGACTTGGCTGGGGGTCCAGTGTGCCTGCGTTTCTATCCAAGTTGAGGGCTCCTTGCTGCCAACGTGGTCCGTCTTCGCGAGGAATGGCGCGACGAACCGCTCTGATGTCGCCGACTCAACCTAGCCCGGTCGCCCGGTGGCGGGCTGAGATAGATCAGAGCCCGGATCGCCCTTGCGACTAACCCAAGATCGCCGCTCGACGTGGCTCGGCTGCAGGAGGTCGGTGACCCTCGTCGAGCGCGGGGACCATGGACCAAGGGGCGACGATCAAACGCATAGAGCAAGAGGTTGAGATGGAGATGAAGGGAATCAGGGCTGCTCTCGTGCCCGCGCTGCTTCTGGGCATAGCCGGGTGCACCACGACAGGGTCCGGCGTCGGCGTTTCGAGGGCCGGGTCGACGACAGCGACGTTCGTGTGGAAATCGAGCGGTGCCCGATCGGGCACGATGACCGCAAACCTGAGCACGGGCGCCACCTATGCAGGCCCGTTCTTCCAGATCACGAGCGAGACAACCATCGAAGAACTCGGCCCGCTATGGACCGGGTGGGGCAACCGGTGGAGGTGGCGCGGCTGGGCCTATTGGGGTCCCACCCAAAGCACGCTCACCCATTATAGCGGGAGAGTCCTGGCCAACCTCGGCGGGCCGGACGGGCAGATGCGGTGCCATTTCCGGCTGATGCGGCCCGGCGCAGGCATGGCTGGCGGCGGTCAAGGTCGCTGCCAGTTGCCAAGCGGGACGATCATCGACGCGACCTTCCCCCCGACCTGACGGGCCCTCGCTCAAATCCGTCGGCAAGGTTGCGCCGGTCGGCGATCGGTTCGTGCAGGTCGATGCTGCGCAGCCGGCGAAGGCGGGGATAGCCAAAGCCATCCCCGCCGATTGCATCAGGGCAGGATCCTGATCTGATTGTCGACACTCGACACGCCGGGCGCAGACCAGGCCGACCGCTCGGCTTCCTGGCGCTCCGCCCAGGTCCTCACGGTGCCCTTGAGCGTGATCTTGCTGCCGTCGACCTCGACCTGGACGCGCTGCGCGTCAACCTGCGCGCTGCGCACGAGCGCATCCTCGATCTTCTTCTTGACGTCGCCAGGGTTCACCCTGGGCTGGACCGTGATCGTGTTGGTAACGCCCTTCACGCCGGCGATCGATCGGACGGCGCGTTCTGCCCATTCCTTCTGGAAGTTCCATTCCACGTGGCCCTCGAGCGTGAGCCAGCCGCTCTTGACGACGATCTTGATCTTGTCGGCGCTGCTGGGCAGCTCGCGTTTCAGCGACTTGACCGCCTCCTCGGCAATCTCGGGATCGAGGCGCTCGGTCGAGAGCTTGACCTGAATGTCGTTGGCGACGGCCTTCACCCCCGAAACCCGCTTCGCCGCCTTCTCGGCATAATAGGAGTCCATGTAGCTCTTGGTGACGCCGCTCAGCGTCACGATGCCGTCCTTCACGGCGACCGCGATCGTGTCTTCATGCTGGATCGACGGATCGTATTGGATCTCGCTCTCCACGTCCTTCTTGATCGTGGCGTCAGTGCGGAAAAGTGAAACCATCTCGGATCCTCCTGTCTGCTACGGGCATCTAAGCCCCAGTTGGTACTCCGCCGCGGTTCACCTATTCTGCGAGTCGAGCGCGCGCGCTGACCCACGTCAGCCGAAATCGGGGACATCGAAGGGTAGGCGTTCCCCGAGCAGCGACATTGGCGTGCACGTCTGATCTGGGTCAGTTTGCCGCGCGCTTCGCCGGCTAAAGTTGGCGCGACCTCAGGAGCCGCGCACGTGGCCGAGGATGGCATAGGAGCTGCGACCGCATCGGCGGAATAGTGACCGCGGAGGCGGCGCCATTTGCAGGACAATTCGAATGGCCATGAATATCGGAATCGACGAGACAAAGAGGAAAGAGATAACCGGCGGCTTGGCCCGCTTGTTGGCGGACACCTACACCCTTTATCTGACGACCCATAACTTTCACTGGAACGTCTCGGGGCCGATGTTCAACAGCCTTCATGCGATGTTCATGGCGCAATACACCGAATTATGGAACGCCGTTGATCCGATTGCGGAGAGAATACGTTCTCTTGGTGAGCCGGCGCCGGGGTCCTATGCGCAGTTCGCCAGGCTCAGCTCTCTTGCCGATGCGCCCGAGACGCCCCCGAAGGCCGAGGCCATGATCAGGATCCTGGCCGAGGGTCACGAGGCGACTGCCCGATCGGCTCGCAGCCTCTTTCCTTTGGCCGATAAAGCGGGCGATCAGGCGACCGCTGATCTCGCCACGCAACGCGTTGCGGTTCACGAAAAGGCGGCCTGGATGCTCCGCGCGCTCCTCGACTAGTGAGCTGACCTCCGCAGTCCACGCTCTGGCGGGCGAGAACGATCGCCGCGCGTCGTCTGACCTATGTCAGCGTCCGCCATCTTAGTGCTGCTTACCCTTCTGCTGCTGCGGCCATTGCCTTTCGGCCGACCACGCAATCGAAAGGATAGGGTTGATGAAAACAGGATTGCTCCACGTCGCCGAAGACAGAGGCGGAGACGCGCGGCTCGACGCGGCGGTCCAGCTTGCCCGGGCATTCGACCTTCATCTGACGGGCACGCAGGCTGCGCCCCTGTCGGCCTACGCGATGGCCGACCCCTTCGGCGGGGTCTATCCATCGGTGAAGCTCTTCACGGAGCACGAGAAGCGACAGGATGCCACGCGCGCGGCCGTGGAGGCCAGACTGCGCGACGAGGGCGTGGCGTTCGACTGGGTACGCGGAGCTGGTTCTCCCGCGACGGTGCTTCTCGATCAATCGCGGCTGAGCGACGTGATCATCCTCAGTCATCTCGAAAGCGACGAAGGCGGCTGGGACGCCGAACTCGACCTCGTCGGCGACGTCGCAGTCCATTCGCGCGCTCCGATCCTCTCGGTGCCTTATGACAACGGAACGCTTGATCTCGAGGGCACTGCGCTCGTCGCGTGGAACGCTTCGTTCGAGGCCGCGCAGGCGCTGCGTTTCGCGGTTCCGCTCCTGAGCCGGGCGGCGCGCGTCCAGATCGTGACGATCGGGGACGACGCTCCCGAATTTCCCGCAGCCGGCGCCGCCGCCTATCTCTCGCATCATGGCATCCAGTCGGAGTTGCTCCCGGTGCCCCGCGGCGAGCTCAGCGTGGGGGAGGAACTGCTGAACGTCATCATCGACTCGCGGTCGAGCTTCGCGGTTCTCGGCGCCTATGGGCATTCGCGCATTCGCGAACGTATCCTTGGTGGGGTCACGCGCGAGATGTTGCTGCGGTCCCCGAAGCCGCTGCTGCTGGCCCATTGAGCAGGGGAGAACGATCGATGCGTCGGTTCCTCGCGGCGACCGCCTTGTGCGTCGCACTCGCTGGATGCGGAACGCAGAAGGCCGAACAGCCTGCCGCCGGCCAGACCGCCACGAGCGACGGGATAAACGACTACCAGCAGGCGGTGATCAACCTCAACGAGGCATCGCGGAAGGCGGTGCTTTTCCGTGCAATCCGAGATGCCGGCCTTCCGTGCCAGAACGTCATTCAAGCCGAGCGGCTGCCTGACGAGAAGGACGGGCCGGTCTGGCGCGCGCAGTGCGAGGACAAGTCATATCACCTCGTCATCGTCCGCGCTGACGGAACAGCCTATGTGGTGAGCCGGACCCGATGACCGCACGAGGCGAGCGCGATGTCGACGCACTTGCGACGGTGGCAGCGTGAAGCAGCTAATGGCGTTCGATCTCGACGGCACGTTGGCCGAGAGCAAGGCCCCGCTCGATGACGAGGTAGCCGGGCTGCTTGCCGCGCTCTTGTCCTTCGCGCAGGTGGCGGTGATTTCCGGGGGCGACTGGCCTCAGTTCAAGAAGCAGGTCGTCGATCGGCTGCCGCCGGGTGCCGAGCTGGGGCGGCTGTGGATCCTGCCGACGGCAGGAGCGAAGCTTTTCCGGTTCGCCGGAGAGTGGCGCCAAGCCTATTCGGAGGCAATCACGCCTGCCGAGAAGGCCCACATACTCAAGGAGCTGGATCGGGCGATCAAGGCTGCCGAGCTCGATCGCGATCCCGCATGGGGGCCCCGGATCGAGGACCGCGGCACCCAGATCACCTATTCAGGGATTGGGCAGAAGGCGCCGCTCGAGGCCAAGGAGGCCTGGGATCCGGATCGGCGCAAGCGGCTACAGCTCCAGGAGATGCTGAGGCGAACCTTGACAGAATGGTCGGTCAATATCGGAGGCACCACCTCAATAGACATCACCCGGGCAGGAATTGACAAAGGTTTCGGGCTTCGCAAGCTCGCCGCAGAGAGCGGCGTTCCTTTGGAAGACATGGTCTTCCTCGGCGATTCGATTTTCCCGGGTGGCAACGACTATCCGGCCGTCACCGTCGGAGTCGATGCAGTTGCCGTTCGCGACGTGCAGGAGACGAAGAGCATTCTTCATGCTCTGACGCTGTGGCTAGGCCGTTGAGCCCGCCAGACGATGGTGGGTCGGTCTAGCTCCGATGGCAGCCGCGGGGGCTCGGGACGAACGGATGATTCTGACGGAACGATTTGCCATCTCATCTGCAGCGCGGGGCGATCGCAGGCGATGAGGGGCCGGGACAGGGACTGAATAGAATGGCGGATCCATACCAAACCCTGAACGTCCCGCGCGATGCCGACGATGCCACGATCAAGAAGGCATATCGCAAGCTCGCCAAGGAGTATCATCCCGACCGTAACGCGGATAAGCCGGGGGCGGCGGAACGCTTCGCTGCCGTGACCGCGGCCTACGACCTGCTCACCGACAAGGACAAACGAGCGCGCTACGATCGCGGCGAGATCGACGAGGACGGCAATCCGAAGGCTCCCTTCGGCTTCTCCGATTTCGATGGCGCCGGTCCTTTCGCCCGGCGCGGCGGCTTCCGCGCGGGCGCCGATGGCGGCGCGACAACCTTCGAATTCAGCGGAGACGAGGCCGACTTCGCCAGCATCTTCGGCGACTTGTTCGGCCGCGGGGAGACCGCGGGTGGAGCGCGCCGGCACGGTTCGTATCGCCCTCGCGGAGCGGACGTCGCCTATCGTTTGAATGTCAGCTTCGAGGATGCCGCGGCTCTGCGACCGCAGCATATCGACCTGGGGGGTGGGAAGGCTCTCGACCTCAAGCTGCCGGCAGGCTTCGAGTCCGGCACCCAGCTGCGTCTTCGCGGGCAGGGTGAGGATGGTCCCGGAGGCGCTGGCGATGCGATCGTCATCCTCGAAATTCAGCCGCACCGATTCTTTGCGCGCGAAGGCGACGATGTATTGCTGGACCTGCCGGTGCGCTGGGACGAAGCCGTGCTCGGCGCCAAGGTGCGGGTCCCGACCGTCGACGGACCGGTGTTGCTGACGATCCCTAAGGGATCGAGCTCGGGCCGCACGCTACGGATCAAGGGCAAGGGGTTCCACCGGCGGGACGGTTCACGCGGCAATCAGTTGGTCCGCCTGATGGTGCATCTGCCTTCCGGAGACGCCGAGCTCGAGGAGTTCGCCCGCACCTGGGCTCAGCGTCATGACGAGAATCCGCGCGCGACGATGGGGGTCTGAGAGGGGGCGGAGCTGTGCACGCGTACCGACGTCGACCCGATGCGCGTGCACCAGTCGATCAGGCTGCTCTGCCTGACCGCTGGACCCAGTCTTCAATCTCAAAGGCGTGCGTCTCGATCCAGCGATCGAGCTCGCGCACGACGCTGCTGAGGGTGTAGCCCAGCGAGGTGAGTGCATATTCGACCCGCGGTGGTACCTCAGGGTAGCTGGTGCGCGCCACCAAGCCACACTCCTCGAGGCGACGCAGGGCCTGGATCAGCATCTTCTCCGATACGCCGCCGATGCGCCGACGCAGCTCGGCGGTGCGATACGAACGCTCGCTAAGCGCGTGGATAACGAGCAGCGTCCATTTTTCAGCCAAGAGCGCCAGTACCTTCCGTGCCGGGCAATCAGCAAGGAACACGTCGCACTGCAGTTCGCGGAAGGCACGCGAATTCTCCATTACTTACCTCACGGTATGTACTTGCTGAGTGGGCTGTACGGCAACACCTCCTAGCGTGCAAGGCGCCCACTCGCTGGCGGTGCGGCGCACGACGACGAAAGGAGGCTTCGAGGTGAAATCGTTGACCAAGGTCTTGCCTGCTATCGCAGCAGCAATTTTGCCCCTGTCAGTTTCGGCAGAGCCGGCACATGCGGCGAGGGTAGAGCGGTCAGCAGCGCAGGCGCCCGGTTTCTATCGGGTGATGCTTGGCGATTTTGAGATCACCGTTTTGACGGACGGCACCACGCCGGTGCCTTTCGCCGACCTGCTCCATGGCATCAGCCGTGGGGAACTGGCCGAGATCTTTCGCGCTGCCGGCGAGCCGCTCGACCGCGAAACTTCGATCAACAGCTTCCTGATCGACACGGGCGAGCGCCGTATCCTGATCGAGGCAGGCGCGGGAGGGTTGTTTGGCGACTGCTGCGGGCGTCTCCCAGCCATGCTGAAGGAAGCAGGCTATTCGCCGGAGTCGATCGACGCGGTGCTCCTGACGCATGTTCACGGTGACCATTCGGGTGGCCTGACCGTGGACGGTCGTCGAGTCTTTCCGAACGCCGAGATCTACCTCGCTAAGCAGGAGCTCGAATATTGGCTGAGCGACGTGGCTAAGGCACGGGCAAAAGCCAGTCACAGCAAGATGTTCGAAGAGGGGCGTGCGGCCCTTGCACCCTATTACGCAGCGGGTCGTATCCGTACCTTCACCGCGCCGGCGGAGTTGTTTCCCGGCATTCGTGCGACCGCCGCACCCGGCCACACGCCCGGGCACAGTTTCTTCGAGATCGAGAGCCGCGGGAATCGCTTACGCGTGGTCGGCGACATCATCCACGCGGCCGAGATTCAGCTGCCGCGACCCGACATCACAATCGATTTTGACGCCGACGAAGCGCGGGCGGCAAAGACGAGGACGGCCGCCCTGGCGGAGCTTGCCGGTACCCACGAGCTCGTGGCAGCGCCCCATGTCTCCTTCCCGGGCCTGGGACATGTCGTGCGTGCCGGCGTCGGTTACGCCTGGACGCCGATCCCCTATTCCGCGGCCGTTCGGCAGGTAGGGCACTGAGGACTGTTGCGCGTTCAGCGCGCCGCCGCGCGCCGTCCCAGTGCCGCCGCGCGCGCGGTCGTAGCTCGCGAGGAAGCTTGATCGAGCGAAAGCTCGTCAGATCCAAAGTCTGCTGACGGGAAGTAGACGAGTGCGCGCACGCCGGCGGTCTGCAGAGGCGAGGGTTCGCGGCAACTGATCCAGGTCAGGACTCACCTGCAGGATACTGTCCATCGTCGGCGTTCGATTTATCCTTGGAGGCTGGCATGGCGAAAGCAATCGGCATCGATCTCGGCACCACCAATTCATGCGTCGCGGTGATGGAGGGCAAGGAGCCCAAGGTCATCGAGAATGCCGAAGGTGCCCGGACCACCCCATCCATGGTGGCCTTCCGCCCTGATGGCGAGGTGCTGGTCGGTGCCGCCGCGAAGCGTCAGGCCATTACCAATCCGGAGCAGACCCTCTTTGCGATCAAGCGCCTGATCGGGCGCCGCTACGATGACCCCATCGTCCAGAAGGACAAGGGCATGGTCCCCTACAAGATCGTTCCCGGCGCCAATGGTGACGCCTGGGTCGAGGTGAACGGAAAGAAGTCGAGCCCCAGCGAGATTTCTGCGCACATCCTGCGCAAGATGAAGGAGACTGCCGAGAAATATCTGGGCGAGCCGGTCACCGAAGCCGTCATCACCGTTCCGGCCTATTTCAACGACGCCCAGCGGCAGGCGACCAAGGATGCTGGGACCATCGCCGGTCTCGAGGTTCTGCGCATCATCAATGAGCCAACGGCTGCCGCCCTTGCCTACGGGCTCGAAAAGAAGAAGGCAGGCACGATCGCGGTCTATGATCTTGGCGGCGGCACTTTCGACGTGTCCATTCTCGAACTCGGCGATGGCGTGTTCGAAGTGAAGTCGACCAACGGCGACACCTTTCTCGGCGGCGAGGATTTCGACAAGCGGATCATCGACTTTCTGGCGGACGAGTTCCGCAAGGAGCAGGGCATCGATCTGCGCCAAGACCGGCTCGCGCTCCAGCGGCTGAAAGAGGCGGCCGAGAAAGCGAAGATCGAGCTCAGCTCGGCATCACAGACGAGTGTCAACCTGCCCTTCATTACCGCGGATCAATCCGGTCCGAAGCATCTCGACATCAGCCTAACGCGCGCCAAGCTCGAGGCGCTGGTCGATGACCTCATCTCCCGCACCGTGGGGCCGTGCAAGGCGGCGCTGGAGGATGCAGGGCTCAAGGCCGATCAGCTCGACGAAGTCGTGCTGGTCGGCGGGATGACCCGCATGCCGAAGGTCGTCGAGGCGGTGAAGACCATCTTCGGGCGCGAGCCGCACCAGGGCGTCAACCCTGACGAGGTCGTGGCACTCGGCGCAGCGATCCAGGCGGGCGTGCTGAAGGGCCAGGTCGAGGACGTGCTGCTCCTCGACGTCACGCCATTGTCGTTGGGCATCGAGACGCTCGGCGGCGTGATGACCAAGCTCATCGACCGGAACACGACAATACCTACGAAGAAGAGCCAGACCTTCTCGACGGCGGAGGACAACCAGCCCGCTGTGACCATCAGGGTCTTCCAGGGCGAGCGGGAAATGGCCGAGGACAACAAGCTCCTCGGCCAGTTCAATCTCGAGAACATCGCACCCGCGCCCCGAGGCGTGCCGCAGATCGAGGTGACGTTCGATATCGATGCAAACGGCATCGTGAACGTTTCCGCGACAGACAAGGGGACCGGGCGCGAGCAGAAGATCACCATCCAGTCGTCGGGCGGACTGAGCGAAGAGGACATCAAGCGTGCGGTCAGGGATGCCGAAGAGCATGCCAGCGAGGACAGGAAGCGGCGCGAATTGGCGGAAGCGAAGAACCAGTCCGACGCTCTGATCTTCCTCTCCGAAAAGACGCTTGCGGATGCAGGAGATCGCGTTGCGGCCGCGGATCGGCAAGCCGTCGAAGAGGCGGTTTCGAACCTGAAGACGGCCATGCAGGGCGACCAGATCGAGGACATCCGCGCGCGCGGCGAGGATCTGCAGTCTGCGACGCAGAAGGTCGCCAGCGCCCAGCGCTCCGAGCCGGGCAGCACATCGTCGGCTGACGACGGGATTGTGGATGCCGAGTTCGAGGAGGCGGACGACGCGAAGAAGTGATCCGGTCCGTTCCGCTGATCACTGTTTGGTGAAGTGGCGCCTGCCGCTTGCACGGATGAATGAAGGCTCGGTCAAATGAACCAGGACGACATCGCTGAAGGAGGGCAGTCTCCGGAGCCGCAGGAGCAAGGGGTGGAGAAGCCCGAGTCCAAGCAGGCGGCCGCATCGGAAGCCGACGAGCTGCGGGAGCGGCTCCTGCGTGCGCTGGCCGATGCCGAGAATGCCAGAAAGCGAGCCGATCGCGCGCGTGCCGAGGGGCGCGAAACCGGCATTGCAGACCTAGTCTCGAAGATCGTTCCCGCTCTCGACAGCCTCGATCTCGCCATCGAGGCGGCCAGCCGGACGGAGGAAGGAACCCGGCCGAGTGTCGATGCCCTGTTAAACGGGCTCCGGGCGACCAGTCGCGCGTTCCTCGATGCGCTGGTCAAGGTTGGCGTCGAGCGAATATGCCCCGGTACGGGCGAGGCGTTCGACCCCAACATCCACGATGCGATCTCATCGCGATCTGATGACGAGACCGGTGATGGCCTGGTCCTGGAGACCCTCCAGCCCGGATACAGGGTTGCAAGCCGGCTTGTGCGGCCCGCGCGCGTCGTGATTTCAAGGGCGAGCTGAGCGAGGAGGCGGATCCGATGATACGGTTCGCCTCCGCCGCTGACGCCCCCGGAACACGGCAGAGCTTTGGCCGGCTGCTGCGGCGCTCGGCCCGGTCCACAAGGGGCAACTGGTGGTGCGGCGTGCTCGCCCTCGTCTCGGCCGCGCATGTCGACCCGGCGCCTGCGAAAAGCGAGCCCCAGCTCCCGACTTTCGAAGTCCGCGAGGTCGGCAGCGGCGATCGGCCGAGCTATGAAATCGCAATCCTCGCCCCGACTCGCTGGCCTGACCGGTCGGTGCGGACGGGCTTGCTGAGGAAAGCGGCGCAAGTCGCTGCAGGCCGAGGGGCGCGCTGCTTTGCGATCGAACGCGCGCAGTTAAGCCGCGATGTGTCGTATGTGCCGCTCCGATCCGGCCATATGACCGTTTCGACGAGCGGAAGCGCGGCCGAATGGCGCCGTTACTGGCGGCTCTATCAGCATGTGCTCGACAAGCCAGGCGTTCATTTTGGCCTCGGATCTGCACCTCGAATAGGAAGCAAGGTAGTCGAGGGGCGGATGATCATTCGTCTCTGCGGACCTGGTGTCGAGACGTCGGGCGATCTCTTCGAAGTGGAACAGATTTTGTCACGCATTCACACTTCCGACCCAGCCGGAAGCCGTTGATGGTCTGATCCTCTCTCTGCGACCTCGTCTTTGCAGATGTTCTCGCGAGTCAAGGTGGCGGAGTAGGCGTATGTCCGTTGTCGTCCTGATGATCGAGCACCTCGGTAAGGTCTTCCTGTCGACGCACCCGAACCATGCAATCGCCTGGTCCACCCTTTTGTCCTACGTGAACGGCGCCTGGGCTGAACATTTCCCCGATCGGCCGCCTCCAGACAACGAGGAAGAACGCGTCACGATGTTCTTCGCGGGGGAGGGGGACGAGTATGTCATCGCGGAGGCGGACGTCGAGACCGACACGACGCTGCATTAGGCAAGTGCCTGCTGGTGCACGACTGACGTCCGCTGCCCCGTCAGAGCGAAGGATCACGCGTCCGTTCGGTCCCGGATCGGCTCCACATCCTGGGCGAGTGGGGACCGGGCGCCAGCTGGCGGCGACAGCATCGCCAGCAATTCCGCCAGGTCCATCGACGCGAAGCTCACGGAACTGTCCGCCACGCCATACGGCATGATCAGGCGGCCGGCGTGCGCCAACGCCCCGCAGGTGTAGACGACGTTGGGAACATAGCCTTCGCGTGCTTCATCCGAGGGCGAGAGGAGCGGCACTGCTGTTCGGCCGATAACGCGGCTGGGGTCATCCCGATCGAGCAGCAGCGCCCCGATGGAATATTTGCGCATGGCGCCGACGCCGTGGGTGAGCACCAGCCACCCTTCTTCCAGCTCAATAGGTGATCCGCAGTTGCCGATCTGAATGAGCTCCCAGGCATATTCGGGGCGGGCAAGAAGTTCGCCATGCTCCCAGCGATTGAGATCGGAGGAGCGCAGCAGATAAAGGCTTTCGCCATCCTGCCTGCCGATCATCAAATAGTCTCCGTCGAAACTACGCGGGAAGAGCGCCATGCCCTTGTTGCGTGCGGCGCTGCCTTGGAGCGGACGAAGCTCGAACGTCTCAAAATCGCGGGTCTCGAGGATTTCCGAGGAGATCGCCTTGCCGCTGTAGGCGGTATAGGTACCGTAATAGGTAAAGCCGCCATCATCCTGCTCGAACCGTACGAGGCGTAGGTCCTCCAAGCCGTTGCGCTGCGCGGGCGTGAATGGAAACAGCACCATCTCGTCGAGACGGTTGCTGCAGTCATGGCGGCGAAAGACGACTCTGCCATCGTCGTGGCTCTCGGCTTTGGCGGCGACTGCAAGATCCGGTTCCGGCTCGAGTTCGAGCGAGCCGTCTGGAAGGACGATGCCTTGGCGGAACGTCACCGATGAGATGTGCCCCTCGCCGACGGCGCGCAGGGACAGGATGAAGCGCAATGCGCCATGCGGGAGCCCCGTCTGGTCAGGATGAGGCACGATGCTCGGGTTCATGACAGCAGCGGCACCGAACGAATATTCATGGCAAAAATAGGCGCCGATAAGCTGCCGCTGCGAACGGTCTAACGAACCGGTGAGACCAATGTCGGTCGCGACCTGATCGTATCGCTCTTCGAAAACCTTGCGAATCTCACGGTGCCGGCTCTCGAAATCCGCGAGCACGAGGGCAAGCTCCGCTTGGGTCGTGCGGCCGTCCATCGCCCGCACGGCAGCGATGATCCGGCGCATCCGCTCATTATCGACAGGATTGAGGTGCCGCGGCTCCGACGCGATTTGCAAGGGCCGGACGACCACTCTGGAAGGGTTCGGAAGGAGGTGCAGGCTGGATTGGATCAGCGGCATGCCTTGCCTCCGGACGCGGCCACCTGGCGCTCCTCGCTTGTGTCCAACGCGGCCGCCTCGTTGCGCAAGCGCGCGATCGCCAGGGCGGCAAACTGGAAGGCGAGGATGGATTCTGCGCCTTGGTTGAGGTTCACCCGATCCACCTGCAGGCCATCGTAGCAACCGCCATCGGGGCTCGCGATCCGGACGCCGAGATCATTTGCGCCAAGATACCAGGCAAACGCGGCTTCGGCATGGTCCCGCCATCGGCGATCGCCGTCCTGCGCGAATGCGAGCGTGCAGGCATCGATCGTCGCCCAGGCCTCGAGCGGCTGCTGATCGAAGGCACGCGGCGGTTGAAAGGCCGCGCCGAAGCTTTGGGTGCCGACCGGCCGGAAATGGCCTTCCGGAGCGGTCTGCTGGCGCCGGAGCCAGTCCAGCGCCTCCAGGGCGTCCTGTCGCATGTCCGTGCGACCGAGAACGGTACTCGCCAGCAGCAGTGCTTCCGGCAGGCGGGCATTGTCATAGGCAAGGACCGGCTCGAACCACGTCCAGGCGTCCCGCCTTACTGTACGAAGCAGGTCGAGCAGCTCCCCGGCGAACGATTCAAGTTGAAGCCTTGCCGGTCGGTGGCCCGGGTACACGCTGAGATGCGCTGCTAGGCCGAGAATGGCGAAGGCGCGGGCGCGGGGGCTGGTGAGGAATGCGCTTGCCGGGATCACCTTGTCTGCGAGCGCCGTCGCCCAGAGCTTGAGACCGTGATTGCGGGTGAGCTCGGCCGTACGGCCGATCGCCCAGACAGCGCGGCCGAAGCTGTCCTGCGAGCCTTCCTGTTCGAGCCAGTTCCGGTTGAAAGCCATGAAGTTGCGAAAGCGCTGTGACTGCTCGTTCCAGGCAAGGTCGACGAACGAGGCGTAGGTAGGCGCCAGGGCAAGCGCGCGCTTGGCCTCGATTCGCTCTGCTTCGAACTGCGTGGCGAGCATCAGCGCGCGGGCGTTATCATCGAGGCAATAGCCATGGCGCCGGTCGGGGACGGTGGACCGACTGTGCTGCAGCATACCGCACCCATCGGTCAGCCGCGCCACGGCGCTGAGGCTTGGCTTCGGCGGCTTCGACTTGGAGGCATGGAGCTGCACGACGCCCGGCTTACCAAAGACCTCGATGCGCGCCCGCTGAAAAAGCGTCGTATAGCGCTCCGCCACCACAGGCCAGATCATGTCACGGCCGGCTTGATAAGCGTTGCGCCGCATCTCGTCGCGAAGGTTCCTGTTGGACAGAACGGCGCCCACGGATCCGGCGAGCGCCTCGGGCGAACCGAAGGGGACCAGCTGACCGCGACGCCCGGCGAGCAACTCCTGCGCGTGCCAATAGGGGGTAGAGATCACCGCCTTGCCCAAGCCGACAGCGTAGGCGAGCGTTCCGCTCGTGATCTGCGCCTCGGAGAGATAGGGCGTCACATAGATGTCGCAGGCCGAGAGCCACGCCTGCAAGGTCGGCGCGTCGACATACTCGTTCACGAAGCGCACATGGCTCTCGAGACCGAGGCGGCGGACGCGACTTGCCAGCTCGTCGCGGTAGCGTTCGCCCTCGCGCGCCGCCAGATGAGGGTGCGTCGCGCCGAGGACGATGTATACGAGATCTGGATGGTCCTTCACGAGGCGATAAAGCGCTTCGATCATCACCTCGATGCCCTTGTTTGGGGAAAGCAGGCCGAAGGTCAGGATGACGCGATGGCCGTCGAGCCCGAAGCGGTGCTTGTGGAAGGCTGGGTCCAGGAAGGGCAGATCGGGGATGCCATGCGGGATCACGGCGATCTTGCCGGCCGCCACCTCCATGTCACGGGTAAGAATCGTTCGGCCCATCTCGGTCATGACGACCAGGCGGGATGACCGCTCGGCGAGAGCGCGCATCACCCGTCGTTGATCCGGGTCGGGCTGCGTCAGCACCGTGTGAAGCGTCGTCACGACCGGCGCCCGAAGCCTCTCGAGCATCGGCAGCAAGTAGCCGCCTGCCTTCCCACCGAAGATGCCGAATTCATGCTGAACGCAGATGACGTCCGGATTGAGCGCATTGAGGTGGTCCGCAGCCGCCAGGTAGGCGTCGGGATCGTCCTGCGCGATCTCGTAGCCTACTTCCTCCGGGTAGCGGTGCCGCGTCCCAGGATCGTTCATCGCGACAGTGGAGAGACTGGCGTCGGGCGATATCTGGCGCAGCGCGTCGTGCAGATCGGCGGTGAAAGTCGCGATGCCGCAGCGTCGAGGAGGGAAATTGCCGATCAGCGCGATGTGGCGAACCGGCGGCGTCAGAGCATAGCCGTTCATCTTACTCTCCATTCCGGGCGTCTTCGAGATCCGTGTCGCCGATCCCTTTTCCTGCTCACGAGGCGGCGGGCGTGGCGATCGACAGGGCGGCGGTTCGCTGCGGTCGTCGCGGTGGCGGAGGCGTCGCTTGACTGGCGCGTTGCACCAGTCGTCGTACCTCCTGGGCACGCTCCCGCGGGATCACCAGCACGACGTCATCCGTGGCAACGATGACGAGATCGGACACGCCCAGCGCGGCAACTCGCGGCCCGCTCGTCCGAATAAGGCACCCGTGGCTTTCCAGCGCTAGGACATCGCCGTGCAGCGCATTTGCGCTGTCGTCCTGCGCTTCGATCTCATGAAGCGCATCCCAGCTCCCGATGTCGGACCATCCCACCTCGACGGGGACCACCGCCATGCGCGCGGCGTGCTCCATCACGACATAGTCGATCGATTTCGCCTCCACGGACGCGAAGGCGGCTCTATCGGGAATCACTCGATTGCCCTCGCGATCGGCGGTCGCCAAAGCCTTGCGAACCGATCCGAGAAGCCCCGGCGCGTGAACCGAGAGTTCCTCAATGAGGCGGTCCGAGCGGAGGAGGAAGATGCCTGCGTTCCAAACATATCGGCCATCGGCAAGCATGCGTTCCGCGCGTGCCGCCTCCGGCTTCTCGACAAACCGGTTCACCCGGCAAATCTCGCCGGAGAGCGGCTCTCCCATGTGGATATAGCCATAACCGGTCGCGGGGCGGTCTGGAGTGATGCCGAACGTCACCAGCCAGCCATCCTGGGCCAGGGGAAGAGCCCGATGCACGGCTTCGCCGAAGGACTCCACGTCCCTGATCACATGATCGCTCGGCATGACCAGCAACAACGCGTTCTCGTCCGTGCATTCGAGCGCCGCCATGGCGAGGGCGGGGGCGGTGTTGCGCCCGATCGGCTCGAGGAGCAGCCGGGAGGGTGGGCATCCCACCGCTTCGAGCTCTCGGAGGATCTGCCGCTCATGGTCCTGGCTGGCGACGACGACGGGGGAGCTTGCTTGCGCGATGCTCCTGGCGCGCAAAGCCGTCTGCTGAAGGAGGCTTTCTTCGCCTGCCAGTGGAAGGAACTGCTTCGGCGTCTGCTCTGTGGAGAGTGGCCACAGTCTCGTCCCTGCGCCGCCGGAAAGGATGACGGGGATGAGCTGCATGAATCAGGCCCTTGTCGCGAAGTCCCGCCATGGGAGCAGCGCGCTCCAGGGACACTTTTCCGATTTCCTTTCAGCGTTGGGCGCGATCCTGATGGCCGCACCCGCCGCCAAGGCTACGTGAGGGTAAGGAGGGCGCGGCTGCCCCGCCCTGCGCTAGATCAGTCGTAGCATCACTGCCTGCTCATGAGGCCGGCTGTCGCGAGCGGCGGCGCTCTGGATCAGAGAAACCGCTGGCCGGCATGGTCGCGGAACCGGTCGGCCGAGCGGACATAGTCCGAGAGGACTTGCACCGTCTTGTGGCGGCTGACCTCCTGCATCTTGAAGATCGTCGCGCCCTGACTGGCTGCTTCGGTCAGGAACCCCGCGCGCAGCGAGTGACCGGAGAATTTGGCGGCGTCGTAGCCGGCGGCACCGGCATAGCGCTTGACCAAGCGCGCGACTGCCTTGTCGGACATCGGCTCGCCGGTAAGTTGGTCGCTGCGGGTGAGGCGGCGGAACAGCGGGACCGTCGCTTCCTGCGCGGGCGTGCGGACAACTTCGGCCTCCAGCACCCGCACGGCGCTGATCCATTCGAGCAGCAGCGCCTTCGGGCGCAGCCGGGTGCCTTCGGGGATCGCGATCGTCGTGCCTTCGCCGGCTTGGTCCGTTTTGGTGGTGCCGAGGTAGAGTTCGATCCCGTGGTCGAGGATGCCGACATTCTCGAGCGTCAACGCCACCAGCTCGGAACGGCGCAACGCGGCGGCCATGCCGATCGCGAGCGCGGCACGATCGCGACGGGCGCGCAGGCCATCGCCCTTGATCTGCGCCAGCATGTCGCGGAGCGCGGTGGCGTCTGCGGGCTCCTTGCGGGTTTTCTTGGCCCGCTTTTCGTTGCGGATGCCGGCAAGCGCCTCGCGCAGGCCGCCCGCTTCCGGGTGCGCGGCCGGCGCTGGATAGTTGCTTGTGCGATGATGGTGGCCGATCGCGGCCACGCGCCGTTCGATGGTGCTTGGCTTAAGACCGGACGCGGCCTGGTTCGCGACGAACGCGGCAATCTGTTCCGGATGTGCCGGCATCGCTACGAGGCCGCGCGTGCGACACCAGTCGGTGTAGATGATCCAGTCGGAGTTATAGGCGCGATGGGTCGCGGCGGCGCGCGCGGCTTTCTTGTAGGCGGCCGCGCGTTCGAGATCCTCGTGGAGCACGGCAAGCATCGCGGCGTCGGGCGCCAGCGCCGGCAGCGTGACGGGCTCGGGCTCGGCTTGGTCGGGACTTGGGTCGTGCAAGATCGGTGCCGCAGTTCGATGGACTGTCAGCGCCGGTTTGCCACCTGTAGGTTTTCCTTAAATGGTGGACGGCATCTGCCCGGCGGCAAGCTCCCGAAATAGTGGATTTGTGCCTGAACTGGACGTCACCATCTTCGCCTTAGGATCGAACCCACATCGGCGTTAGTCGGCGCTCATGGCATCAGATGTAGTGCCGAAACGGCAGCGGCGGTGCGGTAACGGTATGGGGCGATGCCATCAGGATCTCACCCACCCGGTCCGCGAACTTGAGCGTCACGGGCAGGGCGCTCGCGAAATCGCAGGCGTTGTAGTTGACCTTGGTGAGCGCAAGGATGTCGCCGAGCACCTCTACGATGTCCCCTTCGCCATGCGTCACGTCGACGGTGAGCGGCTTGGGTGTCTCGAACCCTTGATAACCTGCCAGCCGGGGTACGAACCCCCGCGCCCAAAGGTAACCTGACCAGTCACCCACGGTAAGGGCCGTGCCGCGCAGGACCGGTGTCGACGCGGAGGGGCGGAACAGCCGAACGTCATCGAGCTGCTTGATCCTGACTCCTACCAGCTGTGTTTCAGTGGGTACTGCGCTGCAAAAGCCGTCCCACTCATCGTCGGAAAAGCGGTGACGCCCATGGATGAACAGCTGGTTCGGTGGCTTGCCGTGCTTGAGCTTATAGCCCTCGACCACCGAGGTCATCAAATTCGCCGCCGCGCTCCTCGACAGGTGATATTCCTTGCGCTCGTCGGAGTACCAGGGGCCAAGGGCGCCGCGAAAGACGAGGCCGTCGCCTGAGTTGAGGAACATCTGCGCGGCGCAACAGGCCTCGCCCGTTGCCGCAGGCGTGTCGTCGTTCTTGAACACCAGTCCGACGTAGCACACGCCAGGCCGGACATGGGCTAAGGCCCAAGGCTTCGCGTCCATCTTGAAGTAGAGCGTGGTGCAGAAGTTCCAGGCAACCGTGGCCTCGTCCTGAAGGCCGCGTCGGCGGTCGTTGGCTATGTTGAGGTTGCGGTCGACCAGCGTGCTTTCGAGGATCAGCTGGAGGACGACGCCGTCCTGCAGCAACTCGGCTTTCAGCTGGTGGTGGAAATTGTTCGAGAACAGGTAAGTTTCGGCATCCCGCACCGTGTCGGGGAACAGGTCGCCGCCCATCTGGAAGAAGCGTTTGGCGTCCTTGAAGCTCGTGATGTCGGAGGGGGTGCGCTCGTCCTTGGGCGGTGGTGCGACCTGGGGGCGTCCATAGCGATAGACGACGTCCGGAACGACAACGAGCCAGACGTCGGGACGGCGCTCCTCGGCGCGGATGTGCGCGCGGATCGCGTCGGCGAACAGCAGCACCGTGGAACGAACCGCGTCGGCGCGATTGTTCTTCTTGATGCAATGATCGATGTCGCCGCTCTTGACCGCTAGCTCGACCATGCCGCGGGTCGGCAGCGGGATGCCGAAGCAGGCCTCGAAGCCCGGCCATGCGGGTGCCCATAAGACGGGCTTGCCCTTCGCATCGACTTTGCCGGGTATATGCAGGCTGATCCGCTCTAACCAGCGGCGGGATAGGCCGACGCCGCTCTCCGTCCCGATGACGCCCAAGCGTACCTGGGAGCGGCCATCTGGACCTTCGAGCGGCCCGAAGAGGAAGAGCCCATCTTTTGGCGCTTCCATCTGCTGCCCGTGACCGAACTCGAGCAAAGGCTCGGCGATGCGGTGCGTGAGGATGCTCATGCGTCGGCCTCCTCCGGTATCTCATCCCGGTCAAAGGCCGTTTCGAAGTCCTCTGACAGAGTTATCTGGCCTCCGTCGTCTTCCTCGGCTCGGCGGTCTTCTTCCGCGGCGAAGCTGACTGGAAAGTCGAAGCTCATCGGTAAGCTAGCGACGGTGAGGCGCTCACCGGACGCGGCAATGTCTAGTGCCGCTTCACCTTCGGCAAGCCAGCCCATCGCGGCGAGCAGCATGTCGCGCCATTTGTCATTGAACCAGGACCGCGTGAGGCGCAATCGGATGCGCTGCAGCTGTTCACCCGGGAGCGGGGTTCGGCCGTCGGTCGTCACCGCAACATTGGCATGGACCCGGAAGAGAGCATCCGGCCAGAGCTTGGGTTGAGCGACAAGGCACAGGTGCCAGCGCCGATCCTTGAACTTGCCGCTCAGGACACGGTCGACCCGATGTCCATCGCTCAGCGTCAGCTTCACTCTTCCGTCGATGAGTCCGTCGGGGAAGAAGCGGCCTCGGGCGCCCGAGGCGAAATCGACAGGAAGTAGCCCGAGACGATGCATGGCCAGGTCCCAGTGCTGACGCATCAAATTGACGGCGATCCGCCGTGCATTGGAACGCTCACCGAAGTGGCGGCTATAGGTACCGTCGATCACGCCGTTGAATGGCAAGCTGGCGCGCGCCTTCAAAGGCGGAGCGCCGTTGTCGAGACGCTCGATAGCATCGGGTCCGCAGAAGGCGATGGCGCCTCCCTCGTGAAGCACATGGGGAACACGCGTAAACTGGCTCCAGGCTTCCAGCTGCGCAGTCGTTCCCTTCGCCTCCAGGATCCAGACGTCGGGCCTCGCCCGGAGTTCGAACCAGTTGCTGTAAAGCGTCTCGGGATTTGGAGTGACCAGCTTTCGACCGTCCTCTTGGGCAGCAACGATCATCGCAAGCTGCTCGGCGTCCGGATGCTCGACCTTCAGCACACGTGAGGTGTCGAGCGTTTCGAGCAGGGGCTGAAGACAGGCCGCCCAATTAGGGAACGCATTGTGTGCGTTCTGGCGGAGGATCTCTGTTGGGAAATCGCCGAAATCCACGTCGGCAATCCGGATCGGAATCATGAACTCCGCGTCGCCGAGCTTGCGACGCATGACGTCGCCGAGAGCGAGCTCCTTCTTTACGCCTTGCTTGCCGATATGCTCGGACACCACGACGATCTGCTTGATGGCCTCGTGCCGCAGCACGTGCTCGATCTTGTCCCAGAAATCGTCGCCACCCCGAAGCGCGCGAACGTCGACCCAGACCTTGTATCCGGCCGTGGTTAGGCGCCCGGCAAGCCACCGGGCGAAGCAATTGTCCTCAGGATTGGCGTGCGTGATCAGAATTGTGTCGCGCACCGGTGTCGGAGCGGTAGTCATGGGAGTCCCCGCCAGCAGAGTGCCGTACCTAAAAGCACGAACGTGCGACTACTCTGCCAGAGGGCGCACGTTGGTGATGGTGATGCCTACATCGGCACTCGCAAGTGGCCCGTCCGTTGTGAGCATCTCGGCTTGCAGGTCGATCGCCAAAGCAAGGCACGTCCGATCGCCGAGAGAAAGACCGAGCGCCTTCGTGGCTGGCCGGAGGTCGCCTACTATGAGTGCCTGGGCAGGAGTGAGCGGCCGGACATCAAGATGCAGCCCGCCAAGCGCCTCACGCACCTCGTCGAGCGGCAATCCCCGGTCCCGTAGCTTGGAGACGACCTCTGCGAGGTTGGCTGTTCCGATGATGCTGCGGGTCAGGACGTCGACTACCCTATCCGCCCCGGGTTCATCGTTCAGAAGACAGAGCAGGGCGGAGGCGTCGAGTACGACTTTGCTACTCACGCTCCGCCTCACGCCGACGCTCCGCGATCAGCTCGTCAGCCAAGCCGACGCCTTCGGGCACATACTTGCGCAGGATGGCGCGAGCACGCTCAAGTGCCTTAGGTACGGAACGTACCCGCAATTCGCCATCGTCCACATCGACGAGAACGGTGTCACCCGTGGTGATCCCGAGCTCACGGCGCATTGCCGCCGGGATCACGAGCTTACCACCGTCCACGATTTTGACCCTCTGTGCTTCCATCTGCACCAATCCCGCTGCTCTGACCTGTCCAACGGCTTTATACCGGAGGGCAACGTCGGACGCCAGCGTGCAGGGAGGGATCGATGCACGGCTGGTCACCGAAATATCGTTCATCAATAATGGAGCAGCTACTTAGACCCGGTCTGCTTAGCTAGGCTCCGTAGGACCGGCACTTGCCGTTCTGAGCCGCCTGCTGCATGATTGGCTCACAAGGGTATACCCAAGAAGGCCGGGCTGAAGTGACGAGCAAATGGCAGGCATCGAGATGAAGGCGGCGCGGGTTTACCTGCGTGTGAGCACGGACGAGCAGGACCTGACACGTCAGGAGAGCATCGTGGCGGGCGCGCGGGCGGCAGGCTTCTACATTGCGGCGGTCTACCGGGAAAAGGCATCAGGCGCGCGGCCCGACCGATCCGAGCTGCTGCGCATGGTGGCGGACCTGCAGCCGGGCGAGGTGGTGGTGGCCGAGAAGATCGACCGCATCAGCCGCCTGCCTCTGCCGGAGGCAGAGCTTCTGGTGGAGACGATCCGGGGTAGAGGGGCGCAGTTGGCGGTGCCGGGCATCGTGGACCTGTCTGACTTAGTAGCCGACAGCGCCGGCGTGGCGCGAATCGTGCTCGAGGCGGTGCAGGACATGCTGTTGCGCGTCGCGCTGCAGACGGCTCGGGATGACTATGAGACCCGGCGCGAGCGGCAGCGCGAGGGCATCGAAGTTGCGAAGAGGGCGGGGCGTTACACCGGCCGCAAGCCGGATCTCGCCCACCATCGACGCATCGTAGGTCTGCGCGAGGCGGGCATGAGCATCGCGAAAACCGCGGAGCTTGCCGGATGCAGCATCGCGCAGGTCAAGCGGGTGACGGCCCTGGACAGAGCGAAAGGTGCCGGAACGACTTCTGCACCTGCTGCTGATCCCAAGTGATTCAGTTCGGCGTCTGACGCGCTTCGATGCAGGGTTATGACACCTATAAACCCGCGGAAAAGCGAAGGCGGGGGGCAGTGTCACAACCGGACGGCTCCGACACCGTCCCGATTGGGATGGTATTTCGGGATTATGGAAGTAGATCGGTTAGCCGGTTCCACCTGAGACATCAGGAGCCACTTTGGGGTCCGGGTCCTGCGCCTTGCCGGTCGCGGGTGCCACCTTCTGGCTCGGCATAGCGGTGAGATAAGCAACGATCGCATCGACGTCCTTCTCGGCCACTGGCGCCTTATACACCTCACGCATCTTGGTGACGGTCGCCTTCCACTGATCCGCCGATAGCGCAGGCTGGGTCAGCGCCATGCTGGCTGAGTGGCACGAGGTGCAATTGGCATTGATGACGTCGGCGTGCGGACCGTCGGGGTAGGTCGCGTCGTCGGCCGGCAGGTCGACGCTGGTCGAGGCAAGCGAGAAGCCGCGCGCTGACACGCTGGCGGCCGGTGCCGGCTCAGACATCTCGGAGATCGGAACGGGCGCCTTGCGGCTGCTCGGCGCGCCGATCGAGACGAGGATGATGCCGGTCAGGCCGATCAGGCCAGCAGCCATCATGCCGGGAGACGGAGTCTTCATGATTTGCTCGCTCCTCAGGCCGCGATGATGGTGGTGGTTTCAATGTTGCCGCGCATGAACCCGCCGGGATTCCAGATCGGCTTCATCGGCTGAGCGACACCGTTGGTGTTCCAGCAGCGCACCATGATGGGGTTAGGCCCGCGTCTCAGCGGCACCCGCCCGTCCCAGCGCCGGAAGCTGTACCTGCCCTCGTCCGCTCCGAGCGTCGTCCTGTACCAGGTGCGGCCACCGTCCGACGACACATCGACCTTGGCGACGCCGCAATCGCCGCCCATTGCGATGCCGCCGACCGGGATCGACGCTTCATAGGCGATCGCCTGACCATCGGGCAGGCTGGTCATCCAGCTACGCGGGATCATGCGATTGATCGGTACGGTCGGGAAGTCCTTGGCACCGGGCGCGACATTCGCGCCGGGTGTCGCGGGGATCTTGTAGGCCTTGGCCATCCAATACTGGTCGTCAGGGCCGGGCAGTACCTCGATCGCGTTCAGCATCTTGACCCAATAGGTCGAGTACCAGCCCGGCACGATCAGCCGGCAGGGAAAGCCGTTGAGGAGCGGCAGTTGCTCGCCGTTCATGCCGAAGGCGATCATGACCTCGCCGTCGCGGGCATGGTCGATGTCGAGTGCCTTCTCGAAGTCAGGAGCGCCCGCCACGACCGGCTGATCGAGAGCGCCGAAGCGCACCTGCACCGCGCCTGCCTTGACCCCGGCGAGGTCGAGCACGTCGCGCAGGCGAACGCCGAGCCACTTGGCGTTGCCCATCGCGCCATTGCCCCATTGCGCGCCGGCGACGCGCGGCTGGAACAGCCCGCGGCTGTTGCCCGAGCACTGGTTCACCGCCGCCATCTCGACCCGTGGAAGGCGCAGCAGCTGAGCGAGGCTGATCGACAGCGGCCGATTGACGTGGCCGAAGACGTTGAGGCGGAAACTTTCGACGTCGATCGAGGTCGGTATGTCGGCCCAGTGCCAGCGGACGAAGAACTGGTCGTTGGGCGTGAACACCGACTTGTCGAAGACCTCCATCGGCGTCTCCAGCAAGGGTGGATGGACGCGCTGGAGGATCATGCTGCCCTTGCCGGGAAAGGCGCTGGTCATCGGCCGCTCGGCATTGCCGCCGGGCAGCTTCAGGTCGACGAGCTGCTGCGCCAGTGCCGGCGCGGCGGCAAGGCCGGCGGTGCCGAGCGCGGCATGGCTGAGGAAGCGGCGACGGCTGGTCTCACTCGCCAGCCCGGCGTCGAAATTGTCCATGACAAGGCTCTCCTGTGGCCAGTCACGCTGGCGGATCGAAGGGGCATTCTGCAAGTGATCGGACCGACTGATCCGATCATCATGGCGGATCAGTTCGGGGTGGCGATGCAGGGCGAGACGAACAGGTTGCCCCGCCATGCACCGGCTAGCGTCTTGGCACCGACCAGCAGCCACATCGCCGCGAGCGCAACCGTCAGCACCGTGCCGACGATACCGAAAAACATAAGGTTCAGCGTCGTGCCGAGGCGGAAGGTGGCGACGGTGTAGACGCCGAGCGGGAAGGTGTAGCCCCACCAGCCGAGGTTGAACGGCACGCCCGCGCGCCAGTAGCGGATGGTGATAAGCGTCGCGAGCGCCAGCCACCACAGGCCGAAACCCCAAAGGCAGAGCCCGGCGACAACGCCGATCCCCTGCGCGACGGTGCCGACGCCGGCTAGCCCGTGCGCGGTGAGGATCGCCGGCGCATCCGCGCCGAGCACCAGCATGCCCAGAGCACCCGTGCCGATCGGCCCCAGCGCCAGCCAGGAAGATGCCGCCATGCTTTCATGCGGCAACTTGTGGAGTGCCATGCGCAGGATGAGGATGGCGAGGATGCCAAACGCGACCGGCACCGAATAGGCCCACAGCACATAGGAGGTCGCGAGCGTCACTATCTGCGCGTGGGGATCGGTTAGATGCGGCGCGAGCAGCCCGCCGCTGGCGCCCGCCACTTCGGCAGCGACGACCGGCAGCAGCCATACGGCGGTCATGCCGTCCAGGCTGTGCTCGTGGCGGGTAAACATCAGGTAGGGGATCAGCACGCCGCAGGCGAGCGACATGGCGACGTCGATCCACCACAGGATATGCGCGACCGGCACGATGCCATTTCCGAACCGCGCGATGCCGAAGGCGAGACAGCCGTTGATGATCGTCGCCAGCCCCATCGGAATGGTCCCGATGAACATCGACACGGTGTTGTGCCCGAAGATGCGCCGCGCCTCGTGCCCGAACATCACCCAGCGCGCGCCATAGAGGCCGGCGAACAGCGCGAAGAGCGCGATATTGAAGAACCACAACACCTCGCCGACAGGTTTAAGCGAAGGCCCGATGCCGGGCACCTGCGGCAGCGCGAGGGCAAGGATGCCCGTGCCCATCGTCGCGGCGAACCAGTTGGGCGTGAACTGGCGGATCATCTCGCGGGGGTGATCGAGCCGGCTGAGCGGCTTGAGGCCGCTGAGAACGGAGTGCGTGTCGGCAGTCATGCGACCTGCTCCTTGATGAGATCCGTCAGCGCGTCGGCCGCGCGGGTGCGATAGCGTTCCTTGTGGCGCAGCGCGTGAAAGGCGCGGTCGGGCAGCCCGAGCGGCAGCTCGACGAGATCGCCAGCCTTGAGCGCGCGCGCGACGACCAATCGCGACAAGACGGCAACGCCGGCACCGGCCTCAACGGCGGTGCGCACCGCCTCGTTGGACGGCAGCGTCATCGCTATCGTCAGCTGGGCCGGATCAAACCCGCGCGTTCGCAGCACGTCCTCGAAAGTCGAGCGCGTACCCGATCCCTGCTCACGGACGATCCAGCGTGTAGTGCGCAGCCAGGCCTCGTCGATGCGTTCGGCTTCCTCGCGGCCGACCAGCACCATTGGGTCATGCCCGACATTCCAGTGGGCAAGCGCCGGTTCGTCCACCTCGCCCTCGACAAAGCCGAGTTCCGCCGCGCCGCTCAACACCTGCGCTGCCGCGCCTTCGGTGTTGTCGATCGCCAGCTCGACCGCGATCTGTGGGTGGCGTTCGTGGAAGGCGGCGAGCTTTGCCGGCAACCAATAGCTCGCGATCGTCTGGCTGGCGACGATCCGCAACGAACCACGCGCGAGCCCGGCATAGTCCGCGAGCATCGTCTCGGCATGCGCTGCCCGCCCCAGCACCGCGCGCGCTTCCTCCAGAAAGCCGCGGCCTGCCTCGGTAAGCTGGATGCCACGCCCGACGCGGTGGAACAGCGGAACGCCGTAGCGCGCTTCGAGGGCCGCAACCGCCCCGGAGGCAGCAGACTGCGTGACGTTCAGCGCCTCCGCTGCCTTGGTGACGTGTTCGCGCTCCGCGACACCGACGAATATTCTGAGCTGCTCCAAAGTCATGCAGCATATATCGCGTACTTAGATCGATACGACCAACCGTTTGATATGGTCATTCCAATCTGGATATCGGAATGGTCGGCAGCCTTTCGTCTGCGATGGTCTCGAAGACTTGAAGCGTTACGCGTGCCCGCGACGTTTGATCGTCCATGACCGATATGATCGAGCGCAGTTCTGATCCCTACAATGCCGAGCCGACGCCCGGTGCGTTGATCGAGCGGTTTCTGACGCCGCAGGCGCTGTTCTACGTGCGCAGCCACGGGCCGGTGCCGGATCTGCCCGCCAATCATCGGATCGAGGTGAGCGGGAGGGGCATGGCGAGCCGCTTCTTCTCGGTGCAGGAACTGAAGAGCACGTTTGCCACGCGCACGGTAACGGCGGTTCTCCAGTGCGCCGGCAACCGGCGTACCGATCTCCAGCAGGTCGCCAACACCTCCGGCGATCCGTGGGACGTAGGCGCGATCGGCAATGCGGAGTGGACCGGCGTACGCTTGGCCGATGTGCTCGATGCGGTCGGCGCGCCGGATGCGTCCGAGCTGTTCGTGGCGTTCACCGGCGCGGACGAGGTGGACGTGGAGGGTGAAGAAGCCTTGTTCGGGGTATCGATCGCCATGAGCAAGGCGCGGGAGCCCGACGTACTCCTCGCCTGGGCGATGAATGGCGAGCCGCTGACGCCCGAACATGGCGCCCCGCTCCGCATGGTGGTGCCTGGCTATGCCGGGGTCCGCAGCGCCAAATGGCTGACACGGATCGAGGTGCGTGAAACGCCCTCCGAGGCACCGATCCAGGCGCACGACTACAAGCTCTTCCCCGCCGCTGTGACGAGCGACACCGTCGACTGGAGCCAGGGTCTGACGATCAATGCCATGCCGCTCAACGCCGCGATCTGCTCGCCCGGTGCGGGCGAGAGTTTGGCCGCCGGAGAGGTGCGGATTGAGGGATATGCCATTGCCTATGACCGCCGTATTTCTCGGATCGAAGTGTCGGTGAACGGCGGTCGCGACTGGCAACAGGCGACCTTCGCCGATGATCCGGAGACGCGCTGGGGCTGGCGGCGCTGGATCCTTGACGCCACACTTGCCAAGGGACGCCAGCACCTTGTCGCCCGTGCCTTCGACGAGACCGGGCAGGGACAGCCCGAGCGGCCGGATACGATGTGGAATTTCGCCGGCTATCTGTGCACCGCCTGGCATCACGTTCACGTGCTGGTCGAATGATCGAAGCATCAGCGGCACCGGACGTCGCTTTCTGGATCGATGCGATTGGCCGGCTGGTGGTGGCGACCGCGGCCGGGATGGTGCTCGGCTGGGAACGCTCGCGTGAGAACCGGCAGATCATGGGCCTGCGGACGCTGGGTCTGGTCGGTCTGGCGAGTTGCATCGCCGTTCAGGCGATCGTGCATAGTGGCTTGCCGAACGTGAACGCCGATGCCGCAGGACGGGCGATGCAGGGCATTCTGTCCGGCGTCGGCTTCATCGGTGCCGGTGCGGTGCTGCGGGTCGGCCAGGGTCAGGAAGTGCATGGATTGGCGACCGCCGCGTGCATCTGGGTGACAGCCACGATCGGCGCGGCAGCAGGGTTGGCGGTGTGGCCGCTCATCATCGGCGGGGTGAGCCTTGCAATGCTCGTCCTGTTCGTCGGCGCGCCGCTGGAACGCCGCATCCGCGAGCGAGCCCGTCTGACGCCGGCCGAGACCGACAGGAAGGATGTCGAGCGCAAGCCGTGATCGCGCTGGACCGCCCGGTGCCCGTCGGCGCCGGGAGGCGGCAAGGCGCTATCAGGACACAAGCGCGGCATCTGCCTGACGCCGGACTTCATCGGCGATCGGATGCAGTTCGGCCGCGGGTCGCTCGCCCACCACACTATAGCCGATCCCGTCGACCGCCCATGTGACCCGGCCCATGGTCCCGCTGGACGTGCTGGTCATGCTCGCGGTCTTGTCGATCTGCATGGGCCTCGTCAGCACCGCAAGTTTCGACGCTTGCGGTCCGTCGTAGAGGAGCAGTGCCGCAGGGCCGTGGGGCGTCGCGACCAGTCGCCCCCCGCCATAGCGATAGCCGGCCGTGCTGAGGTCCGGGATCGTGACGCGCTCACCCAATCGAGCGGAGGTCCATCGGATCAGCATGGCGCGCTGGTCGGGGCCGATCTCCGCCGGTCGTATCCGGTCGGCGGCATAGACACGGAAATTATCACTCGCCTCGTTGGCCAGCGCCGCGATGCCCGCGCGGGGTTCGCCGCTCCACCGCGCGCTCGACCAGCCACCGCCAAACCCCAACGCCAGCAGAAGTGACGCGGCGATGGCGAGCTGCCAACGCGGTTGCCGTTGCCGTCCCCTGATCGCTGCCACGCGCATCGTCGCCGGGATCGGTTCATCCGCGACGGGGGCGAACAGGGATGCAAGGGCTCGCGCCTGCTCCGCCTGCTCTCGCACACGGGCATGCACGTCCGGCTGGCCTTCAAGATAGGCGTCGACCAGGCGCTGCCGCTCGGGCGACAGCCTGCCATCGATCCATGCGGCCAGATCGTCCTCGCCGATCGGGCTGGTCATTGCACGCTCCTCAATCGCGGCCGTTCACCCTCCCGGAGGAGGGTCGCCAGACGGTCGCGCCCCCGCGATATGCGCGACATTACCGTGCCCAGCGGCACGCCGACTACGGCAGCGACCTCCGCATAGGGCAGGCCCTCGACCGAGACCAGGAGCAGCACCGTTCGCTGTTCTTCAGGCAACGCATCAAGCGCGCGCAGCAGGTCGCGGTGGTGCAGGCCTGTGTCCTGATCGGCCGGGCGGCCGAGCGCGGCGTCGTCCACGAGGTGGAGCGGAACCGCCGTACCTCGCCGGCTATGCTGCCGCTGATGATCGACCAACAAATTGTGCAGGATCGCATAGACCCACGGGCGGACCTCCGCACCCCGTCGCTGTCGCCAGCGCCCGACCGCGCGCTCCAGGCAATCCTGCACCACGTCATCCGCCATCACCCGGTCGCGCAACCACGACCGGGCATAGCGGCGCAGCCCGGGGATCAGCGGTTCGATCGCGGCGGCAAGCGGGTCCATCTCAGTCGCGCTGCACCTGCACGATGCGCCCCGGCGCGCCGTTCACCACCTCCGCAACCGCCAGAAAGCGCCGGGGTGTCGCGGTGCTGCCCTGAACGATCTGGCGGATCGGACCCGATGCGTTGACGATCGCCGCACCTGCCGGGTTGCTCATGAAGTTCGCAAGCGGCTCTACAGCGCCGCTGCCGTCCGCATTGGCGGTCAGTACGAGCATGTAAGGCTTCTTGGGCTGCAAACCGGTAACGGCACTCTGCACGACCTGAATGATGCCCTGGTCGAAGAGGGTGATGCTGCTTGCCGTACCTTTGCCGCCAATCGGCCCCATGGTCAGATGCAGCGCCTTGCCCGCTGTGCCGAGCGGCTGGAGATTGTCGGTGCCGGGGCCTGTCGGAACTGCGTTCGACACATAGGCGATCGCCTGCGGTGCCTGTCCGACCGGCACGGTAGCGACGACCGTGTTGCCGGCAGTGTCGATCGCGGCCAGCTCATCGGAATTCTCTAGCCCGACATAAACGCGCCGGCCGTCGCCCGATGGCCAAACACCGTGCGGCATCTTGCCGACCGGAATTGTTGCCACCGGCGTGAAGTCGGACGTGCGGAACACCTTGACCACATTCTCTCCGCCGACCGTCACATACGCGAACTGCCCCTTGGCCGTGCGGGCGAAATTGACATGGTTCGTGATAGGCCCGGTATCCAGCACCTTCAGGATCGCGAAGGGTGGCCGAGCATCGAATGCGACCGTCTTGCCGATGTCCTTCAGCGTAAACCACACTTGCTTGCCGTCCGGCGTCGCGGCGATGTTGGGGCAGAAGGGGCTTGGCTGCGCCACCTGTCCGACCTGCGCGTGGGTCGCGACATCGAACACAGCCAATACCGGATTGAACGAAGAGCAGACATAGCCGTACCGGCCATCGGGAGAGAAGATCGTCATGCCCGGACCACCGGGCGTCTTGATGCGCCCCGTCTCCTTGTACGTCGTGGGGTCGAGCACGGCGATATAATCCTCGCCGCGGACCGTGACCCACACCTCCTTGCCGTCCGGCGTGAAGAACGCCTCGTGCGGACTGCGCCCGACATAGGTCGTGTGCTTGACGGTGTTGGTGGCGGTGTCGATCCACGACACGGCGTTCGATCCGATCGACACGACCGCCAAGGTCTTCCCGTCCGGCGAGAAGCCCAGGCCGTGAACCAGCACCTGTCCCTTGTAGAGCGGGGAGAAGTTCATCGGCTGGGGATCGCCGAGTTTGATGACGCCGAGCAGCCGGTTGTCGGCCGGGTCGGTCACCGACACCGTGTTGGAGAATTGTTCAGACGCATAGACGCGGTCGCGGTGGCTGACGGGCATGTCCTTAGCGTTCCACGGCGCCTGCTGGGCCATGGCGAGGCCCGGTGCGGCGCTCATCAGCAAGGCGGCCGAGCGCAGGATGGTCCGGATCATGTCAGTGCTCCATAGGGCTATGGTGGTCGCCGCCCTGCGTCGGGGCTGGCGTCGAAGGCGGTAGCGGCTGGCCGATCGCCAGCTTCATGGCGGCGATCTCCTGCTGCTGATCGATGATGATTTCCTGCGCGATGCGCTTGAGCTGCTCGTTATGGCCGTAGCGCAGCTCCGCCACCGCCATATCGATGGCACCCTGATGATGCGGAAGCATCATCGCCACGAAGTCGCGGTCGACGTCACCGGACGGCTTGACCATCATGCCCGCCATCATCCGGTCCATCGCGACAGACATCATGGTAGCGTAGCCATCGGCGGGGGCGGCCGCGACTGCGCCGGTAAGTAGGGCCGAAGCCGTCAGACCCAGCATCCAATCTCGTCTACGCATAAGCCTCCAGCGCATCGGTCTCGAAAGCGTAGACGATGCTCGTCGGGGTTTATTCCGTGGCCAAAGCCATTTTATCGGTCCTCACCAAAACGATAGTCTCATCCTTCTGCGGTTGGTTGACCGGGTCGCGGTCGGACAGCATATGCGCAGGCACGGCGATGGATTTCCGCCGGGCCATTCGGTCGAACCGCCCTCGCAAGGGCCGATGATTCCTACCAGGCGCCGCAAGGCAGCAAGGAGGAATCGTGCGCGCGACATTTCGCAATCTCTATGACCAGTTCAACATGGCAGCGTTCATTCGCGATCGCCGCACCCATGCCACGTCGGTACTGCGGTGGGCTTTGATCCTGGTCCCGATGGCCGCAGCGGTGGGAACGCTCTGCGCGGCCTTCCTGCGGAGCCTCGACGCCGTAACCCGGCTTCGCTTCGCCTTTCCCTGGCTGCTCTACCTGCTGCCGATCGGCGGGTTCGTGGTCGGACTGCTCTACCATCTGACAGGGCGCTCGGTCGAAGGCGGCAACAACCTCATCGTCGAGCAAATCCACGAACCGGGGGGCGGCGTGCCGCTGCGCATGGCTCCGCTCATCTTCTTCGGCACGGTCGTGACACATCTGTTCGGGGGATCGGCGGGACGTGAAGGCACCGCCGTGCAGTTGGGCGGCAGTCTTGCCAGCGGGTTTGGACGCGCGCTCAGATTGGATGCGGAAGCGACACGCACCCTCCTTATGACCGGGATCGCGGCTGGGTTCGGCGCGGTCTTCGGGACGCCGATTGCGGGCGCGGTCTTTGCACTGGAGGTGCTGGCGATCGGTCGGGTCGAGTATCGCGCGCTGGTGCCATGCCTGGTCGCGGCGCTGGTCGGTGACTGGACCTGTCTTGCCTGGGGCATTCATCACGGCGTCTACCATGTCGATGCGCTGGTGCCGGTCGACGCGCTGCTCGTCGCCAAGGCCGGTGTCGCCGGCATTGCCTTCGGTCTGACCGGGCTGACCTTTGCCGAGGCCAATCACGCGCTGGGCGGATGGTTGAAGCGCGTGATCCCCTATGGCCCACTACGACCCGTTATCGGCGGGCTGGCCGTGATTGCGCTGGTCTGGCTGCTCGGAACCCGCGACTATCTTGGCCTGGGTACGCTCGCCGCGACACCGGACAGCCTGACCATCGCCAGCTTCTTTGGTCCCGATACGCACTCGTGGAGCTGGGCGCTGAAGCTGCTCTTTACCGTCGTGACCCTGAGCGCGGGCTTCAAGGGGGGCGAGGTCACGCCACTGTTCTTTATCGGCGCGGCGCTCGGCAATGCGCTCGCGCCGATGTTCGGAGTACCGTCGGGGCTATTCGCAGCGATCGGCTTCGTCGCGCTGTTCGCGGGCGCGGCCAACACACCGCTGGCTTGCACGTTCATGGGGATCGAGTTGTTCGGCGCGGCCTATACGGTGCCGATCGCAGTCGCGTGCTTCGTCGCCTACCTCTGCTCAGGCCACAACGGCATCTACCTGTCGCAGCGCGTCGCTGTGCCAAAGGTACCTGCCGCACACCTCACACCCGACGCGACCCTGCGCGATGCCCGCACGCACCGCGCTTCTCGCCGGCGCACGCGCGCCTGATCCTGTTTCCTGTCGAAAGCCCGTCATGCCCAATCGTTTCACCGTCCATCACCGCGAAGTCGGGATGCTGCGCATCTATCTGAAACCGTCCGACAAGATCGGCCCGCGTCGCTTCTGGGGGGCAAAGCCGCTCTATCGCGAGCTGATTCGCACCGCGAAGGCGGACGGCATCATCAACGCCGTCGCGCAAAATACCCATTACGGCTTCAGCAATCACGAACCGATCCGGGAGAACGGCTCGGAAATTGCCGATCCGCATCTGACGATCTGTGTCGAACTGGTCGGCGATCGCGATCAGCTCGACCTCTTCTGTCGCCGGCATGGAGATCTGATCGGCGACAAGGTGATCGTCTACAAACGACTGGAGCATTGGACTATCACGCGCAAAACTGAGCTAACCAGAGCCTGATCGGCGTTCCCGTAAAGGAACCTCCAACGGGACGACCGTGACCGACACAAAAATCCGCTGTATGCCCGCCGGGGCTTTCCCAAAATATGTTCCCGAAATATGAGTCCCGAAATTCGCTGTTTGAGATGGGATAACGGGACTCATGCTGGTTGGTTATGCGCGTGTCTCGACCTCCGACCAGGACCTGACGCTACAAACCGATGCGCTGACCAAGGCTGGCTGTGAAAAGCTGTTCACCGACAAGGTGAGCGGCGCGAAGCTGAACCGTCCCGGTCTGACCGAAGCTCTCAATTTCGTGCGGGCCGGTGACACGCTGGTGATATGGAAGCTCGATCGCCTTGGCCGATCGATCGGAGGCCTGATCGAACTGGCGGCGGACTTGTCCGCTCGGAAGATTGATTTCCGGTCCCTGACGGACGGGTTCGACACGGCAACCCCATCGGGCCGTCTGCTGTTCCATATCCTCGCTTCTGTCGCGGAGATGGAGCGCGAACTGATAAAGGAACGGACGATTGCCGGTTTGGCAGCGGCACGGGCCAAGGGCGACACGGGCGGAGGCCGCAAGTCGGTCATGACGCCTGACATGCTCGATACCGCCCGCAAGCTGCTCAAGGCTGGCGACAAACCGGCGAAGGTCGCGAAGCTGCTCCAGGTCGGCCGTTCTACCTTCTATCGCCACTTCCCTGCGGCCGAGCGCGAACCCGGCTAACCGGCGTCAGAAGATCGTCGCGTAGTAGGATTGCTCGAACCGGCCACGGCTGATCCGGGCCATGCGCTCGATGCGTTCCGGCACCGGGGGCGGGCGACGGTTCCGGGCCGGTCTTGCGTCGGTGCGGGCTAACAGCACGAGATTGGCAATGGCCGCGCCCAACAGAAACTCTTCTTCGGCACCGGCAGTCCGCGAAGGTGCAGGCGGGTCAGCCCTCGCTTGCCTTTGGCATCGGCGAACACCCGCTCGACACCCCGGCGCAGCCGCATCGACCGCTTGAATAGCGGCGTCTGCATCTCGCCGCGCACCATCTCACGCACGTCCTCATATTCGCTGTGCGTGACCGACCTGTTGCTGCCTGCGGTGCATTTCCGTTTGAGGTGACAGGCGCGGCAATCGGCAGGACTGGCGCTGTATCGGAGAAAGCCCGCCCGACGATCGGCACCGCGAAAGGGCAGTATCTTCCCAGCGGGGCAGACATAGCGGTCCTGCTCCCGCTCATAGCGGAAGGCTTCGCGGGGGAATTTGCCCTTGGTCTGTTCGGATCGTTCCAGCACCGGGATATGCGGGATGGTGCCGCGATCGGTGACGAACGCCAGGAACGCAGCGCTGCCATAGGCGGTGTCGGCCGCGACACGCTTTGGCCGATAGCCGAACCGATTGTCGGCCCGTGCCAGCATGGTCCGCCCCGCATCGACTTCCGCGGCGAAGCGGGCGGGACTGGCCTCCACGTCGATCGCCACCCCTCCCGGCGTGTCAATCAGGACATTGAAGGCATAGCCGAACCGGCCCCGCGCCGTGCGCGCCGACCATGCCGACGCCGGATCGGTGCGTGACACCTCGGCCGGTTTGCCACGCGGTACGCCATGTTCCTGCGGTGGAGCATTGGCCTGATCCGCCAGCCATTCACAAACCGGGCGGGGAAGCCGGGGCGCGGCCATGTCGGCGTCCCGCATCTTGCGCTGCCAGCTTGCATCGGCCGCGACGAACGATGCATCGATTGCGGCATCCTTGTGGGCGATCAGCCCCGCATCGGCGCAGCGCCGCACCGTCTGCTCGAACAGGATGCGGAAGATGCTAGCATCGCGGAAGCGGCCATGCCGGTTCTTGCTAAACGTCGAGTGGTGCGGCACCGGCGCGTTGAGCGGCAATCGGCAGAACCAGCGATAGGCGAGGTTGAAGCGGACTTCCTCACACAGACGGCGCTCCGACGTGATGCCATAGAGGCGAGCGATCAGCGCCATGCGGACCAGCAATTCAGGCGCGATCGAGGGACGCCCACGGCAACTGTAGTGCGGCGCGAGCGCATCGCGCAGTTCACCCAGGTCGATCAGCCCGTCTATCCTGTGCAGGATATGATCGGCGGGGATCATCGCTCCCAGCGCCCGCCAGCTTGCGCCCTTGCCGCCTCGCTGTTGCTCACCCATCATGGCCGCTGCTCCCGATGTGTCGAAGCAGGGAACCCGTTAGGAACGCGATCGGATCACCCGGCCTTTTTTCAACAGCCCCGACCGGTTTTGACACCTAAGTGGTTGTATATTGGTCAAGCAATTCGATCACGGCACAACTCGCCGCCCCGTCGCCCTCGCAACGGTCGATCGTCGTGGCAAGCAGGCTTTCGAGTTGCGCTAGGTCTGCCATTTTCGCGCGAACCCGCTCCAGGTGGTGGGTCGCGATCTCGCGGACCTCACTGCACGACGCCTGCGCGGGACCGCCAAGTGACAGGATCGCGCGCACCTCGGCCGGGGTGAAGCCGAGTTCACGCGCGCCACGGATGAATCCAAGGACGCGGACGTGGCCGGCCCCATATACTCGCCGGCCCCCGCTCGTGCGGGGTGGGGTCGCCACAATGCCGACGCGCTCGAAATAGCGGATCGTCTCGATGTTCACGCCGGTTCGGCGCGACAACTCGCCGATAGCTAGGCCTTTCTCATCCCTCATAATTCGCTTGCTCCTGTAGCCGCTACAGGAGGCATTAGGGGGTTATTCCGCCGGAGACGACTGATGAATAAAAGGATTTTGCCGCACGAAACCCTGGCCGCTTCCGCATCGCCACGCCGCGCCGACGCGGGGCTATCCGCCCTGGGTGCGCTGGCGAGCTTCGGCGCGGTCCTAGCCGCCGCATCCTGCTGCGTCTTGCCGCTCGCGCTGGCGGCGCTGGGCGTGGGGGCGGGCCTGTCGAGCACCTTCGCCGCGCTGATGCCTCTGCGCTGGGCCCTGACGGCGCTTTCCCTCGTCGGCCTGGCTGCCGGGTGGTGGGCGTATGTGCGGCGTCGGAGGACCTGCGCTGCGGATCGGTCCTGCACCGTGACCCTACCGTCCCGCGCAACTCCGATCATGCTCACGATCGGCACGACCCTGACGCTGACCGCGCTGATATGGGATCGCATTGAAGCGCCGCTTATAAAGGCGCTTTCCTGATGCAGCTCACCTCCACGCTGACCTGTCCCGAGTGCGGCGGTGTCGCGACCGAGACGATGCCCACCAACGCCTGCCAGTTCTTCTATGATTGCCGACATTGCGCGGCGGTGCTGCGGCCCCTGGCCGGCGACTGCTGCGTGTTCTGCTCGTTCGGCGATGTCCCATGCCCTCCGATTCAGGAGGCGAAGGCGAACGGGACCGTGGCGGGCTGCTGCGGGTGAGGGGGTATCGCACCTTTCAATCCGGGATGAGCGCGTAACCCCGGATTTGTAGATTCGCCAAGGTTGTAAGCGCCGAATCATCGATCTCAACGCCCGAAGCCACTTGGTTCGGCATGATCTCATTTCCGACCATGGCCTGACTGCAAACGCGGATTGAAACACCGGCTTTCTGGAGAGCGGCAATCAGCGCAGCGTTCGGGTTGGCCGCTACCTTCATACGCGCCGCATATGGCGCGTTCTGCAGGACGAGCGGGGTCGCGGGACCATGAATGATGACGGCGATGTCACCAGCCGGATGGACCTTGTCCGCGCCTAGCAGGTTCACGAAGCGCGCGACCTTCTCAAGGCTGGGATTCACTTTGTCGGGAGAGCTTGCGGCCTTGGTGACATTGAACAAGACGCGGTAGCGAAGCTTGGGATCGGGCCGCTCGGCAGCACTGGGCACGGCCACGATCCCGCCAAATCCCGGTATTACGGGATAAACCAGATTATCCTGTGCAGCTAGCGAGGTGCCGCCGGTCAGCATCGTTGCCGCGAGCAGAAATGTGGCGAAAGCTCTTTTTGGCAACCTTGCTCTCCTGTTGGACGGTAGGCGCTGCATAAACTCTCCAGAAGTGGGAGCCTACGCCTACGCAACACTGAACTGGCCCATCATTCCATTATCCTCATGTTCAAGGATATGGCAGTGATACATGAAGGGAGCGCTCTTGGCCGGCTGATCAAATCGGATGAGAAGCTCCACCGGTTCCTTGACGAGGACCGTGTCGCGCGGCCCCTGGTCGAGAACATCGGGCTGCCCGCCACCGCGGGTGAGAACATCAAAGTGGACGCCGTGAATATGGATCGGGTGGCGCATCATTTCGCCAGACACCTCCCATATTTCGGTGGAGCCTAGCTTCACCGTCTCATCGATGCGATTCATGTCGAATGGCTTGCCATTGATCGTAAGGCCGCCACCGCCGCTTCCTGAGCCCATCATGCCGCCCATGCCCATGTTGAGGCTCAGACGGCGACGGCGCACCGCCTTGCTGGCGTCGGGCCCAGTTCGTGATGCCAGAAGGGTCGGCACGACGCCGCTGGCACGAGCCTGTCCCAACGGCCGTGGTTCAAACCGCAGCACGGTCGCTGGTGCCGCGGCATCGGTCCTTCGGGCGCCACGCCCCATCATACCCATGCCGCCCATCATCGAGCTGTTGGTATCAGCCGCCGTCACCAGCGAGGCGGACCTACCGTCCGTGAAGTCCACGAGAAGCTCGGCACGTTGGCCCGGCGCCAAGGTTATGGCTTCCAATGCCACTGCGTGTTCGAGCAGCCCCCCTTCGGTTCCGATCCAGTGAAAGCTCCGCCGATCGGAAAACGACAGCTCATAAATCCGCGCGTTCGATGCGTTGACGAGCCGCAGGCGAACCAACCGATTTGGCACCGCCGCCAGCGGATTCACCGCGCCGTTCACAAGGATCGTGTCGCCGCGCCGGCCCTGCATGGCGACCATCATGCCGCCTGGCATGACAAGGCGACCATTTTCGAACTGGCGATCCTGGATGAGCAGGGGCAGATCGTCCACGCCATATTCTGACGGGAGCCCCAGGCCCTGCTCTTCGTCGTCGGTTACCAGCAACGCCCCAGCCAGGCCCGAATAGACTTGCTCGGCCGTCAACCCATGGACGTGTGAGTGATAAAGGAGGGTCGCTGCGGGCTGCCGGATCGGGAGCGTGGGCCGCCAGGTCGCGCCCGGCGCGATGATCTGATGGGGGCCGCCATCCAGCTCTCCGGGGATCAGAAGCCCGTGCCAATGCACAGTCGTGTCCGCGTTGAGCCCGTTGGTCACGACAGCCGCCACGTCGTCGCCACGGCGCACCCTGATCGTCGGTCCGAGATAGCTGCCATTATACCCGAGCGTGTCACTCGGCCGGCCTGGATAAAATGAAGTCGTTCCGGACTGGACCCGTAGCGCGAATGAGCGGCCAGGCCGTGCGTCCAACAGCGGCGGCATCGGAAGCGGGTTTGCACCTCCCCCGCCGAGGCCCGGCGTGGAGCGCGAGCAAGCGGTGGTTGCGAACAATGCCGCTCCGCCAGCCAACAGCGAACGTCGATCGAGCATCTAAATCTGTCCCAGCGTGCAGCGCAGCTCGGAAGCGATACGGACAGCCTGGTCGATCAGCATGGGGTTACCTCGCACTCCGGCGCTTCGAAGGAGCCTCGATGGCTTGGCGAAATAGTAGCTCACGGGGGGAACCTCCTAGCTGGCGCTTGATCGAACACCACTCCATCATATATGCTACATATAAGATGTTTGGAGCAACTGTGCCACCTTCCCTCGTTAAAATGTCTCCGGAGCTTCTGGAGGAAAAGGCCGGCGAAGCGGAAGCGTTCCTCCGTTCGCTTGCGAGCCGGCACCGTCTGATGATCCTGTGCAGCCTGCTCGGCGGGGAGTTGTCGGTAACCGATCTGGGCGAACGCCTCGGACTGACACAGTCGAATTTGTCCCGCCATCTGGCCACGCTGCGCGACGAAGGCCTGGTCGGAACACGGCGGGAGAAAACGACGATATTCTACCGCATCACGTTCGAGCGCGTGCTGCCGATCCTGACGGAACTCTACGCACTCTTTTGCGCCGGTGACGAAGCTGAGAGCAGAGAATCCTGACGATGGAGGGTTTCACCCCATTCTCGGCCATCGTGGGCGGCGCGCTAATCGGCCTCTCGGCTTCCTTCCTGTGGATCGCCAATGGGCGCATCGCTGGAATCAGCGGCATCGTCGGCGGGGTGCTTGCGCCTGTCCGCGGCGAGATGGCCTGGCGCGCAACATTCCTGGTCGGCCTGCTCGCCGCGCCCTTGCTCTACCGGGCGGCGGGCGGCCTGCTACCGGACCTCACGTCGCCGGCCCCAGTCGCCGTCGTGATCGCAGCCGGCCTTCTGGTGGGATTTGGGACTCGGCTCGGGAGTGGTTGCACCAGCGGGCATGGCGTCTGCGGAATAGCGAGGCTCTCGCCCCGCTCGCTCGCCGCGACAGGCGTCTTCCTCATCACAGCGGCCGCGACTGTGTACGTCGCCCGACACGTCATCGGACTCTGAGCAATGAGGAAGCTGCTCATCGCGCTCGCCTCGGGGCTCATTTTCGGCTTCGGCCTGATCGTCTCCGCCATGATAGCCCCCAGCAAGGTTCTGGCGTTTCTTGATGTCGCCGCGCCGTCGTGGGACCCGAGCCTTGCCTTGGTGCTGGCCTCGGCCGTCATGGTTTCAGCGTTGGGATTTGCACTCGGCCGAAGGCGCGATGCTCCGCTTTTCGCACCGGCGTTCAATGGGCCATCGTCCCGGTCCCTGGACAAGAAGCTTCTCTCGGGCGCGGCTTTGTTCGGCGTCGGATGGGGCCTCGTCGGCTACTGCCCTGGTCCGGCCCTGGTCGCCCTGAGCCTCGGAGCGCCGGCGGCGCTGGTGTTCGTCGTGGCGATGCTGGCGGGCATGGGCGTCTTCGCCCTTCAGGAACGTTATCGCGCAGCCAGGCCCGGGGCAAACCCATGACGCCGGTCGACATCCTCACGCTCATATCCGGTGTCGTCGTCGGCTTTACCCTCGGGGTGATCGGCGGCGGCGGCTCGATCCTTGCCCTGCCGTTGCTGCTGTATGTCGTGGGCATGAAGGACCCGCACGTCGCGATCGGCACGAGCGCGCTGGCGGTGGCCGCCAATGCCTTCGCCAACCTGATCCAGCACGCCCGGGCCGGAACCGTGAAGTGGCCCTGCGCCCTCGTCTTCGGGGCATCGGGCGTCATAGGCGCCCTGATCGGCTCCACCCTGGGCAAGATGGTGGCGGGTCAGCATCTCCTGGTGCTGTTCGCAGGCGTGATGATCGTGGTGGGGGTTTCCATGCTGCGCGGCAAATCCGGCGGCGGCGACCCGGGCGTGCGGATCACGCGCCCCATCGCTGTGCGGCTCGTGGCGATCGGCCTTCTCGCCGGCCTCCTGTCAGGGTTCTTCGGCATCGGCGGCGGCTTCCTGATTGTGCCCGGCATCATGCTCGGCATCGGCATGCCCATCCTCAACGCGGTCGGATCGTCGCTGTTTTCGGTGGGAACGTTCGGATCGGCGACAGCCCTCAACTATGCCCTGTCAGGACTCGTGGATTGGCGCGTGGCCGGCTTCTTCATCGCTGGCGGGGTCGCTGGCGGCGTCGCCGGCATGCAAACCGCCATCCGGCTCGCCGATCATAAGGGCTTGCTCACCCGCATCTTCGCTTTCGTCCTGCTGGCCGTGGCCGCCTACATGCTGTTCCGCAGCCTAGGCGGGATCGGCGGCTAGACACCATTGGAGACCGATCATGATCTTTCGTCAGTTGTTCGAGCCGGAGTCCTCGACCTACACCTACCTCCTCGGTTGCCCGGAGACGCGCAAAGCCGTCCTGATCGATCCTGTCCTCGAAACGATCGAACGCGACCTTGCCGCGCTTCAGGAACTGGATCTCGAACTGGCTTATACGTTGGAGACGCATGTGCATGCGGACCACGTCACATCGGCCTGCTATCTGCGCAGCCTTACCGGCTCCAAGATCGCGTACCCCGCCATGGACGGCCTTCCCTGTGCTGACGTGGGGGTCGCCGAGGACCAGCCTTTGACTGTCGGCGCGCTCAAGCTTCAGCCGCTGTTTACGCCGGGGCACACCGACGCCCACCATACCTACCTGGTTGAGCAGCCCGATGGTCTTCGCGCCTTCACCGGCGACGCCCTGCTAATCGACGGCTGTGGCCGCACCGACTTCCAAAACGGTGACGCCGCCACCCTTTATCACTCCGTCACGCAGAAGATTTTCACGCTGCCGGGCGATGGTCTGATCTACCCGGCTCACGACTACAATCATCGCCACATCACGACAGTGGCGCAGGAGCGTGAACGGAACCCGCGCCTTGCGGGCAAGACCGTTCAGGAATTCGTCGCGATCATGGCCGCTCTCGATCTTCCCTACCCAAAGAAGATCGACGTTGCCGTTCCGGCAAACAAGCTTTGCGGTGATTGCCCGACAGATTTGCCGGAAATGCTGCGCCAGATAGGCGGCAAGTCCGAGCAGGGCTGAGCCATCCGATACAGGTTCATTTACAGGAGAAAGTCGATGCCAACACGCACCTCGAAACAACTGGTTTCCGAAGCGAATGCGATTGTCGAAACTATCGCGCCTGACGATGCAGCCAAACTTGTCGGCAATCCCAAGGTCCAGTTCGTTGACATCCGCGAGCCAGGGGAAGTCGCAAAATCGGGGCTGGTGGCTGGTGCGGTGCATGTCCCGCGTGGCCTTCTGGAATTCCAGGTCGATCCTGAAAGCCCCACCCACAATGCCAAACTCGCCAGTGGATCGCGGTTGGTGCTCTATTGTGGGTCCGGCGCCCGCTCGGCGCTGGCCGCAAAATCACTCAAGGAGATGGGCGTGGAGAATGTCGCCCACGTCCCCGGCGGGTTTGCGGCGCTCAAGGATGCCGGCGCTTCAATCGCACCGGAATAACCCATGGCGCGCTCGAGCGCCGCTTCTCGCAGGCAGGATACAATCCTTGGATAGCCATATCGCATTCGCCAGCCTCGGATTGAGCCCGATAGCCATCTCCATAGGCCCGCTCGACATCCGCTGGTACTCGCTGGCCTATATCGCCGGCATCATTGCCGGGTGGTGGTATCTGCTGCGGCTGCTGGCCCAACCAGCGGCCCCGATGAACCGCGCACAAGCCGACGATCTCGTGTTCTACGCGACGTTGGGCGTTATCCTCGGTGGCCGTCTCGGCTATGTGATCTTTTACGGTCCTGAGATGATCTTCGACCCCCTGCAAATCCTCAAGCTGTGGGACGGCGGCATGTCGTTCCACGGGGGTGCAGCTGGCGTCTCGCTCGCGCTGATCCTGTTCGCGCGACGACACGGCCTCGAATGGCTGCGGGTCCATGATTATGTCGCCTGCACCGTGCCGATCGGCCTGTTCTTCGGCCGCCTCGCTAATTTCGTGAATGGTGAGCTTTGGGGAAAGCCCACCGATGTGCCTTGGGCGATTGTGTTCCCCGGAAGTCGCGATGGCCTCGCGCGTCACCCGAGCCAGCTCTACGAAGCCGGGCTGGAAGGACTGGTCTTGTTTGCCGTGCTCGCGTGCCTTTTCTGGTTTACCAACGCCCGACGTCGCCCTGGCATGCTCGTCGGCGTGTTCCTTCTTGGCTATGGGCTCGCTCGCTTCATTGTCGAATTCTTCCGGGAGCCGGATGCCCAGCTTGTCGGCTTCACAGCCAGAACAGGGCTTCATATGGGTCAGTGGCTCACCGTGCCGATGATTGCCGCAGGTATCTATTTGATAGTCGCAGCTTGGCGCGCCGGCTCGCGCAACCAGCAGGGCAAATCAGTAAAAAGTGAGCCAGCAATCATGCCAAAATCGAGTTGCAGTGAATAGGAACTAGCGGTCGCTATCCTGCTGCTCCTCAAGGCTAGCACCAACTTTGATTGTGCATCGCACCGTCTCGCGCGTTCGGGCTGCGGCCTTGCTGCACCCTTCGATCGTTTCGCGATTGGCCAACACCATCCTGTCGGCCGCTATGATCGCGCGGAACGCGGTGGGCGAGGCGGCCTGCATCATCCGCTGCCCGCCTTCCCACATTGACAGGTCGAGCGCTCGCGCCGCCATCTTTTCCGGCCATTGCCAGCTCGCCGGCACGGCACGCGCGACGACGCCGGCGAACGCCGCCCAAAGCACCATGCCGAGCACCACTCCGCCGATCGCCGTCCACATCAACCAGCGGTTCTGCTCGTAGCCCCGCCGCGCCGATGCGGTGACGCCCTGAAGCGCCCGAGTTGCATCCTTCAGCTCTGCGGCTGCGGTCGCGATCGTCCGCCGGTCCTCGGCGCGGGCGTCACCGCCTGCCGCTACGATCCGGTCAACAACGTGACGCGGCGTTGCTCCGTCCCTGGCTGCCGTCACCAGCGCGTCGGCGCGCTGCAAGGTGGCGTCGATCTTCTGCACCATGCCCGCCAGCGTCTCGCTGATAGTGCGGTGGGTGATCCCCCGAAGCGATGGTGGGTGATCCCCCGAGTCCGCCGATCCTGAAAAGCGGCTTTCCGGGCCGGTTATCCACAAGCTGGCGGGCGGTTCGGCCCCGATCGCGTCGCGCCGCGGCCGGTCGGTCGACTCGGGCCGGTGGGTGAAACCCCGATAGGGAGGGCTGCGGTGGGTGAAACCCCGATAGTCAGCGCCGCCCGGCAAGCCGATCCATGCGGGCGTCCACCTCCTCGGTGCGCCGGCGATCGGCGTCGAAGCGGGCGCGCCGCTCCTCCTCGGCCCGCATCCGCTCGGCAAGCGCCAGCGCCTCGGCCTCGCCGCGCCGTCTGAACAAGACGGCCGCGCTTTTGTCGGCCGTCTCGGTCGTCTCCATCGTATAGTCGGGGAGCTGGTCGGCCTCGATCACCCGCCGGAGCATCCGATTGAACTCCTTGGGCTGGGCGTCGCTGCCGGTCTTGTCGCGTAGCAGCTCCACCCGGCACACCCACCCACCCTGCTGCGAGCCGACATGCTTGCGCGCGATGCGATACAGCGCCCGCTCTAACCCCCCGGACAGCAGGAAGTAATCGGGGTGCATGGTGAGCAACGACTTCTCGTTGACGATCCCCTCGTAAACCCAATCCGAGAGGGTCAGCGTCATGCCGCGCGGCTGTTCGGTCTCGGCGTCGGTGTCGAAGGTCCAGCTATCGAGCCAGTTGAACCCGGCCTTCTGCCGGCGCGCCGATGCGCGGATCGAGGTCGTGATGGAAGTCGTCTGGAGCCGGAGCAATGCCGCCTGCAGCTCCTGATAGTCCCTGCCCCCGGTGCTGCGCTTGATCGCCCGCAACAGGTCGTAGGGCGTCGTGGTCAGCGTGCGCGGCAGGTCGTTCAAGCCCTGCTGCTTCATGCGGTTGAGGGTGGACGCCGCCCATATCAGGATATCGGCGTCCCATATTGTCGCCATGCCGTAGTCGGGGATGGCCTGCACCCGCACCCATGCCTCGCCGTCCGGGCTGCGATACTCGATCGGCTTCAACCGCTTGCGCTTCTGGAGCGAGAAGAACGGCCGCTCCATGACCTCGCGCTGGTCGCGGAGCGGAAGGTCGCCCAGCGCCGGAATGAACAGGTCGAACTCGGGGTTGGGATCGCGCCGCTTGCTCACGGCGCGAACTTGGTGTGGCCCCGCTTGACCAGATACTGGCGGAGCAGGCGTTCAGTGATGACGGTAAGCGGCTCCCCGCCCTCCTCGACGCTAAGCTGGCGAAGCGCACGGTGCATGTCTTCAGGGATATGGATCAGCACCGGCTTCTTGCCCGGATGGCTGCTGCGCCGCGCCGGTGTCGCCGGAGCGGGCGTGTCGGCCGATCGCCGCGATCGGCGCGGCGCTGCCGCCCGCTGCGGCTCGGGGGCCGCGTCGGAAGCGGAAGCCGGTACCATCTCCTCGGGTTCGTCGTCGAAGATGCCGGCGAGCGCGGAAGGCTTCTTCGCCATTATGCAGCCTCGCTTACTGGCTTAGTCGTAAAGCCGCTTAGTCGCTTAGCCTCGGCATAAGCGGCGCGCAGCTCGGCGGCGGCCTTGCTGTCCGGCTCGGTCTCGGCCGCGGTGCGCCCGAGCGGGGTGGCCTTGTAGAAGTCCTTGCGGAAGTGAAGGCGGCTGTCGAACATCGTCACGCCCTTGGCCGCGAACCCGGCATGGGCCTCTTGCCCCTCCCCGCCCTGGTGCGGAACCTGGGTCAGAATGACGGCGAAGGGGGTGCCGGCCTGCTGCACCTGCTTGACGGTCTGCAACACCGAATGAACGTCCAGCCCGCGGGGTGCCACGGGGATGATGACGAAATCCGCCTGCTCGGCCGCGAGCATGGCGATATCCTTGGAGTTCGCTGGCGTGTCGATGATGATGAGGTCGATCTTGCCGCTGCCGCGCCCGCGCGAGACGTGAAGCGGCAGGCCGGCGACGCTGCTGTCCTTCACCGTCACGTCGTCATCGTCGCGGCGTTCCGACCAATAGAGCGCCGAACCTTGCCGATCGTCGGCGTCGAGGATCACGACGGATGCCCCTTCCCGCGCCGCCTCGACGGCGAACCCGGTCGAAAGGGTGGTTTTGGATTGCCCACCCTTCTGCGCGATCACGGCCCATACCTGCATCGCTGTTCTCCCACTAAGCGGCTAAGCGACTTATGCCGCTTAACCGCTTAGTCGTAAAGGGTCTTAGTCGCTTAGCTGTCATCCGTTTCTTCGTCGGGGTCGATCGGATCGTGCTGCATCGGTCCATGTCCAGCGATCGGGCATAAGGGCGCGCCCGCCGTCTCCAGCCATTTGCGCGCGGTCCTGACCGTATAGCCGCACGCCGCGCACTCGCATTTGAGCATCCGCGTCGCCTGCTTCTTGGGTGCCGTCGTCTCGCCGCCGGTGTCGAGCCGGGCATGGGGGAGGGGGCCTGCGGCGGCAAGGATCGGCGTGATGGTGGCAAGGAAGGCGTCGCCCGGCGTGGTGGCGCGCATCGGCGGGACCAAGCCAAGCCCGACCGCGACCCGTTTAAACGCCTTCCCATGTCCGGCCGCGATCCCGACCGCCGCGTGGACCAGCTCGTGCGCGAGGACCGCGGCAATCTGCGCCGGCATCGCGTCGGGGGCGTGCGCCAGGTCAGGCCGGATGAATATCTCGAAATGCCCATCGCCGCTGCGCCGGTTATCCCAGCACTCGCCGATCGCGCGGCCTTTCGCACCCCGGCTGGTGAAGCCGATCGCGACGCGCACGCGGGAGGGCAGGGGGGTGTCCAGCGCGGCGAATAGCGGGGCCATGCCGATCGCCACCCGGTTCAACCAGCTCTCGCGATTGTCCTGCTCCATAATCTTCTCCCTTCAAAATCGCCCTCGGGGCGATGGCCTTCCGCCATCGGCCCTGCCTCGTGGCGAACAGCGGGGGGTGAGGGGCAGCGGGAATCTGCCGGGGTGGTGCGGGCGCAGTGAGCGAAGCGAGGGAGCCACGGCCCGGCTGATTGCCGTTGCTGGGAGAGGGGGGCAGCGCCCCACTTTCCCGCTCGATCGAACACACGTCGCCGGCGACGCCGGCGTCCCTCAAGCGGGCCTGCCCGCCCGCGCGAGCGATCGTCACCCGCATGGGGCGAGACGCTGACAAGCGGCTCGATCGGAGCGCGAGCGGAGATAGAGCGCGGTCCCGCACGGGACGCGCCCGCCACGCAACTATTCCCTACCGCTTGGGTTTATGCTACACCGGCCTATGCCCGTCGTGTTCCGTATTGGTGGCCTGCGGGTCGTGATCTGGCCCAACGATCACCGCCCGGCGCACGTTCATGTGAAGGGCGCGGACGGGGAAGCGGTGTTCAACCTGAACTGCCCCGCCGGACCGCCCGAGCTGCGCGATAGCTACGGTTTCAAGCTGTCGGACGTGAACCGGATCGAGGCGGCGCTGGCGGAGGTGGTGCCGATGCTGTGCGAGGAATGGAGGACGATACATGGCGATTACTGAGCAGGAGCTGGCGCAAGCCGAAGCGCGCATGGCGGAAACCCGCGCCGCGGGCCATGCCGTGTCCGCCCGCTATGATCGCCGGCGTTCGCGCGTGGTGGTGGCGCTGAACACCGGGGTCGAGCTGACTTTCCCGACGCAGCTCGCCGAAGGTCTGGCCGATGCCTCGCCCGACAACCTCGCCGACATTGAAATCAGCCCGGCCGGGCTGGGGCTGCACTGGCCCAAGCTCGACGCGGACCTTTACGTTCCGGCGCTGCTCCAGGGCGTGTTCGGATCGAAGAAGTGGATGGTCCGCCAGCTCGGGGCGGAAGGTGGACGGGCGCGCACGGCCGTCAAGATCGCCGCCTCGCGCGCGAACGGCCGCAAGGGCGGTCGTCCCCGCAAGGTCGCACTGGCCTAATCGAGCGGGTCAGGCGGACTCGAACAAAGGCAGCGGCTCGATCGCGCGCGCCGGCACGGGCTGATAGACGCCGATCGTCACCCACTCCGGCCGCCAATCGACCGTCACCGTGTCGCCGGCGATGCGCGTGATCCCCGCGCCCTCGATTTCGACTTGGTAATGGAAGTGGTCGCCTTCGGGGTCGTATTCGCCGGCGATCAGCGTCCCGTCGCTGATCGCGAGATGAAAGCGGTCCTCGTCGCCGTCGAAGGGGACGCGCAATTCCATTTCGACGCCGCCGGTGATGCCCAGGCGCTCGGGGGAAAGCGGGGTGATGGTGATGCTCATGCGATTCTCCGTCCTGCCTGATAGTAAGAACACAACGAGAACAGACATCAAGCTAAGCTGGCTTCATCGGCGGTAACTTATTCGCATAGTCGCTTAATCGCTTAGTTATGATGATATTGCTGAATCGGAGGCGTTTTCCGCTTTCGTTCCTACCAATCCTGACTCATAGAATCGTCATGCCGATCGCGCGCGAACATCGCTGGCTCTACCCGATCGACTGGTGCGAGCTGTCCGCCTTCATCCGCTTCGGCCGCGCCAAGGGGCGCTGCGAGCATTGCCGTCGCCCGCACGGTCGCGACGTGCTGCACCTCGGCGATGGGGTCTGGTGGGACGAGGACGCGGCCCGCTGGCGCGACGGGCGGGGCAGGGGGGTTCGCCACCTACCGACACCCGATGCCCTGGCACTCGTGCAACCGGGCCTCGCCGGCATCGCCCCGCCCGCCTCGATGAAGATCACGCGCGTCGTCCTCGCCAGCGCGCACCTGAACCACGATCCCGGCGACAACCGGCCGCGCAACCTGGCGGCACTCTGCCAGCGGTGCCACATGCGGCACGATGCCGACGAACATCGCCGGCGCCGCTGGCTCAATGCCTTTCGGGTGCGCGCGATCGGCGACCTGTTCGCCTGATCGCCCGCCGAGCCGAAGGCCGGCCCGGGTTGGGTGGGTGGGACAAAGACGTGGCCGTCCCAATCGGGGCGGCCTCCTTCTAGGCCGGCTGACTCAACGAGCTGCGCCCGCCCGGTATGTGCCGATAGAGCGTCGAGGTGGTGGTGCCGAGCTGCTGCGCGACCTCATCCACCGTAATCATCGGGTCGGCGAGCATCGCCTTCGCGCGCCTCACCTGGGCCTCGCTCAACGCCTTCGGTCGGCCGCCACGGCGATTAGCGGCGCGCGCGCTCGCCAGCCCGGCATGGGTGCGCTCCAACATCAACTCGCGCTCGAACTCGGCAACCGCTGCAAAGACGTGAAACACGAGCCTACCGCCCGGACTGGTGGTGTCGATCGCCTGGGTCAGCACCCTGAGGCCGATCTGGCTTTTCGCCAGATCTTCGGCCGTCTCCACGAGCTGCCGGACGGAACGTGCGAGGCGGTCGAGTTTCCAGACCACGAGCGTGTCGCCGTCGCGAAGATAATCGAGCGCGGCTTTCAGCTCGGGACGATCGCGCGCGGCCCCGGATGCTCTTTCGGTAAACACCCGCTCGCATCCGGCCGCATGGAGCGCGACGCTCTGCGCGGCGGGGTTCTGGTCGCGGGTCGATACCCGCGCATAGCCGACTAGCATCATTCCTCCCAAAACTCGTCCGGCCTCGGCCAATATCGGGAAGTAATTACAAGACAGCGTTTTGGGAAGCGGAAGCCCGCGGGACACCGTTCTGTAAACGCTCGCGCTAAATGGCGGCGTTCTGATCGCGCTATTTGTCAGTTGCCGGGTCCGATGACGAGGCAATCGCGCGCGGCCTGAACGATGTCAGCGGTGACCTCCTCGACGCGGTTGAGGGTCATGATCCGCCGCATCTGCGCGAACAGGCGCTCCATGAGCCGGAAGTTGCCGCGCGTGATGCGGATCACGGCTGCCTGCGCTTCGATCGCGTCGAGTTGGGCCGGGTCGAAGCTGATCCCGAAATCGCCGGCGTGGGTCGCGAGCAGCAGCCGCATTTCGGTCTCGGTAAGCGGTTTGAACTCGTGGACGAAGCCGATCCGCGAGTAGAGCTGGGCATAGCGGGCGAGGCGCTTCTCCAAGCCCGGCATACCCATCAGGATCAGCCCGAAGCCGTGGCGATCGGCCATGTCGCGGAGATGTTCGAGCGACTTTATGGTCAGGCGGTCGGCCTCGTCGACGATGACGAGGGGGCAGGCGATGCGGGCGGCGTCATGGGTGATTTCGTCCTGCGAGCCGCCCGCGACCGTCAGCCGGGCATAGCCCAGCTTAATGAGGTTGAGGCCCAACACCGCGTCGATCGTCTTGGGCGTGTTGCTGACCGACACGGTGTAGAAGACGGCGCGGCAGCGAGCGACCTTTTCGCCAAGGAGCGCGGCAATGGGACGGAGCGCGGCATATTCCCCCAGGTCGGGGAAGCTGGAAAACTCGCGCGCCGATCGCGTCTTTCCGACGCCCGGCCGGCCATGACACACGCCGATATAGCGGTAGTGCGCGCAGGCTTCGGCAAACTCGACGAACCGGGCATGTTCGCGGGTCGCCAGGAACGGCTGCTCGACCAGGAACTCAATCGTCAGCGGCGTAGAGCCGGAGCCCTCGGTAGGTGGTGGGCCGGGAAGCCGTATCCTCTTGGTCGCCATCGAAGGTCTCCGTGGGGGCAGGCACCTGCTTGTCGCGCTCCTTCGCGCCGCGCCGGGCGCGCTGGATCGCGCGCAACGACGGGTGCCCAGCGTGCGCGGAGCTGAGCGCACGGCAGACGAACCGGCCCTGGTGGTAGACGTGGATCTCGGTCAGGTCGCGGGGGTCATAGACCGCCTCGACCTGCTCGCCGACGAAGGCCGCGAGCGTGGGTTCGACATAGCGCCTGCCCATCAGACGGATGCCGTCGCGCAGCACTTTACGGGGCTTGGGCACGTGCACGAGCAGCATGTCGAGCTGTTCAAGGCTGTCGGGCATTGCGGGCAGGAACCCGCCCTTCTGCCAGCGCGTGATCGGCGGTTCGCCGGTGCTGCCATGCGGGCGACGATGATAGACGCCGCACACGAACGCCTCGAAGCGGGCGCGCAGCTCGTCGAGCGTGAGCACTGGCGCCGACAGCGGCTTGCCCGCGATCAGGTGGCCGGGCAGGTCGGGCAGGAACATGTCGTTGATGGTGCGGAACAGCCGCTCGATCTTGCCGCGCCCGCGAGGACGCCCCGGCAGCGAATGGATGAGGCGGATTTTGAGGGCGATGCACGCCTGCTCGATATGCTCGGAGATGAAATCCGAGCCGTTGTCGACGTAAAGCTGTTCGGGAATGCCGCTGACGATCCATTCGGGATTGGGCTTGCGCCAGATCGCCTGCCGCAAGGCGAGCGCCGTGTTGAGGGCACTGGGGGCATCAAGGCTGAGGAAGTAACCGGCGATGGCTCGGCTGTGATCGTCAACGATGACGGTCAGCCAAGAACGCACCGGGGTTCCGGCATCATCGAGCACGAGAATGTCGAGAACGGTATGATCGGCCTGCCACATCTCGTTCGAGGTCGCGGCTTCGCGCCGATGCACTAGCTCGTGCTGGTCGCGGTAGACGGCCGGATCGGAGGCTGCGGCGATCTGGCTTGCCGGTATCGCCCTGACGACACGCGCGACGGCCGCATAGCTGGGGGTTCGGTGTCCATGCGCGATGGCGAGTTCCTGCACCTTTCGGTGAATGGCGGCGACCGGGGGCCGCGGGCGCTTGGTGGCGAGAGTGCGGGTCAGTTCGACCAGATGTTCCGGCAGGTGCAGCCTGCCCCGATCGTTGCGCGGCAGACGCGCGAGACCGGCAAGTCCTTCGGCACGGTAGCGCCCGAGCCAGCGCTGCAACGTCCGCTCGCTCAGCGTGCCGGTGCGGGCGAGGTCCGCGAGCGGGATGCCATCGGCGAGGTGCGGTTCAAGGACGCGGTAGCGCTCGATCGCCAGCGGCGGGACAAGCGCCGGATGCGTCACCGCCGACGGTCCGTGTCGCAGGTAAGGAAAACGGAGATTTGCCTGCCCATCGCCATGCGAGTCCGCTCGCGTTGCCAAACCGGCCTGTTCGACGTAAATCTACCCGGTAAAGAAAACTAGGGCAACATAGACCTGCCGATGACGACTTTCTTCCCAAACCGCGCCCGATCGGGGCGCCACCGGCCCTACGCATGAAAATCGGTTACGCCCGCGTATCGACCGCCGAGCAGAACCTGGACCTCCAGCGTGATGCGCTGAAGGCTGCCGGCTGCGAGAAGGTCATCACCGACAAGGCCTCCGGGGCGACTGCCGCTCGCCCTGGATTGGAAAAGGTGAAGGAGCTGCTTCGCGCCGGCGACACACTGGTGGTCTGGCGCCTCGACAGGCTCGGCCGCTCGCTCCGTGATCTGATCGGATGGATGACCTACCTCGACGAGGAAAAGGTCGGGCTGCTGAGCCTGCACGAGGCGATCGACACGACCACCACGTCGGGCAAGCTTACCTTCCACCTGTTCGGGGCATTGGCGGAGTTCGAGCGCAACCTGATCCGCGAGCGGACCCAGGCCGGTCTCACCGCAGCCCGCGCTCGCGGCAAGAAGGGTGGCCGGCCGGCCGCACTCGGCAAGGACAAGCGCGACCTGGCCGTCAGGCTCTACCACGAGAACACGATGCCGATCGCCAAGATTTGCTCGATGCTCGGCATCTCCAAGCCAACACTCTACGCCTATGTGCGATCGGCCGAGACCAAGCCGGTAGCCGCGTAGCGACGCTCGCCGACAAATAGCGCGATCAGAATGCCGCCACTTAGCGCGAGCGTTTACACCGTTCGCGGTCCCGATCGGCCCAGCGTCCCCCGGAACCGTTCGTTATCGGGAAGGCATCTAAGCGGTCTGCACCATCCTTCATCTAAAGTTCTCCAAGCGCTTCTGAGGATTTTCGGGCGCACCAAAAGCACTTGCTCCTCCAGTGGCTGGAGCATGTAACCGCAATTTGCTCTCCTGCGGACGGGGGGCTGGAGGTGGCTTTTTGACGGCCCGTGTTGAAGCAATCGGTATGTCTCGACGCTCATTAGTGGCGCGGCTGGTGGCCTGTGGAACCGGCTTGGTGCTCGGTTCTCCAACGCTCGCGCGACAGACTTCCCGGTCTGCGGGCTCGTGGAACTTCGGTGCGGCTCACCTCGAATGGGAGCCGCTGGAAGTCGGCACGGGTGATACCCTCCTTGTTTCGGCACAAGTGCGCGGAGTGCCGGTGCGGGCGGTGCTCGACAGTGGCAGCGGCGCGTCGATCATGAGCACGGCGCTCGCGGCGAAGCTCGGCTTGAACGA
>NZ_BBJS01000042.1 GCF_000739895.2 Sphingomonas paucimobilis NBRC 13935
CCCTTGCAGGGGAGGAAAGATTGGTCACACCCGCATCGGCATGAGCACGTAGAGCGCCGGCGCCTTGTCATTCTCGCGGATCAGCGTCGGTGCGGCGGCGTCGGCCAGATGCACTTCAACCAGGTCACTGTCGATCTGGCCGAGAATGTCGAGCAGATAGCGGCTGTTGAAGCCGATCTCGAAGGGCAGCGAGGTGTATTCGCCCGGCACCTCTTCCGACGCGGTGCCGTTTTCGGGGCTGGTGACCGACAGGGTGATCCGGTCACGGTCCAGCGCCATCTTCACCGCACGCGTCTTCTCCGTCGCGATGGTCGAGACGCGGTCGACGCCCTGCATGAACGCCTTGGGATCCAGCTTCAGGATCTTATCGTTCGCGGTCGGGATGACGCGGCTATAGTCCGGGAAGGTACCGTCGATCAGCTTGGAGGTCAGGATCGCCTGGCCCAGGTCAAAGCGGATCTTGGTCCCCGACAGCGACACGCCGACCGAGCCGTCCACCTCGTCGAGCAGCTTGCGCAGTTCGGCGACGCACTTCCGCGGCACGATCACGTCGGGCATCCCCTCGGCGCCGTTGGGACGCTCGATGGTGACGCGGGCCAGACGGTGGCCGTCGGTCGCGGCGGCCTTCAGCACCGGTGCGCCATTATCCTCGGCGACGTGCAGGAAGATGCCGTTCAGATAATAGCGCGTCTCTTCGGTCGAGATGGCGAAGCGCGTCTTGTCGATGATCTGCTTGAGCAGTTCCACCGGCAGCTCGAACTGGGTCGGCAGTTCGCCCTCGGCGATGACCGGGAAGTCGTCGCGCGGCAGCGTGCCGAGCGAGAAGCGCGCGCGGCCCGCCACGATGGTCATGCGCCCCTCGGCAGCGGTCAGCTGCACCTGCGCGCCCTCGGGCAGCTTGCGCGCGATGTCGAACAGCGTGTGCGCCGACACGGTGGTCGAACCCGGCTGGTCGACCGCCGCCGCCACGCTGTCGTTGATCTGGAGGTCCAGGTCGGTCGCCATCATGCGAAGCTGGCCCTCGGCCGTCGCCTCCAGCAGCACGTTGGAGAGGATCGGAATCGTGTTCCGCCGTTCCACCACCGACTGGACATGGCTCAAACCCTTGAGCAGCGTTGCGCGTTCGATCGTCGCCTTCATTTCCTGATCCCCCGCCGACGACCGCATGGTCCCCGAGTCCGAAAGTGATAAATGGCCTTGGTTCCTACCCGCGAAAAAGGGGCCGGAGCAAGGCTCCGACCCCTGCAACATTGGGGTAAAACCACCGTTAATGTGGAAAACCCGTACCGATCAGAAGCGCAGACCCAGTCCGGCCAGCAACTGGTGGCGATTCGGGTTGATGCCGACGCCGTCCAGCTCGTCATAATGCGAGTAGCGATATTCGCCCTTCACGAAGGTGTTGGGGCTGATCGCATATTCGAGGCCAGCGCCCAGGCGATAGCCACCGACTTCCTGCGAATTGACGTTGGTGACGCCCGCATTGGTATAGCGCGCATCGAACTTGGCGTTGGTGTAACCGGCCTTCACATAGCCCAGCGCGACCGGCGAGATCATATAGCCGACGCGCGCACCGGCATAGAGATCACGGCCCGCACCCAGACGGAACTGATCGCCGGGGACGGTAACGTTGTTGCTGCGCGTGTCCGAGCTGGAGCCGGTGATTTCACCTTCCGCACCGAGGATCACCGGGCCGGCGGGGATGTCATAACCGATGCCGGCGCCGTAAAGCACGCCGTCGCTCGAGCTGTTGTCCTTGCCCTGACGGTCGTTGAGGCTGTCATAGCCGATCAGGCCTTCGACGCGGAAACCCGTAAAGGGCTGGCCTGTGGTCGTCTGGGCGGCGGCGGGGGCCGCGGCGGCCAGAGCGGCCGAGGTCGCCAGGGCGGCGAGCATGAGCTTACGCATAAACTACTCCGTTACTGTACAGGCCGCCATTACAGTGGCGGTCCCGGCTTAAATGGCGCGGAACTCCGTGCGTTGCATGAACCTCAGCTAAACAGGAAAAAGCGTTGCATCTGCGCAACAGCCGCGACAGGGATGGACCCATGCCGCCAGCCGCCAAAGCTTTGCCTCCGCGAAAGGGGCGCGATTTTATCGCCCGGCATGGCGAGACGGTGTTCAACCGGATCGGACGAATCCAGGGCGATCAGGCCGATCTTCATACGCCGCTGACCCGGCGTGGCTTTGCCCAGGCGGAGGCGATCGGCACGGCGTTGCGCGATCGGCTGGGCGAGTCGCCCGTGCTGACACTCTGGTCCTCCCCCACCGGCCGCGCGCTTCAGACCCTGGCGGTGATCGCCGAGCATCTGAGCCTGGACTGGCATGGGACGCGGCAGGACCGGCGGCTGATCGAGCTGGGCTTTGGCAGTTGGGGCGGGGAGACGCTCGCCGATCTCGCCACACGCCATGGGCCGGTGGTGCACCCGCATGGCATGGCGGTGGGCGCGCCCGATGGTGAGACCTATCCGGCGATGGCGGCGCGCCTGAAGGCCTGGCTGGCGGAGACGCACGACCACGAAGGCGACCGGCTGATCCTGATGCATGGCCTGTCCAGCCGGGTGCTGCGCGGGCTGATGCTGGGCCTGTCGGACGATCCCCATTGCGGCGTGCCGGTGGCCGAGCGCCTGCCGCAAGGGTCGATCGTGATGATCGCGGACGGCATCGAGTCGCTCCTCCATCGCGGCATGGGCGCGGCGGCGGCGTGAGCGGGCGAGCGCTGGTGCTGGCGGTCGCGCTGCTGGCGGTGCCCGCCGCCGCGCGGCAGACGATCGGCGTCTACAAGAGCTGGGGCGCGTTTCGCGATCCCGACCGCTGCTATGCCATCGCCCAGCCCGTGCTCGCCAATGGCCGACCGGGCGGTTTCGCGACCGTGGGCACCTGGCCCGCCAAGCGGCTGCGCGCCTCCTTTCACCTGCATCTAAGCGCGCCGCGCGACCGCGCCGCGCCGGTGACGCTGGCGATCGGCGAGCGCCGCTTCCCGCTGATCGGGACCGACCGCGACATCTGGGCGCCCGATGGGGCTACCGACCATGCGCTGGTCATGGCGATGCGATCGGGGCGCAGCATGAGCGTGTCGGCGGTCGACACCCGCCACCGCCCCTTTGCCGACACCTATGCGCTGGCCGGTGCGGCTGCGGCGATCGACGCGGCGACGCTGGCCTGTGTGGCAGGGAATCCCGGCTGACCGCCATCCCCAGCGTGCCAGTGGAAATGGACACGATTTTGCGCTATGGCCGCGCGATGCAGACAGTTTCGGCCGCCCCCATGCCCATCCCCGGGCACATCGATCCCGTGCCCGTGCCGCGCGGCGTGCAACCGCGCCCGGATGGTCGCGTCGACCTGATCGGCCTGACCAAGGACCAGTTGCGCGAGGCGCTGCTGTCGGCGGGCATGGAATTGAAGCAGGCCAAGCTGCGCTCCAAGCAGATCTGGCACTGGCTCTACAATCGCGGCGCGGTGCGCTTTGCCGACATGACCGATATCGCCAAGGCGCAGCATCCCTGGCTGGAGGAACGCTTCGTCATCGGCCGTCCCGAGGTGGTCGAGGCGCAGGTGTCGAGCGACGGCACCCGCAAATGGCTGCTCCGCTCGCCCGACGGGCAGGATTACGAGATGGTGTTCATCCCCGACGCCGATCGGGGCACCCTGTGCGTGTCGAGCCAGGTCGGCTGCACGCTCAACTGCCGCTTCTGCCACACCGGCACGATGCGCCTGGTCCGTAACCTGACCGCGGGCGAGATCGTGGGACAGGTCATGCTGGCGCGCGACTCGCTCGGCGAATGGCCCAGCCAGCCCGAGGGCCGCATGCTGACCAACATCGTCATGATGGGCATGGGCGAGCCGCTCTATAATTTCGACGCGGTGCGCGATGCCTTGAAGCTGGTGATGGACGGCGACGGGCTGGCCCTGTCCAAGCGTCGCATCACGCTGTCGACCAGCGGCGTGGTGCCGATGATGGCGCGTGCGGGAGAGGAGATTGGCGTCAACTTGGCCGTCTCGCTCCACGCGGTGACCAAGGACGTGCGCGACGAGATCGTGCCGCTCAACAAGAAATACGGCATCGAGGAACTGCTTCAGGCCTGTGCCGATTATCCGGGGGCGAACAACGCGCGGCGTATCACCTTCGAATATGTGATGCTCAAGGACAAGAACGACTCGGACGCCGATGCGCACGAACTCGTCCGCCTGCTGCGCCACTATAAGCTGCCCGCCAAGGTGAACCTGATCCCGTTCAATCCCTGGCCGGGCGCGGCCTATGAATGTTCGGATCCAGAGCGCATCCGCCGGTTCTCCGACATCGTGTTCGAGGGCGGCATCTCCGCCCCCGTCCGCACTCCGCGCGGGCGCGACATCGACGCCGCCTGTGGCCAGCTCAAGACCGCCGCCGAGAAGAAGAGCCGCGCGCAGCTCGACCGCGAGGCGGAAGAAAAGTTCGCGGCGCTGGGGTGACCTGATCCTCCCCGGGACGGGGAGGTGGCAGGCCCAAGGCCTGACGGAGGGGGGCTTCCCCAAGAGACGTCCTTTAGCGGCGATCCCCCTCCACCATGCTGCGCATGGTCCCCCTCCCCGTGCCGGGGAGGAATGTGGCATCCCGCTTGAACCACGGCCGCCGGTGAGGCACTTGTGCCCCGCACCATGCGTTACCCCGCCCGATGATCGACTGGACCTTTCTCGCACTGGCGGCCGCCGGAGGTTTTGTCGGGGGTGCGATGAATGCGCTGGCGGGCGGGGGCAGTTTCTCGACCATGCCGACGCTGATCGCGCTGGGGCTGCCTTCCACCATCGCCAATGCGACCTCCAATGTCGCGCTTCAGCCCGCCGCGATGGCCAGCGTCTGGGCCTATCGCCATGGCCTGGAGCCGGTGATGGGCGTGTCGATGCGGCGCATGGCGGCGCTGACCTTCGTCTTCGCGCTGCTGGGCAGCATCCTGTTGTTCCTGACGCCGCCGCGCGCTTTCGACCTGATCGTGCCATGGCTGTTGCTGACCGCGACGCTGGCGATTGCGGGGGGACGCCATGCCTCGGACTGGCTGGCGCGGATTGCCCGACCGGGCCCGCGCGCATTGATGGGCGCGCAGGCGGTGCTGGGCATCTATGGCGGCTATTTCGGCGGCGGCATCGGCATGATGCTGACCGCCGCCTGGGGATTGCTGTCGGGACGCAATCCGGCGCAGCTCGCCGCCCCCCGTACGCTGATGCTGGCCACCGCCAATGCGGCGGCGACCTTGGTCTTCGTCGTCACCGGCATGGTCGCCTGGGCACAATGCGTGCCGATGCTGCTGGGCGGGATCGTCGGCGGATGGAGCGGGGCGATCATCGGCCGCAAGCTGCCCGCCGGCCTGATCCGGGTGTGGACCTTGTTGCTCACCAGCGTCACCACGCTGGTGTTCTTCTGGCGGGGCTATATCGTGTGAGGTGGTTCAGGATGGCGGAGGTATAGCCCGGACAAAGCGGATCGTGACGATCTGGTCGCCATCGAACACGATCCCGGCATGCCATTCGCCACCGGTTCCGACCATGACCGCATCAAACTCGCGCCCTGCCGCATCCTGAAGGTCGGCCTTGTCCAGAAGATCGTTGGGCCAGCTCGCGTTATAGGGAGCGACGTAGCGGATGGACGAGATCGGAAACCGCGCCAGCGCGACCCGGCCATCCGTGATCGGGGTCAGGCGATCTTTCGATATGCCGGGAAAGTCCTGCGGATATGCCTTGACCATGTCCGCCAGGTTGCGGGTAAGGCGATCGTCGATGGTGATCCGCAGCTTGCGAAGCCGGGCGGGCCGGAGCGTTGCAAAACGGCGGACGACGCTGAAGCTGCGGTCGCCCAAGACGTCATCACGCCGGAAAAAGCTCCACGCCGGCGCTTCACATCCTGTGCCATCCTTCGCCGGCCGCGCCCAGCGGTACAGTTTCGTCGTGGTGACGGCATCGGCGGGAGCGGCGGGGACCGCATCGCCCCGACGCATGCGCGGCGCCAGCGATACATCGATCCGCGTCTTTTCGCAAAAGCCCGGATGATCCGCAGGGGTCGCGGCCGTGTACAGCCGAATCGCGTTGACGACGGGAACGCCTGGCGGCGCGGGCGGCATCATGCCCTCCGGGCCGACATCGGCCTCGACGATCGGCGGATGGCCGGATGCCAGCAGTACGTCGGCCAATGCCGCCGGCGTCATCCGTTCGGCCTCGCTGAGGGCGATGGCGGGGCCATCGGACCGAACCGCAATCTGTGGCGGCAAGGCCATCGGCACCAACATCCTCATTCCCCCCCTTGGACTATTGCGGATCGCGCGGTGCGGGCGAACCGGTCACGCGTCCGGCGATCGCCTGCTCCAGCCGCAACAGGCTATCGCGAATGTCGACCAGCACCTGTCGGTCCGATGACGGTACGGTGCCCGAACCGTCGGCCATCGCCAGTCGGTCGCGCTGTTCGAGGATGCGGTCCCGCACCGCGCGGGCATCGACCAGGCCGACCAGGTCGGCATCGGACTTTCCCGACGCCGACTGGCTTTGCCCGGCGGTTTCCACGCGCAGCTGCAAAAGACCGAACCTCTTGAGCAGTGGCCCCTCGCGGATCGAGATGTCCTGGATCTTGTCCAGCGGGATCGTCAACTCGCGACGGAAGATCAGCCCCTTGCCGATCACCACGCTGCGCTCCGTCAGGTCGCAGCGCAACGCCGCGTGGTAACGGCGGATCCAGGGCGGGCCGATCACCAGCCAGACGGGCAGAAGCATGATCCCGATCACGGACAGCATGACCACCGCCGTCCAATAGGCCAGGAAATAGAGGCGCAGCTGGCTGCTGAACCGCCCCTGCAACAACGTCACGGGCGCATCGCCCTGGTGCTCGACCACATCCGCCATCGCCATCCCCCCGATCGATCGCCGCCGAACGTACCGGATTTTGGTGATATGTCACGGGGATACGGCGCGCGGCCGGCGGCGCGCCCGCCCTCAGTCCGGCCGCCGCATCTCGAACCGCGCGCCTTCGGTCACTTCGAAATAATCGACCGGCCCGCCGCCGCGCAGGATCGGACGCGCGCGTGCCGTCTGATAGATGCCGTTCTCGATCATTGCGGTGGCGATATGGATGCCCACCGCCTCGCCGATCACCAGCCACTGGTCGAGCTCCCGCCCTTCCTTGGTTTCCAGCCGGATGAGCTGGGTCAGGCGGCATTCGAACGAGACCGGGCTGGCCGCCACGCGCGGTGCCGCGACCACCCGCCCTTCCTCCACCGCCAGCCCGGCGAGCGCGAATTCGTCCACCTCGGCGCCGACCATCGCGGCGCTGGCGTTCATCGGCTCGGCCAGCGCCATGGTCGCCAGATTCCAGGTGAAGACCTGCGTCTCGGCGATGTTGGCAACCGAGTCCTTCCACCCTTGCGACGAAAAGCCGATCAGCGGCGGGCGGTAGTTGAACAGGTTGAAAAAGCTGTATGGTGCCAGATTGTTGACGCCCGCGCTCGACCGGCTGCCGATCCAGCCGATCGGGCGCGGGGCGACGATCGCGTTCAGCGGATCATGTGCCAGGCCATGGCCGTTGACGGGTTCGTAGAAATGCCAGTCCTGAGTCATGATTGCCCCGTCGGAGAGATAGTGATGGAAGCCCAAACGCCGCCCGATCCGCAAAGAGCCGATGGGCCGCGCGTCATCCGCCGTCATGGCTTGGTGACGCGGCTGTGGCACTGGGTCAATGCGGTGGCGGTGCTGATCCTGCTGGGATCGGGGCTGGGCATCTCCAACGCACATCCCCGGCTTTATTGGGGGCGCTATGGGGCGAATTTCGATCCCGCCTGGGCGACTCTGCCGCGTTTTCCCAGTTGGCTGACCATTCCCGCCCATTACAATCTGGCGATCTCGCGCCGCTGGCATCTCTTCTTCGCGCTGGTGCTGGGCTTCGGGCTGCTGGCCTATATGGTCGGCGGGCTGCTCACGCGGCATTTCCAGCGTGACCTGCGCATCCGGGGGCATGAGCTGCGCCCGCATGCGCTATGGGTCGATTTCAAGCGGCATCTGGCGTTCCGCTTTCACGACGAAAGGGACCCGCGCGCCTACAACCTCTTCCAGAAGTTCAGCTATGCGCTGGTGCTGTTCGTCGCCCTGCCGCTTGCCATCCTGACCGGGATCGCGCTGTCGCCGGGGATGAATGCGGCCTGGCCCTGGGTGCTGGAGATATTGGGCGGACGGCAATCGGCGCGCTCGATCCATTTCATCACCGCGAGCCTGTTGGCGCTGTTTACCATCGTCCATCTCGCGCTCGTCATCCTGGCGGGCGCGGGCAATGAGGTGCGGTCGATGATTACCGGCCGCTGGAGGGTTCCCGAATGATCCGGCGTCGTACCATTCTGACCGGCGGTGCGGGGCTGCTCCTCGCAGGCTGCGACAAGGTCATCCAGCAGCCCACCGCACGGAAGATCCTCTTCGCGGGTGAGGATATGCAGAAGGGCTTGCAGCGTGCGCTGATGGATCGCGGGGCGCTGGCCCCCGAATATCGCCGTGACCAGATGTCGCCCTATTTCCGCACCAACGGCACCCGCGATCCGGGGACGCCGGAATATCGGGCGCTGGTGGAAAACCGCTTTGCCGATTGGCGGCTGAAGGTCGGCGGGCTGGTCGGCACGCCATTGTCGCTCTCACTACGCCAGATCGGCGAATTTCCGGCGCGTCGCCAGATCACCCGGCATGACTGTGTCGAGGGGTGGAGCGCGATCGGCGAGTGGATGGGGCCGATGCTGGGCAATGTGCTGAAGGCCGCGAACATCAGCGACCGCGCGCGCTATGTTGTCTTCACCTGCGCCGACCTATACGGGGGCCAGCCCTATTATGAATCGCTCGACCTGATCGACGCCTTCCATCCGCAGACGATCCTCGCCTGGGGCATGAACGGCCGGATGCTGGATGTCGGGCATGGCGCACCGTTGCGGCTGCGGGTCGAGCGGCAACTGGGATACAAGCACGCCAAATATGTGATGCGGATCGATGCGGTCGACAGTTTGTCCAACATAGGTTTGGGCAAGGGCGGATACTGGGAAGACCATGTCGATTATGACTGGTACGCCGGGATTTAAGGCACTAGGCGGTGCCATATGGCGCTGATCGATCTCTTTCTGTCGCGCGCGGTCCGCAAGGGCCGCCTGTCCCTCACCCATCATGACGGCACCGTCCGCGAGTTCGGCTCACCCGAACCTGGTTACCCGGATGTCGCAATCCGCTTCACGGACGCCCGCGTCGCCGGGCAGATCGTCCGCAACCCCGCGCTGGCGGCGGGCGAGTGCTTTATGGACGGCCGCCTGGTCGTCGAGAAGGGCGATGTCCGCGACCTGGTCGAACTGCTGACCGCCAATGACAAATGGGAAGCGGGAGCAGACCGGCTCAATCCGTCCTGGCTGGTCCGCGCGGGCGGCGCGGTGAAGCATCGCATCGACCGGATCAACATGGAGCGCCGCTCGAAAAAGAATGTCGCCCACCATTACGACCTGTCGGGCACGCTGTACGAACTCTTCCTCGACACCGACAAGCAGTATAGCTGCGCCTATTATACCGATCCCCAGAACGATCTGGAGCGGGCGCAACGCGATAAAAAGGCGCATATCGCCGCCAAGCTGGCGATCCAGCCGGGGATGAAGGTGCTCGACATCGGTTGCGGCTGGGGCGGGATGGCGCTCTATCTGCATCAGATGTGCGGCGCCGAGGTGCTGGGCGTCACCTTGTCCGAGGAACAGCTGAAGGTGGCGCGCCAGCGTGCCGAGGCGCTGGGCGTCGCGGACAAGGTGAAGTTCGAGCTGATCGACTATCGCCGGGTCGAGGGGAAGTTCGACCGCATCGTCTCGGTCGGGATGTTCGAGCATGTCGGCCCGCCGCAATATCGCACCTTCTTTCGCAAGTGCCGCGACCTGCTGACCGAGGATGGCGTGATGCTGCTCCACACGATCGGGCGGCTGGGCGGTCCGGGCGTGACCGACGACTGGACGACCAAGTACATCTTCCCCGGCGGCTACAATCCGGCCCTGTCGGAGATCGTCCGCGCGCAGGAGGGGCTGCGTATGTTCCTGACCGATGTCGAGGTGCTGCGCTGCCATTATGGCTGGACGCTCGACGAATGGTATGCGCGGACGGTGGCGGCGAAGGAGCGGATCGTCGAGCTGTATGACGAGCGCTTCTATCGCATGTGGCTATTCTATCTGGCGGGTGCGGGCGCGGCGTTCCGCAATGGCGGGCTTTGCAACTACCAGGTGCAGTTGACGCGCGGGCGCATGTCGGTGCCGGTGACGCGGGATTATATGTTCGAGGGGGAACGCGAACTGCGCGCGCGGTAGGGCATCTATCCTCCCCTTAAAGGGGAGGAACATGGGGTCAGGCCTTGAGCCGCCGGATATCCAGCACATCCACTCCGGCCAGCGTGACCGAACCGAAGCGCCCCTCGACCTCGGCAATGATACCCTCGGCGGTCGAGCGCACCCGGGTCCAGGGGATTTCACGCACCGCGAGCATGCGCCCTTGCCGTTTGATCGCCGCGACCCGGCCATCGGTCGCCACCGCCAGCGCGCCCTGCCCGTCCGCGCCGACCACCGCGCCCGATACGATGAAACCGCTCAGCGCTGCTTCGGCCGCCGCCGCCACCTCTTCAGGCGAGCCGACCCGGCGATCGCGCCGCCGCCGGAGCAGCAGGCCGATCCCGGCGCCGCTCAGCAGCGTTCCCGCCGCTCCGCCCGCCAGCGCCCAGCCCGACATGGTCCCGGCCAGGGGCAGAGTCATCCCTGCGCGCCCGCGAGCGCGTCCAGCGTCGGGCGCAGGCCGGACAGGTCATAGCCCGCACCCTCGGCCTGCATCACGATCAGCGTCGGGTTGCGCCCGGCCTTGGCCGCCGCCAGTGCCCATAAATTGCAGCTGCGCGTGCCCGAGCGGCAATAGGCCAGGACCGGCCCCTTGGCCTCGGTCAGCGCCTGGGTCATCTGATCGACCATCTCGTGGCTGAACCCGCCCGGCGTCACCGGGATCGCGGTATAGGCCAGCCCATGATCCTCGGCTGCGGCGCGAATCGAATCGCCCGTCGGCTGGTTCGGCTCCTCGCCATCGGGACGGTTGTTGACGATGGCGGTATAGCCCGCTGCCTTGATCGCCGCGACGTCCTCGGGACGGATCTGGGGGGCGACGGCGACGCTTTCGTTCAGGGGACGGATCATGCGGCTCACCTATTCAATGGGCCGTTTCACCGCAACATGCGGCAGGCCTCATTCGCCTCGAAAAGACGCATCGAGAGGCGCTTGGCTCCGCCGAAAGGGGGGCTTTCCTCCCCTGCAAGGGGAGGTGGCAGCGCAGAGCGCTGACGGAAGGGGGGCGCCGGCAATTAGGACAGCCCGTAATCGCGATCGCCCCCCTCCACCAGCTTCGTGCTCGAGCGAGATTGTGTCCCCGGCACAATCCTGGTCTGCCGGGGACAGACCAAAGCTCGAATACCCCCTCCCCTTGCAGGTAACGAACGCGAATCGTCATCACGGCGGCGGCGGAACCGATCCTCCCGGCCCGCGTCTGACCCTACGATCCCCCCATCGTTCGGAAAGAAGCCCCCCATGTCGCTGATCGATCGTCGCCAGGGTCTATGGGGTCTGGCCGCCCTGGGAATCGCGGCCACGCTGCCCATGGCTTGGCGCCGGGCGCAAGCCGCGCCATCGACCCGGGGTACGCTCGCGCTGGTCGAGAAGGGCGAAGGGCGCGTCGCCTTTTACGATGTCGGCGATGGTCGTCGGTTGGGCACCGTGCCGCTGGGCGTCCAGCCGCATGAGATGGTCGCCGACCCCACGGGGCGCTACGCCTATGTCGGGGGGTATGGCGTGAAGGGCTGGCAGGCCGCCGGTGAGGGCGGCCATCAGCTCTGGGTGATCGACCTCGCCGAGCGGCGGCTGGCGCGCACCATCGATCTGGCGCCACATCGCCGCTGGCACGGGATGCGGATGGATGCGCAAGGCCGCCTCTATGCGCTGTCTGAGACGGACAGCCTGCTCGCCCGCTTCGACCAGCCGGCCGCCGCCGAGACGCCGGACCGGATGATTCCCGTCGGCGGCGCGCGCAGCCATTATTTCGTCGTCCGCCGCGACGGGGCTCGCGCCTATATCGCCGACACGATGAGCGGCATGGTCATCATGGTGAACCCCGACGATGCGAGCTTCGCCCCCGTCAAGCAACATATCGGCCAAGCGCCCGAGGGACTCGCGCTCAGCCCCGACGAGCGGACGCTCTATGTGGTGGATCGCCCGGCCGGCATCCTTCACGCCCTCGACGCCACGACGCTTCAGCCCCGTGCCCGCACCCGCTTGCGCGGCGAGGCGGTGCGGGTGATCGTGCAGCCCGATGGCCGGCTGATCGTGTCGAACCAAGGGGACAAGAGCCTGACCCGCCACGCCGCCGCCACACTCGCCGAGGAAGCACGGCTCGCGCTGCCCGCCGCTGCGCCGGGGCTGAACCTGCCGGCGGGGGGCACGACGCTCTATGCCGCGCTCGACAACAATCGGCTGGCGATCGTCGATCTGGCGGCCTGGAAGATCGTCGGCGGCTTTGCGACCGGAGAGGCGCCCGATACGGCGGTGCTCGCATGACGCACCGCCGGGCCTTTGCGTGACAGTCGCTTTGCGGTAGCGATAGGGCGATGGCAGCCACGATTTCCTGCGATGTCGCGATTGTTGGTGCGGGGCTGGCCGGTGGCCTGATCGCCCTGGCGCTCAAGGCACGACACCCCTCGCTCGACCTGCGTCTGATCGACGCGGGCGAGACGATCGGGGGCAATCACGTCTGGTCCTTTTTCGGCAGCGACGTGGCCAAGCGCGATCGCTGGATCGTCGAGCGGCTGGTCGCGCATGGCTGGCGGCAATATGACGTCGCCTTCCCCGCCCATTCGCGCACGCTCGACCAGACCTATTATTCGATCGAAAGCCACCGCCTCGATACCGAGGTGCGCCGCGCCCTGCCGCCGCAGGCGCTGATCCTGGGGCGCAAGGTGCTGGCGGTGTCGGCCACTGCCGCCGTCTTCGCCGATGGCGACCGGGTGGAGGCCAAGGGCGTGATCGACGCGCGCGGCGCGGGCGACCTGTCCGCTTTGTCGTGCGGGTGGCAGAAATTCGTCGGCCAGGAATTGCGCCTGTCGCGCCCGCATGGCTGCACCCGGCCGGTGGTGATGGACGCCACCGTCAAGCAGATCGACGGCTATCGCTTCGTCTATGTCCTGCCCTTCGCCGAGGATCGGATCTTCGTCGAGGACACTTATTACTCCACCTCGTCCGAGCTGAATCGCCGCGCCATCGTTCAGCGGATCGAGCGCTATGCCGAGGCGCGCGACTGGCTGACGGCGGAGGTGGTGCGCGAGGAAGCCGGCGTCCTGCCGGTGGCGATGGGCGGCGATTTCGACGCCTATTGGCGCAGCGGCGGGGCAAAGACGCCCAAGGCCGGAATGCGCGCCGGGCTATTCCATCCCACCACCGGCTATTCGCTGCCCGATGCGATCCGTCTGGCCGCGATGCTGGCCGAACGGACCGACTTCGCCGGCGCCGACCTGCACGACGCGACCTATCGCATGGCCCGCGCCGCCTGGGATGCGCGCGGCTTTTATCGTATGCTCGACACGATGTTGTTCAAGGCCGCCGAGCCCGATGAGCGATACCGCGTGCTCGAGCGTTTCTATCGACTTGCGCCCGACCTGATCGGGCGATTCTATGCGGGGCAATCGACCATGGCCGACAAGGCACGAATTTTGACCGGACGGCCGCCGGTGCCGATCCTGCGCGCCATCGCCGCGCTGAGAAGCCAGACGGGGGGTCGCGCGTGAAGAGCGCGGTCGTCATCGGGTCGGGCTTTGGCGGCCTGGCGCTCGCCATTCGCCTGCAATCGGCGGGCGTGCAGACCACCATCGTCGAGGCGCGGGACAAGCCCGGCGGCCGGGCTTATTATTGGGAGCGCGACGGCTTCACCTTCGATGCCGGCCCCACCGTCATCACCGACCCGGCCTGTCTGGAGGAACTCTGGGCGCTGACCGGGCGCAGCATGTCGGAGGACGTCAAACTCGATCCGGTCAGCCCCTTCTACCGGCTCAATTGGGTCGACGGCACCAATTTCGATTACAGCAACGACGACACCCAGCTCCGCTCCGAGATCGCCAAGCTGAACCCCGACGATATCGCGGGCTATGGCCGGTTCCTCGACTATGCCGCCGGGGTCTACCGCGAAGGCTATGAGAAGCTGGGCCATGTCGCCTTTCTCGACTTCGCCTCGATGGTGAAGGCCGCGCCTGCGCTGGCGAAGTACCAGGCATGGAATTCGGTCTATGCCATGGTCTCGAAATTCGTGAAGTCGGAGAAGCTGCGCGAGGCCCTGTCCTTCCACACGCTGCTGGTCGGCGGCAATCCGATGACGACCAGCGCCATCTATGCGCTGATCCACAAGCTGGAGCGCGATGGCGGCGTCTGGTTCGCGCGCGGCGGTACCAATAGGCTGGTCGCCGGCATGGTCGCGCAGTTCGAGCGGATCGGCGGCGTGCTGCGTCTGGGTGATCCCGTCGCGCGGATCGAGACTTTGGGCGACCGCGCGACCGGCGTGGTGACGAAGAGCGGCCTGACGATCCAGGTGGATGCGGTCGCGACCAATGCCGATATCATGCACAGCTACCGCGATCTGCTGGCCGACAATCGCTCGGCCCGGCGGACGGTCAACCGGCTGGAGCGCAAGCGCTATTCGCCGTCGCTGTTCGTCGTCCATTTCGGCATCAAGGGCGCGTGGCCGGGCATCCCGCACCACATGATCCTGTTCGGGCCGCGCTATAAGGGCCTGCTGACAGACATCTACGACACCGGGGTGCTGTCGGAGGACTTCTCGCTCTACCTCCACCACCCGACCGTCACCGACCCTAGCTTGGCGCCCGAAGGCCATTCGACCTTCTATGCGCTGGCCCCGGTGCCGCACATGGGCAAGTTCCCGATGAACTGGGACGAAGTCGGGCCGATCCTGGAAAAGCGCATCCTCGACGAGGTCGGCCGCCGCCTGATCCCCGACATCCATGATCGGATCGTGACCAAATTCCATTATGCGCCATCGGACTTCGCCACCGACCTCAACGCGCATATGGGCTCGGCCTTCTCACTCGAGCCGATCCTGACGCAGAGCGCCTATTTCCGGGTGCACAACCGCGACGATTCGATCCCGAACCTGTATTTCGTCGGCGCCGGTACGCATCCGGGCGCGGGAATTCCGGGCGTGGTCGGCAGCGCCAAGGCGACGGCGGCGCTGATGCTGGAGCGTAAATAATCTCTTTTCCTCCCCGTGCCGGGGAGGATCAACATTCACGCCAGCACCGCATCCTCTTCCGCCTGCTCGACCTCGGCGGCCTGGCGCGCCCACATTTCGGCATAGAGCCCGCCCTTGGCCAGCAATTCGCCATGCGTACCCCGCTCGACCACATGGCCGCCATCGAGCACCACGATCTGATCGGCATGGGCGATGGTCGACAGGCGGTGCGCGATGACCAGCGTGGTGCGCCCGCGCTCGATCGCCTGGAGCGTCGCGAGGATATCCGCCTCGGTCCGGCTGTCGAGCGCGCTGGTCGCCTCGTCGAGGATCAGGATGGGCGGATCCTTCAGCAAGGTGCGGGCGATCGCCACCCGCTGCTTCTCGCCACCCGACAGCTTCAGGCCACGCTCGCCGACGCGGGTGGCATAGCCCTGCGGCTGGCGCTCGATGAAGTCCGCGATCGCCGCGCCCTTGGCCGCGCGCTCGACGTCCGACTGGTCCGCGCCTTCACGACCATAAGCGATGTTGTAGCCGATCGTATCGTTGAACAGCACCGTGTCCTGCGGCACGATCCCGATCGCCGCACGCAAACTATCCTGCGTCACGTCTGACACCCGCTGCCCATCGATGGTGATCGCGCCCTCGGTGACATCGTAGAACCGGTAAAGCAGCCGCGCGAGCGTCGACTTGCCCGCGCCGGACGGCCCCACCACCGCACAGGTCGTGCCCGCCGGAATGTCGAGCGTCAGGCCCTTCAGGATTGCCCGATCCGGCTCGTAGCCGAAGACGACATGGTCGAAGCGGACATGCCCGCCCCGCACCGCCAGCGGCAAGGCATGGGGCGCGTCGACCACTTCGGCGGGCGTGTCGATCAGGTCGAACATCGCGCCCATGTCGATCACCCCCTGGCGGATGGTGCGATAGACCATGCCGAGCAGATCGAGCGGGCGGAAGAGCTGCGACAACAGGGTCGAGACGAACACCACATCGCCCGGCGAGGCCGCCCCCCGGCTCCATTCGCGCACGACCCAGGCCATGGCGAAACCGAGCATCAGGCTGGTGATCGCGGCCTGCCCGACATTCAGCCAGGCGAGCGAATTTTCCGACTTGGTCGCCGCGCGGGCATAGGCGGCGACGCCGTTTTCGTAGCGCTGCGCCTCGCGCTCCTCGGCATTGAAATATTTGACCGTCTCGAAATTCAGCAGCGAGTCGACCGCATGCGCCACCGCGCCGGTGTCGAGATCGTTCATCCGATTGCGCAGCGCATTGCGCCAGTCGGTCACCTTGCGGGTGAAGCCGATGTAGAGGACGACCATCGCCAGGGTGGTGACGACCAGCACCGGCCCGAAACTGCGCCCGAAGATCGCCAGCACCAGCCCCAGTTCCAGCACCGTAGGCGCGATGTTGAAGAGGAGAAAATAGAGCATTGTATCGATGCTCTTGGTCCCCCGTTCGACGACCTTGGTCACCGCGCCGGTGCGGCGCTCCAGATGGAAGCGCAGCGACAGGCGGTGGAGATGGCGAAAGACATCGGCCGACAGCCGCCGGGTCGCGTCCTGCCCGACGATCTCGAACACCGCATTGCGCAGATTGTCGAACAGCGTCGTGCCGAACCGCGCCGCCGCATAGCCGATGACCAGCAGCACGATCAGCATCACCGCGCCGCGATCCCCGCCCGCCATCCGGTCGATCGCATATTTCAGCGTATAGGCCGCGCCCAGCACCTGCAGGAGCTTGGACAGGATGACGAGCAGCATCGCCGCCACGATCCGCGCGCGCAGGGCGGGCGCTCCGGCGGGCCAGAGATAGGGGAGGAAGCGGCGAAGCGTCGGGATCAGCGGCCGGTCAGGCGCACCGGCGGTGGGGTCGAGTGGCGGCATGTCGCCCCCATGTCGGCGGAACGGAGGCGAAGTTCAATGGCGGTACCGGAAAGAGACCAGTCAGGAATACCGGAGCTTCGCCAACACTGCCCGCGTCCATACCATCCCGGCCTTCGGCGAAGTGGTAAGGTTTTCGCGAAGGCCGGACTTGCGGGCGGCTTGCCCTGGCCCAGGCTGCGGAGCACCCCGGCCTTTGGCCGGGGGCTCTTCTCCCTACTTCAACCCGGTCACGAACTCCGCGCCATGCTTCACCTGCGCGGTCGAGGCCTTGAGCGTGTCGCCGATCGGCTCGGCGCGACCGCCCAGGCAAGGGGCGAGGAAATTCTCGGCCACCGCGTTGAAGGCGATGTTGTTGGCCGGCCGCGCGAAGCCATGGCCCTCGTCGGGGAACAGGACATAGGTGACGGGGATGTTCTTCGTCGCCATCGCCGCCACGATCTGGTCACTCTCCGCGACGTTGACGCGCGGGTCGTTGGCGCCCTGCCCGATCAGCAGCGGCTTCTTGATCTGGTCGACAAAGGTCAGCGGTGAGCGTTCCTTGAGAAGGGCGCGCCCCTCTTCGGTCGTCGGGTCGCCCATCCGCTTGTAGAATTGTTGCTTGCCCGCTTCCCAATAGGGCGGGATCGTCTTCAGAAGCGTGAACAGGTTCGACGGCCCGACGATATCGACGCCGCACGCGAATTTCTCCGGCGTGAAGGTCAGGCCCGCCAGCGTCGCATAGCCGCCATAAGAGCCGCCCATGATCGCCACCTTGTCGGGGGTGGTGACGCCCTGTTTGACCGCCCAGTCGACCGCGTCGATCAGGTCGTCATGCATCTTGCGGCCCCATTGCAGGTCGCCCGCCGAGATGAAATTCTTCCCAAAGCCGGTCGAGCCGCGATAATTGACCGACAGCACCGCATAGCCGCGATTGGCGAGCCACTGATGATAGCCGTTAAAGCCATAGCCGTCGCGCGCCCAGGGTCCGCCATGGACGAACAACACCATCGGCACCGGCCCGGTCACGCCCTTGGGCTTGGTCAGGTACGACACCAGCGTCAGCCCGTCGCGCGCGGGGATTTCCACCGCCTCCATCGGCACCAGCGGCGCATCGGCCAGTTCGGGGCGGCTGACGTAAAGCTGGGTCAGCTTCTTCGCCTTGCGGTCGTATAGCCAGGTCGAGGCCGGCGCGGTCACCGGATCGAAAGTGACGAGCCATTTGTCATCGGCATCGGTGCGCGACCCGATCGCGAATTCGCCCTTGTTCTGTGCCTTCAGAAAGGCGAGATCGGCCTTCACCGCATCGCCGACCGGCACATAGTCGCGCTTCAGGTAATTGACCGAATAGGCCTCGACCCGGCCGGTCTTGGGGTTGAACAGACCGCCGCCGACATCGGCCTTGGGGCTTTCGCCGATCACGGCCATCTTGCCGCTGCCCATGTCCTGCGCCATCAGCGCGGCGGTGTTCCGGCCCCGGCTGTCCATCCAGTAGAGCGTCTTGCCATCAACCGTGAAGCCCAGCGGCGAGGTGGTCAACGAATCGTCCAGCCCGAACTGCACGACCGGCGTCGCCTCCACATTGGTGCCGTTGACGCGGTAATAGTCGGAGCCGCCATCGGGCCGCGCCTTGGCTGCCATGCGCAGCTTCAACTGATCGTCGGCGAGGAACCCGGCATAGCCGTCATTCTGCATCACCTTGGTCAGCGCGCCGGTGGTCAGGTTCAGTTCGTACACGTCATGCCAGCGCGGGTCGCGATTGTTGACGCCGACCAGGATACGGTCCTTGATCGTCTCGCTGGTGCCGACGATCTGAACCCGGGTCTTCTCGAACGGGGTCAGCGCCTTTTGCTCGCCGGTCGCGACGTTGACGCCGTAGAGCAGGAAATTCTCGTCGCCGCCCTTGTCGTTGACGAACAGAATCGACTTGGAATCCGGCGACCAGAAGCTTTGGCGGATCGGCCGGGTCTTCTCGGCGGTCAGCGGCTTGGCCTGATCGGGGGTGGCGATCGGCGCGACCCAGACGTTCAGCACCCCGTCGCGCGGCGCGATGAAACTGATCCACTTGCCATCGGGCGACAGCTGTCCACCGACCTTGGTCGGATTGCCGAACAGCTTGGCCCGTTCGATCAGCGGGACGTCCGCCGCCATCGCCGATTGCGCCACCATCAACGCGGCTCCCGCCGCCAACAAAGCCTTGAATACCATGCCATGCTCCCACCTATGACTGTATTGCCAAAGCATGACACCAGCTTCTCCATCCGACAAGCGCGATTTCGGAACCGCTGGCCGCTGCGTACGTTTTTACCAGCAAGTGGAGGCGGTTACATGCAACCGATTTTCTATGTGATGGCGATCCTGGGCTGCGGAGATGGCAGCGTCGATTGCACCGAGGCGCGGATGGTCCCCGCCCGCTACGAAACCATGGCCCAGTGCCGCGCCGATCTCGCCAACCGGATCGCCGCCAATACCGATGTGCCCTATCCCGTGATCGGTGCCGACTGTCGCCGCATCGGCGCGCAGGTTGCGAAGGCCGAGCGCAAGCCTTCGCAGGGCTGATCCCGCCCGCCCGCTCGACCTGAGCAAGGTCGAAAGTTATGGGGATTCCGTCGCCACCTTTCGAGCAGCCGTTGACACAGAGCCTTCGACTTCGCTCAGGCGGGGAGGCGAGCTACCGGGGCCGCGTCCAAAGGGTTGGATCACGTGGGAGGATTTTCATTTTGTCCCTCCGCGCCGCCTGAACGCCGGCGACCGTCATGAAGCGCAGCTTCTCCGCCTTGCCGGTTCCGACCCTGCTGTCCCAGGCGCGCCGCCCCCGCTTGGCAACCTTGCGGCCGATCGCGCCATAGATCGCCGCCGCCGATAGCACCGCCCAGGCCGAGCGATAGGAAAGCGCCGGCGTCCCCATCCGTGCGCTCGCCTCGAACCGGGCAGCCTGATCGGTCAGCCGCCGGGCCAGCGCGGTCAGCCCCGGCCGGTGCGAGGGGGCCATGATCGCATCGGGCGCGATGCTCTTATAGGCGAGCCACTCGCGCGGCAGATAATGCCGCCCGGCGCCGGCATCTTCGGCAATGTCGCGCGCGATATTGGCCAGTTGAAACGCCATTCCCAAATCACAAGCTCGGTCGAGCGTCGCCTCGTCATCCGGCCGCACCCCCATCGTCACCGCCATCATGCAGCCGACGACGCCCGCGACGTGATAGCAATAGCGATAGAGGTCCGCCTCGCTCTGCGGCCGCCAATCCTCGGCATCCAGCGCGAAGCCGGCGATCAGGTCACGGGGCCAGCGATGCGGCATCCCCGTCTCCGCCACCACCACGCGCAGCGCGTCGAAGGCAGGATCACCCACCACCTGCCCCGCCAGCGCCGCCTCGGTCTTGTCGGTCAGCTCGGCCAGCCGCGCGGGCGCATCGGCCACGCGGGTCATGCCATGGCCATGATCCTGCCCATCGGCGATATCGTCGCACCGCCGGCACCAGGCATAGAGCAGCCAGGCGCGCTCGCGCGTTTCGGGATCGAACAACAGGCTGGCCGCCGCGAAACTCTTCGAGCCGCGTGCGATCGAGTCCTTGGCCGCCGCCACCAGCGCCGCCCGTTCGGTCGGGGCGGCGGGCCGGGTCACAGGTCGCCCGCGTTCATGCGAACGATCGGCTGGGTGGGAACATGCACCGCCATCCGCTCCAGCAGCCCGTCCAGCGTTTCATCGACGATCAGCAATTCGCGGTGCTGCGGCCGCAGGAAGCCGACCTCGCCCATCTTGTCCCAGAAGGCGACGAGATGGTCGTAATAGCCGCCCGTGTTGAGCAGCCCGACCGGATCGGCATGATAGCCGAGCTGCGCCCAGCTCAATGCTTCCCACAATTCGTCCATCGTGCCGGTGCCGCCGGCGATGGTGACGAAACCGTCGGACAGATCAGTGAACGCCTTCTTCCGCTCGTGCATGCCGGGCACGACGTGCAGTTCGGTCAGGCCGCGATGCGCGACCTCGGCATCGACCAGCGCCTGCGGGATGATGCCGATCACCTCGCCGCCGGCCGCCAGCGCCGCATCGGCGACCGCGCCCATCAGGCCCAGCCGACCGCCGCCATAGACGACGCCGATCCCCCGCTCCGCCAGTCCGCGCCCGACAGCACGCGCCGTCTCGATATATTGAGGGTCCGAGGGGGTCGCCGACCCGCAGTAAATGGCCAATCGCTTCATGATGGGAGCGCTAGGCCATGGCGCGGGGTGGGGCAAGCGGGGTTGCGGCCAGCCGACCGGCTCCGTCTTTCGCCACGTCAGGCGAAGACGGCCACTGTGCCCACGATCAGCGTCACCCAGAACAGCAGAAAGACGAAATTGCCGCGCCAGCCCGACGATACCGCTGGACCGTCGAGATACTCGGTAGCATGCGCGCCATCCAGAAACCGTACCATGCGCCGGGCGAGCGCCACCACGATCCAGTCCACAGCGCCGATCGGATCGAGATCGAGCAACTGGCGCAGCGGTGCGCGTTCATAGAGGCTCACCATACGGCCGAAGCCCCGTCGAATAGTCATGAAATGGGCGAGGTTTCCGTACAACGAACATTGGCGATGTTTAGCTGTTGGGCGGCCCTTCTTGCTTCCGCCACGAACGGCGCCTGCGCTTCGCAACCACCCGAAAAATCGATGAACATGGTCTTTGCGCCATCATCTGCCAGACCCGACGTTCGGATAAGCGCCTTATCGGCGGATCGGGTTGTCAATTGGTCAACCAATTCCCACCCCTGCTGCTGTGATGGCGGATCGAATAGGAGATAGCCATGCCCCCCCCCATCGGGAGCGGGACTGCGCGTCTCGCCACAGGCCGCCAGGAGAGCCAGTGCGCCCATCGCCATTGCGATTCTCATTAACTCCCCCCTCGCACCAAATTGACCGCTCGTTCCCACAAACTTGGATCGCGAAACGTCACGTCTCTCCGATCGAAGGGCGCAACGATTTCGCTCTTGTCATCGGCTAGAACGTACACGCGGAGGATGCCCGCACCGTTGGCCAAGGGTCCGATTGCCGTCGCCCGTCCTCTCTGGGGTGCCTTGGACATAGCTCCGATTGCAGCACTACCCATTGCTGAGGCTTGCGCCTTGGCGGAAGCGGCAGGCTTAGGAGCGTTTCGTATCCCCTTCCCACTCGCTTGGCCGGAGTACCTCGTACGACGAAACCAGATTCGCCATGCGACCGGCCTAGTACTGACGGAACTTCGAAATATCTGAGGTCGCAACTCGCCATAGCTTAGCGCGACCCTTCGATCTTTTACCATGGCGGCGGCGTTGCCCAGACTGACCGGCAAACCAAAAAGATTGGATTTTACCCGACTTTCCATAAATTCGCGGTCTAAGCTTTGCTGTCGGGCCGCAATGGCCTCGGGACGCCCGCCACGTACCGGCCGTGAATTGACTTGAAAGTCGAACTCACTCTTGCCGATCCGCATGTCGTATTTTTCTACGGCTATGGCTTTGCCGGCCGTAAAATACAGAGTCTGCCCTTCATCGACTGTTGCGATCAGTCGAAAATTTTCATTGCCGATCCGGATCACGGTATGGTTTGCCATTCCATTCTCGCTCCTTCCAACGCTGATAGCATAGCAAACGCATCAGGAGGGAAACAGCTTGCGGGATGTGCCCTTCCCCCGCCCCCATGCCGTCGCTACATGGACGCCGATGGTCGCCGACCCCCTTGCCAAGCTCCATGAAGTCTTCGGGTACAGCCAGTTCCGGGGTGTCCAGGAACAGGTGGTCGACCGCGTGCTCGGCAAACAGCGGACTTTGGCGGTCATGCCGACCGGCGCGGGCAAGTCGCTGTGTTACCAGCTGCCCGCGGTGATGATGAACGGATGTTGCGTCGTGGTCAGCCCGCTGATCGCGCTGATGCACGACCAGTTGCGCGCCGCCGAAGCAGTCGGCATCCGCGCCGCCACGCTGACCAGCGTCGACCAGAACCGCGCCGAGACGGTCGCGCGCTTCCGCGACGGCCAGCTCGACCTTCTGTATGTCGCGCCCGAGCGCGCTTCGTCGGGGCATTTCCGCGAGCTGCTGGCCTCCGCGCCGCTCAGCCTGTTCGCGATCGACGAGGCGCACTGCGTCAGCGAATGGGGGCATGACTTCCGCCCCGATTACCGGCTGCTCGAACCGTTGATGGATGCCTTTCCGGAGGTGCCCCGGCTGGCGCTGACCGCGACCGCCGATGCGCATACCCGCGCCGACATCGCCAAGCAGCTGGGCATTCCGGTCGAGGGGATGATCGTCTCGGGCTTCGATCGGCCCAATATCCGCTATGCGATCAGCCCCAAGGCCAATGTGAACCTGCAGATCGCGCGGGTGGTCGCCGACACGCCGGGCCCCGGCATCGTCTATGCCCAGACGCGCGCCGCGACCGAGAAACTGGCGGAAGCGCTGGCGCGGACGGGGCGGCCGGTGCGCGCCTATCATGCGGGACTCGACCCAGCGATCCGCGCCAAGAACCAGGCCGATTTCGTCGCGAGCGAGGACATGGTGATCTGCGCGACCGTCGCCTTCGGCATGGGGATCGACAAGCCCGATGTGCGCTTCGTCGCCCATGCCGGGCTGCCCAAGTCGATCGAGGCCTATTATCAGGAGACGGGGCGCGCCGGGCGCGACGGCGACCCTTCCGTCGCGCATCTCTTCTGGGGCGCCGACGATTTTGCGCGGGCCCGCCAACGCATCGCCGAGGTCGAACCCGAACGCCAGCCCGGCGAGCGTGCACGCCTGTCCGCTCTCGGTGCGCTGGTCGAGACGGGCGGGTGCCGCCGCCGCATCCTGCTACGCCATTTTGGCGAGGAGCTGGCGGAGGATTGCGGCAATTGCGACAATTGCCTGGGGTCGCCCGATGCGGTCGATGCGACGACCACCGCGCAGAAATTCCTCTCTGCCGTGTTCCGCACCGGCCAGATGTTCGGCGCGGGCTATATCGAGCAGGTGCTGACTGGCCAGTCGAGCGAGCGCAGCCTGATGAACGGGCATGAGGCGCTGTCGGTGTGGAACATCGTCGACGGCGACGAGGTGGCGTTGCTCAAGCCGGTGCACCGCGCGCTGTTGCTGCGCGATGCGTTGCGCACCAATCCCCATGGCGGGCTGGAGTTCGGCCCCGCCGCGCGTGCGCTGATCAAGGGCGAGGCGCGGCTGTCGCTGGTCGTGCCGCCCAAGCGGGAGCGTAAAGGCCGCCGCGCCGCGCCCGTGGCCGCCAATCCGGCCGACAATCCGCTGTTCGAGGCGCTGCGCGCCAAGCGTCGCGAGCTGGCGCAGGAGGCGGGCGTGCCGCCTTACGTCATCTTCCACGACTCGGTGCTGCGCGACATGGCGGCGCAGCGGCCGAACAGCCGCGCGGCGCTGTCGCTCCTGTCCGGGATCGGCGCGCGCAAGCTGGATGCTTATGGCGAGGCCTTTCTGGCGGTGATCCGCGACGCCGGCTAATATCGCCTGCGTCATGACCTTTGCGAGCCCCACCCCGACCCTGACGACCGAGCGGCTGAGCTTGCGCGGCCACCATCCCGACGATCTCGACGCGCTGGCGGCGATGTGGGCCGATCCCGCCGTATACGGGATGATCGGCGGCAAGCCCCGTTCGCGCGAAGAGGTGTGGATTCGGCTGCTCCGCTCGATCGGTTGCTGGACGGTGTTCGGCTATGGCGCCTGGGTGGTGTGCGACCGGGCGACGGGTGCGGTGCTGGGCGATATCGGGCTGCTCGAGTCGCGGCGGGCGATTATACCGGAGTTGACGGTGCCGGAGGTGGGCTGGACCTTGGTTCCAGCGGCGCATGGCCAGGGCTATGCGGGTGAGGCGATGCGCGCGGTGCTGGACTGGGCGGATGCGAACGGCATCGACCGGACCTGCTGCATCATCGATCCGGGCAATGCCGCGTCGATCCGGCTGGCCGAGAAGCTGGGCTACCGCGCGCCGGTGGAGGGGGTTTATTACGAGCGGCCGATCCTGATCTTCCACCGGGTATAAGTCAGCCCTGCCCCCTGCCTCCGTTCGCACTGAGCGACGTCGAAGTGGACGGGATTCCATCTGGGCAGAGGGCGCGACATGGGCTTCGACGTCGCTCAGCCTGAACGGAGGTTTGAGTTAGAGTTCGTGCGGGGGCGCGGAGTGATAGCGCCCGGCCGGCAGGCCGCTTCTCATGACCGACGGTGCGGCAGCGGCGGAGGATGAACGCGTTCCCGACGCTGACGCGCATCCCGCCCTCTCTGCGCCTCCGCGCCTCCGCGCCTCCGCGCCTCCGCGCGAATAAAAGGCCACGGGCCTCTCGCCTGACGAGAAATGGTACAACCCCTCGCCCCAATGGTTTACACTGTTCTTTGTGACGCTTGCCCTGATCCTGTCCGCCATCGCCATGACGCTGATCGTCGGTGTCCGCTATCTACTCGCCTCGGGCGCGTTCGCGCTGGCGACCCGGGCGCGGCATCCCGATCTCTATGCCGGTCTCGATCCGCAGATCCGGCGCGAGATCGGCTGGAGCCTGGCCTCGGCCGCGATCTATGGCGTGCCGGCCGGCATCGTCGCTTGGGGGTGGCAGAATCGCGGCTGGACGCAGATTTACGCCGACGTCCATGCCTATCCGCTCTGGTATCTGCCCGTCTCGGTCCTGCTCTATCTGATCGCGCACGATAGTTGGTTCTACTGGACGCATCGCTGGATGCACCGGCCCGCCATCTTCAAGCGCGCGCATGCCGTCCATCACGCCAGCCGACCGCCGACCGCCTGGGCGGCGATGGCGTTCCACCCGATCGAAGCGGTAACCGGCGCTGTGGCCATTCCGCTACTGGTCTTCGTGATTCCGATCCATGTCGGCGCACTCGGCTTGGTGCTGACGATCATGACGGTTATGGGCGTGACCAACCACATGGGCTGGGAAATCTTTCCCCGTTTCCTGTGGCAGGGGCACCTGGGGGGGTGGCTCATCACTGCGAGCCACCATCAACGGCATCACGAGCAATATGGGTGCAATTATGGACTCTACTTCCGTTTCTGGGATCGACTGTGCGGGACGGACCGGGGACTGGGAGATTTCGCGCGCGCCCATGCGCAGGCGGCGCGGCGCGTCGGTGCTGCTGGCGCTGGCCAGCCTGCCGCTGATCGGCGCGGCGCCGGTCAGCCGGCTGGACATCGGGATTGACCAGCTCCGCTCCGCCAAAGGCATGATCCGGCTGTGCTTGACCGCCGATCCGGACAATTTTCCCGCCTGCGTCGATGACGCGCGCGCGCTGACCCGCTCGGTGCCGGCGGGGCAGCGCGCCATCCATCTCGACGGCCTGCCCCATGGCCAGTACGCCGCCGCCGTCATCCATGACGAGAACAACAACGCCAAGCTGGACACGCTGGCCGGCATTCCCCGCGAGGGCTTTGGCTTCTCCCGCAATCCGGCGATCCATTTCGGCCCGCCCCGTTTTACGGCCGCACGCTTCGCGCTCGATTCTGTTGCCGAAACACAACAGATTCGGATGCGATACATATTCTGACACAATCGACCGGAGCGAAATCGCTACCGTCGCGTTGCATTTCGGATAACCTATTTCAGGGAGTTTTCCGTTTTGCGCCTTTTTCCGCGCGTTGCCGCCCCGCTCATCGCTTCGGCGGCTCTATCCCTGTCCCTGCCCGCCCATGCGCAGGACCTCCCCGCGGCCGATGCTTCCGATGCCGCCGCTGTTGGCGCTCAGATGGGCAAGAATACCATCACGCTCGGCTTGGGCGCGGCCTATCTGCCCGATTATCAGGGGTCGAACGATTATCAGTTCACGCCCGCACCCGCCGGCTTGGCCTATATTGATGGGCATACGATCACCTGGATCGGCAATCGCCTGTCGGTCGACCTGATCGGCGACCGGAGCAATCCGGGTTGGGATTTTCAGGCCGGGCCGGTCGGCGTCGTCAATCTGGACCGTACCGCGCCGTCGCGCATTGATGATCCCCGCGTCCGCGCGCTGGGCAAGATCGGCGCGGCGGTCGAACTGGGCGGCTATGTCGGCATCGGCAAGGTGGGCGTGGTCACCAGCCCCTATGACCGCCTGTCCGTCGCGCTCAGCTATCGCCACGACGTCACCGGCGTGCATGACAGCGGCATCTGGCAGCCCAGCATCAACTATTTCACGCCGCTGTCGACCAAGGCGGCCGCCGGCCTGTTCGCGACCGCCGAACATGCCGGCGCGGGCTATGCCCGTCGCTATTATTCGATCACGCCGGGCCAGAGCGTGGCGAGCGGCCTGCCCATCTATGACGCGCGGTCGGGGTGGAAGAACTGGACCGCCGGTGCGCTGGGCACCTATTCGCTGACCGGCAATCTCCTTCAGGGTTGGAAGCTGGTCGGCAGCGTCGCCTATAGCCGCATGCTCAACGATTTCGGCGACAGCCCGATCGTGTCGCAGGCGGGTTCGCGCAGCCAGTGGCTGGGTGCGCTGGGCGTCGCCTATACCTTCTGACGATCTCGTCCGGGCCAGCCCATGGGGCGGGCCCGGACAACCCTTATTCCTGCGGGCATTCCCCGGGGCGGGTGACGGGCGCGCCGCCCATATACCATTGGCTTCGGTCGCCCATCGTATCGCGATCATGATAGCAGACCTGCGCCTTGCCGGTCTTCATATCCATCTGCATCGTCCAATTGTTGTCGGCGCAGTCATGCGGGGTGCAGCCATGCGCGGCCAGCCCCGTGGCCCCCATGGCGAAGATCGGCACTGTCACCGCGCCACGTGATATGATCCGCTGCACCAGTTTCTGATCGCCCACCGCATCGTGCAGCGCACCCGCCACCTCGGTCCGGTCGAAGAAGGTGACTCCATCGACCGCATCATTGGGATATTGGCCGATATAGGCCTTGAGCGGCGTCACCTGCGCCACCCCCGCCAGCGGCGTCGGGCGCGCGGTTCCCGGCGGGGTGAAATTGCCCGGCGCGACATCCGAATCGGTATCCCCGTCCTTGGAGCCGCAGGCGGCCAGTGCCAGCAGGGCCAAGGGGGCAAGACAAGCGAAACGGCGCATCACACTCTCCTGAGGATCATATCGTTCTGACGCAATTCTGGGGCGAAGGGAACGCATGGCTTTGCCGGGCGGTTGCCGGGATATGCCCCATCCCTCTCCCGATCCGCTGACGCGCTTCGTCGAAGCCCAGGCGCAAGACCTTGCCACCGCTCTGGCCGAGTTGCGCGACGGGCGAAAGCGCAGCCATTGGATGTGGTATGTCTTTCCCCAGATCGCCGGGCTGGGGCGCAGCGAGACCGCGCGCTACTATGCGATCGCCGATGTCGTGGAAGCCCGCGCCTATCTGGCGCATCCGCTGCTCGGGCCCCGTCTGCACGAGGCGGTGCGCACCGCCTGCGCCGCGTCGGGATCGGCCGAGGCGGTGTTCGGTCCGGTCGATGCGATGAAGCTGCGTTCCTCGCTGACGCTGTTCGCGGCGGTGGCCGAGGACCCTGCGCCGTTCCAGGCGGGGCTCGACCGATTCTTCGACGGGCAGGGCGATCCGGCGACGCTTCGCCTGATCGGCCATGCGACCTCCTGAGGCCGGCACATCGCCGGGTGGACCGGCAAGGCCGATCCACCCTGTGCGCGTCATCCCTTGGTCTTCACCGGCCCGGGGCCCGTCACGCTGGCCGAGCCATCGGCGGTCAGTACGATCGTCCACTGCGCGACATTGTCGCACACCGCCGTCCAGGTCGGGTTGCCGTTGACCGGGGCGATCTCGGTCATGCTGGTCACCGACTGACAGGTCGCGCCGCTCGTGCCGGCATCGCGGATCGCGCGGAACAGCACACCGCGCCGCTGCCCCTCGGGCAGGTTGCGGACCTTGGCGCCCAGGTCCTGCGCGCTCATCCCGCTGGTGTTGGACGGAGCCGCCGCCGTCGCGGTGTTGCCGGTGGCTTCGGTCGAGGAGCCACAGGCCGCCAGCGGCAGGGCGGCGGCCAGAATGGCGGTGATGATCGTACGCTTCATGAACATGCTCCATGACAGGTTACGCGGTCGGCGGGATGACGACCGTATCGGCTGCATAACGATTATCCTCGGTTGCGGTTGCGCGGTGATGACGCGAACGGCATGGAGATAGGCCATGAGCGATATTCGTCTTCACGAAAGCTGGCTGGCCCCGTTACGGCCCGAGTTTGACGAGCCCTATATGAAGGCGCTCAAGACTTTTCTGGCGCAGGAGCGCGCCGCCGGGCAGCGCATCTTCCCCCGCCCGACCGAATGGTTCCGCGCACTCGACCTGACCCCGCTCGACCAGGTGCGCGTCGTCATCCTGGGGCAGGACCCCTATCATGGCGAGGGGCAGGCGCATGGCCTGGCCTTCTCCGTCCAGCCCGGCGTCCGGCCGCCGCCCAGCCTGGTCAATATCTACAAGGAGATGGCCGACGATCTGGGCATCGCCCCGCCCGGCCACGGCCTGCTCGACCATTGGGCGCGGCAGGGGGTGCTGCTGCTCAACTCGGTGCTGACCGTGCGCATGGGGCAGGCCGCTTCGCATCAGGGGCGCGGGTGGGAACGCTTCACCGACGCCGTCATCCGCGCCGTCGCCGCCAAGCCCGAGCCGGTCGTCTTTATCCTCTGGGGCGCCTATGCCCAGAAAAAGGCGGGCTTCGTGCGCGAGATGGGCGGCGGGCGGCACGGCGTGATCACGTCGGTCCATCCCTCCCCCTTGTCGGCGAGGGGCGGCTTTTTCGGCTCCAAGCCCTTTTCGCGCGCCAACGCCTTTCTGGTCGAGCATGGCCAAAAACCGATCGACTGGGCGCTGCCGCCGCTGCTCTGATCTGTAATCATACTGGCATCACTTCGGCGAAGCGCGCATAGGGCCGCTTTTCCACCAGCGAACAGGGGCAAGCGCGATGGCCGACGAAGACTATGTCTATGACGAAGCGACCGGAGAATGGATCAGCGCGGCGGACGCCGCCGCCAAGGCCGGCACGGTCGGCGAGGATGATGCGGTGGTGGTGCGGGACTCGGTCGGCAATGTGCTGAGCGATGGGGATCAGGTGACGCTGATCAAGGACCTGACCGTCAAGGGCGCGGGCCAGACGCTGAAGCGCGGCACGCTCATCAAGTCGATCCGCCTGACCGGCGACGCGCAGGAAATCGACTGCAAGTTCGACGGGATCAAGGGACTCGTGCTGCGCGCGGAGTTTGTGCGTAAGCGGTAAGTTCGCCTTTAACCGAACATTCCCCCAGCCGCTCGCTTCGGTTCAACAATGTGCCTTTCAGCGAGTACTTCGCGCCATATCGAATAGGTTTCATCGATCAACTGCGACAACTCTGCCAATGAATATAGATCATCATCATTAACGCATGACTCACTGATAACTCGTTCTTCTTTTCCCTGCGGAAAACGAAGAACGAGAAGGTTTGAGTCAAAAAAATCCGGGTCAGCCAATCGAATTTGCTGATGCATCATAGAAAAAACGAACTTGCGGGCATGCGCCGTTAAACCATTAGTCCGGCGATAATCTATAAACAGAAAGGTATTTCTTCCATTCAATTGAAAGAAAAAATTTTCCCAATACCGCACAAGCCCCAGTGAACCAATGGCCATCGAAGGCACTACACGCTCAACTGCGCCACTTGATTTTTGCCGATACCAATGATCAAAAAGATCGACAACCTCCAGACAGCTCTCTTCCTGCTCGTCGCATCTGCAACGCCTGCTAACGATCTCTTTGATCTTATCAATAGAGGGACGCGGCGAGATTAATCCTAGCGGGTTGGAGGGATTAGCGATATTGAAATTTTGGGATCGTGCTGGCTCGTATGACCAGCTGCCGCCACCAGAGTTGAAAGATTGAAGTGCTCGACGCTTCATTGCCGCAGGAAGCGGTGCGATTCGAGCTAAATCAGTCTCCGGCAAACGGCGAAGCTTCATCCAATCCCTCGTTCTCCTGCGAAGGCTGCAAAGCAACCTTCAACCTTCCGAACGTCTTGATCGTCAGATCATCGTCGATTCGGTTACCTACAGTAGCACCTGTTTTTGCTTTGTTCCAGACAATAGACCATGCCCCCCCTGGAACGTGCGACAAACTTATCAACTGACTTGGTGAGGCATGCCCCATAACGTGCATGAGATGCTCAATATGTCTTATGGCAAGCGGGTCAGCCAATTCCGGCAATGCGGATGAGATCCCCGTAAAAGGATCGGTGCGCTGAATCGGAGAGGTAATTTCATTCCTGCCATAATGCTTCAAAGCATCATAGATCGAACGACATACCGGGCCAAACTCCCACGCTTCAAAGACGCCCCTCACCAAAGGGCGCCGATGATGAACCAGAAAAGCCGCGTGAGCGAAGTAAAGCAGTTTTTGTACGGAAATATTGCGGATGGGCACCTCCATACGTTGCGCACACGCAATTATTGCGTTCGCTACGACGCGAGGATCATGCCCTGTCGCATCAGTCTTGTTTGGCATGGCACCCATCGGCGGGCGCATGGGTTATGCGCGCCCGCCATGTCAACAGGCTAGAAGCTGGCTATCCCCCTTATGCGGCCGTGTCACTCCGCCGGCAGGTAAACCTCCCCGCCCTTCTCGCGGAATTTCTCGCTCATCTGCTGCATCCCAGCCTCGGCGTCCTCGGCCGCGACGAAGGTTTCGACCGGCGCGTTCTGCTTGGCCGCAAATTCCCGAACCTCCTGCGTGATCTTCATCGAGCAGAATTTCGGGCCGCACATCGAACAGAAATGCGCGGTCTTGGCGCCCTCGGCCGGCAAGGTTTGGTCGTGGTAGGATTCCGCCGTGTCGGGGTCGAGCGACAGGTTGAACTGGTCGCGCCAACGGAACTCGAAGCGCGCGCGGCTCAGCGCGTCGTCGCGCATCTTGGCGGCGGGATGCCCCTTGGCGAGATCGGCGGCGTGGGCGGCGAGCTTGTAGGTCACCACGCCGACCTTCACGTCGTCGCGGTCGGGCAGGCCCAGATGCTCCTTGGGCGTGACGTAGCAGAGCATCGCCGTGCCGTACCAACCGATCATCGCCGCGCCGATGCCGCTGGTGATATGGTCGTAGCCCGGCGCGATGTCGGTAGTCAGCGGCCCGAGCGTGTAGAAGGGCGCCTCGCCGCACGCCTCCAGCTGCTTGTCCATATTCTGCTTGATCTTGTGCATCGGCACATGGCCGGGTCCCTCGATCATGACCTGCACGTCCTGTTCCCAGGCGCGCTTGGTCAGCTCGCCCAGCGTGTAGAGCTCGGCGAACTGCGCCTCGTCATTGGCGTCGGCGATCGCGCCGGGGCGCAGGCCGTCGCCCAGCGAATAGGCGATGTCATAGGCCTTCATGATCTCGGTGATCTCGTCGAAGCGTTCGTAGAGGAACGACTCCTTGTGATGCGCCAGGCACCATTTGGCCATGATCGAGCCGCCACGCGACACGATGCCGGTCACGCGCTTGGCGGTCAGCGGAATGTACGGCAGGCGCACGCCCGCATGGATGGTGAAATAGTCGACGCCCTGCTCGGCCTGTTCGATCAGCGTGTCGCGGAAGATCTCCCAGGTCAGCTCCTCGGCGATGCCGCCGACCTTTTCCAGCGCCTGATAGATGGGCACCGTGCCGATCGGCACGGGCGAGTTGCGGATGATCCATTCGCGCGTGTCGTGGATGTTGCGCCCCGTCGACAGGTCCATGACCGTGTCCGCGCCCCAGCGGATCGACCAGACCAGCTTGTCGACTTCGGACGCGACATTGGAGGCGACCGCCGAATTACCGATATTGGCGTTGATCTTGACCAGGAAGTTGCGGCCGATCGCCATCGGCTCGGATTCGGGGTGGTTGATGTTGTTGGGGATGATCGCCCGGCCGCGCGCCACTTCGTCGCGGACGAATTCGGGCGTGACGTAATCGGGGATGCTCGCGCCGAAGCTCTCGCCGTCGCGGACATATTCTTTCAGCATCTCGCGGCCGAGATTCTCGCGGGTCGCGACATATTCCATTTCGGGCGTGATGATGCCGCGCCGTGCATAATGCATCTGGCTGACGTTCATGCCGGGCTTGGCCCGCAGCGGGCGGTTCAGTCCGGTGCGCGGGAATTGCGGCACGCCGCCCGAACGGTCGGGGCCGAGCTGGCCATTGTCCTCGGGGCGGATCTCGCGACCGTCATAGGCCTCGACATCGCCGCGCCCCTCGATCCAGGCGCGGCGGCGCTGGGGCAGGCCGGCCATGATGTCGATGCGGGCGCTGGGATCGGTGTAGGGGCCGCTCGTGTCGTACACACGCAGCGGCGGTTCTCCCGAGGAGGGGTCGAGATGGATTTCGCGCATCGCGACATCCAACGGGCCGACATGAATCTTCTTCGAGCCACGAATGGGGCCGGTCGTCACGCCGATCTCGGCCTTTGCGGGAATATCTGCCATAGTCGTCCACTCCATGCGGAGGAAACGGACCATGAGAGACGGGGCCGCTCCCTCCCTACGCCGGTGTCAGCCGGATCAGGTTCAGCGGGTCGGGGGCTCCTGCCCCCCTCTCAAGCGCGGGTCGGCGCTCCCCCGGGGATGGGCCACTCATAGGCGAAATGGACGGACCAAAGAAGGGGTTTCGTCACGATCCCCATCACATGCCCCCAAACCGGGACAGAGCGAGGGCAAAAAAAGGCCCCGATCGGCAAAAAGGGGAAGAGACCGATCGGGGCAAGGCCCGTAGTGAAGGCTATGCTGTTCTTTTAGCCGCTGGCGGCGCTCGACCGGACCGCCCCGTTCAGGCCGCCGGGGAAGAAGCCGCCGCCGGTGACCGACGCCCTGTTGAGATAGACGATGTTGAGCACCTGACCCGGCGTGCGCGCAAAGGCGATCGCGTTGGAGTCGGCCGGCACGATATTGGCCACCTGCTGTCCATTGACGGTCGCGACGATGCCCTGATCGAGATCGGTCGAGCCGTCCAGGCTGTCACGCGCGTCCGAGATTTGCCCGGCGGCGGTGATCAGCGACGCGGTGGTCACCCCCTTGCGGTAGAGCGTCGTGCGGACGAGGCCGGCATGATAGGCCTCCGCCGCGTGGATGCCGGCTGCCGCTTCGATGAACGTCTTGTTCGACAGCAGGGCGACGCCGCCCATATAGGCGGTGACGCCAACATCCTCGAACAGATAGGCGCCGAGCAGGAAGAACTCGTCCGACGAATAGGGATCGAAGGTCGCGTTCGCACCGATCACACCCGCCGCACGCGCCGCCGCCGTGAAGGCGCCATTGGCATCGCCCGACAGGTTGATCGCCGGCTGCGCCACCGCCGCACTGCCCAGCGCATTGCGCAGGAAGGTGACGTGCGCGATCTCGTCATAGGCGATTTCGCGCGCATATTGCGCGACGATCGGGTCCTGGAACTGGACCTGGCGCGGCTGACCGGCGCCATTGGTCGCGCTGGTGTTGATCGCGACCGATCCTTGCGTGCCCGTGCCGCCGAGCAGCGACGAGGACAGGCCGGTACCGAAGGCGGCATAGCTGTAGAATTGCGCTTCCAGATATTCGAGCTGGAGCGCGAAGTTCAGCACATCGGCGTCGGTCACCGATCCGGTCGGCGAGGGGGTGGGCGTCGGCGTGGGGATGACGATCACTTCGTCGTCATTGTTGCACGCACCCAGCATCGCCAGACCGCCCACGGCGCCAGCCCCGGCGGCCATGCGCATGAAACGGCGACGGTCGGCCCGGCGCTTGGCCGATGCCTCTTCGATCACATCGAGAATGAAGCGTTCTTCGCTCATGGTGAAAAATCCTCTCGCAACGAGGAAAAAGGGGGATCAGTTCGCCGCGCTGGCGCGCAAGGTGCCGTTCACGCCGGCGGGGAAGAACCCACCCAGCGTGGCCGTCGCGCGGTTCAGATAGACGATGTTCAGCACCTGTTGCGGCGATCGGCTGAACGCGATCCCGTTCTGGTCGAGCGGCACGATGTTGGACACCAACTGGCCGTTGATCGTGGTGCGGGCGATCCCCTGGTCAAGATCGGTCGAGCCGTCCAGACTGTCGCGCGCGTCCGAAATCTGGCCGGCGGCGGTGATCAACGACGCCATGGGGGTCGTCGCATCATAGCCCCGCGCATAGAGCGTCGTGCGCACGATCGCGGCATGATAGGCCTCGACCGCCAGAATGCCGGCCGCCGCCTGCAGGAAGGTCTTGTTGCTGATCAGCGGCGAGGCGCCCTTATAGGCGGTCACGCCGACATCCTCGAAGATATAGGCGCCCAGCAGAAAGGCCGTGGGCGAGCTGTAGGGATTGAAGGTCTCGTTGGCGCCGACGACACCCGCCGCGCGGGCCGCCGCCGTGAACGGGCCATTGGCATCGCCCGAAATGTTGATCGCAGGCTGGGCCACCGCCGCGCTACCCAGAGCGGTGCGGAGGAAGGCGACGTGCGCCGCTTCGTCCGCCGCAATCTCGCGCGCATATTGGCCGACGATCGCATCGTTGCTGAAATTGACCTGCGCACCGCCGGTTACAGCACCCTGCGTCCCCGTGCCGGTAAGCTGATTGGCGGGCAGACCCGTGCCGTTGGCGGCATAGGCGTAGAACTGCGCTTCGAGATATTCGAGGTTCAGCGCGAAGTTCAGAATGTCCGTATCGGTGATCGTCGACTGGGCCCCGGCCTTGCTGGTCAGGGTAAAGGCCGTCGCGCCCGCAGCGGCGGCCCCGATCGCCATCTTGAAAAAGTCGCGCCGCTGATCCCGGCGCTGGGCTCGTGCATCAAACGCGTCGAGCAATTGTGCGCTTTCCGTCATCATGCTCCTCCCACTAGGAAACCAACACAAACTCTATTCGTTGGTGCACCACCATCAAAAGAACTTGCGATGGGACCTGGTGGACAGAATTGATCTTGCTGATCGGCCCACCAGACCGGGGTAACAACGACGACTGACGGAAAAAGACGCAACTTTTTCGGAAAAACTGCTTTGCGGCGATTTTCCCTGCGGCCGGAGGTTTATGGCGCCAGCCGAGCTGATTGCGCTTCCGCCAGATAAACGCTGAACAAATCGCTCGGATCGCTCCATTGCGCGACCGGGGTCCAGCCACCGGCACGCAGCAGAATCTTGGCGTCGCGCGGGCCGTATTTGTGGCTGTTTTCAGTATGGATGGTTTCTCCCGCCGCCATGGCGAAGGAGCGCCCCTCGACGGTGAAATCGACATCGCGCGTCGCGGCCAGATGCATCTCGATCCGCGAGCGATCATCGTTCCACACCGCGCGGTGGCGGAACGCCTCGACCGGGATGGTGCCATCGAGTTCGCGGTTGATCCGGTCGAGCAGATTGCGGTTGAACGCCGCCGTCACCCCTTGCGCATCGTCATAGGCGGGGACCAGGATATCGGCGGGCTTGGCGCGGTCCATGCCGATCAGCAGCATCGCGCCCTCGCCCAACGACCCGCGCATGGCGCGCAGCAGGTCGGTCGCCATGGCGGGCGTCATGTTGCCGATGGTCGAGCCGGGGAAAAAGCCCAGCTTGGGCGCATCCGCCACCATCGCGGGCAGCGTCAGCGGGTGCATGAAATCGCCCTCCAGCGGATGGATGGGCAAATCCGGAAACGCCTGTTGCAGGTTGCGGGCGGATTCGCGCAGAAAATCGCCCGAAATGTCGATCGGCACATAGGCCGAAGGCTCGACACAGCGCAGCAGCACCGGCGTCTTGGTCGAGGAGCCCGATCCGAACTCGACGACCGCGCGCCCCTTGCCGACATGCGCGACCAGTTCGGGGCACATCGCCTCAAGGATCGCGGTTTCGGCGCGGGTGGGATAATATTCGGGCAGGTCGGTGATCGCCTCGAACAGCTCGGACCCGCGCCGGTCATAGAACCAGCGGGCGGGAATGGCGCGCGGGCGGCGCTCCAGCCCGGCCAGCACATCGGCACGGAAGGCGGGATCGGCCAGCGACATCTGACCGTCCTCGATCTCAGGCTTCAGCATGATTACAGGTCCTTTGCCAGGCGGACGCCGGTGAACTGCCAGCGCTGATGGGGGTAGAAGAAGTTTCGGTAGGAGGCGCGGGCATGGCCGCGTGGCGTGGCGCAGCTGCCGCCGCGCAGCACGAACTGCCCATTCATGAACTTGCCATTATATTCGCCGACCGCGCCCTCGACGGCGCGAAAGCCGGGATAGGGGCGATAGGCGCTGCCGGTCCATTCCCAGACATCGCCGAAAAAGGCCGGACCATGCGTAGCGGGACGCGGCTCGATCGCGCCCGCGCGGTCCATCTGATTGCCACCCGCCGGATCGTGGCGTGCGGCGGCCGCTTCCCATTCGAATTCGGTCGGCAGTCGGGCACCTGCCCAGGTGGCGAAGGCGTCCGCCTCGTAGAAGCTGACATGGGTGACGGGCGCCGCCGGATCGATCGCGCGCCGCCCGTCCAGTCCGAAACGGGTCCAGCCGCCATCGCGCTCTTCCCAATAAAGCGGCGCGGCGATGCCCTCGCCCTTCACCCAGGCCCAGCCATCCGACAGCCACAGCCGGGGGTCGCGATAGCCACCATCGGCGATGAACTGCATCCACTCGGCATTGGTGACCGTCCGGTCGGCGAGGGCATGGGGATGGAGCAACGCGTCGTGGCGCGGCCCTTCGCAATCGAAGGCGAAACCCTGTCCGTCATGGCCGACCGGCACGATACCGGCCGGCCCTTCGACCCAGGTGATCGGGCCAGGCATGGCGACCGGTGCCTTGGGCTCGAGCGCATATAGTGCCGGCTCCAACGGGTTTTCGGAAAAGAGATGAAGGATATCGGTGACGAACAGCTCCTGATGCTGTTCCTCATGATGGCACCCCAGCGCGACCAGTTCGCGCGCCGCCTCGGGCAGATGGGCGAGCGCGGCCAGCAGCGCCGCATCGACATGCGCGCGATAGGCCCGCACTTCGTCCAGCGTCGGCCGGGTGATCATTCCCCGACGGTGACGCGCATGGCGCTTTCCCTCCGCCTCATAATAACTGTTGAACAGGAAGGGGAAACGCGGATCGTGCAGCGCATAGCCAGGCACATGATCGCGCAGCACAAAGGTTTCGAAGAACCAGGTCGTATGCGCCATATGCCATTTGGCGGGCGAGGCATCCGGCATCGACTGAACGGTTGCATCCGCATCCGACAGCGGCTCGGCCAGCGCCAGGGTCAGCGCGCGCACCGATCGGTAGCGGGACGCCAGATCATGACCCGGATCAGGGGCAGGCCTTGAGGCCGTCGCGTGGGACGGGACAAGAGTCGACATTGGGTGCTCCCCGGGACATTGGGGAAGCCGGCCGGCCCTTTACCGTCCCGTGCGTACCCCTCCTGGAACCCAAAGAACGTCCGATGCGCCGCTTTGGTTCACCATCCGCGCGGCGACAAAAAGCCAGTCCGACAAGCGGTTGAGATAGGCGAGCGCGGGCGGGTTGATCGCCTCCTGCTCGGCCAGCGCGACGGCGGCGCGCTCGGCCCGCCGGGTGATGGCGCGGGCGAGATGGAGATGCGCCGACCCCGTGCTGCCGCCGGGCAGGATGAAGCTGGTCAGCGGAGAAAGCGCGGCGTTCATCGCGTCGATCTCCGCCTCCAGCCGCGCGACCTGCTCGGAAATGATCCGCAGCGCCCCTTCCACCTCACCCGGCGTGGCGAGATCCGCGCCCAGATCGAACAGGTCGTTCTGAATCCGGGTCAATTGCGCCGCCAGCGCACCCTCAATGGCGAGCAGCGCGACGCCGATCGCGCTATTCGCCTCGTCCACCTCGCCGATCGCGACCATGCGGGGCTCGGCCTTGGACCGGCGCGATCCGTCGACCAGCCCGGTCGTGCCCGAATCGCCGGTGCGGGTGTAGATTTTCGTCAGCTTGACCAAGGGATCAGGTCCGCCCCGCCATGAACAACAGCAGCACGACGACGGTGATCGCCAGCGCCTGGAAGAAGATGCGCTGCTGCATCATCCGGTTGGATTTCAGTTGTGACGCGGTCGGCCCCTCGCCCCGTGCCTCGGCCGAGGCCTCCTGCAGGAAGGAGATGATGCCGCGCACCAGCGCGACGACGGTGGCGATCATCGCCGCGATCAGCAGGATCACGAGAAAAGTGGTCATGGCCGGAAGCTTACGCCTCCCCCAGCCGAAATCCAGCAGGAAGCATATTGCGGCGCAACGCATCGGCGAGCGCCCGCCCATCCTCGCCCGCCTCGCGCATCGCCGCCAGCGCCGGCGCGCCGTTGCGCTTGGCCAGCCGCTGGCCATCCGCGCCGACGATCAGCGGATGATGGTGATAAAGCGGCGTCGGCAAGCCGAGCAGGGCTTGCAGCAACCGGTGGACATGCGTCGCGTCGAACAGGTCGACCCCGCGCACCACGTCGGTCACGCCCTGCGCGGCGTCGTCGACCGTCACCGCGAGATGATAGCTGGCCGGCGCATCCTTGCGCGCGAGGATCACGTCGCCATGGCTCAGCGGGTCGGCGGCGACCTCCCCCGCCCCCGAGTCCTGCCAAGCCAGCGGCCCGGCCCGTTCTACGGCCCGCGCCATGTCGATCCGCCAGCCATGCGGCTCGCCCATCCGCGCCGCCCGCTCCGCCACCGACAGATGCCGGCACGTTCCCGGATAGACGGCGGTCGCCCCATGCGGCGCCGACAGGCTGGCGGCGATCTCGGCGCGGGTGCAGAAACAGGGATAGAGCAGATCGGCCAGCCGCGCTTGCGCCGCCGCATACAGATCCAGCCGCTCCGACTGGAAGGACAGGTCGTCCCATTCCAGCCCCAGCCATTCCAGATCGCGCAAGATCGTCTCGACATGCTCGGGCCGACTGCGCGTGCCGTCGATATCCTCGATCCGCAGCAGGAAACGCCCGCCCCCTGCCCGCGCCAGATCATGCGCGCGCACCGCCGACAGCGCATGGCCCAGATGCAGCCGCCCGGTGGGGCTGGGCGCGAAACGGGTAACGGGGCGCGGCACGGCCGCCTCTCCACTCATCGCGCGCACCCTTGACCGCGATTCCAATCCCATGCTGTCATAGCATGCAGTGTCATAGCCATGTCACGCGCCTGCGCGAAGAGCGTCGGCGTACCACGAAGGGAGGAGCTGTGTTTCATCCCGACCTGATCCGACACCCGGACAGTTGTCCGGCGCTTGTGCTGAATGCGGACTATACGCCGCTGTCCTATTATCCGCTGTCGGTCTGGCCCTGGCAGACCGCAGTGAAGGCCGTGTTCCTCGACCGGGTGGATATCGTCGCCCATTATGAGCGGGAGGTGCGCAGCCCGACCGCCAAGGTCAAGCTGCCCTCGGTCATCGCGCTCAAGCAATTCGTGAAGCCGTCGCAATTCCCGGCCTTCACCCGTTTCAACCTGTTCCTGCGCGACCGGTTTTCCTGCCAATATTGCGGATCGCACCGCGACCTGACCTTCGACCATGTCATCCCGCGTGCGCAGGGCGGGCGGACGACCTGGGAGAATGTCGTCACCGCCTGTGCGCCGTGCAATCTGAAGAAGGGCGGGCGCACCCCGCGCCAGGCCAATATGCCGCTGCATATCGAGCCGATCCGCCCGACAAACTGGCATTTGCAAGAACATGGCCGCAGCTTCCCGCCCAATTATCTGCATGAAACATGGCACGACTGGCTTTATTGGGACGTTGAACTGGAAGCGTAACGAGCCAAGGAGTCGGGAATGCGTGGTTGGGCGATAGGCCTGGGGCTGACGGCATTGATGGCCGCCACCACCGCTTGCGGCAAAAAGGAAGAAAGCCGTGCGGAAGCCGATCGCGCTGCGGCCAAGGCGGGCTTCGTGCCCCCGTCCGTTACCAGCCGCGTCGATTTCGGCAGCATGATGGCCCGCCGCTTTCGCGAACTCGACCGCGACGGCAACGACATCATCACCGCCGACGAAATGCCGACGACCAATTCGCGGCTCTGGGCGCTCGACCGCAACAAGGACGGCGAGATCACCGAAAGCGAATTCTTCGAAGGCATGCTCGCCCGGTTCGATCGCATGGACCTGAACCGCGACGGCACCGTCACGTCGGAGGAACGCGAAGCCTCGCGCACCGAACGTCCTACGACGCCGACCAATCCGGTGGCCACGGGCGCCGGGGCAACGCCGGGCAATGCGAGTTGAGGAACAAGCCCTTTAACGCAATTATTGGCCATGCCAGACGATAATATTATACCAAAATTGCCGTCTACAATCGGTTGACGCCCGCGCTATTGCGTTGCAGCAATAGCGCCCATGACGACCCTGCCCCCCATCGCCAACAATGCCGACATCCGCTTCCTGGGCGCCCAGCTTGGGGATGTAATCCGCCGCTATGGTGGCGATGCGCTGTTCGAAGCGACCGAGGCGATCCGGCGGGCGTCCGTCGATCGGCACCGGGGCCTGGGCGACGATGCCGCGGTCGATCTGCAGCTCGAACGGCTCGCGCTCGACGAGACGCTGGATTTCGTGCGCGGCTTCATGCTGTTCTCGATGCTCGCCAATCTGGCCGAAGACCGGCAGGGCATCGCCCGCGAGCCCGCCGCCGACATCGCCGATGTGCTGGAAACGCTGGCCGAACAGGGTATCGATCGTGATACGGCGATGGCGCTGCTGGGGCAGGCCCTGGTCGTGCCCGTGCTGACCGCGCACCCGACCGAGGTGCGGCGCAAGAGCATGATCGACCATCGCAACCGCATCGCCGAGTTGCTGGCGATGCGCGACGCCGGCCGCGACGTCACGCCCGATGGCGACGATGTCGAAGCCGCGATCGGGCGGCAGATCGCGCTTCTCTGGCAGACCCGCGTGCTGCGCCGCGAACGGCTCTACGTCACCGACGAGGTCGAGACGGCGCTGTCCTATCTGCGCGACGTATTCCTGCCGGTGGTGCCGGCGCTGTACCAGCGTTGGGACAAGGCGTTCGGCGCGCGCGTGCCCGCCTTCCTGCGCCCCGGTTCGTGGATCGGCGGCGACCGCGACGGCAATCCCTTCGTCACCGCCGATTCGCTGACCACCGCGCTGGCACAGGCGGCCGAGGCCGTGCTGGGCCATTATTGCGAGGCCGTGCACGCGCTGGGCGCCGAACTCTCCATCTCGACCGGCCATGCCGAGGTCGATGAGGCCGTGCTGGCGCTGGCCGAGGCGAGCGGGGACGACGCGGTCAGCCGGTCGGACGAACCCTATCGCCGGGCGCTCTCGGGCATTTATGCGCGGCTGGCGGCGACGCATGAGGCGCTGACCGGCAAGCCCGCCCCGCGCCCCGGTCGGCTGACCGGCGAACCCTATCCCGATCCCAAGGCGCTGCGCACCGATCTGGTCGCCATCGCGCGCGGGCTGGCGGCACGCGGAGACGGGGCGCTGGCCAGTGGCGGGGCGCTCGGGCGGCTGATCCGCGCGGTCGAGACCTTCGGCTTCCACCTCGCCACGCTCGACCTGCGGCAGAATTCGGCGGTGCATGAACGCGTCGTCGCCGAACTGCTGAAGGTCGCCGGGGTCGAGGAGGATTATCTGACGCTGGACGAGGAGGCGCGCGTCGCCTTGCTGCGTCGCGAGCTTGCCAATGCCCGGCCGCTGGTCAGCCGCTATGCCGATTATTCGGACGAGACACGCTCCGAACTGGCCATCGTCCAGGCCGCCGCCGAGGCGCATGCGCGCTACGGCCCCAAATGCATCACCAACTATATCGTCTCGATGGGCAAGTCGGTGTCCGACCTGCTCGAGATCAATCTGATGCTCAAGGAATTCGGCCTCTACCGCCCGGGCGAGCCCGCGACCGCCGCGATCATGGCGGTGCCCTTGTTCGAGACGATCGAGGATCTGGAAGCCGGGCCGGAGATCATGCGCGCCTATTTCGGCTTGCCCGAAATCGCCGCGATCGTGCGGGCACGCGGGCATCAGGAGGTGATGATCGGCTATTCGGACTCGAACAAGGATGGCGGTTACCTGACCTCCACCTGGTCGCTGTCCAAGGCGTCGAGCGCCTTCCGTCCGGTCTTCGACGAAGCGGGCGTGCGGATGCAGCTCTTCCACGGGCGCGGCGGCGCCGTGGGACGTGGCGGCGGCAGCGCGTTCGCCGCGATCCGGGCCCAGCCGCACGGCACGGTGCAGGGCCGCATCCGCATCACCGAACAGGGCGAGGTGATCGCAGGCAAATATGGCACACGCGACTCGGCGATGACCAATCTCGAGGCCATGGCCTCCGCCACCTTGCTGGCCAGCCTGGAGCCCGAACGGCTCTCGGCCGACCAGAATGCGCGTTTCACCGGCGCGATGGAACAATTGTCGGCGACCGCGTTCCGCACCTATCGCGACCTAGTCTATGGCACCGAGGGCTTCCGCACCTTCTTCCGCCAGATGACGCCGATCGCCGAGATTGCCGGCCTGAAGATCGGCAGCCGCCCGGCCAGCCGCAAGAAGTCGGACGCGATCGAAGATCTGCGCGCCATCCCCTGGGTGTTCAGCTGGGCGCAGGCGCGCGTCATGCTGCCCGGCTGGTTCGGCGTCGGCACCGCCATCGCGAACTTCGAGGACAAGGCGCTGCTCGCCGACATGGCGAAGAACTGGCCCTTCTTCGCCGCGACGCTGGCAAATATGGAGATGGTGCTGGCCAAGTCCGATATCGGCATCGCTAAGCGCTATGCTGGGCTGGTCGAGGATGAAGGCCTGCGCGATACGATCTTCGGGCGCATCCATGACGGCTGGCACCGTGCGCGCGACGGGTTGCTGACGGTCACGGGGCAGCCGCGCCTCCTCTCCGACAATCCGGCACTGGAGGCATCGATCCGCCTGCGCCTGCCCTATATCGAGCCGCTCAACCTGCTCCAGATCGAACTCATGAAGCGCCACCGCGCGGGCGAAAGCGATCCGCGCATCGGCGAGGGCATTCTGCTGTCGATCAACGGTATCGCCACCGCGCTGCGCAACAGCGGGTAACGGCGATGACCGATTTCATCGTCCATTATGAGGGCGACCTGCGCTGCCGGACGGAGCATCCCGAATCCGGTGCGGTCCTGGTCACCAACGCGCCGCAGGATCTGGGCGGCAGTGGCGAAGGCTTTTCGCCGAGCGATCTTCTGTCGGTGTCGCTGGGTGGCTGCGTGCTCAGCATCATGGCGATGGCGGGGCGTGTCGCCGGGCTGGAACTGGCGTGCACGACCGCGACCGTGACGAAGGAGATGGGCAACGCGCCGCGTCGGATCGACAGACTGGCGGTGACGGTCTCGGTTCCGGGGCATTACGACGCGGCTCAGCGCAAGCGGCTGGAAGCGGCGGCGAATGCCTGCCCGGTCCATGCGGTGCTCGGCATCGATGCGCCGATCACGATCGTCTGGGACGAGACGCCCCCGGCGACTTAGGCCCTGCCGAGCGCGGAGGGTAAGAGGTAGGGGGTCGGTTCAACGTCGGATTTGCCGCGCCTCCTCGGCCGTAAAGCCCTCCACCATCGCGCGGAACGTGGCTTCCGCTATGTCCGGGTTTACGCCCTGTCGGGCTGCTTTCTCGCGAATGCGCGTCAGGATCTGGCGGATGCGCGTCTCGTCACGCACCGTGGCGGCGGAGGTCTTGAAGCGCTCCGCCTGGGCAACATAGCGCGAGCGTTCGGCCATCAGGCGCAGGATCTGGTCGTCGATCCGGTCGATATTGGTGCGCACCTCGCCCAAAGTCCGGCAGCACGGAGTGGGCGGTGGCTCCGTCGTCTGTGCGACGACTGGCACGGGCGAAAGAATGATGAGGGACATGCCCCAGGGCGAAAGCCGGCGCATCCATGATCTCCGCTATGATGCCAAGGCCGATACGGTCCCATCTCGTGGGCGGCCAGTGACATCGCCGTCACGTCCTCTCAGCCCGTTCGATCACGTTCCGCTTCCGCCATCACCGCCGCCATTGCCCGGTCGCCTGGCTGTGGCGAGGCGGTCAGCCCGGCGATCACGCCGCGTCGGTTCGGCTCGGGATGATGCTGAGCGATCTTCCACACGCCCTCCAGCCGCGCGACATGCAGAGACAGGCCAACGATGCCGCGCTGCAAGCCTTGGATAAAGCCCTCGGGCGCGTCGGCAATCGACCAGGGTTCGGCGCGCCCCGCCTCATGCCGATCGGTCAGCCGCGCCAGATGCGCCGAGAGCTAGGCGGGATCGCGTGTCGTGGAGAGCGTGCCATGCGCCTGGATCACGACATAATTCCAGGTCGGCACCACCTTTCCATGTTCGCGCTTGGCGGGATACCAGCCGGGATGGACATAGGCGTGCGGCCCCTGGAACATCGCCAGCGCCGGAATACCGCCATCGGCCCATCGCCAGAGCGGGTTGGCGAGGGCGACATGCCCCTCCAGCACCAGCGTCTCGCCATCACGCATCGCCAGCATGGGCAGCGAGACCGCTTCGGGTGCGCCGTCGCGCACCACGACCAGCGCAGCCAGCCCGATGGCGTCGACCGCCTCCAGCAGCACATCCTCGCGCATTTCCCGGAAGGCGCGCGGTGGGTAGCTCATGCGAGCGCCAATTGCCGCTCGCCGCGTTCATGGGCGAGCAGCCACTGCTTGACCGCCAGCCCGCCCGCAAAGCCGGTCAGCGTGCCATTCGCGCCGATCACGCGGTGACAGGGGGTGACGATGGACAGCGGATTGCGGCCATTGGCGGCCCCGACCGCACGCGAGGCGCCCGGCCGGCCGATCGCGGCGGCGAGCGCGGCGTAGCTGCGCGTTTCGCCATAGGGAATGGCGTTGAGGCCCGTCCACACCGCCTTTTGAAACGCGGTGCCCTCGGGATCGAGCGGCAGGTCGAACACGCGCCGATCCCCGGCAAAATATTCGGACAATTGGCGCATCGCCGCGACCAACAGGATATGGGCCGGATCGCCCTGCCGCTCGGGCAGCCTCACCCGCCCTTCCCGCTCCTCCGCCCAAAGAATGGCGCGCAGGCCTTGGGTGCTCGCCACTAAAGTCAGCTCGCCCACCGGCGAGGCCATGGTGCATTCGCTCAACATGGGGCCAAGCCTAGCCCATCCACGAGCGCGATGCGTCCCGCTTCTTGCGGTCAAACCATGAAAGGCGCGGCGATCTCGGGCGTGACGCGCAGCAGGCGGCCGGTCTCGCGATCGATCAGCGCCCAGGTGGTCACCGCCTCCACCTTCACCTGCCCATCCTGGCCGAGGAAACGGACATGGCGGTCGAACCGCGCGCCCTTGGGAGGGTTGGGCACCCAGGTTTCCGCCGTCACCGTCTCTCCCGCCACGACATTGCCGCGATAGTCGATCTCATGCCGCGTCACGACCCAGATATGCGCCGCGACATGCTCGGGCGGCGCGACGGCTTCCCAGTGCGCGGTGGCGATCGCCTGAATCCACTGGACCCAGACGGCGTTGTTCACATGGCCGAGCTCGTCGATATGCTCGGGGCCTGCGGTAATGCTCAGGGTGAAGCGGCTCATGCCCGGTCGCTCGACTCCTTATGCCGTTGCCACATCATGCGCAGGCCCCAGCCGATCGCGGCGGCGACCATGACCAGCGCCGCGGCCATCAGGATATGCGGCAGGCTGGGCCGCCAGCGCGCCGCCAGTTCCTGAAACGCCTCCCCGAAAAGATAGCCGATGCCGATGAAGATGGATGCCCAGCATGCGGCGGATACGGCATTGACCGCGACGAACAGCCGGGTCGGCACCTCGCTGGTGCCGATCGCGACCGGGCTGATCGTGCGCAGGCCATAAAGAAAGCGAAAGGCGAAGATGAAGCCGACCGGATAGCGCTCCATCATGCCCATGACGCGGGCATAGACGCGACGCTTGCGCAGCTTGCCCACCCATCGGCCGTCACGCGCGCGCCGGCCGATGGTGAAGAAGATCTGGTCGGCGATGAACGATCCGATCGCGGCGGCGAGTACCGCGGCGGGCCAGGCGACCAGCCCCTGATGCGCCAGGATGCCGCCGGTGACGACCGCCGTTTCCCCCTCCAGCCCCGCACCCAGCGCGATCGCCACCACCCCGAAGCGCGCGACGATCGCCTCGATACTCAGGACTCGACTCCCATCTGCCACAGGACGAAGGCATGCTCCTCCGCCCCCTCGCGCAGGGACTCAAACCGGCCCGACTTGCCGCCATGGCCGGCGCCCATATTGGTCTTGAGCAGCAGCAGGTTGGTATCGGTCTTGGTCGCGCGCAATTTGGCGGCCCATTTGGCGGGCTCCCAATAGGTCACGCGCGGATCGTTCAGGCCGCCCGAAATGAACATCGGGGGATAGGCCTGTGCCCGGACATTGTCATAGGGGCTGTAGCTGCGGATCAGCTCGAACGCCGCTTGGTCCTCGATCGGGTTGCCCCATTCGGGCCACTCGCCCGGCGTCAGCGGCAGTTCGGCGTCCATCATCGTGTTGAGCACATCGACGAACGGCACATCGGCGATCACCGCGCCCCAGAGCTCGGGGTCCGAATTGACCACCGCGCCCATCAGCTCGCCGCCCGCCGAGCGGCCCGCGATCGCGATCTGGCCCTCGGCGGTCCAGCCACCGTCGATCAGCCCCTTCGCCACGTCGACGAAGTCGTGGAAGGTGTTGGTCCGCTTCTCCAGCTTGCCGTCGAGATACCATTGCTGGCCCAGATCGTCACCGCCACGGATATGCGCGATGGCATAGGCGAAGCCGCGATCGAGCAGGCTCATGCGCCCCGTCGAGAAGCCCGGCGGAATGGCATAACCGTAGGCGCCATAGGCATAGAGGAACAGCTTGCCCGATCCGTCGCGCGGGAAGTCCTTCGGGTAGACGATCGACACCGGCACCATCGTCCCGTCGCGAGCAGCGATCTTCAGCCGCTCGGTCCGATACTTGTCCGCGTCATAGCCCGAGGGGATTTCCTGCACCTTCAGCTGGGTCAGGCCGCCGGTCGCGACGTCATAGTCATAAACCGTACCCGGCGTGACCATCGACTCGTAACCCAGCCGCAGGACCGACACGTCATATTCGGGATTGTCGCCCAGGCCCGCCGTATAGCTTTCCTCGGGAAATTCGATCCGCTCCGGCACGGTCGGCGTATCGTAGCGGTGGATGGCTATGCGGTCCAAGCCGTCCTCGCGCCCCTCGACCACGAAGAAGTCCTTATAACACTCGACCCCGGTCATGTAGAAATGCGGGTCTGGGCCGATCAGCTCGTGCCAGTCACCGGGATTCTCGATCGAGGCGGTACACAGGCGGAATTGCGGGTCCGTGTCGTTGGTATGGATGAACAGCGTGCCTTCATGCTCGTCCACGTCATATTCGCGCCCCTCCTTGCGAGGGGCGACCAGGATGGGTTCGGCGAAGACATTGTCGGCGGGCAGCAGCCGCACCTCGCTGGTGACGTGATCGCCGGTCGCGATCACGATCCAGTTGCGCGCCGACGTTTCGGCGACGGCGACGCGGTAGCCTTCGTCATCCTCGTGGAACAACTCGACATCCTGCTCGACCGGGGTGCCCAGCTTGTGGAAGCGGGCATTGTCGGTCCGCCACTGCGCATTCGCCACGCCGTAGAGGAAGCCGCTATCGTCCGCGACCCAGACGATTTCCGACAACATGCCCGGAATCACCTCGGGCAAATGTTCGCCGCTGGTCAGGTCCTTGATCCGCACCTCGAACCGCTCCGAGCCATTGTCGTCGATCGCATAGGCCAGATACCGGCCGTTATTGCTGATCGAGAAGGCGCCTAGCCGGAAATATTCCTTGCCCTCGGCCAGCGCCGGTTCGTCGAGCAGCAGCTCGTCGGGACCGCCCGCGACGGGCTTCCTCCACCATTTGCGGTACTGGCCACCCGTCTCGAACGCGGTCCAGTAGAGCCAGTCGCCATCCTTTTGCGGGACCGAGGATTCATCCTCCTTGATCCGCCCCTTCATCTCTTCGTACAGCCGGTCGATCAGCGGCTGGCGCGGGGCCATGACGCTCTCGAAATAGGCGTTCTCCGCCTCGACATAGGCGAGCACGTCCTTGTCGGTGACCTCGGGATAAGCGGGGTCCTTTAACCAGGCATAGGGATCGTCAATGGTGATGCCATGGGCGGTGAAACTGTGCGGGCGGGTTTCGGCAACGGGCGGGGTGAGCGCGGTCGGTTCGGTCATCGTGCGGATGTAGCTAGGCTTTCACGCCGCCGGAAGGGGTGGGGTTCGGTTTCTCCCGCCCCTCCGTTCACGGCCACCGCTTCCGCCCATGCGCGCCATACCTCCGTTCACGCTGAGCGAAGTCGAAGCGCACGCTCCCCGCCCTGCCACAAGGGCGATCCCATGGCCTTCGACTTCGCTCGGGCTGAACGGAGGATCGGCCTTGTGGCTCGACGCTGTGGGCGTGCGGAGCTAGACCGGTCGCGTTTCCCATCCTTGTCAGGTTCCGTCATGTCCCATTCCGCCCGCCTCGCCGCCCTTCGTGCCGAACTGGCCAAGCAGGGACTGGACGGCTTCGTCGTGCCGCTGACCGATGAGCATATGAGCGAATATGTCGGCGACTATGCGCAGCGGCTGGCTTGGCTGACCGGGTTCGGCGGGTCGGCGGGAACGGCGGTGGTGCTGGCCGACAAGGCGGCGATCTTCACCGATGGCCGCTATACACTCCAGGTGCGCGAGCAGGTGTCGGCCGAGGACTATGCCTATATCCCGGTGCCGCAGGACAGCGTTGCCGGCTGGCTGGGCCGCGAAACGGCGGCGGGGCAGCGGATCGGCTATGACCCGTGGCTGCACACCCGCCAGCAGGTCGCCGACATGACCGCCGCGCTGGCCGACCGGGAGGCGGAACCGGTCGCGGTCGCGGCCAATCCGATCGATACGGTCTGGACCGATCGCCCTGTCCCTTCGCCCGCCATGCTGACGGTGCAAAGCGATGATATCGCGGGTGAAGGCTCCGCCACCAAGCGCGCACGGATCGGCGAATGGCTGGCCGAGCAGCGGGCGGATGCGGTGGTGCTGTCGGCGCTCGACTCGATCGCCTGGACGCTCAACGTGCGCGGTACCGATGTCGCGCATACGCCGGTCGCGCTCTCCTATGCCATCGTCCATGCGGACGGCGAGACCGACCTGTTCATCGCGCCCGAGAAGATCACGCCCGAGGTGCGCGCGCATCTGGGCAATGCGGTGCGGCTGCACGACCGGGCGGCGTTCGAGGGCTATCTGGGCGGCTTTGCCGGCAAGCGGATCGTCGCCGATCCCGAGCGCGCGGTGGCGGGCATTGCCCAGGCCCTGGAAGCCGGTGGCGCCAAGGTGCTCGCGCTTCGCGATCCCGTCGTGCTGACCAAGGCGATCAAGAACCCCGCCGAAGTCGCCGGCCACCGTGCCGCCTCGATCCGCGACGGCGCGGCGATGGTGAAGTTCCTGCGCTGGGTCGAAAGCGAATGCCCCAAGGGCGAGCAGACCGAATTGTCCGCCGCGGCGCAATTGCTGGCGTATCGCGAGGCGACCGGGCTGCTCAAGGACACCAGCTTCTCCACCATCTCGGCGACGGGCGCGCATGGCGCGAGCCCGCATTATCATGTCACCGAGGAGTCGAATACGGCGATCGAACTGGGCCAGCTCTTCCTGATCGACTCCGGCGGCCAGTATCAGGACGGCACCACCGACATCACCCGCGTCATGCCGATCGGTGAGCCGACGCACGAGATGCGCGACCGCTTCACCCGCGTGCTGAAGGGGCATATCGGGCTGGCGACGGCGGTGTTCCCGGACGGAACGCTGGGCGGGCATCTGGATTCGCTGGCGCGGCGGCCGCTCTGGGAAGTCGGGCTGGATTATGCCCATGGTACGGGCCACGGCGTCGGCGCATACCTGTCGGTGCATGAAGGGCCGCAGCGTATCGCCGCCCCCAACTATCCCGGCGGGGCCGCCATGGAGCCGCTGCGCGCGGGCATGATGCTGTCCAACGAGCCGGGTTATTACAAGGCGGGCGAATATGGCATTCGCATCGAGAATCTGGTGCTGGTCGAGCCGCGCGATATTCCCGGCGCGGACCGGGACATGCTGGGGTTCGCAACGCTGACGCTATGCCCGATCGAGCGGACGCTGATCGTGCCGGAGTTGTTGACAGCGCAGGAGCGGGACTGGCTCAACGCCTATCATGCGCGGGTGGCGGAGGTTCTCGCGCTCGAGTTGGAGGGTGCGGATCGCGACTGGTTACTGGAGAAGTGCGCGGCGATCTGATTTTTGCGTGCGAAGACGCGGATATCATGTTCACGCAGAGGGGCAGACGACACCGCGAGGTAGTGCGCGCGGCCGCGCTCGCTGATCATCACCGCTTGAGGTAATGGCACGCCGGCGCAGCGAGTGAGAATCTCCACGTCCTCCGCGCGAACCACATTTGCCTTCATTTTCGCGTCTTCGCGTGAATAAGCAAACGCCGCGTAAGAGAAGCCTCTCTCGCAGCATGTGGCGGGCCTTAATAATATAGGAACTTGCAAATTGACCTATGCGCCAGACCAGAATCGCATGACGCCGACAGGAAAAGCGCTGACGAACACCTATAAAGCATTTGCTTTTGTTGCCGAGGGCTTATCACAAATATATGGTCAATGAGGTGCTATGATTCGGGTGTCCATGGCACACCCGTCGGATGGCGCTCATTGCTTTGGGAGTAAACCAATGAAAATCGTCTTACATGGAGTTGCGGGTACCATTTTGATGCTCGGTTCGCCAGCCCTCGCGCAAGAGGCTGTGCCAATCGAACTTGGAGACAATGGTAGCGGGAATGCATGCGAGAATGGAAATTGGATGATTGTCGGCTTCGAAAGCCGTGAACAATGCATCGCCACCTTCGGCGAGCCCGATGTCAAACCTGACCGTCCAGGTTCGGGTTCCATCGACCTAAAGGGCAAAGGGCAGCAATGCTTCCCAGCATCCCGCGTCAATCAATGCTGATTTGAAAAATTCTCTCCCGCAGATAGGCTGCGGGAGAGTTTCGTTAAGGTAACACCGCAACCTAATCCTGATCCTTACCGACCCAGCAGTACCCGTGCTTGGCCCGCTATCTGGGCCAGCATCGCGGCGTTCGGTTGCGCGGCCAGACGCGCCCGGTCGATCACCGCCTTGAACTGGCCGACGCGCGCGGCATTGCGTTCCAGCCAGGCTTCGACCGCCGCTTCCGGGTCTGTCGTGCCCGCACGGCCCAGGAAGTCGAGCCGTTGCTGCTGGAAATCGCGCGCGAGGCCCGCGATCAGCAGGCGCTCCCACGGATCGCTGGGGCTGATCCGCGCCGCCTGTCCCTGTGCCCAGTCTAGGCCGAGCGCCTGACCCAAACGGGTGAAGGCATGGGTCAACCGCGTCTCGTCGAGCGACAGCCGCTGGCCCAGATCGGCCAGACCCACCGCGCCGTCGAGCTCGGACACGCGCACCACCTGTGCCGCGAGATCGGCAGGCGCGCCCGCCTCTTCCAGCGCGGCGACGACCCGTGCGCTCTGCGCCTTGGCCTCGTCGCGCAGCAGCGCGGGCGTTTCCGCCGCCAGCCGCTCGATCCCCGGCTGCAACCGCTCCAGCGCCGCGCCGGGCGAGGTGCCCGCAGGCATGGAGCGCAACAGGTCGGCGATCTGCGAACGGGTGGCGCGCGCCACCTCGTCGAACAGCGCGATACGTGCCGCCTCGGGCATCACTGCCGTCTCGATCGCGGTCCATAGGGCGGGAAGGTCGAACAGCCGCTCGACCACGACGAACATCGCCGCGATGTCGGCCATCGCCGCGCCTTCCTCCTCCGCCAGTTCGAACGGGTGGAGGATGCCCATGCGGTTGACGATCCGGTTGGCGAGCTTGGTCGCGACGATCTCGCCGCGCAGGCGGTGCTGGTCGATCGCCTCGCCGAACTGTTCCTGCATCGCGGGCGGGAAGGCCGCGCGCAGATCAGGGAGCAGTTCGGCGTCGAGCGCCAGCGGGCTGGTCTCGATCGCGTCCTGCAGGGTCAGCTTGGCCGTCGCCAGCAGCACCGCCAGTTCGGGCCGGGTCAGCGGAATGCCGTCCTGCCCGCGCCGCAGCAGCACGTCGTTGCTGCCCAGCCCCTCGACCGCGCGGTCAAGCCGTCCGGCGCTCTCGAAAATCTCGATCACGCGGACATAGCTCGGCATCGCGCCCGCGCCGTCCGCCTCTGCGATCGACAGGCCCAAAGTCTGGAGCCGGTTATCCTCCAGTACGATATGCGCCACGTCGTCGGTCATCGCGGCGAGCAGCGTGTTGCGATCGCCCTCCGCCAGACGGCCCTCGATCATCTCGCGGTTGAGCGCGATCTTGATGTTGACCTCGTTATCCGAACAATCGACGCCCGCCGAATTGTCGATGAAGTCGGTGTTGATCCGCCCACCCCGCTCGGCGAAGGCGATGCGCGCGGCCTGGGTGACGCCCAGATTGGCGCCCTCGCCGATGGCGGTGACGCGCAGATCCTCGGCATCGACGCGCAGCCGGTCGTTGGCCGGATCGCCGACCTGAACGTTATTCTCCGCCGCCGCCTTGATGTAGGTCCCGATGCCACCGAACCAGAGCAGATCGGCCGGGGCCTTCAGGATCGCCGAGATCAGCGCGGTAGGTTCCAGCGAGGTGGCGGTGATGCCCAAAGCCTCGCGGATTTCATCCGACAGCGGGATGGTCTTGGCCGAACGCGGGAAGACGCCGCCGCCGGGCGAGATCAGGCCGGTGTCGTAATCCGCCCAGCTCGACCGAGGGAGCGCGAACATGCGCGCGCGCTCGTCCCAACTCGTGGCGGGATCGGGATTGGGATCGAGGAAGATGTGGCGATGGTCGAACGCCGCGACGAGCTTGATCGCCTTGGACAAGAGCATCCCGTTGCCGAACACGTCGCCCGACATGTCGCCGCAGCCGACGACGCGGATGGACTGCGTCTGCACGTCCACGCCGCGCTCGGCGAAGTGGCGCTGCACCGAGACCCAGGCGCCCTTGGCGGTGATGCCCATCGCCTTGTGGTCATAACCCTGGCTACCCCCGGAGGCGAAGGCGTCGCCCAGCCAGAAGCCGCGCTCCAGCGCCAGCGCATTGGCGACGTCGGAGAAGGTCGCGGTGCCCTTGTCGGCGGCGACGACGAAATAGGGGTCTTCGCCATCCAGCACGCGCACGCCGTCCGGGTGCACCACCGCGCCCTCGACGATATTGTCGGTGATCGACAGCAGCGCGCGGATGAACACGCGGTAGCTTTCCTTGCCCTCGGCCGCCCAGCCGTCACGGTCGGTGACGGGTGACGGAAGCTGCTTGGGGTAGAAACCGCCCTTGGCCCCAGTCGGCACGATGACCGCGTTCTTCACCCGCTGCGCCTTCATCAGGCCCAGAATCTCGGTGCGGAAGTCGTCGCGGCGATCCGACCAGCGCAGGCCGCCGCGCGCCACGGGTCCGGCGCGCAGGTGGATACCCTCGACACGCGGCGAATAGACCCACACCTCGCGCCACGGCAGCGGCGCCGGGAGCCCCGGAATCTTGTGGCTGTCCAGCTTGAACGCCAGCGCTTCCTTGCCCGCCTCGGCAAAGGCATTGGTGCGCAGCGTGGCCGCGATCATGTCGCGGAAGCTGCGCAGGATACGGTCGTCGTCGATCGCCGACACCGCATCGAGGCCCGCCGCAATCGCGGCATCGGCGGCGGCGAGGTCGCCGGTCGTCTTGGGATCATGCGCGGCGGTGAACCGCTCGATCAGCGCGGTCGCCAGCTTGGGCGCCCGGCGCAGCGCATCGACCACCGTGGTCAGGCCATAAGGCAGCCCGGCCTGGCGCAGATAGCGGAACCAGGCGCGGAACAGCACCACCGCCTGCGGGCTGAGCCCGACATCGACGATCAGGCGGTTGAACGCGTCATTCTCCGCCGCGCCCTCCAGCACGGCCGCGATCGCCCCCTCCAGCACCGCCGCGCCCTTGGGCTCGGTCGTCGCCTCGGTCTCGACGATGAAGTCGTGGACGAAGGGATCGGCATCGTCGCGCAACCGCGTCGGCAGCTCGCCGATCACGCGGAAGCCGAAATTCTCCAGCACCGGCACCGCGTCCGACAAAGGCAGCGCGCCGTTCAGCTTGTAGATTTTCAGCTGGCGGTCCTGCCCCGGCTGCACCGGGAACAGGCGCACCGAGCGGCTATTCTCGTCCTCCAGCGCCGACAGACGCAGAATATCGGCGGCGGCCTCTGCCGCATCGCTGACATTGCGGTAATTGGTCGGGAAGCCATTGGCCCAGCGCAGCGCGAGACGCGCGGCACGAGGTGCGGGCACCTGCTCGGCCAGCGCCGCCTCTACATCGGGCATCCAGCCGCGCACCATCTTGCGCAGCCGCTCCGACAGCGCCGCCGTGTCGGGCAGGCGCCCGTCCTGGCGCAGGTCGATGGTGTAGCGGATCAGCGCGACGACGCCGTCCTCCAGCGCGATTGACCAGTTGAGCAGCGAGCCATTGGCCGCCTCGCCCAGCATCTCGCCGATCGCGACGCGGCGCGCGGTGGTCAGCTCGTCGCGCGGCAGCCAGACGAATGCGAACAAATGCCGCTGCAACACCGACCGGATCAGCACCAGCTCGGGCCGCGGCCGATCGGCCAGCGACATGGCGGTCAGCGCCAGTTGCTCCAGCGCCTCGGCCGGGAAGGCCGTCACCAGATCATGCGGCAGCGCGGTCAGCGCATGGGTCAGCGCCTTGCCGGTATGGCCGCGCGGGTCGAAGCCGAACTTGGCCTGCAGTGCCGCCAGACGCGTACGGAGGACGGGCACCTCATGCGGCGGGCTGGCGAGCGCAGCGCTGGTCCACAGCCCCGCATGGATCGACAGGCCGACGACCCGCCCGCCCTCGATCACCGGCACCAGCACCAGGTCGAGCGGTACCGAGCGATGGACGGTCGAGATCGCATTGGACTTGAGCAGCAACGGCGCCGCGCCGCCCTCGACGAAATAGTCCAGCGCGCGCTGGCGCGAGGTGTCAGCGAGCAGCGGTACCTTGTGCGGCGTCCGCGCCACGCCCAGCGCCGGGGCCTCGCGGCCGTCCTCATACCATTTCTCATGGCCGAGCAGCGTCAGCTTGCCGTTCAGGAACCACAGGAGGAGCGCCGCGCCCTCGCCATTCTTCTCGCCCAGCGTGGTCGCATCGGCGGCGAGGGCATCCTGCAAGCCCGACCAGTCCACCACGGCGGCGCGCACATCGGCCAGCACGGCGCGCAGATCGTCGACCAGTCCGCGCCGGTCGCGCGCATCGGCGCGTTCCATTTCCAGATAGATGAAGGATTCGGAGCGGCCACCCGGCGCGCCGATCGCCTGAAGCTCACCCTCTGCGTTGCGGGTGACGGGAAGGACGGGGTGAATCACGCGGTCGATCGCAATGCCGTCCGCGCCGACCATGGCCGCGATCGAATCGACCAGGAAGGGCATGTCGTCATTGACGATGGCGAGGCGCATGCGGCGATGCGTGTCGTCGCCCGACATCGGCTCCAGCGCGATCGACGGCTCGCCGGGGGACCGCCGCTGGGCCACCCCCGCGACGAAGGCCGCCGCAGCAGCCACCTCCGCGGGGCCGAACCCCTGCAACTCCGCCGGAAGGGCGCCCTGGGTCAGCCGTGCGGCAATCGCGTCGGCCATCGGATGCGACATATTCGGTGCCATGGGCGCAAGTCCTAGGCCCGGCTTTCGCGCCGCTCAACCCTTGGCAGTGCAAGAAAAGATGTTGCGCCGCAGCGCAATTTTCATTGCGAGGCGCGCAATACCCTGTCAGCCAGTCGCGGATCATCGGCGACCGATCCCAGGACGGCGATGCGGCCGTCCGTCTCGACCCGCCCGACCATGACGATCAGGGTGCCGGGGCTCGCACCGCTTTCGAACGTCACATGCGCCAGTGCCGCCGGATCGCGCCGGATCCGGTCGCTGGTGGGTGCCTCGACCTGGGCCCAGACCCCATCCGCCGGCTTCGCTGCAGGTCGATGGGTGCCCATCGCGTCGATCAGGGCCGAATCGAGCGTCGCCTGAAGGAGAGGGTCCGCCACTTCCTTCCAGTTCACGACGCCGTGAATGAAGTCGATCGTCTGGCCGGTCGACGAATAGGGCAGCAGGATCGCCCGGTAGAGCGTCGTGCGCCCCCGACTGTTGACGAACTCCGCCTCGAACCCGGCCGGCGCCTTGCTGGCCAGAAGCTGGGGATAATGGCCGATCATCCGGGACAACAGCGACCCCGGCGGCAGATCGGTGACCCGCATCGGCATCGGCGTCTCGCTACATTCCTCACGCAACCCACCACCGATATAGGCGATCGTCGGGTCATCCTCGCCGCCGCGAAAATCGAGCAGCACCGAGTTGGCGGCGAAATCCGCTATCCCTTGCGGGTCGAGCGCATCAATCAACGGATAAGGCGCATCGTCCAGCAGCGACACCCAATGATGATAGGCGCGCGCGTGCAGTCGCCGCTCGACCCCGGCCAGCCCGAAAAGGACATCCTCGCCCAGGGCAGCATCGAGCCCTTCGCCCTCCCCGTCCCGATCGGCGGACGATGCCTCGTTCAGATCCGGCCCGGTGGTCATGATCGCCTTCCTTCTTATCTGGGCATGTCATGCGGGCAACGTCGTTAACGGCGTGTAAAGACGCCAATGCCGCTTGCCAGCCCCCCACAGACCTGTTAAGCGCGCCCACCTCGACCGGATACCAGCCGGTTGCGACGAAGGGCCGCTTTAGCTCAGCTGGTAGAGCATCGCATTCGTAATGCGGGGGTCACAGGTTCGAGTCCTGTAAGCGGCACCATCACGTCCCCGGAACAAACCTGGAAAACCGCAGAAATCTGCAGTAAACTGCCTCCCGGCGGTCCCGTGAAATCTCATTATGTTCCGCCGTGGCCCACTCAAAAGGGGCCACGAATCATGGGGCCACGAACGTTGCAGGAGGCGTGGCCCCATGCTTACGGTTGTGCAGATCCGGGCGCTGAGACCGGCAGAGCGTCCCTACAAGGTGGCCGATTCGGACGGCCTGTATCTGCTGGTGCAGCCATCCGGCGCCCTGCTCTGGCGCTTTCGCTATCGATGCTGCGGCATCGAGCGCAAATTGTCGCTGGGCAGTTTCCCCGACGTCTCCCTGGTCCAGGCGCGCCGGAAGCGCGACGAGGCCAAGGCCGAACTCGATGACGGGATCGACCCCGTCGAGGAAAAGCCCCAGCGGCGGCTGAAGGCCGAACTTGCGGCGCAGACGACGTTCGCGCTCGTCGCCGGGGAATATATTGAGAAGATGGAGCGCGAGGGCCGTTCCCCCGCCACCATCAGAAAGCGCGCTGGTTTCTGGAACTCCTCGACGGCATCGACAAGCCTGATCGCCGCGGTCACCCCGCATGAGCTTCTCGACGTGCTGAACCGGGTCGAGCGACGCGGACATCATGAAACGGCGCTTCGGCTACGTTCCTTTGCCGGCCGCGTCTTCCGCTATGGGTTCGCGACCCTGCGCACCGAGCGCAATCCAGCCGACATCCTGCGCGGCGCCCTTACCGTTCCGCGGGTCAAGCATCACGCCGCGATCGTCGAGCCCAAGAAGGTCGGCGACCTGCTGCGCGCAATCGACGGGTACACGGGGCGGCCCGAGACCCTGCATGCTCTCAGGATCGCGCCGCATGTCTTCCTGCGTCCGGGTGAGCTGTGGCAGGCGAAGTGGAGCGAATCGACTTCGCCGAAAAGGTCTGGCGCGTGCCGGCCGAGCGCATGAAGATGAAGCAGCCGCATGCGATACCGCTGGCGCGGCAGGTGCTGTTCCTGTTGCAGGATCTGCGGTCGCTGGCGCGGGACAGCGAATTCCTCTTCCCGGCGCTTCACACCATCAAGCGCTGCATTTTCCGACAACACGCTGAACGTCGCGCTGCGCCGCCTGGGGTTCGAGAGTGACGAGATGACCAGCCACGGCTTCCGCGCCATGGCCAGCATGCTCCCCAACGAGTCAGGGCTGTGGCATCCCGATGGAGGCACCGATGCAGCGCTGACCGCGTCAGGTGCGGGATCGACGGCTGCAATGCGTAGAGGCAGTCATCAAGCGGCAGCGGCGTGTGACGGCGGAACGCCACAACCATTGCCTCTTCGGCCTCGGACAGGGTCGTTGAATGAGGAGCCTTCGGCCCGGTCTTCAGATCTTCCACCGTCGCCCGCTTGCGCCACTTCGCCACCCTCTTCGGGTTGG
>NZ_BBJS01000041.1 GCF_000739895.2 Sphingomonas paucimobilis NBRC 13935
GGGGTGTCCCGCTATCGAGAGGTTGACACCCCTCCGACGCGCTACGCGCGCCACCTCCCCTTGCAGGGGAGGAATGTTGAGAAAGAATCCCTATGAACCTGCGCCCGGTCCAATTCGTCGACTCCCCCGTCGGGCTGGAGGACGGCAGCGTCGCGCGGCTGGCCGGTGGGATGCAATGGTTCGCCGCTTACGAGGTGCGCGAAGGTGACAGCCGCCGCGTCGTGCCCATGGCTCGGTTCCAGCAGGAACTGGGGGGCTCCCCCCGCGCTGAAGCGCTCCACGCCGCCTTCACCGCCCCCCGCGCACCTTGGGTCATGGGTCCGCGCACGCTGCGCTTCGACCAGCCGCAGGTCGCCGCGATCCTGAACGTCACGCCCGACAGTTTCTCCGACGGCGGCAAGCATATCGGTGAACCCGCCGCCGCGGCGGACAGCGGCATGGCCATGGCGGCGCTGGGCGCGGCGGTGATCGACCTTGGCGGCGAGTCCACCCGCCCGGGCGCGGCCCCCGTCTGGGAAGGCGATGAGATTGCGCGCACCGTGCCGGTGATCGAACGGCTCGCCAAGGGCGGCGCGCTGGTATCGATCGACACACGCAAGGCCGCCGTGATGGAGGCCGCGCTGGCGGCCGGTGCGGGCATCGTCAACGATGTCGCCGCGCTCCTCTGGGACGACCGCGCGCTGGAGGTAGTGGCGGGGGCCGGCTGTCCCGTCATTCTGATGCACTCACCCGATCCCGCCAAGGGCGGGCATGGGCGCGTCGGTTACGCCGATGTGCTGACGGAGGTGTTCGACTGGCTGGAGGCGCGGATCGCGGCGGTCGAGGCTGCGGGGGTGCCGCGTGCGCAGATCATGGTCGATCCCGGCATCGGCTTCGGCAAGTCGCTCGCTGACAATCTGGCGCTGATCAACGGCCTCGCCATCTTTCATGGCTTGGGCTGTCCCATCATGCTGGGGGCCAGCCGCAAGCGGATGATCGGCGCCTTATCCCACGAAGCCCCCGTCGATGCCCGGCTTGGCGGATCGCTCGCGCTCGCCCTGAAGGGTGCGGAGGCGGGGGTGCAACTGATCCGCGTGCATGACGTCGCGGAAACGGTGCAGGCGCTCCGGGTCTGGCGGGGACTGCGCGACCGCGCGCTGATGGGATAACGCCCTCGCTTTTCGCGGGCTAAACGCCCACATAGAGACGATGCAGCGTCCCCAGCCCCAGATTATCCGTGTCATCGATTTGGAGACGACCGGACAGGCCCCGCCCACGCACGGTGTGTGCGAGATCGGCTGGCAGGATGTCGCGCTGGGCAAGAACGGCCGCTGGGAGTTGGAGGGCGAAGGCGGCAGCCTCCTCGTCAATCCGGGCCGCCCGATCCCGCCCATCACGCAAGCCATCCACCATATCCTCGACGAACAGGTCGCCGACGCCCCTTGGTGGCATGACGTCGCACGCCGCGTGCTGGACCCCTGGCCCCGTCGTCTGGCGCTGGCCGCGCATCGCGCCGATTTCGAGCAGCAATTCTGCACCCCCGCCATGACCCAGTCCGCCGACTGGATCTGCACGTGGAAATGCGCACTGCGCCTCTGGCCCGACAGCCCCAGCTTTTCCAACCAGGTGCTGCGCTATTGGCGCAAGCCCGAGGGGCTGGTGCATGAGCGTGGCCTGCCGATCCACCGCGCTTTCCCCGACGCCTATGTCACCGCGCACCACCTGCGCGACCAGTTGAACGAGGCGAGTCTGGCACAGTTGCTCGAATGGTCGCGCAGCCCCGGCCTGCTCCCCCGTGTCCGCTACGGCCCCGATCGCGGCAAGGATTGGCGTGAGATCGACGAGGAGTCGCTGATCGGCTTCCTCAGCGACCGTGATCCCGATGTCCGCTTCACCGCCGAGACCGAGATGGCCCGGCGGCGGGGCGGCGGCCATGTCGGCCGGCCCAGCGCCCAGGAATTGTTGCTGTAACAGGCACGTAACGGCTCTGGCGCCGCCCCGGCTCCTTCGATAAGGCATGACGCCATGCAGGGGGCCACCACCACTTCACCCACCGAAAGCCCGATCGGTCGCATCCTGATCGCCGCGATGGCGACCGGCTTTCTGGCGCTGCTCATCGCGGCGGGCGCGGCGGCCTATGCCATTCATCAGGGCAACCGACATACCGACTGGGTCATCCACACCTATCGCGTCGAAAGCACGCTGACCGAGGTGCGTCGCCTGACCGAGCAGAAGGAGACCGCGCGGCGCGGCTATATGCTCGCCGGCACCCCGGGCTTCCTGACCAGTTTCGAGCAGGCCGAGGCCGCGCTGAAACCCTATCTTGCCGAACTCAAGCGCCTGACCGCCGACAATCCCCGGCAACGCGAACCCATGGCGCAGGTCATGCAGCGGCTGGCCTCGCTCGACGCGGCACAGCGCGCGACCAACGAACTGGTCCGCCAGGGGCGCGGTGGGGATGCGCTGCGCGCGTTCCGCATCGATAGCGGGCTGGAGCGGATGCAGCGCCTGCGTGAGGTATTCTCCACCATGGCGCACGAGGAACGCCGCCTGCTGGACATTCGCGATACCGAACAGGACACCAGCCGCCGGACCTTCTCGGCGGTGCTGGGGGTCGCGGGCCTGTTGCTGGTGCTGGTGGCGCTGATCTCCTTCCTGACGGTGCGGCGTTACACGCGCGACCTGGGCCAGTCGCGCGATGCGCTGTCCAGGCTGAACGCGACGCTGGAGGAGCAGGTCGCCGAACGTACCGCCGACCTAGCACTGGCGAATGAAGAGATTCAGCGTTTCGCCTATATCGTCAGCCACGATCTGCGTTCGCCTTTGGTCAATGTCATGGGCTTCACCGCCGAACTGTCGGCAGCGACCCAGCCGCTGGCCGAGCTGATTGACCGCGCCGAGGCGGAGGCGCCGCACATCGTGACCGAGGACGCCCGCCTGGCCGCGCGCGAGGATCTGCCCGAGGCAATCGGCTTCATCCGCACCTCGACCGCCAAGATGGACCGGCTGATCAACGCGATCCTGAAGCTCAGCCGCGAAGGGCGCCGGGTGCTGGCGCCCGAGATGATCGCGCTCGACCAGTTGGCCGAGCAGATCACCGATTCGATCCGCCATGTGATCGACGATCGCGGCGTGACCGTGACGATCGAGCGGCCCATGCCCGTGATCGTCAGCGACCGGATCGCGTTGGAGCAGATTCTTTCCAACCTGATCGAGAACGCCACCAAATACCGCCACCCAACGCGGCCAGCCGAGGTCCATATCTCCGCCGAAGAGACGCGGGGGCGGGTGATCGTCGCCGTGCGTGACAATGGCCGGGGCATCGATCCGCGCGACCATCAGCGCGTCTTCGATCTGTTCCGCCGCTCCGGGCAGCAGGACCAGCCGGGCGAGGGGATCGGGCTGGCTCATGTCCGCGCGCTCGCCTATCGCCTGGGCGGCACGATTTCGGTCGAATCTCAACTGGGTGAAGGCGCCACCTTCTTCCTGTCGCTACCCCCCTCCCTTTCCATGGAAAGTGCCTGAATGAACGACCATCGCTCCGTTGGCATCGTCATGATCGAGGATGACGAGGGCCATGCCCGATTGATCGAGAAGAATATCCGGCGTGCCGGTATCTTGAACGACATCCGCCACTTCACCGACGGCACGACCGCGCTCGACTATCTGTTCCACGCGCCCGATGGGCCGGCCAAGAGCGGCCCGGCGATGGTCCTGCTCGACCTGAACCTGCCCGACATGAGCGGCACCGACATCCTGGCCCGGATCAAGGAAGAGAACAGCCCGCTTCGCCGCGCGCCCGTCGTCGTGCTGACCACCACCGACGACAAGGTCGAGATCCAGCGCTGCTACGATCTGGGCTGCAACGTCTACATCACCAAGCCCGTCAATTACGAGAATTTCGCCCAGGCGATCCGCCAGCTGGGTCTGTTCCTGTCGGTGATCCAGGTTCCGGAAGTCGAGGGCTGACCCACTCCTCCGCCCTGCCGACGATGGAGGGTGCCCGCATCCTCTATATCGACGATGACGACGCGCTGCGTCGGCTGGTCGCGCGCGCGCTGGCGCGGCGCGGCTGGGCGGTGACGGGCGCGGCCTCGGGCGCCGAAGGCGTCGCGCTGGCGGCCGAAGGCGGCTTCGACCTGGTCGCGGTCGACCATTATATGCCGGGCATGGACGGGCTGGAGACGCTGACCGCGATCAACGCCCTACGCGAGCCGCCGCCGGTTGTTTACGTCACCGGATCGGACGAGGGGCGGATCGCGGTGGCGGCGTTGAAGGCCGGCGCGGCGGACTATGTGGTCAAGGCGGTCGGCGAGGATTTCTTCGACCTGCTCGCCGCCAGCTTCGAACAGGTGCTCGACCGCACCAGGCTGGAGCGTGCCAAGGCCGCGGCCGAGGCGGAGTTGCGCGCGTCCAACGCCCGGCTGGAGGCGATGCTGAGCGAGGTCAATCACCGCGTCGCCAATTCGCTCCAGCTCGTCTCGGCGATGATCGGGCTGCAAAAGGGCGTCATGACCGATGAGCGCGCGCGCGAGGCGCTGGAGGATACGCAGCGGCGCATCCGTGCGATCGCGCAGGTACACCGGCGACTCTACACCGCGAACGATGTCGAACAGGTCGACCTGCGCGACTATCTGGGCGCGCTGATCGAGGAGCTCGGCGAAAGCTGGTCGAGCGACGCGATGCCGCGCACGCTGACCCTGATGGCCGAACCGATCCGGGTGAAGACCGACCGCGCGGTGTCGATCGGGGTGATCGTGACCGAGCTGGTCACCAATGCCTGCAAATATGCCTATCCGGACGGCGCGGGCGAGGTGCGGATCCGGGTGGCGCGCGAAGATGCGCAATGCCTGTTGGTCGTCGAGGATGATGGCTGCGGCATGGCGGCGGATGAAGCGCCCAAGGGCACCGGGCTCGGCACCAAGCTGATCCGCGCGATGGCGCAGAGCCTGCAGACGGCGGTGGAATATGATCCCGCGCATCGCGGCGTGCGGGCGATGTTGCGGGTGCCGGTCTAGGGCGGCGGTTTCCCTTCGACTTCGCTCAGGCCGAACGGCGGTTGGGAAGTCGGGCCCATACGAACACCGGTTCAGCCTGAGCGAAGTCGAAGGCCACGCCCCCCTTCAAATTACCCGCATCACCAAGCGCCGCAGGCCCTTCAGAGCCACGCCCGACTCCGCGTGCGGCACCGCACTATAGCCATGAGTCGCGGTGGACGTATCCTGCGCCGCCGCAACCAAGCCAATGGTAGGGACCGCCACCTCGTCGACTGCCGGCCCTAAGCACCGTCCGTAACCCGCCATCCCCCTTGCTCCACCCGTGGCCGCGTCGACCGACAACCGGCCGATCGGAATAGGGTTCACCGGCGATACCGCGTCAGGGCTTGCGGAATTTGTAGACGAACTGGTCGGTCACCCCACGAATGGCGGGGTCGAAGACGTTCTTCGAATGATCGTCCGCCGGATTGCGCAGCACCCGGCTCTCACCCACGAAGCGGAAGCCGACCGACTGGACTTGACGCTTCACATAGTCCGGGTCGATCCGGTGCGTCGTGTTGGTGTTGGCTAGTCCCTTACCCACCGCATCGGCGTGATCGATGATTACGTACGTGCCACCGGACTTGAGCAGCTTGAACACCGCCTGGTCGAACGCGCGCAGCGCCGGCTCACCGGCATCCTTGTTGGCGACGTCGTGATAATTCTGGACGGTCCAGAACAGGTCGACCGGCTTGTCGGCGGCGGGCAGGTTCACCGCCTGCACCTGCGCGGTCGCATTGGGCAGGTTCAGCGCCTGGATCGCCCCCAGCGACTTCTCGGCATATTTCTGGGCGGCGGCGGGCCAATAGGCATAGACATGGCCCTTGGCCCCGACGACGCCGGAGAAGATACGGGTCCAATAGCCCTTGCCCGGCAGGTAATCGATCACAGTATCGCCGGGCTTCACGCCGGAAAAGGCGAGGACCGCCGCCGCCTGACGCCGCGCGTCATCGCCCGCCTGATCGGCGCGCGCCGGGTCGGCGAGCGCGGCGGTGATATAGGCCGGGACGGCGGCGGGCTTGATCGAGGCCGCCGGCTTCTGCTGCGCCACCGTGGCGGTCGCCCCCGCCGCGAGCAACAGTCCCAGTGCGATCGCCTTCATGCCTGCTCTCTCCTGTTCAAAACTGATGCCACCATTCCCACCCGCCGTTCAGGCTGAGCGCAGTCGAAGCCCAAGGGATTTGCGTGGCCTTCGACTTCGCTCAGGCTGAACGGAGCTGGGGATATTACACGTCCAGATTCGCTACGTTCAGCGCATTGTCCTGAATGAACTCGCGCCGGGGTTCGACGACTTCGCCCATCAACCGGCTGAACACCTCGTCCGCCGCCGCGACATCGTCCGAGGTCACGCGCAGCATCGAGCGGACCGCCGGGTCGAGCGTGGTTTCCCACAGCTGCTCGGCATTCATCTCGCCCAAGCCTTTGTAACGCTGGATCGCCAGCCCCTTGCGGCCCGAGGTCAGGATCGCCTCCAGCAACTGGCTGGGCCGCGCCACGCGGGTTTCGCCCCGCGCCAGCGTGGTGCTGTGGCCCTCCTCGTCAGTCGGCACGACATCGGCCGAAGGCTCGGTCGCGGCGCTGCGCAGGGGCACCAGCTTGCCCGCCTGGGCGAAGCTCTCGGCCTGTTCCGCGGCCAGCGTGTGCAGCTTGCGCGCCTCGGCCGAGGCGATGAAGCTGGCCTCGACGATGTGGTGGTCGGTCACACCGCGCCACAGCCGCTCGAAATGGACGCCGCCATCCTCGGTCAGCCGCGCCGACCAGCGCGCCTCGTGATCGCCCGATTCCAGCCGCCGCGTGGTTTCGACTACCGTCGCCATGCGCTGCTCGCGAGTCAGCACCGGATCGAGCGCGCCCGCCAGTGCCAGCACCTCGATGATCGACGCGTCATAGCGGCGTGGGACATAGCGCATCAGGATGCGCATCCGCCGCGCATGATCGACCAGCGCCTTCAGGTCATTGCCCGACCGCGCGCCGCCCGGCCCTTCGAGCACCATGGTCGAAACGCCCGCCTCGACCAGATATTCGTCGAGCGCGGTGTCGTCCTTCAGATACACCTCCGACCGCCCCTTGGTCGCCTTATAGAGCGGCGGCTGGGCGATATAGAGGTGCCCGCGCTCGATCAGCTCGGGCATCTGGCGATAGAAGAAGGTCAGCAGCAGCGTGCGGATATGCGCGCCGTCGACGTCTGCGTCGGTCATGATGACGATCTTGTGATAGCGCAGCTTGTCCGCGTTGAAATCGTCGCGGCCGATGCCGGTGCCCATCGCCTGAATGAGCGTGCCGATTTCCTTGGACGAGATCATGCGGTCGAACCGCGCGCGCTCTGTGTTCAGGATCTTGCCGCGCAAGGGCAGGATCGCCTGGAAATGGCGGTTGCGCCCCTGCTTGGCCGAACCCCCGGCCGAGTCACCCTCGACCAGGAAGAGTTCGGACTTGGCGGGATCGCGCTCCTGGCAATCGGCCAGCTTGCCGGGCAGCGAGGCGATGTCCATCACGCCTTTCCGCCGCGTCAGCTCGCGGGCACGCTTGGCGGCCTCGCGCGCGGCGGCGGCGTCGATGATCTTGCCGACGATCGCACGCGCATTCTGGGGATTTTCCTCCAGCCAGTCGGCCAGCTTGTCCGCGATCAGCGATTCGAGCGGCTGGCGAACCTCGGAGGACACCAGCTTGTCCTTGGTCTGGCTGCTGAACTTCGGATCGGGCAGCTTGACCGATACGATCGCGGTCAGGCCTTCGCGCATGTCGTCGCCGGTCAGCGTGACCTTCTCCTTCTTCAGAAGGCCCGACTTGTCGGCATAATTGTTGAGCGTGCGGGTCAACGCCGCGCGGAAGGCCGCGATATGCGTGCCGCCGTCGCGCTGCGGGATGTTGTTGGTGAACGCCAGGACGTTCTCATAATAGCTGTCATTCCACTCCAGCGCGACATCCATGCCGATCGCATCGCGCTGGCCATGGATGGCGATGGGCTCGGGGAAGAGCGGCGACTTGGACCGGTCCAGCCACTTCACGAAGGCGGCGATCCCGCCCTCATAATAGAGTTCCACGGTCTTGGGCTCTTCATGCCGCGCATCGGTCAGGAACAGCCGCACGCCTGAGTTGAGGAACGCCAGTTCGCGATAGCGATGCTCGAGCTTGTCGAAGTCGAACTCGGTGATCTTGAAGGTCGCCGGGCTGGGCAGGAAGGTGACGCGGGTGCCTTTCTGCCCCGGCGCGGCCTTGCCGACGACCTTCAGCGGCGCGACGGCATCGCCATGGGCGAAGCGCATGTAATGCTCTTCGCCGTCGCGCCAGATGGTCAGGTCCAGGAACTCGGACAGCGCGTTGACCACCGACACGCCAACGCCGTGCAGGCCACCGGAAACCTTATAGGCGTTGTCGTCGCTGGTGTTTTCGAACTTACCGCCCGCGTGCAACTGGGTCATGATGACCTCGGCCGCTGACACACCCTCTTCGGGGTGGATGCCGGTCGGGATACCGCGGCCATTGTCGGTCACGCTGACCGAGCCATCAGCGTTCAACTGGATATCGATGCGGTCGCAATGCCCCGCCAGCGCCTCGTCGATCGCATTGTCGCTGACCTCGAACACCATATGGTGGAGGCCCGAACCGTCGTCGGTGTCGCCGATATACATGCCCGGCCGCTTGCGCACCGCGTCGAGGCCCTTCAGCACCTTGATCGAGGAGGCGCCGTACTCATTCGTCTGGGGGGTATCTGCCATAGCGAGTATATAGGAATTACCGCCCTTCAGGGGAAGCGAAATGGGAGGGGACGCCGCCCTTTCGTGCCCTCTTGCAACGGGGGTGGTTTCGTGGCGTTTGAAGCGCCATGACCGATCCCGCCGACACCCCCGCGCTGCCCAGTCCCGAGCAGATCCAGACGCTGTTCTTCGATGCCGCGCGGAGCGGGCATGACGAGGCGGTGGCGGCGCTGCTGCGCGCGGGCGCGGATATCGAGGGAGCGGATGCGCGGGGCTACACCGCGCTGGTGCTGGCCAGCTATAACGGCCATCGGTCGACCACCGCGCTGCTGCTCGACGCCGGCGCCAAGCCCGAGGGCGCGACCGATGCGCAGGGCAATTCGGCGCTGATGGGCGTGGCGTTCAAGGGCTATCCGGACATCGCCCGGCTGCTGATCGCCCGCGGCGCGGATGTGAATTATCAGAACCGCGCGGGGCAGACGGCGGCGATGATGGCGACGCTGTTTCGCCAGGGCGATATTCTCGACCTGCTGATCGCGCATGGTGCGGACCTGTCGATCACCGACATGGCGGGCAATACCGCCCGCACGCTGGCGATGATGCAGGGCAATGCGGCGCTCGCCGAGAAACTGGCCTGACGGCGATGTCATCCCCCGGCCAGATGCCGGGGCGGGACCGAAGGGTATAGAGTTCGCCTGAAAATCCGGAGACGGTCGATGATCGACAAAAGCCTGTTGCTTGGCGCCACCATGATCGCCCTGACGGCGGCTTCCCCCGCTGCCCCGTCGGCCCGACGCGACTATCCGAGCTGTGACCTGGCGCAGCAGCACCACGTCCGTGGCCAGACCGGCGGCGCGATCCGCGATATCCGCCAGGCGCACATCTCGGTGCGCGCCAATATCCTGCAGGCGGACATCAGCACCGCCCGCAAGGCCCGCCGCCTGACCCAGCCGCAGGCGCAGAAGCTATGGCAACAGGTCGAACGCGTCCGCCGCGACGCCAACGCCGCCGTTGCAAGCCAAGGTTTCCTCAGCGCGGGCGAACGGGCGAGCTATGACCGAGCGCTGGACATGGTCGCGGCGGCGATCTGCCGGTGATATTTCTCGCTCGGATATCCCGTCAAGTCACTCGCCTGGGATAGGAGAAGTCCACCGGTTCCGTCTTTCACGACATCGAACCGCACGCCCCCTCAAGGATCGGCGATGATCCCATCCGCACCCGCAATTCGAGCGGCTCAATCGCCGATGCCACCGCCACGAGGACGGGTGATGTCTGGCGGCGTCGGCGGGGTCGGCGGGGTCGGCCCCTTGGCGTACGAAACGCGCGTTCGACGCCATGCCGTCAGGGCATCCTCCTCCGAATCAAATTCTTCGTCGGAGAATTCCGTCCCGGAGGAATTGATGGGATAAACCCACTTGCCGGTGTCCAACTGCTTCATCGCCGGGGGCGTCTTTCCAGGGGATGTCATGCCATTCTCCTTGCGGACCATATCGGCAGCCGCCGCAAAGGACTCAATAGCGCCCACCTCGCTCCCCCCTTTTTTTCGCGTCGCTTCGTGAGGGAGCCCCGCGCTTTAAAACCCTATCCGCGTCGCCTCGCCTGGCACATCGACGAACAAGGCGGGCTCGGTCCCCGTCATCCACACTTGCCCCCGCCCAGCCAGCCGCTCGAACAGTGCAGCGCGGCGCGACGGGTCGAGATGCGCCGCCACCTCGTCGAGCAGCAGGACCGGTGCCGCGCCCCGCCGTTCGGTGACAAGATCGGCATGGGCGAGCACGATGCCCAGCAGCAACGCCTTCTGCTCGCCGGTCGAACACAGCGCCGCCGCCTGCCCCTTCGCGACATGGGTCACCAACAGGTCGGCGCGGTGCGGCCCGACCAGCGTCCGCCCCGCCGCCGCATCCCGCCTGCGCCCCATCGCCAGCGCATGGGCGAAGGCGGCCGGATCGACCGCCTCGCCCTCCAGGGCCAGCGAGGCGCGCGCGAACACGCTGTCGGGCACCTCCTCCAGCCGCTGGTCGAGCGCCGCCACCGCCGCGACGCGCGCGGCATCGAGCGCCGCGCCATGCTCGACCATCCGCGCTTCCAACGCGCTCAGCCAGTCGGGATCGACCGGACCGTCGCTGGCCAACAGCCGGTTGCGCTCGCGCATCGCCGCGTCATAGCGGGTCGCGTGCATCCCGTGCGCCGGGGCCAGCGCCAGCACCAGCCGGTCGAGGAAGCGCCGCCGCTCGGAGGCCGGCTCGACGAACAACCGGTCCATCGCCGGGGTCAGCCACAGCACTGAAAGCCAATCGGCGAGCGCATTGGCGCTCGCACCCGCCCCCTGTACCCGGACCACCCGTCGCTCGGGCGCGGACGGAAGAGCCCCGGTGGCGATTTCGACATCGCCGTTGAGCGTCGCGGCCACGCCGAATCCGCCCTTGCCACCCTGCCGCGCCATCGCCGACAGTGCGGCACGGCGCAGTCCACGTCCGGGGGCGAGTAGCGACACCGCCTCCAGCACATTGGTCTTGCCCGCCCCATTCTCGCCAGTCAGCACGACGAACCCCGCGCCGGGGTTCAGCGCGAGGTCTGCATGATTGCGGAAATCGGTGAGGACAAGGCGGGTCAGCATTATGACTGCCTTAAAGGGTATCGTTCCTCAAAACATCCTCCCC
>NZ_BBJS01000040.1 GCF_000739895.2 Sphingomonas paucimobilis NBRC 13935
ACCTGACGGCCTGCCAGCTCCCCTTGCAGGGGAGGAACAAGAGAAGCTTACCACAACACCCCATCGACCGGCTTCATCGGCTCGGGCGCGGGATCGCCGATCGCCTGGAGCAGATCGATCTCGATCGTTCGGCACATGGCGCTCAGCGGCAGGTCGTGGACCGTGTCGGAAAAGGGATCGACCAGATCGTCGCCGATCTGAAGCGCGGCAAGGAACATCAGGCCTGCGATCGACGAACCCACCGGCGTGGCGAAACCCAGTGTCTCGACCAGACCGATCGGCAGCAGCACGCAGAACAGCCGGGTGAAGAAGGCCGGGATAAAGCGATACTGGTTGGGCAGCGGCGTGTTCTTCAATCGCTCCATGCCGCCCTGCGAATTGGCGATGTCGACCAGCACCGATTCCATCTGCGTCTGCTGAATGGTGTCGATCCAGCCATTGCGGCGCGCATCGTCGATCCGGCGACCGGTGCCGTCGAGCAGGCCATTGGCGGTGTTGGTCCGCTGAAGCGAGGGTTCCGCCTCGCCCTGCGACAGGAAGCGCAGCACTTCGCCATCGACCGGCTGTTTTCGCAACTGACAGCGCAGCGCATTCACATAGGCGATCTGGCGCAGCACGATCGAACGCTTCAGATCATGCGCCTCGGGATCGGGCAGGAAGTTGCGCGCACTACGCGCGATGTTGCGCGAAGCGTTGATCATCAGGCCCCAGAGCTGCCGCCCCTCCCACCAGCGCTGATAGGCCGAGTTGGTGCGGAACCCCAGAAAGAGGGCAAGCGCTGTGCCGAACAGGGTCAGCGGCAGCGACGGCGCCTTGAACGGCAATACATAGTAAGCAATCGTGACGATCACGTCCCAGATGAACAGCGCCAGCAAAGGCCGCCAAACCTCGGCGATGATGATGCGGGTGCGGGGTACGGCATCGACGATCAAATCAGGTCTCCCTCAAACGGCCACCCAGTGTTCCTCAGGGCGCAGCAACGCCGGGCAATCCGGTTGGATGCGCCACCGAAATAATAGTGCGATGCAGCAAAGGAAGGGGCGGACGGGCACCGGACATCAAACGTCACGAACCGCCATAGACTTGCCATCGACTGGACCGCCGGCAACCCGTTCAAACGTTGGCATTTCTTGGGACGCCCAAATACCGTCCGTACACATGATCGCCGGGGCCGCCCTTGCCGCACAGAGGCTGGCCGGGCATGACGAAAAACATGACGTCCTCCCCTCCGCCCCGCATCCTGATCGTCGCCGGCTCCGACTCCGGCGGCGGCGCCGGCATCCAGGCGGACATCAAGACCGTGGCGATGCTGGGCGGCCATCCCATGACCGCGATCACCGCGATCACCGCGCAGAACACGCTGGGGGTGCAGGCGGTGCATCCGGTCCCCACCGCCATGGTGATGGCGCAGATCGACAGCGTGCTGAGCGATATCGGCGCCGATGCGGTCAAGATCGGGATGATCGGATCGGCCGAAACCGCCCATGCACTGGCTGATCGTCTGGAAACGCTGAGCCTGCCGGTCGTCTTCGATCCCGTGATGATCGCGACCAGCGGATCGGTGCTCGCCGATGCCGATGTCATCGCGGCCTTTCGCCGCTTCCTGGGCCTTGCCGCACTGACCACGCCCAATCTGCCCGAACTGGCGGCGCTGGGCGGTGAAGCGGTGGTGCGACACCAGACCCGCGCCCTGCTGGTCAAGGGCGGGCATGGCGAAGGCCCGGTGATCGAGGACCGGCTGGTCGAGGCGGAGGGCGAACAACGCTGGCAGCATCCTCGGCTCGACACCCGTTCGACCCATGGCACTGGCTGTACGCTGGCCAGCGCGATCGCGACCGGCCTGGGGCAGGGACTGCCGCTGGCGGATTCGGTCGACCGCGCCATCGCCTTCGTCCAGGCCGCACTCGCCGCCGCGCCGGGGTTGGGCCAAGGACATGGGCCGATGGGGCATGGGCTGGGCATGGTGCCCTTCTACCACCTGCTCGCCGCGCTCAGCCGCGAAGGTTGGGATGCGGCGGCATTCGCCGCGCGCTGGGGGTGAAACCCGACTCCTCCCCGGTACGAGGATTTGGCAGCACGCAGTGCTGACGGAGGGGGCCTGCCACAAAGGACGCGCCCTGCCGCACGCCCCCTCCACCATGCTGCGCATCGTGCCCCCCCCGTTTTGGGGAGGATCTCTTGTGGACACCGCTCCACCCCGATAAAGCCCCCCGCCATGGTCGATACCGGTTTTCCCATGCCCCTGTGCGGCGTGGACGAGGCGGGGCGCGGGCCGCTGGCAGGACCGGTGGTCGCGGCCGCCGTGATCCTGCCCGAACGCGATTGCCCCAGCGGCATCAACGATTCCAAGAAGCTGACCGAGAAGACGCGCGCGCGGCTGTGCGCAGAGATCCGGTCTTGCGCGATCGTCGGCGTCGGCGTGGTGGAGCCGGAGGAGATCGACCGGCTGAACATCTATTGGGCGACGATGAAGGCGATGACGCTGGCGGTCGATGCCGTGGTCGCGGGCTTGGGACGCGCGCCCGCCCATGTGCTGGTCGACGGCAACCGCTTACCCAAATGGGGCTACACCGCCACCGCGATCGTCGGCGGCGATGCCAAGTCACTGGCGATCGGCGCCGCCTCGATCGTCGCCAAGCATGTCCGCGACGAGATGATGATCGCGGCGGCCGAGGATTGGCCGGCTTATGGCTGGCATTCGAACAAGGGCTATGGCTCGGCCACGCATCTGGCCGCTTTGCGCGAACATGGCCCCACCCCGCTCCACCGCCGCAGCTTCGCGCCGGTGGCGCAATGCTATCTCGACCTCTGAATTCCGGCCCGTCCCATGCCGGGGCAGGAATTTTGGTTAAGACGAGTCACCCTCGCCACACCCCCACTCCCTTGGGGGCAAAGTTATCCACACCCCCAATATCTGCCACGCAATCGCAACAGATCACCGAATCTGGCGGATTCCCACGAGTCGTGCCCGCGAATCGCCCCTTGACGACCGACTCGTTCCGGGTCGATGCGAGGGTCTGAGGGCAGAAGGGACGGTACACGATGGGGGTCATCCAGACGGTGGGACGGCCGATCGGGGCGCGACCGATCGCGACAGAACGCGAAGAGGTTCTGCCCCTCGACCAGATCCTGATGGGCGATTGCATCGCCGCGCTGCGCTCGCTGCCCGACAAGTCGGTCGACATGGTCTTCGCCGACCCGCCCTATAATCTGCAACTCGGCGGCGAGCTGTTCCGCCCGGATGGCAGCCATGTCGACGCCGTCACCGACGCCTGGGACAAGTTCGACACCTTCGCCGCATACGACGCCTTCACCCGCGCCTGGCTCGCCGAATGCTACCGCGTGCTCAAGGACAATGGCTCGCTCTGGGTGATCGGCAGCTATCACAATATCTTCCGCGTCGGAACTGCGGTGCAGGATCTGGGCTTCTGGATCCTCAACGACATCATCTGGCGCAAGTCCAACCCCATGCCCAATTTCAAGGGCACCCGCTTTACCAATGCGCATGAGACTTTGATCTGGGCGTCGAAGGGCGAGAAGGCGAAATACACCTTCAACTATCGCTCGATGAAGACGCTGAACGACGAGATCCAGATGCGCTCGGACTGGGAATTCCCGATCTGCGGCGGTCAGGAGCGGCTGAAAAAGGACGGGCACAAGGTCCATCCGACCCAGAAGCCCGAGGCACTCCTCTATCGCATCCTGCTCGCCTGCACGCGGCCGGGCGATGTGATCGCCGATCCGTTCTTCGGGACCGGCACGACCGGCGCGGTCGCCAAGCGGCTGGGCCGCCGCTGGATCGGGATCGAGCGCGAGCCGACCTATTGCGCCGCCGCGATCGAACGGATCGAGGCCGCCTTGCCGCTCGACGAAAGCGCGCTCGCCACGATGCAGAGTCCCAAGGCGCAGCCCAAGGTCGCGTTCGGGACGCTCGTCGAAACCGGTTATCTGGCCCCCGGCATGCCGTTGATGGACGCCAAGCGGAAATGGCGGGCGACGGTGCGCGCGGATGGCTCGCTGCTGTCCGATTGCGGGCAGGCCGGGTCGATCCACCGGCTGGGCTCGCTGCTCCAGAACCGGCCGACCTGCAATGGCTGGACCTTCTGGCATTATGAACTGGAGGGCGCGCTGAAGCCGATCGACGCCATGCGCCAGACCTGGCTGTTGGCCACCCAGCCGTAACACCTATTCCTCCCCTGTAAGGGGAGG
>NZ_BBJS01000039.1 GCF_000739895.2 Sphingomonas paucimobilis NBRC 13935
CCACCTCCCCTTGCAGGGGAGGAATATCGGTCATGCCGACAACCTCGGGTTCACCACCTGGCTGCCCTTGGTCAGGCGGATCGCATCGCCGATCTCCGCATCCAGCACCGGACGCGCGGCTTCCTTGTCCCAGAACGCCGCCAGGAAATTATACAGGTTGCGCGCGAACAGGGCCGACGCGTCGGCAGCGAGCAGGCTGGGCATGTTGCGATGACCGACGATGGTGACGCCGTGGCGCTGCACCACCTCGCCCAGGACGGCCCCCTCGACATTGCCGCCCGCCTCGACCGCCAGGTCGACGATCACGCTGCCCGGCCGCATCGTCGCGATCTGCGCGTCGCTGACCAAGCGCGGTGCGGGGCGGCCGGGAATCAGCGCGGTGGTGATGACGATGTCCTGCTTGGCGATATGGCCGGCGACCAGTTCGGCCTGCGCCGCGCGGTACTCCTCGCTCGTCTCGCCGGCATAGCCACCCGCGCCCTCACCCTCGATCCCGGCCACACCCTCGACGAAGATCGGCTTGGCACCCAGCGACTGGATCTGCTCGCGGGTCGCCGAGCGGACATCGGTGGCCGAGACCTGCGCGCCCAGCCGCCGGGCCGTCGCGATCGCCTGCAGCCCCGCGACGCCCACCCCCATCACGAAGACGCGCGCGGCCGGGATCGTGCCCGCCGCCGTCATCATCATCGGAAAGGCGCGACCATAGGCGCTCGCCGCCTCCAGCACCGCCTTATAGCCGGCCAGATTGGACTGGGACGACAGGATGTCCATCGACTGGGCGCGCGTGATGCGCGGCATCCAGTCCATCGCCAGCGCCTCCAGCCCGGCGGCGGCATAGCCCGTGACCCGCTCGCGCTGCCGGAATGGATCGAAGGCCGCGACGACCCAGGCGCCGGGTACACTGCCCGCCAGCGTCGCAGGGTCGGGCGCCTGTACCGCCAGCACGATATCCGCGCCCGCCAGCACGGTCGCGCGGTCGGCGACGGTCGCACCCGCCTGCTCATATTCGCCGTCCGCGATGCCGGCCTCCCGCCCCGCCCCGCTTTCGATCGCGACGGTGGCGCCCAGTGCAATGAGCTTGCGCACCGTCTCCGGCGTGGCGGCGACGCGACGCTCGGCCTGCGCGCTTTCGAGCAGAACCGCGATGCGCGAGGGCATCAGGCGATCAGCCAGATGACGATCGCAACCAGAATGGCGGCCACGACCGCGCCCCATTTGAGCAGCGCGATCATCAAGTCATAGGTCGCGACATGCCCCTTGATGTCGCCCGTGCCGGTGTCGTTGGCGGCCATGCTCCTCACCTCCGATATCGGGCCGGGATGTTGATCGCCCCGTGCGCCGCTGCCTTCAGTGTATGCGCCCCGGCAGGCGGATCAACCCCGAAAGGGTCATGAATCCGAACCGGCATCCCGTACCCGGCGATTGCGCAGAAGAGAGAATTTGACTCTCTCCTGCGGACAGCAAAAACTGTCCCGAATTAACGCGGATTTTAACAAAATTGCGCTATAGAACTTCCAACAGGGGCTACGGGACGGGTTATGACGCGCAACGGCCAACGTTTGCTGCTGCTGATTGACGATGAACCTGCCCAGCGCCGGCTGATCGCCGCGCTGGCGCAGCGCGGCGGCTGGCGTACCCTGTTCGCGACCGATGCTGATATGGCGGCCTCGATCATGGGATCGGCGCAGGGGCGCGAGCTTGACGCGGTGCTGATCGATCACTGGGCGCCGGGGGCCGATGCCACCGCGCTGATCGCCGAATGCCACGCCCTTCGCCCCGAACTGCCCATCCTAATGCTGACCGCCAATGATTCGGTGGCGCAGGCGGTGGCGGCGATGCGCGCCGGTGCCACCGACTTCTTGGTCAAGCCGCTGGCCCCCGAACGGCTGCTCGCCGCGCTGGAAGCCTGCGTCGCGGCCCAGACCAGCGGCGAACTGCGCCCGCTGACCGAAAAGATCCCCGCGCTGCTCGCCTTTGACGAGATCGTCGGCGACGCCCCCGAATTCCGCGCCGCGCTTGGCGTCGCGGCCAAGGCGGCGCGTGCGCGCGTGGCGGTGCTGATCGAGGGCGAGGGCGGCGTCGGCAAGGAGTCGCTCGCCGAGGCGATCCATGTCGCCAGCCCGCGTGCGCAGCGTGAGATGGTGCGCGTCAACTGCGCCGCCACGCCTGCCAACATGCTCGACAGCATCATCTTCGGCCATGAGGAAGGTGCCTTTGCCGGCGCGTTCGAACGGCGCATCGGCAAGATCGTCGAGGCGGACGGATCGACTCTGTTCCTCGACGAGATCGCCGGCATGCCGCTCGACACGCAAGGGCGGCTGCTCGACATGCTCCAAACCGGCGCGATCGTGCCGCTGGGCGCACGCCATGCGCGCGAAGTCGATGTCCGCGTGATCGCCGCCGCCGATGGCCGGTTGCTGGAGGCGGTCGAGGCCGGGCGCTTCCGCGAAGACCTCTATTACAAGCTCAACGTCGTCCATGTCGCCATCCCGCCGCTGCGCGACCGGGCGGACGACATCCCCGCGCTGACCCGCCATCTGCTCGACCGGATCGCTCAGCAACCGGGGCTGTTCGCGCTCGACATCACCGACGAGGCGCTCGACCTGCTGCGCCGCTATGACTGGCCGGGCAATGTCCGCCAATTGCAGAATGCGCTCTTCCGCGCCGCCGTGCTGTGCGAGGGCGATGCGCTGACCGCCGCCGATTTCCCGCAGATCGCCTCGCTCGGCGATCGGCCCTCGACCGCCTCAGGCCCGCAGAGCACGCTGCATAATGGCGGCATCAACCTGTTCCGCCCCGACGGCAATCTCCGCCCGCTCGAGGATATCGAGGCCGATGTCATCCGCCTGGCGATCGGCCATTATCGTGGCCGCATGACCGAGGTGGCCCGAAGGCTGGGGATCGGGCGCTCGACCCTCTATCGCAAGCTGGGCGAGCTGGGCATCGACAACGCGGCGTGAGAA
>NZ_BBJS01000038.1 GCF_000739895.2 Sphingomonas paucimobilis NBRC 13935
GTGTCCCGCTCTCGATGGGGCGACACCCCTCCGTCAGCGCTCCGCACTGCCACCTCCCCTACAGGGGAGGAATTGCACACCCTCATGTCCGTCCGCTGACGCGCTTTTCATGACCGGGAAAGCCGGGGTTCAGCCGCACGGTCCCATATCCCCTCCTAGGAAGCCCCGCGCCCGATCGGTCGGCGCGTGGGCAAGATGGATGGCGAATTCATGGTGCGGATCGCGTGCCCGTGGATGATGGTGCCGGCGCTGGTCGCGGCGATGCCCGCTCAAGCCGCCGATGCAGGCCGCGAGGGCGCCTGGGCCGAGCGGCTCGGCTGGGGCCCCTCCGCCGCGCCCGAGACCGGCCCGCCTCCCGGCAGCGATGGCTGGCTGCGCCACCAGCTCGACGACCGGATCGATCCGCTCCCCCCGGCGATCCAGGCGCAGATCGGTGGCCTGCGCATCAGCCGCGAGCCCGTTGCGGCGCTCGTCGTCGGAACCGACGCGATGCAGCGCGACCTGAAGGCCATCACCGACCCCGAGCAGAAAAAGGCCGCGCGCCAGGCCTATCAAAAGGCGATGAACGGATTGGCCGACGAAGCCCGCACCCGCTTCATCCTGCGCGCTCTCTATTCGCCCGATCAGTTGCGCGAGCGGATGACCTGGTTCTGGTTCAACCATTTCAACGTCCAGGCAGGCAAGCGCGACATCCGCGCTATGGTCGGCGATTATGAGGAGACGATCCGCACCCATGCGCTGGGCCGGTATCGCGATCTGCTGGAGGCGACGCTGCGCCACCCGGCCATGCTGCGCTATCTGGACAACGACAAGAACGCCGCCGGCAAGATCAATGAGAATTACGCGCGTGAGATCATGGAGCTTCACTCCATGGGCGTCGGCTCGGGCTATACGCAAAGCGATGTGCAGGAACTGGCACGCATCCTGACCGGCGTCGGCGTCGACCAGAAGCCCGACGCGCCGAAGTTGAAGCCCGCACTCCAGCCCTATTATCTTCGCGCCGGGCTGTTCGAGTTCAATCCGGCGCGCCACGATTTCGGCACCAAGCATTTCCTGGGGCATGAGATCAAGGGATCGGGCTTTGCCGAGGTGGAACAGGCGCTGGACCTGATCGCGGACAGCCCCGCCACCGCCTCCCATGTCTCGCGCCGGATCGCGACCTATTTCATGGGCGACGATCCCCCGCCCGCACTGGTCGCGCGCATGGCCGCGACCTTCCGCCAAACGCATGGCGACATCGCCGCGGTGCTGAAGACGATGATCCGCGCGCGCGAATTTTCGGGTGCACTGGGCAGCGGCTTCAAGGATCCGGTCGGCTATACGCTCTCGGCGGTACGGCTGGGCTATGGCGACCGCACCGTCATCAATGTCCGCCCGATCATCGGCTGGATCCGCCAGATGGGCGAAGGGCTGTATGATCACGAAACGCCCGACGGCTACGACCTGTCCAGCGCGGCCTGGTCCGCCCCCGGCCAGATGGCGGCGCGGTTCGACATCGCGCGACAGATCGGCGGCGGCGCGGCGCGGCTGTTCCAGGCGCCCGACGCCGATCCGGCGATGCCGCCCCCGCCCTCTCCGCCACCAGCGCTGAAGGATTCGCCCATCCTCGCCGCGCGGATGCCGTCCCTCGGCAAGCCGACGCTGGCCGCCTTGGGTCAGGCCAAATCACCGGCGGAGTGGAATGCGCTCTATTTCTCCTCGCCCGACTTCATGCATCGATAGGAGGATGCGATGATGATTCCCCATGTCCATCGCCGCGACCTGCTGCGCACCGCCGCCGCCCTGGCGCCGATGGTCGTCGCCGGCCGTGCCTTTGCCGCGCCCCAGGCGGGCAGCCGGTTGCTCGTCGTCTTTCTGCGCGGCGCCTATGATGCGGTGAACATCGTCAGCCCCAGCGGCAACGACTTCTACCGCCAGTCGCGCCCGACCATCGCGCTGCCCAAGCCCGATCCCGGCAACCCGAACGCGCCGCTGCCGCTCGATGCCGACTGGGCGTTGCACCCCGCGTTGAAGGACTCCATCCTTCCACTCTGGCAGGCCAAGCAGATTGCGTTCGTGCCCTTTGCCGGCACCGACGATATGAGCCGCAGCCATTTCGAGACGCAGGACACGATCGAATTGGGCCAGCCGGTCGGCGGTCACCGGGACTATGGCTCGGGCTTCATGGCGCGACTGGCCGATATATTGGGCACCGGCGAGCGGCCGATCGCCTTTACCGACCAATTGCCACTCTGTTTTCGCGGCGGCGAGGATCCGATCCCTAATCTCGCGCTCGCCAATGTCGGCAAGCCGATCGACCAGCGTCAGGCCTCGCTCATCCAGAGCATGTACGCCGATCATCCCGAGCTCGCCCGCTCGGTCAGCGAAGGCTTTGCGGTGCGCGACACGGTCTACAAGACGCTCGACCAGGAGATGAAGGCCGCCAGCCGGGGTGCCGTCTCGACCAAGGGTTTTGCGCTGTCGGCGCAGCGGATCGGCACGCTGATGCGCGACCGGTTCAACCTGGCCTTTGTCGATGTCGGCGGCTGGGACACGCATGTGAACCAGGGCGGCGCGACCGGCTATCTCGCCGACCGGATCGGCGAGCTGGGACGCGGGCTGGCCGGCTTTGTCCAAGCGATCGGACCCGAGGCCTGGCGGACGACGACCGTGGTGGTGGTGTCGGAGTTCGGCCGCACCTTCCGCGAAAATGGCGACCGGGGCACCGACCACGGCCATGGCAGCATCTATTGGGTGCTGGGCGGCGGCGTTTCGGGCGGCCGCATGGCGGGCGAACAGGTCGCGCTGTCCGCCGCGACGCTCAACCAGAATCGCGACCTGCCGGTGCTGACCGATTATCGCGGACTGATCGGCGGGCTGGTCGCACGCCAGTTCGGGCTGTCGGCCGACCGGCTGGGCACCTTGTTCCCCAGCACGCGCCCGACCGATCTCAACCTCGTCTGATCAGACGCTACGACTAGCCAGCGCCATCGGCTCGAACGGGATTTGCGACACCCCCGCCCGCGCCCGAATGTCGGTCAGCACATCGTCCAGCGTCAGGTCGGCCAGCTTTTCCTCCAGCGCCTCACGCACCGGGGTCAGCATCGCCTCCAGGCTGGGGGTGATATGGCGATCGATCGGGCTTTCGCCCTCGGGCGGCTGGCGATGGAAGGCGAAGAAATTGCGATCCTCCACCGCATGATAAACGTCGACCAGCCGGATTTCGGACGAGGGCCGGGCCAGCATCGCCCCGCCGCGATTGCCGAGTTGCGAGCGGGTCAGCCCCGCGCTCGCCAGCCGCAGCAGCAGGGCCCGCACCACGGCGGCGTTGGAATTGACGCTGGCGGCGATGTCCTCCGAGCGCAAGGGCATGTCGCCATGGTCGGCAAGCAGCGCCAGCATGTGCAGCGAGACGACGAAACGCGTATTGGTCGGCAAGAATTCCTGCTCCTATTCACGCCGCTCCGGGCTCCGGATGCCCGGCATCGGCTACTGGCCAGCATGGTATAACGAGGCTTGGCCAAGCCGTTAATAATCCAGGTTAGTCTTAGACCGCCATCGATAGCAAGCCGGCATCGATAACCAGACGCCGAAAACGGCCCCGATTCCCGCCGCGACATCGGCCAGCTCGCCCCTTATGAAGCGAAGACCCGCATCCCGGCGTCAGCGTACGGACGAGTTCAGACGAATCTCGTACAGTTCGGGCCAATTCTTGCCCGTCACGAAGATCCGGTGCTTCGCCCGGTCATAGGCGATGCCATTGGCCACCGAGTCCCGATCGGTAACGCCCGCCCGCGCGACCAGTTCGCTCAGGTCGACGACGCCCTTCACCTCACCGCTGCCCGGATCGATCCGCACGATATAGGGCGTCATCCAGACATTGGCCCAGATTTGCCCGTCAATATATTCCAGCTCGTTCAGATATTTGAGCGGCCGGCCATTGACGGTGACGTCCAGCGTGCGCGCGACCGCCATGGTCGCGGGGTTCAGGAAGCGCAGACGCGACGTGCCGTCCGACAGGATGATCTGATGACCATCGTCGGTCATCGCCCAGCCTTCGCCGGCATATTTCCATTCGCCGAGCTTCTTCAGCCCCGGCCGACTCCAGCGAAAGCCGCGCCCGCCATGCCAGGTGACGCTGCGCAGTTCCGGGCCCCAGGCGACGATCCCCTCGCCGAACAGCCCGTCGGGCACGGTCGCCTGACGCAGCGTCTTGCCGCTCGTCAGATCGACCTGCCGGATCACGCTCTGCCCCTCGCGACCCGTGCTTTCGTACAGCGCGCCATCGGCGATCAGCAGCCCTTCGGTAAAGGCGGTGCTGTCATGCGGATAGCTGTGGACCAGTATGGGCTTCTCCACCGGCGGCGGCGCGGGGGCCGCAACGGGGGTGGCGGGCGGCGTCTGGGGCGCAGCCGCCGGCAGCGCCAGCGCCAAAGCGAGCAGCAAGCGACGCCACGTCACAGCGTACGCACCAGCCGTGCGACCCGCGCGATCCAAGCCGGCGCCACGATGGTTACCCCCGCCGCACCGGGCTCGAGCGGCAGCAGATGGAGCCCGTCGCCGGGCCGGCCCGCCAGACGGGCAAAGACATAGCCGCCGGCGGGCCGGGGGACGAGGATATCGCGATTCATAGCCTCGGCGAATCTATCCGGGCCCAGGGGCTCGCACCAGAGCTCATCGCCCGCGCGATAATCGCCGACCGCGCCGGTCACCGTCACCGCGATCATCCCCGGCGCGGCGCAGGGTGGGGAGACCACGCGCGCGGTCCGGGGCGCGACCGCGCCGCGCGGGCCCAGCAAGGCCGCGACGGGCAAGGTCTCGCGTATCGGCAAGGTCACCAGATCGGCGGTGGTACAGCCCAGGGCCGCCGCGATCCGGTTGAGCCAAGGCAGCGACACGGTCCGCGTTCCCATCTCCAGCCGCCCGATCGTCTGCGGCGTGGTCGGCGGGCAGCAGGCGCGGGCGACATCGTCCAGCGTCATGCCCTTGGCACGGCGCACTTCGCGGATCGCGGTGATCATCGCCCTCTCCTTTGAACCATCCGGGTTCCCCGTATCCGACATTGTGTCCGACAGTCCAACCGCGATGGCAAGCCCCGGCACCGCTGGCGGCCCGACACCGGCTGGGCTAAGCGGGCGGCTTGACAGACTTTTCCGGAGGTGCCGCCGATGCGGTTCGCGATCGTCAAATGCCATGGCTCGGGCAACGACTTCCCGATGATCGACGCGCGCGCGCTGTCATTGAGCGAGGCGGAATGGGCGGGCGTGGCGCGGGCGCTGGCCGACCGGGCCGGGCCGGTGGGCGGCGATGGCCTGCTGCTGCTGGTACCCGGCGACCACCACGCCGAATTCGGCATGGTGATGCGCAACAGCGACGGCAGCGAGGCGGAGACGTGCCTGAACGGCGTCCGCTGCGTCGCGCGCGCCGGTTTCGAGGCGCTGGGGATCGACGCCGCGACGGTCCGGCTCAAGACCTCCTACGCCACCGCCGTGCGCGACGAGGATCTGATGCCGGGCGTCTATACGGTGCGCGAGACCGCAGGGCCGGCGGGGCTTTCGACTGCCGCCTGGCCCATCCATGGCGCGCCCGACCGGCTCGTCGAGGATGTGCTGCCGATGCTCGACCGCGCGCGCCGCTTCACCGCGGTCACCATGCCCAACCCGCATCTCGTCCATTTCGTCGAGACGGTGGACGAGGCCGAACTGGTCCGCCTGGGCGAGATATGCGAGGCCGGGCCCGACTGGCTGCCCCAGCGCGCCAATGTCTCGTTCGTCGAGGTTCGCGGCGATACGCTGTTCGTCCGCACCTTCGAGCGCGGCGTCGGCCTGACCGACAGTTGCGGCAGCGCCATGGCGGCCTCGACCTATGCCGCCTGCCTGACCGGCCGCATCGCGTGGGACAGCACGACGGTGGTGTTCAATCGCGGCGGACTGGTCCGCGCCTTTGCGGGCGAGGACGGCATGGTGACGCTGTCGGGCAATGCGACCTATGAATGGGCGGGATCGGTCGAGGTCGATCTGGGCACCGAGACGGCCAGCGACCTGGTCATGGAGCGGCGTTTCCCCGACGAGATCGCGGCATGGGACGCCGCCAAGCGGGGATGATACCGGGCCGGCGAGCTACATGTCATAGACCAGACCGTCATCCTCGTCCCAGGGTGGATAGACGATGGGCTTGTCCCCGAAATGCCGCCGGAGCGACCGCTCGCGGCGCTCCGTCAGGTTTTCGCCTGGACGGATTTCATCCGGGTAGATGTAGACGACCTCGAATTTGCCATCGCGGATCACATATTCGAGCTCCGACCAACGATCCGGCCCCTGTTGCCCCTCCCATAATTCGAGAAGGGCATAGGCCTGTCGCTCGTTCCAGGGCCATCGGTAGAGAAGCTGATTGCCGAGTTCCTTGAAAATCGATTCGCCGATCATGTTGTGATCGAGTTGCGCATAGAGCAGCGTGGGCTCCGACGGATATTCATCGTCCTCCATCAGCAACCGCCCGATCTCGTCCAACAGACGTTCCGACTCACTTTCCGTCACGGCGCTTCTCCCACCGTTCGTTGGGGAATTTTACGCTCTTCGCGTTGCCGTTGACAATCCAGCGAACATCGATCGTCGATGGTCGCGAGGAATTACCACCGAATTGCGGAACGATCCTAACCGTCACGGTCCTACCGGCGCGTTTTTCACCCGCCCATTCATTTTCTAGAAGCCGATACTTCCCTCGGTTGAAGTTCGCATCTTGAGCGAAGTGATTGAACGCCTCGGTCGGGCCATTGAAGCGCGCGGCGATATAATGGCCCCCGTCATCGCTTGATCGGCGCTCCGATCCTCCCGCTTGCCGCTGCGACGTCCGGGAACGCACCGACACGGGCGCCAGGGTCAGCGAGCCGGAAACGCGTCGTGTCCGGGCCCGGGCGTCGATTTCATACGTATAGCCGTTGCGAACGACCGTCCGAAGTGGCTCGCCGGCCGAGCCACCCGCAGCGGATGCGCCCGAGGTCTTTGCCCCATGAGCTCGGGAATTTTTGGCGTCAATCGATCCGTTTATGGTGCTTTGACGAGCTTTGCGCTGAGGCGCTTCCCATCCAGGGCCCGTTGCCCCGCCGCCCCCGACGCTGCCGCCACCCCCGCCGGTGAATCCGCCGCCACGCCATCGACCATGATATTGTCCTGCGCCGACGAATGCGAAACGCCCGTTCTTGGGATCGTGCCAGGGATTGAACTTGAGTTCCGTTCCGTCCGCCTGCCGCACAGTCGGCAACACGCCACTCCTCAACCACGTGGAGAATGCTCGCCGACGTTCATCATCTGATATGTTGATCATACCGCCCCGCCCTTGCCGCGCGGTGAGAACATTTGAGCAACATTTTCCAACAAGTCAAGCAGCGACGTCCGCTTCGCATCGCCCATATCGTTCCGCCGAAACGCTCTTTGGCTGATGGATTCGAACGCAACATATTGAGAACACCGGGCGTTACCGCCTCATGCGCCCCGTCCGCCGCCAGATCGCCGACCAGATACGCGACGTGGTCGGCAGCGACCGGCTCGATCTGTCGCGGCCGCCGGGGGATGACGGACTGTTCGGTCCCGGTTCGGCGACCTGGGCAGTGCATGGCGATTTCACCGCGATGATGGCGGGCGGCATCGCCTCGCTGCTGTTGCAGATGCTCCACCCCGCCGCCTTGGCCGGCGTCTGGGACCATAGCAATTTCCAGCATGACATGGCGGGCCGCTTGCGGCGGACGGCCGGGTTCATCTCGGTCACCACCTATGGTTCGACCGAAGCGGCCGAGCGGATGATCGCGCGGGTCCGTGCCGTCCACACCCGCGTGAAGGGTACCCTGCCCGACGGCACGCCCTATGCCGCCGACGATCCGCATTTGCTGACCTTCGTCCATGCTGCCGAGGTGGACAGTTTCCTGCGCGCGCACCGCACCTATCGCGACCCCGATTTCCCCGACGCACGCGCCGACCAGTATCTGGCGGAGATGGCCATGCTCGCCCGGCGGCTGGGCGCGGAGGATGTGCCAGAGGATCGGCGGCAACTGGCGCGCTTTCTGGCCTCGATTCGCACTGAGCTGCGCGTCGATGCAAGGACGCGGGCGGTCGCGCGCACGCTGCTAAACCAGCCGGCCCCCAGCGCGGCCTTGGTGCCGGTCAGCAAGTGGCTGACCCAGGCGGGGATCGCGCTGCTGCCCGACTGGGCCGCACGATTGCACGGGCTGGAGCCGACGAGTGCGATGCGCCCCGCAATCCGGCTGGGCACGCGGCGGCTGGGCGGCGCGATCCGCTGGGCGCTAGCCGGCTGAGTCAGGTCGTCCCCAGCCGCCGTACCGCCGCCAGATAGGCCCGCATTCCCTCCAGCGCCCGCTCGGTCAGCACCATGAAGGCGCGGCGCCGGTCGACCGGATCGGGTTGCCGCGTGAACAGACCGGCCTCGGTCATCTTGCCGATCCAGCGCAGCGCGGTGGTCGGCGCGACGGCGGCGGCGATGCACAGGCTCGATACCGACACGCGCGTCCCCTCCAGATGCGCGGCATAAAGATCGAGCAGCATGTCCCAGGCGGGCTCCTCGAACAGACCCGCTCCGAAAAATCCGTCACGGAGCCGCCGCGCGCGGATCATCCGGCGGATCAGCTCGGCATCCCCCGGCTGGGGACGCGTCGCGGCGACATGGAAGGATTGATGCCGGTCGCTGACTCCGCCGCCGCGCCGCTCCTCCTCATCGCCGGTCGACAGTCGCGCCAGCACCTCGGCGATCCGTGCGACTTCGGCATTGAGCTGTCGCAGGCGTTCCGATTCGCCTTCATGGAAATGGCTGTGAACCATCGTCGCACCACTATTGGTCGCGCCCGCCACGGCCAGCGCGGCGACCAGTTCCAGTTCGCTGGCGTCGCACAGCATGGCAACGCGCGGGCCGAGCAGCATGGCCGCGACCAGGTCGATGTCCTGGGTGCTGAGGCTGACGACGATCGGCAGGTCGAGCGCGGTTGCCACCGCATCGATCCGCGCCAGCGCGACCTCCATGGCCGTCGCCGGCGCACCATGCGTATCGATCAGCAAAAGCGGGCGCCCCGCCTGTCGCCCGATCTCCTCGGCGACCGCCGGCCAGTCGATGCTGCGCATCACCCGCCCGCCGGCCTGCTGCACGGCTTGTGTCGCCGCGCCCGCCAGGGCCGGCGTGCTGATCAGGACGACCGCGAAACCGTCGCGATAAGGATTAAGCTGGTCCAATTCTGCTCCCCGCCACCCGCGCATGCGGGCCCGTTCCTTCGTTTACGGTCACGCATCATGGCGGCGTGCGGGCCCCGCGCCCGACACCACCTGTCCGCGACCGGGCCGCCGTCCGGGAGTCGACGTCAGCCCGAATCGGTCACTCAGCCGAGCGCCTTGACGATCTCTTCGACCATCTTCTTGGCGTCCGCCAGCAACATCATGGTGTTGTCGCGATAAAATAGCTCATTATCGACCCCGGCATAGCCGACGCCGCCCATCGAGCGCTTGATGAACAGCACCGTCTTGGCCTTTTCGACGTCGAGCACCGGCATGCCGTATATGGGCGAGGATTTGTCGGTCTTGGCCGCCGGGTTGGTTACATCGTTCGCGCCGATGACGAAGGCGACGTCGGTCTGCGCGAATTCGGCGTTGATGTCCTCCAGCTCGAACACCTCGTCATAGGGGACGTTCGCCTCGGCCAGCAGCACGTTCATATGCCCGGGCATGCGGCCCGCGACCGGATGGATGGCATATTTGACGCGCACGCCCTCCTTTTTGAGGAGATCACCCATCTCGCGCAGCACATGCTGCGCCTGGGCCACCGCCATGCCGTAACCGGGGACGATCACGACCTGCTCGGCCTGGCTCATCAGGAAGGCCGCGTCCTCGGCACTGCCGCGCTTCCATGGGCGATCGATCGCCGCGCCACCGCCGGTCGCCCCGGCATCGCTTGCGCCGAAGCCGCCCGCGATTACGCTGATGAAGCTGCGATTCATCGCCCGGCACATGATGTAGGACAGGATCGCGCCCGACGAGCCGACCAGCGCGCCGGTGATGATCATCGCGCTATTGTGCAGCGTGAAGCCCATCGCGGCGGCCGCCCAGCCCGAATAGCTGTTCAGCATCGACACCACGACCGGCATGTCCGCGCCGCCGATCGGGATGATCAGCAGGAAGCCGATGGCGAAGGACAGGATCGTGATCGTCCAGAATATCCACGGCGCCTGATCGCGGGTGAACATCGCGACCAGAATGACGATCGCGCCGAGAATGCCAAGGTTCAGCGCATGACGGCCGGGCAGCAGAATCGGCTTGCCCCCCATATTGCCGTTGAGCTTCAGGAAGGCGATGACCGATCCCGAAAAGGTGATCGCACCGATCGCGACGCCCAGCGCCATCTCCACCCGGCTGACGACATGGATGCTGGCAAAGGGCTGGCCGATCAGCGGCACGACCAGGTCGGCGATGTCGAAGGCGACGGGGTTCAGGAACGCGGCACAGGCGACCGCGACGGCGGCGAGCCCGACCAGCGAGTGGAAAGCGGCGACCAGCTGCGGCATCGCGGTCATCGCGATGCGGCGGGCGGTGGTGATGCCGATCAGGGCACCGAGGCCGATGGCGGCGAGGATTTCGAGTATGGCGATCCAATCGACGCTGCGGTCATCGAAATTGTTACTGGCCCCGAGAGACGTGAACGGCACATGCGTCACCAGCGTCGTCACGACCGCAATGGCCATACCGATCATGCCGAAGCGATTGCCCCGCTGGCTGGTCGTTGGACTCGACAGCCCGCGCAGCGCCAGGATGAAGCACACCCCCGCCACCAGATAGGCGAGCGAGACCCAGGGGCTTGCGGCGACGGCGTGGACAGTGGGACCGAGCGGTCCGGGCAGGGGCGCAGGTGATACGGGGGCGATCACGAGCGCTTCTCCTTCTTGCGGTACATGGCGAGCATGCGCTGGGTCACCGCAAAGCCGCCGAAGATGTTGATGCTGGCCAGCACCACCGCCGCCAGCCCCAACCATTTCGCCACGCCCGAGCCAGTCGCCCCCGAGGTCGCCGCCGAGGCGATCAACGCGCCGACGATGATGACCGAGGAAATGGCGTTGGTCACCGCCATCAACGGCGTGTGCAGCGCGGGCGTCACCGACCAGACCACATAATAGCCGACGAAACACGCCAGCACGAAGATCGACAGGATCGATATGAAGTCCATTTAATCCTCCCCGGAACGGCACTGGGCGGCGGCGGCCAGAATATGTCGAACGACTGCCTCGATGTCGCTTTGGACATCAACAGCGGCGATGCGCAGCGTCGTCAGGCCGCGCGCCTCAAACCAAATGTCTCTTCGAGCATCCCGTTTCAGTCGATCATCACAACCGTGCGCCTCGCCATCGACTTCGATGACGAGCCGTGCCTCGTGGCAATAAAAGTCGGCGATATACGGCCCCGACGGATGCTGCCGCCGAAATTTAAGGCCGCCAGGACGGTGGCGTAGCGCCTGCCATAAGGTAATTTCCGGCGGCGACATCGACTGCCGCAAGCCCCGCGCACGCCCGCCAAGGCTGCTGTCGCCCTGCAGCACCTACTTCCTCCCCTGCAAGGGGAGGTGGCGC
>NZ_BBJS01000037.1 GCF_000739895.2 Sphingomonas paucimobilis NBRC 13935
TCGGCGAGGTAAGACTTTCATCACAACCGGTGACACCCCCTGCCCCATGCTACGCATCGTCCCCCTCCCCTTGCAGGGGAGGATGAGGATTCAGCTCCGCGCCGCCAACTCTCCATAAAGCCGGCGATAGGCCCCGATGATCGTCGGATGGTCGTAATCGCGCTTCACCCGTTCGCGCATGGTCTCCCCCATGGTCCGGCGCAGCGCGGGGTCGTCCATGATCCGCCGGATCGCCGCCGCCGTCGCCGCCGGATTGACCAGCGGGGTGACGATCCCGCCATGGCCTCTATCCGCGCCTCCGCGCCCCTCGATCATCTCACGGCAACTGCCGACATCGGGCGCGACGACCGGGATGCCGCATGCACCGCCCTCCAGGATGACCAAGGGCTGCGCCTCCGACAGGCTCGTCAGGACCAACAGGTCGACGCGCATCATCCAGTCCTCGATCCGAACCCGCCCTTCGAAGGACAGCGCCTCGCCCAAACCCAGCTCGGCGACCAAGGCGTCGCATTCGGCGGCATAGGCGGGGTCCTCATCCTTCGGCCCCAGCACGACGAAGCGGATATCGGGCCGTGCGGCATGGACGATCGCGGCGGCGCGGATGAAGGTCTTCACATCCTTGATCGGCACCACCCGGCCCAGCAGCGCAACGACTGGCCGGGCGGGATCGCGCGCGTCCGCCAGATGCGCGAAGCGGCGGATATCGATGCCGTTGGGGATCACCCGCACCCGATCGGGCGCGGCGCCCAGTCGCCGCTGCACGACATTATTTTCGCCATAAAGCGCCACGACAGGGTCGCAGGCGGCGTAGCAGGCCTCGGCATAGCTGGTGAAGGCCCGCACCCAGAGGTCGCGCAGATCGCGCACGCTGCGCTCCAGCTCCAACCCGGTATCGACCTGGTCGCCGATCCAATCGGCCATCATCACCTCGATCTGCCGTTCGAGCAGATAGATGCCATGTTCGGTGATGAACGCCGGCCGCCCCGTCCGATAACGCGCCCGCGCCGCCAGCAATCCGGCAAAGCCGGTCGAGATGGTGTGATAGACTCTCGCGCGCGGCAGCGGTGCGGTCAGCACGGTCAGCAACCCGCCGAGCAGCGTGCGCATCGCCCAGAAATAATGGTGGAACGACGCACGCGGCAGGATCGCGCGGTAATGGCGCTGTAACCGCACGAAGGTCGCCGGATGTGCCAATATGTCGCCCGGATCGGGCGCGCGGCGCGGGCTGGCGAGAAGATCGAGCAGGCTCGCCATCGCCGCTGGCGTTCCGGTCGCGACGAACACCATCAGCGCATCGGCGATCGCGGCGGCCAACCGATCGGGAATGGGGCGCGGTGCCATGGCGGCGGGGGCCAGGCCGATCTCGGTCACGCCCACCACATTGGCGGGCGGGGTCATGCGGAACGGCAGTGGCGCCGGCCCGGCCTTGATCGCCACCACATGGAACCGGATTTCGGGCAGATAGGTGATCAGGTCCTGAAGCCAGCCCGATACGCCGCCGATGACATAGGGATAGGCCCCCTCGACGATCAGACAGACATCGGCTTCTTCCCCCGCCTCGCGCGGCGCGCTCCTCACCGGACCGCCTCGGCCCGCCACCAGGCGGCATCCCTATCGTCGGCATCCCCCGCCGCCGCGCGGATACGGTCGATCGCATCATAATCGCGCGCGGCCCACGCCACCTCGATCGCCAGCCGCTCCGCCTCGCCCGCCCGGCCGCCGCGCGCGAGCAGCAGCGCCGCCTCGTCGCGCAAGGCCGCACGCTGCATGTCGGACAGCAGGATGTTCGATTGGCCATGGTCGGCGAGCAGTCGGCCGAGCGACTGCACCGCCTCCGCATCGCCCCGGGCGATCCGCGCCTCCAGGCCGGCGCGATGCTCGCCCAGATTATGGACGATCCGCGCCGACGCGGCGGCGGCCAGCGCGCGGATCGTTTGGTCGGGATCGTTCAGCACCTGCGCGACTAGTGGCGACAGGCCGGGCTCGAATGACCGCACCACCGTCTCCAGTGCGCGGCGCCGCTCGGCGACCGGTGCATGGCGCAGGATCGCGACCAGCGAATCGAGCCTGTCGGGCGCGGGATAATAGACCCGCCCATCGAGCAGCCGCGCCATCTCCCGCGCCGCCCCACGCCGCGGATGGGCCATGGCCCGACCAGCAAAGCCTTCGTCGCGCGCGATGCCGGACGGACGCCCCCACCCACGCTCGTTCCAGCGGCCAAGGATCTGACCCAGCATCAGCCCTATCGGCCCCGCCACCCCCAGGATCGCGGCGGCGAAACCGCCATGCGGATCGGACCGCAGCCACGCGTGATAGGTCAGCCCGGTCAACAGCGCATGGCCCAGCAGCGCCCAGCCCACGCCCAGTCCCGACAGCATCGCCATGCCGATCCAGGCGAGGTCGAGGATCGTCAGCGCCAGATACCGCGCCGTCATGCGGAGCGCATGACGCGCAGCGGCGCCTGTCCCTGATCAAGGATCATCGGGCTCAGCCAATGGCCGATCTCCGCCAATTCGGCGACGCGGTGCGCGTTGAACTGCTCGATCGGCAGGTCATGGAACAATAGCAAGCCGTGCAGCCGGGCATCGCCGTCGGCCAGCGGCACCGCAGCGACGCCCAGGCCCGCCAGCCATTCGCGGTCACTGCGGCGCGCGACATGACGAACGCGCCGCTCACCCGATGCGGCAAGCGTCTCGATCATCGCGGGCGGCAGCATGTCGGGCCGCCCCATGCTCGCCCCCGTCACCGCCCCGCCGCGCAGCCAAGCACGCGCCCCGTCCGGGCCCAGCCGGTAGCAGGTGAAGTCGTCGCTCTGCGCCGCCAACCCGATCAGCTGCGCCAGCGCCCCACGCCGCGCGGCGGGATCGACCGAGGACAGCCGAGCCGCGGTCGCGATGATATGGCCGGTGGTGCGCGGGTCGGTGGCGATGCGGCGTTGCAGATCGCGGTTGGTCCGCGTCAGCCGTTCATGCGCATCGGTCATCCGCCCGACATCGCGCACGGCCTGTGCACCGCGCCGCAATGCCTTGGCCAGATGGCGTTTGCGCGACAGCGTCACCTCGCCCACCGCCACCGCGACCACGCACCACAATAGCGGCGGGATCGACAGGTGCAGCAGCCAGTCGAGATAATCCCGCTCGCTGCCATCGCGGTGCGCCGCGAGCAGCCAAAGGAGGGAGGCGATCACCGCCGCCGCGATGCCCGGCCCCGTGCCATAGACCAGCGCCATGACCAGCACCGGAATCCAATAGGGGCTGGGTCGCACGCCGGCAAAACCGACCCCGCCGGTCAACCATTCGTCGAGCGCGGCGAGCAAGGCAAAGACGATCGCGATTTCCAGCGCGATCCGGACGTTCCGCCGCCACCGCGTCTTGGGCTGGCGCTCGTTCAGCAGTTCGGGGGTCACCGCGGCGCCCCCAGGCTGCGTGTCACCAGCGCGCGGGCGAACAGTTGCTGCCCCGAAAAGCCAGGCCGGCTGATCGAGGTCAGACCGCCCGACGCCTCGACCTTCCACCACAGGCCGATAGGTACGGTCATCCCCAGGCTGGCATTGGGGCCGTCACCGCCGAAGCGGTCGACCGTCCATCCCGCCATGCCGGTCAGTTGTACCTCGCCCAGCGCCTCGCCGAGCATCGCCTGCACCGTATGGTTCTCGCGGTCGGCAAGCGGGATGAGCGGTATGCCCGTCGCATCGCTGCGCATATGCTGCACATATTCGGCCTCGACCCGGTAGCTGAGCCCGAAGAGCGGATAACGGCGGCGGATCAGATAATCGAGGCCACCGGCCAGCGTCACGCTGTCGCTCGCCCCGCGTCTGCCCGCCAGGCCATAACGATTGACGCCCACATCCCCCTGCACGACCAGCCCCGAACTCAGGCGATAGACGCCGCCCAGCGCTGCGCGCGACAGATAACCACCGGCGAGCACCTGCGCCGGCGTGACATAATCGGGCATGTGGCGGGTCAACGCCACGCGGAACTGGGCCTCGGCCGGACCATAGGTCAGCTTGACGCCGCCGCCGGTCACCCCGTCGTCGAGCGCCGAGGCGGCCAGCAACTGGAGCCGCGCGGCATCGCTGAGCGCGACCGCCAGACCAGCATCGATCACCGATGCCGTCTCGCTGACCTGGCCGCCCCCCGCTTCGACCCGGCTGACCAGATGACGGACGCTCGCCCCCATGCTCACCCGGTCGTCGAGCGGCACCTCAGCGCGGATGCTCGCCTCCAGCTGCGCCAGATCGCCGCCCTCGCGCGCGACAAGTCCCACGCTGGCCGTGCCGCCCGCCGCCGCCATGGCGCGGCGCGCGGCCTTATCGGTCGCGCCCACCGCCCGATAGCCTCGGGCGGCACCGGCGACATCGCCGTCCAGCATCCGCGCGTCAGCGAGCAGCCGGGCGGCGCGCTGGTCCTCGGGATCACGTGCCACCAGCGAGGCGGCCTGTTCGCGCCCCCGCCCCGGATAGCCGGCGGCGAGATCGGCCTCGACCAAGGCGCGGGCGACGTCAGCCTTCGGATCGCCGTCGCTGACCGGCGCCGTCACCACCGCATCGGCGGCAGGCTGGAAGGCGACGATCAGCGCCGCGCCGATAATCCGCGCATCCATCGCCCATCCGGTGGCGGGGCGCAGGACCAGGCTGACATCGTTCCAGCGCAGGTCGCCGATCGCCGCCCCGACCTGCGATTGGAACAGCGCCACCGCCTCGGCTCCGATCGGGCGATCGGAATGGACGATCACCTCGCCTTCCGCTCGCTCCAAGGTCAGCGCGGTACCGGCAGGCCAGACGAGGCGCGGATCGCCCGGCGCGACGATGCGATGGTCGACGAAGACCATATCGGGCACCGTCAGTTGCGGCATCGCCGCGCCGGCCGAGGGGGGCAGATCAGTGGCGATCATGGCGTCAACACCGCCCGTGCCCGCCCAGGCTGCCCGGCCGCGATCAGCAGCCGTGCCTGCAACGCGGCCAGTTCGGCATCGCGCGGAGCCGCACGCCGCATCGCCGTAACCAGCGCCAGCGCCTCGGCGCGCCGCCCCAGCCGGTCGAGCAGCTCGGCCCGTGTCCGCCCGGTGCGCGGTGCCTGCAACAGCGCCCGCTCCAGCCAGGGTCGCGCCGCCGCCGGCCCGCCCAGTCGGGCTTGCGCATCCGCCATCAGCCGCAGCGCGGGCAGGTCGCCTGGTGCCTCGACCAGATATTCGTGCAGCCAGTCGCGCGTGCGCGCCGCATCCCCCGCATTCCAGGCCGCCCAGGCGAGGTCGAGCCGGTCGCGCGGTCCCGCAATTCCCGCCGCGATGCGCCGCTCGGCCAGCGCGCGCGCCTGGGCCGGGTCGAGCCCATCCGCCAATGCCGAGATACGACGCAGCGCGCCCGGCTCGAGCGCCCGTCCGTCGAGCAGTGCCGCCATCGCCTGGCGGGCAGCCCCGCGATCGCCCTCCTCTTGGGCCAGTTGCAGGCGAAGGATCGCGATATCGGTCCGCGCCGCCAGCGGATGGCGCTGCACAAAGGCCAGCGCGGTCGCGGGCGTATCGCGCTCGGCATAGGCGGCCAGCCAGCGCGCCTGATCGGCGCTCGATCCCGCCAGCGCCTGTTGCCGCAACCATTCGCGATCACCGGATGCGGGGCGCGGCCCCATCAGATAGAGCAGCCGCTGCCCCACCGCCGAGCCGGGCGATTGTCCGATGGCCGCCCGGCGCAACAGCGCGATTGCGTCCTCGCGCGCGCCGATCGCCAACAACCGCTCCGCCAAGGCCGGTAGATCGGCCCCCGGCCGCGCCGCCTGAGCCAGCATCTGGCTACGCAATCCAGCGCGATCGCCGGTCCGCGTCATCCAGGCCGTCCGCGCGTCCTCCCGCTCTTCGGCAGGCAGACCGCCGATCGCGCGCAGCACCGAGGCGCTGTCCCCCGTCCGGATCGCGACCCGCAGCGCCAGCCAGGGATCGCCCGCGCGCCAATCGGCACCCCCCGCCCGGTCGAGCTGCGCCAGCCAGTCGAGCCTCCCGCGCGCCTCGGCCCGCTGCGCCAGATCATGCGCGAGCTTGGCGTCGGGCGGCGGAATCGCCCCCGATGCCGCCGCCGCGATGATCAGATCGGGGCGATCCAGCGCATAGCCAGTGGCGATGATCGCTGCGGGCGGCACGCCGATAGGGCGCGTGGCGGCGGCGGCCAGCAAAGCCTCCGCCTCCTTGCGCCGGCCGAGCTTGCGCAACAGATCGACGCGCAGCAACCAGGTCGCGGGGCCGGTGCCATCGGCCCGCGCTGCGAGATAGGCGAGCGCCACGGCGGGGCGCCCCGCCGCCGCCAGATCATAGGCGACTTGCGCGGTGGTGACGGTCACGCCTTGGTCGGTCAGGCTCTGGGTCAGCGCCGCCAGCGCGGTGGCATTGGCGGTCAGGATCGCGGGACCGAGTTCGGGATGTGGCGGGGCCGATGGCGGGACGGGCGCGGCGGTGGGCGTCGCCTGTGGCGGGACGACGGGCGGGACCGGCGGGGCCGCACGGCGGGCAGCCTGTTCTACCTCGCGCCGCCCCGGCATCAGCACCAGGCCCAGCGCCAGAATCGCCAGGCCCGCCACGATCGGCAGGGCGATCGCCATCCAGCGCTGCGACGAACGGCGCGTCATCCCATCGGCTCCGCGATCAGATGGTCGAGCGCCAGCGTGGCGACATAGGGATCGAACCCGGCCGCGCGTTCGCGGGCATAGAGCGCCGCCACCGTCTTGCCATCCGCCGGATCCCAATAATCGAGCGTGGTCAGCCGCAGCGCGGGGTTGCGGGCCTTGGCCGAGCGCAACCGCTCCGCCTGCCAATGCCAGTCGCCGTCCGACAGCATCTCATAGCGCTTGGCCGCGAAACTCCAGCGCGAGGCCATCGACTCGCCCAGCAGATAGTCGATCCGCGGCGCCACCTCGGGCAGCGCGGCATAGCCCCGGTTGAGCATCAGCAGGATGCCGGGGAAGCGTGCGCGCAGGGCAGCGACCAACCCCGCCGCCGCCGCGACCATGCCCTTATTGCCCTCCGGATCGTCGCGTTCCATCGCCTCGGCATTGTCGAGCGTGTCGAGGAACAGCCCGTCATAGCCCATCGCCAGAATCGCGGGCACGACGAGATTCAACAGCGCGGCGCGCCAGGCGGGATGGCGCAGATCGACATGACGCGCATCAGGCCAATGCGGGTTGGGCGCGCGCAGGGCGCCGTCGCGCAGGAGCGTGGCGAAATAGGGCCGGCTCTTTTCCACTTCGCCCAGGCTAACATAGCCGAGCAGCTTGCTGCTGGGTCCGCGGAGTGGCGCAATCGGGCGGGCGTGATGCGGCTCCAGCACCAGCAGATCGAACTGACGGGCGAGCGACGGGTCGGTCGCGGCGCCATAATCCACGCCCCAACGCCAGCGCCGCTCGGCCGCATCCCCCGTGGCATGGCGCCCGAAGGCCAACCCGAGCGCGCCGGCCCCCAGGCCCAGCAAGGTCCGTCGCCCCATCATGCCGCCCCTCATGCCCATCGTCCTTCGCGCCCGACCACGGCGGGGTTGTTGCCGACGAAGAGCAGATAGACCAGACGGAAGGTCGATTCGGCGACCATCGCGATGCCGACCGACGCACCCACCACCGCACCCGCCATATAGCCCCAGCCAAAGGCGGCCAGCCCGGCGTCCCATTGCATCCAGGTCGCCAGCGCACTGGCCAGGGCGAAGCTCGCCCAGATCAGGACGACACGCGCGAACAGGTCATAATAGGACAGGACGACGGTCGCCCCGATCGCGACCAGATGGAACACCGCCCCCGCCGAAGTATGGCGGAAGGCGAAGATGCCGCGCGGGTCGGCACCGATCAGCTCGAATAACGGCACCGCCAGCACCCAGGCGAGGGCGGCGACCAGGGCCTGGATCAGCACCAACAGGCGCAAGCCGTCGAAAAGGGTCTCGATCAGTTCGGCCCGCGCCTCCTCGATCCGTGCCAGCGTCGAGGTGCCGGTGCACCGCGCCATCAGGTCGCCAAAGGCGCGGTCGAACCGCGTCTCCCCGACGATCAGGATCAGGGTCAGTCCGGGCACCATGGTCAGCAGGCCGAGGAAACTGCCTGCATCGTTGATCGGGTTGAGCCGCAACCGGCCCAGGGTCTGGACACTGTCGGGCCCGGCCCAGAGCAGCCATTTGTCGACCCAGATCGCCACCGCCCCCGTCAGCCCGGCCATGGCGATGATCAGCGCCAGCCGCCACCCGATCAGATCGCGCGTCGGCATTATCGCCGGGGCCGTGAAATGCCGGCGCAGCAGGACCAGAACGGCGGCCAGCGTCAGCCCCGCGCCACCGGTCACGCTCGCCAGCACCCATGTGCCGCCGAGATGGCCGACACATGCCAAGCACGCCGCCGCCCCGCCGACCCCCAGCAGATAGGCCAACGGCACTGCGCGATAGCGGCGCAGCGCGGTCAGCAGCGGCGCGGCGATCCATATCTGGGTCAGCCAGGCGAGCAACAGGCTGGCCCAGGCCGCCGGCACCAGCGGCAGCGCGGCCCAGACACCGAACACCCCCGCCCCCAGTACCAGCGCCAGCACACCGCCGCCGGCCAGCGCGACCAGCAATATGCCGGGCACGCCGCCGACATCGCGTGCGAACAGCCGGTCGGCCATCAGTCGTATCGCCAAGATCGCGATCGGGCCCGCGGCGAGCGCCGACAGGCTGAAGGCATAGATCAGGACGCTATGGACCATCATCGCGTCACCCCCCGCCATCGCGCCGGGCGTCCAGCGCTCGAACGCCGCCATGGCGATGGCGGTGACCAGCCAGGGGCCGGCGCTGATGAACGCGCCGTGCAGCGCGGCGCCGGCGATTCCGCCGACCCCGCCCTCGCGCGCCATCCTGGCCAGTTGAAAGCCGATTCCCGCCATGACGGCGGTCTTAGCCCCTATTTATAAATAAAAATCACCGGCGGTCAGATTGTGATGGCCGAGCAGCGCGATCGAGAAGTCGGCCAGACCGAAGGCGTCGGTATTGCCCTCGACGATGGTATATTCCTTGCCGCCGACCATCTGGTAGTTGAAGCGTAGCTGGCCGGCGCCGGTGAAGGCCGCGCCGGGCTTGGACAGGAAGGTAAAGGCCTGGTCGCCGCGCGCGAAGATCGAGGTGTTGGCGTCGATCGCCGACAGATCGATCTTGTCCTCGCCCGACTGGAAATCGGTGATGACATCGCGCAGCGACGACAGCGTCGAGCTTTCCGAGGCCGTTTCGAAGCGGAAGATGTCCTTGCCCGCGCCGCCGGTCAGGATGTCCTTGCCCATGCCGCCGATCAGGACGTCGTCGCCATCGCCGCCGTTCAGCGTGTCGTTACCCCAACCGCCGATCAGCTTGTCGTTGCCGCCCAGACCGTTCAGCACGTCATTACCCCAACTGCCGTCGAGCAAATCCTGCTCGCCGGTGCCGTTGATCGTGTCGCTGAAGATCGTCCCCGTCTTGGTGATACCGACGACATCGGTCACGCCGATCGACAGCGTCTGCATATCGACCGCGCCCTTGGCGTCGGTGGCGATCACGGTCAGGTCATAGACATTGTCGTGATTGAGATCGGTCGGATTTTCGTAATCCGGGCCGTTCAGGAACTTCAACACGCCGGTCGTCGCATCGATGGCGAAGGCCGCGCCATCGCCCTTGTTCGCGATCGAATAGCGGATGCTGTCGCCCAGCGCGATGTCGGGATCGGTCGCGGTGATGGTGGTGACGGCGGTGCCGTTCTCCGCGATCGACATGCGCCCCGTATCGGCACCGCCAAAGGAAGTGATGGTCGGGCCGCTATTGGCGACATGGCCGACGGTCACGTCATGCTGGCCGATCGTGCCGATATCGATGGTCAGGATCTCGCCGATCTGGCTGGCGATGGTCGCGCCCTTGACGGTGGTCCAGTCGGTACCCGGCGCCTTCAGGTCGATGACGACCTTGCCCTCACCCTCGACCGAGAAGCTCAGGTCGCGACCGTCGCCGCTCAGCGAAATCAGCGAGGCGCGCATCGGCAGGTCGGTGATGTGGGTCACGTCATCGGCCGCCTGGCCCATGGTGATGGCATAGGTGCCGCCCGCCTTGGGCAGGAACACCTTGTTCGCGTCATAGGCATACCAGCCGGTCACGCTCTTGATCACCTGCCCCGCCTGCTGCCCGTCGACGTCGAGCGCGAAGGTGCCGAGCGTGTCGCCGGCCGAGGTCACCTCGGCGGTGATCGTGTCGCCCGACACGGTGGTGGTGATCGACGCCTTCTGGAACGCGCCGATGCGTGCGGCCAGATCGGCCAGCGTCACGAACTCGACGCCGGCGGCGGCCGCCTTGGCGATGAAGTTGGTGAACATCGACGTGACATAGGGGCTCTTCACCGCCGCATCGCCGGTCCACATGGCGGGACCGTAATCATGCCACGGCCAGACGATCACCGGCGCATCGGCATGCGCGGTCAGCGTCGCCAGTTCCTTGCCCCATTCGGCCTCCGCCTCGGCGACGGTCTTCTTCTGGAACTCGATCAGCGAGAAGTCGAACATGGTGTTGGGGGCGAGATAGACCTTGCCGTCCGCCGCATTGCCCGGGGTCATATAGCCGAAGGCGTTGGGATAGCCCGCGCCGACGCCGGTATAGCCGCCCGACAGATAGGCGACATGCTTCAGGATTTCCTGGCTGGTCGCGATCGTCTCAGGCGCGCCGGGAACGGCCGCGCCGCCCAGCGACACCTGCCGGCCCAGATAGGCGCTCATCTGCTTTTCCAGCTCGGCGCGCTCGGCCCCGAACTCATAGGCGATCTGCTCGGCGGTCAGGACATTGGTGTCCTCGGGATGGGTATAGCTGTGCAGGCCGATTTCGTTGCCCGCCGCCATCATCCGCGCATAGATCGGCGCCGACACCGACCAGTCGGTCGAGCGCTGCTGCGACGGGTCGTTGCCGATATTGACGTAATAGCTGCCGACGAAATTATAGAGCGACTTCCACTGGTCGAGAATGGGCAGCAGCTTGCTGTAGATGCCGGCCGAGCCGTCCTCGGGCTTCACCTCGTCCGAATATTGACTCTGGTCCATATCGATGCGGGACGCGAACAGGCCGGCGTCGCGGGTCATCTGAAGGCCGACGCGCAAGCCCCCCGTGCTGGCCGAGCCATGCACCGAATAGTCGATCGCCTTTTGCAGCAGATTGTCGTCGGCCATCGCCGCTTCGGTCGAGAAGAGGACGTTGCGGCCGCCGGTATGGGTGGCGATGGCCGCGGCATAGGTCTGGCCGTTGACCGTCTGCGTCGCGATCGTCTCGCCCGTCCCACTGACGCTAGTGAAGGCGTTCCAGCCGACGCCCTTATAGTCGCGGATCGTCTCGCCATTGGCATAGCCGTCGAGGACGCTGTGGTTCGCGTCCGCCGCCTTGATCGTCACATCGGCGGGCCAGCCGCCGGTGACGCGGGTGGCGTCGAACAACAGCTTCATGCGCGCATAGCTGTCCCCCGCCAGCGCGCTGCCATCGGCGGCGTTGGTCATGAACTCGCCCGCCGCGACCAGGCCGATGCCGAACTGCTTGGTCGCCTGTTCCAGCGTGTGGGCGATCGCATCCGCCTTGTCCGCCTGGACGTTGCGGAAGGATGGGAAGACGATCGAGTCGTACTTGGCCAGCGTCGACAGGTTGGTCAGATCGTCCTCGGTGATGATGTCGAACGGCGTTCCGGCCTGCATCGCCTGGGACTGGGCGGCCATGAACAACTGCGCATACGCCGTCTTGCTGAAATAGGCATTGGCGGTCGTTTCCGACCAGACGATCGCGATGCGATGCGACGGGTCGGCGGTGATGCCGGTGTCGTTGAAGACGGTGAAGGGCTTGGCCGAATAATTGCCGGGCAGGAACACGCTGTCGTTGACGTCGTACAGCGTGTCGATCGCCTGCGGATTGCCGATCGCGGCCTTGGGCACGCGGAACTCGACCGTCTGGCGATCCGCCGACCATGCCGCCTGCAGCCCCGCCATCACCAGCGTCTCGCCCGCCCCGCCCTTGTAGAGCGAGACGGTGCCGTCGGCGTTGAAGTTGATGTTATATTCCGCGCCGCCGGCAAAGCCGAAGACCTGATAGCCGGTGGCGGCATTGCGATCGGTGTTGAGCCAGGCGGTGGTGTTCGCTCCGATCGCCATCGGCGCGGTCATCGCGAAGACGAAATCCTGGTCATCGCTCTTGGCATAGATGGAATAACCATCGCCCAGGCCGCTATCGATCCGGTCGGTCGCACGCCAGTCGGACAGGTCGCCGTCCAGGATGATCGAAGTCGTGGTCGCCATATCTCGCCTCTCGCCCTTGCAGGCCATCATCCGGCGATCCCGTCACGGAATACGCCCATTTGTCGCCATTGCTGCTACGCGCGTCGTCGGACCGGCGGAACCATGGAGTCCGCTGCCCATCTGTCTCGATTGTTCCAGCGCGATACGAACGGGACGATATTGGCTTGGCTTTTTTGCCCGATCAGGCGATTCGCGCCGCTCGAAATGGAATTTGCCTGATGAGTCTGCACCTGATTCTGGTCGAGGATGATCGCGACTATGCCGCCGGCCTTGCCGACGACCTGACTCGCCTGGGCCACCGGGTCGAACATGTCGGCGACGGACGCCAGGCGCTGGCCGCGCTCGACCGCGAGCAGTTCGACGCGGTCATCCTCGACCGGATGATGCCACGGCTCGACGGGCTGTCGGTGGTCGAGACCCTGCGCGAACGCGGGTTGACGGTGCCCGTCATCATGCTGACCGCGCTGTCCATGGCCTCGGACAAGGTCGACGGGCTGGAGGCCGGCGCGGACGATTATGTCGTCAAGCCGGTCGCCGCCGAGGAGCTGAACGCGCGGATCAACGCGGTGCTGCGCGGGCGGCGCTGGACGGTCGGGGAAAGCGACACGATCCGCGCCGGCGACATCGTCGTCAGCCCGACCAGCTTTCGCGCCTGGCGAGCGGGCCAGCCGATCGCGCTCGCCAATCTGGAACTCAAGCTGCTGACCGAACTGGCGCGGCATGCCGGCGAGGTGCTGACCCGCGCGATGCTGATCGAGCGTGTCTGGGGCTATGAATTCGAGCCGGAGACCAATGTCGTCGACGTCTATATCCGCCGCTTGCGCGTGAAGCTGACCGAGGCGGGCGGCAGCGATCCGATCGAGACGGTGCGGGGCATCGGCTATTCGTTGAAGCCATGATCGACGCGGCGGTCCGGCGGGTCTCGCTCCGTGGGCTGACCGCCGGCGTCCTCCTGCTGTTCCTGGTCGCCACCGTGGCGACGGGGGTGTCGATCCTGGCCGCCAACCGGGTGACCGTGGCGCAACTGGTCGATAGGCGGATCGATGTGGTCGGCGACCTGCTGCTGGAGCGCGATGGCGATGGCGGTACCGCGCCGATCCCGACCCGCACCCTGCTGGCGCGGATCGTAGGCCTGTCGGCGCAGCGGGACACGGGCGATGTCGGCCTGTTGCTGCTCGATCCCGCCGGCCGCGCGCTGGGTGGCAATATCCGGCTCCGCCATGACCTGCCGCTCGGCCGCTCGGACCTGCGCGCCCGCGACGGGATCGTCGGCCTGTCGCATGGCCGGGCCCTTGTCCGCGACGCCGGGGCCGGGCGACGGCTGGTCATCGTCGCCGAGACCGAGCCGTTCGACGATTACCGCACGCAGCGCACCCGCATCTATCTGATCGGCTTCGGATCGATCATCCTGATCGTACTGGGCGGCGTGATCGCCTTTTCGCGGCTGGTCGGGCGGCGGATCGGCGATCTGCGCCGCGCGGTCGATGCGATCATCGCCGGTGACATCCGCCACCGCGTGCCGCTGACCGGATCGGCCGACGAGTTCGACCGCCAGGCCGCCGCCTTCAACCGGATGCTCGACCGCATCGCCGAGTTGATGGAGGGGATGCGCGGCGTCTCCAACGACATCGCACACGACCTGCGCACGCCCTTGTCCCGGCTACGCGGCCAATTGGCGGGGATGGTCGAGGAAGCGGACGGCCCCGAACAGGCGACGCGCGCGCGGGATGCGCTGGCCCAATGCGATGCGCTGCTCGCGATGTTCGCCGCGCTGCTCCGCATCGCCGAGGTCGAGGCGGGGCACCGCCAGGCGGGCTTCGCACCGATCGACCTCGCCGCGCTGGTCGAGGAAACCGCGACGATGATGATGCCGGTGGCCGAGGAAGCGGGCCATCGGCTTCACCTCCGATTGGCCGTGCACCCGAAGAATTTCCTCGGCGACCGGCAATTGCTGATTCAGGCGTTGGTCAATCTGATCGGCAATGCGATCAAGCATGGCGCACCCGGCGGTAGGATTCAGGTGACGCTGGAAGCGGCGGATGGCGATAGGCTGGCGCTGCGCGTCGCCGATGACGGGCCCGGCATTTCACCGGAAGACCGCGCGCTGGCGCTCCGCCGGTTCGGACGCCTCGACTCGGCGCGGACGCGGGCGGGCCATGGTCTGGGCCTGCCGCTGGTCGCCGCCATCGCGCGATTGCATCGCGGGGAGTTGGAACTGGGGGATGCCCGGCCAGGGCTGGCCGTATCGATGCTACTGCCGCTCCCGCGATAAGCCGAAGCGGTGGCAGCGATGGGTCGTCAGGTGGCGGCCAAGGCGCCGCTGGCCACGACGGGTCCGGTCGGCGTCGGCTTGGGCGATCCGCCGGGCGGTTCGATCGACACGGCGAGGACGGCGCCCGACCGCATTCCCGATCGCTCGGCCTTTGGAAGCGCGATCCGCGTTGCCCCCGATCGAGCCAGCAACCCCAGCGAATGCGGCGTGCCGTCCTTGATGAGCCAGAGCTGCGCCGACTTGCCCGGCGGTGCCAGATCGATGGCGGCGACCCGCAATTCCCCGCGACGAAGGTCGACGGTCGCACCGAAGGGAGCCACATCCTTGCCGGTCGGGGTCAGTGCCGCGATCATGATCGTCGGCGGGCTTGCCTGGGACGGCGCTTCGGGGACCGGCACCGGGCGCAGGAAGAGGACCAGCAATACCGCCGCCGCGACCGCCAGGCCGGCGGGGATCAGCGTCTTGAGCCGGGAACGCGGCTTGGGTCGCGAAGCCATGGCGATCCGATCGATCAACCCCTCGGGTGCCGGCACGGAGGGATAGTCGTCGAGCAGATCGGCGAGATGCCGCCGCCACCATTCGACCTCCGCCGCGAACCCGCGATCGGACAGGACGCGACGCAGCGCCACCGCCCGCTCCTCCCCGTCGAGCAGCCCCAGCGCCAGTTCGGCGGCCATCATGTCGGGATCGGGATCAGTGGTCACCGACGCACCCCCGCAACTGCATCAACCCGCGCCGGACCCAGCTCTTCATCGTACCCAGCGGCACGCCTTGCGCATCGGCCAGTTCGGCATAGGTCATGCCGTCGAAAAAGGCCGTGCGAATGGCGTCGCGTTGCCGCCCCTCCAGCGCCTCCAGACATTCGTGCAGGCGCTGCGCGGTCTCGGCGCGTTCGGCGGCCTGTGCCTGGTCGGGCGTCGCATCGGCCACCTCATGAGCGTGGTCGATGGGCTGCGTCGGCCGCTTGGCGCGGGCCCGGACCCAGTCGATCGATCGGTTGCGGGCAATGGTGGCCAGCCATGACATCGGGCTGGCCGATCCCGCTTCGAACGCGCCCGCCCGCTTCCAGATGATGGCATAGACGTCTTGCAGCACGTCCTCCGCCGCGCTCCGATCCCGACAGATCTGCAAGCAGATGCCGAACAGCTTGGCCGAGGTCATCCGATACAGCTCGCTCAGCGCGTCCCGGTCTTCCGCGCCAATCCGGTCCAACGTGTCGAACAAACGGACACGCATATCGACGGGATCGAGCATAATCGGCGGCACGAACCCTGCTTAATCGCTCGGCCGGTGCGGGGCAATCGGCTGGCGGGGAAATGCGCGGGTCGGTCACCATGCCACCCGGCCCACGCCATAAAAAACGGGCCGCCCCCTTAAGGGACGGCCCGCCAGTTCCGGCTATGCAACAAGGATCAGAAGCGAACCGTACCCTCCAGACCGATGGTCCGGGGCGGGTTGAAGTTGCCATAATCGCCCAGCGTCGCGGCGTTGGCGGCCGAGCGACGGTAGATGAAGGTGTTGTTGAGCAAATTGCGGCTCCACAGCGACACGGTCATCTTCGTACCATTCTCGGTCAGCGGCAGATCGGCCAGCGCGATGCGGCCGTTCATGACGAAGGTCTTGTCGGTGCGGGTCGTCTCGTTCTGGAAGCTATAGGCCGGGTCCGAATAATTGCCGTCCAGATGGAAGCGGACCTTCGCCTCCGAACCGGCCAGCGGCACTTCGTAATCGACATAGGCCGAGGCGGCGTTGCGCGGCGTATAGACCACGAACACCTGGGTCAGCGTGTTGTTGAGGAAGGGATTGGGCGTCAGCGGCACGTTGGTATAGGTGTACGCATAGGACGCGCCGACCGTCATGCCCTCGACCGGGTTGGTCGTGATATCGGCCTCAAGCCCGCGAATCTTGGACGTGCCCGGCGCGTTGCGGGTTTCCTCGGTATGCAGGTTGTAGGTCGGGCTCGCCGGGTTGGTGTCGACATTGTCGAAGTCGATCTGGGTGCCGGTGCGATCCATGATATAGCCGGCCAAGTTCAGGCGGACGCGACGGTCCAGCAGGTCCATCTTGGCGCCCAGTTCGTAGGACTTGACCGCTTCGGGACCGAAGGCGGCAAAGGTCTGCGAACGGTCATTGGCGCCACCGGCGCGATAGCCGGTCGAATATTTGGCGTAGAGGTGGACCGTGTCGCTGGCGTCGAACGCCGCCGTCACCATCGGATCGAACCGGTGGTTGTCGAAGGTGAAGGGGAAGTTGGTGGACTTGCCCTGCACCAGATAGAGCGTGCCGTTGCGCTTGTCGTGGGTGTAGCGACCGCCGACCGTCAGGTGGAAGGCGTCGAAGCCCGCCGGGGTATAGGTCGCCTGGGCAAAGGCCGCATAGCTATAGGCCTTGGCGAAGCTGCCGCGCTGCAGGAAGAACGAACCCGGCGCCCAGCCCTGGTTGCCCGAGCTGATCGTGCCCAGCGCGGTCTGCGACAGGATGGTGTAGCCGGTACCGTCCGAATTCCACTGGTTGGTCGACGGGGTGGCGGCGACTTCGCGGGCGTTTTCGGTGAAATAATAGAGGCCCGCGACATAATCGAGCTGCGGCAGGCTGCCGACCGCCTGGAACTCCTGGCTGAACTGGTGCTGCTGCATGAAGGACAGGCTGTAGCGGCTGAACTTGCTGTTCGGCAGGAACACGGTGCGATGCGCGCCACCCGAATTGTCCCACTGATCGGTCGACACGCCGCGCCATGCGGTGATCGAGCGCAGCTCCAGGCCCGGCATGACGTCATAGTTCAGCTTGGCCGAGACGCCGTGCGTGCGGTCGACGCTATACTGCTGCGGCACGCCGATATCCGCAGTCTTCATGCGGTTGTCGCCCGACACCACGACCAGCGGCGACAGCGGCGCGATGGTGCCGGAGGGCAGCTTGCCGCCATTGGCGTTGATCTGCGCGATCGTCGCGACCGGCAGGCCACGTGGGTTGTAATTGATCAACTGGCTGTAGAAGGGCGTGTTCTCGTCCTTCGCCTGGTCATAGGACAGTTCGGCCGAGAAGCCGTCGACCGGCTTCCAGACGGCGGCGACATGACCACCCGCCCGGTTGAAGGCGCCCCAGCCCACGCTGCCGGGCAGCGGGTTCTTCACGAACGGATTCTGGTGCTGGATCACGCCGTCCAGCTTGATCGCGATATTGTTGAACTCGGGCAGGTTGATATGTGCGGCGGTGTTGTACGCACCATAATTGCCGAAGCCCGCGGTCAGCGCGCCGCCGAACTTGCCGGTCGGCTTGGCGGTGACGATGGACAGTGCGCCGCCTTCGGTATTGCGGCCGAACAGCGTGCCCTGCGGGCCACGCAGCACCTCGACGCGCTCGATGTCGAACAGGGCGGCGTTCAGGCCCTGCGAACGGCCCAGATAGACGCCGTCGATATAGACGCCGACGCCGGTGTCGCGCGCGGTCTGGTTCTGGTCGAAGGGCACGATGCCGCGGATACCGACGGTCAGCGCCGACTGGCGTGCCTCGAAGGTGGCGACGCGAAGCGACGGGACGGTGCCGTCGGCCAGGTCGAGCAGGCTCTGGACGTGGCGGTCCTTCAGGACGGTCGGATCGATGACCGAGATGGCGATCGGCGTCTTCTGAAGGCTCGTCTCGCGCTTGGTGGCGGTGACGACGATTTCCTTGAGCTGGCCCGCATCGTCCGCCGGATCGGCCGCAGCATTGGTGTCAGCGGGCTTGGTATCCGCCGCGAAAGCGGGTGCACCCGCGATCGCCAGAAGCGCCGTACCGCCCAGCAGCGAAGCGCGAACCCAATTGATGTTCATGGTCTTTTTATCCCTATCCCCCGATCGACCTTCCGGTCGTCGCTGGCCGCGCGGATAGGGATGCTCGAAGAAGTTAGCGTTACTCTTTGGTGACCGGCCGGGACTTGTTCATTTCATCTCGCGTTCATCTGGCGCCGGCGGGGCCAATTGCCCGACCAGTTCCAGCCGCTGTGGCACCGTGCCGATAGTGATGCCGCGCTCGCGCAGCGCGGGCAGCAATTGCAGCAGCACGGCGCTACGCGTGCCATAGGCCGCGCGCGGGCTGGCGACATGGGCGAAACAGTTGAACAGGATGCGCCCGTCGACGATCGAGTCGATAAAGGCCGAGGGGGCCGGATCGGCGAGCACCGCCTCCTGCTCCGCGAAACAGTCCAGCACGATCGAGCGCACCATCGCGGCATCCGATTCGATTGGAACCGAGAACTGGATCTGGATACGCCCTAGCGGCCCCGACAGCGTCTTGTTCAGCACCGATTTGGTGATGAGTTCGGAATTGGGAACGATCAGCGTCGAATGGTCGGCCAGCTCGATCTCGGTCGAGCGCACGCTGATCCGCTTCACATCGCCCTCATCCGTCCCGACGCGCACCAGATCGCCGATCTTGATCGGCCGCTCGGCGAGCAGGATCAGGCCGGAGACGAAATTCTGCGTGATCGCCTGAAGGCCGAAGCCGATGCCGACCGACAGCGCCGAGAGCAGCAGCGCGATCCGCTCCACCCCGATGCCCAGCGAGGCGAGCCCCCAGATGACGGCCAGCGCCACGCCGATATAGCGCGCCACCAGGCTGACCGAATTGCGCCCCGATCCGTCCAGATCGGTCGCGGGCAGGTAGCGATGGTCGAGCCAGCCCATGAAGGCGCGGACCAGGGCCAGTCCGATGAACAGCATGACGAGGCCGCGCAGAATCGCTCCCGGCGAGATCCAGACGCCACCGACCTTGATCCCTTCGGCGAACTGGCCGATCTGGTCGAACACTGCGCCGGGATCGCCGCTCGCGCCGAAGGGCCGCAGGAGCACACCCAGCGCCAGGAGGATGAGCGCCAGCCGGACGATGCCCGACAGGACCAGGCCGAACTGATCAACCATGCTGCCGCGTATGCCCAGCGCGCGGGTCAGCGTGATGCCGACGCGGCTGTCGCGGACGAAGACGGTGGTCGCGATATCGTCGGTCGCGACCAGCATCAGATAGAGCGCCGAGCCGAGCAGCACGATCCAGCCGATCATCAGCGCGATGAACCAGGCGAACCAGATATAGCCGATGACCAGCGCCACCGCCGCCACGCCGACCGCGACCCAGGCGAGCAGGATGGCGACGCTCAATCCTGCGCTGACGCCCGCGCTCGTCGTTTCCTCACGCGCGGCCCGCGCGGCGCGCAGGTGGCCGAGCACGACCAGGGTCACGACGATCAGCATCAGATGGATAAGCGCGACGATCGCCTGGGTGGCGATCACCGCCGAACGGCTGCTGCCGATCGCGGTCTCGAACGCGCCCACCATCGTCGTGGTAAAGGTCAGGACGGTGAGCACCCAGGATAGCGGACGCAGGCGATTGGCGGTTTCGTCATCCAATGGCGTGATCCGCCAGGACGGCTGGCTGCGCATCAGCACCGCGCCGGTGACGGCGGCGGTGAACCCCGCGACCCCGGCGGCGAAGACGAACCCGTCGAGAAAGCCGCTCCAGCGCTGCGGCAACAGCCCGGACCAGCGCAGGCCTTGGACGAAGATGAACGCCCCGGCCAATGGACAAAGCGTGCCCACTGCCACGCGCCACAGGCTGTTGGCCGATCGCCGCACCCGGCTGGGTGGCGCTTCGGCGATCAGGCGACGCTGCATCAACCGATGCGCCTTCAGCCGGACCGGGCCGACCAGGATGACGGCCAGCGCGAAGCCCAGGATCGCGTGCCAGGGGATGCCGCCGCGCCATTGGCGCGACAATTGCGCCCCGCCCTGTTCCAGGAACAGGCCGACCCGGCGCAGGTCGCGCGGCGTCTGGTCGAGCACGACCGTCCAGAAAGCGGGGCTGAGCGGCGAAGGAACCTTGGAGGACAGCTTCTGGCTGAACTGCTCGGCCTGGCTGCGGTCGATTTCGTCGACCAACTGCCCCGCCTCGACACCCGCCAGCCGGCCGCGCTTGATCGCGGCGTCCAGCGTGGTGCGCAGACTGGTCAGCGTGCGGCGCTGCGCGCGGAGCTCGGGCGCTTCCGTCTCGCCCGGTGCAACCGTGCCCAGGCCGGCGATACGGGCATTGACCAGCGCCAACTGCTCGGTGAGGTCGGCGATCGCCTGGTTGGTCGCGTCCTGCGCGCCCTGCGCCTTGCTGCGCAGATCCCGGCGGCCAGCGTCATCGACACTGGCATCGAGCGCGCGGTCGACTCCGCGGACATCGAGTTCGGCCTGCGCGATCCGATCCGTCGCCGATGCGACCGGATCGTTCTGCGCCCGCACCGGCAGCGCGACCGCCAACGCCAGCAAAAGCAAGACGGTCAGAAGGAGATGACGAGAAAGACGCAGGACGGGCAAGGCAGAGGGCATGGACAGCGGCCAGATGGGAAAGACCCGCCGCTCATACCCCTCCCATAGTGGCGAGGCGAGAGGGACCAGGGGTGCATTGGATCGCCCGCTGTTTGTCCCGATTGCCAGCCGGCCCGAAATTGTGTGTACCGGGGACCCGGCACGGGCCGGGATCGTTGAGAATGTCCCGGGAAATTCGTGATCATGACCGATTCGGCTAACCAGACACCGTGTCCCGCCGCGCCCAAGCCGCCGGCTGACCCGGTGCTGCGGGACGCCCATGTCCTGGCCGGGATCAACCGCATTCTCCAGGAAGCCTTGCGCGCCTCGACCGAAGAGGAACTGGGCCAGCTCTGCCTGGAAGTGGCCGAGGACCTGACCGGCGCGGCGTTCAGTTTCTTCGGCGAGCAGCATGAGGCGAGCGGCCGGCTGGACCATATCGCGATCAGCGAGCGCGGCTGGACCGCCTATAGCGGCGACGATCCCGACTTCGCGCGACGCAAGCTGCCCAACGGCCTGAAAATTCGCGGTATTTTCGGCGAGGTCATGCTCCAGGACCGCACGCTGATCGTCAACGAGCCCGAGACCCATCCCTCGCGGGTCGGCATGCCCGATGGCCATCCGGTTCTGCGCAACTTCCTGGGCGTGCCGCTGCGTCGGGACGGTGAGACCTTTGCAATGTTCGCGCTGGGCAACCACCCGACCGGCTTTACCGAACGCGAGCAGGCGATTGCCGAGGAACTGGCGCCCGCCATTGTCCAGGCGCTGCTGCGCAAACGTGCCGAGGTCGCCTCGCGCGCCAGTCAGCGCCGCCTGCTGACCCTGATCGAGGGGATACCCCAGTTGGTCTGGACCGCGACCCGCGACGGGCAATGGACCTGGGCCAGCTCGCAATGGGTGGCGACGACGGGTCTGACGGTGGAGCAAAGCCTGGGCCTGGGCTGGCTGGCGGGCGTCCACCCCGAGGATCGCGAGGCGGCGCAACGCTTCTGGGCGAAGGCGGGGAATCGCGGCAACCTGACCATGGAGGGGCGGCTGTTCCACGCCGAGAGCGGTCGCTATCGCTGGTACAAGACACGCGCGACGCCGGTGCGCGACGATCATGGCGCGATCATCGAATGGTTCGGCACCTCGACCGATATCGACAATCTGCGCCGGTTGCAGGAACGGCAGGAAACGCTGGTCGCCGAATTGCAGCATCGGGTGCGCAACATCCTGACCATCGTCCGCTCGATCTTCACCCGCACGGTCGAGGCGGGTGGACCGATCGACGAGATTTCGGACCATTTCCGGGGCCGCCTGGATTCGCTGGCGCGGACCCAGATCGTGGCGACCCAGACCTTGTCGGGCCGGGTCGACCTGGAGAATCTGATCCGCGACGAACTGCTGGGCGTCGGCGCGATCGAGGATGAGCGGCTGTCGATCCGAGGACCGGACGTGACCCTGCCCGCCGATACCGCCGAGTCGATCGGGCTGGCCATTCATGAGTTGACGACCAATGCGCTCAAATATGGCGCGTTGCGTCATCCATCCGGGCGGCTGGCGATCGCATGGCACGTCGAGCCGCATTCCCATGGCAAATGCGAACTAATTGTAAAATGGGATGAAGCGGGTGTACCAGCGATGCCTGTCCCGCCTGTCCGTGAAGGATTCGGGACCGAGCTGATCCGCGAGGCTTTGCCCTATGGGCTGGGCGCGCGGACCGATTTGCAATTCCGTGGTGGCGGTGTCCTGTGTGTGATATCGTTACCATTGCCGGTCGAGGATATCGGCCTGTTGAACCGGAGTGCCGAGGGATGAGCCACGATTCGCCGCTTGCCGCCAAGCGAATCCTCGTGGTGGAGGACGAGTATTTCATCGCGCGCGATCTGGAACGCGCGCTGCGCGCCGCCGATGCAATCGTCGTCGGCCCGGTCGCGACGCTGGAACAAGGTCTGGACCTGGCCGAGACGCAGGAGCTCGACGCCGCGGTGCTTGACGTCAACCTGTCTGGCACGCGCGCCTTCGCCATTGCCGACCGCCTGTCGGCGCGATCGGTGCCGTGGACGTTCCTGACCGGCTATGACGAATGGGCCCTGCCCGCCCCCTATCGCTCGGCGTCGATCGTCGCCAAGCCATTCCATGCCGATCGCGTCATCCGCGCGATCGGCGGCTGATGCCCGATGAAGGACGCGCATGACCCAGCTATCCCGCAATGCCCGGCTCGCGAACGAGGCCGATCCCGCCGACATCCCCGCGCTGCGCCGGCTGAACGCCCTCACGCCGCTGGATGATACGGACCAGGACCGCCTGCGCCAGGCGATGGAGCAAGCGCGGATCGTTCCGCCCCGCCACCCCATCCTGACCCTGGGCCGCCCGATGCCAGCGAGCCAACTGCTGCTTCAGGGCTGGGCCGCGCGCGTCCGCGTCCTGCCCGATGGCCGGCGCCAGTTCATGAGCTTCTATCTGCCCGGCGACGTGATCGGACGGGTGCACCACGCCATGTCCGTCGCCTCGGCCACGGTGATCGCGCTGACCGAGTGCGTGCTGTGCACCGCGCCGGCCGCCCCCGCCGGATCGAGCCTGGAACAGGCCTATGCCATCGGCGAGGCGCTCGACGAGGCCTATCTGCTCGGCCATATTGTGCAGCTCGGGCGGTTGAACGCGCAGGAGCGGATCGGCGACTTCCTGCTTGAAATCTATGAGCGGCTGTCGCTCGCCGGGCTGACCGTGGGCGGCAGTTTCGAGATGCCGCTGACCCAGGAAATGCTGGCCGATGCGCTGGGGCTGACCCCGGTTCACGTCAACCGCATGATCCAGCAAGCGCGCCGCGATGGCGATCTGATGTGGAAATCGGGCCGCGTGCTGCTGCGCGATCCCGAACGCACCGCCCGAACGATCGGCCGCCAGCGCCCGCAGGTGACCGGCCATCAGACGGCGGGCGAGAGCGATATGGTGTCCGACCTGTCCTGAGGACGGGAAGGCGGACGCCAGAAAATTGACCGACATATGTGTGGTTGTGGTTCCTGATTGGTATTTTCATCATATCGTCATCGATATTTCGCCAATCTGACACCGGCGCGACCTAACGCCCCCCATCGAACCGGCACCAAGGCCGATGGGGAACCACAATCATGCTCACGTTTCGCAGCCTGCTGAAGGCTTCGGCTTCGCTCATCCTGATGACCGGCGGTCTGACCGCCCCCGCTCTGGCGCAGGAGACGCCCGCCAACACCACCGCCGCCACCGATGACGGCGAGCAGGGCGAGGAAATCGTCGTCAACGGCACCTATGCGCGCAGCCTGGCCGCCGGCATCGAGACGAAGCGCCGTGCCCCGTACGGCGTCGATTCGATCAGCTCGACCGATATCGGCAAGTTCCCGACCCAGAATGTCGCCGAAGCGCTCCAGCTCGTCCCCGGCGTGGCGATCACCCGCCCACGCGGCGAAGGCCTGTATGTCAGCGTCCGTGGTCTGGGGCCGCAGTTCCAGAACACGCTGATGAACGGGCGCACCATCGCGCTCAACGACCTGATCGAGAATGGCGGCGCAGCCGGGCGCCAGTTCCGCTTCGAGATGTTGCCCGCCGAGTTCACGTCGAGCATCGACGTGGTCAAGACGCCGACCGCCGACATGAGCGAAGGCGCGCTGGGCGGCAATATCGACGTCAAGACCTTCCACCCGCTGGAGGTCGGCAATCGCACGACCGTCAACATGCGCGGCACCTACACCACCCAGACCAAGAATGTTCGCCCCAACGTCACCGTGCTGACCAGCGCAAAGAACAGCGACGGCACCTTCGGCATCCTGGCCGGCGCGCAATATTGGGGCAAGACGGTCCGCAACGACCGCTTCATGAATTTCGGCTGGCTGCTGAACCGCTATACCGATGCGGCGCGCGGCGGCGCTCCGGCCGGCCTTTATTCGCCCACCCGCACCCGCCCGACCGTCGAAACCGAGGATCGCAAGCGCATCTCGGGCATCGTGTCGGCGCAATGGGCCCCGACGACCGAGCTGGAAACCACGCTCGACGTGGTCGCGACGCGCCTCGACGTCGCCTATGACGAGTTCGGCCTCGACATCTATCCCGACGACGTCAACGTCACCATCGGCGGCGTCAAGCAACTGCCGACCGTGCTCCAGCCGGGTTATACGGTCATCGGCGATACGATCACCAAGGCGACGATCAACAATGCCCGCTTCATGGCGTCGCGCGAATACAGCCTCAACCGCCACGACCTGCTGACCATCGGGTTGAAGCAGGCGTGGAACCCCGATCGCTGGCACGTGACCGCCAACGTCAACTGGTCGGCCGCGCACAGCTATCATCCCGACTACCGCACCGGCACCGTACGCAGCCGCGCTTATTTCATCGCGCCGCTGACCTATGACGCGAGCGGCGGCTATCAATCGATGCCGACCTTCACCACCCCGGTCGATGTCACCAATCCGGCCAATTACAAGCTGTTCCAGTTCAACATCGCGCCCAAGGACAGCAAGGATTGGGATTTCTATTCGCGGCTCGACATCGCGCATGATTTCGATGGCTTCCTGTCGAAGCTGGCAGCGGGCGGCGAATATCACTGGCGCAAGCGCGACTATTTCCGTCGCGACTATCTGATCGACACCGGGACCAACCAGCCGCTGACCAATTATGGCGCGGGCGCCTATCAGCAACTGCCCTATGACGACTTCCTGGCGGGCGTCGACGGCAATGCGTTCCGCACCTGGCTGGTGCCGACGACGGCCGCCTATGTCGGCAACTTCTTCACCCCCGCCATTGCCGCCCAGCCGCTGTCGCTGGGGGATCGTCGCTCGTCCTTCGTCGTCAGCGAAAAGATCGCCGCCGCCTATGTCCGCGCCGATTATCAGTTTGATGCCGGCCAGGTGCCGGTCAGCGGCAATCTGGGCGTCCGCTATGTCCACACCGATCAGGTGGCCAGCGGTACGCTGACCGCCGGCAATGTCGCGACGCCGGTCAGCTATCCCAAGACGTTCAACAACGTCCTGCCCAGCTTCAACCTGCGCGCCGACCTGACGCCCAAGCTGGTCGGTCGTCTGGCCGCCAGCCGCGTGCTGACCCGCCCCAACGTCACCGACACCGCGCCTCGCATCACCGTATCGACCGACGCGCCGACCGCCAGCGGCGGCAACCCGCAGCTCGTCCCCTTCCTCGCCACCCAGTTCGACGGGTCGCTGGAATGGTATTTCGCGCCGTCGGGCATGCTGTCGGGCGCCGTCTTCTACAAGGCGATGGACGATTACATCACCCAGTCGAATACCGAGATCGCGATTCCGGGTCGCGGCATCGTCCGCCTGTCTAGCTCGGTCAATGGCGGCAATGCCAAGGTGTACGGTGCGGAAGCGGCCTATAGCCAGGTCTTCACCTTCCTGCCCGCGCCGTTCGACGGCTTCGGCGTGCAGGGGTCCTACACCCATACCGAGGTCAAGGCCGACTACACGGCCGGCTCGCGCACCATCAAGGATCAGCTGATCGGCTTGTCGAAGAACAGCTTCAACCTGGTCGGCTTCTACGACAAGGGGCCGCTGTCGGCCCGCCTCTCCTATGTCTGGCGCGACAAGTACCTGTCGAGCACGGGCAGCACGGTGCAGGCGCCCACTTACGTCGCGGCCTTCGGTTCGCTCGACGGCCAGTTGTCGGTACGCGCCGCCGACAATCTGACGCTCACCCTGGAGGGCATCAATCTCGCGGGCGCGCATCAGGACACCTATAACGACAGCAAGATGCGCTTCGGCGAGATCAACTATTATGGCCGGACGATCCTGTTCGGCGTGCGGGCAGAATTCTGATGAAAACGCTGCTCCTTGGCGCGGCGGTGGTCCTTGCGACCGCCGCCGCTCCGGCCCCGCAGGGCCCTTTGCGGATGAACGACATCCAGGTCGTCGGTTCGCACAACAGCTATAAGAAGCGGATTGCACCGGCGGTCTTCGCCGAACTCGAACGCCGCGATCCCAAACTCGCCGCCGCGCTCGATTACGATCACCTGACGCTGGCGCAGCAGCTCGACCGGGGCGTGCGCCAGTTGGAGATCGACATCTTCGCCGATCCCCAAGGCGGGCGCTTCGCCCATCCCAAGGGCGAGGCCATCGCACGGGCCGCCGGCGAGCAGACCGGCTTCGACATGCCTGCGATGATGAAGCCGGGCTTCAAGGTCTTCCATATTCCGGAAGTCGATTACCGCTCCTGCGGGACCTTCAAACAGTGCATTGGCCAGATCGACGCCTGGTCGCGCGCGCATCCGCGCCATCTGCCGATCATGGTGACGATCAACGCCGCCGACCGGCCGATCAACAAGCCCGGCGTCACCGATCCGCTGCCGCTGACCGCGCCGCTGCTCGACGCGCTGGATGCGGAAATCCGCGAGGTGCTGACGCCGAACCGGATGATCACCCCCGATGACGTGCGCGGCGACGCCGCCAGCTTGCGCGAGGCCGTAACCACCAGGGGCTGGCCGACGCTGGAGCGCGCGCGTGGCAAGATCTACTTCGTGCTGGATACCCCCAGCGACGTGTCGGACCGGTACCGGGCGGGCCATCCCTCGCTGAAGGGACGTCCCATCTTCGGCTGGTACGATACCGACCAGCCCGAAGCCTCGGTCGAGATCGTGGGTGATCCGCGCACCGATGGCGCCAAGATCAAGGCGTGGGTGAAACAGGGCTTCATCGTCCGCACCCGCACCGACGCCGACACGGTCGAGGCGCGGGCCAATGATCATGGCCGCCAACAGGCCGCGATCGACAGCGGCGCGCAAGCCGTGTCGACGGACTATTATCCCGGCGCGCCGAGCCGGCCCTGGAATCGCGGTTTCACCGCGACCCTGCCAGGCGGGGTGATGGAACGCTGCAACCCGGTGACGCGCGGACCGGACTGCAAACTGCCGAAGTAAAACCCCTTCCTCCCCTGT
>NZ_BBJS01000036.1 GCF_000739895.2 Sphingomonas paucimobilis NBRC 13935
TAAACGGCGGCGAGCGAAGCCCTGACTTAACCATCGGCGACACCCCTCCGTCAGGCCTTCGGCCTGCCACCTCCCCATGATCGTCGCTCAGGCGTCGGCCCAGCGGCGCAGCAGATTGTGATACACCCCGGTCAGCTCCACGACCGAGCGATCCCCCTGCCCCTTGTCCGCACCCAGCCGCTGGATGGCGCGGTCCAGGTCGAACAGGATGCGCCGCTCGCCATCGTCGCGCACCATCGACTGTATCCATAGGAAGGACGCGACGCGGCATCCGCGCGTGACGGCCTCGACCCGGTGCAGGCTGGAGGCGGGATAGAGCACGGCGTCGCCCGCGCCCAGCTTGACCCGCTGTTCGCCGAACAGATCCTCGACCACCAGTTCGCCGCCGTCATAGGCGGCCGGGTCTTCGAGAAAGAGGGTCAGCGACAGGTCCGAGCGCATACGGAAATCGCTGCCCCGCTTCAGCCGCACCGCATTGTCGACATGGACGTCGAACGCCTGGCCACCGGCATAGCGGTTGAACAGCGGCGGATAGACCTTCAGCGGCAAGGCCGCCGCCACGAACAGGGCTGAGCGGCCCAGCGCGTCGAGGACCATCCGCCCCGCCTGGGTGGCGGCGGCGGAGTCCTCGGGCAGTTGCTCGTTGCGCTTGGCGAGCGCGGCCTGCGGGCCGGAGGTGGCGTTGCCGTCACCCCATGCGCCCGCATCGATGACCGAGCGGATCGCCGCCACGCCGGCGGGATCGAGGACATGGGGAATCGCGATCAGCATGACGGCAACGTTACGCGGGTCAGAAGTTATAGAACAGGCTGAGCGTCGCCTGGCGCCGGTCGCCGGGCACCGCCCAGCCGCCGGTGACGATACCGGTCGTCGCATTCACATTGTTGCGCACGCCCGTGACGTATTTCTCGTCGGTGAAGTTCTGGACGTTGAGCTGCAAGGTCCAGCGCTGCGCAATGGTATAGGCCAGATAGGCACGGTGGATCAGATAATCGGGCACGCGGAACTGAACCCGGTTCCCCGCGACCGGAACATTGGTCGCGAACGCACCCTGATAGGTCAGGCCGTAACCGACCTCCAGCCCGAAGGGCAGCTTATAGGTGGTGAACAGGCTGCCCGAATGTTTGGGCGTCTGGATCAACTGGCTGCCCGCCTGCGGATCGATGACTCCGGCCGCCTTGTCGCGGTTGGAGATGCTCTGCAGCACCTTGCCGTCGAGATAGGTGTAGTTGGCGAAGATCGTCCAGGCATGGGTGATCGCCCCCGATGCGCCGAGCGCAATGCCGTCCACCCGGCTGCGCCCGTCGAGCACCTGAAGATTGGCGGGCAGCGCGGGGTCGTTGGAGGGCACGCGGTAATTGGTGCGCTCGTTGCGGAAGACGGCGGCGGTCAGTTCCAACCGACGATCGAACAGCCCGGCCTTCACGCCGACTTCGTAATTCTTGGCGGTTTCGGGCGCGACGGCGCAAGGATTGGCGGCGGTCGCCGTCGCCGGCACGCCACAGCCCAGCCGCACGGTCGTCGACGATGGCGTCTTGGCATTGCCATAGCCGGCATAGAGGCTGACATTCTCGACCGGGTGGAACACGCCCCCGACGCGCCACGAGAAGAGCCGCTCGCGGCTGACCTGCGGTTGGGTGGCGAGCGTGTTCACCGCGGCGGCCGTCAGCGGCAACGAACGGAAATTCGCCTCCTGATATTCCCAACGCACGCCGCCGTTCAGTTCGAAGAAGCGGTTCAGCTCCAGCGTGTCGAAGGCATAGACGGCCAGATTGCGCGTCTCGCTGCGCGACTGGGCGGTGGCGACGAAGTTGATCGGGCCCGTATAATTGGTGTTCGGGTTGGCGATATTGATGAGGGGAAGCGTCACCGCGCTGCCATCGGCGTTGCGCAGCAGCGATCCCTGGGTGATCCGGTAATTCTCGATCATGCCCGACACACCGACATTCAGGACATTGTGCAGGCCGCCCTTGACCCCCGCCTCATGCCGCAGATCGGTCTGGTTGTAGAGCATCTGGTTTTCCTGGTTCCGCACCAGCCCGCGCGGCCCCGAGGGCTGATAGAAGCCCGGCGGGACATTGGCCGGGCACGCCGCCCCGACCGTCCCGCCGGGTGTCGCGGTCACCGGCTGCAACCCGGTCGACGCCAGACAGAACGTCCCCTGCGGCGCGGAGGTGACACTATTCTGCTTCACCTGTTGCCAGCGGGTCAGGTTGCGCACGCTCCAATGATCGTCGATCGCGTGGCGGAAGGTCGCGGTCAGCCGGTCGACGGTGCTCGCCTGCCGGTCGAGATTGGCGATCCCGAAATAGGCGCTGCGGCTGGCGCCGGGCACGAACCGGTCGACGATGCCATTGTCGAAATAGGGCACGCCATAGACGGGCGTGTTGCGATCCTCCTGATGGACATAGGCCAGCGTCAGGCTAGTCGTCCCGTCGATGCCGATCGTCACCGAGGGCGCGATGCCCCAGCGCTCCATCTTCTCGACATCGCGGCCCGGCACGTCGTTATGGTGATAGGCGCCGTTCAGCCGCACCGCGACGAGATCGGACACGCGCACATTGCTGTCGATCGCACCGCGATAATAATTGTCGGTGCCGACCGAGCCCTGCATGATGGTCAGAGTCTCGGGCGTCGGCACCTTGGAGACCAGGTTGATCGTGCCGCCGACCGATCCCGATCCGTTGAAGACGCTGTTCGCGCCATTATAGACCTCGACCTGTTGCAGGTTGAACGGGTCGGTGCGGCTATATTGCGCGCTGTCGCGAACGCCGTCGATCGTGATGTCGTTGCTCGCCGAATAGCCGCGCAGATTGATCGAGTCGCCATAGCCGCCGCCGCCTTCGCCCGCGCCGAAGGTGATGCCCGGTATCGTCTGAAGCACGTCGCGCAGCGTCTGGAGATTCTGCTTCCGGATGGTCTGTTCGCTGACCACCGTGATCGTCTGCGGCGTGTCGAGCAGCGGCGATGTCGCCTTGGGGCTTTCCAGCGTCGCGGCGGTCGCGCGCTGGCCGGTAACGATCACCGTGTCGCGCTGCCCCGCGGCGTCCTGGGTCCGGGCGCTCGTATCGGTGCGCGGCGCCTCTTCGGCGGCGGCGATGCCCGGTGCGGTCGCCAGAAAGCCCACGCAGGACAGCGCGATGAATGAATGTGACATGGTCTATTCCCCTTTGGCGGCCGCTGCTATTGCGAGACACTCTCACTGTCAATGCGATTGATAGTGATTATCATTCTACCCCTGCCATGACGTGCCTCGCGGTGGGGACTGACATGCGGGCTACATAATTGCCGTCTAAGCGGCCCGCTTCGGTCCCGGCACGTCATGCGCCAGACCATGGGGTGGGCACGGACGACGGATGGCAGACACGGCGAACGCCTTGGCCTGCGCGCCACAGGGTGTGCGCGGATGACGCTGTTGCTGGCGATCGCCCTGGCCGGCGTGGCGCAGAACGACCCGGTTCTGGCGGTCGACCTACCCCCAGGTCCCGCCGCCGCCGGGCTCGACCGGCTGGCGCGACAGGCGGGACAGGCATTGGTGGCGCGCCCCGCCGATCTGGCGGGACGCCAGGGTCCCCGGCTACGCGGCACTATGCGGCTGTCGACCGCGCTTGATCGCTGGTGCCGCCCGGCGCGGCTGTCCTGTCGCCAGCGCGCGGGCGGGATCGTGGTGCGCGCCGCCGGCCGCCCCCCCGAGGTGCGGCCGATGCCCCACCCGCCCCTCACGCCACCGCCCGTCATCGGCGAGGAAGTGATCGTCTCAGGCCGACGGGGCACCGGCGTACAGGGCGAGCTGGAGCGCAGCTATTCGGCATCGCAGATCGATCGCATCGAATTGGACCGCCGCTCGCCGCAGAGCCTGGCGGAACTGCTATCGAATCTGCCGGGGCTCTGGGTCGACAATTCGGCCGGGGTCGCGGCGAATACCATTCGCGTGCGCGGCATTCCGCTCGACGGCTATCAGGCGATCGCGGTACAGGAAGACGGCCTGCCCGTGCAGCATGACACGCTGCCCTGGACCGATATCGACCAGTTCGTCCGCCCCGACCTGATGATCGAGACGGTCGATTATGTGCGCGGCGGCCCCTCCGCCATCTTCGCCAGCAATGCGCCGGGCGGCATCCTCAACCTGCGCACCCGCGCCCCCACCGCGCAGCCCTCGGCGGAGGCACGCGTCACCCTGACCGATTACGGCCTGGCGCGGTGGGAGGGCTATGCAGCCGACCCGATCGCGCCGGGCTGGCGTGCGATTATCGGGGGAGTGGCGATGCGCGATCCCAGCGTCCGCCGCATCGCCTCGACCTTGGGTGGGGGACAAATGCGGGCGCGGGTCGATCATGATCTGGCAGGCGGCGGCACGCTGACGCTGGCGCTGCATCTGCTGGACGACGACACGCTCAACATCTCGTCCTTCCCGATGCGCTATGACCATGGCAGGCTGATGCCGCTGCCCGGTTTCGATCCCCGGCGGGGGAGCTTTTTCGGTCCCGAATTCGCCGATCTGGATTTCACGGCGCTGGGCCTCCGCCCGGTCGGGCGCAACAACCGCAACCGGCTGGTCACCCCTTCGCTAGCGCTGATTCAGCCCATGGGTGCGGGCAAGCTGAGCCTGCGCGCGCATTACCGGACATCGCATACCGAACGCTATGCGCTGTCCTCGTCGGGCAGCGCCGTCCCGGCGGCCGACGCCTTGGCGCTCGCCCTGCCCCGCCTCGTCGCCGCGTTTCCCGATACGACCAGCGTGGCGCTGCGCCATGCGAGCGACGGCACGCCCTTTGCGGCGCTGCCGGGCAATGACCGTGTCACGGTGCTCAACCCGGTCGCCGCCGACACCCGCCTGAACGAAGCGATCGCCGACCTGTCCTATTCGCGGTCGCTGGAGGCGGCCGGGCATCATGAGCTGACGCTGGGGATCTACGGCGTCGGCTATGATTGGCGCTTCACCCGCGCCGTCGCCCGGGCGCTGGTCGAAGCGCGCGAGCAGGGGCGTCGGCTCGATCTGGTCGCGCTCGACGGCGCGGGGCGGACGGTCGGTCGGTTGACCGACAAGGGCCTGCTGACCGCCGGATCGACCTATGAGGCGTTGCAAGGCCGACAGCGCATGGTCGCCCTCTATGCCGCCGACGAATGGCAATTTGCCGAGCGCTGGCGGCTCGACTGGGGATTGCGCCACGAACGCGCGCGCGTGTCCGCCCGGGTCGAGCGCCCCGCGACGATCGACGGCGGCGATCCGCAGACGCTGGCGGACGATCGGCTCGCGGTCGGATCGGGGCTATGGGACAAGCGTCGCCAGCCGCTGGCACGAACCGCCGCGACGCTGGCGCTGCATTGGCGGGCGACCGAGACGCTGGGCAGTTTCGCCCGGCTGACCCGCGCGATGCGCCTGCCCGACCCCGGCGTCTTTCGCATCGGCAGCGGCGATGTCGCCCGGCCGCTGACCATCGAGCAGGCCGAACTGGGGCTGATCTGGCGGCGGGGCGCGATGGGACTCGACGCCACGCTGTTCGCCAGCCGCTTTCCCGATATCGCCCTGCCCGACCTTTCGCTCGATCCCATGACCGGCGCGGTGCAGGTGGGCCAGCATGACGCGACCGCGCGCACGCTGGGGCTGGAACTCAGCGCGCACGCCCATCCGCGTCCCGGCCTGTCGCTGCGCGCCACCGCGACATGGCAGGACCCGCGATTGCAATCCTATCGCCTGTCGAATCTGGTCGACGGCCAGCTCGTCCCCATCGATCTCAGCGGCCGCCTGCCCCGCCGGGTGCCACAGCTGATGGCCAATGTCTCCGCCAGCTGGGCGCTGCCCGGCACCAGCGTAACGCTCGACGGTGATCTCTCGGCGATGGGACGCCGCTTTGCCGATGATGCCAACACGTTGGCGCTGCCCGGCTTCGCGATCCTGGATCTGGGGGCAAGCTGGGCGGTGACGCCGACGCTGACCATGCGGCTGCGCGCGACCAACATCCTCGACCGGATCGCGGTGATGCAGGGCGATGCGCTGGGCGGCGAAATCCGCGCGAGCGATGCCGCCGGCGTCATCACCGTCCGCGCCCAGCAAGGCCGCGTCATCGCCTTCAGCGTGGATTGGCGGCTTTGAGCCCCCGGCGATAGGCCGCCAGTTCCTCGGCCGCCGCCGCCATGTCGCGACGGAAAGCGGCATCGCCATGCTCGCGTGCCACTATCGCGCTCGCCGCCAGATAACCGCCCTCGACCGCGCTCATGGTGTGCGATCCGCAGATCCAGCGGCTGTCGCCATAATCACGCCCGCGCGCCAGGATCGCCTGCGCACGATCGGGCAGCAGTTCGGCCATGATCAGCGCAAAGCCCCAGCCATGCGCGGTATGACCCGAGGGATAATCGCCATTGGCGATCAGCGAGGGCGTGCGCGGCTCGCAAATGGGAAGGTCGGTGCCGATGAACGGCCGCGCCGATTGCCAATGCGCCTTGCCCACTCGGATCGCCGCCGAGCGATCGGCATCGAAGCGCGCGATCAGTGTTTTCGTGACCGGCAGGCGCGACCAGTCGGGCCGGAAGCCCAGCGCCGTGGCGAAGCGGTCGCCCAGATCGCTCGACACATCGGCCGTCGCCTGTTGCCAGCGCGGCGAACCCTGCATGGCGCGACTGTCGCGGAAGAGTTGCGCATCCGCCTTGGCGCGCGGCGAACCCGGTGTGGGCGGCCCCGGCAGGATGGTCGCCAGGTCCAGGCCCTCGCCGACGGGCAAATAGCCGGTCTTGTCCCGCGCCCCGGCGGGAACGGCGCTCGACAGCACAAGCATCGCCACCAGCCCCATCCGCCATGCCATCGAACGCATATTCATCCCTTTTGCCAAGATTTGACCCGCCATTCGCTAGAGTATCGAAAACAGGGGCCGGGGACAGGATGGATCGACAATTTTCCATCGCACATCGCCCGCCCGGCACTTGTAACAAAAACGCCATAAATGTCTTAAAACTTTTACAAAAATCCTTGTCCCCGTTTGCCCGAAACCTCCGTCTTCCCCCGCGATCGTCCGCATGGCCGGGCGAGCAACTGGATTTCCTTGGGGGGAATTATCGTGACGAAATGGACGAAGAGGACGCTGCTGCTGGCGTCGAGCACGCTGTTCGCGGCGCAGCCGGTATGGGCGCAGGACATGAACGGGCAGGACGCCGGGGCGCAAGCGCAGGGCAGCCCGACGGACGCGGGCGGCGACGTCGTCGTCACCGGTTATCGCACCAGCCTGGCCCAGGCACGCAATTCCAAGCGTGATGCGACGATCATCAAGGACTCGATCTCGGCATCCGACATCGCCGCCTTTCCCGACCTGAATCTGGCCGAAGCGCTGCAGCGCCTGCCCGGCGTCGCGATCAACCGCGAGGCGGGCGAAGGCCGCCGGATTTCCTTGCGTGGTCTCGGCCCCGACTTCACTCGCGTCCAGCTCGACGGCATGGAAGTGCTGGGCAATGTCGACTCGCCGCAGGATAGCCGTGGCCAGACGACGCGCGACCGCGCCTTCGACTTCAACCTGTTCGCCGCCGAACTCTTTAACCATGTCGATGTCGAAAAGTCGTATCAGGCCAAGCAGACCGAGGGCGGTCTGGCCGGCACGGTCGGCCTCTACACCGCGCGCCCCTTCGACTATAAGAGCAGCAAGGTCGCGCTGTCGGCGCAGGGCGGCACCAACTCGCTGACCCGCGATTTCCAGCCGCGACTGACCGGCCTCATCTCCAAGAACTGGGGTAATTTCGGCATCCTCGTCTCGGCCGCCTATAGCCGCCGCAACACGCGCGAAGAAGGCTTCGACACCTATCGCTGGCGCCACAACAAGGCCAATGGCAGCGACCTATCGCGACTGACCGCCGCCGAGCAGGCCAAGATCAACTCGGGCGACCTGTTGTTCGCGCGCGGCAATCGCCTGTCGGTGTCGGACAGCACGCAGGAGCGGATCGGCCTCACCTCCTCGGTTCAGTGGAACCCGACCGACAAGGTGCATCTGACGCTCGACGGCCTCTATGGCCAGTTCAAGGGCGACCGGTTCGAGACCCATCTCGCCTCGCGCGGCGGCGGCAGTTCGACCTGGCTGGGCGGCGGCGAGACCTTTGCCGGCACCGTCTATCCCAATTCGCGGGTCAACGCGATCCAGTGGAACGACCGCAACGAGGTCGTCTATCTCGACGTCACCGGCGGCAAGGCCTCGACCGAAACCCGTATCCAGAACACCAAGAACATCTTCAAGCAGCTGGTGCTGTCGGGCGATGCCGAGCTGGCCGATGGCCTGACCTTCAACTGGCTGGGCGGTGTCGAGCGCTCGGGCTATTCGATGCCGGTCAACGACAAGTTCACCCTGGAAGGCTTTGGCGACGTCATCTCCGACTATCGCGGCGGCACCTATTCGCTGGTCAACACCTACAAGTTCAACACCGCCGATCCCAATTTCTGGCACGCCAAGCGCCTCTATGTGAACAACACCTACCAGGACACGGCGTTCGACAATGTGAAGGGTCGTTTTGACTATAAGGTCACGCCCGATGATACGATCAGCGTCGGCGGCGAATGGCGGCGCTTCGCCAATTCGGGCTATTATGCCGAACAGGACAATATCCTGACCAGCAGCTTCGTCTCGGGCAAGGTCAACGCCAATCCCAGCGGCTATGCGCAGACCTATACCGGCTATTCGGGGCAGGACTGGACGATCGTCGACTTCCCCAAGATGCTCCAGACGCTGGGCATCAACCGGTCGCAATATCTGACGGGCAAGCTGGGCGTGTTCGCAGTCGAGGAGCGGACGGGCGCCGCCTTCGTCCAATATGACTGGAACCATATCCTGGCCGGCGTGCCGTTCCGCGGCAATATCGGCGCGCGCTACTACCGCACCACCGTCATCTCGGACGGCCTGGCCAGCGTCGGCCCGATCACGGTGCGCGGGGAATATGAAGGGGTGCTGCCCGCCGCCAATCTGATCTTCGAGCTCGATCAGGGCCTGATGGTGCGTTTCGCCGCCTCGAAGAACATCAACCGCCCGTCGCTGGGCGCGCTGGCGGTCAACGGGTCGGTCAACAACGACAATGGCAACATCACCGTGTCGCTGGGCAACCCCAATCTGCGCCCCTATAAGTCGACCGATTTCGACATCTCGACCGAATATTATTTCGGCTCGGTCGGCTATGTCGCCGCCGCGCTCTTCTACAAGACGCTCGACGGCTATATCTCGACCCAGACGATCAACAATGTGCCCTATTCGCAAACGGGCCTGCCCGACAATCTCTATCCCGGCGTGACCGGGCGGACGATCATCGACAGCTATTCGCGCCCGATCAACCTGCTCAAGACCAATTTGTTCGGCGTCGAGCTGTCGGGCCAGACCGATTTCAAATTCCTGCCGGCGCCCTTCAACCGGTTGGGGACGGCAGTGAACTTCACCTATGTCGACTCGCGGCTGGATTATTCGAAGATCTACACCGGCAGCATCGCGACCACGCTGGAGGGCCTGAGCAAATATAACGCCAACGCCACGCTCTATTATCAGGACAAGGCGTTCGACGCCCGTATCTCGGCCAATTATCGCAGCGGCTATATCTTCAGCGCCTCGCCGGTGCTGACCGCGCTCGGCCCTGATCATGACGTCACCGGGTTTGAGGGTACGGTCTATGTCGATATGTCGGCGCATTATGCGCTGACCAATCATGTCCAGCTGACGCTGAACGGCATCAACCTGACGAACCAGCGCGAACGGCAATATTCGAACAGCACCAAGCGGCTCTATGTCGTGACCCGGTCGGGCACGACGCTGCTCGGCGGGGTCCGGATCACCTTCTAATCTAGAGGGCTCTTGATGTCCTGCCCGTGCGGGATATCAAAATCATGGCGCGTCGGCCCTTGGCGGGGCCGGCGCGCACCGTTTTTTGACAAGGATTGTCCCCGGATGCCCTGCAACCGGCTCTTCATGGGCGGGACCGAATGACCGGATCCGTGGCCTGGGTCGCCGAGGGGCGCGAGCGTCTGCTGACCTATGTCCGCCGGCGGATTCGCGAGCCCGAACAGGCGGAGGATATCGTGCAGGAGGCGATCATGCGCGTCATCGAGCAGGAGCGCAAACAAGTGATCGAACAGCCGCTTGCCTATGCCTTTCGCGTGGCGGATTCGGTGATCCACGGCCGGGCCCGGCGGACCGTGCCGGATGGTGGCCCGGTCGATGTCGAACTGGCCTGCGCCCTGCCGCTCGCCGATGAGGTGCTCGACTATCGCCAGCGTTTCGCCCGCTTCCAGGGTGCGCTCGTCACCCTGCCGCCGCAGCGCCGTGCCGTCTTCGTCGAACGGCATCTGGAGGGCAAATCGCGCACGCAGATCGCCGAGGAGATGAATATCAGCGTCGAGGCCGTGAAGAAGCATCTCGGCCGCGCCATGGTCGATCTGGCCGGATGCATCGACGACCTGCCGGCCCGCCTTAACCGGGGGGGCGGCGCATGACTGACATGATCAACCAGGACCGGCTGGAACAGGCCGCCGACTGGGCCGACCAACTCGACAGCCTGGGTCCGGAAGCCCGCGCAGAGCTGGGCCGCTGGCTGCACGAGGCGCCGGAGAACCGCGCGGCGCTGGTGCGGATGGTACGGCTGCTCGGCGACCCCGCCTTATTTGATGTGGTCGAACAGGCACGATGCGAGGCAATTCCCCCGCTCCCCCCGATGACCGAGGCGCGGCCCGCCCGGCGCTGGCCGTCACGGATCGGACAGCCGACGCGGCGACGGCTGGCGGTCAGCATCGCCGCCGCATTGGCCGCGATGATCGCGACGCCGCTGATCTGGCGTGGGACGCAGCCGGACACGCCCGAGATGACCCGAATCTATGCCAGCACGATCGGCCAGCAGCGGCAGGTGCATTTGCCCGACGGATCGAACATGACGCTGGATGCCGCATCGCGCGTCGCCATCGCCTTTTCGACGGATGGGCGCGACCTGACCCTGCAGAATGGCGCCGCCCGGTTCGAGGTGCGCCACGACGCCGACCGTCCCTTCGCCGTGTCCACGCCCGAGGGACAGATGGTGGCGCTCGGCACCAATTTCAGCGTCGATCGCGGCGCGGGCCATAGCGAGCTGCGGGTGTTCCGCGGCCGCGTAAGGCTGACCGCCCCCGGCCAGCCGTCCGTCATCGTCACCGCCGGTCATTGGGCCGAGGCCGGCGCCGGGCCCATCGTGCTGCACGCCTTCGACATCGGCGATTATCAGGGATGGCAGGACCGCTGGCTCAGCGGCGATCACATCCGCCTGGGCGATGCCATGGCGCGGCTGGGCCGCTACAGTCCCCGGCCGATCCGGCTGGCCGACCCCGCTTTGGCGAATGAAAGCTTCAAGGGCCGCTTCCGCCTCGACCGACCGGTCGAAAGCCTGACGCTGATCGGCGAACTGTTTGATCTTCCATTACATAAGGATGGAAAGACCCTGCAATTGGGCCCGGCCCGCCGACACTGACCAAAATCGGCAATTTTCAGGGCGTTCGGCCAACATATATTATCTTATTTGGCCAGGTGGTGGCGCGACGTCAAAATGGATTATCGACCTAGGTCAATGCCTTAGAATGACGGGGCGGCCCGAAATCGATTTTATGGCTCAACGAAGCCTTTACCGGCTTTGCGTTACGGCTGGCGTCATGACCGACCGTTCCGACCCGAATCGCTATCTCCGCATCGAAGGGCGGCAGGCGGAATTGGGTATGTATATCCATCCGTTGCATTGCTCGTGGCTGGACAATCCGTTCTGGCGCAGCAGCTTCCTCTTGGTCGAACCCAGCGACCGGGCCCAGATTCACGCGTCGGTACCCCATATCACCATCGATCTGACCAAGGGCCGCGGCCTGACGCTGGCCGCCGCCATCACGAGCGAGGAGGTCCCGGCCCCTGCCGCAACCGTCGCCCGGATTCGCCCACGCCGCCGCAAGCCACGCACTGATACCGAAATGGCGACCGCGCTGGCCGAGCATGCGACCGCAACCGTTTCCCGCCTGTATGGCGAGGCGCGGCTGGGCCATTCGGTGCACGTGCCCGACCTGGCCCCCGTGGTCGAGGAAATCGCGCAGTTCATCGCCAAGGGGTCGGCGACCATGCTCGCGGTCACCCGGCTGAAGGACGGCGACCAATATACCTATATCCACTCGGTCGCGGTCGCGACGCTGATGATGGGATTGGCGCGGCATCTGGGCCTCGGCAAGGAGGATATCCGCGTCGCGGGTATGGCCGGCCTGCTGCACGATATCGGCAAGATGCAGGTCGCCCCCGCGATCGTGGACAAGGCCGGCAAGCTGACGATCAACGAACTGGCCGAGATGCGCCAGCACCCCCGCTGGGGTTACGACATATTGGTGGGGATCGAGGATCTCGATCCGCGCATCGTCGATGTCTGCCGCCATCATCACGAAAAGATGGACGGCACCGGCTATCCCGACGGACTGACCGGCGAACAGCTCAGCGTCTTTGTTCGCATGTCGGCGATCTGCGACGTCTATGACGCGGTGACGTCGATCCGGCCGTACAAGCGCGCCTGGTCCCCGCATGAAGCGCTGGCCCGGATGGCGGGCTGGCAGGGGCATCTCGACCCCGAAATGCTGCGCGCCTTCGTCGCCAGCCTGGGCATCCAGCCCTATGGCGCGCTGGTCCGCCTGCATTCCAACCGGCTGGGACTGGTGGTGCGCGAGAGCGATTGCCCGCAGACGCCGATCGTACGCACCTTCTTCCACGTCCCCGACCAGCAGCCGCTGCCGCCCGAGGATGTCGCGACCAGCACCGATCCAATCCTCCGGGCCGAGCGGGGCGATTACTGGTTCGGCGAACGCTGGCCCGCGCTGCACGCGGAGATCATGGCGCTGGCCGCGCTTCCCGATCCGCCACGACGACGACAGGCGGGCGGCAACGCCTGAACCTTCCGGACGCATCCCAACCCCGGCTTGTGGATTGGCGCCGGTGCCGCGGAGCATGTATGGCGCGGCCATGATCCGCCTCAGTGAACTGAAACTGCCTCTCCATCATGCGGATGAGGCGCTGCCCGCGGCCATTTGCCGCCGCCTGCGCGTGACGCCGCGCGACATGATCCGCTTCAGCGTGGCCCGGCGCGGCCATGATGCCCGCGACAAGGGCAATATCCAGCTCGTCTATTCGGTCGACGTCACCCTGAAGAACGAAGCCGCCGTTCTCGAACGCTTCCGCCGTGACCGCGATGTGCAGCGGACGCCCGACACCCGCTATCACATGCCGAGCACGCCACCAGCGGGAGCAAAGCGCCCCGTGGTGATCGGTGCCGGTCCCTGCGGACTGTTCGCCGCCCTGATCCTGGCCCAGGCCGGCTATCGCCCAATCATCCTGGAGCGCGGCAAGGTCGTGCGCGAGCGGACGCAGGACACCTGGGGCCTGTGGCGGCGCAGCGTGCTCAACCCCGAATCCAATGTCCAATATGGCGAAGGGGGTGCCGGCACCTTTTCGGACGGCAAGCTCTACAGCCGGATCAAGGACCCGCGTCACCTCAACCGCAAGGTGCTGACCGAGTTCGTGAAGGCCGGCGCGCCGCCCGAAATCCTGACCGAGGCGCATCCGCATATCGGCACCTTCCGCCTGGTGACGATGGTCGAGAGCATGCGCGCCACGATCGAGGAACTGGGCGGCGAATATCGCTTTTCCACCCGCGTCGACGGCATCGATGTCGAGACCGACGGATCGGGTGAACGGCGGGTGCGCGGGCTGCATCTGAACGGCGGCGGCTATCTGGAGGCGGATCATGTCGTCCTCGCCATCGGCCATAGCGCGCGCGACAGCTTCGCGATGCTGCAGGCGGCGGGCGTCTATGTCGAGGCCAAGCCCTTTTCGATCGGGGTGCGGATCGAGCATCCGCAAAGCTGGATCGATCGCGCGCGCTTCGGGCATCAGGCGGGGCATCCGATCCTCGGCGCGGCGGAATATCACATCTCCCACCACTGTTCGAACGGGCGCACCGTCTACAGCTTCTGCATGTGCCCGGGCGGTACGGTGGTCGCCGCCACCTCCGAGGAGGGACGCGTCGCGACCAACGGCATGAGCCAATATTCGCGCAACGAGCGCAACGCCAATTCGGGCTTCGTCGTCGCGATCGATCCCGAACGCGACTATCCCGGCGATCCGCTGGCGGGGATCAAGCTGCAACGCGCGCTGGAGGAACAGGCCTTTGTCGCCGGCGGCTCGAACTACAAGGCGCCGGCGCAGCGGGTCGGCGATTTCCTGGCCGGGCGCCCCTCGACCAGCCTGGGGTCGGTCACCCCCTCCTATCGCCCCGGCGTAACGCCGACCGACCTGTCGCAATGCCTGCCCGATTTCGTCATCGCGGCGATGCGCGAGGCGATTCCCGCCTTTGGCCGCCAGATCGAGGGCTATGACCATCCCGATGTCGTGATGACGGGGGTCGAGACGCGCACCTCGTCGCCGGTCCGCTTCACCCGCGGCGAGGACGGGCACAGCCTGAACACGCGCGGCCTGTTCCCGGCGGGCGAGGGCGCCGGCTATGCCGGCGGCATCCTGTCGGCGGCGGTCGACGGGATCAAGACGGCCGAGGCGGTGGCGCGCAGCATCGGCGCGGCGTGAAGATCTTCTTCGACGGCGGCCTGCGGCCCCTGCCCGCCGGCATGGAATGGGCGGTCGTGCTCGGCGGGCGCACCCATATGGCGCGGGGCCTAGGTCCCGGGACCAGCATGACGGCGGAGTGGCTGGCGCTGATCGCCGCGACCCGGCTGGCCTATGCGGAGCATGTGGCGGACGCCGTCCTGCTGGGCGATGCGGCGGCGGTGATCGCGCAGGCGAACGGCGCGGTGCGCGTGCCCTCGGCCCACCGCGCGCAGTTCCAGCTCTGGTCCGAACTGCCCCGGCCGCCGGGGCGGTTTCGGCTCCGCTATGTCAAGCGGACGCAGAATCTGGCGGGCATCGCCCTCGCCAGGCCAGGTCTCCGCCAGCCCGGATCATGATATCGCTTCCCCTGCGGGGGCGGTTTCGGCTCGTCGCATCGCGAAGGTGCGGGACAGGCCGTGATAGAGCTTCTCGCGGCATACCAACTGGCTGACGCCATCGGCGATGAAGGCGGCGGCGAACATGGGGAGCATCAGGCCACGGCTGGCGGTCGTCTCCGACAGGATGATCACGGCGGTCAGCGGCGCACGGACCACCCCGGCGAAATAGCCGACCATGCCCAGGATCACGATCGCCGAGGCGGGCGAGTCCGGAAAGATCGAGCGGAGCAGATTGCCCAGTCCAGCCCCCACCGACAGCGACGGCGCGAAGATGCCACCGGGCAGGCCCGCCACCGCCGTCGCCAGCGTGGCGAGGAACTTGGCCGGCCCGAACCACAAGGGCGCATCGACGCCGACGATCATCGCCCGCGCCGCGCCATAGCCCGTGCCCCAGGTCAGCCCGGTGCCAACGCCCAGCGCCGCCACGACCACACCGCACATCGCCGCGAACAGGATCGGCCTCTTCTTGCTCCACAGGGTCAGTCGGCTGGTGCCCATCGCCATCATCAGCATCAACCGCGCGAAACCGCCGCCCGCCAGTCCGCCGACGATCCCCGCGACCGGCGCCGCCACCAGCGCGGTGACGATCGGCATATGCGCGCCGATCAACCCGAAATAGATATAATCCCCCTGCGCCGACTGGGCGACCATGCCCGCGATCGCGATCGCGGCGACGACCAGCAGCGTCACCTTCTGCTCATAGGCCGAGGCCAGTTCCTCGATCGCGAAGAGCAGCCCGGCGAGCGGTGTGTTGAACGCCGCCGCCACGCCCGCCGCGCCGCCCGCGATCAGCACGGCACCGCGCAACGGCACGCCCAGGATACGGTGGGTCAGCCCCATGATCGCCGCCGCAATCTGTACGGTCGGCCCCTCACGCCCGACCGAGGCGCCGCCCAGCACCGCCGCCAGCGTCAATCCCGCCTTGCCGATCACCGTGCGGACCGAGACCAGCCCCTGCGTCGCCCGCTCCGGATCGGCCTGCGCCGCCATCACCTGCGGAATGCCCGAGCCGCGCGCGAGCGGCACGTAACGCCGCGTGATCCACACCAATATGGCGAACAGCAGCGGCGTGATCACCAGTGGTGCCCAGTGATAGCGCGCGGCGAAATGGCCGAACATCTCGCCCGCCAGATCGGCGGCGCGGGCGAACAGCGTGGCGGCGAGACCGATCGCCACCGCCCCGATCAGGATGGCCAGCCGCGTCCGAAACTTCACCGAGCGCGGCCCTTGTCGACGGAGGAGCGCCCGGTAACGCGCGGGCGTCCAAATCCGGTGTCCGGGGCGGGGCGGGTTCGACTCGGCCATGCATCGGCTCTACACGCGGTGGCCGCGCCATGGCCAGCCACATGCCGCGGCGATCCGCCCCGTTTGTCCAAAGGGGTCGTCGCGCCGGCCGGGATGGCGTAGCACTGACCTTTTCAACCGGTGGAAGACATAGCGGAATGGCAGAACAGACGGCCCATGCTCGAAACCCGATACGGCGATGGTGGACCCTGTGGGTCGTGGGAGGGGTCGATCATGATGCGGTGCTTCGCCAGATCGCCCAGGATTCGGGCTGGTCGGGTCGCTATGCCTTTCTGATCGTCGTATCCGCCGCGATCTCGCTGCTCGGGCTGCTGATGCCCTCGGTCGCGGTGCTCATCGGCGCGATGCTGTTGTCGCCGTTGATGATGCCGATCATCGGGCTGGGTTTCGGCATCGCGACCTTCGACACGCGCGAGATGCGCCGCGCCGCCACGGCCCTGATCGCGGGGGCGGTCATCGCGATCGCGCTGTCGGTCGTGTTCGTCACCCTGTCGCCGGTGCAGACCATCACCAGCGAGATCGCCGGGCGCACGCGCCCCACGCTGTTCGACCTGCTCGTCGCGCTGCTCTCCGCCGTGGCGGGCGCCTATGCGCTGATCCGGGGGCGCGGCAATACGGTGGTGGGCGTGGCGATCGCCATCGCGCTGATGCCGCCGCTGGCGGTGGTCGGCTTCGGGATCGCCACCGCCAACTGGACGGTGTTCAGCGGTGCGCTGCTGCTGTTCCTGACCAACGCCGTCACCATCGCGCTGACCGCCGCGATCGTCGCGCGCCTCTATGGCTTTGGCAGCCATTTGTCGCATCAGCATACGGGATGGCAGCTCGCGCTGTTCGTCGGCGCGCTCGGCGTGCTGTCGATCCCGCTCGTCGCCGCGCTGCGCCAGATCGCGTTCGAGGCGGTCGCGCAGCGCCAGACCCGCGACACGATTCGCGCACGTTTCCCCGATACGTCGCGGCTGGGGCAGCTCGACATCGATTATGGCGCCAAGCCGATCCGCATCCGCGCGGTGGTGTTCACGCCCCGGCTGGAACCCCAGGCGGACCGGGTACTGGCCGCCGATCTGCGCGCCCGGCTCAGCCGCCCCATCGACCTGCATGTCGACCAGTTGCGCGTCTCGCTGGACGACAATGGCGTCGAGGCGGCCCAGCTCGCCCGCGCCAGCGCTTCGTCCGCCCCCAGCGCCGCCGATCGGCAGCAGCGCGCCGCCGCCGATCTGGCGCTGATCGCCGGGATCGCCCCCACCGCCGTCCGGATCGACCCGTCGCAGCGTATCCTGTCCGCCGACGCCGCTCCGCTGCCCGGGCTCGGCCTGGCCGGTTATCGCACGCTGGAACAGCGGGCCGCCGGCGCCCTGCCGCAATGGACGGTTCACCTTGCGCCCCCCGCCGACACCGCGCTGCCGACGATCCGGTTCGTCGAAGGGGTGATCAACGGGGACCTGCTGGACGCCACCGCCTGGGCGAGCGAGCGATTGGACCGTACGGTGCGGGTCCATGGCGGCACCCTGGCGCAGCGGCGCGCGGTGGCCGAGGGACTGATGAGTCGCGGAGGCCAAGCAGAGGCAGGTTCGGCCGGCGGAGCATTGCGCCTGGAATGGGCGCCGCCGCCCCAGACAGCGTCCACAAGCGAAGGCCAATCGGCATCCTCTCCTGTCAGCGGAGGTGACAGGCCGAAGACCTGATGGTGGGACGCCCCATGGACAAGGCCTGTCGGTTTGAACGCCGATCGACTCGCGTAACGAGCTGGGCCCGCATGGAGGACAGTTAAGCTCCTTATCGGAGCCAATGTTTCAAGGTAACGACATCACCACCCAAAAGAACTGCTGATCTCCATCCATGTTATGGCGATGATCCGCGCCTGGTGCTTTATTGACCATCCGCTCGCGGATCGGACCATGAAGGAGGTGCATCATGCCACTCCACCATCGCCATATCCTCGTCGTCGAGGACGAATATATGCTGGCCTATGATATGCAGGCCGATCTGGAGGCTGCCGGCGCGGTCGTGATCGGTCCCGAGCCGTCGGTCATGCAGGCGCTGTCCCGGATCGATCACGAGGACCGGATCGATGCGGCCCTGATCGACCTCAATCTGCGCGGCGAAATGGCGTTCCCGGTCGCCGATGCGCTGACCGCGCGGCACATCCCGTTCCTCTTCGCCAGCGGCTATGACGATAGCGCGATTGGTGATCGCTATCCGGGGGTCGATATGTGCAACAAACCCTTCAGCAAGCGGTTGCTGCTGGGCTCGCTCATCCGCTTGCTGGACGCGGGGACGCCGCGCCACGGATGAGTGCGGCGATCGCAGGAGATGGCCGATTCCCCCACCCGTAACACCCGATGGCCGCTATATCGTGGTGCGCGGGCGACTCTGGCGCCGCGCCAATCCCAACCTGTCCGAGCAGGATCGCCAAACCCATGTCGCGGCGCTGATGCGGGCGCGGCGCGCGGTGCGGGACGCTTTGGCCAAGGACGACGCCGATGCGCTTCGCGCCGCACGAGCCGACGTCAATAATGCCAAGCTGGCCTTGGGAGAGCGTGGCCCGACCTGGTGGACCGATGGCGAGGACCTGAATCGCCATCTGGCGCGCAACACATCTTACGCCGATTGGTATGCGGCGTTGGAGGAGAACACGCCACCGGATGACTGATCGCCATGGCGCTTTCGCCACCCACCGCTGAACCATCGGGGACGGCGGTCGGTTCTGTCTGTTGCAGATCGGGAGACGAGGCAGAATGGCGACGATGACGCTGACGGGGCTGGAGATAGCCTATACCGACACCGGCCCGCGTAATGGTCCGGCCGTGCTGCTGCTTCATGGCTGGCCCGATGACGCATCGACCTGGGAGGCGATCGTCCCGGTTCTGACCGGGGCGGGCCTGCGCGTGATCGTGCCGACCTTGCGCGGGTTCGGCGAGTCGCGCTTCCGCCGTGCCGACATACCGCGCACCGGCGACAGCGCGATCCTGGCACTCGACGCGATCGCGTTAATGGACGGGCTGGGCATCACCCGGTTCCAGGTCGCGGGCCATGACTGGGGCAGCAATATCGCCGAGGCGCTGGCGGTCGGCTGGCCGACGCGGGTCAAGCGGATGGCGATGCTCAGCACCCCGCCCCGGCTGGGCGGCATGCCCACCCCGCCCTTCGACCAGGCGCAGCGGCAATGGTATCACTGGTTCATGGCGACCGCGCGCGGCGCGCAGGCGGTGCGTGACGATCGCAAGGGCTTTGCGCATATCCACTGGACCAACTGGTCGCCGCCGGGCTGGTTCGACGAAGCGACGTTCGACCGGGTGGCGAAGTCCTTCGACAATCCCGATTGGGCCGAGGTGACGATCCACAGCTATCGCGCGCGTTGGGATGAGGCGAAGCCCGATCCTGCGGGGCGCTGGCTGGCCGAACGGGTCAAGGCGAAGACCAGCCTGTCGCTGCCCACCCTCTACATCCATGGCGACCGGGACGGGGTAAACCCACCCTCCACGGCGGATGACGTGCCGGCCAAGTTCACCGGCCCGTTCGCGACCATCACGCTACCGGGCGTCGGTCACTTTCCGCAGCGCGAACGCCCCGATGCGGTGGCGCAAGCCCTGCGCCGCCTGTTCACCGGCGATGCCAGCCTGTTCCCGGTGCAGGACGTGCCCGGCAAGCCCGTCTCGCTGGCCCTGGGTGTGGCGGCTGTCGGGCTGGCCGTTGCCGCTGCCGGTATCGTCGGCGGACGACAGTGGCGCGCGCGTCAGGCGGCCGGACAGTAACTCCGCAGGAACGTCGCGTGGGGCGGGATCGGCGCGATGGCTTCGGCGATCTGGCGGTCCAGCCCCGATAAGGACTCGCGCAGCGCCTGCGGGCTCAGCATTCGCGCGATCTGGTGATGGGCGCGCGGCATCAGGCCCTGGCCGAGCATCACCGAAACCCAGGAGTCGATGCGGAACAGATCGTCCTGCCCCTGCCACGCGCCGGCGCTCTCGACGAAGAGTGCGATCCGCTCCTTCAGGCTGTCGGGGAGCGGCATCGATGCACAATGCTGCCAGAAGGGGGAATCATCCCGCTCGGTCTGGGCGTAATGCAGGATGATGAAGTCGCGGATATGCGCCCATTCCTGCGCCGATTGGGCATTGAAGCGCGCCGCCAGCGCTCCCGTATCGCCGCCGCGAAACGGGAAGGACTGGATCAGCCGCATCACCGCGATCATCACCAGATGGATGCTGGTCGATTCCAGCGGCTCGATAAAGCCCGCCGCCAGCCCCAGCGCGACGCAATTGCGGTTCCACGCACGCCGCCGCACGCCCGCGCGGAAACGTAAGGGACGCGGATCGAACAGCGGCCTCCCCTCGACCTCGCCAAGCAGCGTCGCCACCGCCTCGTCCTCGCTCATCCGGTCGCCGGCATAGACCAGGCCGTTGCCGACCCGGGTCTGGAGCGGGATCTGCCAGCGCCAGCCGGCGCGGTGGGCGATGGCGCGGGTATAGGGGACGGGCTCGCGTACCGCCTCGGTCTGCACTGCCAGTGCGCGGTCGCAGGCCAGCCAGTGGCTCCAATCCTCGAACCCGGTTTCCAGCGCCCCTTCGATCAGCAGCGCGCGAAAGCCGGTGCAGTCGATAAACAGGTCGCCCGCGATCCGCTCACCGCGTTCGAGATGCAGCGCGGCGATGTCGCCGCCTTCGCCGTCTTGCTCGACCCGGATGATCCGCCCCTCGACACGGGTCACGCCCGCCGGTTCGGCGATGGTGCGCAGGAAGCGGGCATAGGCGGTGGCGTCGAGATGATAGGCATAGGCCAAGGTCTCGTTCGCATCGCGCGCGAACCGGCCTTCGGCCGCCGCGCGGGCTTCGCGCGAATAATCGGTATAGTCACGCCCGAAACCATGAACGCGCGCCTCCAGCCAGAAATGCTGGAAATCGGCGATCGCCACCGCACGCCCGACCGTCCCGAACGGATGGAAATAGCGCGCGCCGAGCTGATGCCAATTCTCGAAGGCGATCCCCAGTTTGAACGTCGCCTGGGTCGCCGACATGAAGGCGGCCTCGTCCACACCTAGAAAGGCATGGAAGCTGCGCGCGGTGGGAATGGTCGACTCGCCGACGCCCACCGTGCCGATATCATCCGATTCGATCAGTGTGACATCGACGAGCGGCCCCAATTGCCGCACCAGCGCGGTCGCCGCCAGCCAGCCGGCGGTGCCGCCCCCCGCAACGACGACGCGGGTGATCGGGCGCGTGTCGCTCATCGATTCAACCGGTGCAGCAGATAGGCACGCAGCCGCCGCGCGCCTTGGTCATCAAGCGGCGCCAGCGGTCCCTGCGCCGCAGGCGGCAGGTGACCGGTCACGCTCTCCGCCGGTCCGAAGACATAATGATCGAAGATTGCGCGCCAGGCTTGTTTCTCCGCCGCCGGCCGGTCACGCAGCGAGAGCATCGCATGCATCACCGTATCCATCGGGCTGTCGAGGAAATCGGGCGCGGCATTCCACCAATAGTTCACCAACACATTGAAATCGTCCAGCGCCTCGACATGATGCCACCAGAGCGCGGGGTAGACGAGCAGATCGCCGGGTTCGAGCTCGGCGACCTGCGCCCGTTCGATAGCCTGAGCGAAACGGGGGAAGCGTTCCAGATCGGGCGCGGCGAAATCGACCATGCTCACCACCTGCCCGCCCGGCGTCGGCGCGAGGGGTCCGGGGTAGAGATTGGCGATCTGATCGGGCGGGAACAGCGTGAAGCGGCGGCAGCCGACCGCACAGATCGCGGCGTTGTTCGCCATGTCGTAATGCGCCGAGGCGATGGTGCGGTTGCCGATCCAGATACTGGCCAGCGGCACATGGCGGGCGAACAGTTCGCCGGTCGGGTTGAGGTCGTTCTCGCTTCGAAAGCCCGGCAGATAGGTGTCGAGATCGGTCGACCCCATATAATAGGCCGTGCCCGACCGATCGCCGAGCACTTGGGCTAGAAACTCGGCCAAGGCGAAGGGCCGCGCCTGGAAATTCAGCGCGGTACCGCTCGCGTCATAATGGAAGCGTCCCCGGATCGCAGGGTCGCCGATATAGCCGGTGACGGGCCGCCCCCGATCGAAGCGGCGCAGATAGGCGGCCGCGGCCTGGGCCGAGTGCCGGCCTTCGCGCACCAGCGGCCAGTCGGCGGCATGGCCGCGCAGGATGACGGGCATCCCCTCGGCGATCAGCGCCTCCAGATCGAGCGCGCCGCCCGCCGGCACCTCGCGAACCCGCGCCGCTGGAGTCAGGCGATCAGCCAAGGGCATGTTTGCGAATCTTGCGATCGATCAGATGGCGCAGATTGCCGAGCGACGAGGCGATCCAGATGGCGGGGCGCAAATGATCCTGCGCGTGGAGCGCCGCCAGCGTCTCCGGCTCCAGCGCCGCCAGCCGATCGGTATCGATCGTCAGGCAATCGGGGACATTGTAGCGGCGCCCCTCGTCCAGATCGAGTTGCAGCAGCGCGGGCGTCAGCAGCCCTGCGGCTTCGAGCGCGTCGAACAATTCGGTCTCGGTCTGCACGCCGACATAGATGCGCTGGAGCATTGCCGAGACATGATCGAGCAACGGCGCATTCCCGCCATGATCGCGAAAGACGGGCATGCCGTCCGGGGTCAGGCGCGGATGATCGGGATCGACGAACACCATCGGCGCGCCGTCCGCGTCATGCCCGATCGAGAAGGGCCCGCGCGCCCGTGTCGCGGGGACATAGCGCGCATCCCAATGCTCGCCGTCGAGGAACAGATTCTCGTCCGGGTCGAGGCCGAGCAACACCGTGGCGTAGAGCTTGGCACTCTCGTCCCGGCGCAGCAGGATCGCATAATCGCGCTGCAATTCCTCGAACTCGGCCGGAAAGACGCGCGTCTGGTTGATCGCATCGCCATAGCGCGCGTGATGTCCGACCGCGACGCGAAGATCGCGGTGATCGACATTGTTGAGCAGCACGAAGGTCATGATCACCCTCTATACCCGGAAGACCGCCGGGGGGCAGCGGCCTTCCGAGTTCCGGGATCAGAAGCGGTAGCGCGCACCGACCAGATAGCGGGCGGAGCCTTCCGCGAGATACCAGGTGTTCATGCGGTCGCGACCATAGGTCTGGACGCCCTCCTCCGTCAGGTTGATCGCCTCGAAGCCGAGCGCGAAGCGCGGCGTCAGGTCGAAGCTCATCGAGAGGTCGAGCTGACCATAAGGCGCGGTGAAGACCGGGTTGCGGTCGCCGCCACGGTTGATATCGCTCAGGAACTTGTCACGCCAGTTGTACGACAGGCGCATCGAGATGCCGTGTTTGTCGTAGATCAGCGTGGCATTGGCGGTATCCGACAGGCCGACCAGCGCGAAGGTGTTGACCGTCGGATCGGCGGCGATGTCGATGCCGATATTGCCGCGCACCAGCGTATAGCTGGCCGCGATGCCAAAGCCCGTTTCGCCCAGGAAATACTGGCCCGCCAGTTCGACGCCGTAGATATGCGCATCGCGATTGTTGATCGGCGTGTTCACCGCGAAGTTGAACAGCGGATCGCTGGCGTTCGGGCTGACATCCAGGGCACCCAGCACCTGGTCGACAAAACCCTGGTTCAGCGCACGGCTCTGGGTGTTGTAGTTCGCGCCGAACTGCGCGTTGGTGGCCGCGACATTGCCGTTATTTTGCTGGAGCAGCGCGGTATAGGTGAACAGGTTCACGTCCGTAATGTCCGCGCCGAAGGTGCTGGTCAACTGCTCCTTCGCCACACCGGAGCGCGTGCCCGCCGCGCCCGACGTCGCGTCACGCAGACCGAACAGGTTGCGGTTCACGACGGTGTTGCCGATGAAATTGTGCACCCGCTTGTCGAAGAAGCCCGCCGACAGGAACACGTCCTTGCGTGGATACCATTCCAGCGTGACGTCGATATTGTCGGAGGACAGCGGCAACAGCCCGGTATTGTTGGCAGACCCCGTCGCGATGCCGCCGATCGCGGTCGGCCGCCCCGGGGCACCAACACCGGTCGAGGCGAACAGATTGCCATAAGGCGCGCGCGAGATCGTCTTGCTGTACGAGGCGCGGGCGAACAGATTGTCCATCACCTCCAGCTTGGCGTCGATCGCGGGCAGCCAGTTGCTGTACGATCCGCGCGCCGAGATCGCCTGGCGATCGGTGCTGTTCTGGACGACGAAGTCGTTGTCCGCGGTCCAGACGATGGCCAGCGGCACCGGCTGGAGCGAGACCGCGCTGACCTTGGTATTTTCGTAGCGCAGGCCGGCGACGATCTGTGCGGTGCGGCCGAAGACCGTGCCGTTCCAGGTACCCTGGAGATAGCCCGCCCAAATATTCTCGCGCACCGAATTGTCGCTGTTGGCGTCGATATTGTTGCGATGGTCGACGCCGTCGTTGGTCACGCCAATATAATGGTTGAACAGCGTGTTGTAGAGCTTGGTCGCGTCCTGGGTGCGGAACGCGATCTGGGTGTTCGCGTCGGCGTTCGGGTTGTTATGCTCGAACTTGCAGGTGTTGCAGAATTGGAAGACCTGTCCCGGGGCCAGCTGCGCGACGTCGGGCGGCAGCGAATTGCCCCAGTCGCCCAGCACCTGGCGGGTGTTGTACTGGGTCTGGCGCGTAGTGGTGGTGCGATAGTCGCCACCGGCGTCGAAGCGGAACTGGTCGTTCAGTTCCCAGCCGGCATCGGCGCGAATCTCCTTGATCCGCTGCGTCTGGTTCGACGCGAACTGGCGCTGCACCGCGCTCGACAGATCGCCGACATCGAGGATGCCGTTGTTGTTGCCCTTGATGAAGCTCTGGCCCGTGGGGGTCGTGCTGCGCGTGCCGTCATTGATGGTCAGCGTCTGCTGCGGGAAACCGTTGTCGGTCCAGTACAGGCTGTGCGCGGCCACGACCGGCGCGTTGATCGCGACGGTGGTCGAGGTCTGGCCATTGGGATTGTCCGGCGAGCTTTGCGCCTCGCCGATATGGCCGTCGATCGACAGGGTGAACCGATCGGTCGGCTTCCATGCGATATTGCCGCCGAAATCGTACAGCTTGTTCTTCTGTGCGCGATACGCCTGCTCGAAGGCGGCGTCCTTCACGCCGTTGATCGTCTCGGACAGGAATTGCGTCGTCGCGATACCGTTGCTGGCATCGTCGAACGTCACCTCGCCGAACGGACGGTTGAACCAGTTGGACTGGCTCGACCGACGTTCCGACTGGCGCAACTGGGCATAGAGGCCGTCGGCGGTGAAGGTCAGCGTGTCGGTCGGGCGGAATTGGATGATCGCCTGGCCGTTGATGCGCTCGCGGCTGGCCTCCGAGAAGTGATAGCGGAAGTCATTGGGGACGGAGACCAGCGGATTGCCGGTTGGGCGGTTGTTGATCTTGGTCGCCGCGTTCACGAACCCGTTGGCGGGGTTCAGGAAGTCGTTCAGCGAGCGGATATTCCAATTGTCCGGCGCGACGCTGGCGAAGCTGAAATTGCGCTTCTGATAACTGCCGAACAGCGACACGCCGAAGCGCTGCTCGCTGTCGGACCAGCCGACCGTGCCCGACGCCTCGGGCGTGACGCGCGCGCCGCAGTCGATGCAGTCGGCCGAGCTATTGTCATAGCTGCCCTTTACGCCCAGCGAGCCGACGAGGCCGGTGTCTGCCGAGTCGAGCGGACGGCGACTGACCACGTTGATCGTCGCGCCGATGCCGCCCGAGGGGATGGCGGCGCGGCCGGTCTTGTAGACCTCCAGCGTCTTCACCCCTTCGGAGGCGAGGTTGGAGAAGTCGAACGACCGGCCGAAGCCGCCCGCGCCGTCGCCGCCCTGGTCGCCGCCGACCGCGACGATGTTGGACGTGGCGAGCTGACGACCGTTGAGCGTGACCAGATTATATTGCGCGCCGAAACCGCGCACCGTGACGGTCGAACCTTCGCCGTTGCGCCGGTCGATCGACACGCCGGTGATACGCTGGAGCGACTCGGCCAGGTTGGTGTTGGCGAACTTGCCGATATCTTCCGCGCTGATCGCATCGACGACGCCGTTCGAATCGCGCTTGATCGCGATCGAGCGTTCCAGCGAGGCGCGGACACCGGTGACGACGATGTCGGCGCTATTGGTCTCGGGCTGGGCGTTGGTGGGGCTGGCCTCTCCGGCGGGCGGCGGCGGATTGCCGGTATCGGCCTGCGGCGTGCCCTGTTGCGGGTCGCCGGCGGCGGTGGTCTGCGCGCCGGCTTGGGCCGCCAGCATCAGCCCGGCGCTGAGGCCCAGAATCGATGTCGAGCGCACGAGTACGCGCGCAAGCCTTGTCCCCTTCATCCCACCTCTCCCTTTGACGGCATCATCGCGCCGTCTGTTTTTCCCGGTCATTTATCTGGCCGGTTTTTGTATGAAGCTCTTGCTATACCGACCGACATCGGTGTCAACGAAATTGCCACCCACCTATGTCGGTCGGATCGATCAATTGGTCGACTGTGCTCCCGCCGCCACAGTCACATCGCCCGACGCCACGGGATGCTCGGCATCGGTGGCCAGCGTCAGGCGATAGCGACCCGGCGCGGTGGCCCAGCCGCTGCCCTTGGTCCAGCGTGCCAGGATGCGCGGATCGGCGGCGATCGACAATTGCCTGGTCTCGCCCGGCGCCAGCGTCACCCGCTGGAACCCTGCGAGGCGCAGCGGCCCCTGCCCTTCGCCGGTGACGTAAAGCTGCGGCACGACGACGCCCGCCCGCTGGCCGCTATTGGTGACCGCGACCGCCACCGATGGCGTCGCGCCGCCAGTGAAGCGCGGCGTGCCGAAGCGGAAGCGGGTGTAGCTGAGCCCATGGCCGAACGGGAATAGCGGCCGGTCGCCGCGCGCGGCATACCAGCGATAGCCGACATCGCTGCCTTCCTGATAATCGACCGGGAAAGGTGCGAGGTCGCCGGTATCGACCACGCCGGCATTGCTCGACGCATCGGTCAGCGCGGTGACGCCGGCGGGCAACACGGGACGCGGGCGCGGCAGTTGCGAAATGGCACGCGGAAAGCTGATCGGCAAACGGCCCGAGGCATCGACCTGCCCGAACAGGACGCGCGCGATCGCCTCGCCGCCGCGCTGGCCGGGATACCAGGCCTGGACGATCCCGGAGACATCGCCGACCCAGGGCATCAGCACCGGGCCGCCCGTCTCCAGCACCACGACGCTGCGCGGATTGGCCTTGGCCACCGCCGCGATCACCGCATCCTGATTGTCGGGCAGCGACAGCGAGGGGGCATCCTGCGCCTCGGTCTGCCACTGGGTGGCGAACACGATGGCGACATCGGCGGCCTTGGCAGCTGCCGCTGCCGCCGCCGGATCGCGCCCGTCGACGAACGTCACCTGCGCGCCCGGTGCCGCCGCCCGGATCGCACGAAGAGGGGAGGAATTGTGATAGGTAATCCGGGCGAAAGAAGCGGCCGCGCCCTTGGTCAGCGGAATCTCGATCGGCACGCCACCGACCGAGCGTACCTGGCTCGATCCGCCGCCCGACAGCACGCCGACATCGGCATGGCCGCCGATTACGACGATGCGCTTGGCCGTCGCCGCCAGCGGCAGGACGTCGCGGTCGTTCTTCAGAAGGACGATTCCCGCCTCGGCCGCGCGCTGCGCCACATCGGCATGCGCGGCATAATCGATGGCTTGCGCAGTCGCGGGCGTGGGATCGTCATAGAGCCCGCTGGCGATGACGCCGGTCAGGATCCGCGTCACCATCTCGTCGAGCCGCGCCTCGGGCACGCGTCCGCCTGCGATCGCATCGGCGAGCGGCTGACCGAAATAGATCTGCTTGTCGAGTTCTTGCCCCGATTCCTGATCGAGACCGGCCAGCGCGGCCTTCTCGGTCGAATGGACCCCGCCCCAGTCGCTCATGACGAAGCCCGGATAGCGCCATTCGCTGCGCAGGACGTCGGTCAGCAGGAAGCGGTTCTCGCAGGAATAGTCGCCATTGACCTTGTTATAGGCGCACATGACCGATCCCGGCCGGCCGCCGTCGATCGCGATCTTGAACGCGAGCAAGTCGCTCTCGCGCAAAGCCTTTTCGTCGATCCGTGCGTCCAGGATGTTGCGTCCCGTCTCCTGCGCGTTGAGCGCATAATGTTTGACGGTCGAGACAATATGGTTCGATTCGACGCCCCGGATCGACTCGCCCCCCATCAGGCCGGCGAGCAGCGGATCTTCGCCCAGATATTCGAAATTGCGGCCGTTCCAGGCGTCACGCGTCAGGTTGACGCCACCCGCCAGCAGCACGTTGAACGTCTTGGCGCGTGCCTCCGCCCCGATCATCGCGCCGCCGGCATAGGCGATGGCGGGATCGAAGCTGGCGGCGGTGGCCAGGCTGGAGGGCAGAGCCGTCGCGGTATCGCCCTTGCGCTGCTCGACCTGATTGGCGACGCCCAGGCTGGCATCGCTTTCGCGCAGCGTCGGCACGCCCAGACGCGGGACGCCGGGGACATAGCCGGCCGAAGGGATCATGTCGGCATGGCGTTCCTTGGTCATCGGGGGGAACAGGCCATGGACATAGGCCAGCTTCTCCGCCCGCGTCATCGCCTTGACCAGCGCGCGGGCACGCTCCGCTGCAGGGACATCCTTGTTCTGCCAGGCACCCTGGGTCGGGCTTTGCGTCGCCTGCTGGGCCGACAGGGCCACGGGCGCGGCCCCGGCGAGAAGGGCGGCGGCGAAAGCAAGGCGGTACGACATGAACAGGCTCCTGGCGATCGGGGTCCCGCAGGAACATAGGGTCATGGCGACGCAGGACTGCCCGTCCCGTCGCTTGATCCTCTCCTGATGAAACCCCGTTTCTCCGACGATGTTCGGCGTGTATGACATCGGTGTCAACGCCAAATCGGTGATGACGGCTGGGCGGCACCCTGCCCAAGGACGGGACATGCCCCACTTCCTGTCGCGTTGCGACGGGGCACGGCGCGGCTAGAATGGATAAGATATGCGGCGATACCCGATTCCTCCCCGTCTCGCCGCCTCACTCCCGGATATACCGCGATGAAGCCGCTGACGATCAAGGACGTGGCCCGGCAGGCCGGCGTTTCCCCCAAGACCGTGTCCCGCGTCATCAATGGCGAGGCGCATGTCCGCCCCGAAGTACGCGAGGCGGTGGCGCGGGTCGTCGCCGAGATGAATTATCAGCCCAACGCCTTTGCGCGCGGGCTGTCGAGCACCCGATCCTTCCTGATCGGGCTATTCTTCGACGATCCGGGGTGCAGCTATGCCAATGACGTGCTGCTGGGCGCATTGGGGCGGGCACGGGCGCTGGGCCGGCATCTGGTGATCGAGACGGTGGCGTTCGACCGTGCCGACTGGCGCGAACGGCTGGAGGAAAGCCTGCAAGGGCTGCGGCTGGGCGGCGCGATCCTGACGCCGCCGATCTGCGACTGCGACGAACTGATCGCGATCTTCGAGCGGCATGACGTGCCCGTCGTCCGCATCGCGCCGGGCACCCACACCGCGCGCACGCCGCGCGTCTGGATGGACGACCGGGCGGCGGCGCGCACCATGACCGAGCATCTGCTGGCGCTGGGCCATCGCCAGATCGGATTTGTGCGCGGCAATCCGCAGCATACCGCCTCCGAACGCCGCTGGATGGGCTTTTACGAGGCCATGACCGATTTCGGCATCGTGCCCGACATGGCCCGCGTGTTTCAGGGCGACTTCACCTTCCGCTCAGGGCTACTCGCCGCCGAGGCGCTATTACGCGGGCCCAACCCGCCCAGCGCGATCTTCGCGAGCAACGACGAAATGGCGCTGGGCGTGCTGACCGCCGCCAGCGCCGCACAGATCGCGGTGCCGCAATCGCTCGCCATCGCCGGGTTCGACGATGCGCAACTGGCGCGCATGGCCTGGCCGCAGCTCACCACCATCCGCCAGCCCAATGTCGAAATGGCCGCCGCCGCTATCGATCTGCTGGTCGAGCGCGCCCCGGATGGCGGCGCGATGCAGGCGCTCGAACTCCCCTATGAACTCGTCGTCAGGGCCAGTTCGGTCGAGGAGGAGGCGCGCGAGGCCCAGCCAAAGGCCAGCACCGGCAGATAGCAGGCCGCCGGCAGGAGCAGCGCCGGCAGCAGGCCGACCCGGTCGGCGAGTAATCCGGTCAAGAGCGGCACGACCGCACCGCCCACCACCGCGACGCAAAGCACCATGCCCCCGGCGGGCGCTTCCTCCGCGCGGGGCGGCAGCGCCAGGACATAGATGGTCGGGTACATGATCGAATTGGCGATCCCGACCGCGAGCAGCGCGATGGTCGCCGCCATCCCCTGTCCCAGCAACGCCGCCAGCACCAGACAGGGCGCGAGCGTCGCGGCGGCGGCGAGCAGATACGCGGGCTCCATCCGCCGCAGCAGCGCGGCCCCCGCGAACCGCCCGACCATCGCCCCGCCCCAATAAAGCGCGACCAGCCGGGCCGCCGCGACCGGCGACCAACCCGAGGCATGGCGCGTCATCAGGAAATCGGTCAGCAGCGCACCGATCGTCACCTCCGCGCCGACATAGGCGAAAATCGCCAGCGCCCCGCCCTGCAAACGCCGGTTGCGCAGCGCGGCTGTCCATGTCCCGCGCGTGCGCCCATGCCGCCCCCCTTCGCCAAGCAGATCGCGGTAGCGGGCAAAGCCCAGAGCCAGCCCCGCCAGCGTCAACGCCGCCAGCCCGAACGGCAAGGCGGGCATCCAGCCCGCCGCCCGCCCCGTCGCGGGGATCAGCGTGCTGGCGCCCAGCACCGGTCCGACCACCGTGCCCAGCGAATTGAACCCCTGCAGCAGGTTGAGCCGCGTCGCCGCCAACCGGGGATCGCCCGCCATCGTCACCGCATTGTTGCTGGCGATCTGAAGAAAGGTCGCCCCCGTCGACAGGGCGAGCAGCGCGATCAGCACGGGCGCATAGGCCTGCGCTCCCAGCCCCAGGATCAACAGGGTGCTGCCCAGCGCCATGATCGCCAGCCCGGTGGCGTTGGCACGCATATAGCCGGCCTGCGCGACCAGCGCGGCGGCGGGAAAGGCGAACAGCAGATAGCTGGAGAAGGAGGCGAACTGGATCGCACTCGCCGCGCCGTAACCCAGCCCCCAGGCCAGCCTTACGCGCGGCACCAACAGGCTGATCGAGGAGGCCACGAATCCGCCGATGAAGAACACCCCGATTGACAGCCGGAACAGCAGGGTCGCCGTCCGCGCCGGATCGGCCATGGGGACAAGCGGTGACGCAGGCTGCGGATCGCGGGCGGACATGGCACCATGCCTATCAGCTTTTGGCGCATCGCCAACAGCGGGACGCCGCACGCCAAAAGCGCAAGATTGGTCGAGCAGGCCATGGGTCGCCGGGGTAACCGGAATGGCCACGAGGGACGGACAGGATGACGACGGCGATCGACCATTATCGCACCCGCATGCAACGGGTGCTGGATCATATCGACCAGCATCCGAGCGGCGATCTGGACCTGGACGCGATCAGCGGGATCGCGGCCTTTTCCAAATTTCATTTCCACCGACAGTTCACGGCGATCTTCGGCCTGTCCGTCTATCGCTATGTCCAGCTCGCCCGGCTGAAACGCGCCTCGCACCAGCTCGTCACCGACCGGGCGCGCAGCGTGACCGATATCGCGCTGGAGGCCGGCTATGACGCGCCCGATGCCTTCGCCCGCGCCTTTCGCGCACGGTTCGCGCAATCGCCCTCGGCCTTTCGCAAGGCACCGGACTGGACCCCGTGGCTCGCGGCCTTCGCGCCGGTCAACATCGCCAGGAGCAAGCTGATGCCCATCACCTACACCACCGACGACGTCACCATCCGCGACATGCCGCCGACCCCGGTCGCGCTGTTGGAACATCGTGGCGACCGCGCCACACTGGACCAGACGATCCAGCGCTTCATCGCCTGGCGCAAGGCCGCCGGGCTGTCGCCTCAAACCAGCCCGACCTTCAACATCTTCCGGTCCGAGCGCGTGCCCGCCAATCCGGCCGATTACAGCATGGACCTGTGCGTCGGCACCGACCGGCCGATCGGGCCCGAGGATGCGCCGATGCAGCCCGGCGTCATTCCCGGCGGACGCTGCGCGGTCTTCCGTGTCGTCCACAATACGCATGATCTGGAGCCCGCCGCGCTCTATCTCTACCGCGAATGGTTGCCCGCCAGCGGCGAGGAGGCACGCGACTTCCCGATCTATTGCCGGCGTCACCTGAATTTCTTCCCGAATGCGGCGGTCCATGACGTGGTCGTGGAGCTGTTCCTGCCCCTGCAATAGGATCGGTGGACGCCACGGACCCGCCGGGCGATCGGATCGTTTGTGGCGTCATGCCTCATCCTGCCATTCTTCCCGATCATGTCGCCGTCATCACCGGCGGCGCCAGCGGCATCGGCCTGGCCGTCGCCCGGCATCTCGCCGCCGCCGATATGAGCATCCTGCTCGCCGATATCGACGAGGATGCGCTGGCCGAGGCCAAACACGCCCTGCGTGACGAGGGTCGGCGGGTCGAGACGATCCGGGTCGATGTCGGCGATCCATCGCAGATCGCCCGGATGAAGATCGCCGCGGAGGATCTGGGCCGCGTATCGATCCTGATGAACAATGCCGCGCGCGAAGGCGGCGGTGGCATCTTGGCGGGCGCCAATATCTGGGAGCGGACGATCGCGACCAATATGATGGGCGCGGTATATGGCGTGCAGCACTTCCTGCCCGCGATGCTCGCCGCCGACTGGCCCTGCGCGATCGTCAACACCGGATCGAAACAGGGCATCACCCTGCCCCCCGGCGATACCGCCTATAATGTCAGCAAGGCCGGGCTGAAGGCCTTTACCGAGAGCCTGGCGCACGATCTGTTGGCAACCGATGGCCGGGTCAGCGCGCATCTGCTGATCCCCGGCTTCACCTATACCGGCTTTACCAAGCGGCGCGGGATCACCGAACGGCCCGCAGGCGCGTGGAGCGCCGATCAGGTCGCCGACTATCTGCTGTCGGGCATGGCGCGCGGCGATTTCTATATCCTGTGTCCCGACAATGATGTGACACGCGCAATGGACGAGCGCCGCATCGCCTGGGCGGCGGGCGATATCATCGATAATCGCCCGGCTTTGTCGCGCTGGCATCCCGATCATCAGGACGCTTTCGCACGCCATATGGAGGACAAGGCATGAAGATCGGTTTCATCGGGCTGGGGCAGATGGGCGCCGCCATGGCGAGCAATCTGGTGCAGGCCGGCCATGACGTGACCGTATGGAACCGCTCGCCCGACAAGACCGAGCCGCTGGTGGCCGCCGGTGCGACCCGCGCCGAACGCCCGGTCGATGCGGCACAGGGCGATGGGGTGATGACGATGCTGGCCGATGATGCGGCGCTGGAGACGGTGGTCTTCGACGCCGATGGCATCGCCGGCGCCCCCGCACTGCATATCGGGCATAGCACGATCAGCCTGGCACTGGCCGATCGGCTGGCGGATACGGCGGGGCCATCCGGCTATGTGTCCGCGCCGGTCTTCGGCCGCCCCCCGGCGGCGGCGGCCGGCAAGCTGTTCGTCGTGGCGGCGGGCGACGATGCCGCGCTCGACCGCTGCCAGCCGCTCTTCGAGGTCATCGGCCAGCGCGTGTTCCGCATCGGCGAAAAGCCCTCGGCCGCCAATCTGGTCAAGCTGAGCGGCAATTTCATGATCATGGCCGCGGTCGAGGCGATGGCCGAGGCGATGACCCTGGCCGAGAAGAACGGCGTCGATCGCGCCACCCTGCTCGAAGTGCTTACCGGCACGCTGTTCGGTTCGCCCATCTACCAGACCTATGGCGAGATCCTGGTCGAGGACCGGTTCCGCCCGGCGGGCTTCACCGCGCCGCTGGGGCTGAAGGATATGAGTCTGGTCGACGCCGCCGCAACACATGCCGCCGTGCCGATGCCACTGTTGGGCATCGTGCGCGATCACCTGCGCGGCGCGATCGCGCAGGAGGGGCGCGATATCGACTGGGCCGGGATCGCGCTGGCGGTGCGCAAGGGCGCCGGCGTCTGACGCCTCAGCCCGGACGCGGGACCGGGCGGGTGATGCGGATCAGGAAAATGCTCAGATAGAAGATGATCAGCAGGAGCAGCGTGGCGAGCGGCCCGACAATCTCGCTCGCCCGCGCGCCCATCTGATTCAACCGGATGAACAGATGCATGCCGCCGGTCGCTGGCGACGCCCAGGCCAGCGTCGCCAGCCAGCGCGGCATCGCGTCGAGCGGCCAGGCGAACCCCGCCAGGAAGACGAGCGGGACCGAGGTCGGCAGCAATATCTTGAGCGCGTCGTCACCGTTGCGGAAGAAGGCGCCCGCCGCCAGCCCCAGCGCCGCGACCGCCCCGGCAAAGGCCGGCACCGCCAGCAGCAACAAGGGCATGTTGCCGCCACGCGGAATGTCCTGCACCCAATAGACGAAACCGAAATAGAAGAACGCCGCCAGCATGCCGATCACCATGCACGCCACCCACATCCCGAGCGCGTCCGACAGGCGGACGGGGGCAGAAATACGCCGCCGCCGCTCCGCGATCAGCCGTGCGCTGGCGAACAGCAGGGTCTGTTGCAGGATGATGTTGGCCACCGCCGGGAAGATATAATCCCGGTAACCGCCGGTGGTGTTGAACAGCGGATGGACCAACACCGGCATCGCCGCCTGCCGCACCAGCACCCCCCCGCGCGCGGCACGCCAATCGTCGAGCGTGTCGATCACCACCTCGGCGAGCCCCGCGCCGATGCTCTCCGCGCGCAGGAGATAGGTGCCGTTGAGCCAGAGCGCCACGCCGCCCGTCCCCCGCCCGGCCAGCGCGTTGCGGGTGAAATCGGGGGACAGCATCAGAATGGCTTCCGCCCGCCGTTCGCGCATCGCGGCGCGCGCGGCGGGCATGTCCGCCACCTCGCCCACCACGGCCACCGCGCGCGTCTCACCCAGATGCGCAATCAGCCGGCGCGACAGGGGGCTGTGGTCGCCATCGACTACCACGACGGGTAGCCGGGTGGCGGTCTGATGCGCATAGGGCGCAGGATAGTAAAAGGCATAGAGCAGCACCGACAGCACCGCGACGGCGACCAGGTCGCGCGTCGTCAGGATGGTCAGCAACGTCTCCTCAAAGGTGCGCCGGAAGCTCATGCCCGCCGCCCCGCCCGTCGGATGAGCCAAGCGCCCGCCCCGCCCGCGACCAGCGGATAGAGCATCAGGACGGCGCCGGCGCGCAGGAACGGCATCGCAGCCACGCCCATCACCTGATCCATCTGAAGCGCCATGAAATGGGTGAGCGGCAGGATCTGGCTCCACACGCGCGCAAACAGCCCCGCGCCGGTCAGCGGCAGGGATGCCCCCGAATAGGCCAGCGCCGATCCGGCAAGGATCACCGCGCCCGACAGCGAGGTCGACACCTCCCGCGTCGCCGCGACCAACAGCAGCGCCAGAGCGGCGGTGGCGACGAACAGCAGGACCAGGCCGACCACGATCAGCATCAGGCTCCCCTCGGGCCGGTAACCACGCGCCAGCGTCAGCCACAGCAGCCACAGCGTTCCCCACAGCGTCCCGGCCACGATATGCGGCACCATCCGCCCGATCAGGACCGCCACCGGGGCGGGAGTGCCCCGCGCAAAGGCGGCGAAGCTGTGATCCTCCATCAACGCGCCGATGCTGGAGACACAGGTGACCGCGATCAGCAGATGCAGGATGCCCGGCCCCAGCAACAGGCCCAGATACCATTCGAAACTGGTCGTCGGATTGCCCAGGATCGTCACCGCGATCCCCGGCAGGGGCACGCGCAGGGCCACGGCCTGCGCCAGCCCGCTATCCTCCGCTCTCGCCGCAAGGAGCGTCGCGGTGATCACCGCCCGCAAATTGGTCGCGGCCAGCGCGCCGGTCGACAGGAAAACCGCCTGATGGAAAATCTCGACCGGCGCGCCGTCCGCCACCCGCGTGCCGACGCCGCGCGGGATGACCACCGCCGCCACCGCACGCTCGCTGCGGATCATCGCCATCGCCTGGTCGAGATCGGACGTGCGCGCGACGATGCTGACGCTGTGCGAGGCCGCGATATGGCGCACGATCGACCGCGCCAGCGCGCCACCATCGCGGTCGACGATCACCGTCTTCAATCCATAGGGCGATCCGGCGAACAGCATCGCCGCCATCGCGCCCAACAGCAGCAACGGCATCAGCATCAGCAATAGCAGGTCGACCCGCGTGCGTCCGATTCGCGCGATCTCGGCGCGGCAGGCGGCCCGGATCGCGTTCATTGCGGCCAGTCGAACAACACGCTCATCCCCGGCCGCAGCCCGGCGACCGGGGTCACGGGCTTCAACTTCACCGCGAAGGCGCGCACGTCATAGCCGCGCGACTGGCGGGTGGCGCGCCAGGTGGCGAAGCTGCCCTGGGCGGCGACATGCGCGACGCGGAACCGCACATTGCGATCCAGCGCGGGCACATGACCGACCAGTTCGCGCCCCATCGCCATGCCGCGATAGTCGTCCTCGCGCACGTTCAGCGTCACCCAAGGATGGTCGATATCGATCACCTGGAAGGCAGGCAGGATGGGGCTGACGATCTCGCCGCTGCGCAACAGGCGCCGCGACACCTCGCCATCGATCGGCGAGACGAGCGTCGTTTCGCGCAGGAGCGCATCGGCGGTCGCAGTTGCGGCGCTGGCCGCGCGCACCTGTGCATCGGCGATGGCGCGGTTCTGCGGCCGGACGCCGGCCATCACCTTGTCATATTGCGCCTTGGCCGCCCGCGCCGCGCGGGCGCTGCTATCGCGTGCGGCATGGGCCTCGTCGCGGCGCTGGGCGGCGATCACCCCTTCGGCGAACAGCCGATCGGCGCGCTTGCTGGAGGTGGCGGCCAGATCGGCCGTCGCCTGCGCAGCAAGCCAAGTCGAGCGGACCGAAGCTACATCCTCGCTCCGTGCGCCTTCGATGGCGATCGACTGGAGCGCGCGGGCACTGTCGAGCGCGGCCTGCGCCTGTTGCCGGCCATTGGCGACCTCGGGCGCGGACAGGGTGGCGAGCACCTGTCCGCGACGGATGCGGTCGCCCTCATCGGCGCGCAGCTGTTCGACGCGCGCCAGCGTCTTGGTGGCGATGTTGATCTCGTCGGCCTCGACCTCGCCCTGCAACGGCTCGGGCGCGGGACGGCTGGCGAGCCACAGCCCGATGCCGATCGCGATCGCGACCAGCACCAAGCCACCCCAGAGCAGCAGGCGCGCACGACGCGACGGGGCGGCGGGTGCCACTTCGGTTTCGCTCATCGGCGCGGCTCCTGGGTCAGGCGGATATCGGCACGCGCCAGATGGTCGGAAAAGCTGTCGAGTTGCCCCGATGCGGCGAGCAGGCCGGCCAGCGCTAGATCATATTCATAGGCGGTCGCCGCCTTTTGCGCGCGGGCGGCGGCCAGGGCGGCCTCTGCCCCCAATACAGCGGTCAACGTCCCCTCCCCCTCGCGAAACGACACTTGCTGAACGCGCAGATTCTCGGTCGCCGCCGCCATCGAACTGTCGAGCGACAGGAAGGAGCGACGCGCGCTTTCCACCAGATCCCAGGCCTTCAGCGTCGCGCCGGTCGCCGCCTTGCGCGACTCGCGCGCGGCATCGGCGGCGGCAGCGGCATTTTCCTGCGCGGCGTTCAGCGCATGGCGGCGATCGACATTCGACAGCAGCGTGTAGCGAACCCCGACGCCCGCGACCCAGTCCGGCTCGGTCGGCAGTGCGTTGCTGCGGTTGAGATTATACTCGCCAAACGCGAAGGCCTGAGGCCGGTAGCGCGAGCGGGCAAGGTCGACCCCGGCATCGGCCACGCCACGCGTTGCATCCGCCTGTCGCGTTTGCGGCAAGGCCGCCTCGCCGCCCAGAAAGCTCGAGGCGGGGGCGAGCGGCCGGCTGGTGACGAAGAGCGGGGTCAAGGGCTCCACCGCCTCGACCTCCAGCAGCCGCGACAGGTCGCCACGGGCGCTGTCGGCGGCGATCGCCGCGCGCTGCCACGCGCGGTCGGCGGTGTCGCGGGCCACCTGCGCCTCCAGCGTGCGGGCATGGGGGATCACGCCCGCCGCCTCCAGCTTGCGGGCATCGGACAGCAGCCGGTCGAGCGCCTCACGCGATTCCAGCGCCGATCGGGCAAGCTGCGCCGCCATGATCTGTCCGAAATAGAGGCGGATCAGATTGAGCCGGGTCAGGTCGCGTGCCTGCGCCGCGCGCGCCGACGCCATCTCCGCCCCGGCCTTGGCACCGCGCTGGATCGCGGGGATCGCGCCGCCCGAATAGAGCGGCAGGACGCCCTGCACCGTCGGGCGGAACACATCGTCGCGATAACGATAGGACAGGCTGTCGGGAATGATCGCGAACAGGCCGGGCAGCGCCTGCGAGATGCGGCCGACGATATCGTTCGCGATCTGCTGAAAGGCCGGCGGCACGGTGCCGGGGATGCCCGACAGGAAATCCTGGGTCGCGTCGCTGGCCGATTGCTTCGATCCGGTCAGGTCGACCGACAGCGTCTTTTGATATTGCAGATATTGCGCCGAGGCGGTCAGGATCGGGCGATGCAAAGTGGCGACGGCCGCCGCCGTCTCGCGCGCCGCCGTTTCGGCATGGTCGGCAGCGGACAGCGCGGGCGACACATTGGCCAGCCGGTGCGCCGCCGCATCATAGCTGAGCGCGACCGACCGATCCTGTGCCGATGCCCCTGCCGACAGGCTCGCGACGACAAGGCCGAGCAGCAGCTTTGTCGGGCTCGTGGGGCCGCGCGGCGAACCGACCATTCTCACATCGTCACTCCCTAGGGGCCCCCACCCGCGCTTGGCATAGCGCGCTTGACGCTTACGTCAAAGAAGTTGGCGCCCCGGCCGGGGATCAGGTTTCGCCGAACAGCTCGCGCTGGCTCTTCTCCAGTTCCTCGCCATAGCGGCGCCGGACATGCGCCTCGGTCAACAGGCCCAGCACGCGGCCATCGGCATCGACCACTGCCAGTTCCTCGCACCGGGCGGCGTCGAATGCCGCCATGACCATCTGGATATCCATATCGGGGCGAAGCGCCTGATCCCGCGCCTGGGCCAGTTCGCCGACGCGGGTCTCGCGCGCGACGTGCTCGTCATGGGCGACGACCGGGTTGACGATGCCGGCATAGCGATCGGCGGTATCGACCAGGACCACCCGGCTGGTCGAGCCGAGCGGGAAGCGGTGGCGAAACGCGCTCACCATCATGCTGTCGGGGACGAGATTGGGCTGCCGCCGCATCATCCGCCCGGCGGTCAACGCCTTGACCCAACCGACATCGCGCGCGCTGCGGATCGTCTCGCCGCGCAGGTGAAGCCGCCAGGTCGAGAAGGAATAGCCGAAGAATTGCCGCACGATCGTCGAGGACACCAGGCTCGCGGCCAGCACGGCGCCGGTCAGGCTGAAATTGCCGGTCGCCTCCAGCACCAGCATGGTCATGGTAAAGGGCGCGCCAATCACCGCCACCGCCAGGGCGGCCATGCCGACCATCGCGGCATTGCCCGGATTAAGCACCGACGTGCCCGCCATCCACCCCAGCAGACCGGCATAGAGATGCCCGATGAGCGTGCCGAGGAACAGCGAGGCGAAGAACAGGCCGCCGCGAAAGCCGAAGCCGAGCGAGACGATCGAGGCGAGCGACTTCATGACCAGCACGGTCGCGACAAAGGCCAGCGGCACCGCCGTCATCATGTCGATGTGCAGCGCGCTGTGCCCTGCCGACAGCACCTGGGGAGAGACGGCCGCCAGCACCGCCATCAACAGGCCGCCGACGATCGGCCGCCCCCAGCCCGGCAGGACGGCGCGCGTCCGCGCCTCGACGACGCCGACCGCGCGCATGATGACGATGCCGATCACCGCGCAGACCACGCCCAGCACACCATAAACCAGATAACCGAAGCTGTGGATGGCGGGCCCGCGCTCGACATGGACGATATAGGGGACGACGCCCAGCCGCTGCGCCGTCTGCGCGCCCGCCAGCGCCGCGGCGACGACCGGCGCGATGGCGGCGGGCGTATAGGCACCGATCACCACCTCGAACGCGTAAAAGGCCCCGGCCAGCGGCGCGCCGAACGCCGCCGCGATCGCCGCCCCCGCCCCGGCGCCGACCAAAGTCCGCACCTCGATCCGCCGCAATTTCAGCCATCGCCCGGTCAGCGAAGCGATCAGCCCGCCGAGCTGTGCATAGGCGGCCTCCAGCCCGACCGAGGCGCCGAAGCCATTGGACAGGATCGTCTGGCCCGACACGATCGCGCTGTCACGTACCGACAGGCGCCCGCCATGCAGGGCATTAGCCTCGACCGCGTCGACCAGCGAACGGCGACGTGCGCCGACCAGGCGATTGAACAGCACCAATGCGCCACCGCCCAGCGGCAGCATCAGCAATTGATGCCAGCTTAGGGCCGGTATTCCGCTCAACCGCCATTCGGTCGGCATCGCAAAGGCGATATGTTGAAGGGTGCGGGCCAGCGCGCCTTGCGCCACGGTCAGCAGCCCTGCCCCCATGCCGATGAGGATCGCCACCACGACAAACAGCGATTCGATCGAACGCGCCTGTCGGGCCAGCCAGCGCAACCACGCGGCACTTCGGCGCACGAGGCGCGGCAAGACCGGCAGTCGGTGATGGAGCGGGGCCATGCCCATCGCTCTGCCGACACACGCCGCGCGAGTCACGCGCGGACTTCAGGATTTTGGGAAGGGTCCCAACGAACCGGGACGGCCGCCGCTCAATCGATGCGACGCCGTGGACGGGCGGGACGAAGCCCGCCCGCCGTCATCATCGCGTTACTTGCCGCGCAGCGTGTTGATGAGCGCCAGGCCCAGTACGCCGCCCAGTGCGGCGGCCGCGAAGGGGCGTTCCTGCACGAAGTTGCGGACGACGTCCTTGGCCTCGCCAAAGGTCTTCTGCGCCTTGCCGCTGAACTGATCGGTCTTGCCCTCGGCCTGCAACGACTTGTCGTTCAGGGCCGTGCCCAGACCTTCCTTGACCTTGCCGCCGATGTCGGTGGCCGAACCGGTAAGCGTATCGGTGTTCATCGATCGTCTCCTTGGCAAATGGATGGGACAGCGTCCCGTCCCCGACGCCCCCAACGCGCGACGGGGCTTAGGGGTGCATCGGCCGTGATCGCGCCGACACTTATCCGGCCGCGCCCATCGCCACGGCCTGCACCCGGAGACGCGGGAACACCGCCTCGATCGGCTTGGTATCGGGCAGCACATAGACATAACCGCCCTTGCGGCGGAACATCGGCTGGATCTGGCGGCCGTACACCGCCTTGGGCACGTTGATGCAGCCAAAGGTGATGCGGTTGTCGTCCGGCGTCGGCGACAGCATCCGCTCGCGCCGCTTCTCCCGCGCGCCGGCATCGGTCGGGATCGGGTGGATCGCGACCGAGGTCGCGTAATCGACCCACAATACCCGCTCGCCCGCCACCGGCAGACCGAATTTGGCGAGGTAGCGCCCGGCGGGCGTGGTCTTCTCGGCGGGCCCCAGATCGGCCAGCTTCTTGCTGCCGACACCCGGACTCGCCTCGTCACCGGGCGCGATGCCGATCAGCACGGGCGCGGCGGCAACCTGTTTGCCCTTGGCATCGAACAGGAACATCGTTGCCTGCTGCTTGTCGATCACCGCCCAGGGCAGTCCATGATTGTCGCCCGCGCCGGCGACCCAGGACACGACACGCGCCACCGCTTCGGAGGGCAGGATAACGGGGGGCGGCTCGACCGCCTTGGCCGCGACCTTGGCTTTGGCCTTGGCGGGCTTTTTCGACGGCTTGGCCTTGGCGCTCACCGCCTTGGGCGCCGGCGCCGCGCCAACCATCGCCACCGGCAGGATCAGCGACAGCCCGGCCAACACCCGCACGATCAACTTCATCGTTTCGGCACACTCACAAAAGATCGGGCACAAAAGATCGGCCGCCCCACCCGAGGGGGACGGCCGACAGGCGAAAGGGGGTATGTTCGGTACCGCGTGACCGATGCGATCAGTGGCGCGCGCGCTTGGCGGGCCGCTGCTCCTGCGCGGTCAGGCGCTGGTCCATGCCATCGACGCGGCCGTTGAGCTGATCCAGCCGCTGACCATTACTCTGCGCCTGTTGCGAAGCGGCCTGCGCCTCGGCCAGCGCGGACTTCGCCGTGCCATCGGTTTCCTGCAAGCGCGCCTCCAGCGTGTCGACGCGCTGGCTGACCGGCGCGATCTGCTCGCGCACGAAGGACTTGGTGGCACAGCCGCCCAGGCTGACGGCACCGGCCAGGGTTACCATGGCGAGCAGGGATTTGGACGCGTAAGCAGACATCACTAAACTTTCAGTCGTTGACTAACTGAAACAAGCAAGCCGAGCCGTGACGATCCGACAATCCGCTTTCTGTTCGACCGTGCCGCATCTTCGACCAAATGTTATATGAACCGAATACAACGCAAATCCTGCTCTTCTCGTCGCAATTCGGCGTCATGACTTGGGATCACCGGCGCGACTTTCGTCCCGATCCGGTCGCAAAGGGATCGCGCGGAATATCGTCTGCCCCCGATTTTTCACCGCTCGACACCCGCGTCCTATCGGCCAATTTGGCGACGCATTGCCGCAGGCTGGCGACCGCAGCGCCGCTGCCGTCGAGGGGCAGGCGCTCGACCGGAACATCGCCGCGCGCGATGGCCAGCATATGGGAGCTGGCGAAATAGGCCGGAAATTTCGGCTCGAAACTGGTCACGAAGCCCCGCTTTCCGTCCGACGCCAATCCGACCGCGAAATGCTTGGCATAGCCGCCCTTCGATAGACGGAAATCGAGCTTGAGCCTCTGCTTCGGCTCGATCGACCAGTTGGAGTTGAGCACCGTCAGATGGTTGGTTCCGTCGCGGTCGAGCCCCAGCAACAGGGTCGTGTCGCCGGGGCGGTCATAGACCTTGGTCAGGAAGCATCCCTGCCCATCCTTGCTCGGTGCCACCGTCCACCCGCCGATTGCGCGCGGGGCGTCGTCACGGGCGATGGCAGGCGCGGAGGCGAACAGGCCGGCGAGGAGCGAGAGGCAGGCGAAACGGGGGAATATATGCGATTTGGGCATCGTCATGGGTCTCCGCCGCGATCCTAACCGGCGGCGTGGCGATTGGCCAATGCTGGCGACACGAGCAAACCCGCCCGAACGACGAGGCGTTCGGGCGGGCCGGTGACGATCAGGTCGATCGAAGCGGTCAGGCCTTGAGCGACTTGGCCATGTTGAGATGCGCGGTCACGGTCGGGATCAACCCGGTCGCGAAATCCTTGAGCGCGGGCATGTCGCCCGATGCGGCATAGGCCTTCAGCGTGTCGAGCGTCTGCTGATGCGCCGCGGTCTGCTCGGCGATATAGGCCTGATCGAACGCCGTGCCGTTCAGCGCCTTCAACCGGTCCAGCTTCTGCTGCTGCTCGGCGTTCAGGGTCGGATCGGGGGTGATGGCCGGCGTCAGCCCCGCCACCGTCGCCTTCAGCTTGGCGGTCGAGGCGGTGTGCGCATCGATCATCTTGCGCGCATAGGATTTGACCGAGGCCGAGGCGCCGTTGGTCAGCGCCAGCTTCGACGTTTCGATCTCGAAGGCGTCGCTGGCGGCGGCGGCATTGGCGAAGCTCTGCGATGCGCTGACCGCGGCGGTCGGGGTCGGCGTCGTCGCCTCCGGCTGGGTCGCCATGGCGGTGTCGTTCGTCATGTTCGTCTGCGCGGGCTCATTGCTCCGCCCGCACCCGGCCAGGGCCAGAAGAGCGGTGGTGGCGAGGATGGTGGCGCGAATGGTCATGTTGGCAAACCCCTGAAATTACATGCTTCCGTCCTGCATAAGCGCGTATCGCGGCCCGACGTTCCCATGATCGGACCCGAGCCGCCCCTCACGTCGTTAGAGCGCAGACCGCCCGCGACGCGGCGACAAGCAAAGGAAAGGATATCATGAGCATCTTCGGCAACATCCTGGGCAAGATCTTCAACCATGGCGGCAAGAAGGCCGACGCGCCCGCCGGGCAGGCCACGCCCGCCCCCGCGCAGCCGGCCCCCGCACAGCCGACGCCCGCGCCCGCCGCACCGGCCGCGCCTGCGCCCCAGGCGGTAGATGTCGGCGCGGTCCTGTCGGAAATGGCGTCGATGAAGAATGGCGGCGGCAATTACCAAAGCTCGATCGTCGACCTGCTCAAGCTGCTCGATCTCGATTCAAGCCTGGCCGCGCGTAAGGAGCTGGCCAACGAATTGAATGTCCATGCCGGCGAGGATGGCAGCGCCGAACAGAATATCGCGCTCCACAAGGCGGTGATGGCCAAGTTGGCGGAAAATGGCGGCATCGTCCCCGACAGCCTGCGCAACTAATCCCTATATCTTCCCCGATACGGGGAGATGACAGGCCGCAGGCCTGACGGAGGGGGCGTGCCAGGGGTAGAATACCCCTTGCGGCGTACCCCCCTCCACCATGCCCCGCATGGCCTTCCCTCGCCTTACCGGGGAGGAATGATTGGCCCCCATGCAAGGGATTCTACAGTCGGCGCCGAGCAAGCGAGAAACAACCGGATTTCTCCACTAATTCTCTCATCCTGTAACGAGATACGATACCCGGGATAAAAGTCTGGCACATCGGCTCCTCGCCGACAGCGACGATCCTACATGCCTATCCACTCGATCCAGGCCCCATAGGGATGGCAATGCGCGAGAACCTGGTCGCGGCCATCCGGCCAGGACCGCAGGCGTAGCTCGACCCGCTCCTGCCGCTCGTCCCATTCGAAGCCGATACAGGCGAAGGTCCGCGATCGACACGCCTCACCGCCCACCCGCGCCAGCACCCGCTCGATGGCGCCACGCTCTTCCGCGCCGACATATTGCAGCACCATCGAATGGAGCACGACACGGTGTCGCTCCTCCGTCGAGGGGACCGAGAATTGTGCCGCCAGCCAATCCGCCGCGCTGCCGGCCGCCATGTGCGGCGGGTGGCGGCGGGCAAGCGCCAGCGCGTTTTCGAGCCGCGCACCGCGCTCGGGCTGATCGGCAAAGATGAAGGACGCCAGCCGCTCGCAGGCGGCCGGGTCGTGAATATCGACCGGATGGAGATCGACGCCCCGCGCCTCGCCGATCACCACCGGCACGTTCGGTGGCGGCGAACCGTGCCAGGCCGGCGCGATATGGACCGGCGAATGGGCATCGCCGGTCCGCACCCCACCCAGATCATAGGCGTAGCGCGCCAGATTCAAGTTCAGGCCCGCGCTGGCGCCGATTTCGAACAGGTCGAACACGCCGCCATGGTCGCGCGCCAGCACCATCAGCGCGGCATGAAAGGCTGCCGCGCGTCCCACCTCGTTGGTCTGTGGGACCTGATGCAGCCAATCGACCAGCAGATCGTCATGGCTTGCCAGCGCCAGGGCGACCGCTTCGTCGAACCGGCGATGCTCACCGGCATACAGGGCGCTGAGCAGTGGAACGCGACCCTGCCGGGCGAGCGCGTGAAGCGCGGCGTTGATCCGCATGGCGATCGCCGAGGAAGCCGCCGTGCGCCCCCAGGAGCGAATCAGCCGGGCGGTGTGCGGTGCATGGTCCAACTGCCGATCGACCGCCGCCAGCAGGTCGGCGACGAACGGCGTGCCCATGGTACGCATGACACGGGATTGTCGGGACAATTCGCTTATCGAAGCGCCGACATGGGGCTCGGGCAGCACGTCGGGCGTCGACGGATCATCCGACTTCACGCACATCAATGTCGAACGCTCCGACTGCATCGCCCGGCTATGACCCCGCAAAGGTTAACATATCAAGGCTAGCCGTGCTCCGCCCCTTGCCGGGACGGAGCACGGCCGAGATCCGATCAGAAGCCGACGCGGACCGACAGCGAGGTCGTACGCGCGTTGATCGAGCGGGCACGGACGATGCCGTTCGCCGGGATCACCGAATCCTCGGCCTCGGTAAAGCCCTTGGTATTGAACAGGTTGTTGCTGTTCAGCGAGACGAACACCCGGTCGGTGGCGTGGAACTGCACAAAGCCGTTGACCACGGTATAGCCGGGCAGCTTCAACTGGTTGCTGTCCTGCGCATAGCTGCTGGTCGTGCCGATCACGTTCGCACCGATCGTGATGCGGTCGAACTCGACCTGGGGCGTCGCCTGGAAGATCAGCCGAGCCTGGCGGCGCGGCGTGTTGCCGACCGCATCGGGGTTCAGCGCGTCGCTGACGATCTTGGCGTCGGTCCAGGTGGCACCGCCCATCAGGCTGAACGGGCCGTAGCTATAGGCGCCGTCGAGCTCCAGGCCGTATGCGCGATATTTGCGGTCGATGAAGATTTGCCGCGTCGCTTCGTAATTCTGCTCCTCGGTCTTGGCCCAGAAACCGGTCAGGTTCACATACATGCCGTTCTTGCGGTATTTCAGCCCGGCCTCGGCCTGCTGGACATAATCGACCGCCGCATCGGCATTGACCAGATGACCGTCGACCGTGCTGACCGCCGGACCGAACAACAGCCGGTCGGCATTGGCGCGCGCGCCCCGGCTGTAACGGACGAACATCGCGAACGGTTCGGACACGCGGAAGTTGATGCCCGACGAATAGGACAGATAGTGCCAGTCATAATCGACCGGTGCCGGGCTGGTCAGCGGGATGACCGACACGCGGCGCTCGGCGGCCGAGATGACGCCGTCGCCATTCATGTCGCGCGCCGTGGTGCCGACGCGCCCGCCGCCCAGATCCGACCCGAAGATCGACCCTTGCGCATTGCCGAAATCGTACCGGATGCTGGCGCCCAGCGCGATGCGACCGATCTTGTAGTTCAACGATCCGAACGGCGCGTTGACATTGTAATCGACGCGGTAGCTACGCCGGCAACAACCGCCGAAATAATCGGCGCCAAAGGCGTAATAGCCGTTCTGGGTCTGCGCCACGCCCGCCGCATTGAACACATCGACCAGCGCCGCACGGCCCCCTCCCCGGACATCCATCAGCGTCGAGGTCCACAGCCAGTCGGTGTCGATCGTCTGACGCGACTTGTAGAAGCCGGCGGTGGTGGTCAGTTCGCCCTTGCCGACATCGAAGACGCGGCTGGCGCGCAGATCGTTGGTGACATTGTCCAGGCTGTTGAGATTGACGTCGAACACGACGATGCGCGCCAGCAGGCCATTGCCGTTCAGACCGGCGAAGTTGGTAATCGCCTGGCCGCTATTGGGGCCGCTGGCATAGCGCAGCGTCGCGCCCGCGCCGCCCAGCGTGGTGGCGGTCGCCGCCGCGCTGTCGACCGCGGCCGGGAAGTTCGAGATGAAGCGGCCGGAGATATCGGCATAGCGGAACCGGTCGGTCACGGTCCAACCCGACACGTCGAAGCGCGTCTCGACACCGAAGGAATTGACCACCGGATGCATGCCGTCGCGCTTGTCATGGATGGTCGGGTTGTTCTGCCCGTCGAGCGTCACGTTGCTGGTATCGTAGCGTGACAGCAATGCATCGCGCGCGATGTCGAAGCCGGGCACGCTCTCATAATGCGGATCGGCATTGGTGCCGGTCACGCGGACGGGATTGGGCAGATAGCCCGCCGACCGGTCGTTCAGGAACTTGCCGTAGAAGCGGATATAGCCGCCGCTGAACTCCTTGGTGACGTTCAGCTTGATCTGGCCGCCCTTGGTGCCGTCATAGCCGACGCGGCGCGGCCCCTCTCCCTGATGGTAGAAGCCGCCAACATGGAAGCGCAGCGTGTCGGTGACCTTGGCGCCGTAATCAAAGTCGAGGCGATATTCGCCATAGTCCAGTCCGGCGGTCGCCATCACCGCGCCGCCGGGCACGTCGCCGGTCTTGGAGATCATGTTGACCACGCCGCCGGGCGAATTGGACGAGAAGGTCGAGGCCGAGCCGCCGCGAATGGCATCGACCGACGCGACGTTCATATCGGCGCGCAGGAAGATATCGGCATTGGCGAAGGTGATGTCGCCGAATTCGAGCACCGGCAGTCCGTCCTCCTGCAATTGCAGGAACTTGGCACCGCCCGAGGCGATCGGCAGGCCACGGATCGAGATATTGGCATTGCCGTCGCCCCCCGAGCTTTCTGAGCGGATGCCAGGGATGTTGCGGAAGATTTCGGCGGTCGAGCGCGGGGCGGCTTTCAGGATTTCGTCCTGCCCCAGCGAACTGGTCGAAATCGCGCTGTCCAGACGATCGCGCCCCCGCGCGACGGCGGTCACCACGACATCCTTGTTCAGGGTGCTGCGCGACGCGGTCCTTTCATCGGCCGGCTTGTCGAACGCGGCGCTTTGCGCCTGCGCCTGAACCGGTACGAGCAAAGCAAGCGGCATGGTAGAAAGCAGCAAACGATGAAGAAGCACGTAATCCCCCCTTTGACAATCGGGGGTGATCTACGGCGCCAAACTTTGGAAAAGCGTTAAAGGGCAGTTTCCCTAACCCAATAATTATGCGTGCTCTTTCCCGGGCGCCTTGCACCCATATCATCATCAAGAAGATCATCGGCTTATTTGCGCGTCGCAGATTTCCACCTGCCCCGGTCCAGGCAGACGGGCTTGTCATCATTTCGGGTGCCGCGCGAAAGCCGAGCCTGGCCGTGAACGGCAAAAAGCCAATCCTACGCTGGCCCCGAAGCCCGCCACGGGCGTTCCGCCTTCGATCGAAAGGGGGGCTGTTCGACGTGGCGCATGCTGGCAGGATTTTCTGGTTTCTTCGCGATGCGGTTTTGCCATGGCCCCGCTCGCATCGCACCCCGCCGACGGTGAAGTGGACCATGCTGCTCGTCCGGACGGTGCGCAGCGCATTGCACGACGATTTTGGCATCGCGGCCAGTTCGATCGCCTTTGCCGCCTTTCTGGCGATGATCCCGCTGATCGGCCTGATCACCGGGGCCTATGGCCTGTTCGCACCGCCCACCAGCGTCGCACATAATCTGAGGACGCTTACCGCCATCCTGCCCGCCGATGCCCGGCAGATCGTGGTGGGCGGGCTTCACAACACGCTCGCCTCGCATCGCGCCGATCTGGTGACCCTGCTCGCCTCGCTTGGTATCGCCCTGTTCAGCGCGCGGCGGGCGGGGCGGTCGCTGTTGCACGGCATCAACCTGGCCTATCGGATCGATCGGGAACGCAGGGGGCTGCGGCGGCAGATCGCCTCCACCCTGCTGGTACTGGGCTGTGCCGCGCTGGTGCTGACCGCGCTGGTATCGCTATCGGTATTGGCGTTTCTCAAAAGCTATGTGCCCGATGGCCTGCCCGGAGCACGGACTGCCTCGACGATCCTCCTGTTCGGTTCGCTGACGCTGGGTGCGGGGGGCGCGCTGCTGCTGATCTATCGCTATGCGCCCGCCGCCGAAGAACCGATTCCGTGGCGCCGGGTCGTGCCGGGCACGATCGCGGCGGTGGCGATGTGGCTGGGGGCGACGACGCTGTTCCGCGCCTATGTCGCCCATGTCGCGCGGTTCGACGACACCTATGGCTCGCTATCGGCCGTCATCGTGCTGATGCTGTGGCTGCTCGTCTCCGCCTGGGCATTGTTGCTCGGCGCCCGCCTCAATGCCGAGGCGATGGAGCGAGCCGGGCTGACCATCACGCCCGAGGTCGCCTGACGGCGCGCTCAGCCCTGTCGCCAGAGCCGGTTGAAATCCTTTTCGAACGCCGCCCGGTCATGCGGGTCTTCCATCGCCTCGGCCACGCGCTGGGCATGACGATCGGCCCAGCGTGCGATCGCCGCCCGCGCCTCCGGCAGGGCGGCATGGATCGCCCAGAGCGTATTGGTCAGGCGCAGCGACACCTCGATCTCGACACTGCCGTCCCGCACGATCGGGCCGAAGGCATCGGTCAGCATGTCGTCCATCGAGGGCAGCCCGATATGCACCGGGTAAGTTCGCGCATCCTCCTTCCGCGGCGTCGCCTCGGGGCGAAGAGTCAGGAAGACGCGCAGAAGCGCGTTCAGCACCTCGACCCCCGTGCCGGGATCATTGGTCGCGGGGGCCAATGCGCGGCTGGCGATCTCGGACAGCGCGATCAGGCCGAGGCGCGGGTCCTGGTCGAAGCGGCGATGCCGTTCGATGGTGAAGGCCTTGGTCATGGCCTTGCGCGCGGCATCATCCACCTCGCCCACGACATGCAGCAGGGGGCGGGCCGGATGCATCATCGCCCCCGGCAGGGCCGCGACATGGAGGGACACGCCCTGCTGCTCGGCCAGACGACCCAGCGCCTCGGCATCGATATGGGTGACATAGCCGGTCTGGGTGGTGCAGATGGCCGTGGCCGTGGCCGGCACCGCGACCGCCGGGCGACCGCACAGATGCGGCTGCGCGGCGAAGTCCGTCATCGCGCTCGTCGCGGCGTCCTCCACCCGGTCGATGACATCGGCCATCCGCCCAAAGGCGGTGATATGCCCGATCCAGCGCAGCAGCGTCCCCACGACCAGCAGGATGATGACGACGGTCGCCGCGAACAGGATGATGCGACCGCTATTGCCATAGGCCCCGGTGTTCAGCCCGATGATCCCGATCATCGAAAAGACGAAGGCACCCAGGAAGGTCGACAGCGCATTTTGCGAGGTCGGGTCACTGACCATCAACTGCGTCGCGCGCGGCGTGGCAAGCTGGGTCGCGGACGAATAGGCGCTGACCATCGCGGTCAGCGAGAAGGTCGTGACCGCCAGCATGCTCGACGCCATGATCTGAAGGATGGTGCCGACCGACCGCTGCCCGATCTCGATCCCGAAGCTATAGGACAGATAGGGGGTGATGATCGCCGCTAGGATCGCCAGCGCCACGCTGGCCGCGCTGATGATGGCCGCGCGGAACCATATCTGGCGCACGATCCGGCCGAGCATCCAGGACCATTGCTTCATGCGCCGGCCCTTTCGCCGCGCATCGACCCCATCGTCACCAACTGCATTCCACCCTATCCCTCAGAGCTCTTCTCGCCCCTTTCTGCCACGCATACCGTTCGGCGGGGGCGCAAGGTTCCGGCCCGTGCGGCGAAGCGGGTATCGGACCATAGGCTCTTTGGTGCTCTTCGGCCCTTGATGATTCAGATGATGAAAGGGGCCATGCCCGCTGGGATCAACTTGCGAACTGCGGGGTTGCAAGGGAGGATGACCGACGATCCCGTTGGTTTTGCTCCGAAAGGTCCTGACCATGGGCGATATCGAAACGTCACGCCGCGGCATTCTGGGTGGCACCGCGATCGGACTGGCCGCGGCGGCGGCCCCCGCCGGCGCGCTGGGCCAGGCCACAACCGAGGGCCACGCGCCCAGCCTGCGCGATCCGCGCTCCAAATATACCCGCACGCCCTTCCCCGAACAGCGCCAGCCTTGGCCCGCGCTTGCCAGTAGGATGACGCCCCGCCCCGATCACGGCGAAACCAGCTATCGCGGCTCGGGCAAGCTGACCGGGCGCAAGGCGCTGCTGACCGGCGGCGACAGCGGCATCGGCCGTGCGGCGGCGATCGCCTTCGCGCGCGAAGGAGCCGATGTCGCGATCAACTATCACCCCAGCGAGGAGCCCGATGCGCGCGAGGTCGCCGACCTGATCCGGCACGCAGGGCGCAAGGCAGTGCTGCTGCCCGCCGACATCCGCACGCAAAAGGCCTGCGAAGACACGGTTCGCAAGGCGATCGCGCAGCTGGGCGGGCTCGACATCCTGGTCAACAATGCCGCCTATCAACAGTCCAAGGCGGACGTGTTAGAGATTTCGGACGAGCAATTCGTCCGGACCTATGAAACCAACGTCTTCCACGTCTTCCGCTTTTCGAAAGCGGCGATCCCCTCGATGCCGCCCGGCGCGGTCATCATCAACACCATCTCGCAGAACAGCTATGACCCCGGCGAGGACCTGATCGACTACGCCTCGACCAAGGCGGCGATTCAGAACCTGACGCGAGGGCTGGCCAAGCAGCTCGCCAAGAAGGGCATCCGGGTCAACGCCGTCTCCCCCGGCCCGATCTGGACCCCGTTACAGGTGGCAGGTGGGCAATTGCCCGGCAAGATGCACGAATTCGGGCAGGACACGTCGCTGGGCCGCGCGGGCCAACCGGCCGAGCTGGCCACGCTGTTCGTCACGCTGGCGTCGGACGAAGCCAGCTATTCGACCGGAACCGCGGTCGGCGCGCATGGCGGCAAGGGTTTCCCGTAACGCCGCCACGCGTGGTGGGGAGCACTCGCCCCCACCGACCGCGCTTAACGCCGTCGCCAGCGTTCCAATTGGCTCAGCACGTCATTGGCGATCTGATCGGTCGTATAGCCGGTTATGTCGCGCATTCCCGGCACCCCGTCGGTACTGGCGGTCAGGGTCCAGCTATGGCTGCGGCGCTTCTCCGACGCCTCCAACGCCGTGAAGGCAGCGAGCGGACGCGAGCGGGCGGCGACGCGGTACACCAGGACGTGGTCGGGGCTGAGCGTGATGGTCAGCGTGGCGCCGAGTTCATCATGCTCGACCCGGCTGTCCGCCCAGCCCTCCTGCACCATCGTCTCGCACACCGACCGCAGCGCGGGCAGCGCGCGTTCTTCGAGCTGGCGCCCGATCTCCTTGCGGCTTGCCGGCACGAACAACCGCTTGAGCCGTTCGCCCATCGCCGCCGTCTGCTCCTCCAGCGCGACACCGGCTAGGTCCGCATTGGTCTGTCGGATCAGGCCGAAGGCGAGCAGCAGCATGATGAAGCAGAATGGCAGTGCGGCGAGCAACGTGGCGGCCTGAAGCGCGCCCAGGCCGCCCGCCACCAGCAGCAAGGCCGCCGTCACGCCCAACAGAATGCACCAATACATACGCTGCCAGCGCGGTGTCTCATCCTCGCCCCCCGAAGCCAGCGTATCGATCACCAACGCGCCCGAATCGGCGGAGGTGACGAAGAAGACGCCGACCAGCAGGATCGCCAGCGACGAGGTAAAGCCGGCAGCCGGCAGATATTCCAGGAACTTGAACAGCGCCGTCGACAGATTCTCCTGCACCGCCCGCGCGATGCCACCCGCCGCCACGCCAAGGTCGAGCGAGATCGCGGTGTTGCCGAACACCGTCATCCACAGGAAGGTGAAGGCAGTCGGCACGAACAGCACGCCGATGACGAACTCGCGAATCGTCCGTCCGCGCGAAATGCGCGCGATGAACATGCCGACAAAGGGCGACCAGGCGATCCACCACGCCCAGTAGAACAGCGTCCAATCCGCCATCCATGCACGCGGCTCATAGGCATAGAGGGTGAAGGTGCGCTTGACGAAATGGTCGAGATACAGGCCGAAATTCTGCACCAAGGCGCGCAGCAGGAACAGCGTCGGGCCGACCGCCATCACGAACAGCATCAGCAGGACGGCAATGATCAGATTCAGCTCGGACAGCCGCCGGACGCCGCGATCGGCGCCGCTCAGCACCGACAGGGTCGCTGCGCCCATGACCAGCACGATCAGCCCGATCTTGACCGTCGTCGTGTCCGGCACCGCATATTCATAGGACAAACCCGCCGTAATCTGCGACACGCCGAAGCCCAGCGACGTCGCGACGCCGAACACGGTGCCGCAGACCGCGAAGACGTCGATCGCATCACCTAGTGGCCCGTTGATCCGCTTGCCCAAGAGCGGCGAAAGCCCCGAGCGCATGGTCAGCGGCAAGCCCTTGCGATAGGTGAAATAGGCCAGGCTCATGCCGACCAATGCGTAGATCGCCCAGGCATGGACGCCATAATGGTGGAAGGTGATCGCCATCGCCTCGCGCGCGGCCAATATCGTTCCCGGGGCGACATCGGGCGGTGCGATATAATGCTGGATCGGCTCGGCCACCGCGAAATACATCAGCCCGATGCCCATGCCCGCCGCGAACAACATGGCCAGCCAGGAGACATAGGGGAAATCGGGCTCTGCATCGTCCGGCCCCAGCTTCAGCTTGCCGGCCGGACCGAAGCCGAGCGCGAGCACGATCACCAGAAAGGCCGCGACCGAGGCGATGTAGAACCAGCCGAACGTGTCGATCGTCCAGCTTTGCGCCGCCTTGAACGCACTGTCGGCCGTACCGGGCATGAGCAAGGTGGCGGCCAGCATAATGGCCACAATCGCACTGGCGCCCCAGAAGACGCGGGGGTTCATTCGAATGTTTGGCATCGCGGCAACCTAACCGCGATTAATTCAAAAGCCCATATCGGAGCTGAATTTTGCCAGGCGGCACCCCCCAGATCACTCGATTTTCTATGGCTCGCGGTGCATCCGGGGAGGTGCATTTTACACGATTTTTCTGAATATCTGGAGCGATCGCGAGAAGCTTTCAGCAATCGGATAGGCAACCATGTTAACGATCCCAACGCTGGTGACGACGGACGCTATCCCCCCTCAATCGCCGGTCATGCCGATATAGCGTATTACGCTGTCGGCTCCGCCGTTGCGGACACGCAGCGAACCGATCCGCGCACCGCTGGCCGATCGGACGATCAGGTTGATGTCGTAATCGCTGCAATATTCCAGCTGGACCAGGTCGTTCATCGGATTGCCCGGGATCGTGTCCCACACCTCCCCTGTGACGCGCAGGCCCGAGCAGCGGACTGCACGCAAGAACTGGCCGTTGCGACGCCCGCGCAAGGTGATGTTGCGCAAGGTCACGTTGCGGCAATCGGTGAGATAGGCGGTCGGCCCGTCCTGTGTCGCCGCACCGAAATCCAGATCGGCATTGGCGATGGTGATGTCACGTATCTCGCACCCTTGCGCCACGCCATTATTCTGCATCATCAGCGGACAGCCGGTAGGGCCCTGGGTGATCCGCCCCTTGATACCGCTAAGCGTCACGTTGCGGATGATCGCCTTGCCGGTCGTCGTGCTCGTGAAGAATTTGATGCACGAGAAGGCCGCGCTGTCGAGCGTCATGCTGGTCAGCGTGATCCGCTCCATGATCGCATCGATCGATTCATGATTTTCCGACGTGAAGGACAGCGCGTCGTCACCGCTGCGTACGGTGATGTTCGATCCGCTTACCCGCGTGCAGGCGCCAAAAAAATGCAGGCCATCGGCGCCCGGCCGATTGACCCCGGAGAAAAGCTGCAGGCCATTGAGATGCCCGCCGCTGGAATTCTTCACCTCCATCCCGAACCCGGTCAGCGGCCCGGCGGTCTTGACGCCAATGACCGTAAAGCCGTCGGTCGCGACGATGCCGAGCCCCTTGCGCGTCGCCCCCGCCGGATCGGATTCGCCACCGACAAAGGCGCCACCCGCGCCGATGATCGTGACATTGGACAGCCGCTGCCCCGAGCGGTTGGTGAGGCAGTAATGCGTGCCCACGGCGGGGCCGTGATCATTATAGACGTCGCCCGCGACCAGGATACGCGCGTGGCTGGCATAGCCCAGCCCCGTCGCCAGCAGGCGATGTCCGCCGGGAGGAATCGTAAAAGCGCTGCGGGTTCTGGCCGCGGCGTCGAGCGCGGTTTGCAGGCTGGTGGTCATGTCGGTCAGGGCCATGGGTGCGGTCATGCGCTGCGCTTAAAAACGGACGGCTGAAAAGTTCCACCACCGTCATTCCCAAACCCGACAAAATTACATCATTTTATGCACTTATCTCCCATTTTTGAGGCCGTTAACATTGCGTCAAGGGAAGCGGCGAAAAGGGGCGGCGCATGCAGAACCCGACCTTTTCCCATGCCCCCCACCCCTATGATCGGCGCCACTATGATCGTCGCAACGTCCTTCGCCTGATCGCCACCTTTTCGACCGGCGCGCTGCTCGCCGGATGCGGCAGCGGCGGCGGAGACGATTCGATCGTCACACCGCCCGCCGCCACCACCCCCGTGCCCGTCGCCTCACCAGGGCACCCACTGAATCTGGCCCTGACGCTTGCCTATCTCGGCGGGCAATATTTCTCCTATGTCGCGCGCGGTGCACCGCTGCCGAGCGTGCTGACCGGAAACGGTGCGGGGGCGGTGACCGGCGCCCGGCAGATGCGTTTCAACGATTCCTCGATCGCCTGGCTGGCGGCGGATCTGGCGGATGACAAGGCAGCCCACGTCACCGCGCTGCGCGGACAGATAGGCGCGTCCGCGCCGGCGCAGCCCGCCATCGACCTGTCGCCGGGCGCATCGGGTGCGTTTTCGCTCGCCGCCCAGCGCGCCGGGATCGTCGGGTTGGGCCAGGCCTTCGATCCCTATGCCGACGACACTCATTTCCTGATCGGCGCGCTGCTGATCGAAAATGCCGTGGCGGCAAGCTATCGCCGATTGTTGCTGGTCGAACCGGATTCGGCGAACGGTGCGATGGCGGCGGCGCATCTGGCCGATTCCATCTATCATGGCGGGGTGATCCGGGCGCTGCTCGACGACCGTGCCGCCACGACGCCCGCGGTCGATGCGATGCTCGGCCGCATCGGCACGATGCTCGCCACGCTCGACGGCACGCAAGGCAGCGACCAGATCCTGCCCGGCGGCGATACGAACAGCTCCAACCTGCTCGACGCGGAAGGACGCCCCATCCCCTTTACCCGCACCGATCGGCAGGTGCTGAACGCGCTTTACCTCTCCGCCACCGGGCCGGGCGGGTTCCTGCCCCAAGGCGCGGTCGGCATCGCATGATGGGCAACGGCACACAGCGTCTCACCCCGGCGGTACAGGGCAAAATCCCATCCATCGCTGGGCCAGGGCGTCTTCAGCACGATCCGCCCGCCCCGTCCGTGAAAGACAAGGCGATCGAGCGGCAGGGCAAGGCCGACGCCTAGCGCCTTGCCATAGGCCTCCCGCAGGACCCACCGACAGGCCAGTTCGATTACCGGGTCCGCCGCCGCGATGACGGAATGACGCTCGCTATCGGCCAGCCAGGGATCGTCGACGTTCGCGTTCAGTGCGACACGCGACACCGTCTCCACGTCCAGGCCGATCCGCCCGCCTCTGGCCCAGGCGACGGCATGGCAAGCCGAGGTGCTGCTCCGGCTGACCACGGTCGCGCGCCCCGCCATCCGCACGGCCGCCGCATCCCGATCTGCGGCGGATGGCGCGAGGAGCAGAGTCCGCCCCTTGCCCAGATCAGCCGCCATCGCCTCGCCGCAGGGCACCGTCATCAGGTCGCGCAGGCACAAGGCCAGTGCGCCCTCCGGCGAGCACGGCGGGTCAGGCCGAGCCAGCATGGCTCGTCGGGTCGATCCGATCGGCGAGCAGCGCCAGCCGGGGAAAATCCTGGATCGTCACCACCCCGCCGCGGATCAGGGCCAGTTCCTCGCGCCGCATCTGCGACACGATCCGGTTGATATGGACCAGGCTCAACCCCAACAGCTCGCCCAGCGTGTCCTGGGTCAGCGGCATCGGAAAGGTGCCACCGTGCACGAAGCCGATCACCGACAGCCGGTGATGCAGTTCGAGCAGCAGATGCGCGGTCCGCTGCAACGCGCTTTGGCACCCCAGGCGGACGATATGGTCGAGCAGCGCCATCTCCTCGCACCGATCGATCGCCGCGAGCGCACGCACGATGCCGGGATGGTCCTGCGGCTCCATCCGTACCGCCTGCACTAGCCGGGCGATGCCGATCGTGCGCACGGGGGTCAGCGCGATGACAGGGTTCATGGCCAATGGCCGCCGCTCGCCCCGATCACCCATCATGTCGCCGGGCAGGAGCACTCCCAGCATCTGGCGGCGGCCGTCGGGTAGGATGCGCGGACGACAAGCCCAGCCGCCGACGATCAGGCGGGGGTGTGGGCTACCGTCCTCGCGGGGACAGATGCTGGTTCCCGCCGCATGGCTCTTGGGCGGTTCGGCCAGTGACAGAACCAGTTCCACCTCATGGGCGGCAAGGGTGGCGAAACTGCGCAGGCGATGCAGCAACAATTCGCTGGTGATCGCACGCGGGGCGGGCGCGGGCCGATGGCTGCTCAAAGCAAGACTGCCCATGATCAATTCGCATAATAGGTGTTGTAGGACCCCATGAACTGCGCCGGATCGCCATAGCCGGAACGGGCGAGCGCATGAAGATCGACCCGGCTGAGCGCCACGCCGGTCATCTTGACGCCCAGTGTCTGGAGCAGGTGGATCGCCATCTCGACCGCCGCGTCGGGGGTCTTGCGCCAGCGGACCAGTAGCACGGTCGAATCCGCCTTCTTGGCGACCAGCCGCCCGTCGACCACCGGCAGCACCGGCGAGGCGTCGAAGATCACGACATCGAACCGCGCCTTCAAATCCTCGATCAGCGCGTCGAAGCCCGCGCCGCCCAACGCCGCCGCACCGCCCAGTCCGGCGCGAACCATGGGCAGGATGGTCAGCGGCGAATCGAGATCGCGGAGCAGTGCCTCATCCAGCCGCGCCTCGCCCTCCAGCACCTGTTGCAAGCCGACCGCCGGACGCAGGCCCAGGGCATTGGCGATGCTCGGCCGGCGCATATCGGCATCGACCAGCACCACGCTGACCCCGCTCATCGCGACGATCCGCGCCAGCCCGATCGCGGCGGTGGTCTTGCCCTCATTGGGTAGCGCAGAGGTCAGCGCGATCGTCCGCACCGTTCCGGCCGCCGCCGATTGCAGGACCGAGGCGGCCAGGTTGCGATACCCCTCCGCATAGGCCGAGCCGCTATGGTCGACCAGCGCACTGATCGGGTCGCTGCCGCCGATATGGCGCACCGCCGAGTTCAGCGTCGGCAGCCCCGCCAGATAGGGAAGCTGCAACCGTCCCTCGACATCTTCCAGCGTACGGATGCCGCGATCGGTCCCCTGCCGCATGAAGACCACGCCCAGCCCGATTGCGATCGCCAGCAGCGCGCCGACGAGCATGTTGATCGGCCGGTTGGGCGAACTGGGATGCGTGGGCAACGCGGCGAGACTGGCGATGCGTGCGTCCGACCGGGTGGAGGCGGCCTGCGCGCCGATCTCGTTCAGTCGGGTCAGCAACAGTGCATAGCTTTGATGCGCGGTGTCCGAACGGAGTTGAAGCCCGCCCAGCGCGATTGAAGCGACATTGTTGTTCACCACCTGCGATCGCGCACCCGACGCGCTGCCCGCCAGCGAGGCGGTCCGCCGAGCGGCGACATCGCGCTGCGCCTCCAGATTGGAGATGGTGCGCTTGATCTCGCCTTCGATCTGCGCGTCGATATCGGCGACCTGGCGCTGTGCGGCCGCAAGCGGGGGATATTTGGGTCCGTACTTGCCGCCCAGATCGGCGGCCTGCGCGCTGACCGTCGCGCGCTGGCTGCGCAGTTGCTGGATCACCGGCGAGCCCAGCGCCTCGCCCAGATCGTCGCCCTTGGAACCGCGGGCGAGCTGCTGGCGGGCGGTCTGAAGGCGGGCGGTCGCTTCCGCCTCTCCGGCGCGGGCGAGTGCGACCTGGCCGTCGAGCGAGGATAGCTGCTGCTCGGCGATGGTGCCCCCCTGCACGCTCATCAGATTGTGCGCGACCTTGTAGCGGCCCAGATCGCCGTCCGCCTCCTCGACCTCGCGGCGCGCCTCGTCGAGCTGGCCGCGCAGCAACGCGGCGGCGGCGTCCGCGCCTTCGCGCTTCACCGCGCCCGATTGAGCGACGAATTCCTGCGCATAGCTGTTGACGATCGCGGTCGCGAGCTCGCGGTCGGGATGCTCGAAGGACAGGCTGAGCATGAAGGTCTGCGCATTGCGATGCACCTCGATGCCACTTGCCAGCCGATCGATCGCCGCATCACGCCGGGCCGAGGCCGGCAGGGGCGTGGGTGGGCGCTCCAATCCAGGAATCCGCTCGAGGATCGAGGGGTTGTGGACCAGCGCCTGGAACCGCGCTTCCTCGGCCAATCCCAGCCGGTCGACGACCAGCCCCGCGAGCGTCCGGCTCTTCAGCAATTCGACCTGCGTATCGACACTGGAATCGGCGGCCGGATCACTGAGGGCACTGGTTCGCTCCGCCCCGATCTGCGCGGGCTGGGGCGCGATGACCAGCGTGGCGGTCGCCGTATAGCGCGGGGTCTGCAGCCAGCTATAGGCCGCGACCAGCGCCAGGATGCCGCCCGCGACCGCCAGGAACAGCGTGAGATGGCGGCGATAGGCCTTGATCAGGTCCATGACCCCGTTTTGAGGCAGCGGGCCCCGTTCGACATAGGCGGGTGATGAACGAGCGCCTTCGAAAGTAGCGCTATCGTAACGAATCGGCAGGCTGGCCATCGTCGATTCTCCCGTTTCTATCGTTGAAGGGTCAGCGTCAGTGAGACGCGATGATCGTCGAAATTGGTGACGCCGGACCCGCAGGTGCAATCCCGCGCGAGATAGCGATAGCCGAGCCGCGCATTCCAATGGTTGCGCGACAGATAGGTCAGGCCCGCATCGGCATAGGGAAGCGAATCCCGCCGAGGGATGCCGCGATAGGTGTCGCGGTAATAGCCCCCCTCGACCGAGGCGATGAGGTAACGGCGAAGCTCGTGATCCGAGCGCAACGATCCGCCGCGATGCAAGAAGCCGCCGGTTCCCGGCACGCCGCTGTCCTGAATACTGCTCTCGGCGGTCGCGGTTAGCGTCCACAACCGGGTCGGGAAATAGACGAGCTTGCCCAGCGCCCCGAGACCTGAAAGCGGACGAATACCGGCCCGATCGAAGTCCTGGCGAATATAGCCGACGCGGACATCGCCGCGCATCAGATCGGTAACCTGGAAGCTCGACCCGAGATAGACGCCATAGCCCTTGGAATCGCGCGTACCACCAGGTGCGAGGCGGAAATCGACCTTGTTCAGGCTGGCGGCGCCATAAATCGAAACGGCGGGACTCAGTGCGCGCTCGACCCGCACCAGTGCCTGATAGCGGGTCCGGTCGCGGTCGCGGGTGAACAGCGTGCCGCCGTCCCGCGCAGGCGTATCGCGAAAGCGCAGGTCGATGACATCGGCGCGCAAAATGATGCGGGTGTTCGCCTGCTCGATCGTCGCACCCGCATAGCCGTTGAGCGCATTATATTCGAGCGGCTTGGCCGCCTCGATCGGCGAGTCCGGCGCGAAACGCGGATTGACGAAGCTGCCATAGCTGGCCCCCGCCGCGAGGCTGCTGAGCGCGCCGACCGCAATGCTGCCTTCCAGCCCCGCCATGCCCTCCTCGGTATTTTCACTGGCATAGGTGGCGAAGCGGCGTAGGTCGGCGCGGCCATAGGCGGTCAGGCGATAGGGGCCGCCGCTGGTGCGCACCGTCACCTCCGGCCGGACAACCAGAGCGACATCGCTGCGCCGGTCCTCATTGTTGGCGAACAGGTTGGAGGTAAACAGCCCCCCGACCGACACCGCCGGAAACACATCGAACGCACCGACCGTGACCCCTTGCGCGGTGAAGGCCGGCAATGTCCGGTCGGCGACACCCGTGTCGCGTTCGCGAGCGAAGACCGAGCGTGCATCGGTCAGCGGCGGCTCGGGCGGCACCTGGACGGTCGGTACATCCTGCAACAGCTGAGCGCCCAGCGGCGCGGTACAGGCGCCGGCGATCATCAGCGACGCCAGGCGCGACAGCCGCCGAGGCGCGCCGCACAGGATCAAAACCAGCGTTCCTTGATCCGGATGGTGTCGCCCGGCGCCACCAGCGTCGTCGCGGTGACGGGTTCCGCGACCTCCGCATCCTGGCCGGCATGTTTGATGAAGACCTGCTTGGTCTTGGCGCGATAGGTATAGCCGCCCGCCTGCGCCACAGCGCCCAGCACGGTCAATCCGTTGGCAAAGGGATATTGGCCGGGTTTGTTGACCTCGCCCAAGATGTAGAAAGGGCGGGTCGACAATACTTCGACCGCGACGCGCGGGTCCTTGATATAACCATCGGCCAGCCGTGCAACGATGCGGTCCTGCAACTGGGTGGAGGTCAGGCCGCGCACATCGACCTCGCCGATCAGCGGCATCGCGATCATCCCCGACCCGGCGATGGTGAACTCGCCACCCAGCGCCGGATCGCCGAACACCACGACCCGCACCCGGTCGCCGCCCGACAGCACATAATTATAGATGGGAAGCTGCGCCGAAGCGCCGTTCGTGGTCGTGGCGACCTCCTGCCCCGGAGCTACCGCCGGCAGTGCGGTGGCCAGGAACAGCGTCATCAGACGGGTCGCAGAATTTCGCGATACGCCACTGGGCATAGGTCCTCCCTTGGCAGTTTCCTGCTGTTTTTATTCCCGACAATCGGTCTTTCGACTGTACATTTCCGCCAGCTTACCGGGCGGCTTCCCGTCATTCTCTAGTTACAACCGATGGCCCGGCTGCAATCGTCTTCATGGTGACGAATCGTTAACCATAATGGACTGGGGAATGGTGCACTGCACTAACCTGATATACACTCTCATTAAAAGATTATGATCGTATTTGTCTTTTGATGTATTTCGATCGATCAATGCGACCCTGCCGACATGAAGTCATCAAATGATCGGCGGATAAGTCCGTCCGGTTCGTTGCCGCGCTCATTCCCAGAGCGAGGTGCCATCATGACCGTTTCCTATATATCCCCCGCGCCCCCATCCCTCTCACGCCCCGGGCTGTTGCAGACGGCGGACGTGATTCTGGCGCTTATCCTGTTGGTCCTGCTGTCCCCGCTGATGCTGGCCGTGGCGGCGCTGATCGCGCTGGAGAGCGGCGGCGGCACACCCATCTATGGCCATCGCCGTTACGGCAAAGATGGGCGGACCTTCCTATGCTACAAATTCCGCTCGATGGCGCTGGATGCCGATGCGCGGCTGGCCCGGCTGGTGGCGCATGATCCTGCCGCACGCGCCGAATGGGCGCGCGACCACAAGCTGCGTCATGATCCGCGCGTCACCCGGATCGGCCGCTTCATCCGCCGCACCAGCCTCGACGAACTGCCGCAGCTGTTCAATATCCTGCGCGGCGAAATGAGCCTGGTCGGCCCGCGCCCGATCGTGGCGGCCGAAGTGCGGCGCTATGGCCGCCATTTCGTCGATTATTGCTCGGTGCGGCCCGGGATGACCGGCATCTGGCAGATCAGCGGGCGCAACGACATCGGCTATCGGCGGCGGGTCGCGATGGACTGCCTGATGGCGCGGCGCATGTCGCCCCGACTCTATGCCGAGGTGCTGATCGGCACTGCGCGCTGCGTTGTGACCCGCCAAGGTGCCTATTGAAGTGGGCGCCTATTGAAGAAGCTGAGCGTAAACTTGCGCGAAGGCCCGCGCCACCGCCTCGGGCGTGGTGCGGGCGACTACCCGCGCCCGGCCCTTGGGCGGGCCGGGGCGCCCTATCTCCAGCAGCGCGCGCATCCGGGCCGCCAGCGCCGCCTCATCGCCCGGCGGCACCAGCCAAGCGTCATCGGCGATGATCTCGGCAATCCCGCCGCTGCGCGCGCCGATGACGGGTACCTGCGCCTGATAGGCCTCGAGCACGGTCCGCCCGAGCGGCTCGGCCCACAAGGACGGCGCGACGAGGCAGTCGATCTGGTCGAATAGCACCTTGGGACGCTGAAAGCCGATGAATTCGACCGGAAGCCCTTCGGCAAGCGCGTGATAGGGCGCCGGATCGCCCAGCGCCGCGCCGGCGATCAGCAACCGCCAGCCGTTAGGCGGCAACAGCCGTGCGGCCTTGAGCAGCGTATCGACCCCCTTTTCCGGGCTGATCCGCCCCAGATAGCCGAAGGTGATGGGACCGGTGAGCACGGGCTTGGTATAGTCCGCCTCCACCCCCTCGACCGCCGCCGTGTTCCAGATGACGCGTCGCCGGTCGGCCGGCACATGACCAAAAAAGCCATAGCGCAAATGCCGCGAAAGCACTTCCTCCCCCACCGCCGTCACCGACGCGACGAGACGCTGGTCGAGCTGCTTGGCGAAGGTCAGCACCCGGCATTTCAGATGCCGTCCCACACAAGGTCCCGTCTCCCGGTACATGGAACTGGCGGCGCACAGCAGGTCGAAGTCGCGCAACGTGTGGACGATCGGAATCCCGCGCGCGCGCGCCGCGTGCCAGACCCGGGTCGAGATATCGACCATCGAATGGGTGTGGACGACATTAGGGCGAAATCGGTCGAGCACCTCGCCAAAGCGGCGTTCGATCGCGAAATTGGCCTGTTGCTTGAACTTGGCCCATTCACGCTGGCGCTGGCTATGCGCCGCCCAGTCCTCCAGCCAGAAGTCGTTGCCGTGCGGCATGCGGAAGACGGTGACGCCGTGCCGCTCCTCTTCCACCGCTTCGCTGGGAGTCAGGCAGGCGGCGGCGACATTCCAACCCTCGGCCGCCTGCGCCTCCGCCAGCATCGACACCGATCGCTCCGCGCCGCCGACGATATGTGGCGGATAGAGGCTGGAGAGATGCAGGATGCGGGGCTTCACGCCAGCACCTCCGCATAGAGGACGTCATAGGCGTCGAGCATCCGCTGCGGCGTCACCACCGACAGCACACCGTCAAAGGCGGGGGGCGCGGGCAAGGCCGACCGCCCGTCGTGTATCGCCGCCAGCATCCGCGCGGCCAACGCCGCCGGGTCGCCCGGTGGCACCAGCCATTCCTCGCCCACCGCACCGACCAGATCGCCGATCGCGCCAAGCCGTGACCCGATCACGGGCACGCCTTGGGCAAAGGCCTCGACGACGGTCAGCCCGAACGGCTCACGCCAGATGGACGGCACGACGAGCAGGTCTATGCCGCGCAGAAACGCCTGCGGATCGGTGAAGCCCAGAAATTCGACCGGCATCCCCTCGGCCAAGGCACGGTACGCGGCATCGCCTTCTTGTGCACGGCCCGCTACCTGCAACTGCCAGCCGGTCTCGGGTAGGAGACGACAGGCGGCGAGCAGTGTCTCAATTCCCTTTTCGGGGACAAGCCGTCCGAGAAAGCCGAAGATAAAGTCCCCTGTCCGGTCGGAGCGCTGCCGCGCTGGCGGCACCTCCACCCCGTTCCAGATCACCTTCGCGCGCGTGTCCTGAAACAGGCCGAAGCGGCGATGTTCGTCGAGCACCGGCTGCGACACCGCCGCGACTGCATCGATCCGCTTGGCGAAGCGTGCCTTCCACGCACCGGTGATCCGGCAGGACGCGTGGCGCTCGACACAGGAGCGCCCGTCGCGGAACATCGACGCGCGCGAGCAGATCAAGTCGTAATCGTGCAGCGTATGGACGCTGCGCGCGCCGCTGTCGGCGATCGCCGACCAGATCATCGGCGGCAGCTCGACCATCGAATGGGTGTGGACGATGTCGGGGCGGAACTGCGCGACCGCACGCGCGACATCGGCGGCCCCGCGATAATTGACCATCTGCCCCAATTTGTTGGCGGTCCGCATCGCGCGCGGGGCGGCGAACACCTCCTCCATCCAGACTAGGTTGCGGCTGCGCTGCGGCAGGACGGTGACGCCGTGTCGCTCGCCCGCCTCTTGCGCCTTGCGCGACAGATAGGCCGCGCCCACCTGATGTCCGCGCTGCACCTGCGCCTCGGCGAGCATGGCGACGACCTTCTCCGCGCCACCGACGACGTGCGGGGGATAGACCGAGCTGACATGAAGGATGCGCATCCCGCTCAATGCCCCATGAACCGGCGTGCGGCTTGCGCCGTCAGGGTCAGATAGCGGTCGCCCTGTTCGGTGGACGGTTCGATCTCGGACCCCTCATGCCATTCGTTGAAACTGGTCACGAGCACCCAATCGGCGTCGTGGCGGATCGCGGCGTCCCACAGCGTGCGATAGGTCGCGCCGTCATAGCGCGCGACCGTCGGGCGCGGCGCCGGGCGGCCGGGGACTTTGCTGTCGTCGAAGCCGGGGATGACGGTGGCGCAGAACAGCTTGCTCCCCGCCATGCGCCGCCAGACCGGGTAGGTGCGGTCCGCCCAGGCCTTCATCTGGGGCGGCGTCATGCCCTTCAGATAGGGAGCGAGCACATAGACATGGATGCCGTCCATGAACGGCGCCCAGGCGGCGAAATCGCGCGTCTCGCGCGGGGAAACGTCACCCACCATGAACGCTCCCTCCGCCGCTTTGCGCCAGTCGCGTGCGGGCAGATCGCGCAAGGCTTGCAGATAGAGGAACAGCACCGGACGCTTGTCCACCCCCAGCCAGGCGGGATGCGCGCCATAGGTCCGGGTGAGATAGGCGATATCGCGCGCCGCGCCCGCCGCCCCGTCCTTCTGCTGTTCGAGATAGACGGTGACATGTAGGCCCGCCGCCCGTGCGGCCTCAAGGATCATCGGCAGCGCCTTGTCCTCAAACGAATTCGGTCCCCACCAGCTGACGATGAGCGCCGTGATCCCCGCCGCCTTGGCCTGGGCGACATGGGTGCGGATCACGCCCGCATCATGGCTGTCGTAGAGACCGAGCACCGGATAGTTGAGCGTCGGGCTCTGCCGGGGGGCTTCGCCATGCGGACCCTGCCAATGAAGCCAACGCCCGCTGGTCGTCGGATTGCCATACCAGGGATAATAGAAGGCCAGCACCTGACGCGGGTAACGCCGGGGGCCCGCCGAGATCGGTGCTGCCGCCAGCGCCAACCCGGCACCGACGACGCTGCGCCGCGACCAGCTCACGCGGTACGCCTCGCGGCGAAGATCGCCGCGCGGGCGCGGTCCCAGCCGACCCGGATCTGCGCGCGGTTGATCGCCAGCAGGATGATCTCGATCGTGACGAACAACAGCAGGCGGTTGATCTGCCCCGGCGCGGCGATGCTCCAGAGCGAAGCCTGCTGTGCCGAGAAATAGACCTGAAGGAAGGTCCACACCGCGAAGAACAGGCTCAACGGGAAGGCGGATTCGAAGGCGCGACGCAGATAGAGCGCGGCAAAGGCGACCAATACCCCCAGCACCACCATGACGACGGCCACGCCGACATAGCCGAACATGACGAGCGCCATCGCCTCGGTGCCCATGGTCAGCTGCACCCAGCCGCCATTCTTGCGGAAACTGTCCGCCAGCGCGGCAGGGGCGTAGCGCTGGATGAAATAATAGGTCTCGACCCCGTTGGCGAAGGCGGTGGCGGGCGGCGACTTGTCGCCCAGCGTGTCGAGGTTGCGCGCAACCAGATGCGCGTCCCAATGCGTGACCCGGCGCGCATCGCGGCTGGCGACGAACCACAATTCGCCCTGCCCGGCGATCCGCTCTCCGACCAGGGTCACGGTGCGGTCGAGCGGTAACCGTCCATAGCCCGAATAGATATAGAGGGTGGCCCCCAGCGCCGCGCACAGCAACGCCGCGACCGGCACCGCGAGCCGCAGCATCGTCCCCGCCAGCCGCCCCTGCCGCACGAGCAGCAAGGGCATGGCGAAGAAGGCGACTTCGGCCAGGATGGTGAAGAACTTGTCGCCGAACAGGAAATAGAGTGCGGTGAGGGCAAGGAAGGTCAGGATCGCCGCCGTCTTGAGCAGCGGCTGGTACCGCGGTGCGAAGGCGATGGCCCCCAGCATCGCGGCGAACAGGAACTTGTTGTCGAGCAGGATCAGGACCAAGCCGCTGCTATATTCCCGCCGATAGAGGAACCGGTCGACACCCGCGAGCAGCGGAAACCCGCTCTGCATCCCATGCAGAAAGGCAAGTGCCCCCAACGCCGTGCACAGGCCCACCACCGGCCAGCCGAGCCACGCCACGACCTGATCGAGCAGGGGCGAGCGGGCATAGGCGAGGAACCAGCGCTCGCATCGGCGAAAGACCAGCGCGAAGATGAGGAAGAAGATCGCGGTGAAGGCGACAAAGGACGCGCTCGCATCGCCCGGCACACCCTGCTGATTGACCTCGGGCATATAGGCCCCGGCCTCGATCACCAGCAGCGACACCAATGTAGCGCCGCGCGTGATGACCAGCGGGAGCAGCAGGATCAGCCCCGCCGCACTGATCCGCCCGACCAGCAACAGCAAGGCACCGAACAGGAGGAGCGAGGATAGGGAGAAGGCCGTGCTGGGCCATGCCGCCGCCAACGCCCAGTGGAGCGCAAGCGCGGCGGTCAGCGCGATGATCGCCCCCCAAGGCAATGGTCGCGGCAACCGGCGCGCCGCCGGCCCATCGCGATCGGTCGGCCCATCCGCGCCCCTGTGTATCGAGATGCCCATGTCATCGAGCTAGCCGCACCGCTCGCCCCCGGATGCGTCAAATGAGGCATGACGCAGTGCACCATCATGGTCAGGCAAAGCGACTCTCGGAGACCGCGATGCTTGCCAGGAACATGCTCTCGATGTCGGGGCTCAGCCTCTATCGCAACGCCGTCCAGTTCGGGATGAACGTCGCCATCGCCGCCTTTGTGCTGCCCGGCGATTATGGGCTGATCGTCTTCACCACGCCCTTTCTGGTGTTGATCGCGATGCTGACCGATTTGGGCATGACCAGCGCGATCACCCGTGCGCCGACCCTGTCGCGCGACGAGGCGGGGGCGGCGATGGGGGCGATGATGATCGGAGGCGCGGTCTGCGCCGTGCTGCTGGTCGCAGGCGCCTGGCCCCTGGAGCGCGCGATCGGCATGGCGGGGCTGGCCCCCGTGATGGCGGCGATGGCGGGGGTCGTGCTGTTGTCGATCGCCGCCGCCACCCCGCGCGCCTTGATGGAGCGCGAATTGCGCTATGCCGGGATCGCCCGGATCGAGGCGATCGCCATCGCCCTGGCCGCGATCGCGGGGCTCGCGGCTGCGTGGAGCGGGGCCGGGGTCTGGTCGCTCGTCCTCTACAATATCCTGGTCCAGGCGATGCGGCTCGGCGCGTTCGGCTGGACGATGCGCGGCGTGCTGCGGCCCAATGCCCGGTTCGGCCAGTTGAAAGGCTTGCTCTCCTTCGGTGGCTGGGTGCTGGCGAACAACATCCTCAACTTTCTGGCGCGCAACAGCGACAATCTGCTGATCGGCGCCTGGCTGGGTGCGGCGGCGGTCGGGGTGTACGGCCTGGCCTATCAGTTCATGCTCGCCCCATTGATGGCGATCACCTGGCCGACCAGCGGCATATTGCTGTCCACATTGCGCGGCGAAGACCCGCATGGGCCGCGCGCGCAGGCGACGGTGGAGGGCGTGCTGTCCGCCACCGCGCTGATCGTCACGCCCGCGATGATCTACCTCACCTTCGGCCTCGCCTTTCCGGTGGACAGCCTGTTGTCGGGGCATTGGGCGGCGGTGCCCGCAATCGTCGCCTGGCTGGCCCCGGCGGGCGCGCTTCAAGCGATCGCCTCCTATAATGGCGCGCTGCTGATGGTCGCGGGGCGTGTGAAGGCGCAGTTCCTGCTCAGCGTCGCCAATACGGCCGTGCTGGTCGCGACCTTTGTGCTGGCGCTACCGCATGGGCTGATGGCGTTGGTCCAGGCCTATACGGCGGCGATTTCGGTGATGAGCCTCGCCTTTCTGGCGATGACGGTCATGCTGACGGGCTTGCGCGTCGAGCGGCTCGCCCGCGCGCTGGCCCCCGCGCTGCTCGCCACCGGGGCAGGCGTCGTGGGGGTGGCCGTCACCACGGGCCTGCATCCGGCAAGCTGGACGGGGTGGATCGCCGCGACGGCCATGTACGGCGCGGGGGTGCTGGCCTGCTACGCCGCGCTGCACCTGCATGTCCGGCGCACGCTGGCGGCACTTCTCACACGCGGGGCACCGGATGCGGCGATTACAGGAAGGTAGCGGGCAGGAAGCGGCCGCCCGCAAACACCACCTGGGTCTTGGCCGCGCGCACCACGCCGACGCCGTAATCGACCCCGTCGGCCTGAAGCCGCGCATGGATCGCCCCCACCGTATCCTGTTCGCCATCGCGCTCGGCATCGTCGAGGATCAGCGCGAAGTCGCGCGGCAAATCCTCGAGCATCGCCAGCACCCCGCCCCGCGAATGGAAAGGCGTGCCGCGCGGCCCGTCGCACAGGATCACGTCGAAGCGCCGCCCGGCCCGCACCGCCGCCCAGTCATAGGTCGTCACCGCACGCTTGCCCACTTGGCGGACCGCCAGCGGCGTTACCAGCACCTCATGCATCACCTGCGCCGCGATCCGCTCGCCCCATTCGGGGTCGTTCTCCAGCGTCAGCACTTCGCCGACCAGCCCGCGCCGTTGCAGCATCGCCCATAACAGGCTGCTCTGTCCTGCCCCGATATCGAGCACGGAGGCTGGGCCGAACTCCACCCCGATGCGCAGGATCAGATAGAGCAGGCTGTAATTGGCCGCGCCGCCTGTGGGGAAGAACCGGTCTTCCTCTCCGAGCAGCTTTAACTCGCGCAGGAACAGGTCGCGATAGATCGCCTCCAGCCCCGGTTCGGGGGCGAAGGCGTCGGCCCGTCCGGTCCAATGCCGCAAACGGTGGCGCAGGCTGTGCATCATTCACTCTCCAGAATGCGCCGCGACGGCACGCGGCTGGGTTGGGGTCGCGAGTTGCGCGGTCAGGGGTCGCTCGATCCAGCGATGGACCGCGAAGGCGAGGATCAGCGCGACACCGACCATGACGGCCACGAGCTGCCATCCCTCGGCCGCCCGCATCACGGGCAGCTTCTGTGCCAGCTTCTCCGTCAGGATCAGCGCGAAGGGGTGGAAGAGATAGAGTGAATAGGACGCATCCCCCACAAGCGCGGCGGGCAACAGGATACGCGGCATCACCGGCTCGGGCCCCAGCACCGCCGCCGCCAGCAGCATCGCGATCGGCAGCCCGGCACAGACCACGCGCGGCCAGTCATTAGCGACGGTCACACCGACCGCGCCGTCAAAGATATGGAAGGGATCGGCGAGCAGCAGCGCGGCCCCGGCGGCCGCCAGCGCGAGCCGCACCATCGGTGGCAGGACGACGCCCCGCCCCAGCAGTGCCCCGACCGCCAGCCCCAGCCCGAAATCCAAGATGATCGGCCGCGTCCAGAACCACAGCCCAGACGGCCCCGGCACCACAGCGCCAATCCCCGTCGCCGCGACCAGCATCACGCCGATCGCCACCAGCGCCCGCCCGCGCGGCAGCGCCACGACGAAGGCGAACAGCGCATAGAAGAACATCTCGTAATTCAGCGTCCAGCCCAGATCGAAGACCGGAAAGAACCGCCCGTCGCCCCATGTGTTCGCCGGGACGAAGGTATAGGAAGCGAGGATCGCCCGAGCGTCGGGAAAGGGATCGCCCCCCTTCAGCGTCGCCGCCGCGAGCAGTGCGAGAAAGAGGGTCGTGACCAGCCAGTAGAGCGGCACGATCCGCACCAGCCGCCGCCGCAGGAACTCCTCGTGCGCATTCCCCTGCCCGAACAAGCGGGTGGAGGCATGGACCATGATGAAGCCCGACAGGACGAAGAACAGGTCCACCCCCGCCCCCCATGGCATCAGTGTCGAGCGCGCGAAATGGTCGCCCCGCGCGGTTACGATTCCCGCCGCCGCGCTCTGGCTGTGACCGATCACGACCATCAGCGCGGCCGCACCGCGCAAGGCCTGGACCGTCCAAAGCGTACGCGTCGACGGGGCCATGCCAACGGGGTGGACTATGGTCTCCCCTGCTTCTCCACCGCCCTTTTCGGTCATGCCGCATCCGATCACGACGCGCGCCCCGCGATCACGTCAAATGATGGAGTTGCCCTCGCTCGGCCTGTCTAGACCAGTCGCATCACCGACATTTCGGAGAGGGCAGATGAGGATTCTTCACATCGCCGAATCCGCGCAGGGCGGCGTCGGCACCTATCTGACCGAGATATTGTCCGATCAGGCACGCCGCTATGGCGGCGACCGGGTCCGCGCGCTGGTCCCAGCACAACATGCCGCACATCTGAGCGGGGTCGATCGCCGGCTGTTGATCCCGTGGCGACGGCAGCACCGCTCGGTCCGCGGCATGATGTCGCTGGCCGGCGCGATCGCGAGCGCGGTAGAGCAGGTAAGGCCGACGATCGTCCATGCCCATTCCAGCTTTGCGGGTGCGGTGCTGCGGCTGTTGTACGGATCATGGCGGCGCGCGCCGTTCCGTATCGTCTATTGCCCGCATGGCTGGGCCTTCGACCGCCGTTCCTCGGCGTGGAAGCGCCGCGTGGTCGAGGGGGTCGAGCGCATCCTGGCGCCGGCCGCCGACCGCATCGTCCTGATCTCCGACCATGAACGGCGCGAGGGCGTGCGGATCGGCATCGATCCGGCCGCGCTGACCCTGGTGCTGAACGGCATCGCCGACCTGCACAGCGAACGCCCCGCGCGATGGCAGGACGATCGGGTGCGGGTGCTGTTCGTCGGGCGGCTCGACACGCAAAAGGGGTTCGACACGCTGCTCGACGCGGTCGAGCCCATTCAGGACCATGTCGCGGTGCGCGTCATCGGCAAGGCGGTGGCCGGCCCCGCCACCACCCCGCGCAAACGCAGCCCGCAGATCGAATATCTCGGCTGGCGATCGCTGTCCGAAGTCGCGACCGAGATCGCCGCCGCCGATGTCGTCGTCGTCCCCTCGCGCTGGGAAGGCTTCGGCCTCGTCGCGCTGGAGGCGATGTGCGGCGGCTGCGCGGTCGTCGCCTCCGATGTGGGGGGCCTGCGCGAGATCGTCGCCGATGGCGAGACGGGCTATCTCGTCCCCCCCGATCATCCGGAGCGGCTGATGCGCACGCTCGCCCGGCATGACCGCGCCACCTGGCAGGCGATGGGTGCCGCCGGACGCGCGCGCTACGAGGCGCGGTTCACCGCGCAGCGGATGAATGCCGAACTCGCCGCGCTCTATGCCGAATTGTCGCCGGTCGTGCGGGAAGAGCATGTGGCCACGCCGCTGGTCGCCCATGCGTAACGGGCGCATCGTCCTGCTCTCCGATTATATCGGTGGCGAGGGGCCGGGTAGCGGCGGGGCCGGCCATGCCGCGCTCGACAGCTACCGCGCGCTCAGGGCCGCGGGCGCGGATGTCCATGTCATGGCAGGGTTCGGTGAGCCGCCCGCGATCGAGCCCGAGCGGTTCCGAGGACTGGGCGGCGCGGACCTGCGCGGCGGGGGCGCCGGCGCCATGCTGCGCGCCATCTACAACCCTGACGCCGGAGCAATGCTGTCTCGCGAAGTGGCGGGGCTTGATCCCGACACCACATTGATCGTGCTTCACCAATGGACCCGGTATCTGTCCCCGGCCGCCTTGCGAATCGCCAGCCGCTTTCCGATCATGATCTATATGCACGACTATTTCTGGGTCTGTCCCAACGGCATTTATTATGATTTCGCGGCCGGCCGCCCATGCGATCGGCGGCCGATGCGGCGCCATTGCCTGACCAGCGATTGCGACCGCCAGGGCCGCCTGCCCAAGCTCGGCCGGCTGGCCAGGCACGCGATGCGCCACATGGCGACCGCGACCCGGCCGAGCCGCCGCCTGTTCCTGCATTTGTCCGAACATGCGCAACGGACCATCATGCCGCTGCTCCCCGAACAGCGCCATGCGGTGCTCCACAATCCCCTATCGCTCTCCGATATCGAGCCACCCCCCGCTCCGCCACCGACCTATGACGTGGGCTATTTCGGACGACTGGAGCAAGACAAGGGTGTCGAACTTCTGGTCGAGGCACTGCGCGAGACGGGACGTACCGGCCTGTTCGTTGGCCAGGGTTCGCTGGAACCGCTGCTGCACGCCACGCCCGGCATCACCCACCGATCCTGGCAACCGCGCGAGACGATGGCGGCGGCGATGCGATCCTGCCGCGTCGTCGTCCTGCCCTCGCTCTGGAACGAGACCTGGGGGCTGATCATCGCCGAGGCGATGGCCGCGGGCGTAACGGTGCTGGTGTCGTCGCGCGCCGGTTCGTCCGAACTGGTCCGTCGCTTTGGCGGGGGACAGATGTTCGATCCCGGGCAGACCGGCAGCTTGGCGGCGAGCCTGCGCCAGATGCTGGGGGCGCCCCCCTCGCCCACCCGGCAACATGGCGCGCTTCGCCGCTTCCTGTCTCCCGAACGCCATGCCGCGCGCATCATGGGGCTGGCGGAGAGTCACTTCGGGCTGAGCCTGCGGAGTGACGACCGCCGTGTCAGGACGTCAGCACCTCACTCAGTATCCCGGCCAGCCTGACGCCCGCCGCCGCCCAGGTGAAATGGCCGGCACGCGCGCGACCGGCGGCGACTTTGGCGGCACGTACCTCACGATTACCCAGCACCAGGACGCCGCCGATCCATTCGCCGATATCGTCCATCCCGGCATAGACGACGGCGTCGCGGCATACTTCCGGAATGGCCCCCGCCGGGGCCGCGACGACCGGGCAGCCGCACAGCATCGCCTCGACCGGCGGCAGACCGAAACCCTCTGTCCGTGAAGGGTAGAGCAGGCAATGCGCCCCTTCGTACAGGGCACGCAGGCCGCTATCATCGACCCCGCCGACGAACACCACGCCCGGCGGCGGCCGCAGTCCTGCCGCCTCGAGCACCGCCCGCGACGGCCCGACCACGACCAGTGGCATCGCGGCCAGACGCGGATCGGCAAAGGCGGTGAAGACGGCCGCGACATTCTTGTACGCCGAGGTCGAGCCGAAGATCAGGCCATAGGAGCCGGGCGCCAGGCCATGCCTGTCCAGCACGCTTCGGTCGGCGGGCACGTCCAGAATATGGTCCGCGCCATTATGCAGCACCTGCGTCTGCGCGGGCGACGCGATGCCGAACGTCGCCAGGCTGTCGCGCGCATAATCGGACACGGTCAGGACCACCCGGCTCGACCGCGCGCCCCACGGCACGAGCAGGCGATAGCCCCACCGCAATTTGGGCGAATAGCTTTCGGGCGACAGCAGGAATTGTGCATCATGTACCATCGTCACCTTGCGCCCATGCCAGCCTGGGGCGAGATTGGCGAAGCTGGCCAGCGCCCCGCGCCGCGCCGCAACGGGCAGGATCATCTGCTCCCAGAATTGGCTAGCGCCATAACGCTGCGGCATCGGTGTGATCGCGGCGAAGCGCGGCGCCCAGTTGGCGCGTCTGGGCAGCAGCAACCGCATGTCCCATCCCGCCGGCGCGGCCCCCGCCACCGCCAGCGCGTCCAGTTCGCGCAACAGCCGATCCGCGACCCGATGAACCCCGTTGGTCTTCCCCGAATAGAATTTGCCGTTGAAGAACAGGCACGGCCGGTCGGATCGCGTACCGTTTCGGAAGAGCGCATCGCGGGGAAGGGATTGCAAAGCCATATCCCCGCCTAGCCGCCGCACTCCTCGGTCAATTCATCATTCGACATATCGCCGCACACCCGAATCGCCCGAAGATCGGTCCAGCGGTCGAAACCGGACCGGCCACAGGGGAGAGACGACGGTGCTGCGCCAGGAAGAGACGACCGCCTATGTCCCCAAACGGGGGTGGCACGCGCTTCCCGATATCTTCGCCCGTCACGCCTGGTGCGATCCCGACGCCCCGGCGGTCGAAGCACGCGGGCAGCGGCGCAGCTATGGCGAACTGGCGGCGCGTGTCGACCAGTTGGCGGCGCGGCTGGCCTATCTGGTGGCCGACGATCATCCCTTGATCGGTCTGTGCCTGTCGCGCGATGTCGATCTGCCCGCCTGGCTGCTCGCGGTGCTGAAGATCGGTGCGGCCTATCTACCGATCGATCCCGCGACCCCGCCCAACCGTCTGGCGCATATCATGGAGGATGCGCGCCCCGCCCTGATCATCGCCAATCGCTGCTATGGCGATATCATCGCCGATCTGGGGATACCGGTGATGATCGCCGAGGAGGAAGGCGATCCCGTCATGATGGTCCCGACCCCAGCGATCACCTCCTCGACGCTCGCCTATGTCATCTTCACCTCCGGTTCGACCGGCCGGCCTAAGGGCGTGGAGATCGAACATGGCGCGCTCGTCGCACTGCTGGCGACCATGGCGGCGAGCCCGGGCTTTCGCGCGAATGAGAAGATGCTGGGGATCACCCGGCTCAGCTTCGATCTGTCCGTGCCGGACCTGTTCCTGCCCTTCTATGTCGGCGGATCGCTGGCGCTGATCGATCTCGAGGAGGCTGCCGATCCCACACGGCTCGCCGCTGCGCTCGATCGGCATCGCCCCGACCTGGTGCAGGCGACACCCTCCACCTGGCGGGCACTGGTCGAACAGGGTTGGAGCGGGCTGCCAGGCTTGCGCATCCTGGCGGGCGGGGAAACGCTGACCCGTTCGCTCGCCGACCGATTGCTGCTACGCTGCGACGAGTTGTGGAATATCTATGGGCCGACCGAAACGACCGTGTGGTCGACCGCCTGCCGCGTGACCCCTAGCCATGACGCGATCCCGATCGGCTGGCCGATGAGCGGCATCACCGTGTACGTCACCGACGTCGATCTGAAACCCGTGCCGCCCGGCCAGGTGGGTGAGATCGTCATCGGCGGGCCGGGTGTCGCGCGCGGCTATCGCAATCGCCCCGACCTCACCACCGAGCGCTTCGTGCGCCTAGCCGACGGGGCGCGGGTCTATCGCACCGGCGATCTTGGCCGGTTTGACGAACGCGGCGCGCTTTATTGCCTGGGGCGGATCGACGATCAGGTGAAGGTGCGCGGCTTTCGCATCGAACTGGGCGATGTCGAGGCGGCACTGTCGCTCCACCCCGGCGTCGTCTGGAGCGCGGTGCGGCTCTGGACCGATCCTTCGGGCGAGGCGCTGCTGGTTGGCTATGTCGTACCGCGCGACAGATCGCTCGGCCCCCGCGAGATCAAGGCGTTCCTGGCCGGTCACCTGCCCGCCTATATGATCCCCGACCGGATCGTGACGCTGTCGGCCATGCCGCTGACGCCCAATGGCAAGATCGACCGCGCCGCGCTGCCCGACCCTGCTGCGGAAGGACGCCCAACCATCGCACAGCATGCGGCCGACGCAATCGATCGGCGGCTGGCGGCGATCTGGAGCGATCTGCTCAATATCGGCGCGATCGCCGCGGAGGATGATTTCTTCGACCTGGGGGGCTATTCGCTGATGACCGTGCGGCTGGCCCGCCGGATCGAGGCGGCGTTCGGCGTCCGTCTCGCACTGATCGACCTGATGCGACATTCCACGCTGTCCGACATGGCGGCGCGCATCGCGCTGGGCGAGCAGCCCGCCGATCGGACGATGACGCTGTTCAATCCCGAGGGGCGGCGGACGCCGCTCTTCTGGCTCGATACCGGGCCGCTGATGCGCAACATCCTGCGCGACCTATCCGCCGACCAGCCGGTGCTGGCGCTCAATATCGATCCGCACGACGAAGACGCGCTCGGCTCAGGCACGCTGTCGATCACGGCAGTCGCGGCGCGGCTCAAGGAGCATCTGCTGGCGGCCTATCCCATCGGCGCGCTGAATCTGGGCGGATGGTGCCGCTGGGGAATCGTCGCCTATGAATTGGCGCAACAACTGGCCGCACAAGGGCGCGAGGTTCGCCTGCTTGCCCTTCTCGACGCCGAATGTCCCCGGCAGGGCGTGGGGCAGCGGCTCCGGAGGCAGATGCGCCAAATGCTCCACCGCATCGGGACCGTCCAACACGAGAAGGCCAGTTTCAGCCAGCGGGTCGAACATGCGACCCACAGCTATGCAGCCGCTCTTTACGCCGGTGACGTGCTGTTGCTGCAGCCCACCGCCCGGCGCACGAATGCCGGCTGGAATGCCGTCGTGCGCGGCGCGTTGACGGTCGAGCTCATCCCCGGCGACCATGAGACGATGATGCGGGGCAGCGCCGCGCCCATGCTCGCCTCCGCGCTGAACACCGCGCTTGCATCCACGCAGCACCGCCCGGCCATACTCCCGGAGGTCAGGTCGCCTGTCCCCGTCCCGCTCCTACAGCCCCGTGCGATCCCGGCCGCCGGGGAACGCCGGTGCCAGTCCAGTTAAGGGGGGCCGCTACCGGCTAGATGGCGGCCGACCACCCTCCGCCCAACGCCCGGATCAATGCGACGCCCGCCATCAGCCGCCGGTTCTCGAGCGCCAGCGCCGCCTGCCGGTCGTGCAAGGCGCTCTCTTGCGCGGTCGCGACGTCGAGATAGGTGGCCGCCCCCTTGATATAACGATCGAGCGCGATCTGTTCGGTGCGGGTAGCGGAGGCGACCGCCTGGTCCTGCGCCGCTTGCGCCTCGCCCAGATGGTGCAGCGTGGCGAGCGCGTCCTCGACATCCTGGAATGCGCCCAGCGCATGGGTGCGGTAATCGGCCATCGCGCCGTTCCAGTCGGCGCGCGCGGCGGCGACCTCGGCACGACGCTTGCCGCCATCGAACAGGTTCAGGATCGCCCCCGGCCCGATCGCCCAGAACAGGTTGGGCGCTGCGACCAGTCCGGCGAGCGCGGTGCTTTGAAAGCCCCCCGCCCCGCCCAGCGTAATCTGCGGGAAGAACGCCGCCTTGGCGACGCCGATGCGCGCATTGGCTGCCGCCATCCGCCGCTCCGCCGCCGCGACATCGGGACGGCGGGCAAGCAGGGTCGAGGGCAGGCCGATAGGAATGGCGGGCAAGGTCATTACACCGTCGCGGTGCGGGATCGAGAAGGTCGAGGCGGGCTGTCCGACCAGGCTGGCGATGGCATGTTCGGTGATCGCGCGCGCAGCCTCCGTCTCGGCATATTGCGCCCGCGCCTCGCCCAGCAACGCGCCGGCGCGGCCGACATCCATGCCGGTCGCGATCCCGCCCCGGAAGCGGTTGTGGGTCAGCGCATCGGCCTTGGCAAAGGCCATGATCGTCTGGGTCAGCAACGCCAATTGCTGGTCCTGTCCGCGCAACTGCACGAAATCGGTGGCCAGTTGCCCTTGCAGTGCCAGCTTCACCGCCGCCAGATCGTCGCGGCTCGCCTCGGCCAGCGCACGGCCCGAGGCGACCGAGTTGCGCACCCGGCCCCATAGGTCCGCCTCATAGGAAATATCGCCGCCCAGCGTCGCGGCGGTATAGAAATCGGGCTGGTTGCCACCGCGCAGCGGTCGCTCGCCCGACTGACGGTTGCGGATCAAACCGGGGGTCAGTTCGACATGCGGGAACAGTCCGGACCGTGCCCCTGCCAGCGTCGCTCGGGCTAGGTCATAGCGTGCCAAGGCGGCCGCCAGCGTCGGACTGTCGGCATCGATCCGCGCTTCCAATTGATTGAGCGTCGGATCGCCGAAGCCGGTCCACCAATCGCCGCGCGGCGCGGTGGTCAGCGCCCCAGCCGGTTTCCAGATGGAGGCGCTGGCCGAGAACGCTTCCTTGAACGCGGGCGGCGTGGGCATGGCGGGCGGGTGATAGGCGGGTGCCATGGAGCAGCCACCGAGCAGCCCCAGCGCCGCCCCCGCCAGCCAGCGGCACAGGTGCTTAGCCATGGTTGCTCGCCCCCACGCGCACCAGTTCGCCCTGCGCGAGCGAGTCGGGCGGATTGTCGACGATCTGCGCGCCCGGCTTGATCCCCGACAGGATCTGCACGGTTGGCCCATTGTCCTGCCCGATATGGACCTTGTGCATCATGATGCGGCCATGTGGATCGACGGTCGCCACCTGCGCGCCGCCCGCGCCGAACAGGATCGCACTCGACGGCACCTGCGCCGCCCCCGCCTGTCCGGGCAGATCGAAGCGCGCCTCGGCATAGCCGCCGGGCTTGAGCGCACCGTCGGGATTGTCGGCATAGAGCTGGACGCGGAAGGCGCCCGACTGCGGATCGACCGCGCTCGACAGCCCCGCCACCGTCGCGGTGAACTGACGTCCGGGAAAGGCCGGCACGGTCAGGGACGCGGTCATACCCGGCTTGATCGTCGCGGACAGCGATTGCGGCACGCTGACATAAACGCGGATGCGATGGGTATCGTCGACACCAAACATCGGCGATTGCGCCGCGGCACCGGGGCCGACCAGATCGCCGACCTCGGCATTGCGCGCGGTGACCACGCCCGCAAAGGGCGCGCGGATGACGGCATAGCGCTTCATCGCCTCCAGCCGCGACAGGGCCGCGCGCGCCTCCGCCACCCCGGCCGCCTTGACCGCGAGATCGCCATTCTTCTCGTCGACTTCCTGTTTCGACACCGAGGAACTGGTGAGCAGGTCGTTCCAGCGCGCCGCCGTACTGCGCGCCAGTTTTTCATGCGCAATGGCACTGGCGAGCGCGGCGCGCGCCTGGCCGATCTGCTCGTCCAGTTCGGGCGTGTCGACGACGCCCAGTGCCTGGCCGGCACCGACATGCGCGCCGATATCCTGCGACCAGCTACGCACATAGCCGGACACGCGGGGGAAGAGCCGTGCCGCTTCCCATGCCTCCAGCGTGGCGGGCAGGTCGAGCGCATCGCTTGCCGCGCCGCCCTTAACGGGGACGAGATGCACGGTCGGGATCGCATTGGCGTTGGACCAGTTCGCCGCCGCCGCGACATCATGGGACCGGGCCAGGGCACCGAGGCCGACCACGCCGATCGCGAGCATGGCGGCGGTCAGCCCGGCGATCTTCAGGCCCTTGGGCGCGGGGGTGTCGGCCGACACAGCGGGGGTCGGGGCTGCATCATGCATGGATGGCTTCTCCGAGGGACAGGTCGTTGGAAGTGGAAGGAGCGGCCGCCTTGTCGCGGCGGTGCGCGATGGCGAAGACGACGGGAACGAAGACCAAGGTGGCGAGCGTGGCGCAGAGCAGCCCGCCGATGACCGCACGGCCGAGTGGCGCATTCTGTTCGCCGCCCTCGCCCAGACCCAGCGCCATGGGGGCCATGCCGATCATCATCGACAGCGCGGTCATCAGCACCGGGCGGAAGCGGGTGGCGCCCGCCTCCATCGCCGCCTGGATCGCGTTGCCGCACGCCGCCAGCCTTTCGCGGGCGAAGCTGACCACCAGCACGCTGTTGGCGGTGGCCACGCCCATGCACATGATGGCCCCGGTCAGCGCGGGCACGCTGAGCGGCGTATGCGTCGCGAACAGCATCCATACGATCCCGGCAAGCGCGGCGGGCAGGGCCGAGACGATCACCAGCGGATCGATCCAGCTCTGGAAGTTCACGACGATCAGCAGGTAGATCAGGATGATCGCACCCGCGAGACCCAGGATCAGGCCGGTGAAGGCGGTGTTCATCGTCTCCACCTGTCCCCGCATCGCGACGGTCGCGCCCTTGGGCAACTGGCCCTTGGTGGCGGCCAGCACCTTGTCGATGTCCGCCGCGACCGCGCCCAGATCGCGACCTTGCGTCGTCGCATAGACGTCGAACACCGGCTGCACCGCATAATGCGAGACGAGCGCGGGGCTGGGTTCGCGGTGGAGCGTGCCCAGCGCCTGAAGCGTCTGGACATTGCCCCCCGCGCTGCCCGTGATCGGCAGATTGTCGATCTGCTCGACGGTGCTGGCGCGATATTGCGGGGTCTGGACGACGATCGGATAGGAGACGCCGTTCTTCGGATTCAACCAGAAGGTCGGGGCGACCTGCGAACTGCCGGCCAGATTGACGGTCAGGCTGCGCGTCACGTCATTCTCGGTGATGCCGAGGCGGCTGGCCTGGGCGCGGTCCACATCGACCGCATATTCGGGATAGTTGGACGCCTGTTGCAGGCGCACATCGGCCAGCCCGGGAATGCGCGACAGCCTGTCGACCAGCATCCGCGCATAGGCCTCGCCGCCCTTGGTATCGGGCCCGGCGACCTGCACGTCGATCGGCGCGGGCGAGCCGAAGTTCAGGATCTGGCTGACGATATCGGCGGGCAGGAAGGCGAAGGACGAGCCGGGGAAGTCACGCGGCAGTTGCTCGCGCAACGCCTTCACATAGCCGGCGGTGGGCGCATGGCCTTCCTTCAGCGTGACGAGGATGTCGCCGTCCTGCGGACCGACGCCGCCGGTGTTGGAATAGGCGCGGTTGATGCCGCTGACCGGCAGGCCGATATTGTCGACGATGGTGTCGAGCTGGTCGGCGGGCACCACGGCGCGGATACGGTTTTCGATATGGTCGAACAGCGCCGCCGTCTCCTCGATGCGGGTGCCGACCGGCGCGCGGACATGGATGCTGATCTGTCCGGCATCGACCGCAGGGAAGAAATTCCGCCCCAGCATCGGCACCAGTGCGAACGAGATCAGCACCACGACCATGAAGCCGATGACGAACGGCCGCCGCCGGGCCAGCGCAAAGGCGAGGAGGCCGGTATAATAGCCGCGCACTGCCTCGAACCGCTGCTCGAAGCCATGCTGGAAACGGCGGAACGGGTTGCGGCTCTGTGGGCGGCCCGCCTGCGCGTCATGGGCCACCATCACCTCGGCGGTGTGCGGCCCGGCATGATCGCGCAGCAGGTAATTGCCCATGGTCGGCACCAGCGTGCGCGACAGGATGAACGAGGCGATCATCGCGAAGACCACCGCCATCGCCATCGGCGCGAACAGGAAGCCCGCGACGCCCGGCAGGAAGAACATCGGCAGGAAGGCGATGCAGATGCACAGCAACGAGACGAAGGCCGGGCCGACGATCTGCTTGGCGCCGTCCAGGATCGCCTCGCGCACCGGCTTGCCCTGTTCCAGATGCCAGTTGATATTCTCGATGGTGACGGTCGCATCGTCGACCAGGATGCCGACCGCCAGGGCCAGGCCGCCCAGCGTCATGATATTGAGCGTCTGCCCCGCCACCGACAACCCGGCGATCGCCGCCAGGATGGCGAGCGGGATCGACGCGGCGATGATGACGGTCGAGCGCCACGAACCCAGGAACAGCAGGATCATCAGGCTGGTGAGCGCGGCGGCGATCACGCCTTCGCGCATCACCCCCGACACCGCCGCCTTCACGAAGACCGACTGGTCGGACAGCAGCGTGACGTTCAGCCCCGGCGGCAGGGTCGCCTCCAGCTTGGGCATCAGCGCCTTGACCGAGTCGACGATGGCGATGGTCGAGGCCGAACCGCTCTTCAGCACGGTCATCAGCACCGATCGCGCGCCATCGACCCGCACCTCGTTGCGCTGCGGCGGCGAACCGTCGCGGACATGCGCCACGTCGTGCATCAGCACGGTCGCTCCGTCGACCGTCTTGATCGGCAGGTCGTTCAGATCGTCGATGACGCTCGGGCTGTTGTTGAGCCGGAGGTTATATTCATACTGGCCGATCTTGGCCGTGCCCGACGGGATGATCTGGTTCTGCTGCGCCAGCGCATTGGCGACATCGGTCGCGGACAGGCGATGCGCCTGAAGGGCGGCGGGATCGAGGTCGATCTGGACCTGTCGCTCCTTGCCGCCATAGGGCGACGGGATGGCCGAACCCTGCACCGACGCCAGCGCCGGGCGGATCATGTTCTGCCCCAGGTCGTAGATCTTCTGCTCGGACAGCCCCTTGCCGGAGAGCGCGAGTTGCAGGATCGGCACGGTCGAGGCGTTGTAGTTCAGGATCAGCGGCGGGGTGATGCCCGGCGGCATCTGCTTCAGCACGGTCTGCGAGGCGGCGGTCACCTGCGCGGTGGCGGTGCGGATGTCGACGCCGGGGCGGAAGAAGATCTTCACGATGCCGACGCCCGACAGCGACTGGCTTTCGATATGGTCGATATCGCCGACCGTCGCCGACAGCGAACGTTCGTAATAATAGATGACGCGGCCCGACATGTCGCGTGGCGGCAGACCGCGATAGGTCCACACCGCCGCGATCACCGGGATGCGGATGTCGGGGAAAATGTCGGTCGGCGTCTCGACCGCCGCGATGCCGCCGCCCAGCACGATCAGGATCGCGAGAACGACGAAGGTATAAGGTTTGCTGAGGGCGAGCTTGACGAGCTGAAGCATGGGCGTCCCGGTGACCGTCAGGAAAAGGCGGTGCCGGCGATGGCGCAGGGATCAAGGGGGTGGGGAACCCGCGTCGCATCGCCGACCCGGGCCTCATCGCGCCATTCGGGTCGGCAGGCGAATTAAATGAATTTCACCGCCAGCGCCTCAGGCCACCGCCGGCCCGACCTCGATCCGCACGCAAAGCCCCGGGTCGGCATCGGACAGGCGCAGGCGAAAACCGTGGAGGTGCAGGATCGCCGCCACGACGCTCAAGCCCAAACCGCTGCCCGGCACACCGGCGGCGTGTGTGCCCCGATGGAAACGATGGAGCACCGCGTCGCGCTCTTCGGACGGGATGCCGGGGCCGTCGTCGCGGACCTCGATCGCGCGGGCCGCCTCATCGTCGAACAGCGCGATATGCACTTGCCCACCGGGCCGCCCGAACTTGATCGCATTGTCGACCAGATTGCTCAGCGCCTCGAACAACAGCTTGTCGTCGCCCTCGACCGACAGGGGCCTGGCGGCGACCGACAGGGGCCTGGCGGCGACCGACAGGGTGATGGCGCGGTCTTCGGCCAGAGGCTCGTACAGCTCGGCCACCTGCGCGACGAGAGCGCCCAGATCGACGCGGCGGAACCCGGCCCGCCGCCGCCCCGCCTCCAATTCCGATATCCGGAGCAGCGCGGCGAAACGCTCGAGCACCAGGTCCAGGTCGGCGGTCGCCTGCGCGATCCCGGCGACGACGCCCGCCGGATCGTCGGGCCGGTGGCCGACCGCATTCAACGTGGCGCGGACGCGGGTCAGCGGTGTGCGCAAATCGTGCGCGATGGCGTCGGTCACGCCCTTCACCTGCGCAACGACGCGGCCGACCTCCTCGACGGTGACGTTCACGGTCGCGGCGAACTGATCGAGTTCGTCATGCCGCCCCGCGATCGGCATCCGCACCGAAAAATCCCCCGCCGCAATCTCCCGGCTGGCCCGCTGGAGCGCCCGGACGCGGTGCAGCGGCGCCCGGCTGAATCCGATCGCCGCAGTCCCGATGCAGATCAGGGTCATCAACCCGCTGACCACCAGCGTCTCCAGAACCGTGTTCCGCAGATCGCGCAGCAGGCTGATGTCACGCCCGACCAGCAGCGTCTCCTTCTCACGGGTGCGCAGGGCGACCAGGCGAAAGGGCCCGCGTGATCCGCTCTCGACATCGACCGGATGGCCGGGGATTAGCGGACGCAAAGGGCGGACATTGCCGACGATCAGGGTGCCGTCCGCCGCGATCAGCGCCAGATAGTTGAAGCCGGACCGATCACGCTTCAACTCGGCGCGGATGCGGTCGGGCAGTTCGTCGGCCGGGACCTGCAGCAATTGCCCGGCGGCGGCGTGGAGGATGCGGTCGCTGCGGACGGTCAGATCGCGCGCGGTCGCGATATAGACCACGCCCAGCATGGCGATCACGGCGGTGACGAACACCGCGCCCAGCATGGCCGACAGGCGGAAGGTGCTGATCCGGACGACGTCACGCCAGCGGAACGGCTCAGCCGCCATCGAACAGATATCCCTCGCCCTTCACCGTCTGGATGGGCGAGGAACGATCCGGCCGGTCGATCTTCTTGCGCAGCCGCGCGATATGCACGCTGATCAGATTGGCGCCGGGATCGAAATAATAGCCCCAGACCCGTTCGAAGATGATCCGCCGGGTCATCACCTCGCCCTGGTTGCGCATCAGGAATTCGAGCAGGCGGAATTCCATATGCAGCAGCCGCACCGGCTCGCCATCGACCTTCACGGTCCGGCGGACGAGGTCGCACTCGATGCCTCCGCCGCGCAGCACCACGGCCTCGGCCTGCTCGCGGCGGCGCAGCAGCACCTCGACCCGCATCGCCATTTCGGCAAAGTCGAAGGGCTTGGTCAGATAATCGTCGCCCCCTGCGCGCAGCCCCGCAATCCGCTCATCGACATCGCTCAACGCGCTCAGCATCAGCACGGGAATGGTGATATGCCGTTCGCGCAGCCGGGCCACGAGCGACAGGCCGTCCAGCCCCGGCAACATCCGGTCTAGCGTGATCGCATCGAACGCCTCGCGGGTCGCGAGCTCCAGGCCGGCATCGCCATCGCTAGCATGTGTCACCTCATGCCCATGCTGCTTCAGCTCGGCGATGATCGCCGCAGCGGTCGCGCCGTCGTCTTCGATGACCAGGATAGCCGCCATGCCATCGGCATAGCCGCCCGCCCCCATTGCGGCCAAGCCTCGTCGGCTTGCGTGAAATTCATTTAAGTCGGTCCGACCGGCCGATTGGGTGAAAGAGGCGATGTTCCGTTCGAGCCGCCGGAAAGGCTTCTCATGCTCCACACCCGCTTATGGATCATCATCCTCTCGACCGCCCTCCTCGCCACCCCCGCTGTCGCCGCCGGGGACCAGGCCGATACAGGGGACGACTGCTTCGCCGTCGCCGCGCCGATGGCCGACGCGACGCCCTGCTTTGTGCCCGGGCGTCACAAGAAACATCATAAACCCCGACCCAAGCACGCAAGCCATGCCGCCGGGGAACGGGTTTTGCAAACCGGGGACTCGACCAAGAGAACGACGCAAGGATCATAGCGCGCTCGTCGGTGGCACGACGCTTCGCATTCATGTCGCGCCTTCGACGGACTGCGGACTGGCTTATACGGCCCATGGCCCTATGCTTGGATCATTGCGATTGGCTAAACCGTGCCAAACTGGGTTCGGCGGTCAAAAATCCATGGCGAATCGCCTGTCAACTACCCCCCTTACGGCAGCCATGAGCGGTCGCAGGCTCACCTCGCCGACGTCATAGCCACCTAGGATTTGGCCCGGCAGCTTGGAATGCCCGATCTGGCCCCCGGAAATCATGCCATCGGCAACTTAGCGTGTCAGATGGAGATGAGCGATGCAGCGAGGCCGTCTGACCGGCGATCACGTCGATGAGCTGCTCGATGCCGTTCCTGCCGGTCGGCGCCGTGATGTCGAATTCGGCGCAGTGCACCCGCATCGATGCAATGCACCTGAAATGCGCCCTTCGGAAGATCGAGGCCTATCGCGGTGACGTTTCGATCGCGGCTCTGCTGCGACCGTCCGCAGGATACCCTGCGGAGGGTTGGAGATTAGCCCACGTCATCGGCGGCTTTCCCATTGGACCGAGAAAAGAAAGGACGGGACGCCTCTTAAAACCCTTGATCGGTGACAATCGGAACCCCGCCTCGGTTGTAACATGGCATATCAACTCATCCGAGCAACTGTCCGCGCAAGACCGGTCGCCATGCTTCTCGCCAGCTTCTCTTGAAGCGGCACGTAATCCTGCATGTCGGTTGGAGCGGAAAACTGACTGGACCACAACACGCGATCGGAACCATCCTCGGCCAGCGTCACAACCACGGTCGTTCGTTGCGACGTCTGCCGGACACTGACACTCGCATGGAGATCGGCTTTTTCACCATTGGCGGCCACGGAATAGTGGGCAGGAAGCCTGTGGCTCACCTCGGCCACGAAGCTCTCGCGGAGTCCCGCGTTGAAGTGTGGGAAAAGCACATATTCGCATAGCCCCCTCACGGGCTCGATCACGATCCTGTGCCTGGCCGGGAACATCGCGCCGTGCGCCCATACCGCGCCGCCGATCACAAACGGCACCAACAATGCGCTGACCCTTGCGGATCGACCGACCCTCCAGGCCCTTTTCGCGGGTTCGGCAAATCGATCGTCCGCAACGACCCTGCCAATGAAGCGATAGCCGGACCGCGGTCGGGTATGGATGAATCGCGGCGTCTCGGCGTCGTCACCAAGCAGCGTCCGGATGCGGCGGATGCAGGTGTTAAGGGCGGCGTCACCTCCCGTACCGCCACGCGGCCAGAACCGATCAAGCAACTCGCGCCTGCTGACCGTTCGCTCCCGGTTCACGATCAGGAAGGCCAGAACGTCGACGGTTTGCGGCGAAGCATCAAGCGGCACACCATCGCGGCATATCCGCAAAGCGGCAGGGTCGAGATCAAAGTCAGCGAAGCGGATCATGTCTGGCTACCCAAAAGGCCCAAAAACAGTGTTGGTCGCATGATGTCAGTCGAGGTCAGAGAATGTCATGCGGCCTGAGCGCCGGGGGAGGATAACCGATCCGAACACCGTCTGCATCCTTCCGAAAGGCCTATCCTTGCGACAGACATTCCATCTTCCGGATACCGACCGGCGACGTGTTCTTGCCCTTGGCCTGTCCGGCCTGATGACATCGATAGGGTGGGCGACGACCGTCCATGCGACCGAGCCTTCTGCGGCGATCGACGACCTGCTCGACCGCTCCGCAGATGCTTATGGCACGGTGGGCCACTCCGTCGCCGTTCTACGACGCGGCAGGCTCGTCTATTCGCGTCATGCCGGGCTGTCCGATCGCGAGACGGGCGCTCCTATCACCGACGCCTCCGTCTATCCGCTCTTTTCGATCTCCAAGCTGTTCGTGATCGTGGAGTTGCTCAAGGCGCGTCAGGCCGGACTGATCAACCTTGATGCATCACTAGCCACGATACGCGCTGGTCTTCCATCAGCATGGGCCGGGATCACCTTGTTACAGGCCTTGGCCCATGTTTCGGGCCTACCCGACTATATTCCCGATCATGTCGAGCCGACCGACGAGCAGGCCTTCGCCAGCATCGCGACGCTTCCGCTCCGTTTCGCACCAGGCTCGCGTAACGAGTATAATCAGACAAACTTCCTGTTCGCCAAAAAAGCGCTAGAACAGGCGACGCGAACGCCGCTGACGAACTTGACGGGGCGTCAGTTCGCTCGCGCCGGAATGACGCGGACCAGCTACCATGTGGAGGGGCAACCCCGGTTGCCGGACCTGGTGTCGAGCTACCGCCCGGCTCCCAAGCGCGATCGACCGCCGCTGCCCTATGTCTCTCCCTCGTGGCCGGCCTATACCTTCGGCTCGCGGGGCGTCTTCACGACGCTGCCCGATCTGGTCCGATGGTCACAGGCGCTGCTTTATGGTGCGCTCGTGCCGCTCGCGGCGCTTCGGGAATCATGGTCGCCCTTTGCCATGCCGTCCCGGAATGCGGCGTGGCACACCCATGGGTGGGAATATTATCGGCACGACGACGTGACGATCGTCGGCCATGGCGGCGAAGCGCGGCTCGTCTGGCGGCATTTCTTCCGTCAGGCCGACCCGGACGACAGCGCGACGGTGATCTATCTCGACAATGGCGGCCGTACGACGTTCGACCGCCATCGGCTTGCCACGCTGGTCGCCGATCGCGTCATGCCGGGGGTCGCCCGCAAGGACGAAGAGCAGGAGGAGGCACTTTACCGGGGCATGGCGTCAGGCCGGTGGGAGCAGGCCAGCGCGACCGTCGCGGCGGCGATATCCACGGACCGGCTGGAAGCGATCGTCAACCGTGTCGGCTACGACGCCATGAACATCCTCGATGCCGAAGCCGCCCTGCCGGTGTTCCGATGGAACGCCGAGCGCTTTCCCCGCTCTGCCAATGCCCATGACAGTTTGGGCGAAGCCTATCGGGCCGCTGGCCAATGCGACCGGGCCAAGGAGAGCTATGCCCGCGCATTGGCGCTCGATCCGGCAAACGATCGCCTCAAGGCGACGATCGACGAACTGAACCAGGCGGCGTGCTGCCGATAATGGGCGGCCGCTTCGTCCGGCGATGACCTTGCGCCCGTTTGCTACTCCCGCGCTGCTGTTGCTGGCCACTTGGCCTCGGCTTTGCGCTGGCTTCCATATGGCGTTGCCCGATCTTCAAACGCGACGCGCCCGGAATACAGCTCAGATCAGGGGGCGCCTTATTCCACGACAATCAACATCGGCGGCATCACATCCCGCCATCGAAAGTTTTGAAGCTACGCCAGCCAATTGATAGCGAAGCAAGTGGCCAAGCCAACGATGACATTCATAGGCAGGCCGATCCGGACAAAATCGGAGAAACGGTAATCGGCCGCAGCGTAGACCATCGTGTTGGTCTGATACCCGACAGGCGTCGCGAAGCTCGCGGAGGCCGCGAACATCACCGCGATGATAAGCGCGCGCGGGTCTTGGCTGGTGGATTGGGCCAAACCGATGGCCACCGGGGTCATGATGACGGCTACCGCACTGTTGGTCACCGTTTCCGTCAAAGCCGAGGTCAGGAAATACAGGATCAGAAGCACCCCAAGTGGTGACAACGTGGCCAACCATGGCGATATCGCGCCGACGATCAGGTCGATGGTCCCCATATTCTCCAAGGCACCGCCGATGCCCAGCATGGCGAAGATCAACACCAGGACGCTGCCATCGATCGATCGCCAGGCTTCTTCCGCATCCACGCACCGCGTGATCAGAACCATGCCGACTCCGACGATGGCGAGCGACGTGGCCGACGCCACCCCCAAGGCGGCCAGCGCAATCACGCCAGCCAGTACCCCGATCGCGATCGGGGCACGCGCGCGGCGGAAGCGGCGAATATGGCTGGTGTCTTCAGCAATCAGGTTCGTGTTGGCGCGCAATTCGGCAAGGGCCGTGCCATCTGCCGCCACCAGTAAATTGTCCGCCGCGCGCAAACGCACGCTTGCCAGATCGGGGCCTGGAAGGTGTCGCGCCCGGCCAATCCCCAGAATGCGTGCCGGAAGATTCGACAGGAAAGGAATGTCGCGTAGCTCGCGACCCAGCGCCGGATGCGCGGGGCCGATCGTCAAGCCAATGAGCTTTACATCGTCCGACCGTGCGCTGTCGGACAGGCGAATGGGGCGCCCCACATTTTGAAGGCCAACCAGATACTCCTCGCTGCGCGCCAGATCATCGAGTTCGTCAGCGGTTGCGCTGACGACCAAGCGATCGGCCGTTTGAAGAATCATATCCGCCGGGGGGTTACGCTCAATCCGCGACCCGCGGCGGACCGCGATCAGCCTGATCGCATCGCGGCGCAGGAATGCGATATCTGCCACGCATATATTCTTCGCTGATACGTCAGGCATCAGCGCGATCTCGGTGAGATAGGACAGCTGGTGCCGATCGGCTATGGTATTGTCGGGCCGAGACGGCAGCAGACGGGGACCAAGAACCAGCATGGCCACCGCCCCCGCCGCCATCGTCACCAGACCGATGGCCGTGATATCGAAGATGCCGAAACCCGGCTGCCCGTTCGCGCGTGCCACGCCGTCGACCAGCAGGTTTGTCGAGGTGCCGACCAATGTCAGCGTACCGCCCAAAATCGAAAGATAGGACAGTGGGATCAGCAGGCGGGTCGCCGGTATGCCGACCGTCCGCGCCAGTCTGCGTACGAGCGGGATCAAGACCATGACGACCGGCGTGTTATTGATGAACGCGGGTGCGATAGCCGCGCCGGTCAGCATTTCGGCGACCGTGCGCCGTGGCGCATTTCCCGCCCGCCGAACGATCAGACTGGCGAGCGCCTCTATCGTACCGGTCCGCACCAGCGCGCCTGACAGGATGAAGAAGGCCGCGATCGTAATCGGCGCCGGATTCGCGAACGCGGCGGTGACGAGCGGTGGCGTGAGCCAGCCCAGCGCCATCATGATCGCCGCACCGGCGACCGCGATCGTGACGGGGGGAAAGCGTTCGAGCGCGAACGCAACGAACAAACCAGTTATGAATATCAGCCCCAGCGCCGCACGATGGGCCTCGATGCCGGCGAGGATTTCGCTCATGCCGGCCCGTCTGTATCCTGGCCGAGGGCTGGTACGACCTCCAGAATGACGTCCCCCGCTTCCAGGCGGTTTGCCGCCGCTTCCCAAAAACCGATCATTGAGCCCTTACGATAAATGCGATGGCCAAGGCCGGTGGTGATAGCCCGCAGCGGCACACCGATTTCGTCCGCCGCGACGCGCCGTTCACGCAGCGCGACCCGGCCATCCGTTGCCGCCAGATCCGCCATATAGTCGGCCAAATGTGTGCCGTGCGTGGACCCGGCGAGAAGCAGGCCGGCGAAGCTCGCCGGATTGATGACGGTATTGGCCCCCGCCTGCCGCGCGATCGCTTCATTGTCGAGCGAGCGGATGATGACGCTGATCGGCAGCGTCGGCGCGATGCGGCGGGCGGTCAGGACGATCAGGATGGAGGTATCGTCGCGCCCAGCGGCCACGATCAACGCCCTGGCCGTACCCACACGCACCGCCCGCAAGGCGGCATCGCGCGTGGCGTTGCCCTCCATGACGGCGACGTCCAGCGCTTCGGCGTTACGGAGTGCAGCAGGGCTTTCATCGATCACGACGATCATGTCGGGATGCGCGCCGCGGCGGATCAATTCGCTGGCGGCTTCCGATCCGCTATTGCCGAAGCCCGCGATGACGACATGGTCGCGCAGCTGCCGCTGGATCACCGACATGCGCCATCGCTCCCACACGCGCTTGAGAAGAAAGTCATAGGCGGTTCCCAGGAAAATGAGCCACACGAACAGCCGGATCGGGGTGACGACGAAGGTGTCGAACAGCCGCGACTGCTGAGTGACGGGCACGATGTCGCCATAGCCGACGGTCGTGACCGTGATCATCGTGAAGTAGAGGATGTCGGTGAAGGTGACCGGCTCGCCCGATGACTGGCGCAGGCCATCGCGGTCGAACCAGTGGACGGCCAGCGCGATACCGATCAGGCCCAGCGCCAGCAAGGCCCGCCAGGACAGGGCCAGCCAGATCGGCGTCCGGCTACGGCGGTACAGGTGATAATCGGGTTTCCGGCCAGCGATGTCCACGGCGCGGCGTCAGTCGCTGGCCGTCGAGGCGGGCGTCTTGCGCTTGGGCGCCTCGAACGTGGCCCAATCGCCGTCCCCGCCGGGGCGGGGCGGCGGACCGGCGATGCCGTCATCCTCATGGGCTTTGCCGAGGCGCGCGCGGTGGAGATGGACCTTGGCGATCATATTGGCCGAGATCGGCGCGGTGATGAACAAGAACAGCGAGATCAGCAGCTCATGCGCGGTCCAGATGCCGAGCCGCGTCTGAAAATAGACGACGGAGGCGAGGAGCAGCGCCCCCAGCCCCAGGGTCGTCGCCTTGGTCGGTCCGTGAAGCCGCTCCATGGTCGATGGCAGGCGCACCAGCCCCCAGCTGCCGATGAGCGCGAAGCCGCCCCCGAGGATCAGCAGGACGGTGATGGCGATGTCGGCGATGACGCTCATTCGACGATGTCCCCGCGCAGGATGAACTTGCAATAGGCGATGGTGCTCACGAACCCGACCATCGCCAGCAGCAGCGCGGCCTCGAAATAGGTGTCGTTGCCGCCGATCATGCCGATCAGGATGATCAGCGCGATGGCGTTGATGACCATGGTGTCGAGCGCGACGATGCGGTCGCCCAGCGTCGGCCCGCGCAACAACCGCCATACGTTCAGCGCCAGGGCGAGCGCGATGCAGCCCGACGCGATGTGAAGGGCGACCTCGATCATGCGAAAATCCGTTGCAGGCGGGCTTCGTAGCGCGACTTGATGCGGGCGATCTCCGCCGCCTCGTCCGCGACGTCGAGCGCGTGGACGAGGAGAAAACGGCCATCCGCCGAGACGTCGGACGAGACGGTGCCCGGCGTCAGGCTGATCGTGCCCGCCAGCATGGTGATCGCTTCCGGGGTCGTCAGCGCGATCGGCACGACCAGCCAGCGCGCGCGCAGGTCGCGGTTGCGCCGGAACAGGATCAGCCTGGCGACCTCGAAATTGGCGACGACGATGTCGACCAGCACGATCGCCAGATATCCTAGAAATGCGCGGCGGAAGCGCATGCGCGGGCGATCGGGCCAGAAGGGCTGGGTGAATTTGGGCAGGATCAGAGCGAAGATGCCGCCCAGCACGATGCCGCCGACCGTGATGTGGTTCGCCATCAACAGCCAGACGATCAGCAGCATCGCCGACAGCGCCGGATGGGGCAGGACGCGCTTCATCGCCCGCCCCCCAGGATCGCGCTGACATAGCGGCCGGGGTCCATGACCTGCGCGGCGGTGGCGCGGGTCTGCTCCGTGACCCAACCGGCGCCGATGGTCAGCAGGGCGAGCATCGCCAGGAGCATGATCGGCGCGACGAACTCGGCGCGCGACCGGGCCGTGCCGGTGATCGCGACGGTCTCCGGAGGCGCGGCCTTCCAGAACAGCGAGGAGCCGCTGCGCGAAAAGCCGACCACGCCGATCAGTGTGGTGACGAGGATCGTCGCCCAGATCGCCTGCCACCCCGGCAGCGCGAAGCTGGCGTCCAGGATCAGCAGCTTGCCGACGAAGCCCGCCAGCGGCGGCAACCCGACAGCGGCGATCGCGGCGGTGAGATAGAGCAGCCCGGCGACATCCTGCCCGGCGAAGCGCGGGCTGGGTACGATGCTGTCGGCATAGGGGCCGCGACGCCGCATCGTCACATCGGCGACCAGGAACAGCGCCGCGCCCGCCAAGGTCGCCTGCACCATGTAATAGAGCGCGGCCGCCAGCGTCGCCTCGCGCCATAGCGACACCGCCATCAGCAGCGTGCCGGTGGACGCCAGCACCGCAAAGGCCGCCTGTTCGCGCATCCCGCGCGTGGTCAGCACGCCGACAAAGCCGATCACCGCCCCCAGGATCGCGGCGGGCAGCAAATAGGGTGCCGGTACCCAGGCCGCGGCCCCCGCCTGCGCACCGAAGATCAGCGGCACGGTGCGGATCATCGCATAGACGCCGACCTTGGTCATGATCGCGAACAAGGCGGCGACGACGGGCATGGTGGCGCCGTAGGTGCGCGGCAGCCAGAGATGGATCGGCACCACCGCCGCCTTCAGCGCGAACACCGCCATCAGCAGCAGCCCGGCGATGCGCAGCAGCCCTTGATCCTCCCGCGCCAGCGCCGCGACCCTGACGGCCAGGTCCGCCATGTTGAGCGTACCCGTCAGCCCATAGAGCAGCCCGAGCGACATCAGGAACAGCGCCGATCCGACGATATTGACCACGACATAGGCCACGCCCGCCTTCAGTCGCAGCGCGCCCTGCCCGTGCAGCATCAGGCCGTAGGAGGCGATCAGCAGCACCTCAAAGAACACGAACAGGTTGAACAGGTCGCCGGTCAGGAACGCGCCGTTCAGGCCCATGAGCTGGAAATGGAACAGCGGATGGAAATGCCAGCCGCGCTTGTCCGCCCCGGTGATGACGGCGTGGAGCAGCACGGTGACGGCCAGCACCGCCGCCAGCACCAGCATCGTCGCCGCCAGCCGGTCGAGCATCAGGACGATGCCGAACGGCGCGCGCCACGCGCCCAGCGCATAGCTGCGGATCGCATCGTCCTGCGCACGGACGAACAGCGCGACGGCCGCCGCCAGCATCGCGATGCCGCCACCCAGCGACAGCCCCAGCGCCACGGGGCGATGGCGTCGCATCAGCAACATCGTCACGGGCGCGATCACCGCGGGTATGATGATCGGCGCGATGACGAGGTGGTCGGGAAGCGTCATGCCGCGTCCTCCTCGTCCGGCGCAACGCGGCCATCGACCTGATCCGATCCGGTTTCGAGGAAGCTGCGCAAGCTCAGGATCACGGTCATCGCGGTCATGCCGAAGGTGATGACGATCGCGGTCAGCACCAGCGCCTGGGGTAGCGGATCGGCATGCAGCGCCACGCCCTTGGCGTAAAGCGGCGGGCGATCGACCACCAACCGGCCGATCGCGAACAGGAACAGATTGACCGCATAGGACAAGAGGGTGAGCCCCAGCACAACCTGAAAGGTCCGTCCGCGCAGGGCCAGATAGATGCCGCCGGCAACCAGCATGGCGATAGCGGAGGCGACCAGGAATTCCAGGCTCATGCCCTGCCCTCCCCTTCATATTTGGCGGCGCGCTGCGCGATATGGGCGAGCTGCGCCAGCGCCATCAGTACCGCGCCGACGACGACGCAGGCGACGCCCAGATCGAACAGCATCGCGGTGGCCAGCTCGAACTCGCCGATCAGCGGCAGATGGACATGGCCATAGCTGCTCGTCAGGAAGGGCGCACCGAACAGCAAGGCGCCAAGCCCCGTAGCGACTGCGATCAGCACGCCGAACCCGATCAGCTGATGCTCGCCGAACTTGCGCCGCGCATCCGTCCAGTCGAAGCCGGAGGCGAGATATTGCAGCAGGATGGCAATGGAGAAGACCAAGGCGGCGATGAACCCGCCACCCGGCTGGTTGTGCCCGCGCAGGAAGATGTACATCCCGACCAGCAGCGCGAGCGGTAGCAACAGGCGCGTCGCCATGACGAACATCATGGGATGACGCTCGGGCGAGAAGCGGTCCTGCGACCGCCATGCGCGCAGCCGCTGGCCGGCCACACCGGTCGCAGCAGGTTCGAGCAGCGCGTAGATCGCAAGCCCCGCGATGCCCAGCACGGTGATCTCACCCAATGTATCGAAGGCGCGGAAATCGACCAGGATGACGTTGACGACATTGGTGCCGCCCCCGCCCGAATAGCTGTTCTCCCAGTGGAAGCGCGAAATGCCCTCGCGCACCGGCCGCGTCATGATCGCCCAGGCGAGCCAGCCGGTGCCGAGCCCGCCCAGCGCCGCGATCGCGGCGTCGCGCACCCGCCTCGGCACGGTCGACAGGCGCGGCGGCTGGCCGGGTAGCAGGTGCAGCGCCAGCAGCATCAGCAGGATCGTCACCACCTCGACCGCGATCTGGGTCAGCGCGAGATCGGGCGCGGACAAATGGATGAAGGCCAGCGCCATGACGAGGCCGATGACGCTGATGAAGATCAGCGCGAGATAGCGGTGACGATCGACCGCCAGCACCGCCAGCGTCGCGACGATCAGCGCGGCCCAGGCGATGACCGCGACCGGCGATGCGGGCGTGGTGGCGGCCGAACCGGCGATGATCCCGAACCGCAAGGCCGCATCCAGGCCCAGCGCCAGTGCGACAACGAACAGCATAACCAGATAACGCTGCAACGACGCGACATGCAGCCATTCGGACGCGGTGCGCAGGCCATGGACGATCGCCGTCATGCTCCGGTCGAAAAGGGCCTTTGCGTCGGGCAGCGGCAGCCGGGCGACCATCCGCTCCGCCGTGGCATGGCGCCACAGCAGCAGCAGCGCAACGGCCACCGCGCCCAGGCTCATCATCAACGCCGGATTGATCCCATGCCACAGCGAGAGATGCAGGTCCGGCGTCGCGCCTCCCGTCACCGCCGCACTGGCCGCCGCGACCAGCGACCCTGCGAGCGTCATGGGCCACAGCCCGAGCGCGAGCGCGATCGCCGCCAGAATGGCGGGCGGCCCGAGCAGGATGGCGCCGGGATCATGCGGCGCGGCGACCTCGCCGGTGCGACGCTTGCCGAAATGCAGCGCCACGGCATAGCGTAGCGAATAGGCCGCTGACAGCATCGCCGCGATCGTCGCCAGCACCGGCACCAGCAAGGCCTGTGCGGCAAAGCTGGTATGCGCGCTTTGCTCCAGCATCATCTCCTTGGAGATGAACCCGCCCAGCGGCGGCAGCCCCGCCATGGCGGCCGCGGCCAGCACACCGAGCGTTGCGGTCAACGGCATGATCGCCGCCAGCCCGCCCAGCCGCCGGATGTCGCGTGTGCCCGTCTCGTGATCGACGATCCCGGCATGCATGAACAGCGCTGCCTTGAACGCGGCATGGTTGAGGATGTGGAAGATCGCCGCCGTCGCCGCCGCCCCCGTCCCGAAGCCGAGCAGCATGACCATCAACCCCAATTGGCTGATCGTCGAATAGGCGAGGATCGCCTTCAGGTCGTGCCGGAACAGCGCGACGCCGGCACCGAACAACATGGTCAGCAACCCGACCGGCGCGACGATGCCGAACCACAGGTTGGTTCCCGCCAGGACCGGCCAGAGCCGCGCGAGCAGGAACACCCCCGCCTTCACCATCGTCGCCGAATGGAGATAGGCGCTGACCGGCGTCGGCGCGGCCATGGCATGCGGCAGCCAGAAGTGAAACGGGAACTGCGCCGACTTGGTGAACGCGCCTGCCAGGATCAGGAGCAGGATCGCCGGGTACAGGGGGGAGAGCTGAACCAACTCGGCCCGAGCCAGGATCGTTGCGAGGTCATAGCTGCCTGCCGCCTTGCCCAGCAGGACCATGCCCGCGATCAGCGCCAGGCCGCCGCCGCCGGTGATGGTCAAGGCCATCCGCGCCCCCTGCCGCGCCTCCGCCTGGTCGCGCCAGAAGCCGATAAGCAGGAAGGAGGCGAGGCTGGTCATCTCCCAGAACACCAGCATCAACAATATGTTACTGGATAAGGCGATGCCCACCATCGCCCCCTGGAAGAGCATCAGGAAGGACAGGAACCGCGCGGTCGGCTCGCTCTTCGCCAGATAACCCTGCGCATAGATGACGACGAGTAATCCGATCCCCAGGATCAGCCCGGCAAACAGCAACGCCAGCGGGTCGAGCCACAGGCTGAAGTCCAGGCCGAGCGTGGGCAACCACGCAATCCTGATCGTCGCCGTTCGTCCCGATAGCACGGTGCTCGCCTGCGATAACAAAATGGCCAACCCGCCGGCGCTGGCACCCGCTGCGATCAGCATATGGACGCCACGCGACGCCCGCCGCATCGTCATGATTAAGACGACCGCGATGAACGGCAAAAATATCAGGGCCAGCAGAAGCACCCGCATTTCCCCCTTACGCGACTAGCCGGATTGCAGTCCGATGGCAGCACACTCGACATTTGTCGGTGAGCGCCACGCTTGCCCAACACATGGCAGAAGTGCGTGGTTCAATCTGACCGGGTGACACCGTGACCGGGAGGCAAATGGCAGTGGACACAAAGATCTGCAGGGGCAAGGCAATGCTCCAGGCAACAGGATTCCCCGTTGGCGGCCCGACCAACGTTAGAACCTGTCCGCATCAGCATTTTGCGAACACCCAGAGCCGGTATTGCACGATGCCCAACGGATCGACAACCCTGCCTACACGGCTCATCGATCGGACATACCCTGCTTCGGATCAGCCCTGGAGGCAGCAAGACGCCAGCGTTTCGACTGGATCAGAACGTCATCGTCGATTTATGCGAACCCGAACCCGGTCTGGTCACCCATTGTCCCGAGCGCTGGCCGCTCGACATGTTATGGAACTCGGCCGGGACCGATCATGACATCGCACGCGCCTAGTGCTGCACGGCAGCGCTGAATGGAATCGTGAGACAGCTCGAATTGAACGCTCCAGCGTGCAGCCCAGGCCGACACGCGCCCGCATGCCATCCGCATTTGGAAAGCAGATAGATCTCAGAATCACGCAACGCACGCTTCGCCAGTGTTCACGTCTGGCCGCAGAGAACCAAATTGAAAGTGGGCATGAATATGGGCACGAGATCTTCGATTTAGATTTTATCCTGTAAAATCAACGAAATCTGGCGGAGCGGGAGGGATTCGAACCCTCGATACGGTTTTGCCGTATACTCACTTTCCAGGCGAGCGCCTTCGACCACTCGGCCACCGCTCCGCATGAGTCCATGCCTGGAACACGCGCCCCTAATGCGCTTCTCGGCCTCGCGCAAGCGATTGCGTGGGGCGGTCGGCTGGGGCACTCTCATGCCCCATGACGATCGCGCTTCTGCTCGCCGCGCTTCTGGCGCAGGCTTCGCCCGCCCCCGCTCCTGCCGTGCAAGCTGGCGATCCGCTGCCCGGCGACTGGATCGCGGTGCCCGATGACGAAGTGCTGATCTTCACCCTGTCGAACGGGAAGTCGGTGACGATGCGGCTCGCGGCGGCACAGGCGCCGGTGCATGTCGCTAATATCCGCGCGCTGGCGCGGGCGCATTGGTGGGATGCGGGGACCAGCGTCTATCGCGTGCAGGAAAATTATGTCGCGCAATGGGGCGATGCGACCGAGAAGAAGCCGCTGCCGCCCGGCATCGTCGCCAATCCGCCGGCGGAATATGTCCGCGCCGGCAACAGCGCCGTCGCGCGGTTGAGCAAGCCCGATCCCTATGCCGCCTGGGCGGGCTATAGCCGCGACGGCTGGCCGCTGGCGGGTGACGCGCAGTCCGAGTGGGTGCCGCATTGCTATGGCATGGTCGGCGTCGCACGCGACCTGGCGCCCAGCACGGGGACGGGTGCGGAACTCTATACGATCATCGGCCAGTCGCCGCGCGCGCTGGACCGCAATATCGCGGTGGTGGGCCGGGTGATCGACGGAATGGAAACGCTGTCCACCCTGCCGCGCGGGACGGGCGATCTCGGCTTCTACAAGGAGGAGGGGCAGCGGCTCCCCATCGTGTCGGCGCGGCTGGCGAGCGAAATACCCGCCGCCCAGCGCCCGCATTATCAGTATCGCGAGACAGTGTCGCCGCGCTTCGCCGCCTGGATCAAGGGGCGGGAGAATCGGCGGAACGACTTCTTCACCGTGCCGGCGGGGGGTGTGGATATTTGCGCGGCGCTTCCGCCGGTTCGGAAGGCCCCCTGAGCTAAGGTCTGGGCGTGGCCTTCGACTTCGCTCAGGCTGAACGGAGCGAGGGAATAACCATTCTACTTGGCAACCGCCGTTCAGCCTGAGCGCAGTCGAAGGCCATGGGAAAACGGGGGCCGCCGGTCCAGCGGCCCCGCTCCCATCACGCCGCCGCTTTCTTCCCTGGCTCGATCCGGTTGGCGACGAGGTGGTCGACCACCGCCGGATCGGCCAGCGTCGAAGTATCACCCAGCGCATCGACCTGATTCTCGGCGATCTTGCGCAGAATGCGGCGCATGATCTTGCCCGAGCGGGTCTTGGGAAGTGCCGGCGCGAATTGCAACGCGTCGGGGGTGGCGATCGGCCCGATCTCGCGACGGACCCATTGGACCAGTTCGGCGCGCAACGCCTCGTCATCCTCGACACCCGCATTCAACGTGACGAAGGCGTAGATGCCCTGGCCTTTCACATCGTGCGGCATCCCCACCACGGCGGCCTCGGCGACCTTGGCATGGGCGACCAGCGCGGACTCGACCTCGGCGGTGCCCATGCGATGACCCGACACGTTGATGACGTCGTCGACCCGGCCTGTGATCCAGTAGTAGCCATCCTCGTCGCGGCGGCATCCGTCGCCGGTGAAATACTTGCCGGGATAGGTGGTGAAATAGGTCTGGAAGAAGCGCTCATGATCGCCCCATACCGTGCGCATCTGCCCGGGCCAGCTATCGGCGATGACGAGATTGCCTTCGACCGCGCCGTCCAGCACCTTGCCCTCGGCATCGACGATCTGCGGCAACACGCCGGGTAGCGGCTTGGTGGCCGAGCCGGCCTTGAGCGGTACCGCACCGGGAATTGGCGCGATCATATGGCCGCCCGTCTCGGTCTGCCACCAGGTGTCGACGATCGGGCAGCGTTCCTCGCCCACCACGCGGTAGAACCATTCCCACGCTTCCGGATTGATCGGCTCGCCCACCGAACCCAGCACGCGAAGCGAGGAGCGGTCGGTCTTGGTCACCCAGTCATCGCCCTCGCGCATCAGAGCGCGCAGCGCGGTCGGCGCGGCATAGAAGGTCGCGACCTTATATTTGTCGACGATCTGCCAGAAGCGGCTGTGATCGGGATAGTTGGGCACACCCTCATACATCAGGGTCGTCGCGCCATTGGCGAGCGCGCCATAGACGACATAGCTGTGCCCGGTAACCCAGCCGACATCGGCCGCGCACCAGAAGACCTCGCCCTCCCGGTAATCGAACACATGCTGGTGGGTATAGGACGCCCAGAGCAGATAGCCGCCACTGGTGTGGAGCACGCCCTTGGGCTTGCCGGTCGACCCGCTGGTGTAGAGGATGAACAGCGGGTCCTCCGCCCCCATCGGCTCAGGCGGGCAGTCGGCGGCGGCGGCGGCGACCAGATCGCCATACCATTGGTCGCGCCCCTCCTTCATGGTGACGTCGGTGCCGCTATGGCGGACGACGACGACATGATCGACCGCAACGCCGTCATGCTCCAGCGCCGCGTCGACATTGGCCTTGAGCGGCACCGCCTTGCCCCCGCGGCAACCGCCATCCGCCGTGATGACGATACGCGAATCGCAATCGATGATGCGGTTGGCCAGGCTCTCGGGGGAGAAGCCGCCGAAGACGATTGAATGGATCGCGCCGATCCGCGCACAGGCCAGCATCGCGAACGCCGCTTCCGGGATCATCGGCAGATAGATGGTCACCTGGTCGCCCTTGGCGACGCCCAGCCCCTTCAGCGCATTGGCCAGGCGCGAGACCTGCTCGTGCAGTTCGCGATAGGTGATACGGCGATCGGTGCCCGGCGCATCGCCCTCCCACAGGATCGCGACCTGATCGGCACGGGTCGCCAGGTGCCGGTCGATGCAATTGGCCGCGACGTTCAACTGGCCATCGGCGAACCAGTGGATGCGAAAATCCGCCTCGTCGAAACTCGTGTCCTTGACCGTGGTGAAGGGCACGATCCAGTCGAGCCGCTGCGCCTGTTCGCGCCAATAGCCATCGGGATCGCGCTTCGCGGCGTCATAGGCGCGGGCATAGCCCTCGGCATCCATCGACGCGCTATCGGCCCAGTCCGGAACGGGGTGAACATGTGCGGTCATGCGTGACTCTCCTATTCTTTGTCGGGACCTGTACCAGTCCAACATGGCAGAGGCTTAACGGCTCCGTGACAAAGTGCGACACGGGGGCAGGCCGGATGGGGCGACCCAAAACGTCATGGCCATGGCGACCGATCATCATAATGACGGGGTGCTATCGCCAAGACGAGGCCAGCGTCCATACGATATTTCCACCCATTCAGAGCAAGATACCGGCCAGTCCCTCTATTCCTCCCGCCAAAGCAACGCTACATCGTCACCGGCGCCGGGTTTCGAGGGGAGACGAACCGAGCATGATCGCGACTGCCCACTATCCTGCCGACATCCCCGCCGGCTTTGCCGCTGTTCTGGCGCGCAGCGGCGAGATGGGGCGGTTGATCGCGGGATTCGACTGGTCCGCGACCCCGCTCGGCCCGATCGCGTCCTGGCCGCAAAGCCGGATGACCGCGATCGGCATCGCCTTGTCCTCCTCCATCCCGATGGCGACGATCTGGGGGCCGGAAGGCATTCTGATCTACAATGCCGGCTATGGCGAATTTTCGGGCACCCGGCATCCGGCCATTCTGGGCCAGCGGTTGCTCGACGCCTGGCCGGAAGCGCGCGCGTTCAACGAACAGGTGCTGTTGTCCGCGCTGAATGGCCACAGCCTCGCCTATCGCGACCAGGCAATGATGCTGGAGCATCGGGGGGCCCGCGAACAGCATTGGCTGGACCTGGACTATACGCCGATCGCGGACGAACAGGGGCGGCCGGCAGGTGTGCTGGCGACGGTGATCGACAGCAGCGCGCGGATGCGCGACCGGCAGGAGCGCGAGATCGCCCTGGCCGCCGCGCGCGAGAGCGAGGCGCGGTTCCGCAACGTCGCCGACCATGCACCGATCATCATGTGGGTGACCCGCGCCGATGGCCGCTGCGTCTATATCAACCGCGCCTGGACCACCCAGACCGGGCTCGACATCGAGCAGGCGCTGGATTTCCACTGGTTCAAGGCGGTCCATGCCGACGACCGCGCCATGGCCGAGAATGCCTTCCGCGCCGCAACCCGCGACCAGATGGCGTTCAACCTGGAGTTTCGCTTGCGCCACCGCGACGGCGGCTATCACTGGGCGACCGTCACCGCCATTCCCCGGATCGACGACGGCGCCTATCTGGGCATGGTCGGGTCGGTGTTCGATATTGACGAACGCCGCCGGGCGGAGGCGACGCTCCGCGACGTCAACGCCGTGCTGGAACGCCGCGTCGCCGAGGCGCTGGCCGAGCGCAAGCTGTTCGCCGACATCATCGATTCGACCGGGACGATGGTGCAGGTGCTGGGCTTCGACCATTGCTATCTGGCGATCAACCGCGCTGCGGCGGACGATTTCGAGCGGATCTTCGGCCTGCGCCCGCATATCGGCCAGCACAAGGGCGATGCGATGGGGACGCGGCCCGAAATCCTGTCGGTGATGCGCGATTATTGGACCCGCGCACTGGCGGGCGAGGATTTCTCCGTCATCCAGGCACTGACCGATCAGGCGGGCGAGCGGCGGCATTATGAACTGCGCTTCAGCCCGCTGATCGCCGCCGACGGCACGCCGATCGGCGCCTATCAGTTCGCCACCGACGTCTCCGAACGGCTGGCCGCGCAGGAAAAGCTGGCCGACATGGAGGCCCAGCTCCGCCAGAGCCAGAAGATGGAGGCGGTGGGCCAACTGACCGGCGGCATCGCGCATGACTTCAACAATCTGCTTCAGGTCGTGGTCGGCAATCTGGAGATGCTCGACCGGTTGCTGCCGACCGAGGAGCATCCCCGCGCGCGGCGGGCCGCGACCAACGCCATGACCGGCGCCAAGCGCGCCGCGACGCTGACCCAGCGGCTGCTCGCCTTTTCGCGCCGCCAGCCGCTGGCGCCGCAATCGGTCGATGTGGCGCGGCTGGTCGACGGGCTGTCCGATCTGCTGACCCGGACGCTGGGCGAACAGGTGACGCTGGATATCCACGCCGTCCCCGGCCTGTGGTTGGCCGAGGCCGATCCCAACCAGTTGGAAAGCGCGATCCTGAACCTGGCGGTCAATGCGCGCGATGCGATGCCGCATGGCGGCACCCTGTCGATCACCATGCGCAACGCCCGGCTGGATGGCCATGCGACGATGGTCGCCGGGCCGGTGCCCCATCCCACCAATCCGGGCGATTATGTCGCGATCGATGTCAGCGACACCGGTATCGGCATGGATCGCGCGACGCTGGGCCGCGTGTTCGAGCCCTTCTTCACCACCAAGGAGGTCGGCAAGGGCACCGGCCTGGGCCTGTCGATGGTCTACGGCTTCGCCAAACAGTCGGGCGGCCAGGTGCAGATCGAATCGAAGCCCGGCCAGGGCACCTGCGTCTCGCTGCTCCTGCCGCGTTTCGAGGGCGCGGTGGAGACGGTCGTCGAGCCCCCCGCCGACCCCGGCGGCGCGGTCCATGGATCGGAGACGATTCAGGTGGTCGAGGACGATGCCGATGTCCGCGCCTATTCGACCGAGGCGCTGCGCGAACTGGGCTATGACGTGCTGGAGGCCGATGACGGCGCTTCGGCGCTCGCGCTGCTGGAAGCGCCGGAGGCGTCGCGCATCGCGCTGCTGTTTTCCGACGTGGTGCTGCCCGGCGGGATGACCGGCGCCGACCTCGCCTCCGCCGCGCGCGCGCTGCATCCCGACCTCAAGGTGCTGTTCACCACCGGCTATGCGCGCGACGTGATCGTCCATGGCGGGCGGCTGGATGCGGGCGTCGCGCTGATCACCAAGCCGTTCGACTTTGCCGACCTGGCCGCGCGCATTCGGGCTATACTGGACAGTTGAGGACTTCGACGGGCACGAAGGTGATCGCCGGTTCGTCCACCAGCGCCTCGGGGCCCCGGATGCCGCCGCCCGCCCGCTTGACGGCATAGGACCGCGCATCGGCCTGTTGGATCAGCGCCTCCAGGCTGACGTCGGGCAATTGCCCGACCGCATAGCCCAGGCTCAGCCCGACCGAGACGGGTTCCGCCTGCCCCACGTCGCAGGGGCGGGTCAGTTGGTCATGGATGCGCCTGGCCAGGCACCAGGCGGCGGCTTCGTCGCCCAGTTGCACCATGACGAATTCGTCCCCACCGATGCGGGCGGCGATCGTGTCGTCACGGATGCTGGACTGGATGCGGGCGGCCAGCAGCGCCAGCAACCGGTCGCCCGCCAGATGACCGAACCGGTCATTGACCCCCTTGAACCCGTCAAGGTCGAAGGCATGGACGACGACCGGCTGACGAACGCCCGAGGCCAGCGCCTCGAACGCCTCGCGCAGCGCGAGCCGGTTCAGAAGGCCGGTCAGCGGATCGCGCCGGGCCAGTTGCTCCAGTTCCAGCCGCAGCATCACCGCGCGCCGGGCCGTGTCATAGACGAAGGCGACGCTTTGCAGCCCGGCGGCGGCAAAGACCATCAGGATGAGGGCGATGAAGAGATGGTGTTCCCCCGACAGCATCTGCGCCAGCATATTGGGGACGATCAGGCATAGAATGGCGATGCCCGCAATATGCGGCCGGACGGATGCCCGCGCGATCAGCCCCCCGCTATAGCCAAAGGTGATGGCGATCGGCAGCAGATGAAGCACGGGATAGGGCAGTGCATAGACCGCGACCGAGAACAGACCGATCGACAGGCAGACGGCGACCGTCGTGACGAAGTGCACGAACTCGTGCCACCGTACCCGATCCAGCGCCGCGCCTCGATAAGCCGCGCGATGGTGACGGTGATGCAGGATGGTGACGATCTTCACGAAAGTCGTCGCCGTACAAAGGAGGCTTGCGGCAGTCGTCAAAGGATCGGGTCTGATCGACCAGACATAGGTGCCGGCCGCGGCCATCGTCGCGCATAGGATCGCCATCGGTACCACATTGTCGGCAAGGGCGTCGACAAGTTCCCGGTAAACGGGTTCCGGTTCCTCCTGTCGCAACACGGCTCCTCAACATCCCCCGCCGATCATTACCTATGTTTAGAGCGACCCAGTCAACAACTCTTTAAACGAGGCCCTGAGCTTCGAGTATTATCGCCGGATCGGACCCTTTAACCGATATGCGCGGCGACAAAATGCGCGTGTCGCAGCCACTTATCCGGCCCTTTTCCCCCGCCGCACCCGAGTCGACGGGTTGCGCGTTTCGTGCGCCGGGATGAAAGGGCAGGAATGGCGACGCGGTTTCGGCAATTTTGGAGCGAGGAGGAATGGTCCTTTGCTCCCCATGAGCGGCCGACCATCCCCGGCTCTCCCGGCAATTTCGACCATCCGCTGCGCCGCCGCTTCGCCTATGGCCTGATCGCGGTGCTGATCGGACTGACCGGTGGCCTGGGCAATGCCCTCGTGCAGGTGAACACCGTGCAGTTGCAAGGCGCGCTGGGGCTCGATCCGACCGAGATCGCATGGCTGCCGATCGCCTATGTGATGACCAACGCGTCGATCAACCTGCTGCTGATCAAGTTTCGCCAGCAATTCGGCCTGCGCCCCTTCGCGCTGCTGTTCGTCGGGCTCTATACGATCCTGGCCTTTGCGCATCTGTTCGTGCGCGATTTCGGTACGGCGATCGCGGTGCGTGCGGCTAGCGGCATGGCGGCGGCAGCCTTGTCGTCGCTCGGCCTCTATTACATGATGCAGGCGCTCCCCGCGAAATGGCGGCTGAAGGCGATCGTGCTGGGCATCGGCGTGCCGCAATGCGCGACACCGCTCGCCCGGCTCTTCTCCCCCGAACTGCTCGCCATGTCGCAGTGGCGTACGCTCTACATGTTCGAGTTCGGGCTGGCGGCGATCAGCCTGGCGGCGATCATCGCGCTGCGCCTGCCGCCGACCCAGCGATTGAAGGCGTTCGAGCCGCTCGATTTCCTGACCTTCGCGCTCTATGCGCCCGCGATCGGGCTATTTTGCGCGGTGCTGGGCCAGGGGCGGCTAGTGTGGTGGACGCAGGCCGCCTGGATCGGCTGGGCGCTGGTCATCGCCATCCCGCTGCTCGCCGCCGCGCTGTGGATCGAGCATCACCGCGCCAATCCGCTGCTCAACACGCGCTGGCTGGGATCGCTCGACATTGTCCGCTTCACCATCGTCACGCTGATGGCGCGGATCGTTCTGTCCGAACAGAATTTCGGCGCGGTCGGGCTGCTGACCACGTTGGGGCAGAATAACGATCAGTTCAGGACGCTGTTCACCATCGTCTTCATCGCCTCGGTCGCAGGCGTCGTCGCCAGTGCGGTGACGCTGGACGTGACGCGGCTGACCCACCCGATCATGTTCGCGATCGGGCTGGTCGCCATCGCCGCCTTTGCCGACAGCTTCTCGACGAACCTGACCCGTGCGCCGCAGCTTTATGCGACCCAGGCGCTGATCGCCTTTTCCACCACCTTCTTCCTCGGCCCGTCGCTGCTGTTCGGCATGACCCGCGCGCTGCAACAGGGGGCGGGGCATGTGATCAGCTTCATCGCGCTGTTCGGGATGCTCAATTCGGTCGGCAGCCTGGGCGGCACCGCGCTGCTCGGCACCTATCAGGTGATCCGCGAAAAGGCGCATAGCGCCGCCATCGTCCAGAATATCGACCCCACAGACCCACAGGTGACGCAGCGTATCCAGGCGGGCGGCGCGCGCGTGTCGGGAGTCGTGTCCGACCCCACGCTGGCCCGCGCCGAGGGCAGCGCGCTCCTGTCGCAGGCCGCCACGCGCGAGGCCAATATCCGCGCCTATAATGATGTCTTCCGCCTGGTCGCGGCCCTGGCGGCGGCCGTCACTATGTTCCTCGCGCTGCTGACCTGGCGGCGTACCCGGCGCGCCCGCGCCGCTGCCAAGGCCTGAGCCATGACCGACACCCGCTCGCCCGTCTCGCCCATCCCCATGACCGAACAAGCCGCCGCCGAAGTGGGCGCGCCGCCGACCAGCGCCGCGCCGGTTCCTCCGCCCGCCCCGCCACCCGCCGCCTCGGGCTGGCGCCCGCCCTCGGGAGGGTGGCGATCGCGCGCGCTGATCCTGTTGCTCGTGCTCGGCGGCGTCGCGGCGGTGCTGGCGGCATGGCGGCTGCCGCCCTTTTCGAGCGAGATCCAGTCGACCGACAATGCCTATGTCCGCGGCCGCACCACGGTGATCGCACCGCAGGTCAGCGGCTATGTCACCGCCGTCCTCGTCCGCGATTTCGAGACGGTGCGTGCGGGCCAGCCGCTGGTGCGCATCGATGACCGCATCTATCGCCAGCGCGTCGAGCAGGCGACCGCGCAGGTCGCGGCGCAGGAAGCGACACTGGCCAATAGCCGCCAGGCACAAGCCTCGCGCGCCGCCAGCCTGTCGGCGCAGGACGCCGCCGTCGCCAATGCCGAGGCGCAGTTGATGCGCGCCCAGGCCGACATGGCGCGCGTCAACGACCTCGTCACCGATGGATCGGTGTCGCTGCGCGAACGCGATCAGACTCTGGCCGCGCTGCGCCAGGCCCAGGCCGCCCTGCGCCAAGCCAAGGCCGCGCGTGAGATCGCGCAGCAGGATGTCCGCACCGTCGTCGTCGGACGCGGCGGACAGCAGGCGGGCGTATCGGGGGAGGAGGCCGCGCGGCGGCTGGCGCAGATCGATCTCGCCAACACCGTCGTCCGTGCGCCCGAAAATGGCCGCCTGTCCGAGGTCGGCGTGCGGCTGGGCCAATATGTCACCGCCGGCTCGCAACTGATGTTCCTGGTGCCGCCCGAAACCTGGGTCATCGCCAATTTCAAGGAAGCGCAGACCGCGCGCATGGCGGTGGGACAGCCGGCGAGCTTCACCGTCGACGGCCTCGCCAATGCGCGGCTGAAGGGCCATGTCGAGCGGATCTCGCCCGCCGCAGGGTCCGAATTCGCCGTGCTGAAATCCGATAACGCCACCGGCAATTTCACCAAGGTGCCGCAGCGCATCGCGGTGCGCATTCGCGTCGATCCGGGCCAGCCGCTTGCCGCCCGGCTGCGCCCCGGCATGTCGGTGCAGGCCAGCGTCGACACCGCCGGCGGGCCGACAGTGCGATGAGGCGCGTCGCCCTCCCCCTCGCCGCCGCACTGCTGCTCGCGGGCTGTATCGGTGCGCGGCCGCAGCGCCCGGCCGACAGCGCGGTCGTCGCGCCGCCTGCCTGGCGTACGACGCTGGGCCCCGGCAGCCCGATCGCGGCGCAATGGTGGCAGGCGTTCGGCGACCCGCAACTGACCGCGCTTGTGACGACGGCGCTCGCCAACAATCCCGATCTGGGCAGCGCCGCCGCGCGGGTGGAGGAGGCCCGTGCGCAGGAACGGCTGGCCCGCGCGCAACTGTCGCCCAATATCACCGCCGGCGTACCGCTGTCCGAGGCACGGACCGTCACCGCCTTCGGCACCGGTCTCGACGCGCTAGGCGCGCAGCCGGTGGTCCAGGCGAGCTATGATTTCGACCTGTTCGGCCGGCTGCGCAGCGCCCGCGCCGCCGCCCGCGCGCAGTTGCTGGCGACCGAGGCGGCGCGTGATACCGTCCGGCTGGCACTCGCGAGCGGGGTGGCGAGCGGCTATGTCACGCTCCGCGCGCTCGACCATCGGCTGCATATCGCCGAGGAAACGCTGGCGGCGCGGGCGGATGCCTTGCGCATCGCACGGCGGCGGGCCGAGACGGGCTATACCTCCAATCTCGAACTGCGGCAGGCGCAGGGGGAATATCGCTCCACCGAGCAACTGGTCGCCGCCGCGCAATTGGCAGTGACGCGGCAGGAGAATGCGCTGAGCGTCCTCATCGGCGGTACGCCGGGCCCGATCGCGCGGGGTCTGCCGATCGACCGGCTGATCCGCCCCGCCATTCCAGATGGCCTGCCCGCCGACCTGCTCCGCCGCCGGCCCGACCTGTTCCAGGCCGAACAGGCGCTGGTCGCTGCCGACCGCTCGCTCGACAGTGCGCGTGCGGCGATGCTGCCCAGCCTGGGACTGACCGGATCGGCGGGTATCGTCCTGTCGAGCGCGCTCAAGAACCCGCTGACCATATTCTCGATCGGCGGCAGCGTGCTCGCCCCGATCTTCGACGCCGGCCGCCTGCGCGCCCAGGCCGATGCCAGCGCGGCGCGGCGCGACCAGGCGGCCTATGCCTATCGCAAGGCGGCGTTGACCGCGTTCCGCGAGGTGGACGACAGCTTGGCCTCGGTCCGCCGCTCGGGCGAACAGGCGGTGGCGCTTGCCGGACAGCGTACCGCCCAGGCTTCGGCGCTGCGCATCGCCTCCAACCGCTACCGTGCAGGCTATTCCTCCTATCTGGAGCAGCTCGATGCGCAGCGCGGCCTGCTCAACGCCGAACTCGCGCTCGCCGAGGCGCAGGCCAATCAACTGACCGCCTATATCACCCTCTATCAGGCGATGGGCGGCGGCTGGTCGGACGAGGCTATCCGCGCCACCGCGCGCTGAGCCATGGCCACCCCAAAGGGAACGTGGGCCGTCCTGACGCGCTTGTGTCGGCAAACGTTTCCAACATGGGAGAATCGATATGGGCGTGAAAGCGATCTACAAGACCAAGGCGACGGCCACCGGCGGCCGCGATGGCGCGACACGGTCGGAGGATGGCTCGGTCGACGTCAAGCTAGTCGTCCCGAAGGAAATGGGCGGCCCCGGCGGCGAAGGCGCCAATCCGGAAAAGCTGTTCGCGGCCGGTTATTCGGCCTGTTTCCTGGGCGCGATGAAGGCCGTGTCGGGCAAGGAAGGCGTACGCGTGCCGCCGGATGCGACCGTCACCGCCGAAATCGGCTTCGGCCCGCGTGACGAGGGTGGCTATGGCATCACCGCCGATCTGACCGTCAACCTGCCCGGCGTCGACCGCGCCGATGCCGAGCGGCTGATGCGCGCCGCGCATGAGGTCTGCCCCTATTCCAATGCGACTCGCGGCAATGTCGATGTCGGCCTGACCGTCGCCTGAGCCGATCCGCACGCATGTGATACCCCAAGGCCCTTCGCCCGACCGGCGGAGGGCCTTGCCATTCCCAGGCAATATCCACGCATAAAGGAGCATCCATGACCCGCCCCGCCGGCACCGAATCCTTCGCGCTCAACCAGACGATGCTGCGCATCCGCGATCCCAAGCCGTCGCTCGCCTTTTATCAGGACGTGCTCGGCATGACGCTTCTTCAGAAGTTGGATTTCGAGGAGATGCGGTTTTCGCTCTACTTCCTCGCCTATCTGGCCGAGGGCGAATCGATTCCCGACGATCCCGCCGAGCGCGCCCATTTCATCTTCGACCGCGAGACCACGCTGGAACTGACCCACAATTGGGGCACCGAGTCGGACCCCGATTTCAAGGGCTATCATGACGGCAATGCCGATCCGCGCGGCTTTGGCCATATCGGCATCAGCGTCGCCGATGTCGGCGAGGCCTGTGCCCGGTTCGAGTCGCTGGGCGTATCCTTCAAGAAGCGGCCGCAGGACGGCAAGATGAAGGACATCGCCTTCATCACCGATCCTGACGGCTATTGGATCGAAATCCTGTCCGCAGCCGGCATGAAGGACAGCCTGCCGCCACGCTGATCGCACGCATCCTCCATCGGCATCGGCCGAAATTCTGCTCCGAAACCGGATGTTTACGGATTGGGGCCATACCGGACAGATCGGAGAGGAGGAGAGGGATTCGCAACCCTCTTTCCGACCTGGCAGCGAGGCTCCCACTCGCGGTCGATGGAGGATGCCATCATGATTACCTGGTTCGCCAAGACGGCACCAGTCCGCCTGAAATTTGACGTATTGACGGTCGCCTATGGAGGCTTGGCCGCCGCCGGCCTGGTCGCGACCATTATGGCCAATGGCGGGGTCGCGCCAACGCCCCCGCTCATCCTGTCGGCAGCCGTATTATTGGCCACGCTGGTGATTTCGCGGGTCAGTCGTTCACTGATTTGCAACCCCTATGTGGGCAGCGTAGAGGCCATGGAACAACTGGCCGCCGGCAATGTCGACAGGGATATCCCCTATACCGACTATCGCGACTGTATCGGTCGGATGGCGAAGGCCGTCTCCGTGTTCCGCGACAATGCCGTCGAGGTGCAGAAAGCCGCCCAGGCACAGCAGATCGTCGTGACCGCGCTGGGCAAGGGCCTGGGCGAGCTGGCCGATGGCAATCTCGACCAGTCGATCGATATCGCTTTCCCCGCCGAATATGAAAAGCTGCGCGCCGACTATAATCGCGCGGTGGACGCTTTGGCCGGCGCCATGGGCGCCGTCGTCCAATCGACCCACGGCATCAATACGGGTGCCAGCGACATCCGCCAGGCCTCGGACGACCTGTCGCAGCGCACCGAGCAACAGGCCGCGAGCCTGGAGGAAACCGCCGCGGCGATGGACGAGATCACCTCGACCGTCCGCCAGACCGCCGAGGGCGCCAACCGCGCCAACCGCGCGGTCGCCGATGCGCGGGTCGAGGCCGAACATTCGGGCGAGGTCGTGCGCCGCGCCGTCGATGCCATGGCCGGTATCGAGCGCGCTTCCAGCGAGATTTCCGAGATCATCAGCGTGATCGACGGCATCGCCTTCCAGACCAATCTGCTTGCGCTCAATGCGGGTGTCGAGGCGGCGCGTGCCGGCGATGCGGGCAAGGGTTTCGCCGTCGTCGCCTCCGAAGTGCGCGCGCTGGCCCAGCGCTCGGCGGACGCCGCCAAGGACGTCAAGTCGCGCATCCTTGCCAGTTCCGAACAGGTCGAATCGGGCGTCGGCCTGGTCAGCGAGACCGGCAAGGCGCTGGAGCGGATCATCGGCCGGATCACCGAGATCAGCACGCTGGTCGAGGATATCGCCAGCTCCGCCGAAAAGCAGGCCATCGGGCTGCAGGAGGTCAACACCGCCGTGTCCGCGATGGACGGCGTGACCCAGCAGAACGCCGCGATGGTCGAACAGGCGACCGCCGCCGCCCGCTCGCTGGCTGTCGAGGCCGATGGGCTGGCCCGCGAGATCGCCCGGTTCCGCATCGGCCAGACCAGCGCCGACCGCTTCGTCGCCCCGCGCCCCGCAGCGCAACCCGTCCACCAGTTGCAGCAGCGCGTCGCTGCCGCTGGCCGCCGCATCGCCCAGGCGTCGCGCCCCGCCCCCCAGTCGGCCGGCAACGCCGCATTGGCGGCGAGCGACGACGACTGGACCGAGTTCTGATCCCCGCCCCGCCCCCTGACCGGGGGCGGGGGTTCACCTTCCGCCGCTTCGCTTTGTCGACTGGAGTTTCGCCGTGACCGCTCTGTCCCTCGCCCCTGTGCTCGACACCACCGCCGCCGCGCCGCTGCGCCAGGCGCTGCTCGACCTGATCGCATCGGGCGATGCCATCGCGCTGGATGGCGGCCAGGTGACCCAGGCGGGCCAGGCCTGTCTCCAGGTTCTGGCCAGTGCCCAGGCGATGGCGGCGTCGATCCGCACCGATTTCGAGTTGCAGAATCCGTCCGAAGCCCTGGCTTCCATGATCACGCTGGCGGGCCTCGACCGCCTCGTCACCCCCGCCGCCTGAAAGGCCCGACCCGATGAATCTCGACGAGATCCAGCAGATTTTCTTCCAGGAATGCGAAGAAGGCCTCGGCGCGCTCGAATCCGCCTTCGCCGATCTGAAGCGCGGGCGGCATGATGACGAGACGATCAACACCGTCTTCCGCTCGGTCCATTCGATCAAGGGCGGCGCCGGGGCCTTCGGCCATGACCGGCTGCAGCATTTCTCGCACCATTACGAGACGGTGCTCGACCTGATCCGCAACGGCACGCTGCCGCTCGGTGAACCGCTGATCGACCTGATCGTCGCGGCGTTCGACACGTTGACCGACCATGTCGCGGCCGCCCGCGGCGAAGGCGCGACGCCCGCCGACCAGGGAATGCTCGACCGTCTGGCCGCCGCCGCCGAGGGCCGGGTCGAAAGCGCCGCCGAGACCGTGGGTGAGGTCGAGGCCCCCGTCGATACGCCCGCGCCCGCCGCGACCGATGATTTCGACGCGCTGTTCGCGATGCTCGAGGAACCCGCCGCCCCGGCGGCCGAGGCCGCACCGGCCGAATGGATCGTCACCGTCTATCCGGGCCCGCGCGCCTTCGATCATGGTGCCGAGCCGATGCTGGCGCTGCGCGAGTTGTCGCGCATGGGCGGTCGCACGCTGTCGGCCGATCTGTCCGACCTGCCGCTGCTCGACGGGCTGGATGCCGAGCGCGCCTATATGGGCTTCACCCTGGCGCTGCCCGGCACGACCGATGAGGACGATATCCGCGCGGTCTTCGACTTTGCCGATCCGCAATGCCGCCTGACCGTGACGCGCGCGACCGAGGATGTGTTCGCGGCGGTCGCCGCCCCGGAACCCGAAGCGGCGGCCCCTGCGCCCGCCGACGAGCCGGAAGCGGCGCCCGCACCGGTCGTGGCTGCGCCCGTGCCGCTGGCCGCCGTGCCCGCCGCACCGGCCCCGGCCGAGCCGTCCGCCCCCTCGCTCGCCGAAGTCGCCAACAGCCCGCGCGTCGCCGCCGCCGCCGCCCAGACGATCCGTGTCGATCTCGACAAGCTGGACCGCCTGGTCAATCTGGTCGGCGAGTTGGTCATCACCCAGGCGATGCTGGCGCAGCGCCTGTCCGAGAACGAGATGGGCTCGATCCCCGAGTTGTCCGACCTCGACCACCTGACGCGCGAGCTTCAAGATTCGACGATGGCGATCCGCGCCCAGCCGATGAAGACCGTCTTCAGCCGCGTGCCCCGCATCATCCGCGAACTGGAGGTCGAAACCGGCAAGCGCGTCCGCCTGGAAGTCGAGGGCGAGATGACCGAGGTCGACAAGACCGTGGTCGAGCGCATCGGCGAGCCGCTGACCCACCTGATCCGCAACGCCGTCGACCATGGTCTGGAGACCCCGGCCGATCGCAAGGCGGTGGGCAAGGATGGCGAGGGCGTGGTCACCCTGTCGGCCGCGCACCAGTCGGGCCGCATCGTGATCACGGTCGCCGATGACGGGCGCGGCATCGACCGCGCGCGCGTCAAGGCCAAGGCGATCGAACGCGGCATCATCGCCCCCGACGCGCAGCTATCGGAGGAAGAGATCGACAATCTGATCTTCGCCCCCGGCTTCTCGACCGCCGCCGTCGTCTCCAACATCTCGGGTCGCGGCGTCGGCATGGACGTGGTGCGCAAGAACATTCAGGCGCTGGGCGGCCGCATCGGCATCCAGTCCGAACTGGGCAAGGGGTCGAGCTTCTCGCTCAGCCTGCCGCTGACGCTGGCCGTGCTCGACGGCATGATCGTGACGGTCGGCGACCAGACCTTCGTCATCCCGCTGACCCACATCGTCGAGAGCCTGCGTCCCGGCATCGACGAGGTGCATTTCGTCGGCGGCCAGTCGCCGCTGCTCGACGTGCGCGGCACCTATGTTCCCGTTCACCGCGTTGGCGAGCAGCTCGGCGTCGGTGGCGCCACGCGCCAGCCCGAGGATGCGGTGCTGATCGTGGTCGAAAGCGACCAGGGCCAGGCGGTGCTGATGGTCGACTCGATCCAGGACCAGCGTCAGGTCGTGGTGAAGAGCCTGGAGGCCAACTACCGCGCCATCCATGGCCTGGCTGGCGCGACCATCCTGGGCGATGGCCGGGTCGCGCTGATCCTCGACGTCGATGCGCTGATCGGCCGCTGGCGCCGTGACGGCCGCAACGGTGGCGCCTTTATCGAAGACCTGGCCGCATGAACGCCGCCGCCGCCCTCCCCCAGCGTGAGATGGAGTTCGCCTTCTCGGCGGCCGACCATCGTGCGATCGCCGAAATGATCTATGCCGAGTCGGGCATCCTGCTGCCCGACAACAAGGCCAAGCTGATCTATGGGCGACTGGCGCGGCGGCTGCGGGCGTGCGGGCTGGAGAATTTCCCCGACTATCTCGCGCTCATCGCCGACGATCCCGAGGAACGGGCACGGGCGGTCGATGCGCTGACCACCAACCACACCTCCTTCTTCCGCGAAAATCATCATTTCGAGCATTTCCGCGACGAACTGTGGCCCGGCTTTTCGGAGCGTCTGGCCTCGGGCGGGCGGGTGCGCGTCTGGTCGGCGGCCTGTTCCAGCGGCGAGGAACCCTATTCGCTGATGATGACCATCCTGGGCACCGACACCCGCGCGGCGACCAAGCTGGCCGGTCAGGATTTCAAGGTGCTGGCGACTGATCTGTCGCCCAGCGTCATCGCCACCGCACGCGCGGGCCGCTATCCGCTCGACACCACCCGCGCCATGCCGGCCTCGATGCGCCAGGCCTGGTGCCAGCGGGCGGGCGACATGGAGGAACTGTCCCCGGCGCTGCGCGCACCGATCGCGTTTCGTGAACTCAATCTGCTTCGCCACTGGCCGATGCGGCGGCCGTTCGACGTCATCTTCTGCCGCAACGTCATGATCTATTTCGATGAGCCGACCAAGGCTCAGCTACTGGCCCGTTTTGCCGACCAGTTGGTCACTGGCGGCACCCTCTACATCGGTCATGCCGAACGCATCCCGCCGGAAGTATCGGCGCGCTTTCACTGCATCGGTCGTACCGCTTTCCAGAAAGTTTCCTGATGGCCGTTCGTACCCTGATCGTTGACGATTCCCCCACCATGCGCGCGCTGATCGCGGGGATGCTGAGTCGCGACCCCGATATCGAAGTGGTTGGTGCGGCCAATGGTCCGCACCAGGCGCGCGAGATGATCAAGGCGCTCGACCCCGACGTCATCACGCTGGACGTCGAGATGCCCGACATGAACGGGCTCGATTTCCTGGAGCGCGTGATGCGGCTGCGCCCGATGCCGGTCGTCATGCTCTCGACGCTGACCCAGGCGGGGGCGGACACGACGATCCGCGCGCTGGAGCTGGGCGCGGTCGAATGCTGTGCCAAGCCGGCCACCAACTGCCTGGACCCGCGCCTGGCCGAAAGCGTCAAGGCCGCCGCGAGCAGCCGGCGCATCCGCGTGCGCGACATGGCGCCCGCCGCGCCCGTGCCGGTGGCCAATTTCAACCCACGCGCCGGATCGCTGATCGCGATCGGGGCGTCGACCGGTGGCGTCGAGGCGCTGATCCAGGTGCTCAGCGGCTTTCCGGCCAACTGCCCGCCGACGGTCATCGTCCAGCATATGCCCGCGACCTTCACGACCAGCTTCGCCGCCCGGCTCGACCGGCTGTCCAAGCCGACCGTGGCCGAGGCGCGCCATGGCCAGCCGCTGATGCCCGGCCATGTCTATCTGGCGCCCGGCGGCACCCATCATCTGGAGGTCGGCGGCACCGACGGCCAGTATCGCGCCCGCCTGATCCCCGACGATCCGATGAGCGGCCACCGCCCCTCGGTCGACCGCCTGTTCCACAGCGTGGCCAAGAATGTCGGCGACAAGGCGGTCGGCGCGATCCTGACCGGCATGGGCCGCGACGGGGCCGATGGCCTGCTGGCGATGCGGCGCAAGGGGTCGTTCACCGTCGGCCAGGATCAGGAAAGCTGCGTCGTTTATGGCATGCCCGGTGTCGCGCAGGAGGTTGGGGCAGTGACGAAGCAATTGACGCTGACCCGCGTCGCGCCCGCGCTGATCGAGCGGTGTCGCGCATGAATCAGCCGATCACCGGGCTGGCACGGGGCGACGGCCTGCGCCGAATCAACATCATTCAGGGCGAGACCCGCGTGTCGCAGGAACGCGACGTCGTGCTGACGACCGTGCTGGGCAGCTGCATTTCGGCCTGTCTGTACGATCCGATCGCTGGCGTCGGCGGATTAAATCACTTTTTATTGGCGGAACCGGGCGCGGCGGAAACCGATCCTAAATCCATGCAGCGCTACGGTGTCTATGCGATGGAAGTTTTGATCAACGCCATGATGGCGCTCGGCGCCCAGCGACACAGCCTGAAAGCCAGGTTGTTCGGTGGTGCGACGATGCGCGACGGGTTCCGCGACATTGGCGGCGCCAATGCGCAGTTCGCGCGCCGATTCCTGGCGGACGAGCGGATCGCGCTGGTCGGTGAGGATGTCGGCGGCGTCAGCGCGCGTCGCGTCGAATTTCGTCCCGCGCTCGGGCTCGCCCGGTGCCGTCACGTCACCGACACGGCGGCACCCATGCCCCGCGTCATCCGTCCCGCCCCACCGCCGCCGCCTGCCGCGACCGGCGATGTGGAATTTTTCTAATGTCTATCGATCCTTCCAGGAAAGGCCAATTCGTGTCCCAAATCATCATGACCGTGGACGATTCGCCCAGCATGCGAATGCTCCTGCGCGCCGCGCTCACCGATATGGGGTATCGGGTGCTCGAGGCCGAAGACGGCGTTCATGCGCTTGATACGCTGGACGGCGTCACCGCCGAGACAGCCCCCGATCTGGTGATCACCGACATCAACATGCCGCGCATGGATGGTTTCGGCCTGATCGAGGCGCTGCGCCGCCAGCCCGATCATCGCAACCTGCCGATCCTGGTGCTGACGACCGAGAGCTCGGACGAGAAGAAGGCCCGAGCGCGCGAGGCGGGCGCGACCGGCTGGATCGTCAAGCCCTTCAATCCCGAAAAGCTGGCCGCGGCGATCCGCCGCGTGCTGCACTGATCCCATCCCAAGAGAGGAACCGACCATGTCGCGTCAGCTCATCACCTTTCAGCTCGGCGACCAGATCCTGGGTGTCGACATCATGGCCATCCGCGAAATCCGCGCCTGGTCACCCGCGACGCCGCTGCCCAATGTGCCGGCGCATGTGCGCGGTGTCGTCAACCTGCGCGGCGTCGTGCTTCCGGTGCTCGACCTGCGCCACCGGCTGGGCTGGGGCGTCACCGATCCCAGCGCGCGCCACGTCATCATCGTGGTGCGGATCGGCGAGCAGCTCCAGGGCCTGATCGTCGATGCGGTCAACGACATCGTCACCATCCCGCCCGAGGCGATGCAGCCGCTGCCCGACATGGGCGATGCGACCGCCGCCCATTATCTGGAAGGGCTGGCGACGATCGAACAGCGCCTGATCCTGATCCTGGCGCTCGATCGCCTGTCGGACAGCGTGACATTGACGGCGGAAGCCGCGTAATACCCCGATTCTTCAAGACGTAACGGCGTATCCGTTGGAAGGTAAATGCGTAATGGCGGACGTTAAGGTTCTGGTCGTCGACGACTCGCTGACGATGCGGGTGCTCATTTCGGGCGCGCTCGAGCGGATCAAGGGCGTCACCGTGGTCGGCGCCGCCGACGGCGCGGCGGAAGCGCGCAAGATGGTCGAACAATATCGCCCCCAGGTGATGACGCTGGACGTCGAGATGCCGGGCATGAGCGGCCTCGAATATCTTGCCGAGATCATGGAGGAGCGGCCGATGCCGGTCATCATGTTCTCGACCAAGACAGCCGCCGGCGCCGCCGATTCGATCGAGGCGCTGCGTCTCGGCGCGATCGACTGCTTCCCCAAGCCCAAGGTCGCGGTCCAGGCCGAACTGGACGAGATCATCGGCAAGCTGGGCAAGCGGATCAAGGCCGCGCGCAACGCCGACCTGAAGAAGACGAGCGCCGCCAAGTCTAAGAAGGGCAGCCCCGCGACGCCGATCGACTGGAACGGCCGTCTGCTGGCGATCGGCGCCGACGCCGCCAACACCCAGTCGATGTTCGACCTGTTCGCGACCTTCCCCGCCAACTGTCCGCCGACCCTGGTCGTGCAGCAGATGTCGCCCGGCCTGCTGACCCCGATGATCGAGCAGCTGAAGGAGCAGATCGCCCCCAAGGTGGTCGAGGCGACCGACGGCATGAAGGTGGAGCAGGGCACCATCTATTTCGCGCCGCAGGGCGAGAACCATATGGTCGTCGACACCTGGCCGAACGGCAGCTTGCGCCTGCTGGCGCGCGAGCCGGTGGCGGGCGAGCGTCCGTCGATCTCGCTGCTCTTTGCCTCGGTCGCCAAGGCGGCGGGCAGCAACGGGCTGGGCGTGCTGCTGGCGCTGGACGATGAGGATGGCTCGGCGGGCCTGCGTGCGATGCTGGCGGGCGGCGCCTATGCCATTGGCCGTTCGGAAACCGATTTCACCCTGATGAAGGGCGCCGTGACGCAGCCGGTCGGGCGCGACGCGATTTCGACCAATATCCTCAAGCTCTGCACCAAGTAAGCGCATGGGCCAGGCGGTGGGAAGGGAATATGGCATGGATCAGGAGCTTGCCCATGCACTGGCCGACGAGCTGGTCGAACTGACCCGCTCGCTCGCCGATCTGGCCTATGATCTGGGCAGCGACAGCGACACGCTGCGCCGACACATGGTCAGCATCCAGTCGGTCGACCGGATCACGCAGGCGCAACTGGCGATCGCGGACATTCTGCGCTCGGACGCGCCGGTGGCGGCGCGGATCAACAACGTCACGCTGGAAACACTGGCCGACCGGCTGCGCGAGCGGGTCGTGGGCAACGCCTGATCCCCGTACGCACCGGCGCGGGGCCGGTCAGCCGCGTGGGGTCGCCCGTACGACCTCCACCCGGTCGAGCAGCGGCCGCAGCCCGCCCAGCCATTGCCGCATCCCCTCACGCGCCTGCTCGCTCATGCTCAGCAGCGCCAGGCGCCGGTCGGTCGGATGCGGCGCGCTGTGGAACAGGCCCATGCCGATCAGCATGTTGATCCAGCGCACCGCCGTCGTTCGCGGAACGCCCGAGGCGCGGTAACAGGCGCTGGTCTCCACCTGCCGCCCCTCTTCTTCTTCCAGGAAAACGAACAACAGCATGTCGAAGGCCGGGTCGGCGAACAACGACTGGTCAAAGAAGCGGCCAATCCCTTCGCGGGCGGAACGGATCACCCGGCCAATGTCGGCGGGCGCGAGCCGCGCTTCGCTTTCGGCCCGGACCATCGTCTCCACCACATCCAGCTCGTCGCGAATCCGCCGCAACCGGTCGTCGATTCCCGTAGGCTCGGACACCGCTTCGTCCCCATAGCGGTCGCTCATGAAATCCACGCTCGGCCTCTGCTCATCCATTCCCCCGACCATTGGGCAGCACCGTTATATCTCTGCGGCTCATCCCATATTTTGCTTTGCAGCAATATAATCTACGTCACATACCCTTAGAATTGTTCGAGATTAACGAGAAACCGTCGCGGATTGATACCAAATTCCTGGACCGGGGCAGCATTTTTCCGCGCCACCTTGGATCAGAAAAACAGCTTGCGGATCGATAGCCGTACGGTGCGGCCCAGCGGGTCGAGATAGCCGGGCTGATAGCCGATCGGCACGGTTCCGGTGGCGTCGGTCACCCGCTGGCGCTGGTTGAACAGATTGTCGAACGACAGGCTGACCCGCGTACCGCGCAGCCAGGGATGCGCGCGGACGAGATCCAGCCTTTGCCCCAGATCGGCGAACAGCCGCAGGTCGACCGTCGCCAGGCTGCCGAACTCCAGGGCTTGGGGATTGGCGGTCGTCCCGCCATTGACGCGGGTCGCGCTGCGCCAATTGCCCGACATGCGCACGCCGATACCGTTATTCGTATAACCCGCCTGCGCTTCCAACTGGTGGCGCGAGCTGCCGCCATTGGCACCGATGGCATCGCCGCGCAGCAGATCGAGCACCGGGCCGCCATCGGCCACCGTCACCCGATCGGCGAGCGTCCAGGTATGGTAGAGCGCGAACTGCAACCGGCCGCCACCGCGACCCCCGCCAAAGCCGCCGCCCCGGAAACCGCCACCGGGCCGGCCGCCACCGCCGGGTCCATTGGACCCCGCCCCCGGCGCGCCATCCGGTCGACCGGGTCCGCCCTGGCCTTCCCCGCGCGGACCATCGCCGCGCCGTCCCAGGAAGTTCAGCCCGGCAAAGGGATTGGGACCGGTGCCGGCGCGATAGGCCTCGATCTCCTTCTGGATCTTGGACTTGATCGGCTTGGAGAAGTTGAAGCCCCAGCGCAGTTGCTGCCGCTCGGTCCGCGCGAAATTGATCGGCCGCGAATCGACGCGCAGCAGATTGCCGGCGGCATCACGGGTGAAACGGTCGGGAAAAGCCGCCTCGATCGCCGCCGTCGGAGTGGGGAAGGCGGCGATCGGATCGTCGGTGCCGATGCGATAGTAATTGGCCGTCAGGTTGATCTGACGGTCGCGCCAGGGCGTCAGCGTCAGCCCCAGCTTCATGACATGGCGGTTGTCGGCCACGAGATCCGGGTTGCCGCCCGTCACGGCGGTGATCGTCGCGGTGGTGCCACGCACATAGTCGAACAGGCGGACATTGGGGGTGGTGATTGTCGGATTGCCCAGTTGCTGCGCGCTCGGTGCATCCTCCTGATCGGTCCAGGACGCGATGACCCGCACGCCCTCCAGCGGCGCCCAGTTGGCGCCGTAGCCGATGGTGGTCAGCGTGCCGAAGTCCGACAGGTGATTGGCGGCCGCATTGACGTTGAGCGACAGGTCACCGATCGCCCCCAGCACCGCGCGATCGCGATTGGCGATGGGCAGGTCGAGATTGAGCTGGCCGTTGACGGTGTCGCGCGACACGTCGCCGCTCTGCTCCTGCCCGAAGCGGAAGGAGCGGCTCGAGAAATCGCTGGTCTGCCCACCGACCTTGACGCTGGCCTGCACATCCCCCGCCGGCAGCGCGAAGACACGGCCGTTGAGCAGCGCATCGACCTGCCCCGTCGACGAGGTCGAGCGCGCGAAATTGCGCGGGCCCAGCCCGATCCCATCCAGCGGCCCATAGGGATTGGCGGTCGGATCACCCGCATTCAACCGCGCCTGGAACGCCGCGATGTCGAGCCCGGTATCGGTCGCCACCCGGCTTTCGGCACGGTCATAGGCCCCCGTCACTGACCAGCGCCATTTACTGCTGAGCTGTCCGTTGAGCACCGTGCCGAAATGCGCGGTCAGGCCGGTATTGTCCTGGGTCAGCGGACCATAGGCATCGGTGAGCCGCGCAACCGTCGCCGAGGTGCCGAAGGGCGAATAGGGATTGCCGACGGGCAGCTGCAGATTGGCCGACGGCAGGCCGTTCCAACTGTTGCTCTGTGTCGCCTGCACCTCGGCGTTGAACGAGGCGGAGACATTGCCGAACAGGTTGCGCGCATAGACGATATTGGCGTCCCATTGGCGCTGCGCATTCTGCAAGGTGCGGTAAGGGGTGACGTCGGTGCTGTTGGCCGGCGTCGCGGCGAGCGCCGAGAGCGTCGGGGCCGTGGCCAGCCCGCCCGGCACGCCGACCACGCTGGGATTGGTACCGGTCAGCGCGGCGAGGCCGGGGTCGGTGGTGACGATATTACCGCCCAGCGCCGCATTGCTGCCGGGCGCGACGATATCGCGCTCCGCCTCGGTCAGACGGGAGCTTTCCTGATAATCGGTGTGGATGCTGAACCGCTTGTCACGGCGGATGGTCAGCCAGTCGAGCCGCCCCTGCCCCATCGCCGAGCCGCCCTCGGTCGGCAGCCGCCCGATCGCCTCGGCCGCCAGCGAACGGAAGCGCGGACGCAAGACGAAGTTCACCACCTTCTGATCGGCGCTATAGCCATATTTGAGCGCGACCTCCTCGGGCAGGATGTCGACGCGCAGGATCGCCTCGGTCGGCAGATCGCGAATTTCCTGAAAACCCGCAATGCGTCGCCCGTTGAGCAGGATGACGGGCGAACCACCGCGCCCGCTGGTCGTCTGCGGCGCAAGTTCGGTCAGCAGGTCGGCGACGCTCGACACGCCGTAGGAGCGGATATCGGCGGGGCTGAGTTGTTGCTCGGGCGGGATATCGCCGGGGACGGTACCGGGCTGGCGGCGCGCGGTGACGACGACATCGCCCTCTTCCGCGCCTTCGTCCTCTTCTGGTTCGGCCTGGGCGGCGGGCTTGGCGGTCTGCGGCGCGCTCGCCGCCGCTTGGGGCACGGCCTGCGTCGTCGGGGACATCGCGCTGGGCGCCGCCGGGGTCTCCGGTGCCGGCGTGGGGGCAGGTGCAACCTGCGCCTGCGCGATCGCCGGCATCGCACTCGCCAGCATCAAGCCCGCCCACAGCCGCATGTCCGTCCCTTTACCTTAAACCGAGGCTCCGGGCGTTAGGACGCAAATGTCGCACAAATGTGCCGTTCCCGGCGACAAATGTAGCGGTTCGGGGAGACCGCACTTCCTCCCCCATAGGGGGAGGGGGACCATGCGCAGCATGGTGGAGGGGTATAACCGCCAGCGATCGACCCGGCGATCGGCCGGAACACCCCTCCGTCAGGCCTGCGGCCTGCCCCCCCTTCCAGGGGAGGATATTCAGCCCGCGAACGCCTTTTCGATCACATAGGCGCCCGGCTGTGCATTCGAGCCTTCGGGGAAGCCCATCGCTTCGAACTTGGCGCCCAGCGACTTGATCATCTCCATGCTGCCGCACATCATGATCCGGTCGGTTTCCGGGTTGAAGCCATGCGCGCTGGGCAGCCCGGCGAACAACCGGCCATCATCGATCAGCGCGTCGATGCGGCCAGAGGTGTGGAACGGCTCGCGCGTGACGGTCGGGATATAGTGGAACTTCTCCGCCGCGACGTCGCCGACCAGCGGATCCTCGGCCAGCTTGCCCGCCAGTTCGTCATGGAAGGCCAGATCGCTCACCCGGCGGACCGAGTGGACGATGATCACTTCGTCGAACATGTCATAAATGTCCGGATCGCGCGCCACCGACAGGAAGGGCGCGAGGCCTGTGCCGGTCGACAGCATGAACAACCGCTTGCCGGGCAGCAGCGCGTCGGCGACCAGCGTGCCGGTCGGCTTGCGGCCGAGATAGATCTGGTCGCCCGGCTGCACCTTTTGCAGCTTGCTGGTCAGCGGGCCGTCCTGCACCTTGATCGACAGGAAATCGAGCTTCTCGTCATAGGAGGGGCTGGCCACCGAATAGGCGCGCAGCAGCGGCTTGCCGTTGTCGCCCAGCAGGCCGATCATCACGAACTCGCCCGAGCGGAAACGGAAGCTGTCGGGACGCGAGACCGAGAAGGAGAACAGATGCTCGTTCCAGTGATGGACGCTCTGAACCGTCTCGACGCTCAGCGCCGTGGTCGGGGTCAGTTCGGGCAGGGCAGTATCGGTCGACAAACCTCAAAACTCCTTTGCGCCCCGCCCCCGCCGATCGGTCGGCGGGCGGGACGGATACGTCATGTACGAATGAATCGGATGCGCCCTTACCAAGAATAGCGCAGGCTGCCTACAAAGGTCCGCGATGCCCCGTAATAGCAGCCATTGTTGAAGAAGCAGCTCGTGATGTGCCGCTTGTCGAACAGATTGGCGACATTCGCGGTGAAGCTCAGCCCCTCCATCGCCGGGCTGACACGGCCGAGATCATAGCCCAGCATCAGGTCGGCCAGCCAATAATCGGGCGACTGGAAACGGCGGACGACGGTGCGCCCCGCCGCCACGGTCGTCGCGGTGCCGTCCGATTCGCCGACATAGCGCACACCGGCTCCCAAGCTCAGGCCGCCCAGCGCACGGCCGACACCCGCCTTGCCGAGATCATAGGACAGGAAGCTCGATGCGCTCCATTGCGGCACGCCCAGCGGCCGGGTGCCGGTGACGCCGCTCAGCTGGTCGCCGGTGCCGACCACCGGCGTTCCCTGCCGCACCAGCGGGTCGTTATAAGTCGCGGCGACGATCACGTCCAAGCCCGGCGCCACCGTGCCGCGCCCGTCCAGCTCGATACCGCGCACCGATACCTCGCCGATCTGCACCTGCGAGTTGCTGGGGATATTGCCCGTGCCCGCGCGCGGATCGGCGACCGGCACGTTGCGGCGACGCAGATCGAAGGCGGACAGGGTGAACAGCGCGGTCGTGCCGCGCGGCTGATACTTCAACCCCGCCTCATACTGCCGGCCGGTGACGGGCACGAAATTGGTGCCGTCCCAGGTGCTGCCCGCCTGCGGCTCGAAACTCTCCGAATAGCTGACAAAGGGCGCCAGGCCGAACTTGGTCTCGTACAAGGCGCCCAGCCGGGTGGTGAAGGCGGTCTGGTTCAGCCGCGTCGCGCGGTTGGTGACGAGATTCTGCGTCGTCTGGCCATAGCTGTCCCAGCGACCGCTGGCGATCAGTTGCAGGCCACCGATCGCGATCTGATCCTGAAGATAGAGGCCCACCTGGTCGCGCTTGGTGTAATTGTGGGTCTGGTTCATCGGGAAAGTCGGCAGCGGCACGCCGTAAACCGGGGCGAACAGGTTCAGATTGGGGATGTTGAACACCGGATTGGCATTCTCGCCGGTGTAGAAGGCCTGATAATTCTCGCCGCGATTATGCTGCCAGTCGACCCCGCCCAGGATGGTGTGCTTGACCGGACCGGTATCGATCTTGCCGACCAGATGATTGTCGACGGTGAAGGTCTGGAACGCCTCGTCCGAGCCGCCGCCGCCGCGCTGTAGCGTCGAGAAGTCGCTGTTCGCATTGGCGCCCGTGCCACGCGTCACATAGCCCGAGCCGTAGATTTGCCGGTAATGCAGGTCGATCGCCAGATAACGCGCATTGGTGGTCCAGCTCAGCCGGTCGTTCAGGTCATGGCGGAACAGGATCGTCGCCGATTTCTGCGTCCGGTCGAACGCCTCATAGGAGGGCTCGGACGTGTTGAAGTCGACCGGAAGCACCCCGAACGGATTGGGCAGCACCGAGCCATAGACGGGCACGCCGCTATAGGAGGCGGATTCGGGATCGCGCTGATAGTTCAGGATCAGGGTCACGCTGGTCGCGTCATCGGGGGCGAAGCGCAGCATGGGGCGCGCATAGTAACGGCGATTGGCGGTTTGCTGGATGAAGCCATCCGATTCCTCGGCGCCGGCGATGATCCGGAACTGCCAGCGATCCTCGGCATCGAGCGGCTGGTTCACGTCGATCGCCGAGCGCAGCAGCGCGAAATTGCCCGTCGCCAGCTCGATCCGCCCGCCAGCCCCCACATAAGGCAACTTGCTGGTCAGGTTGACGAGCCCGCCCGGCGTCCCCGAACCATAGGTGACGCCCGCCGGGCCCTTCACCACATCGACCGACTCGACCAGATGGAAGTCGATCTGCGGGCTGGCATAGACGCCGCCGAGCAGCCGCATCCCGTCCATGAAGATGCCCGGCTGAAACCCGCGCAGGAACAGCTGATCATAGCGTGTGGCGACATTGCCGCGCTGGTTGGGCGCGACACCCGCGACATAGCCCAGCGCCTGGTTGATCGACAGCGCGTTGCGCCGGGTCAGCTCCTCCTGATCGATGGCGATGATCGTCTGCGGCGTGGCGATCAGCGGAATGTCGGTCTTGGTGCCCGACACCGCGCTCTTCTTGGCGCGTTCGCCCTCGACCACGATCTCCTCGTTGCGCAGCCGCTGAGGATCCTCGTCGTTTCGGACCGTTGGCAGGGCGATCGCCAGGCCCGGCGCGGCCCATCCCAGGACGGTGCCCGTGACACAGGCCGCCAGCAGCGTTGCGCGAAACCCCCGCATAAATTCCCTAACCTTGCTATTGATAGTGACTCTCAAATGCTGCTAAAGCGCCGCTATCACAATGACAAGGGGAAAGGTCGGGTGGCGCAAAGCCAAGCCATCAACGCAGTCGGAGCGGCCCGCTGGCGCGGCGCGATGGCCATGACGTGGCGCTGGCTGACGGCGATCCTTGGCGGCTATGCGTTCGCGGTCGCGGTGGCGATGCTGGCCGCGCGGCTGCTCCCCGTCTCGGACGCCACCACCCGCGTCGAGGCGACCGGATGGCCGATGATCCTGTCCTTCCTGATCTATGCCGCGGCAGGTCTGTGGGCCTTGCACGACATCCGGCTGGGCCGGGTCAGTGCGGGGATCTGGGGCGGTTCGATCGTGATGGCGGGGCTGCTCTGGTGGCTGGGTGTGCGGGCGTGAGCGGCATGGTGGCGGAGAGCCAGCGCGGGCTGCGCCAGACCATGGCCTGGGCGCATGGCTGGCTGGGGCTGATCGCCGGGTGGATTCTGTTCACCATGTTCCTGACCGGCACCTCGGCCTATTTCCGACCCGAAATCACCCAGTGGATGCAGCCCGAAATCCGCCCGGCCCATGCGACACCGGCCCAGGCAGCGGCATCGGCGGTCCGGTATCTGACGCGGACCGGCCCGGACGATCTGCAATGGTATATCTATCTGCCCGAGGAGCGAACGATCGCGACGCGGGTTTTTCGTATCCCCGCCAAGCCCGATCCCAAGGCGCGCGGTGGCGAGCTACAGCTCGATCCGGTCAGCGGCGCGCCGCTTTCCGCGCGCGAGACGCGCGGCGGCGAGCATTTCTATCGCTTCCACTTCCAGTTGCAATTGCCCTATCCCTGGGGCCGCTGGCTGGCCGGGCTGTGCGCCATGGCGATGCTGGGCGCGATCATCTCGGGTGTGATCACCCACAAGCGCATCTTCGCCGACTTCTTCACGCTGCGCTGGAACAAGGGCCAACGCAGTTGGCTCGACGCGCACAATGTCTCGGCGGTGCTCGGCCTGCCCTATCATGCGATGATCACCTATACCGGGCTGATCACGCTGGTGACCATGTACATGCCCTGGCCGGCATTCATGAACTACGCCAAGCCCGTCGAGTTCATGCAGGCCGCCTATGACACGCCCGCCGACGTGCCCGCCACGGGCACGCGGCGTCCGCTGGTCGCGATCGCAGCCCTGGTCCGCGATGCCGAGCAGCGGCTGGGCGGTCCCGCCACGCGGGTCATCATCCAGAATCCCGGCGACGCCGCCGCGCGCGTCTCCATCGCGCTCGCCAAACAGGGTGCGATCAGTTCGCGCACGCCCGCCGTCGTGTACGAAGGGGCGACCGGCCGCTTCGTCAGCCAGAGCGGCGATCCCGCCTCGGCGATCGAAACGGCGGGCGTGATGCTGGGGCTACATCTGGCCTCGTTCGCGGGCACGGGGCTGCGCTGGGCCTATTTCGTCATGGGGCTGACCGGCACGGCGATGGTCGGCACCGGCCTGCTGCTCTGGACCGCCAAGCGGCGCAAGCCGGGCGCGGCGCCCTTTTTCGGGCTGCGTCTGGCCGAACGGCTCAACATCGCGGTCATCGCCGCCTTCCCATCGGGCATGGCGGCCTATCTGCTGGCCAACCGGCTGATCCCCGCCGAGATGCCCGGCCGAGCTGAGGCGGAAGTGTCGGCGATGTTCTGGACCTGGGGACTCCTCGCGCTGGCACAGCTCGGCCTGCCTACACGGCGCGCCTGGACGGTTCTATTCGCCATCGCCGCTGCGGCCTGGGCTGCCATCCCCGTCGTCAATGCGCTGACCACCTCGCGCTGGTTGCTACCCTCGCTGCTCGATGGCGATCACCTGTTCGTCGCCTTCGATCTCGCCTGCCTGGCCATTGGTGTCGGCTTTGCCGCCGCCGCCCGGCTCAGCGCGCGACCTTCGCCCCACGCCCCCAACCGCACCCGCCGTTTTCCGGAGCCTGCCCATGCTTGATACGATCGTCTTGTGCTTCATCGGCTTCTGGCTGCTCGCTGCCGGCTCCTATCGCCATGCGCGCGAGGCGGGGACGCTGCACGATGCGCGGCTGCGCGGCGGATTGAAGCTGCTGGGCGGCGCGGTGCTGCTGCTGGCGCTGTCGTGGTGCGGCACCGCGATCACCGGTGAGCGGATCGTGCGGCTGCTGGGCGCGGCGTCGATCGCGGGGGTGGCGCTGAACCTGATCCTGTCGGTGCGTGGCCGAGCCGCCTTCGCACCGCTGCGCGCGGTCAACCGGCTTGTGGGTCGAACACGGACCAGCCGGTCCGCTGCACCAGCCGTTCGAGCGCCAGCGTACCAAGCTGTGAATTCCCGCGCGCGTTGAGGCCCGGCGACCAGACGGCGATCGAGGCCCGGCCGGGCACGATCGCCAATATGCCGCCGCCCACCCCCGATTTCCCCGGCAGGCCGACGCGAAAGGCGAACTCGCCCGATCCGTCATAATGGCCGCAACTCATCATCAGCGCGTTGATGCGCCGCGAGCGTTGCGGTGACACGACCGAGCGCCCCGTCCCCGGATTGATGCCCCGCGCCATCAGATAGCGCCCGGCGAGCGCCAGTTGCCGACAGCTCATCGCCAGCGCACAGAAGTGGAAATAGACGCCCAGCACCCGGTCGACGGGATGATGGAGATTGCCGAAGGCATGCATATAGTGCGCCAGCGCCTGATTGCGGTGCCCTGTCTCCATCTCGTCGCGGGCGACGGCGGCATCGATCGCGATATCCTCCTCGCCCGCCAGCGCGCGAACGAAGCGCAGCATCTCGCCGATCGCCTCGCGCGGCTCATAGCCGCCGAGCAGCATGTCGGCGACAACGATGGCACCGGCATTGATGAAGGGATTGCGCGGAATCCCCGCCTCGGTCTCTAGCTGGACGATCGAGTTGAACGCGGTCCCCGAGGGCTCGCGCCCCACCCGCCGCCAGAGCTGATCGCCGACCGCGCCCAGCGCCAGCGTGAGCGCGAAGACCTTGGAAATGCTCTGGATCGAGAAGGCCATGTCGGCATCGCCCGCCAGATGGCAGGTGCCGTCCGCCTCGACGATCGCCATGCCGAAACGGTGCGGATCGACCTGGGCCAGCGCGGGGATATAGTCGGCGGGCGTCCCCCGATCGGGCGCCTCGGCCATTTCAGCAGCGATGTCGGCGACGATGGCGGACAGGTTCATGGCTCGGTGGTGCCGTGCCCGCCCCGCTTTGTCGAGCCGCCGCGAACCCGTCACAAACCGGCGCTAGGGAGCCAGCGCTTCCGCCCAAGGCACCGAAACGGACCAATCTCAGCACCATGCGCGATAGGGATACCGCCCCGCCCGCTCCCGGATTCTGGACGCTCGCCAGCGTCGAGGGGTGGGAGCGATTCGCGATTCAGGGCACCAAGTCGCTGCTGACCCTGTTCCTGCTGACCGATTTGCTGGTTCGTCCCGGCACGCTGGTGGCCGGCCTTGCGGCCTTGCGCGGTATCATCGAGGGGGCGACGGGGACGACCACCGACCTGGCCTTCGCCTCGCAACTTTACGGGCTCTATGGTGCGCTGACCTATCTCATCCTGCCGCTGGGCGGCTGGATCGCGGATCGCAGCGGGCGGCGACGGCCGGCCATGTATGCCGGGGCCGCGCTGATGGCGGCGGGCATGATGGCGCTGGCCAGCCGGCAGGGGGCGCTCGCCGGCCTGGCGCTGATGATCGGTGGTATCGGGCTGTTGAAGGGCAATCTGGCGGCCGAAGTCGGTGCGCTGCGCGGGCATTCGGGAGGCGAGCGATTGTTCGCCGGCTATCTGGCGTTTCTGAATAGCGGGGCGATGCTGGGGCCGCTGATCGGGGGCTGGCTGGCCGCGCGCCTGGGGTTCGGTATCGCCTTTGCCGCGATGGCGGGCAGCATGATCGTCGCCTTTCTCCTGCTGCGCACCGCCCCCCGCGTCACGGTGGCGCAGCCAGAGGCGGGCATTGAGCAGGGTGTCGATTGGGCGCGGGTGACGGTCGCGATAGCGGCGGTGACCCTGTGCTTCTGCGCCTATGAACAGCTGACCAACATGGTCCTGGTCTGGGCGCGGGCACGGGTCGATCTGTCACCGGCCGGCTTTGCCATTCCGCCGAGTTGGCTGGCGGCGGCGGACGGGCTGTTCACCATCGCGCTGGCGCTGGCCGCCTACCGACTCTGGCCTTGGCTGGCGGAGCGGGGGCGCGAACCGGCGAGCGCGACCAAGCTGGTGTTGGGGGGCGTGGCGATCATGCTCGGCTATGGTCTGCTCGCCGGTCTGTCGGCCGGGGCGGGGCAGATCGGGCTGGGCGGGCCGCTGGCGGCGATCCTGCTGCTCGATATCGGCGTGGTGCTGGCCTGGCCGGCGGCGCTCGCGATCGTGATCGCCGCCGCTCCGCTCGCCCGGCGCGGGATGATGACCGGGCTGTTCTACCTCCACGGCTTCGTCGCGCATCTGGTGGTCGGTGAACTCGGCACGCTCTATCCAGGGATCAGCCAGCCCGGTTTCTGGACGATCCATGCCGGCCTGGCCCTAGCGGGGGCCATCGTCGCGCTCGCCATCCCGCGTGGTCAGGCGACCACCACCTCTACCGCCGCCAGCGCCGCCGCATAATCGGGGCTGAGCACCGCGTCGGTGACCAGCATGTCGACCCCGTCCAAGGGAGCCACTTGCACCGTGCCGTGGCGATCGAACTTGCTCTGGTCCGCCGCGATCAGCGTTCGGCGCGACCGGGCGATCATCATCCGGCACACCGCCGCCTCGCCGACATGATAATCGGCAAAGCCATGGTCGAGATTGACCGATTCGACCGACAGGATCGCCAGGGACGGCGTGAAGCTCGCCAGATAGTCGCGCGCCGTGGCATCGAAACAGGCGCGATACTCATAATCCAGCTCGCCGCCCGCCAGCATGATACGGTTGTCGTTGCGCCCGCCCAGTTCGGCCGCGACGCCCACCGCATTGGTGACGATGGTCAGCCGCTGATGATCGCGCAGCGCCCGCGCGACATAATGGCCGGTGGTGCTGGCATCGATATATAGGGTCTGGCCATCGGCGACGAGCTCGGCGACGACGCTGGCGATGCGTTGCTTGGCTTCGGCATGGCGTTGCAACCGAGTGGCGAACGACCCTTCGGTCTCCACCTTGGCCAGCCGCACCGCGCCGTGCGCGCGGACCACCGCACCCGAGCCCTCCAGCACGCGCAGTTCGCGGCGGATCGTCTCTTCCGACACCGAAAGCGATTCGGCCAAATCGCCGATGCCGCGGAAATGCCCCTCGGCCAGAAGCGCCACGATCTCATGCTGGCGGCGCTGACGTTTCATCATGATGGTTTCGTTCCTCTCGTCGAGGCTCATGCTAACCGCGCGCACGCTTCGGTCAATCGCATGGGCCATTCGGTCGAAATGGTCCGTTCCCCCACAAAAAACGCCGATGGCCCAGAGACCATCGGCGTGGAGTTGCGCCCCGATACCTGCGGGGGTCGCAGGCACCGGGTCGGGGAGAGGGTAAGATCAGAAGGCGTAGGTCAGGTTGAGCATATAGATTCGGCCCGTCTCGACATAGCCGCCCTTGCGGTCATTGGAGAGATAGGCCTTCCGCTCACTGGTCGTCGCCCAATAGCTATGCTCGTTGAAGAGGTTCTGTACCGATGCACCGACGGTCAGACCAGAGGGCATAGTATAATTGACGATCAGGTTCGAGATGGTCGTTGGCTGGATATAGGTATCCGGCCGGCTGGAGCGCAGATCGTACAGACGGTCGCCGGTATAGTTATAATTCCATTCGGCCGCGAAACCGCCATGGCTGTAGAACAGCGCGGCGTTGTACATCACCTCGGGCGCCTGGGTCATGCGCTGGTCGCGCATCTGGCCGTTGACGAAGACATTCGCCTTGGCCTTTTGCAGCGTGACATTGGCCTGGAGCCCCAGACCGTCGAGCAGCCCCGGCAGGCCCTTCAGCGAATAACGGCCGAAGAACTCGACGCCATAGATCTGGCCGGTCGCATCGGTGGTGAGGCTCGACACCTCGACGCCACCCTGCTGCTCCGACTGGGGATTGCCCCAGATGTTATAGTCGCCGCCGGCATTGGTGGTGCCGGTCGCGAACAGGACATGGTTCAGCTTCTTGTAGAAGGGGCTGACCGAGAAGAAGTCGGTACCCTGCCCCTTGATCTCCAGCGAGGTGTCGTAGTTCCACGAGGTCTGCGCATCGAGGTTCGGGTTGGGGATGAACACCCCCGTCACCTCGCCCAGATCGTTGCGCGACACGCTCGTCGGCCCGAGCAGCAGGTCGAAGGCCGGCCGCGAATAGCTCTTCCGGATCGAGGCGCGGATGACCATGTCGTCATTGGGCCGGTAATTGGCGATGACGCTGGGCAGCCACTGGTCATAATGGCGGGCCGACGTCACGAACTTGCCAGTATCGTTGCCCTGGTCCTGCCAATAGGTGCCCTTGAACCGGTTATATTCATAGCGCACGCCCGGCACGACCTGCAGATCGCCGAACTGCAGCGTCGCCATGACATAGCCGGCCAGCCGGTTCTCGCGGCCGTCCAGGCGGTTTTCCTTCAGCTTCACGGGGTCGAGATTGGCGAGCTTGGGGGTCGAGAGCTGCGCGACCTGGTTCTCGATATAGTCGGTATCGATCAGGAAGATCGGCACCTGCGCGGCATTGTTCATGAACCCGCCGAGCAACCGCCCGGGCAGCGAAGTCAGCGCCGGGCCGGTCGCGGCGTAGCGCGGCGAGTTGCTGCCATCGGCATTGGGGAAGGTATATTGCAGCGCGCCGTCATCGCCCAGCGCATTGGCGTAACGCTTGGCATCCTCAACCTTGGCGCCCGCCGAGACCGAGACCAGACCCTGATCGGCATGATGCCAGGTCGTGTCGAACTGGCCCTCCAGGCGGCGTTCCCAGGTGTTTTCGAACTGCTGGGTGACGTACCACTGCTTCAGCTTGCTGATGTCGGTCAGATAGGCACGCGCCGCATCGGTCAGCACCACCTGCGGGAAGGTGCGGTTCCCGATCGAGGTGACCATGCGATAGGCCGCGACGCCCGTATTGTCGGCGGTGCCGATATAGGGACGGCCGGCAAAGCCCGACTGGATACGCAAGGGATAATCCTGCGATCCGCGCGAGTAGGCGCCGTGATAGTCGAAGGTGAAGTCGCCCGAACGCGTCTGGCCGCCGACCTTGGTCGTCACCAGTTCCTGCTTGCTGTGCTCGGTGCGGAAATAATGGGTCGCGGTCAGGCCGTAATCGGCGCGGAAGCCGGCGGCGTCGTACGAGCCCTTATTGGGGTTCGGGTTGATCTGATCGGGCGCCAGGCTGGTCTGGCGCAGCGCGGTCTGGTCCATCCAGCTCTTGAGATTGTACCGGCCATAGGTGGAGTGCCAGTAGAGATCGGTGCCCTCACCCTTCCAGTCGAAGTTCAGCGTGCCGCCCATCCGCTCGATGCGGTTGCGGAAGGACTGCCACTGCACGCCGCGCGGGAACAGATTGTCCAGATTGTCGCGGATCATGCCGGGGATGTTGTTGTTATATTTTTCCCAGTCGTGCTGCATCGCAGTCGACTCGCCCAGCACATGCTTCAGACCGTAATAGGCCGAGGCATAGACGCCGAGATCGCCGACGCGCTGCGCGGTTTCGACCTGCACGGTGCCGCCCCAGGGATCCTGGCGACGCGCATCGGCACGGCCCGCCAGCTGGCCCTGAAGACGGATCTGGGTGCGGTGGTTGGGCAGATCGAAGGCGGTAATCGGCACCATGTCGATGATGCCGGCGATTGCATCGCCATCGTACCGCGCGGTCGGCGCCTTGTCGACGCGCACCGTCTGCAGCGAGAAGGGCGACAGCAGGTTCATCGAGATGGCGCGGGTGCGCGCATCGGTCTGCGCCAGCCGGACGCCGTCGAGCGAATAGGCGTTGTACGAGGTGTCGAGACCTCGGATCGAGACATATTGCGCCTCGCCGGTCGCCGCCGCGTTGCGCGACTGATCGACCGAGGAGCTGATGCCCGGCAGGCGGGTCAGCAGGTCGGCCAGATTCTGCTGCGGCTGAAGGCGCAGTTCCTCGCCCGAGACGACGGTCGCCAGCGACTGGCTGCGGAGCTGTTCGTCCTGCGCGTCGACGATCGCCTGGCGATGGCCCTTGACCACCACATCCTCGCCCACCTGCGGCTCGGTCGTGGGTTCATCGGCGGCCATGGCCGTGACGGCCGGCGCGACGGGCTCGGCGGCAAAGGCCGGGCCGGCGATCAGCAGCGTGGCGGCAGTGCCGCACAACAGGCGCACGACATGCGCCCGCTTGGCAGAAGCGGTCATGATTTCCCCCTGAAACATTTTGATGGCGACGCCCCCCGGACGTCTTCGGCGGCTCCGCTAAAGACGCCCTGTGACAGTCCGATGACTTATTGACCGAATTTTGATGAATTTTGAAAATTCAGTTTGGATGCATCGATAGCTTGTCACCAATCGGGCAATGTCACCATTTTGACGCGAAAGCCGCGCAAGGCGCGCGTATGATCGCACCTGTCCTTCGCCGTTCCCGCGCGCTCGCGCTGCTCGCCGCGCTGTCCGTCGCCGCACCCGCCCTGGCCCAGATTCGCCCGGCCCAGGCTCCCGCCGCCCGCACGACCGGCCTGACGCTCGACCGGGTCGTCGGACTGATGCGCCACGGCGTGCGCGCGCCGCTGGATGGCGAGGTGCCGCATGGCACCCGCACCGCCAAGCCCTGGCCGCGCTGGACCACGCCGGAAAGCCATTTGACCCCGCACGGGGCCGAAGCACTGATCGCCGAAGCACGTGCCGACCGCGCCAAATGGGTCGCGCAAGGACTGCTGCCCGTCACCGGCTGCCCCGCCGAAGGTGCGGTCCGCATCTGGACCAACAGCGCCTCGCGCACCATCGCCAGCGGCGAGGCCTATGCCCAGGGTCTCGCACCCGACTGCAAACTGCCCGTCGGGCATCGCGCGCCCGGCCAGGTCGATCCGCTGTTCGAGCCGCTGCGCGCGCGGGCGACGCGTTTCGACGCCAAGGCGGCGGTGGCCGATATCAACCGTTTCACCGGTGGCATGGATGCGCTGGTCGCGCGCCATCGTGAGGGGCTTCGCCTGCTCGACACGGTGCTGGGCTGCGGCGATCCCAAGGGGTGTGATCCGGCGGGTCCGGCGCGACTGACGCCCTCGGCCGACGGGCATGGCATCGACCTGAGCGGGCCGATCCGCACCGCATCGGGCACCGCGCAGGTGCTGCTGCTCCAATATGCCGAGGGGCTGACCCCCTCGGTCGGCGGGGTGCCGGTCGATGGCGCGATGCTGGCGCGGCTGGGCGGCCTCCACGCCGCGCTGTTCGACGTCTATTCGCGCTCGCCTTATATGGCCGGGCATCAGTCGGCCGCCTTTGGCCGCCACATGCTCGATGCGCTGACCGCCGCCCGGGGCTCCCAAATCGACATGCTCGTCGGGCACGACACCAATGTCACCGCGCTGGCGGCGCTGCTCGGCTTCGATCTGGTCGCCCCCGGCTATGCCACCAATGACGCCGCGCCCGGTGGCGCGATCCTGATCCAGCGCTGGCACGACCGGCAGGGCCAGCCCTTCGTCACGCTCAGCTATCGCACCCAGTCGCCCGAGCGGATTCGCAGCCATGCGGGCACGGTCACCGTGACGCCGGTCCAGGTGCGCGGGTGTCCGGTGGGGCAGCCCTGCCCGCTTGACCGGTTCGTGACGCTGATGCGCGAACGGCTGGCTCCGCTGGGCGGATAGGGACCCCCGGCGATTTCGTGAACGCTTCGCTTACGTTTTTTGGGCTATGGCGACGAGCATGTCGTCCCTCGGCTCCGACTCGCCTTCCGGATCATCCGGCGCCGGCCTGATGCCCATCGTGCGCGGCTGTCGCCCGCATCTGATCGCCGCCGCGCTGTTCTCGGGGTTGATCAACCTTCTGAACCTCGCGCCGACGATCTTCATGCTCCAGGTCTATGACCGGGTGGTGCCGACGCGGGGCGTGCCGACGCTCCTTCTGCTGACGCTGATTCTGGTCGTCGCGCTGGCGGTCTATGCGATCCTCGATGCGGTGCGCATGCGGCTGTTGCTGCGCGCCAGCATGCGGCTGGAGCGGCGACTGGCCCCCGCCATATTGCTGCGCATCCTGGGTTCGCCCAGCGGCACACCGATGGAGCGCGCACAAGCCTTGCGCGATTTCGACACGGTGCGCGGCACGCTGACCGGCGCGCCGGTGATCGCCTTGTTCGACGCGCCCTGGGCGCCGATCTACATCCTAATCGCCTTTCTCCTCCATCCCTGGATCGGCCTGTTGACCCTGGTCAGCGCACTGCTGCTGGGTGCCATCGCCATCGCCAGTGAGCGGATCACCGAGCCAACCGTCGCCGCCTTGCGCGGTCGCACCGCGCTGGCGCAGCGGGAGCAGGACAGCTCGATCGTCGCATCCGACGTGGCGCAGGCGCTGGGAATGCGCGACGCGCTGGTCACCCGCCATCTGCTGGAGCGCGCCGATCTGGCGCGGCGGCAGGCGGGGCTGTCCAACACCTCGGGCCAGTTTCTGGCGGTCACCAAATTCCTGCGCCAGCTGCTGCAATCGCTGGCACTGGCGCTCGGCGCATGGCTGGCGGTGCGGCAGGATATTTCGGGCGGCGCGATCTTCGCCGCCTCGCTGCTGCTCGGCCGCGCGATCCAGCCGGTCGAACAGATATTGAGCGCGATCAAGCCGCTGACCACCGCGCGCACCGCCTGGCGCTCGCTCGATAGTTTTTGCCGCCGCCCGGGGCCGAACCGCAGCATGACCACCCTCCCCGCGCCCGAGGGTCGGATCGAGGTGCGCGGGCTGAACGTCATGGCGCCGGGTACCGATCGGCCAATCCTGTCCGACATCGCCTTCACCGTGCAGCCCGGCGAGGTGATCGCGCTGGTCGGCCCCAGCGGCGCGGGCAAGTCGACCTTGCTGCGCGTCCTGGCCGGCGCGCAGGCGCCCAGCAGCGGCGAGGTGCGGATCGACGGCGCCTCGCTGGCCGACTGGAATCGCGAGCAGCTCGGCCGCCATCTCGGCTTTCTGCCGCAAGTGCCGACGCTCTTCCCCGCCACCGTCCACACCAATATTGCGCGCTTCCGCAGTGTCCTCGAAGGCGAGAGCGAAGCGCTGGACGCCCAGGTCGTCGCCGCCGCGCAAGAATCGGGCGCGCATGAGATCATCCTCGGCCTGCCCCAGGGCTATGCCACCCTGCTGGAACGCGGCGAGGCGGGGCTGTCCGCCGGCCAAGGTCAGGCGGTGGCGCTGGCCCGCGCGCTGTTCGGGCGGCCGACGCTGCTCTTCCTCGACGAGCCCAATGCGCATCTCGACAGCGAGGGCGAGGCACGTCTGGCCCGCACGATCGTGGCGTTGCGTGAGCGCAAGGCGACGGTGATCGTGTCGACCCATCGCACCGGCCTGCTCCAGATCGTCGACAAGGTCCTGTTGCTGCGCGACGGCAAGGTGCAACTGTTCGACGACCGCGCCAAGGTGATCCGCCCGCAGGCCGGAGGCGCCCGCGCCGCCGATCCCGGCATCGTCACCGCCGGAGCCACGCGATGACCGACAGCGCCCGCGCCCAGCTGGCCGACAGGCTCCACCTCGACGATTCGCCGCGCCGGGCGATCCGCGTCGGCGCGATCGTGGCCTTTCTGTTTTTCGTCGTCGGCCTGGGCTGGGCCGCGCTCGCCCGGCTGGATGCCGCCGCCGCCGGCGAAGGCCAGGTAACGGTCTCGGGCAATCGCCGTACCGTGCAGCACCGCGACGGCGGCATCGTCAAGGCGATGCTGGTCCGCGACGGCGAGCATGTCCGCGCCGGCCAGATACTGTTCCGACTGGAGGGGGCCGAGGTCGCCGCCAGCGAACGCGCGCTCGCCGCCAGCGTCATCGATCTTCAGGCGCAGCGTGCGCGGCTAGAGGCGGAGATCGCCGGCCACGCCATCGTCTGGCCCGCCGATTTCGCCACCGCCACGGGCGATGATCGCCGACTGGTGGAGCGGGCCAAGGCGTTGCAACTGGCGCAACTGCGCAGCCGCAATGCCGCGCTCGCCGCCAGCGATCAGGTGCTGCGCCAGCAGGCGGCCGAGGTGGGCAAGCAGACGACCGGCTATAACGCCCAAGCCGACGCCACCGCGCGGCAACGCGCCAGCCTGATGCAGCAGCTGGAGAGCACCCGAAAACTGGCCGACGAGGGCTATGTCTCGCGCAACACGGTGCGCGCGATCGAACGCTCGATCCAGCAGCTCGAGGGTGCCGACGCGGATTACAGCTCACGCTCGGCCGCGGCGCGCGAACAAATCGGCCAGACCCGCGCGCAGATGGTGCAGACCCGCCGCCGCCAGGTGGAGGAGGCCGCCACCGCGCTGCGTGACACCCAGTTCCAGTTGAACGAGATGCTGCCCAAATGGGCCGCCGCGCGCGACCAGCTGGCGCGCACCGAAATCCGCGCGCCCGTCTCGGGCCGGGTGGTGGGCTTGCGCGTCTTCACCGTCGGCGGCGTGATCCAGGCGGGGCAGCCGATCCTCGACATCGTGCCCGACGCCGCACCGCTGATCGTGCGCGCCAATTTCGCGCCGGGCGATATCGACGGCGTTATCGCGGGGCGACCGGCCGAGGTGAAATTCCTGTCGCTCCATGATCGCGGCCTCCCGATCCTGGCCGGCACGGTCCGCTCCGTCTCGGCCGACAGCCTGCGCGACGAAGCCTCGGGCCGCAGCTATTTCACCGCCGAGATCGCGGTGCCGCGCGAACAGATCGCCCGGATCGCGGAAGTACGCGGCGGCGATACCGGCATTCGCGCCGGCGTGCCGGTGGCGGTCACCGTGCCGCTGCGCCCGCGCAGTGCGCTGCAATATCTGCTCGATCCGCTGACCGAAACCTTTGCCCGGTCCTTCCATGAGCGATAATCGCCTATCCCTGCTGGCCAGCCTGCTTGGCGGCCTGGCGCTGGCCGGGCCGGCCGTGGCGCAAACCGCCGATGCCCCCGATACGCTCGACCGTGCGATTGCCGATGCCTATCGCTCCAATCCGACACTGGAGGCGGGGCGCGCCCAGCTGCGTGCGCTCGACGAACAGATCGTCCAGGCCGGATCGCCCTATCGCCTGAATGTCGGCGTCAATCTGAACCTGCAATATCGCCAGCAGGATCAGCGCAACCTGCTCGACCAGTTCGCCACGGTCCGCAGCCGGACGATGGGCGCGACCATTTCCGCCTCGCAGATCCTGCTCAATGGCGGCCGCACCGCCGCGCAGGTATCCGCCGCCGAAGCCACCGTGCTGGCGGGGCGCGAACGGCTGCGCGAGACCGAGAATGCCGTCCTGTTCGGCGTCGTCGATGCCTATGCCTCGGTCCTGCGCGACCAGGCGCTGGTCGCGATCCAGACGCGGTCGCTCGAAAGCTATGGCCGGCAGGTCGATCAGGCTGTGGCGCGCGAACGGGGCGGCGACCTGACCCGCACCGACATCGCCCAGGCCCAGGCGCAGCGCGAGATCATCCGCGCGCAGCTCGCGCAGGCGCAGGCCAATCTTCAGGCCAGCCGCGCGCGCTTCGCCGCGCTGGTCGGGCGCAATCCCGGCCGGCTGGCCCCACCACCGCCGCTACCGGGCGTGCCGGGCTCGCTGGAATCGGCCTTCCAGATCGCCGAGAAGGAAAGCCCCGCCGTGTGGCAGGCGATCCTGGCCGCGCGCGCCGGCGATGCACGGATCGCCGCGCAGCGTGCCGAGCGCGCGCCGATCGTCGCGCTGACCGGCGGCTATGGCTATACCAGCCCCTATTCCTATCAGCTGCGCGACATGGGCGGCCAGGCAACCGGCGGGATCAGCGTGACCATGCCGCTCATCGCCGGCGGCCTGATCGGATCGCGTATCCGCGCCGCCATCGCCGAACGCCAGCAACTCGGCTTCGAGGCGGAAGGCACCCGGCGCGAGGCGCTGGCCAATGTGCAGGAGGCCTGGAACCAGGCGGTCGCCGCCGGCGAACAGCAGGATTCGGGCCGCGTCGCCACAGAGGCCGCCGAAGCGGCGCTGACCGGCGTGCGGCGGGGATTTCAGGAAGGCTTCCGCTCCAATTTCGAGGTGCTCGATTCCGAGCAGCGGCTGCTCAACGCACAGATCGTCGCGACCAATGCGCTTTATTCGGGCTATGTCTCGCAGGCCCGATTGCTGGCGACGCTCGGCCGGTTGCAGGCGGGGGTGATCGAGGCCGGGGTGCCGACCTATGACGCGTCGGCCAATATCCGGTCGGTGAAGAAACAGGTCTTCGGTCCCTTCGACCCCTTGCTCGCGCCGATCGATCGCGCTTCTCGCCCCTCCACCGCCGCGCCGCCCGCCCCGGTGCTGGCGGCGGCCAGCGCGCCCACGCTGCGCCCCGCGACGACGACGACGCCTTCGGGCACGCTGGGCCAGGGTCTGCCCGTCAGCCCACCCCCGGCCTTGCCCGCACCGTCCTTTGTGGAGTTGAGCGACACGGTGGTCACCGGCGGCCGTCCCGGCGAGGGAAAC
>NZ_BBJS01000035.1 GCF_000739895.2 Sphingomonas paucimobilis NBRC 13935
GTCCCCCTTCCCTTACAGGGGAGGAACAGGTTAGCGCGAGCGGAAGCTCATCCGCGCGAGCAGGCCGTCGCGCAACAGATAGTGATGCCGAAGCGCCGCCGCGACATGGATCACGACCAGCGCCAGCATCACCCAGCCCAATATCTCATGCGCCTCATGGCCCAGGCGACCGGCGGCTTGCCCGATCGGCAGCGGGGGCACGTCGAACAGACCGAACCAGCTGACGGGCCGTGGCACGTCGCGACCCGAACCCATCGCCCAGCCGGTCATCGGCATGGCGATCATCAACAGGTACAATGTCATATGGAGCGCATGGGCCGCGCCGCGCGCCCATGTCGGAATTTCGGCGGGCAGCGGCGGGGGGCGATGCCCCAGGCGCCACAGGATACGGCCGGCGGTCAGCGCCAGCACGGTCAGCCCGATCGATTTGTGCAGCGGGATGGTACCCGGCAACAGGCTCTCATGGAGCAGGCCGATCGCCAGATTGGCGACGACCAGGGCCGCGATCGTCCAGTGAAAGACGATCGCGACCTGGCTATAGCGTGGACTGGCGAAGTCCCGTCCACGCATGGGATCAGCCGACCGGCTGAAGCTGCGGCTGGGGCATCTTGCCCAGCTGCGCCTGGCGGGCGAAGATGTCGCGCATCAGCGACAGCGAGAAGAGATGCGCATAGAGCAGCGGCAGCATGCCCGACTGGCTCATCTTGCGCAGCTGATCGCCGCGCAGGTCGACCAGCTTCTCTTCATTGACCATCTGGAAGCCGCGATAGACGAAGGGCTGATCCGCGCCATCGGGCTGGATCGAGACTTCGCCGTCCATCAGCAGACCCATTTCGGTCAGCTCGGTCATGAAGTTCTGGGTGCGGGCCCCCGCCTGCTCGAACGATTCGTTGAACGACAGGATGTTCTTGGTCAGCTCGCTCGGCTGGCCGTTCTCGAACAGGGCGTCGCCCTCGTCGAACGCGCCGATGGTCGGCGAGGTCGGGTCGAAGCACAGCGACAATTCTTCCGCCTCGGGACGCAGACGCGCCAGCATGTACGGATAGCGGCGGACATAAGCGGGGACGTAGAAGTTCGTCTCGGTCAGACGGCCTTCGTCGCTGACGAAGACGTTCACGCCCTCGTTCAGGCCCATCAGCGCCAGCGGGATCGGCTGTTCACCGACCGAGAAGACGATCGGCATGAAACGCTGCACCAGCGGGAATTCATCGACGGTCACGGGGATCGCATGCTGGCCGACCAGGAAGGGCGCGGTGTCCTGCGGGCGGACCTTGTAATTGGCGTGAGTTTCGCTCGAAAGCGGCTCCAGGCCATTATAGAAAAGCGGAAGCGACGGCGCGCTGGCCATGATGATCTCCAAAAAACCTTATCCACGCGAGCCCCCCGCCGCGCGTCGTGGCCCCGTGTCTATGGGGCCGGAGCGTCATGCGCAAGCGATGAGCTTGCCCGGATTGAACAGGCCGTGCGGATCGAGCGCCAGCTTGATCGCGCGGATCGCCGCGACCCGCTCGGGCGACAGGCGGGCCAGCTCGTCGCGCTTCATCTGACCGATGCCATGTTCGGCCGAGATGGTGCCCCCCGCCGCCGTGACCAGATCATGGACGAAACGGGTGATGGTGGCGGCATCCTTGGCATAGAAGCGGTCGCGATCGGTACCGGGGGCGGCGCGGACATGGAAATGGATATTGCCGTCGCCCAGATGCCCGAAGCCCGAGGCATGGGTGCCGGGGAAGCGCGCGTCGCAGGCCGCCGCCGCCTCGACCATGAAGCGCGGCATCGCATCGACCGGCACGGCGATGTCATGCTGCACCGCCGGCCCCAGCGCCCGCTCGGCATCGGACAGCGAGTGACGCAGAAGCCAAAAGGCCTCGGCCTGCGCATCCGACACGGCGATCACCGCATCGGCAACGACTCCCTCGGCCAACGCGCGGCCGAGTTGCGCCTCCAGCATCGCGGTCGGATCGGCGCTCGGGTCGCCGGTTACCGCCTCGATCAGGACATGCCAGGGATGCCCGCCCTCCAGTGGCGCCCGCGCGCCGGGCAGATGCGCGACGGCGGCGGCGAGGCTTTCGGCGGGCAGGATCTCGAAACTCTCGATCATGTCGCTCGCCGCCTGCAACCGGCGGAGCAGCGCCAGCCCGGCGGCGGGATCGGACAGCCCGACCCAGGCGGTGGCGCGGGCCGCAATCGCCGGCGCCAGCCGCAGCGCCGCCGCCGTCACCACGCCCAGCGTCCCCTCGGCCCCGATCAGCAACTGCCCCAGATCATAGCCGCGATTGTCCTTCTTGAGCGCGGACAAGCCGTTATAGAGCGACCCATCGGGCAACACCGCCTCGATGCCCAGGGTCAGGCCGCGCATCGTACCGAAGCGCAGCACCTGGGTGCCTCCCGCATTGGTCGAGACCAGCCCGCCCACCGTCGCATTGCCCTTGGCCCCCAGGGTCAGGGGAAAGCGCCACCCCTGCCCCTCAGCCGCCTCATGCAGATCGGCGAGGATCACACCGGCCTCGGCGACCGCGACGCCGCCCTCCGCATCGATCCGGCGGATCCGGTTCATCCGGCGCGTCGACAGGATCAGCGCTATACCGTCCACCGGCGGGGTTGCCCCGCCGACCATCGAGCTATTGCCCCCCTGCGGTACCAGCGGCACGCGGTGCTCGGCGGCCGCACGCAGCACCGCCTGCACTTGCGCGGTATCGGCGGGTGCCAGGATGGCGGGGGCATGGCCCTGGAAACGCCGCCGCCAGTCGATTTCCCAAGGCGCGATCAGATCGGGATCGGTGATGATGCCGCGATCGCCCAACACGGGACGCAAGGCGGCAAGCAAGGCGGTCTGGGCGGCGTTCATGCGAAGCGCGCTAGATCAGGTTCATAAAGCGTTCAATGTCACGCGCTATGCTTGGTCCCCGCAAACATGGCTCGTCCTACCTCGAACCTCATTCCCGCCGCCTTGACGATGTTGGCGACGCCGATCCTGTTGGGGGCGGGCGATCCGCCGTCGCAGGTGCAATATGCCCAGATCACCATTCGCGAGCGGGTGATCCTGCGTGTGCCGCGCACGCCCATGCCGGCGATCACCGCCAGCCGTTGGAAGGAACGCAAGGGCCCCCGCTGCATCAACGCGCAAGCGCTGGCCGGCGCCTTGCCGGGCGAGGAAGGCACGGTGGATATCGTCCTGACCGGGGGCAAGCGGGTGCGCGCACGGCTGGCGCGGGCGTGCCGCCAGATCGATTATTACTCCAGCTTCTATATCCGCCCCGGCCCCGACGGACAGATTTGCGCCGGTCGCGATCCGATCCGCACACGCGGTGGCGCGGTGTGCGAGATCGACAAGTTTCGCGCGCTCATCCCCCGCTGAAAACCACGGCCCGCACGGCCGACGGGTCGCGCAAAACTTGACTTTTCCCGCCAAATCCGCAAGCGCCCGTAGAGTGCTGGGCGAGCGCGGGGCGATTCCCACTCCACGCCATATTCCGGAAAACTGCATGAGCTTTGCCGATCTCGGCCTCTCCGACGAACTCCTGAAGACGGTCACCGATGCCGGCTATACCGAGCCGACGCCGATTCAGGCCTCCGCCATCCCCTCCGTGCTGATGATGCGCGACATCATCGGCATCGCGCAGACGGGGACGGGCAAGACCGCCTCCTTCGTCCTGCCGATGATCGACATCCTGGCGCATGGCCGCAGCCGCGCGCGCATGCCGCGCAGCCTGATCCTGGAGCCGACGCGCGAACTCGCCGCGCAGGTGGCCGAGAATTTCGAGAAATACGGCGCCAACCACAAGCTCTCCATGGCGCTGCTCATCGGTGGCGTGTCGATGGGCGATCAGATCAAGGCGCTGGAAAAGGGCGTCGACGTGCTGATCGCGACGCCGGGCCGGCTGATGGACCTGTTCCAGCGCGGCAACATCCTGCTGACCGGCTGTTCGATGCTGGTCATCGACGAGGCGGACCGGATGCTCGACATGGGGTTCATCCCCGATATCGAGGAAATCTGCACCAAGCTGCCCAAGCAGCGCCAGACCCTGCTCTTCTCCGCGACCATGCCGCCGCCGATCAAGAAGCTGGCCGACAAGTTCCTGGAAAATCCCAAGATGATCGAGGTGGCGCGTCCCGCCTCGACCAACATCAACATCACCCAGTTCGTCGTGCCCGTCGCGCCGCAATCGTTCGAAAAGCGCAAGCGGCTGCGCCAGCTCCTCAAGCAGGATGAGGTTCGCACCGCGATCATCTTCTGCAACCGCAAGACGACGGTGCGCGAACTCAACAAGTCGCTCAAGCAGCATGGCTTCCGCTCGGGCGAGATTCACGGCGACATGGAACAGCCGCAGCGCCTGGCCGAGCTGGACCTGTTCAAGCGCGGCGAGGTCAATATCCTGGTCGCCTCGGACGTCGCCGCACGCGGGCTGGACATCAAGGGCGTCAGCCATGTGTTCAACTTCGACGCGCCCTGGCATCCCGACGATTATGTCCATCGTATCGGTCGCACCGGCCGCGGCGGCGCGACCGGTACCGCCTATACCTTCGTCGCGCCCGACGATGCCGAGAATATCGACAATATCGAGAAGCTGACCGGACAGCGGATCGATCGCCTCGAACTGCCGCCCGTCGCGGAGGAAGAGCGCCCCGGCCGTCGTCGCCGCGAACGCACGCCGCGCGAGGATGCGCAGGAGGTCGAGGCGACGCCCCTCTCCGAGGCAGAAGCCGAAGCACGCCCCGCCCGTGCGCCCCGCGCGCGCCGCGAAGAACCGCGTGTCGAGGAGCCGCGCGCGGAGGAATCGCATGGTGGCGATCGCCGCCGCGACCGTCGCCGGTCCAACGCGGCCGAGACGACCGATGATGGCGGCTGGAACGGGCCGATCCCGGACTTCCTGAAAGTCTCGCTGACCGTTTGACGCCGCCCATGTCGCTCGACATCATCAGCTTCGTCGAACCCCAGTCGCCCGGCATCGCCAGCCCGTGCGTCAATATCTGCACGATGGACAAGGCGACCGGCTGGTGTTTGGGGTGCGCGCGGACGATCCGCGAAATCTCCAATTGGAGCGCCAAGCCGGCCGAGGAACGCCGCACGATCCTGGCCGCGCTGCCGGCACGCAAGGCGGAACTCGCAGCACGCAATGGCTGAGGGCCGCCCTCACGTTCCGTTCCCCCTGAGCGCAGTCGAGGGCCAAGGGAAACCATATCCGCAGGGCATTTGGCCTAGCCGCAGTTTTGGGGCGTGGCCTTCGACGTCGCTTAGGCGGAACGGGCGGCTGGGATAATCTCCGCCTTTACCGCCCGATAAACCGCCCCGGCCGCCGCTCCGTGACCGCGCGTACCCCTTCGACGAAATCCTCGGTCTGCATCAGCACCGCCTGCTCCGCCAGCTCATGGTCCGTTGCCGCCTCGACCAGGGCGCGCAGGTCGCCGCGCAGGGTCCGCCGGGTCGAGGCCACCGCCAGCGGTGCCGCCGCCGCGATCTCCTGCGCCAGGGCCATCGCCACCGCGTCCAGTTCCTCCGCCGAAACCAGTTGATCGACCAGCCCCCAGCGTTCCGCCTCTTCGCCGCGTATCCGCCGCCCGGTCATCAGCATCATCGCGGCACGCTGGCGCCCGATCACCCGCTCGAGCACCGCCGAGATACCGAAGCCGGGATGCAGCCCCAGTTGGACGAAATTGGCGACGAAGCGCGCCTGGGGCGAGCCGATGCGGAAATCGGCGACCAGCGCCAGACCAAGCCCCGCGCCGACCGCCGCGCCCTGCACCGCCGCGACCACCGGCGTCTGCACGCCGTAGAGCCGCGCCGCCGCGACGTAAAAGGGACTGCGGCTGCCGGGCGGCAATGGGTCGGCCACCGGATTGGCGTTGACGAGGTCCGCGCCTGCGCAAAACACCCGACCCTGGGATCGAAGCAGGATGGCGCGCACATCCGGATCGGCATCAGCCGAATCAAAGGCATCGGCCAAATCGGAAATGGTTCCCAGCCCCAGATGATTGTTCGGCGGATTCCGTAGCGTAATTACGGAGACGCAGCCGTCGCGATTCAATTCTACTGTCATATCGGTAGCTTTGCCGCCATTTCTCATCCCACGCCAGCGCCATACCCGTTGCTCGAAAGACACAGTGACGACGGTTCCAACGGCACGGCACCAACAGATGCTTGAGCCCATGCCATGACCGCGCGTAGATGACCGCCATGTCAGAATGACCGGCCGATCACAGGCTGGCATCGGCATCTGGAGCCGGCGGGCTCCGTGCCCGGAGAGGATGCCGGGCGGCCCGGTGACGGGCCGCCCCTTCCCCCCCTTGCCGCCCCGCCCTTCGCGCCAACGCGCGAAGCCCATCCGGGATGGCACCTGAACACGGGACCGGCGCCGATAACCGCTTGGGGCCGCCGGCATATGGGGAACAATGATGAAGACGATGATGACGGCTGCGCTGCGCGCAACGCTGGCCACCTCCACGATACTGGGTGCTGCGACGATCATGGTCGCGCCCGCCGCCGCACAGACCACGACCGCGCAGATACGCGGCCAGGTGCGTGGCGCCGATGGGGCGGGCAGCGCGGGTGCGCAGATCGTCGCGGTCAACACCGCCACCAACCAGACCTTCCGTCAGACCGCCGACTCGTCGGGTAATTTCGTGCTCGGCGGTCTGCGCCCCAGCCAGTACCGTGTGACCGCGACCGGCGCCGATGGCCGGACCGTGACCCAGCTCGTCACCGTGGCGATCGGTCAATCGGCAACGCTGGACATGACCCTGGGCACCGCGACCCAGCCGGGCAGCGCCGATCCGGCCGACCTGGCGGGCCGCGGCAACAGCGCGGTCGAGGGGCCGGAAATCGTCGTCACTGGCGGGCGCTTGGTGGAAACCCGCACCAGCGAAATCGCGACCAATGTCAGCCAGACGCAGATCCGCACTCTTCCGCAGACCGATCGCAACTTCCTGACCTTCGCCGCACTCGCGCCCGGCGTGCGCTACAATGACAGTGAGACGGATAAGAGCTTCACCTCGGGCGCGTCAACGGCCAGCCAGGTCAACGTCTTCATCGACGGCGTGTCGCTGAAGAACAAGCTGCGCGAGGGCGGCGTGGCGGGTCAGCAGAACAGCCGGGGCAATCCCTTCGGCCAGCTCGCGGTGCAGGAATTCCGCGTCCTGACCCAGAATTACAAGGCCGAATATGAACAGGCCGGCTCGGCGATCATCACCGCCGTCACCAAGTCGGGCACCAACGAATTCCATGGCGAGATTTTCGGTCAATATACCAACCGCAGCCTGACCGAACGCAGCTATCTCGACGAGATCAACGACCGCCCCAAACCGGAATTCACCCGCAAGCAATATGGCGTGTCGCTCGGCGGCCCGATCATCAAGGACAAGCTGTTCTTCTTCGGCGCCTATGAAGGCAATGACCAGAACCGCGCCTTCAATGTGCAGAGCACTGGCTCGGCCGCTGCAATCGCTGAGTTCGAGCGGTTTTCGGGCCGCCGCCTAAGCGAGTTCGAGGGTGCCTATGTCAGCCCGTTCCGCGGCGACTTTTATTTCGGCAAGCTAACCTTCACGCCCGATGACCGCCAGGTGTTCGACCTGTCGTACAGCCGCCGGACGGAAAGCGACATTCAGGGCTTTGGCGGCAACGTCGCCTATGAGGCGGCGGAGAACAAGCTTAATACCGTCGACACATATCTCTACAAATGGACCTATAACGGCGACAACTTCATCAATGAGTTCAACGCCAATTATCTCTATTACAAATTCAACCCGACCTCGCTCAATCCGGGGCTGGCCACGTCCGACTATGATGCGGTCATCATTTTCGGCGGCAAGGACTCCACCCGCCGCGAGGTGCAGCAGAATTACACGATCCGCGACGACTTTACCTATAGCGGCCTGGACAATCACGTCTTCAAGGTGGGCGGGCGCGTCGAGATCACCGATATCGAGTTCAACAACCAGGCCTATATCCAGCCGCGCTATACCTATCGCCGCGAACCGCAGAACAATCTGAACTTCTCCTTCCCCGCAGAGGCGCGGCTGGGGCTGGGCAATGGCCGCATCTATGGATCGAACACCCAGGTCGGGCTGTACGCGCAGGACGATTGGGACGTGACCGAGCGGTTGCAGCTCAATGTCGGCGTCCGCTGGGACTATGAGACTAACGGGTTCAACAACCAGTATCGAACTCCCGCCGCTGCGGCCGCTGCGCTGCGCGCACTGCCCCGCACCAGCTATTTCGACCCCGAGAACTACATCACCGACGGCAGCCGGCGTAAGCCTTTCGCGGGCGCGATCGCACCGCGATTCGGCTTTTCCTGGGATATCAAGGATGACCAGTCGACCGTCATCTTCGGCGGCGCGGGCCGCTATTATGACCGCAACAATTTCAACAACACGGTCGACGAGTTGAGCCGCACGATCAATCCGATCGGCGTGTTCCGCTTCTCCGCCGACGGACGCCCGCGCAACGGCCTGCCCACCGTGTTGTGGAACCCCGCCTATGCGACCCGCGACGGCTTGCTATCGCTGATCAACACCAATCCGGAAGTCGGCCTGCCCGAATTGTTCGCGGTGAAGAACAATGCCCGCCCGCCGGTCAACGACCAGGTCTCGCTGGGCGTGCGGCAGAGGATCGGCATCTTCCAGGCCTCGCTCACCGGCTCGTATCAGCGCGGCCGCAACGGCTATACCAATTTGTTCGCCACCCGGACGCTGAACGGCCAGGGCCCGTGCTGCAACACCGCGCCGGTCATCCCCTTCGGCTATTCCAACGCCATTATCGGGTTTGACGGGTTGGACACGCGGTACAAGGCGATCTTCTTCACGCTCGACAAGAATTACACCCCGTCCTCGGGCTGGGGCGTAAACATCGCCTATACGCTGTCCAAGTCGGAACAGAATGGCGGCGATCTGTTCAGCCTGGATGCGGTCACGCCCGACGATTATGGCTGGCGCCCGACGCGCGGCGACGAGCGGCACCGGGTGGTGATCTCCGGCATTGTCGACCTGCCGCTGGGCTTCCAGTTCTCGACGCTGACGACGCTGGGCAGCGGTTCGGCCTATCAGGTGATCGACGGCACCAATGGCGCGGACTCGGGCTTCAACCGCTTCACCGCCGCCTATCCGGAGAAGAACTGCATCAAGGGGCTGTTCGCCTTCTGCGAAGTCAATCTGACGCTGGCCAAGAAATTCCGCGTCTTCGGCCGCGACGACCAGTTCGAGGCGGCGGTCGACCTGCTCAACGCCTTCAACAACAAGAATTTCTCGGGCTTCGACGAGTTCTTCAACAACACCCCCGCACCGGGCGGCGGCGTCACCGACCCGCTGGAGCCTGCGCGGATCGGTACCAACTTGCTGACCCTGCCCCGCCGGGTGCAGTTCCGGGTCGGCTATCGCTTCTGATCCCCAGGGACCGGGCCGGAGATACCTCTCTCCGGCCCACTTCATTTCTGAGATGACGGACACACGCCATGTATGATCGCCGCCAATTGATCGGTGCGGGCGGGCTGAGCCTGGCCGCGCTGATGGCGGGATGCACGGATCGGCAGGGGCGGGTCGCGCCGCCGCGCCTCATCCCCGCCGTGCAGCCCGACCTGATCCGCGATCTGCAGGAACGGACCTTCCGCTTCTTCTGGGAGACGACCGATGCCGAGACGGGGCTCGCCCCCGATCGCTGGCCGACGCCGTCCTTCGCCTCGATCGCCGCTGTCGGGTTCGCGCTGACCGCCTATCCGGTCGGCGTGATCAATGGCTGGATCACCCGCGAAGAGGCGCGCGCCCGCACGCTGACCACGCTGCAATTCTTCGCCGACGCGCCGCAGGGCCCGGGCGAGACGGGCTTCAGCGGCTATAAGGGCTTTTTCTACCATTTCCTGGGCGTGACCAAGGGGTTGCGCTTCGCCCGGTGCGAGCTGTCGACCGTGGATACCGCGCTGCTGCTGGGCGGCGTGCTGTTCGCGCAGAGCTGGTATGATGGCGACCATCCCGACGAGGCGCGGATCCGTACGCTGGCCGACCGGATTTACGGCGCGGTCGACTGGACCTGGATCACGCCGCGCGCACCCTTGCTGTCGATGGGCTGGCATCCGGAGACGGGCTTCATCAAATCCGACTGGGATATCTACAACGAAGGTATGCTGCTCTATCTGCTGGCGCTGGGCTCCCCCACCCATCCGCTGCCCGAGGGCACCTGGGCCGCCTGGTCGAGCCGGTTCGAGAACAGCTGGACAGATCGCTGGGGTCAGCCGCATCTGCACTTCCCACCGCTGTTCGGCCATCAGTACAGCCATGTCTGGGTCGATTTCAAAGGCATCCGCGACGGTTACATGGCGGGCAAGGGCATCGACTATTTCGAGAATAGCCGCCGCGCCGCCTATGCCCAGCAACGCTATGCGATCGAGAATGCCGGGCGTTGGCGGGGCTATGGCGCGGACGTGTGGGGACTGACCGCCTGTGACGGGCCGGGCGATTTCACCCAGACGATCGACGGCGTATCGCGGCAATTCTTCAGCTATTCGGCGCGCGGGCCAGGCGACCGTGACGACGGAACGCTGGCGCCGACGGCTGCGGCCTCCTCGATCGCCTTCGCGCCCGACATCGCGATTCCGGCGGTGCGGGCGATGCATGACCGCTATGGCCAGGGCATCTACGGCAAATATGGCTTCCTGGACGCGTTCAACCCGACGTTGACCAACCCGCCCGAGCCGCTGAAGCATGGCGAGATCGTCCCCGGCATCGGCTGGGTCGACAAGGATTATCTGGGAATCGACCAGGGCCCGATCGTCGCGATGATCGAGAATCATCGCACCGGCCTGATCTGGAAGACGATGCGGCGGAACCCGCATCTGCGACGCGGATTGCTAAGGGCAGGATTCACCGGCGGCTGGCTGAACGGATAGCGGCCGCCTCGCTGGGAGGCCGCGATGCCCGACACCATCCTGATTACCGGCGCGTCCGCCGGGCTGGGCGCCGATTTCGCACGGGCGCTGGCGAAGAAGCCGGTCACCCTCGTCCTGACGGCCCGGCGCACCGATCGTCTGGCGGCCCTGGCGCAGGAACTGGGCCAGCGGCCGGGGGTCGAGGTGCATGTCATCTCCGCCGATCTCGGCCAGCCAGAGGGGGTGAAGACGCTGCTCTCCGGCGTGGCGGATCGCGGGCTGCATATCGATACGCTGATCAACAATGCCGGTTACGGGGCGCTGGGGCCGTTCGCCGATAGCGATCTGGCGACGCAATTGGGGATGATCGATCTCAACACCCGCGCCCTCGTCGCGCTGACCCATGCGCTGTTGCCGCCGATGCTGGCGCGCGGGCGCGGCGCGGTATTGAACGTCGCCTCGACCGCCGCTTTTCAGCCGGGGCCCTATATGGCGGTCTATTATGCCAGCAAGGCGTTCGTCCTCCATTTCTCCGAGGCGCTGCATGAAGAGGTGAAGGGGCGCGGCGTGACCGTCACCGCGCTGTGTCCTGGACCGACCAAGACCGAATTCGCCGATGTCGCAGGGATGGCGCAGACGCCGATGTTCGAACGCTTTGCGGGCACGTCGGAACAGGTGGTGCGCGACGGGCTGGCGGCGCTGGATCGCGGTCAGGCGGTCATGGTGTCGGGGCTGCTCAACCGACTGACCGCGGTCAGCACACGAGTTGCGCCGCGTGGGGTGCTGCGTCGGGCCGTGGCAAGATTGCAGAGCGGGCGGCAATAATTAGGTTCGCGCGACCCTATTCGGCCGTAACCGGCGTCCGGCTCCCCCGCACGCTGTCGATCGCGTAGAGCGCGCACCCCGTCCAAATCAGCGCGAAGGTGATGATATGGACGGGCCGGAGCGGCTCGCCGAACAACAGCACGGCCTGCGCGAATTGCAGTGTCGGCGCGAGATATTGCAGCAAGCCCAGCGTCGCATAACGCAGCCGCCGCGCCGCCGCCGCGAACATCAGGAGCGGTGCCGCCGTCACCGCCCCCGCCAGGATCAGCAGCAGGTCGAGATGCCGATCCGCCCCGAACGCCGCCGTCCCGTTGGCACTGGCGTGAAACAGGACCGCCAATGCCGGCGCGGCGAGGAGCAGCGTCTCGACTGTCAGCCCTCCCAGCGCATCGATCGCCGCGACCTTGCGGACCAGACCGTAAAAGGCGAACGACAAGGCGAGTGCCAGCGATATCCAGATCGCCCCGCCGCCGCTGATCGTCAGCACCAGTACGCCGAGCGCGGCAATCCCGACCGCCAGCGCCTGCCCCCGGCGAATCCGCTCGCCAAGCAGCGCCACGCCGAGCGCCACATTGATCAGCGGATTGATGAAATAGCCGAGGCTCGCCTCCAGCACGTGATTGTTCTGGACCGACCAGATATAGACCAGCCAGTTGATCGCGATCAGCGTCGCACTGGCGCATAGCAGCAACAGCGTCCGTCCCCGCGCCGCCGCCAGGATCGCCCGCCCGCGCCTGGCGATCAGCACGACCACAGCCAGCAACAACAGCGACCACAGGATGCGATGCGCCAGCACCTGAAGCGCGGGCACGCCCTTCAACAGCTTGAGATAGAGGGGCAATATCCCCCAGCTGATATAGGCCCCGATGCCGAGCAACAGGCCGGTGCGTGCAGTGCGATCGGTCGTCATGCCGCCCCTGTTCCACGCGGGGGCGACAGATGGCAAGCCGGGGATCAGCCCGCGACCATACCCTTCACCTCAACCATGCCGCCCTGGTTGACGACCCGGCCCGACACCATGCCGGTGATCCGTACCATTGCGCCGGGCTCGATGATGACATCGCCCGCGACCATGCCCTTGATGGTGGCGTGGACACCGGATGCGACGATCACGTCCCCACCGATCATGCCACGCACCGTGCCGTCCGAGGTGATTTCGAGCGATCCTGCCGTCATTCCGCGCATGAGGTTCTCCTGCCTTCAAAGACAGGACGCGCGCCCGGCGGATAGGTTCATGCGTGCGCTTCGACTTCGCTCAGCGTGAACGGCGCCTTGGTCCTAAACCCCGTTCAGCCTGAGCGAAGTCGAAGGCCAAGCAAAATCCCCTTCAATCCGCAAACAGCATCACCGGCGTCTCGAGCAATTGCTTCAACGCCTGCACGTAGCTCGCCGCGTCATAGCCATCGACGACGCGGTGGTCGCAGCTGATCGACAGGTTCATCAGCTTCGCGCGCGCGATCGTCTCGCCCCCGCGCCCGTCGGCGCGGAAGACGGGCCGCTCGACGATCCGGTTGGGGCCGATGATCGCGACCTCGGGCCGGTTGATGACCGGTGTGGTCGCGATTCCGCCGAGCGGCCCCAGCGAGGTCAGCGTGATCGTGCCACCACCCATGTCGGTGCTGGCGATGCTGCCCGCGCGGGCAGCTTCGGCCAGACGGCCGATCTCGGTCGCCAGCTGCCAGACATTGCGGCTCTCGGCATTGCGGATCACCGGGACCATCAGCCCGGCGGGGGTCTGCGTCGCCATGCCCATATGCACCGCACCCGAGCGGTTCACCACGCCCGCCTCGTCGTCATAGCGCGCATTGAGCATCGGGAAGTCGGGCAAAATCTTGCAGATCGCGACTATCAGTAGCGGGAGCAGCGTCAGCTTGGGCCGGTTGCCACGCCCCGCATTCAGTTGCGCACGCGTGTCCTCCAGCGCGGTGACGTCGATTTCCTCGACATAGGTGAAATGCGGGATGGCGCGCTTGGACGCCGCCATGTTCTCGGCGATGCGGCGGCGCATCCCAATGACGCGCACCGCTTCGTCGGCACGGGGGGCACGGGCGGGAGTATAGCCCTGGCCCGAACCATAACGCAGGAACGCGTCGAGGTCCGAGTGGCGCACCCGGTCGCCCTCGGCGGGCTTCACGCTCGACAAGTCGATGCCCAGATTCTGTGCGCGCGCCCGGACGGCGGGCGAGGCCAGCACCTTCTTCTGCTCCCTCTCCCACAAGGGGAGAGGGAGATTGCGCTTCCTCGACACCGGGGTTTTCGGCTTCCAGCATCGCCTCTTCCGTCGCGGGCGACACGGATTCCTCGACCGCATCGGTCTCGATCACCATCAGCGCCGATCCGATCGGCACCTGGTCGCCGACCTCACCCGCCAGCTCGACGACGGTGCCCGAAACCGGCGACTCCATCTCGACCGTCGCCTTGTCGGTCATCATGTCGGCGACCGACTGGTCCTCCTCGACCCGGTCGCCGAGCTTCACATGCCAGGCGACGATTTCGGCCTCGGAAATGCCTTCGCCGATATCGGGCAGGCGGAAGGTGAAACGAGCCATGTCAGGCGTCCTTCAACAGGGTCTTGAGCGCTTGGCCGATACGGACCGGGCCGGGAAAATAGGCCCATTCCAGGCTGTGCGGATAGGGCGTGTCGAAGCCGGTCACGCGCGCGATCGGCGCTTCGAGATGATAGAAACAGCGTTCCTGGACCAGCGCGGACAGTTCCGCGCCGAAGCCCGCCGTGCGCGTCGCCTCGTGCACGATCATGCAGCGGCCGGTCTTCTTCACCGAAGCCTCGATCGCCTCGATGTCGAGCGGGATCAGGGTGCGCAAGTCGAGGATCTCGGCATCGACCCCCATCTCGGCGACCACGGCGGCGCAGACATGGACCATCGTGCCGTAGCACAGGATCGTCACCGCCTCGCCCGCGCGCACCGTCGCTGCCTTGCCCAGCGGGATGCGGTAATAGCCGGTCGGCACTTCTCCGCCGGGATGCTTGGACCAGTTCTCCGCCGGGCGATCCCAATGGCCGTTGAACGGGCCGTTATAGATTCGCTTGGGCTCGAAGAAGAGGACGGGGTCATTGTCCTCAATCGCGGCGATCAGCAGGCCCTTGGCATCGTACGGCGTCGCGGGGATCACCGTCTTGATGCCGGAGACATGGGTGAAGATGCCCTCAGGCGACTGGCTGTGCGTCTGGCCGCCGAAGATGCCGCCGCCAAAGGGCGAGCGCACCGTGATCGGCGCGGTGAACTCGCCCGCCGAGCGATAGCGCAACCGCGCCGCCTCGCTGACCAACTGATCGAGCGCGGGGTAGATGTAATCGGCGAACTGGATTTCCGGCACCGGGCGCAGGCCGTACGCCCCCATGCCGACCGCGACGCCGATGATGCCGCATTCGGTGATCGGCGTGTCGAAGACACGGGTCTTACCGTATTTCTTCTGCAGGCCCGCCGTCGCGCGGAAGACGCCGCCGAAATAGCCGACATCCTCGCCCATCACGACCACGTCCGGGTCGCGCGCCATGACCACGTCCATGGCGGAGTTGATCGCCTGGATCATGTTCATGCGGGTGGTTTCGCCCGCCTGTTCGACAGTCTCGGTCATGATGTCGCTCACTGTCCCTCTCCCGTTGGGAGAGGGAGGGAGGCGCGGAGCGCCGGAAGGGTGAGGGCGGGACACGTGGCGAGGATACCCTCACCCTCCCACTCGGCGGTGCCGAACGGGCCCCTCCCTCTCCCGATGGGAGAGGGGAATATCATTTCCGCGCCCATGGCCGTCCGCTCGCTTGTTCCTCGTCGAGCATCTGCTGGCGCTGCTCGCGCAAATGCCAGGGCATCTCCTCGAACACGCCGTCGAACAGGCTGTCGAGCGGCTGGTGCAGGCCGTGGCCGAGGATGCCGTTCGCCTCGGCCGCCTTTTGCGCAGCACGGACTTCCTCGGCCACTTCGCGGTCCTGGGTCGCGTGGCGTTCCTCGTCCCATTCGCCCAACGCGATCAGGTGATCCTTCAACCGCCGGATCGGATCGCCCAGCGGCCAGGCGGTCGGCTCGCCCGCCGAGCGATATTGGGTGGGATCGTCCGAGGTCGAATGGCCTTCGGTACGATAGGTGAAATGCTCGATCAGCGTCGCGCCCTGGTTGGTCCGCGCGCGCTCGGCGGCCCATTGGGTGGCGGCATAGACGGCGAGTGCGTCATTGCCGTCGACCCTGAGGCCCGCAATGCCATAGCCGATCGCCCGCGCCGCAAAGGTCGTCGCCTCCGCGCCCGCGAAACCGGAGAAGCTGGAGATCGCCCACTGGTTGTTGACGACGTTCATGACGACCGGCGCGCGGTAGACGGCGGCGAAGGTGCAGGCCGAATGGAAGTCGCCCTCCGCCGTCGAACCCTCACCGCACCACACGGCTGCAATACGGGTGTCGCCCTTCGCGGCCGAGGCCATCGCCCAGCCCACCGCCTGCGGATATTGCGTCGTCAGATTGCCCGAGATTGAGAAGAAGCCCGCTTCCTTGGCCGAATACATGATGGGCAGCTGCTTGCCGCCCAGCCGGTCCGCGCTGTTGGAATAGATTTGGTTCATCATGTCGACCAGCGGCCAGTCGCGCGCGATCAACAGCCCCTGCTGGCGGTAGGAGGGGAAGCACATATCCTCATAATCCAGCGCATGGGCGGCGGCGACCGCGACCGCCTCCTCGCCCAGCGCCTTCATATAGAAGCTGGTCTTACCCTGCCGCTGCGCGCGGAACATGCGCTCGTCAAAGGCGCGGAGCAGTACCATGTGGCGCAGCATCCGACGCAGGCGATCGGGCGAGAGCTTGGGGTCCCAGGGACCGACCGCACAGCCTTCGTCATCCAGCACGCGGACCAGCGTATAGGCGAGTTCATGAAAGCTGTCGGCGGGCGCGGCGGTATCTGGGCGGCGCTGCGCACCGGCGGGCGGGACCTCGACACCGGCGAAGTCGACCGCATCGCCCGGCCGGAATTTCGGCTCAGGCACATGCAGCTGCAACGGGGCCAGGTTGGCGCGCGAAATGCCTTCTGGCGGCACGGCCATGCTCTCTCCTCAACGCTTCGCCCGATTCCACTCGGGTCGTTGCTATCTTTCAACCGGATGGAATTTTATTTCAAGCGCATTTTGGGGCACCGACCGGCTAAACGCATCGAGTGGTGGTGTTTCTCCGTGTCCGGCTGAACGACCCTCACCCTTCCCACTCGCTGTCGCGGGCGGGCCCCTTCCCTCTTTCATGGGGAGAGGGAGGGAGGCGCTTTAGCGCCGGAAGGATGAGGGCAGGTCGGGTCAGTTGCCGCTAATTGCCGCCTCGAACGGCACCACCGGATGCGGGGCCTCGTCATAGAAGTTGACGACCGGCGCATCCGCCCAGGCATAGCGGACGCGGACGTCGCCGGGCTTGGCATCGACCAGCCGGACATCCGAACCGTTCACCGTCGCATTGGCGTAGTGGCAGGCGCTGGCATCGCAGAGTTCGAAGCCGATGGGCGCCGCCGCGCTCCAGGCGTGAAGCGCGCCCTGCACGCCCGTAAAGTGCAACACCACCTCTGAGCCCGCCCTCGTCGCCGAGGCGATCATTGGACCCGACGCATTGGCGCGGTCACCCGCTTCCAGATGCTGCTGCGCGAAGACCAGCCGCTTGGCGAGTTCGTTCTTGTCGGCGGGGTGGATGTCATTGCGCACCCCGATATCGATCGTCGTCGCGAGCGCCGCGTGGGGATCGCGTAGCACCGCCAGACGCTGCGTTTCGCGCAAGGCTGCCCAGCCACTGTCGGCGATTTTGACGGGCGGCGCGCCGAAATTGGCGAGCTGGACGATCAGGATGGGCAGGTTCGCGTCACCGAACTGACGCCGCCATCCAGTCATCAACGCGGCGAGGCGATCGCCATAGCTCGCCAGACTGACATCGGATTCGCCCTGATACCAGGCAACCCCCTTCAGCCCGATCGGCCCCAGCGGTGCGATCATCCCGTTATAAAGCGTGCCCAGACCCGCATGGCTTTCCCAAGGGCTGCGCGGATAGCTCTGGTCGTTCGCTTTGTAGACCGAATAGCGCCAACCGGTGCCGAGCGGGATCGGCTGACCGCCGGCGGGCGTGAACTGGATCTTGTCGCCAGGCCCGAACATACCGCCCGGACCATAGGTATCGCCCAAGCCCACCACGATTTCGTTGCGTCCCTTCGTCAACGCCGAACGCGGCACGGTGTAGCGGCGCCAGTCGCCCCAGCCGAAGGTCGCACCCACGACCACGCCATTGACCCAGACGGTATCGAGCTCGTCGATCCCCGCCAGCTCGATCACCCCGTCGCCGGTTGGTGCTTGGGCCAAGTCGAAGCTCTGCCGGAACCAGACCAGGCCGTTATAGTCGGCGAGCGCGGGCACGCCCCATTCCTCCCACGGGCTGAACTTCGGAACCGGCGACCATGTCAGCCGATCGGGCGCGTTCCATGGCTCCTGCCCGCGCTTGGTCCCGCTCGCCTTGCGCCACCAATCGCCCCAGCGGTCGCCAAAGGCACGGAGTCCCGCCGCATGATCGCGCGCATAAAGCGCCAGCAGGTCGGCATCGGCGGCGAGGCCGGGCAGCTTGCGCGCATCGGTGGCGTCGATCCAGGGGAGGATCTTGGTCCCGCCCCAACTCGAATCAATCGCGCCCATCGGCACGTTCGTCTTGGTCGCGAGGTCCTTGACCATCAGATAGCAGGCGGCGGAAAAATCGGCGACGCTGGCGGGTGATGCGGCGGCCCAGATCGGGCGCTTCTCCAGCGGCTCGTCGGCGGACAGGCCGACATGATGCGCGATGTCGAGCAGGCGGATGCGGTCATTGGCCGATGTGGCGACCAGCCCCTCACCGTTGAGCGCCTGCTTGAGCGGATATTCCATGTTGGACTGGCCCGAACACAGCCAGACATCGCCAACCAGCAGATCGTCCATCGTGTCGGCAGCGCCATCCGTGCCGGTCGCGGTCAAGGTCAGCGGGGTGGCGGTCGCCGTCATGGCGGGTAGGGTCGCGCGCCAGCGGCCCTGGCGGTCGGCGGTGGCCGAGGCCTGGCCGCTACCCAGCGTCACGGTCACCGGCTCGCCGGCATCGGCCGAGCCCTCGACGATGATCGGGCGGTCGCGTTGCAGGACCGCATGGGCGCTCATAGGGGTCAGGATGCGCGGCCGCGCTTCGGCCATGACCGGCCACGCCGCCGCCGTTCCCAGAACCAACGCCAAAGTCATGCGCCGCCCGGCGCCGGACCGTGATTGCCCTTCCCGCATTCCATCCCTCTCCTCTGCCCGGCGGGCCGTGATCCGGCCCGTCATCGGCTTTGGATCAATCATAGGATCGGGCAAATGATAACGCTATCGCAAAGACGTTATCGGCGGATCTCGTCCGCAAAGGATAGGGTGGCCCGGACCGGGAAATGATCGGAAGGATAGGTTTTGCCGCGATGCCAGGTGTCGGTCGCGATCGCGTCCGCCCGGAACCCGCGCAGGAACAGATAGTCGATCCGGCGGTCGGGCGTGCCGGTGAAGTCGTGAAAGGTCATCTCCGGCCCCTCGCGCCGCTTGGCGCCGAGCCAGCAATCGGTCAGCGCGCCCGCGAACCGGCGATAGGCCGCCGTGTCGGGCCGCGCGTTCATGTCGCCCGCCAATATCACCGGCAATCCCTTTGCGAGGGTCGGCAGCCGCGCGAGGATCAGCGCCGCCGCCTTGTCGCGCGCCTCGGCATCCTCGTCGCGGTGCGCCAGATGCGTGTCGACGAACAGGAAACGGCGCGGCTTGGCGTCTTTCGTCTCGAACACCGCCCAACTCGCCATGCGCGGCAGGTCGGTGCCCCAGCTCTGGCTACCGACGACCTCGGGCGTATCGGACAGCCAGAAGTCGCCCTGATCGACCAGTGTCAACCGGTCGGGGCGATAGAAGATGCCCATATGCTCGTCATCGTGGCCGCCCATCCGGTCACGCCCGAACCAGCGATAGCCGGGCAGCGCGCGGACGATGTCGTCCCCCTGCCGCTGAAGCAGTTCCTGCGTACCGATCACATCGGGCACGGCGCGGCGGATCAGTTCGACCATGACCGGCCGCCGCGCCGCCCAGCGCTCCGCCCCCTCGTCCGAGGCATAACGGACGTTGAACGTCATGACCTTCAACGTTTCGGCCATGGCACCGACCGGCGCGAGCGCCGCCACGGCGAGCATCGCCATTCCGCCTAACATCCGCCACGACCGGACCATCTTACCATCCTCATGTAAAGCCGGCTCGCACCACATCGAGCCCCTGCCGCGCCTATGGCGGCGGCGAATGGCAAAGGCATGACAGTCGCCCAAACCAAAGTCGACCCAATTTATGATTGAGAGTTATTATCATTATCGATATGGCGCGTTCAAATCGATTGATATGGGGGCTGTTCAAAATGTCGAAGGCAATGTGGCGCGCCATGCTGCTGGCGGGGGGCATCATGGCAAAACCTGTGTGGGCTGCCGATCGCTCCGCCATCACGCCGGTGAACGAAGCGCCGGTCGCCGCAGAGGCGGCCGTACCGGCCGACGATCAGAACGACATCGTCGTCACCGGCCTGCGCGATGCCAGCGCCAGCATCACCGGCACCGATGTCTCGGCCCGCCGCTATCCCCAGTCGCTGCGCATCATAGACCGCGCGATGATTGATCGGCTGGGCGCGACCCGGCTGGACGACACGATCGATCTAGCGGGCGGCGTCGCGCGCCAGAACGACTTTGGCGGGCTGTGGGACAAATATTCGATCCGCGGCTTTGCGGGCAATGAGAATAGCGGCCCCGACGTCCTCATCAATCGCTTCAGCAGCAATCTGGGCTTCAACGCTCCCATCGACACCGCCACGGTCGAGCGGTTCGAATTCCTGAAGGGCGCCGCCGCCGCGCTGTCCGGCCTGGGCGAGCCGGGCGGGTCGCTCAATATCGTCACCAAGGCGCCGACCAGCACCCTGCAAGGCGAAACCTCGCTCAGCTATGGCAGCTGGAACCGGGTGCGCGCGACCGGCGACATCAGCGGTCCCGTCACCGACACGCTGGCGGTGCGGACGATCGGCGTGGCGGAGGAAGGCGACAGTTTCCGCCGCTATGTCCATACCGACCGGCTGCTGCTCGCCCCCTCGGTCGCGTTCACGCCGAGCGACAGTCTGCGGCTGCTCTACCAGGCCGAGTTCATGCGCAACCGCGCGCCGATCGATCGCGGCGTGGCGGCGATCAAGGGCGATGCGCGCGCGATGGACCGCGACACCTTCCTGGGCGAGCCCGCCGATGGCCGCATGACGCAACGCATGTTGTGGCAACAGGGCAGCGTCTTTGCCGCGCTCTCCGACCGCGTCTCGCTGGAGGGTGGACTGTCCAGCCGCGACGGCTTCCTGACCGGCTATGCGACGCAGGTCGATTTCGGCGCGCGCGGGGTGCAGGCCGATGGCCGGACGATCGGCCGGTCGCGGCGCTATCATGATTTCCGCTGGCAGGATTTGACCGCGCGGATCGAGATGACCGCGAAGCTCGACTGGCTGGGCCTGTCGCATGAGCTGCGCTTCGGGGCCGACCGGGTGCGGCACGGCATGGACTTCCGCATGGACCAGGCGCGCGGCCGGCCCGGTGCCCCGATCCTGACCATCGACGCCTTCGACCCCGTCTATGGCCAGCCCCTGCCCGTGCCGACGCCGTTCCAGGACCGGCATCATTCCTTCCGCAGCGAAAGCATCTATGCGCAGGACCTGATCCGCTTCGGCGACTTCACCGCGCTGATCGGGGCGCGGTGGAACAGCTTCCGCGAATCGATGCTCAACCGGGTGCGCGGCAATCTGCGGCTGGAAACAGTGGATCGCGGCCTCACCCCGCGCGCCGCGCTGACCTGGGCGGCGACCCCGAACTTCTCGCTGTTCACGAGCTGGGGCCAGTCGCTGCGGCTCAACCCGTCGGACGGGGTCAGCAGCTTCGACGCGGAGAAGAGCGATTCGACCGAAATCGGCGCCAAATACACGCTGTTCGGCGGCGCGCTGACCGGCCAGACCGCGCTGTTCACCATGACCAAGCGCAACGTGCTCAATCCCAATGCCACCGACGTGTTCGTCAAGACGCAGATCGGGCGTCAGCGCTCGCGCGGGGTCGAGACGGTCGCCGACCTGGCGCTGACCAGCGGGCTGACCGCGACCGGCACCTTCACCTATACCGATGCGACGGTGCGCAATGACAAGAACACCGCGCTGATCGGCACGATGCTGTCCAATGTGCCGCGCTATCTGGGCGCGCTGGACCTGCATCAGCGGATCGGGGTGGTGACGATCGGCGGCGGGGTGAACCATGTCGGCGCGCGCAATGGCGATCCCTTCGCCTCCGGCTATCGCCTGCCGGCCTATACGACGGTGCGCGCCGACGCGACCTGGCGGGTCAATCCGCAGTTCGACGTGCGTGTCGACCTCGAGAATATCTTCGACACCTATTATATCGCCAGCAGCTATGCCGATGTCTGGACGATGCCGGGTGCCCCGAGGAATGTGCGGGTGACGCTGCGCGGTCGGTTCTGAAACATATCCTCCCCTGT
>NZ_BBJS01000034.1 GCF_000739895.2 Sphingomonas paucimobilis NBRC 13935
AACACCTCTTCAACCCCGTTCCCAGGGCCCCAAGTGCGCCGATCTGTCGTGACTGCCTCGGTCAACCCCGTGGGCCACCGCTGCGGTGAAACCCCTCTAGGCGGGTCCCCACGGCCGGTCAACAAGTGATTTTCATTTTTCCGTAAAAAACTAAGAAATCCTCATAAAATCATATGTTTGCCCGCATGATTGCGGCGCGTTACGACTGGAACCTTATCGGCTGCGCGGCGTAGCGAGCCGAATCAACCGGCCTGGAATCGCAGAATCATCGGAGAATCGGACCGCCGGATACACCAAGGGCGCCCTCCCCACTTGGGAAGGACGCCCTTGGTGGCATTCCGTTTCAGAATCGGGCGATCAGAGACGCCCGACCGTCACCGGCTTGTCCTGGGTCCGGGCCAGCGGATTGGCGAGCGGCAAGGTGAAGGGCGCCGCCGCGATTTCGAACACATCGCCTTCCTGCGTCCGGACGCCATCCGCAAAAGACAGGGTCGCGGTACCGAAGAAATGCACATGCACGTCACCCGGACGGCGGAACAGCGCATATTTGAAGTGATGATGCTCGAGATTGGCGAGGCTGTGCGACATGTTCGCCTCGCCCGACAGGAAGGGCTTTTCCCACAGCGTCTCGCCGCCCCGGACGATCTTGCTGGTCCCCTCGATGTGATCGGGCACCTCGCCCAGCAGCAGCTCCGCACCCAGCGCGGCGGGGCGCAGCTTGCTATGGGCAAGCCATAGATAATTGTGCCGCTCGGTCACATGGTCCGAAAACTCGTTAGCGAGGCACAGACCCAGCCGATGCGGCGTGCCGTCGGGTCCGATCAGATAGATGCCCGCCAGTTCGGGCTCCTCACCACCATCCTGTGCGAAAGCGGGCATTTCCAGCGCGTCGCCGGGGCCAACCAACTGCGAGCCGTCGCCCTTGTAGAACCATTCCGGCTGCTGGCCGACCTGGCCTTCGCCCGGCTTACCGCCCTCGACGCCTTCCAGGAACATACGCATCGAATCGGTCTGGTGCGCGGCGGCCGCCGCATCGCGGTGCATCTTGTCACGGCCCTCGGCCGAGCCGAGATGCGTGAGGCCGGTGCCGGTCATGACGCAGTGCGCCGGGTCTTCATGGTCGATCGGCGCAATCAGATGGCCCGCCGCCAACTCGGCCGTGAGGTCGACACTCCCGCCCTCCCCGCAGGCCAGCGCGGTGTCGAGCAGCGACTGGCCGCCCGCAATAGCGCGCTCGGCCAGCGCGATGACGGTTTCCACGCCCGGCACAAAGGCCGCTTGCTCTCCCCGTGCCAGAATGACCGAACGGGTGCCGTCGGGTGCGCGATGCTGCAACAGGCGATCCGCCATGAATTCCTCTCCCCTTATCGTCTCTTCAACAAAAAGGGGCGCGTTCCCGGTCCGGAACGCGCCCCGTCATTCCTCAGCCCGGCTGGCCGTCGACCAGACGGGGCAGCTTACCCGCCGCTTCGTCCTTCAGATCCTCGGGCAGGAGCGCCGCGCTGAGGTTCTGATAGGACACCGGCCGCAGATAGCGGTCGATCGCCAGGCTGCCGACCGAGGTCGTGCGCGCGTCCGAAGTCGAGGGGAACGGGCCGCCATGGACCATCGCATGCGCCACCTCGACACCGGTCGGCCAGCCATTGGCGAGGATACGCCCCGCCTTGCGCTCGAGTACCGGCACCAGCCGTGCGGCCATGTCGGTATCGCCCTCGTCCATCTGGATCGTCGCGGTCAGCTGGCCCTCGGCCGCCTTGAGCACCGCGATCAGTTCCGCCTCGTCACGGCAACGGACCAAGATCGACGACGCGCCGAACACTTCATGGCCCAGCGCCTCGTCGGCGAGGAACGCTTCGGCCGTGGTCTGGAAGAAGGCGGCGCGACCGGCGGTGACGCCCTCGCCCACCTTGCCCTGCGCGACCGTTTCAACCTTGGCGTGGCTCGCCAGCGACTCCGACGCCTTGGTATAGGCGGCGTGGATGCCCGGCGTCAGCATGGTCTGCGCCGCTGCGTCGGTTAGCGCGGTGCGTGCGGCCTCGACGAACGCGTCCAGCCCTTCGCCCTCGATGGCGAGCAGCAGGCCAGGATTGGTGCAGAACTGACCGGCACCCATGGTCAGCGAGCCGACAAACGCGGTGCCCAGCGCCGAACCACGGGCCTTCAGCGCCTCGGGCATCAGGACGACCGGGTTGATGCTCGACATTTCGGCATAGACGGGGATCGGCACCGGCCGCTCCTGCGCGATCTTGACCAGCGCCAGGCCACCGGCGCGCGAGCCGGTAAAGCCTACCGCCGTGATGCGCGGATCGCGGACCAGCGCACCGCCCAGCTCATTGCTCGGGCCGGTTAGATGGCCGAACACGCCCTTGGGCAGGCCGCAGGCTTCGACCGCCCGCTCGATCGCAGCGGCGACCAGCGCGCCGGTCTGCGGATGGGCGGGGTGGCCCTTGACGATCACCGGGCAACCGGCGGCCAGCGCCGAGGCGGTATCACCACCCGCGGTCGAGAAGGCGAGCGGGAAGTTCGAGGCACCGAACACCGCGACGGGGCCGAGCGGCACCATGCGCAGGCGCAGGTCGGGGCGCGGCAGCGGCTGGCGGTCGGGCATGGCCGGATCAATACGGACCTGAAGATAGGCCCCGGCGCGCAGCACCTTGGCGAACAGACCCAGCTGGCCGACCGTGCGGCCACGCTCGCCCTCCAGACGCGCGCGCGGCAGGCCGCTCTCGCGCATCGCGGCTTCGATCAGTTCGTCACCGATCGCCATGATCTCGGCACCGATCTTGTCGAGGAAGACGGCACGCTCTTCACGGCTGGTGGCGCGGTAGACGTCGAACGCCTCCTCTGCGGCCGCGCAGGCCGCGTCGACATCGGCCGGTCCGTGGACTGCGAAAGCGTCGCCCACCGGCTGACCGGTGGCGGCGTCGATCGAACGGAAATCGGTCATAGGGGAAGCTCCTTTATATTACTCCGACATATTAGTTTGACGGAGCGATGGCAATGTTAAAGGTTGTGCGCAAAGATGGGGGCGGAGAGGTACAAGCGATGAGTGACAGCATGACGAACGGGGACGCACCGCCTGAAGCTGCGGCGGATAGGATGGCTGATATAAGGTCGGAGGAGTCCGCCCCCAAGGCCAGGCGCGGCACCGGCCGCCGCCTGCACGGCGCGATCGCGCACAAGCTGGGCGCCGCGATCGTCTCGGGCGAATATCGCCCTGGCGACACACTGTCGGGGGAGGTCGCCTTTTCCGAGGCGCTCGACGTGTCGCGCAGCGCGTATCGCGAGGCGGTGCAGGTGCTGAGTGCCAAGGGGCTGGTCGAAAGCCGCCCCAAGACGGGCACCCGCGTCCTGCCGCGCAATCGCTGGAACTTGCTCGACCCCGATGTGCTGGCCTGGGCCTTTTCGGGCGAGCCGGACATCCACTTCGTGCGCAGCCTGTTCGAACTGCGCGCGATCGTCGAGCCGGCCGCCGCGCGGCTGGCGGCCGAGCGGCGCGACAAGGCGGACCTGAAGGAGATGCGCGACGCGCTGGCCGCCATGCGCCGCCATACGCTGGCGACCGAGGCGGGGCGGACGGCGGACCGCGAGTTCCATAATGCGGTGCTGGCGGCAACGCGCAACGACGCGCTGGTTGTGCTGACCGCCAGCATCGGCGCTGCGGTCGCCTGGACCACCCAGTTCAAGCAGCGGTCGCGCGCGCTGCCCCGCAATCCGGTGCCCGACCATGTGAAGGTCTATGACGCGATCGCGGCAGGCGATGTTGAGGGGGCGGGAGAGGCCATGCGGCTGCTCGTCGATCTGGCGCTGGAGGATACCCGCAGCGCCATGGAGGGATAAGAAGGCCCGCCCCCGGCGGGAGCGGGCCACCCGAGACGCCGGGTTCGGCAAACTCAGATCGCGGCGCGGTGCACCGGCTTGGCGGGAACGGTCACGCGGAAGGTGAAGATGTCGCCCGCCTGGACCTGCTCGGCGAGCTGCTCGTCCGACAGGCCCTGCCGCGCGGTGGTGGCATAGGCGGTGCGGCCATCGGGACCGCCCAGCGCGACCTTGGTGATGTTCGACACGGGGAAGCGCACCTCGTCGGTCATGACACCGTCCGGGCCATAACGCCGCGCGGCCGATCCGCCGAAAAAGCCGACCCACACGCCGCCCTCGGCATCGCAGATCGCGCCATCGGGATGGCCGTCCGCATCACCGAAGCGCGCGAACTCGGTCGCGGGGCCCAGCGTGCCGTCGGCCAGGATCGGATGCGCCAGGATCACCTTGCCCAGCGTATCGACATGATAGAGCGTCGAATCGTCGGGAGAGATGGCCGGGCCGTTGGTGATGCACACCGCATCGGCATTGGTCAGCGTGACCAGACCGGCCGCCCATTGGAACAGGCGCCCCGACAGCGACGTCTCGTCATTGTCCATGGTGCCGAACCAGATTCGGCCTTGCCCGTCGACACAGGCATCGTTCAGGCGATTGGCGGGCAGATGCGCGTCGACCTCGGCGAGCCGCTCGAAGCCGCCGGTCGCGGGATCGAAATGATGCGGGCCGGACTTCAGCCCGGCGACGAAACCGCCGCGCTGCGCCGGCACGACCCAGCCGACCATTTCGGGCGAGGCCCAGTGATCGAGCGTGCCCGCCACCGGATCGTGACGGTAGATGCGCTGCTGCTTGATGTCGACGAACCACAAAGCGTCATCGACCCAGATCGGGCCTTCGCCCAGCGTCGCACCCACGGTCAGGCAATGTTCGGCCTGCTGCATCACTCTCTCCTTGGTCTCGCCCGGCAGATCAGCGCCAACCGGCGTCGATGAAATAATCGTGGCCCGTGCACATCTTCGCATCGTCCGAAGCGAGGAACAGCACCAGCGCCGCCACGTCCGACGGCTGGATGCGCCCGTCGAGGCACTGGGCCGCGACGATCTCCGCCTCGCCTTCGGGTGTGTACCATTTTTCCTGGCGCGGGGTCTGGACGTTGCCCGGCACGATGGTGTTCACACGGATATTCTCGCGCCCCAGATCGCGGGCGAGGCTGCGAGTCAGTCCCTCGATCGCCGCCTTGCAGGTCTGGTAGAGGACCAAGTCGTTCAGACCCAGATGCCAGCTAATCGATCCGAAATTCAGGATCGCGCCGCCGCCGGCCCGCTTCATCGCGGGGATCACCGCTTGCGCGGCAAAGAACTGGTGACGCAGATTGACGTTCAGCCGCTCGTCCCAATAGGCCGGGGTCACGTCTTCGATGCTGTGGCGATCGTCATTGCCCGCATTGTTGACGAGGATGTCGACGCCGCCCAGCGCCGCTTCCAGATCGGCGAAGATCGTCTTCAGGCTGTCGAGATTGGTCAGGTCGCAGCGGCGATGGACCGGCGCGTGCCGGGCGTCGCCCGACAACCGATCGACCAGTGCCTGACTCGCATCCTCGGCGATGTCGACAAAGGCGACGCGGGCGCCCTGCGCGACGAACGCCTCGACCAGCCCCTCGCCGATGCCCGAACCGCCGCCCGTTACGATGACGCGCTTGTCGATCAGGCTGGGATAGCGGGCGGTCAGGTCCGCCGCGCTGGTCGTCTGCAACATCTCATCGGACTCCGTCACAACAGGCCGCGCTTGGCCAGATTGCGCATCAGATCGCCCAGACCGAAGGTCCAGGCCGGGGCATCGGCGCTCGTCATCACCGGATTGACCAGCGTGCCGAGACGCGGGTTGGAGATGACGACGGTATCGCCGACCTTGTGGGTAAAGCCGCGACCGGGCTCGTCGCGGTCCTGGGTCGGCGCGAACAGCGTACCGAGGAACAGGACCAGGCCGTCGGGATAATGATGCTCGCTCAGCGCCTGGCCGAGCAGATCCTCCGGATCGCGGCTGATCTGGTCCATCGAGCTCGCACCCTCCAGCACATAGCCGTCGGTGCCAGTGATGGTCAGCTTGACCTCGCTCGACCGGACATCGTCCATGGTGAAGCCGTCGTCGAACAGGCGGACGAGCGGTCCCAGCGAGCAGGAGGCGTTATTGTCCTTCGCCTTGCCGAGCAACAGCGCCGAGCGCCCCTCGAAATCGCGCAGGTTGACGTCGTTGCCCAGCGTCGCGCCGACCGCACGCCCATGCGCATCGGCGACCAGCACCACCTCGGGCTCCGGATTGTTCCAGGTCGAGTCGGAACGGACACCAACCGGCATCCCCCAGCCCACGGTCGAGAGCACCGGCGACTTGGTGAAGATTTCCGCGTCCGGGCCGATCGCGACCTCCAGATATTGCGACCACAGCCCCTCGGCGATCAGCGCATCCTTGAGCTGCGCCGCCTCGGCCGTGCCCGGCACGACCGAACGGATATTGCCGCCCAGCGCCTCTTCCAGCGTGGCGCGCAGGCCAGCCGCCTTAGCATGGTCGCCGCGCGCGCGCTCCTCGATCACCCGCTCCAACGCGGACACGGCAAAGGTCACGCCCGCCGCCTTCACGCATTGCAGATCGATCGGCGAGAGCAGGCGGTTGGTCGCCCCTTGCTCCGGCGACAGGTCGAGATCGGCGAGTTCGCCCAGCATCTCGCCCTGTGCGGCCTCGACCACCCCGCCGGCCAGCAGCGCCGAGACGGTGGGTGCCACGCGGCTCATGTCGAAGACCTGGCCATTTTCGACCAGAATCGGGCAAGGTCCCTCCCCCCGATCGATACGGCCGACAAAGCGGCCCGCGCGCCAATCGTCCGGCAACGCCGCGATCAGCTTGGTGGAATTGCTTGCCATCTATCCTCTCCGCAAATTTTGTTAGCGGTATCGATTGCCGTCCGATCCAGGTCAAGAGGCCAGGGATGATCCGCCCGCACAGAACCCGCATCCTACATCAAATGCCCGGCCTTTGGCCTGGAAAATACATGGATTGGTATTAACCATTATGCTTGCTCGGTCATGCTATCGCGGGACCGATGCTGACCGCCTTTGCCGTTGAAGACCCGTCCTTTTCGTTGACGATCGATCATCGTCACATCGTGCGCGTCCGCGTGCATGGCGGCCTGTCGCCCGCGATCATGGCCCGCTTCTGGCCCGCATTCGCGCCCGCCATCGCCGAGTCGCGCCGCGGGCGGGGCCATGGCAAGGTGATGGTCGATCGTCGCGGCGCGCCGACCCCGACTCCCGACACCGTGGCGATGGTCCGCGCCGGCATGGCGATCCATTATGCCCCCGACGACCGGCTGGCGATCGTCGTCGACTCCACGCCATTGAAAGCCCAGATACGCCAGCAATATGCGCTGAAGCATCGGGAAGCCTTTCTCTCGCGCGATGCCGCCCTGGCCTGGCTGGAGAATAACTGACCGGCCGGCGGGTTCGTCCGCCGGCCGGCCCATCACCATCAGTGATTGTCGCGCGGCAGGCCCTGGGTCTGGGCGATGCGCTGATACTTCTCCGCGCCCTCCAGAATCGCGCCGCTGGCCATCTGGCCGACGACCGAACGCTGGATTTCCTGCCACGGGGTCTGCGAAGCGGGGTATTTATACCCGCCCACCGCCGCCAGCACCTTGCGACGCTCCGCCAGTTCCTCTTCGGAGATCAGGATATTGGCGGTGCCCTTGTTCAGGTCGATCCGCACCCGGTCGCCGGTTTCGAGCAGCGCCAGGCCACCCATCGCTGCCGCCTCGGGGCTGGCGTTCAGGATCGAGGGCGAACCGCTCGTGCCCGACTGGCGCCCGTCACCGATGCAGGGCAGCGAGTGCACGCCCTCGGTGATGAGGTATGCCGGCGGGCGCATGTTGACGACTTCCGCCGCCCCCGGATAGCCGATCGGCCCCGCGCCGCGCATGAACAGCAGCGTTTCGGGCGTGATACCGGTCGCGGGATCGTCGATCCGGTGGTGATAATCCTCCGGCCCGTCGAACACGACCGCAGGGCCTTCAAAGGCATCGGGATCGTCCGGGTTGGACAGATAACGATCGCGGAACTCGGGCGAGATCACGCTGGTCTTCATGATCGCCGCGTCGAACAAATTGCCCGACAGCACGATGAAGCCCGCCTCTTCCTTCAGCGGCTGCGCGAAGGGACGGATCACCTTCTCGTCCTCGATCGCCTTGCCACGGCAATTGTCGCCCATGGTGCGGCCGTTGACGGTGATCGCGTCCTCGTGGATCAGTCCCTGCTCCATCAGCTGGTTGACCACGGCGGGGACACCGCCGGCGCGGTAATAATCCTCGCCCAGATATTCGCCGGCGGGTTGCAGGTTCACGAGCAGCGGGATCTTGTGCCCCTCGGTCTCCCAATCCTTGACCGGCAGGTCGACACCGATGTGGCGCGCGATGGCGGCAAGGTGGATCGGCGCGTTGGTGGAGCCGCCGATCGCCGAATTGACCTTGATCGCGTTGTGGAAGGCTTCCTTGGTCAGGATGTCGGAGGGCTTCAGATCCTCCTGCACCATCTCGACAATGCGCTTGCCGGTCAGATAGGCGACTTCCTGGCGATCGCGGTACGGCGCGGGAATCGCGGCTGAGCCGGGCAGCGACATGCCCAGCGCCTCGGTCAGCGAATTCATCGTCGTCGCCGTGCCCATGGTGTTGCAATAGCCGGTCGACGGCGCCGAGGAGGCGACCAGGCGGATGAACTCCGCATCGTCGATCTCACCCGCCGCCAGCATCTGGCGCGCCTTCCACACGATGGTGCCCGAGCCGGTCCGCTCGCCCTTGTGCCAGCCATTGAGCATCGGCCCGACCGACAGCGCGATCGCGGGGATATTGACGGTGGCAGCCGCCATCAGCGCCGCCGGGGTGGTCTTGTCGCAACCGATGGTCAGCACGACCGCATCGAGCGGATAGCCGTACAGCACCTCGACCAGGCCGAGATAAGCCAGGTTGCGATCGAGCCCGGCGGTCGGGCGCTTGCCGGTTTCCTGAATCGGATGGACCGGGAATTCCAGCACGATGCCGCCCATCTCGCGCACGCCCTCGCGCACCCGCTCGGCCAGCACCAGATGGTGGCGGTTGCAGGGCGACAGGTCGGAACCCGTCTGCGCGATGCCGATGATCGGCTTGCCCGACTGAAGCTCCTCCAGGCTGAGGCCGAAGTTCAGATAGCGCTCCAGATAGAGCGCGGTCATGTCGATATTCTCGGGATTATCGAACCAGGCGCGACTGCGCAGCTTCGTGGGCGTGTCGGTCATATCAGGCTTTCAATCAGCGAACGGTGGAGAAACGGTAGATCATGGTGTGCCGATAGGGCTTACCGGGATCGACGCGGGCAGAAACGAAATCGGGTTTGTTGGGCGAGTCGGGGAATTTCTGCGGCTCGAGCGCGATGCCGTCGCCCATGCGGTACAGATGCCCCTTCTTGCCGACATAGGTGCCGTCGAGGAAATTGCCCGTATAGAATTGCACGCCCGGCTCAGTCGACAGCACTTCGAGCACGCGGCCCGAGGCGGGGTCCTCCAGCCGTGCGGCAAGCTGCGGCGTGGCGGTCAGCCCCTTGTCGAGCGCGAAGTTGTGGTCATAGCCTTGGCCATAGCGGATCTGCTGGTCATTGCCGTCGCGGATACCGTCGGCGACCACGCGCGGCTGACGGAAGTCGAAGACCGTGCCGGCGACGGGTGTCCGTTCGCCGGTCGGGATCAGCTTGGCATCGACCGGGGTATAGGCGCTCGCCGGGATGGTCAGCTTGTGGAAGGTCGCGCCCAGCGGCGAGCCTTCGCCGTTCAGGTTGAAGATCGCGTGGTTGGTCATGTTGATGACCGTCGGCTTGTCGGTGTTCGCGACAAAGGCGATGGTCAGCGCGCCCGCCTCGTCCAGCGAATAGGTGACGGTGGCGTCGACCTTGCCCGGATAACCCTGATCGCCATCGGGGCTGGTCAGCGCCATCACCACGCTGGCGGTCGGGCCGTCCTTCATCGAGACGATTCGCCACAGATGCTTGTCGAAGCCCTTCGTCCCGCCATGGAGCGAATTGGTCTTGTCGTTCTGGGTGAGCTGGTAGCTGCGCCCGTCGAGCGTGAAGCGGCCGCCGGCGATCCGGTTGGCATAGCGGCCGACCGTCACGCCGAAGAAGTTCGGATGGTTCACATAATCGTCGGCCTTGTCATAGCCGAGCAGCACATCGGCCGTCTTGCCGTTGCGGTCGGGGGCCATAACCGATTGAAGAGTCGCGCCATAGGTCAACACGCGTGCCGACAGCCCCGCCTTGTTGGTCAGGGTCACCGCCTCGATCGCGGCACCGTCGGCCAGTTGCCCGGCGGGCGACCGCTTGGCCTCGCTGGCCAGCGCCGCTGTCGAAGTCATTACGGTCGTTACCGCTACCAGGGTTAAAAAGCTCTTGATTGACGCCCTCGACATGCCTCATCCCTCCGTCGCCAGACGCCATTGACGCGCCTTTTGCGTCACTATAGTCAGACAAAATACCAGGAGCAAGCGGGGCGCACAGAAGTTTTCGTGACGCCGCCCGCTCTTAAGGAGAGGATTGCCATGGCCGCACCCGTTGTTTCCCGCGCCGCCGGCGCGCCAGCCGCTGCGGGAGGGGCGACCAATTACCGGTCCGCGCTGACGCTGCTGGCCAGCCTGTTCTTCATGTGGGGGTTCATCACCGTCATCAACGGGACGCTGCTGCCCCATCTGCGGAGCGTGTTCGACCTCAGCTATTTCCAGGCTTCGCTGATCGAGAGCGTCTGGTTCATCGCCTATTTCTTCGCCTCCATCCCCTCGGCCAAGCTGATCGAGCGGATCGGATACCAGAAGTCGCTGGTGACCGGGCTGCTGATCATGGCGGCGGGCGCGGTCGGCATGATGCTGGCGGCGACTTTGCCCTCCTATGGCGTCACCCTGCTGATGCTGTTCGTGATCGCCAGCGGGATCACGCTGCTGCAGGTCGCGGCCAATCCTTATGTCGCGGTGCTGGGCCCGGCGGACACCGCATCGTCGCGCCTGAACCTGGTGCAGGCGATGAACTCGATGGGCACGATGCTGGCGCCGCTGTTCGGCGCCTATCTGATCCTCGGCCGTTCCAAGGGCGGCACGGCGGAGGCCGGCAGCGTCGCGCTGACCCAGGCCGAGCGGCTGGCGGACGCTCATGCGGTGGTCCTGCCCTATGGCCTGGTCGCGGTGGTGCTGGTGGTGCTCGCCTTCGTCATCGCGCGCTTCCCGCTGCCCGCCATGGGGTCGTCGACCAGCCGAGTCGCCAAGGAGGAGCGCAAGAATCACTCGCTGTGGAAGCATCGCAACCTGGTGTTCGGCATCGGCGCGATCTTCATCTATCTGATCGCCGAGATCGGCGTCGGCAACCTCTTCGTCAACTTCGTCAGCCGGCCCGACATCGGCAACATGACGACCGAGGCCGCGGGCCGTTACCTGACCCTGCTCTGGGGCGGGATGATGGTCGGCCGCTTCGTCGGCTCGGCGATCATGCAGAAGGTGCCGGCCGGCACCGTGCTGGCGGTCTTCTCGATCGGTGCGTTCATCGTGATGCTGGCGACCGTCTTCACCACCGGCCCCGTCGCCATGTGGTCGCTGATCCTGGTCGGCCTGTTCCACTCGATCATGTTCCCGACCATCTTCACGCTGGGCATTCGCGGCCTCGGCCCGCTGACCGAGGAAGGCTCGGGCCTGTTGATCATGGCGATCGCCGGCGGCGCGCTGGTCGCGGTGCATGGCTGGCTGGCCGACCATTATGGCCTGCAGCAGTCGTTCCTGCTGACCGCCGTGTGCGAGCTCTACATCCTGTTCTACGCGGTCTGGGGATCGAAGCCGACCAACGCCTTCCCGGATGAAGACGCGAACTGATACCCGCCTTTATCGGTGAGACACGGAAAGGGGCGGCGTCGCGAGACGTCGCCCCTTCCTGCATGCGGGGCATCGCCTTTCGCCACACCCATTGATATGGTACGTTACACCATATCAAATAGTGATGAGTTGCTTCGTGTCCTCCAGTCTCGATACGCTTTCTGCCCCGCCAGCCACCACCATCTTCGACCATGTCCGGATCGGCACCGATGCCGAAGCGCTGGCGGCGATCCACGATCCGGCGGTGACGCTGGCCGTGTGGCAGCGCCCGCAGAGAATGCCTGCCCCCGACCTGTCCTCGCTGCCCGCGATCCGCTTCGCCGCACCGGCCGGACAGGTGGCGCAGCGGCTGGAGGAATATTGGGCGGCGCTCGCGCCAGAGCCTTGGCATGCAGCCCTGACCGAGGATGTCGCGCAACTGGCCGCGCTCTATGCCAGGCTCGCCGCCGAGCCGCGCGTCGAGGTGCGGCTGGAGCGGATCACGGGCAATGGCTGCTGGAAATTCCATGCCGATTATGTCGCGCTGCGCCTGATCTCGACCTATTGGGGCGAGGCCACGCAGTGGCTGCCGCAAGGTGCGGGTGCCGATACCCCGCCCCGCGCGCTGGCGGCCGGCGATGTCGGCATGTTCAAGGGGCGGGCACTGGCCGACGACCGGGCGATCATCCATCGGTCGCCGCCGATCGCGGAGAGCGGCGGCGACCGCTTGCTCCTCGTCATCGACACCGAATGGGAACAGGCAGACTGATCCCGCCTCAGAACCAGGTTCGGATGCCGAGCGCCAGCGCCGCACCGCCACCGCGCGCCGGGCCATAGCGGCGTTCCCAATTCACCCCGACATAGGGCGCGAACTCACGGGCGATCTCGTACCGGAGCCGGAGCCCCAGTTCGAGGCTCGACACGCCTGCCACGATCCGCTGCTCGGGCACGTCCTGCGCCGCCAGATTGATCTCGACCCGGGGTTGCAGGATCGCCCGCTGGGTCAGCCGCTGATCGACCCAGGCCTCGGCCCGGCCGGTCAGTTCGCCCTGGTCCGACAGGAACAGCGCGCCCTCGACATCGAACCAATAGGGGGCGAGCCCCTCGACCCCGATCACGGCATAGGTGCGGCGCGCGCCCGCCCCGACATCCTGACGCAGGCCCGCCTGGAGATTCCAATAGGGATCGATCGCGCGGGCATAGAGCGCTTGCACCTCGGCCGCACCGATCCGACCACCCAGCATCCCCTCGCCCTCGGTCTTGACCACCAGCCGGTGGATGTCGCCGCCAAACCAGCCCTCCCCATCCCAGCGATAATTGTCGCGTCCGTCGCGGACTTGGATCTCGGCCAGGTTGAACAGAATCTGCGAGAAACGCATGCCGCCATGTTCCTGCCGCATACGCGTATCGGCGGCGGCCATGGCGGCGGGGTCGTAAAAGCGATCGGCCGCGCGGGTCGTGGGGGCGGGCGGTGGCGGTGCGGTGCCGACGGGGCCCTCGTCCATCGCCATGCCGGGCATCGCGCCGTGATCCATGCCGGCGTGATTCATCCCTCCATGCCCCATGGCGGCGTGATCCATTCCGGTATCGCCCTCCGCCCCCTGCTCGCTTCGGCAATGGCCCATGGCTTCATGCTCCGGCGAACAAGCGGGTGCCGTCATGCCGGGCATCGGATCGGGCTGCGGCGCGGCGGGCTGGCAATGCCCCATTGCGGCATGTTCGGCTGAGCAGGCCATGCTGGCGGACGGCATCGCAGGATGTTCGTGCATTGCGGGCGCGGCACGCGCGGCACGCGGCTTGGCCACCACGTCCTTGGCCTTGCCCTTTGCCGGCTTGGGCCGTGCCGCGACCTTGGGTTTGGCGGGCATGGGCATCGCCATGCCGGGCATCATGCCGTGATGCTGGGGCTCGGCGAGCAGCAACGCGAAGAGGATCATGCCGCGTCCCCCTTCGCCGCATCGGGGCGCACCGTCACCACCTGCATCATCCCGGCATGCATATGATAGAGGAGATGGCAGTGGAACGCCCAGTCGCCCTCGGCATCCGCAGTCAGGTCGAAACTCACCTTGCCCCCCGGCGCGACATTGACCGTGTGCTTGCGGGGCGCATGATCGCCATGCCCCGTCACCAGCTCAAAGAAATGGCCGTGCAGATGGATGGGATGGGCCATCATCGTGTCGTTGACCAGGGTCACGCGCACCCGCTCGTTCAGGCGGAAGGGAATGGGCGCGGTGACGGCGTTCAGCTTCACGCCGTCGAACGCCCACATATAGCGTTCCATATTGCCGGTCAGGTGAATGGTCAGCGCGCGCGACGGGGTGCGCCGGTCCGGATTGGGGGCCAGGCTGACGAGATCGCGATAGGTCAGCACCCGGTGCCCGACATCGCCCCGCCCCTGGGGCGGCTCCCCCGTCCGATCGACCGGCATCGGCGCGACCGTCTGCACGACCGGCGTGCGCGGCAGGCCGGGGGCGTTGGCGAAGTCGCGCATCTTATGGCTCATGCCGCCATGATCCATCGGCATGGCGCCACCCATCGGCTGGCAATGCCCCATCGCGGCATGCTCGGGCGGGCAGGCGCCGCCGCCGCCGCCGCCATGGTCCATGCCCCCCATGCCCATATCCTTCATCGTCGCCAGCGGCCGGGGGCGTAGCGCGGGGACCGCCGCCACCATCCCCATGGCCGGCGCCAGCGTAGCGCGCGCCATGCCCGACCGATCCCAGCTCTCGGCGACCAGCGTATAGGCGCGGGGCTCAGGCGGGGTGACGATCACGTCATAGGTCTCGGCCACCGCGATCTGGAGTTCGTCGACGGTGACGGGGCGCACATTCTGGCCATCCGCCTGCACCACCGTCATCGCCAGGCCGGGGATACGCAGATTGAAGATGGTCATCGCCGAAGCATTGACGATGCGCAGCCGCACCCGCTGTCCCGCCACGAACAGCCCGGTCCAATTGTCCCCCGGCCCCCGCCCATTGACGAGATAACGATAAGTCGAGCCGGTCACGTCGGACACGTCGCTCGGGTCCATCCGCATCGCCCCCCAGCGTAAGCGCTCCTTCAACGGCTGGTCGCGCCCGGCCAGCAGTCCGCCGATGGTCTGCTTCTGATAGTTGAAATAGCCGCCCTGGAGTTTCAGCCGGCGAAAAATGGCGTGGGGGTGCAAGGCGCTGTGGTCGGACAGCATGACAACATGCTCGATATCCGCCGCGACCGGATCGGCGCCGGCCGGGTCGATCACGATCGGGCCGTACAGACCCTCCTGCTCCTGCAGGCCCGAATGGCTGTGATACCAATAGGTCCCCGCCTGGACGACCGGAAACTCATAGGTGAAGCGGCCGCCCGCCGGGATGCCCGGAAAGCTGATCCCCGGCACCCCGTCCATCTGAAAGGGCAGCAACAGCCCGTGCCAGTGGATCGACGTCTCCTCGTCCAGCGTGTTGACGACGGTGATCCGCGCCCGCTGCCCCTCGCGCAAACGGATCAGGGGAGCAGGCGCCGAACCGTTGATACCGATCGCGTGATAGGGCTTGCCATCGATCATCATATGCTGACGCCCGACGGTCAGCGTGATCTCGGGCCCTTGAAGCTCGACGCGCGGCGACAGGCCATGGCCATGATTCTGCGCCCAGGCGGGGAAGGCGGCCAGCGTGCCAAGGCCGACACCACCGGCGAGCAGATCACGACGGCGCATCACGGTCGGAAGATCGGTCATGCCCTCTTATACGCGCGGAAGCGCCCGCCCCCTCACTCCATCGCATCGCGCAAGGCGGCGCGGGCTCGGCGGACGCGCAGTTCGATCGCCTTGGCACTCAGCCCCAAGGCCTCGGCGGCCTCGCTTTGACTGAGCCCCTCGATCGCGCACAGGATCAGCGGCGCGCGCAACGCCTCCGGCAGCGCATCAAGCGCGGCCAGAGTGCGGCTCAACGATTGCCGGTCGATCGCCGCCGCCTCGCTGCCGACCCGGTCGTCGGCGACCTCCGCCGCCGTCTCGATGGGCAGCACCCGCGCCAGCATCGCGCGCACCCGCCGCCGCCGCGCCCAGTCCCGGCATTTGTTGAGCGCGATCCGGCTGAGCCAGGCGCGCAGCGAGCGAGAGGTGTCGAAGCGTCCCAGCGCGGCATGTGCGGCGACGAAGCTGTCCTGCACCAAGTCCAGCGCCTCGTCGGCATCGCGGACATGCGTCAGGATCAACCGGTACAACGCGCCCTTGTGCCGCGTGACGATCGCAGCATAGGCCAGCGCCTGCGCGCTCGCATCGCCATCCCGCGCCAGGGCGACCAGATCGCCATCGGGCAACCCCGCATAGTCACGGCTCACCAGCCCTTGCTCACCGGCCCGTATCGGTCAGCTTGGCGACCACCAGCCGGTCGAAGGTCGCCGCCTGATCGGGGCGCAACACGCGGCGCATCGCAAAGACATGCGTCAGCGTCGCTTTTTGCAGATCGCCCATACTGTGGTGGACAGCATCAATTGCCTGGGTGACGCGCGGGCCGTCGCGATGCTCCGCCTCGATCGCCGCCGCCAGCCGGGCATTGTCGCCGCGCAGCCGGGCGTCCAGCACGGCACGGGTCGCTGCGAACTGCGCCTCCAGCCGATCGAGCGCGACCGTCTGGGCGGGGTCGAGCCGGATATCCCGGTGGATCAGCATATGGATATCGCTCGCCGCCGGCGCGGCGGGCATCAGCAACCGGCATCCGATCGCGACCCCAGCCAGCGCCGCGACGAATGCGATCACCAGCGTCAGCGCATAGCGCCGCACCGCCCCGCTCATCGGCCGAGCAACAGCGTGGAAGGCGCGAGCCCGGCGTCGAGCACCATCGCGATCCGCTCGGGTCGCTCGCGCGCTTCACCGCGCGCGCTCATCACCCCACCGCCGGCCAAACCCAGCAGCAAGGCGCCGATACCCGCCATCGCCATCCCGCGCCCCGACACGCCGCCCGTACCGGGACTGGCGGCGATGGCGGCGGCCACCCGGTGCTCCAGATCATCCAGCGCGGTCGGCGGCGCGGGCTGCGCCAGCAGGGCAAGGTCGTGGTCGAGCGGATCGGTCATGTCCCCACTATACGCAGGGATCGGCCCTTTCCCTCATCCCTCTTGCTCGCCGCTCCCGCCGCGGGCCGTCGTTCCACCATGGGACAAGGCTCGATTGTCGCACCGCAACATGGGGGCCGCCCCCACGGCAAAGGCGCTTATGACCATCATGACGTCACCGATTCGGGGAAATCGGTGCGGGGGTTCACGTCGGGAAAGGGATTCGGCCATGCACGTCCAGCCAGGGGCCAAGCCGCTGATCATTCTGGCCCAAGCCGCCGACGCGGTCTCGGGCGAAAATCCCTATACCAAGCTGCTCTATGCGGGGATGGAGGACCAGAATATCGTCGTGCACCCCTATTCCCGACGCTCGCTGGTCGCGCTGCGCCCGGACATCATCCATGTCCATTGGCCCGAATTCCTGGTCCGCTGGAACGCCGGCACCGCCAAGGCGGCGGCCGATGCGGCCAAGGAACTGGCGCTGCTGTGGCTCGCCCGGCGGCGCGGCGCGAAGCTGATCTGGACCGCGCATGACCTGGGCGCGCATGACCGGCCCGATGTGGGCAAGCTCTATGCCCGCTTCACCGCCGCCTTCAACGCGATGGTCGACCGGATCATCAGCCTCAGCCCCGCCGCGCTGGTCGCGGTGCGCAAGCATTATCCCGCCATCGCCCAGGTTCCGGCCGATATCGTGCCACATGGCCATTATATCGGCTATTATCCGGCGACCCCGGCCACCCATCCCGGCCTGGCCGCCGCGCGCGACGCGGTGCCGGGCAAGCCGACCTATCTGATCTTCGGCCAAATCCGCCGTTACAAGAACGTCACCGGCCTGATGCAGGATTTCGCCGAGACGGGCACTGATGCGCAACTGGTGATCGCCGGCGAGATTCGCGGGACCGAGGAATTCCGCGAGGAGGTCCTGACCAAGGCGGCCGAGACGCCCGGTGTCCACCTCATCCCCGATCGCATCGCCGACGCCGATGTCTGGGCGCTGCACGACATGGCCGACGTCATCGTCCTGCCCTATGCGCAAGGCTCGGCGCTGCATTCGGGCGCCGCGATCCTGGCGCTGTCGCTGGGCAAGCCGATCGTCGTGCGCGACACACCGACGATGCGCGATCTCCAGGCGATCGTCGGTGCCGACTGGGTCGCGCTGTTCAACGGCACCCCCAAGGACGCGCTGACCTCGGCCGCTGCCCTGCAAGCGGCCCCCCGCGCTGCCGCACCCGACCTGTCCGCCCTCGAGCCCGCGCTGACCGCGCGGCAGACGGTGGCCTGCTACCGGGCAGCGCATCAGGCCTGAGACGCCGGCATCGGAACGCTGCGGGTGAACCTCGACAAAGTACAGGCTGCGGACCAGCGGTAGCCGGCTGTTGGCCGTCAGCGTGTCACGCGCAATGTGGGGTTTGTGTCAGGACTGCATCGCAGGGCGACTGCACATGGTTTAGCCGCAAAACGACAGATACTAAAAAGCCCCGGAAATCCGAAGATTCCCGAGGCTTTTTGAGTGGTGGGCGTGGCAAGGATTGAACTTGCGACCCCTGCGATGTCAACACAGTGCTCTACCACTGAGCTACACGCCCGCCGGAGGCCGGCCAATTAGCAGGTTGGTCGGGGCTGACAAGCCCTAAATTGCGCCATCGACCGAATCCGCGTGAAAAAGTCTGTCCACCTCCATCACTAGGTCACGCAAGTGGAAAGGTTTGGACAGGACGCGGGCGTTGGGCATGGCCTCGCCGGCCTTCAGGGTCACCGCAGCGAAGCCGGTGATGAACATCACCCGCAGGTCAGGCACCAGCGCGGCGGCGCGCTGGGCCAGCTCGATACCATCCATCTCGGGCATCACGATGTCGGTCAGCAGCAGGTCGAAATGTTCGGTGTCGAGCAGCGGCAGCGCGGCGGTGCCACGATCGACCGCCGTGACGCGGTAGCCCGAGCGGGTCAGCGCCCGGGTCAGATATTCGCGCATGACCTCATCATCTTCGGCCAGCAGGATGTGAAGCATGTCGTGATCCCGATTCATCTTGGGCACCAGTTTAGCGAGAGGGCGGTTAAGATTTCCAGACCATTGCCGGGCTCGGTTTCCCACCATAGGATCATCGGCGATGGCCAGCCCCTCCCCCGGCGCGAGTTTCGAGAGCCTGGGCACCGCAAGCCCCGCCGGTCCGGTGGTGATTTCGGTGCCGCATGGCGGGCGCGATTATCCGTCCGCGCTGGTCGAGGCGCTGCGGGTGCCGCTCGGCGCGATCATGGGGCTGGAGGACCGGCTGATCGACCAAGTGGCCCAAGCCGCGCGCACCGACGAGCCGATGATCGTGCAGACCCGGCCGCGCGCCTGGATCGACCTGAATCGCGACGAGCGGGACCGCGATCCCCTGATCGACGCCGGCGCTCGGGTGAGCGGTCGGGGGTCGAGCAAGGTGCGCAGCGGGCTGGGCCTCGTCCCGCGCCGCATCGGCGGGCATGGCGATATCTGGACGCGGCGCTTTACCGATGCGGAGATCGTCGCGCGGATCACCACCGACCATCGTCCCTATCATGACGCCCTGTCGTCCTGCCTGGCGGCGGTGCGGGCGCGGTTCGGGATGGCGGTGCTGCTCGATCTCCACTCGATGCCGCCGCTGGGATCGGCCGAAAGCCATCCGCGCATCGTGATCGGCGACCGGCACGGCATGACGGCGGGAATAGGCTTCGTTCGCCGCTGCGAGGCGACCATCCGCGCTGCCGGTATCGCGGTGACACGCAACGCACCCTATGCGGGCGGCCATGTCGTCGAGCGGCATGGCGACACAAGGCGCGGCATTCATGCCATCCAGCTAGAACTGGACCGCTCGCTCTATCTCAATGCTGCTCTGGAGGCCCCCGGCCCCGGCTTCGACGCGACGGTCACCTTGGTCCGCCAGATCATCGCCGCGCTCAGCGCCGAAGCCCTCGCCCAGCCCCAGCCCCTAAGCCTGCCGCTCGCCGCCGAATAAAAAACCACCTCGCGCAAGGGGGAGAGCGCGAGGTGGCCAAGGTTCAGGGAGGAGACACGCTGAAAGCGTGTCATACGACATCGCGAAAGGGGGGACACGACGTCGTACAGGATATAAATAGGAGAGGGCCTATTTGGTTCAACCCCACCCCCGGCAATTCGTCATTTTTTCGTAACGGGTGGTGGGGCATACGGAAA
>NZ_BBJS01000033.1 GCF_000739895.2 Sphingomonas paucimobilis NBRC 13935
TTGAACGTCTTGCCCTCATAGGTCAGGTTCGCGGTGCCCGAATGGCGCGGATAACCGATCTCACCGGCATCATGGTTGATGTCACCAGTGCCGACTTGGGTCTGCAGCTTGTCGCGGTAGAAATAATTGACTGACAGGCCGACCGTGCCCGCATCTGTCAGGCCGACGCGGTCGAGCGGCAGGCGATAGGCGATGGTCGATTGCAGACCGGCCATCTCATAGGAGGCGGCGTTGAAATAGCCCTCACGGATGGTCGTGATCTGGCCATCGGCGCCGCGATCGAACGAGCCGCAGAACTGGTTGGGATAGCTAGCCGAATCATAGCAGGCGTTCAGGATCGAAGTCCCGTCGAGCGAAGTGATCGCGTCCTTTAGCGTGATGTTCACCCAGTCGACCGCAACCGACAGGCCGGGGATGAAGCGCGGCTGCGCGATCGCACCCACGGTCCAGCTATTGGCCTTTTCATTGCGCAGATCGGGGTTGCCCGCGATCGTCACCGGGATGGTGAAGTCGCTGAAGTTGGACGTGAAGTTCGCCGGATTGATCCCGGCGGCAACGCAATTCGCGCGGCGCGTGGCGGGGTTGGGGCCGCTGCCGACATAGCGCGTGTCGCAAGGGTCGTTGCCGCTGTCGAAGGCGCGCGAAGTGGGGTTGAACACCTCGGTGATGGCGGGCGAACGGATCGAGCGGGTGAAGTTGCCGCGGAAGGTCAGCCCTTGGAAGAAGCCGATACGGCCACCCGCCGTCCAGGTCACGTCACCGCCCGACAGCGAGTTGTCGACATAACGCGCCGCACCGTCGAACTCGAGCGTCTTGAGCCAGCTCAGCTCGTTCTTGCTCGACACGAAGGGTACGACGACTTCGCCGAACACTTCGTTGGTGTGGAACTTGCCGCGGACCGGGTCGATCGGGATCGTGCGGCCATACTGGACGCGGCTGCCGTCCGCCTGGGGCTCACCATAGTAGAAAGCGCCCGGATCGAACTGCGTCTTCTCCTCGCGATGCTCATAGCCCAGCGACAGCGACACGTCGTTGCCGAATAGCTGGAAGACCGGGCCGTTGATATTGGCGTTGAACACCAGTTGCTCATTGGCCGAACGCGGGGTGGCGATCGCGAAGATATAATTGCGTGCGGCCTGGCTGGCCTGACCGACCCCGAAGATGTTGAGCGGGGCGCAGCCGCCGCCACCGATCGACGGGATGGTCGCATTCACCACGCCCGGGCGGCAGGTGATGTTGCCCGAGGCATCGCGCACCGCGTCGATCGCGTTGGCGAAATTCTGCTGGATCAACTCGAAGTTGCGGCCGTTGGTGATCGACTTGCCATAGACGGCCGAGGCCTCCCACTTGAAGTCGCGACCCAGCAGCGGCACTGTGCCGTCGAAGCCGCCGACGAAACGATAGGTCTCGACGGTTGCCTCGGCGCGGCCCGTGGTCAGATCGGCCAGCGCGCGGCCGACATAGAACTGGTTCTGGCCGGCGGGCAGATTGGCCGCGATCGTCGTGCGGTCGGTGGCCGACAGATACGGGTTGTCGAGGCTGATCAGCAGATTGCCATCGGCGGTGCCGGCGTCGTCGAACAGCGCCGTGTTGTAATTGGGCTGATCGATCAGGTTCACGCCCTTGCTGCGGACGTACCAGGCCTCACCGAAGAAGCGGATTCGGTCGCTGATCTGATAGCTCGCCTGCGCGTTGGCGACATAGCGTTCGGAATTCGTCAGCAGGTTCGACTGGAGCGGCAGGTTATAACCGTTGCCGCCGCTGCTGATATAGCCCTGGCGCATCGGGGTGCCGAGGTCGAGCGGAACCAGCGTACCGTTGGGCCCGAACTGCAGAAGCTGCCCGGCCGCGTTGCGGATGCCCGAACGGCTGGCGAGGAAGTCATCCGCGCTGAACGGCACGCCACCGATGGTGAACGCGCTGTAGCGCTGCGCCGGATAGAGAACGCGCTGGAAATCGCCCGGCGTCGCGGGCGTGCCGAAGAAGTAGCCGGCGGCGGTGATGTCACGGTCGGCGGCGGTCAGACCGGTGACGCGGTTATATTCGCCCGAGAGGGTGATGTTGCCGCGACCGTCGGCAAAGTTCTTGCCGGCCAGCACGCTCAACCGCTGATCGGGGGCGTCGCCAAGCTGCGAAACGCCCGCCTGGCCTTCGAGCTGAAGCCCTTCATAGTTGCGCTTCAGGATGATGTTGACGGTGCCCGCGATCGCATCCGAACCATAGATCGGCGCGCCCCCGATGGCGACGGTCTCGACCCGCTCGACCAGCGTGGTCGGGATGTTGTTCAGGTCGACCTGCGTACCGGCCGACACGGGGCCGAAGATGCTGGCGGTATTCGACGACACGAAGCGGCGGCCATTGACCAGCACCAGCGTACGCTGCGTGCCGAGACCGAAAAAGTCGACGAAGGTCTGCGCCGGGCCGAAGGACGACTGCGCGCCGACGCCGCTATTACCGGGAGGGCCGAAAGCGGGGATTTCGCTCAGCACCTGGCCGACATTGGTATAGCCGCGATTTTCGATCTGCGCGGCACCGACGACCTGGGTGGGCTGCAGCGTCTCGAACTCGGGGCGGGCGATGCGCGAGCCGGTGACGACGACGTCCTGGCCACTGCCCGCATCCTGCACCGCGGTGCCGTCCTGGCTGGTCGTGGTCGTCTCGGTCGTCGTACTGCCCTCCGGCGTGGTGGGCGGCAGCGTCTGTGCAAAAGCGGGGCCGGCCATAGCGAGAAGCGCGATGACGCTCACGTCACGAAGGGAGCGCGTGCGCAGCAGATGAGACATGATAAGCTTACCCCTGAATTTTTAATGTTTATTCTCAGGGGCTATTCGAGTGATGACGATGGGGTCAATCAAAGCGTCATGAGCGCTGTCATTTCTTCGTCACGGAGGCGCAAGGGCAACAATGTAGATTAATTATCTAGGTTTATTGCAGCAAAGCGTATTAGCTGAGCCCCGCTCCGTCATCGCTTCCCAGCCAAATGACAGAGCAAGGCCATGAAGCGAGTGCGTACCCGACGCACCTGCCCCTGGTTAGCCGATGGCTTCCAGCACCGCCGCGCGCAGTTCGGCGATCCCCATGCCGCCCTCGCTGGAGGTCGCCAGAATGTCCGGATGCGCGGCGGGGCGCTTGCGGGCTTCCACCTCGGTCCGGGCGACGACGTCGGCGAGCTCGGTCGCCTTCACCTTGTCCGCCTTGGTAAGGACGATGCGATAGCTGACTGCGGCCCGGTCTAGCATCTCCAGGATCTCACGATCCACTTCCTTGATGCCATGACGCGAGTCGATCAGCACCAGTGCGCGCTTCAGCGCCTGCCGCCCGCGCAGAAAGTCGTTCACTAGGAACCGCCACTGCTTGACCATGTCCTTGGGCGCCTTGGCAAAGCCATAGCCTGGCATGTCGACCAGCCGCAGCGTCGGCGGATTGCCCACGTCGAAGAAGTTCAGCTCCTGCGTCCGCCCCGGCGTGTTCGAGGTGCGCGCGAGGCCATTGCGGTTGGTCAGCGCGTTGAGCAGCGACGACTTGCCGACATTGGACCGCCCCGCCACCGCGATTTCCGGCACGATGGGGTCGGGCAGGAATTTCAGCGCGGGCGCAGACTTCAGGAAGGTAACGGGCCCGGCGAACAGCTTGCGCGCCGCCTCGACCAGTTCCTCCGAAAAGCCTTGCGGCTCTTCGGAAGGGAGCGCGGGAGGAAGCTCGCTCATTTGACCGCCGGCTGCTTCAGGCCCGGATGGCGGGCGTAGAGCAGACGCTGCTGCAGGATCGAGATGCAGTTGGTCGTGATCCAGTAGACCTGCAGGCCGACCGCAAACGGCGCCATCACGAACATCAGCACCCAGGGCAGGATCGCGAAGACCTGCTTCTGTGCGTCATCCATCGGCTGCGGGTTCATCTTGAACTGGAAGTACATCGAGATGCCCAGCAAGATCGGCACCACGCCGATCGCGATGAAGTGCGGCGGGGTGAAGGGCAGCAGGCCGAACAGGTTGACCGGGGTCAACGGATCGGGCGCGGACAGATCCTTGATCCAGGCGACGAAGGGCTGGTGCCGCATTTCGATCGTCAGCATCAGCACCTTGTACAGCGCATAAAAGATCGGAATTTGGATCAGCGTCGGCAGACAGCCAGCCAGCGGATTGACCTTCTCCTGCTTGTAGAGGGCCATGACCTCCTGCTGCATCCGGACCTTGTCGTCCTTGTAGCGTTCCTGCAGCGCCTTCATCTTGGGCTGCACCGCGCGCATCGCCGCCATCGAGGCGAACTGGCGCTGGGCGATCGGGAACATCAGCGCGCGGATGGTGACGGTCAGCAGGATGATCGCGACGCCGAAATTGCCGACCAGGCGGAACAGCCAGTCGAGATAATAGAAGATCGGCTTTTCGAGGACGCGCAGATACCCCCAGTCGAGCGCGTAATCGAGCTTTGTCGCGCCTTCCTTGTCGGTATAGCGGTCGAGCAGCGCGACTTCCTTGGCGCCCGCGAAGAAGCGGGTGGTCTGCGTCACCTGACGGCCGGGCGCCAGCGTCTGCGGCTGAAGCGTATAATCGGCCTGATAGGTCTGGCCCGCGCCGGCGCGGAACTGGCCGTCGAACGCCTTGGACTGATCGGGGATCAGCGTCGCCAGCCAATATTTGTCGGTGAAGCCCAGCCAGCCGCCGGTGGTGGTGAAGCGGGTCGGCGCCTTGTCCAGGTCCTTCCAGTTGGGGCCGTAATGCGCGGTGCCGTCATTGACCGACATCGGGCCGACATGGATCGTCCAGCTATCGGGATCGGCCGAAATGCCGCGATTGACATAACCATAGGCTGCAACCGGCACCGGCGCATTGCCGCCATTGGCCACCGTCTGCTGGACGGTGAACATATAGTCCTTGTCGACCGACAGGGTGATCTGGAAACGCTGACCCGTCGCATTGGCGGCGGTCAGCGTCACCGGCTGGCCGGGCCGCAGCACGGGCGCGCTGGCGGTCCAGACGGTGTCCGCGGCGGGCGGGTTCAGCCCGTCGGTGCGCCAGCCGAAGCCGGCGAAATAGGCGCCCTCGGCGCCGGCCGGCGACAACAGGCGGATCGGCGGCGAATCCTTGGCGACGGTTTCCTTATAATCGAGCAGGACAAGATCATCGATCCGCGCGCCCTTAAGGTTGATCGACCCCTTCAGACGCGGCGTGTCGATCGCCACGCGCGGGGTTTCGGCCAGAACGACGCGGCGATCGCGGATCGCCGAGGGCGTCGTGGCGGTCGGATTCGCGGTAGAATTGGCCACCGGCACCTGCTTGCCGTCGACGATCTTCGTCGCGGGCGGGTTGCTCGGGAAGAACTTGCTCTGGATGAGCGGCCATCCGAACAGGATCAGCGCCGCGATCACCGCGAACACGACGAAATTCTTGCGGTCTTCGTTCACGTCGAAACCCCAGTTATGTCAGGGCACCGGGTCGGGTCCGTGCCCGCCCCAGGGATGGCACCGCGCAATGCGCTTGAGCGCCAACCAGCCCCCTTTGACCGCGCCATAGCGGCCAATGGCCTCTATTGCATAGGCCGAACAGGACGGTTGATAGCGACATGTGGGCGGTAAAATAAGCGAGGGGCCAAGTTGCCAGCCCCGCGCGATGAGAATCAAAAGCCGCGCGATCACGATCGTGCGGGCTCTTGAGGGGGCGTGGCGGGCGGGCGATGCGCGCCGCCCCGGGGGCCGCGCCCCTTGCCCCGACCATGATGGACGCGCGGCTCGCGCGGACGCTGGTCGGCGGCGGTTTCGGGCGAGGCCGCCCGAGCCAGTGCCTTGGCCAGTTCGGCGGTAAGCGCCTGATAGTCGCGCTCGATGCCGCCCTGCCGGCCGATCAGGACATGGTCCGCGCCGGTGATTCCCTTGGTCGGCAACAGATCGCGCGCGAGCGCCCGCATCCGGCGTTTCATCCGGTTGCGGACGACCGCGTTGCCGATCTTCTTGGTGACGGTGAAGCCGACTCGCATGGCGGCATCACCGTCATCCCGCGGGCGTACCTGCAGCACGAAGCCGGGCATCGCCACGCGTCGCCCGCCATTGGCCGCGAGGAAATCGCGGCGGCGGGTCAGTGTCGTGATTACGCCGACAGCTTCTTGCGGCCGCGCGCGCGACGCGCCCGGATCACCGCACGGCCGCCCGGCGTGGCCATCCGCGCACGGAAGCCGTGACGGCGAGCGCGCACCAGATTGCTCGGCTGAAAGGTCCGCTTCATCGTTCATTCCTTGGATACGTCTGAATAAAAACGGCCGCCACGAGGACGGCCTTGGTGGCAAGCCGCTTACGCAAAGCGGGCTTTCAAGTCAATCGGGTGAACAGTTTTGGAGTCCGACCATCTGCCCCTTGCGGGGCGGAGGCTTCCTTTGCAGGAGGGATAGGCGGGCAGGGAGAGCCCGTACAGGGGGAAATCTATGGCGACGATCGTGTCCACGGTGGCCTATCTGGGGCTGGAGGCGCGTGCCGTCGAAGTGCAGGTGCAGTTGATCGCAGGGTTGCCAGCCTTCAACCTGGTCGGGTTGGCGGACAAAGCGGTGGGCGAGAGCCGTGAGCGGGTGCGTGCCGCCATCGCGGCCATGGGCCTGGCGCTGCCACCCAAGCGGATCGCGGTCAATCTGTCGCCCGCCGACCTGCCCAAGGAAGGGTCGCATTTCGACCTGCCGATCGCGCTCGCTCTGCTGGCGGCGATGGGGGTGATCGATGCCGAACTGTTGGCCGATCATGTCGTGGTGGGCGAACTGGCTCTGGACGGACGGATCGGACCATCACCGGGCGTGCTGCTGGCCGCGATCCATGCCGGCTCGCTCGACAAGGGGCTGATCTGCCCGGCCGCGCAAGGGGCGGAGGCGAGCTGGGCGGGTGGCGGCTCGGTCGTTGCGGCACCGGACCTGTTGTCGCTGATCAATCATCTGAAAGGCCATTCGGTCCTGCCGCTACCCGAAGCCGGGATCGTCGAGAGCGGCGCCACGGGGCCTGACCTGTCGCAGGTCAAGGGCCAGGAAAATGCCCGGCGTGCGCTGGAGATCGCAGCGGCTGGATCACATAATCTGCTGATGAGTGGTCCACCCGGATCGGGCAAGTCGCTGATGGCCGCCTGCCTGCCCGGCATCCTGCCACCGCTCGACGCGGCCGAGGCGCTGGAGGTCTCGATGGTCCAGTCGGTGGCGGGAACGCTGACGGGCGGGCGATTGACGCGCACCCGGCCGTTCCGCGCGCCGCATCACTCGGCCTCGATGGCGGCCCTGACCGGTGGCGGGCTGAAGGCACGGCCCGGCGAGGTCAGCCTGGCGCATATGGGCGTCCTCTTCCTCGACGAACTGCCGGAGTTTCAACGCGCGGTCCTCGATTCGCTGCGCCAGCCGCTGGAGACGGGCACGGTCAGCATCGCTCGCGCCAATGCGCATGTGACCTTCCCGGCGCGCGTCCAGTTGGTCGCGGCGATGAACCCGTGCCGCTGCGGCCATCTGGGCGACGCCGCGCTCGCCTGTGCACGAGCCCCGCGCTGCGCCGCCGATTATCAGGCGAAGATTTCGGGACCGCTGCTCGATCGAATCGATTTGGCGGTGGAAGTGCAGCCCGTCCGTGCGGTCGACCTGTTCGCGCCGGCTGCCGCCGAATCGTCGGCTATGGTTGCAGAGCGAGTCGCAGCGGCTCGTGCGCTCCAGACCGATCGCTATCGCGACTCGCCGGTCACGGTTCGTACCAACGCCGAAGCCGATGGCGTCTTGCTGGAAACCCATGCCGCACCGGATGCGCCGGGGCGGGCGTTGCTGGTCGAGGCGGCCGAGCGGATGCGCCTGACCGCGCGCGGCTATACCCGTGTCCTGCGGGTGGCGCGGACCATCGCCGATCTGGCGGGTGCCGAACAGGTGGGGCGCATCCATATCGCCGAGGCCCTGAGCTATCGCCAACGGCCGCCAACGAACTGACCATCGGATGGAGCAAGCCGTACATGGCCCATAACAACGGTAGCAGCCATTCGCGATATGTCGCCCGGTGGCTTGCTGGCATGGCCCTGATGTTGGCAGGACCGCCGCTGACGTGGCTGGCGATCCTGTGGTCGAACCCGGTCGCCTCCGGTCTGCGGAATCCGGCTTTCGCTTATGGTCTCGCCGTCCTGGCGGCGGCACCGGGGATGATCGGTCTGTCATGGCTCCCGCTGCGGCGAAGCTCCAAATGGCTGATCCTGCCGCTCTATCTGGTTGCGGTTGCGTTCGTGCTGGCCATCACGCTTGTCTATTTCATCTGCATCGCGAGGCATGATTGTCCCTGACGCCCGACAATCGGCGCTTGCACAGCGGACCACCCTCGTCTAGCAGCGCCTCTTCGCTGCCCCTGTGGCGAAATTGGTAGACGCATTCGACTCAAAATCGAACGCCGCAAGGCATGCTGGTTCGAGTCCGGCCAGGGGCACCACACTTGTAAAATTAAGATCGTAGAGGACGGTGCTGGGCACCTTCATGGTGCCCCGAGGACGCCCGCGCCCCGGTTTGAACTTGACTTGTTGGAAAATGTTGCCCTTATGTTCCGGCCGCAACGGAGCGGCGCGCCATCATGAACATCAACGTAGGCAAGCAACAGCGTGCGTTCGGTCACTGGCTGAGGACGGGGCGTCTTCCCACAGTTAGGTTGGCCAACGGAACCGAAATCAAGTTCAATCCCTACCACGATCCCCGCAACGGGCAGTTCACTTTCGCTCCGGGCGGAGCGTCAAGCAGTGGCAGGATTTCGGCCCGATCTGCGAATGTCCGCCCGCGGAACTCGCCGCTCCCCCCTGGCCCCCGCAATAACAGTTGCTGGACAGACGGGAGTTCGTCGGGCCTCCACCTATCCAACCACGCCGGCAATCGGACAGCCCTTTGAAGCGCAACTTGCGGCGTCTCCGCAAAGACCGGTCGTTGGGCGGGGTGGGAACACCCGGGCCTTTGAGGACGCCATGACCTTGGAACAGTCGTTCCCAGGACTTCGCGACTCGCCCGGCGGCGTGGTGGCCGCAGTGGCTGACGACCTTTTCGATCTCGCCGGCCCCGCAGACGCGATGACCGTGGAGGTGCTGCAAAATCAAACGCGGCAGCTTTCAGCGCAATAAAGGCGATCGATCCTGCCTGGCATTACGACGCGATCGTGCCGGCTGACGCGCTCGGTAATCGGATCGAAACGATACATGGTTTGACAGCGAAAGGTAAACGATCTGCGTTTTCAACGCGCTGCAGTCACGGCGCGCGTGACGGGCGATTATGGGCCGCTTCAGGTGGAGACGCTCCGATGCGCGGGTCAACGATGTGGCGTTTGACGTAACCCTGACCCGCAAGACGCTGAGCACACCGCAAGTTCGAGGATTTTTCGACACGGATTTCCGTCCGAGCCGCGTGGTCATCATCCGCTCACGCCAGCTCGAAGCCGATCACACCTATGCTATTCCTCGTCCAAAGACGAAACGATGAGCAGACCGAACCCCTACTTCAATCCCAAGCCTTACATCCCGGCAACGCTGAGCGAGATCATGACCTGCTGGGATCGATGGTCCTATTCGCTCCGACGTTCGTGGATCCCCTTGGCGACTTTCCTAATCGCAACATCGACAGTGAGTTCCTCATCCTCACCGGAGGATTCGAGATCATTCGCAAGAAGCTGGGCGAGGAGCGCTTTGCGTTGCTGATGGACTTGGCCGTGCGGGCCAAGGAGCTTTTCGCGGCCGATCAGGACGACACCAACGGGAAGACGGACGAGGGTCGTGCGTTGCTGTTCGAGATGGAGGACGTGCTGAAGGACGTTCGCGACCGGCGCGTCCGAGAGAAGCTGCCGGACGATGAGGGCGAGGTCACCGGCGACTGACCGCAATTTCCAATGATTTAAGTGCCTGGATGTTTCCCCTGTTCTGTCTTGATGTGGATGGCAGGGTATCCGCGCCATTCGGGCACCGCGAACCTGACCTATGAGGGCAAGACGTTCAAGATCCTGTTCCAGGGCCAGTATACCGGCAAGGTGAAGTTCAACCTGCGCTTCATCGTCGACAACGTCTTCAACGCCTCGGCGCCCTTCCCGGCGCTGTCGGTAACGGGCGGCACCCGCCCCTATTATCCGGGGCTGATCGGCCGCTTCTTCCGCGTGGTGGCGACTGCCCGCTTCTGATCCCATCCGCTGGAAGCATTCGCGACCTGAAACAGAAAGCCCATCCGGTTCCCGCCGGGTGGGTTTTTCTTTGCCCGGTTGCGGGGGACGCATGGGGCGGTTACCCCCTGTCGCCATGAAGCTGATCATCGGTAACAAGGCCTATTCCTCTTGGTCCCTGCGTGGCTGGCTCGCCTGTCGCCAGTCGGGGCTGCCGTTCGAGGAGGTGGTCGTGCCGCTCTATGACGAGGATTGGGACAAAAGGCGCGAGGGGGCCGAATTCGCGCCATCCTCGGGCAAGGTGCCGATCCTGTGGGATGGCGAGGCGGTGGTGTGGGACAGCCTCGCCATCATCGACTATCTCGCCGACAAGGTCAGCCGCGACCTTTTCTGGCCCGAGGATGACGCCGCACGCGCCATGGCCCGCTCGATGGCGGCCGAGATGCATTCCAGCTTCGTCGCGCTGCGCCGCAAGCACAGCATGAATATCCGCCAGACTTATCCGGCGCAGACGCCCGATGACGATGTGATCGTCGACCTGAAGCGGATCATGGAGCTCTGGGCGCAGGCTCGGGCGCGCTTTGGCGGGGACGGCGATTTCCTGTTCGGCCAGTTTGGGGCGGCCGATATCATGTTCGCGCCGGTCGTGACGCGGATCGTCACCTATCAGCTGCCCGTCGCGCGCTTCGCCCTGCCCTATATGGATGCGGTCCTGCGCCACCCCTTCATGCAGGATTGGATCGCGGCTGCGCAGGAAGAGGAATGGGTGATCGAGCGGTTCGAGCAGCCGGTGGGGTGATTTTTTCAAAGCTCACACAGTCAGGCTTCGCCCTCGACTGCGCTCCGGCTGAACGGATGTTTGAAATTGCCCCACCCTCCGCGACATCTTCCTCGCTCCGTTCAGCCTGAGCGAAGTCGAGCCCCGCGGGCCAGCGCCTAGACTTCGCCCGGAATGAACGGCGGTTGGGTGATTTATCGCGCCGCCGGGGGCACCTCATTCAACGGCGCGCGCTGGTCCGCCGCCGGTTCGGCGACGCGCGTGGAAAAGGTGTAGAGCAGCACCGCCGCGATCCCCACCGCGATGACCAGCCACATCAGCAATCGTCCGCCCGCCTTATGGCCCTTATGATCGGGGTCGTTCATCGCATTACTCCTGTTACGAACGCAGGAACGATGCCGGACCGTCTAGGGTCCGTAACCGCGATCAATCGGCCGATTGCTCATTGCCGGACGGCCGCTTATGCGCGGGACCATGACCGATGCCCTCTCCCTGGCCCAGGCCCTGATCCGCGCCGACAGCGTCACCCCCGCACACGGCGGCGTTTTCGACGTGCTGGAGGCCGCGCTGACCCCGCTCGGCTTCACGATTGATCGGTTCGTCGTCGGTGAGGCGCCGGACGGTCCGGTTGAAAATCTGCTCGCCACCCGGGCCGGCCGAGGCACGCATCTCGCCTTTGCCGGCCATGTCGATGTCGTGCCCGCCGGCGAGGGGTGGCAGGGTTCGCCTTTCTCGGGCGAGGTGCGCGACGGCCTGCTCTTCGGGCGCGGCGCAGTGGATATGAAGGGCGCGGTCGCCGCCTTCGTCGCCGCGATCCCGGCCGAGCCTGGCATCCCCTTGTCGCTGATCATCACCGGCGATGAGGAAGGCCCCGCCATTTACGGCACTCGCGCGCTGATCGATCGGATAGCGGAGCGTGGCGTCGCCCCCGACCTGTGCCTGGTCGGCGAGCCCACCTCCGCGCACCGGCTGGGCGATATGATGAAGATCGGGCGGCGCGGGTCGGTCAATATCTGGATCACCGTGCCGGGCCGACAGGGGCATGTCGCCTATCCGCATCTCGCCGACAATCCGATCACGCCGCTGATCGCGATCCTGGCGGAGATCGAGGGGGTTACACTCGACACCGGCAATGCCTGGTTCCAGCCGTCCAATATCGAGATCACCGACCTGCATGTCGGCAACCCGGCGCATAATGTCATTCCGGGCTCGGCGCAGGCGCGGCTGTCGATCCGTTTCAACGACGAGCAGCGTGGCGATGCACTGATCGAGCGGATCACCCGGATCGCGCAGGCGCATGCCCCGGCTGCGCAGGTGACCGGCCGCGTCTCGGGCGAGGCGTTCTTGACCCAGCCGGGCGCCTTCTCGGCGATGATCGCCGACGCTATCCGAGCCGAGACCGGCATCGCGCCCGAACTGTCGACCACCGGCGGCACCTCCGACGCACGGTTCCTGTCGAAGCTGTGCCCGACGGTCGAATTCGGGTTGCTCAATGCCACGATGCACAAGGTCGATGAAGCGGTGGCGGTCGAAGACCTCTATGCACTCACCCGCATCTATGCCGGGATCATCGCTCGCGCGGGCGCCTGAAGACGATATAGAGCGCGCCCTGCCCGCCATGGCGCGGATGGGCATTGCGGATCGCCGCGATCGAATCGGCATGACGCGAAGCGCCCAGCCAGTCGCTGATCGCCGCGCGGATCGCACCGCGCGCATGGGGGCGCTCGCTCTCGGGACGCGGCGGCTTACCCGTCACCAGCAGCAGCACCCGGTCGCCGCGCGTGATCGCCCTGCCCAGCCCCTGGTCGAGCATCGCGTGGGCCGAGGCCAGCGTATGGCCATGTAGGTCGAGCGAACTGTCGGGCATCACGCTACCGCGCGACAGCCTCTTGTCCCAACCGCCGTCGAGTGTCTCTCCGGGCCCCTTCTTCGGGGCGGCCGGCGGGAGCGCGGACTGACGCAGCGGCGGCACGCGGCCCTTGACCCGAACCTTGGGCGCGCCGGGCGTTTCGATGTGCGGCAGCAATTCGGCGGGCGGCGGTGCGGGGCGCGCAGGGACGATGGCGGCGCGCAGAGGCCGCACCGTCTCCATCACCCGCGCCCAGAGTTGCGCCTCGTCAGGGTTGAGGGATCGCACCGACCGTCCCGCCCGGAGCCACGATCCCGGCCCGCGCCAGCGTGCCGATAGGCAGCAGCAGGAAGGCCGTGCCCCGTGCCGACATGCCGCCCGCCACCGCGCGCGCGGTCTCGCCCGCGCCCCAGAAGGTGTCGAAGCGATTGGCGCCCTTGATCGCGCCGCCGGTATCCTGCGCGACCCACAGGCCGGTCGCATCCTGCCGATCCATCGACAGGAAGACGGGCGCCCCCAGCGGCACGAACTTGGGATCGGCAGCGGCGCTGACCTGCCCCGTCACCGCATAGCCCATCGCCCCTTGCGGGGGACCGTCGAGCTCGCGGAAGAAGACGAAGCTCTTATTCTCGCGCATGATCGCGCGGCCTTCCTCGGGATGACCGTGCAGCCAGGCAACGATCCCCTGCATCGAGGTCTGGCCCGGGCCGAGCAACCCGCGTGCCTTCATCAAGGCGCCGATGCCAGTATAATCGCGGCCATTCTGCGTGTCATAGCCGACCCGCATGATGTCGCCGCCGGGCAGGCGCAACCGCCCCGAACCCTGGATCTGGAGGAAGAACACTTCCACCGGGTCCGCGCCCCAGGCCAGAACCGGCGCCCGCCCCTGCAAAGAACCCTGCTCGATCGCGGTACGATCGTCATAGGGGACGAGATTGGTACCCTGTACCTTGCCCCGGACCTTCTTGCCCTTAAGGGCGGCCGAGAAAGCGCCAAGGTCGACATCGATCAGGTCGCGGGGGCGTGCGTAGATCGGGACTTCATAGCCCGAACGCCGGTCGCGCGAGCCGGCAATCTCCGGCTCATAATAGCCGGTGGCCAGCGAACGGCCATCGCCGACCTGAATCGCCTCGAAATAACGGGCGAAGAAGTCACGCGCACCGCCGCGCGGTACATTGGCGGCGGCCTGACACGCCGCCTGCCAATCGGCACCCTGGGTCAGCCCGCTGCTGTCGGTGCGTCGCATCAGACCGGGGCAGGACAAAAGGAAAGCCGCACGCGCCGCCTCCGCCTGCGGCTCGGTAATCGGCAGGGATGCGACCGGAGGGCCAGCCAATATGCCGGCCTGCGCTGCGGTGGTGGCACCGGCGGGCGGGATGACCGGCGTTGCCGGCAGTGGCGTCGCGGGAATGATCTGGACCGGGCCGGGACCGACGCGCGAGACACTGAGCCCGCTGGGCTGAACCGCCGGAGCGTTGGAATGAGGACGAGACGATGTCGGGGCACCGGACGGTCTGGACGGATATTCCCCTGACCCACCGGGCGGAACGATATGGCCGGCGCACGCCGCCAGGCTCATCGATAGCGCGACCGTCGCCGCAGCGCGAAACCCCCTCACCGTCCGCATTCCCCCGCCTTTTCGTCAGGCTTCGTCGGTATCGACGAGCTTCCAGTTCGGATCGCCGCTCTTCAGCGTCCGGGCGAAGGTCCAGATGTCATGGGTTTCGACCGCATCGCTGAGTGAGCCGGCAATAACCTGACCCTCGGCGTCGCGGGTGACGGCCACGATGTCGGCATCGAAGCGAACGGTGATGCGCGCATCGCGACCCGCCAGCTGCGAATCGACGATCTTGGCGCTGTCGACGCGGATCAGCCGGTTGTCGAGCGTCTCGCCCGCTTCCTGCCGCTGCGCGATAGCTTCGGCGAAGGCGCCGAGCACATCGGTATCGACCAGTTCGGCCAGCGCCTGCTCGTCGCCCTTCCAAAAGGCTTCCAGCGTCATGCGATAGGCCGATTGCGCGCCACCCAGGAACTGGTTGACGTCGAATCCCGGTTCACCGGCGATGATCGCGCGCAAGCCTTGCTCGGCCCGAGGATCGATGTTGCGGTTGGCGACGGGCGCCGGGCTCTGTGCCGGCTCCGCCGCGCGCGGCAGCACCACCGGGCGGGCGCGGTCATCCGCGCTGCGCGGCAGCGGCTGCTGCTCATGGCCCGTACGCTTGCCCAGCACGCTGTACAGCCTCAGCGCCAGGAACAGCGCAACCATCGCGAGAAGAACGACGTAGAATAACAACGCGGCAAGCCTTTCGATATCAAGACCGATATAGGCGCAGCGACCGACAATGAAAACCCGGCCGCCCGATAGAGGTGGGCAAGGTTGAATCCCTGTCGACCCGCTGCTACGCGCAACGGCCATTAGGCCGAACGCGCGGACCCGCCCTTTCGGTTCCCTAGCCCCCTTGATGCTATACGAGAAGGTATTGACGATGGACGAACAGGGTTTGCCGCAGGGCTTCGAAGCGCCGGCCGGTGACGATGCCGGCCCCGCCGCCGGCATGATCTCGCAATATGTGAAGGACCTGTCGTTCGAGAATCCGAACGCGCCGGCCATCTACCAGGCGCAGACCGCACCCGGCATCGACGTGCAGTTCAACATCTCGGCCGCCCAGGTCGGTGAGGAAGTCCACGAACTAGTCCTGAAGATCGAGGTTCGCGCCGAGTCCGAGGGCAAGACCGCCTTCATCGTCGACCTCAGCTATGCCGGCCTGTTCGGCTTCCGCAACGTGCCGACCGACCAGATCCAGCCCTTCATGCTGGGCGAAGCGCCGCGCCTGCTCTTCCCCTTCGCCCGCCGCGTGCTGGCCGATGCGGTGCGCGACGGCGGCTTCCCGCCGCTGATGCTCGAGCCGATCGACTTCGCGCAGCTGTATCTGCAGCAGGCGGATGCGCAGGCGGGCGCGCAGCCCAACACCCCGGAAACCGGCCACGCCTGATCCGGGCTGATCCATGAACCTGCACAAGGCGCTGGGCTCGGTCGGCGGGCTGACTCTGGCCAGCCGCGTGCTGGGGCTGGTACGCGACTCGCTGTTCTTCCGCTTCGTGGGCGCGAACTTCGCCTCCGACGCATTCCAGATCGCGTTTCGCCTGCCCAACATGTTTCGCGCCCTCTTCGCCGAGGGCGCCTTTTCCGCCGCCTTCATCCCGATGTTCAACCGCAAGGTGGCGGAGGGCGATCAGGCGGCGGAAGGGTCGGGCCTGCAACACGGTCTGGCCTTTGCGGAAAACGCGCTGTCGGTCCTGCTGCCGGTCCTGATCGTCATGACCGCGCTGGTCGAGCTGGCCGCCTGGCCCGTCACCTGGGTCCAGACCTTCGGCTATGGCAAGGGGACGGCGGCGCAGTTCGACTATATCGTCCTGCTCAACCGGCTGACCTTCCCCTATTTGCTGTTCATCAGCCTGGTGTCGCTGCTCGGCGGCATCCTCAACTCGCTCCATCGCTTCTGGGTCAATGCGGCGGCGCCGATCCTGCTCAACCTGACGCTGATCGTCGCGCTGCTCCTGTTCCACGAGCATGACCCGCTGCCCACCGCACGCAACCAGGCGATCGCGGTGTCGGTGGCGGGGTTGCTCCAGCTCGCCTGGCTCTGGTGGGCATGCCGGCGCGCGGGCGTTCGGCTGCGGATCAAGCGCCCGACGATCAATGACGACGTCAAGCGGCTGATGAAGCTGATCCTCCCCGCTGCTGCGGGTGCCGGCGCGGTGCAGATCAACCTCGTCATCTCCACCGCGCTCGCCGCGCGTTTCCTGCCGGCTGGATCGGTGTCGTACATCTATGCCGCCGACCGGCTGAACCAGTTGCCGCTGGGCCTGATCGGGATTGGTCTGGGCACCGTTCTCCTTCCCACCGTCTCGCGCCTGCTGGGCGCGGGACGCGAGAAAGAGGCGATGGAGACGCAGAATCGCGGCATGGAGCTGGCGCTGCTGCTTACCCTGCCCGCGACCGTCGCGCTGATCGTCTGCGGCCAGGTTATTACCGCCGCGCTGTTCCAGCATGGCAAGTTCAACGCGACCAACAGCTATTATACGGCGCAGGCGCTCGCCGCCTTCTCGATCGGGCTGCCCAGCTATATCTTGGTCAAGGTGCTGACGCCGGGCTTCTATGCCCGCGCCGACACGCGCACGCCGGTGCGGTTCGCCACCTGGTCGATGGTCGTCAATCTAGTACTGAACCTGATCTTCATCTGGTGGCTGGGCCATATGGGCCCGCCGCTGGCCACGGCGATCGCCTCGACCGTCAACGTCGTGATGCTCTACCGCACGCTGGCGAAGCGCGGGCATTTCGTCGCCGATGCACAGCTTCGCCGGCGGAGCTGGCGGATGCTGGTCGCCGCGCTCCTGATGGGGGGCGCGATGGCGCTGCTCAACGAACGGTTCCAGCCCTATGTCACTGGCTCCAACCTGGAACGCTGGGGCGCGCTCATCATACTGGTAGCGACCGGCATGCTGGTCTATGCGGTGGCCACCTTCGCGACCGGGGCCTTCCGGCTGGCGGACATCAAGCGGCTCGTTCGCCGCAACCCTTGAGGATCATCATGCGCGTCGTTTCCGGCATCAAGCCCACAGGCAATCTTCATCTCGGCAATTATCTGGGCGCCGTGAAGCAGTGGGTGGCGATGCAGGACGACATCCAGGCCAAGGGTGGCGAGACGATGTACTTCATCGCCGACCTGCACGGCCTGACCGAATGGATCGCGCCCGCCGACATGGCCGCGAACACCATCGAGATGACCGCGACCCTGATTGCGGCCGGGATCGATCCCGAACGCTCCATCCTGTTCAACCAGACCCGCGTGCCGCAGCATAGCGAGCTGAGCTGGCTGCTGAACAATGTCGCGCGCGTCGGCTGGCTGAACCGCATGACCCAATTCAAGGACAAGGCCGGCAAGAACCGCGAGGGCGCCAGCGTCGGGCTGTATGATTACCCGGTGCTGATGGCGGCCGACGTGCTACTCTACAACGCCACGCATGTGCCGGTGGGCGAGGACCAGAAGCAGCATCTGGAGCTGGCCCGCGACATCGCGACCAAGTTCAACAACGATTATGGGCGCGAGGTCTTCACCCTCCCCGAGCCCCTGATCAGCGCCGCCGCACCGCGCATCATGTCTTTGCGCGACGGCACCTCGAAAATGTCCAAGTCGAACCCCTCGGAGATGTCGCTGGTCAAGCTGATCGACGGCGACGACATGATCGCCGAGAAGTTCCGCAAGGCCAAGACCGACCCGGACGTCCTGCCCGAGACGATGGAGGGACTGGAAGGCCGGGCCGAGGCGCGCAACCTGATCACCATCTATGCCGCGATGGCCGATCGGGCACCGGCGGACGTGCTGGCACAGTTTGCGGGCAAGGGCTTTGGTGCGTTCAAGCCCGAATTGGCCGATCTGGCGGTCGCCACGCTGGGCCCGATCCGCGAGCGGCTGACCCGCCTGCTCGACGATCGCGGCGAGGTAGGCCGCATCCTGGAGCGCGGCGCCGAAAAGGCCCGCGATCTGGCCGCGCCGATGCTGCTCAACGTGCAGCGGACCATGGGTCTGCAAATCTGATGGCCCCCGGCCCCATCACCCGCATCATGGTGATGGGGCCACCGGGCAGCGGAAAATCGACGCTGGCACGGGCTCTGGCCGAGCGGCTGGACCTGCCCGTCTGGCATGCAGACGCGCTGTTCCACGGCCCCGGCTGGGTCGCACGCCCCCGCGACGCCTTTATCGCCGATCTGGCCGCCATCGCCGCCCAGTCCGAGTGGGTGATCGACGGCAATTACTCCAGCGCGCATTATGGCCGCGCGATCCGTGATCGGCTGGCGCGGGCGGAGCGGATCATCCTACTCGACCTGCCGCGTCGGGTGACGATCCCACGCATCCTGCAGCGTGTGGCGCGCTATCACGGGCTACAGCGTCCCGACAGTGCCGCGGGATGCCCGGAACGGCTGGATTGGGAGTTCCTGGCCTATTGCTGGCGCTGGCGGTCTGCGGTGCGGCCGGGGATATTACGGGTGCTGGAAGAGGCGCAGGACCGGGTGATCCGCTATCAGCAGCCGCCGACGCTCGAACGGATTTTGGCCGACTTGAGTTGAACCTTTCCCCGTGGCCTTCGACTTCGTTCAGGCTGAACGAATGTAGGGAATGAGGCTTACCTCAACGGCCGTTCGGCCTGAGCGAAGTCGAAGGCCACGCCCCAACTCCGCCCAAGAGCGCCTTAGCCCTCCAGTTCCTTCATCAACACCCGCACCGCATTGTCGATATCGCGGTCGGTATCGCGAAGTTCCTCGATCTTACGCACCGCATAGATGACGGTCGAGTGATCGCGCCCGCCGAACTTGCGCCCGATCTCAGGCAGCGAGCGGGTGGTCAGGCGCTTGGCGAGATACATGGCGATCTGACGCGGCCGCGCGATCGCCCGGGCCCGGCGTGCCGAGACCAGATCGAGCGGCTTCAGCTCGAAATGACGGCTGACCAGCTTCTGGATCTCGTCGATGGTGATCCGCCGCTGCGCCCCGCGCAGCACCTCGCCCAGCGTGGCGACGGCGAATTCCAGATCGATCTTTTCACCCGTTAGCTGTGCATAGGCGACGACACGGTTGAGCGCCCCCTCCAGCTCGCGGATATTGCCGCGAATGCGCGAGGCGAGCAGGTCCAGCACGTCGTTGGGCACGACGATATCGGGCAGGTCGGAGACCTTGCGGTTCAGGATCGTACGACGCAGCGTCAGGTCGGGCGCCTTGATGTCGGCGACCAGACCGGCACCGAGGCGACCGATGATGCGCGGCTCCACTCCGTCGAGCGACTGGGGCGAACGATCGGCCGAGATCACTAGCCGCTTGCCCGCGCTGACCAGCTCATTGACGGTGTGGAAGAATTCTTCCTGCGTCGAATCCTTGCCCGCGATGAACTGCAGATCGTCGATCAGCAGCAGGTCGGCCGAACGCAGCCGCGTCTTGAAGCTATGCGTGTCGCGGGCCCGCATCGCCGCGACGAAGTCGAACATGAACCGCTCCGCCGACATGCACAGCACCACCGCCTCGGGATGCGACTCGAGGAAGGCATGGGCGATGGCGTGCATCAGATGGGTCTTGCCCTGCCCGGTGCCGCCATGAAGAAAAAGTGGGCTAAAGCGCGGCAGGCCCGGCTCGGCCAGCGACAGCGCGGCGTTGAACGCGACGCGGTTTGACGAATCGACGACGAATCGATCGAAGGTCAGGCGCGGGTCGAGCGGCGGCCGGTCGCTGGCGCTCCGCAGCGGCACGGCCGGCACAGGCGCGACACTTGCGACCTTTGCGGCACGTGTCGCCGGAGCGGGCGCCGGTGCAGGGCGAGCCGGCTTGGCTGGCGTCGGCACGGCGAAGAGCGAAGGCTGATCGTCCGACTCGACCGGCTCGGGCGACACCTCGACCCGCGACACCGCCGCGCGCGGGGCCGGTGTCGCGTCCAGCGTCTCGACACTGGTCAGCTTGGCCGCCCGCGAGGGCGCACGGGTTTCGATCATGACGGCGCGCACCTCGGGCAACACCGCCTTGAATTCCAGATGCAGGCGATCGGCGTAGTGGCTGCGCACCCAATTGGTCGCAAAGGCCGAAGGAAGCGCCAGGCGGACCGTGTCGGGCTCATCGCCCTCGATCAGTTCCATCGGCTTCAGCCACTGGTCGAACAGGCGGGCCCCTGCCGATTCGCGCAGGTTCGCGCGGACGCGCGCCCAGGCACGAGCCTGGTCCGACGTCGGTCGCGTTGCCTGCCAATTCGTCACCCGCGCACTCCACACTGCTCGGCCGCCGCATGAGCGACCGACCCCCAATTCCACTCGGCGACAAGAGCCCCATGGGCCAATCCGACTTGGATTCGGCCCGGTCATGTCACTTCGCTATTTCCATGACGCGGTCACGAAGCACCGCTGCTGGGAAACCGATTATGAGCCATGAGGGGGTCTGATCAAGACCATGTCCGGCCATAAATCTGAAATAAACTGGATTGACAGGCAAAAGCCCGCAGAAACCCGTACAACAATCTTACAAGTTACTGATATTCCAGCATATTAAGGATAATGCACCAAAGGCGCACGAATTCACCCACGCTCGAATCGCGGTGAATCCTAGGGTTGCACGACGGGCACATTTGTTCCGTCGCTTCGTCACATCGACGAAGCTTAACCCATGCCACAAAGACACGAAAAAACCCGCCGGGGCCGTCCCCCGGCGGGCTTCATTCGTCGCTGATAGAGGCGTTTAGGCCAGCGCGGCGATGCGCTTGGTCAGGCGCGAGAACTTGCGCGCCACGGTGTTCTTGTGGAGCACGCCCTTGGCGACGCCGCGCGCCATTTCGGGCTGCGCCGCGGCCAGAGCGACGGTCGCCGTTTCCTTGTCGCCAGCGGCCAGCGCGGCTTCGACCTTCTTTACGAAGGTACGGATGCGGCTGACGCGGTTGCCGTTGATGACGGCGCGACGCTCGTTGCGACGGATACGCTTTTTGGCCTGCGGCGTGTTCGCCATGAAAACCTCTAAATCTCGATCAAAAGGGATAGCGGCGCGACGCACCAGCTTTGAAGCCGCGCCCCTTACCGGTTGGCGGCGGCGCCGTCAACTGCGCTGACAGCTCGCACAGTAGAAGGTGGAGCGTCCCGAATCACTCCGGCGCCGGACGATGGCGCCGCATTCGCACGCCTCGCCCTCGCGGCCATAAACTCGCCACTCCTTGGAAAAATAGCCCAATTCACCATCGGGGCGCACATAATCGCGCAACGACGATCCGCCCGCCAGGATCGCGGCGTTCAGTACGGCCCGAATCGCCTCGACCAACCGGGTCAGCCGCGCCTTGGAAATCTGCCCGCCGGCGCGGCCGGGGGCGATGCCGGCCATATGCAGCGCCTCGCAGACATAGATATTGCCGAGTCCCGCCACGATCCGCTGGTCGAGCAGCATCGCCTTGATCGGCGCGGCCCGTCCCTCCAGCCGCTCCATCAGATAGGCGGCGTTGAAGTCTTCGCTCAACGGCTCGGGCCCCATCGCCAGGAATGGCGGATAGCTGGCGAGATCGGCGGTCGACCAGAGATCGACGAACCCGAATCGGCGCGGATCGTTCAGCGCCAGCCGCCGCCCCGCCTCCGTCTCCAGCAAGAGATGATCATGGGTCTGCGGCTCGCCCGGATCGATCCGCCACCGCCCCGACATGCCCAGATGGAAGATCATGGTATCGCCACGATCGGTATCGATCAGCCCATATTTGGCGCGGCGACCCAGGCTGGTCACCCGAGCGCCCGTCATCCGCTGGCGCAGATCGGCGGGAAAGGGATGGCGCAGATCGGCGCGGCGCGGCTCGACCAGCATCAGCCGCTCATTGGCCAGCACGGGGGTCAGGCCGCGAACGGTGGTTTCGACCTCGGGCAGTTCGGGCATCGTCTCTCGGGCAATCACTCGCGAAAGCCCGGCGATCGGCGCTTTCTCAGCATCAACAGCTAGGTAGCGTTTGCCCCGCCAGCAAGGCCGGGCTAGGGCAAAGCGATGAGCGATACCGTCTCCTTCGGCTATGAAGATGTGCCCCGCGATGAGAAGGCCGCCCGCGTCGGCGGCGTCTTCACCAACGTCGCTTCCAAATATGACCTGATGAACGACGCCATGTCGGGCGGCATGCACCGGTTATGGAAGGATCGCTTCGTCCGCCGGGTGAAGCCGCGCGCCAGCGACCAGATTCTCGACATGGCGGGCGGCACCGGCGACATCGCCTTCCGCCTGGCCGAGTCAGGCGCGAGCATCACCGTCGCCGACATCAATCCGGCGATGCTGGAAGTCGGCACGAAGCGCGCGGCAGAACGCGGGCTCGACGGCCTGGTCTGGACCGAGGCCAATGCCGAAGTGCTGACCTTCCCCGATCGATTCTTCGACGCCTATACGATCGCCTTCGGCATCCGGAACGTCACCGATATTCCCGCCGCGCTGAAGGAAGCGCATCGTGTGCTGCGCCGCGGCGGGCGCTTCTTCTGCCTGGAATTCTCGACCACCGTCTGGCCGGGTTTCTCCGAGGTCTACGACGCCTATTCGCACAAGCTGGTGCCCAAGCTCGGCCAGATGCTGGCGGGGGACGCGGACAGCTATCGCTATCTCATCGAATCGATCCGTCGCTTCCCCGACATGCCGACCTTCGAAAAGATGATCCGCGAGGCGGGCTTCATCGAAACCAAGGTCGAGCCGATCATGGGCGGGCTGGTCGCGATCCATTCGGGTTGGAAGATTTGATGCGAGCGGCCTTGCGCGGCCATCACGGACGCGCCCTGTGACCCAGCCGGTGGTGCATCTCTGGCGTCTGCTCAAATGGGGGCGGACGCTGGCGCGGCATGGCGCGCTGAAGGGGATCGAGCGCGATCCCAATACGCCCGCCCCCGTACGGCGGCTGGCGCGTATCGCCCGTTTCGGCGCACGTGTTCCCGCCAAGCCGGCCTATGCCGATGCCTTCCAGGCGATCGGTCCGGCGGCGATCAAGCTCGGCCAGACACTCGCCACCCGCCCCGATCTGGTCGGCGACGATGCCGCGTATGATCTGCTGCGGCTCCAGGACCAGCTGCCCCCCGTCCCCTTCGCGACGATCTGCGCCGCGATGGAGGCGAGCATGGGCCGCCCGCCCTCGCATTTCTTTGCCTCGATCGAGGAGACACCGGTCGGCGCCGCCTCGATCGCGCAGGTCCACCGCGCGGTGACGACCGATGGCCGGACGGTCGCGGTCAAGGTGCTGCGTCCCGGGGTGGAGGACGACTTCACCCGCGCTATCGACACCTATCAATGGGCCGCCGCGCAGGTCGAGGGGATGAGCCCCGAGGCCGCGCGCTTGCGCCCGCGCCTGACGGTCGAGAATTTCCGCCGCTGGACGCTGCGCGAGCTCAATTTCCGTCGCGAAGCGGCCTCAGCCTCCGAACTCGCCGAGGCGATGACCGCCGAGCCGGATTTCGTCGTCCCGCAGATCGACTGGGCGCGTTCAACCGCCAAGGTGCTGACGGTCGAGTGGGTCGACGGGATCAAGCTGTCCAACCGCCAGGCTCTGGTCGAGGCGGGCTATGACCTGCCGCACCTCGCCCAGACTTTGGTGCGCGCCTTCCTGCGTCAGGCGATCGCGGAAGGATTCTTCCACGCCGACATGCACCAGGGCAATCTGTTCGCCCTGCCCGGCAACAAGATCGCCGCGATCGACTTCGGCATCATGGGCCGGATCGACCGGCGCGCGCGGGTCTGGCTGGCCGAGATTCTCTACGGCCTGATCACCGGCAATTATAAGCGCGTCGCGGAGATCCACTTCGAGGCGGGCTATGTGCCTGCACACCATAATGTCGCCGAGTTCGCCACCGCGCTGCGGGCGGTGGGCGAGCCGATGCGGGGACTGCCGGTCAAGGACATGTCAATCGGCATGATGCTCGACGGCCTGTTCTCAATCACCCGCGACTTCGACATGGTGACGCAGCCGCATCTGCTGCTGCTGCAAAAGACGATGGTGATGGTCGAGGGCGTCGCGACCAGCCTCGATCCCGAAATCAACCTGTGGGACTCGGCCGCCCCCTTCGTGCGCGAATGGATTCGGACCGAGCTGGGGCCCGAGGCCAAGATCGCCGACCGGTTGATCGAGGATGTGCGCACCATCGCCCGCCTGCCTGACCTCGTCCGCCGCATTGAGGCACGCTACCCCGCACCGGGTGGCGAGCCCCCCGCTCCGCCGCTCAAGCAGATCGAGGTGGTGCGGATCGGCGGCGGCTGGCGCTATGCGCTTCTGTCGATGCTGTCGGCGGCGGCCGGGGTGGCGGCAACCTTGGCCGTGCTTCGGTAGCAATGGCGGGCAGCACGCCCCCCGCCCGCCTGCGCCCGCTCGCGCGTCCGCTCTGGCTGGGCCAGCCCGGCCGGTTGACGGGGCTGTCGCCGGTGATCGCGGGCGGGGTGCTGGCTGTGGTCCTGCTGCTGATCCTGATCGCCTGGGCGACGCAAGCCCCGGTCGTCCCGGTACCCGACCGGCTGGCCCCGGTCGCCGTCACCATCGTCGACCATGTCCGCCATGGTCAGCCCTTCTATGCCGCAGCGATCGATGCTTTGCGCGAGAATGAACAGCCGTTGCGTCCCGCACTGGTCGCGGTGCCCCTGCCCGCGCTGCCGGTGGCGCTGGCGGCACTGCCGCCCGAGGTCGGCGAGACGCTGCTGATCCTGCTGGGCCTGGGCGTGGTCATCGCCTGGGCAAGGCGCTGGCGTCCGGCGCTCGACAGCAGGATCGCGCAAAGCCTCGCGCTGGTCCTGGCGGTCGCAGGGCTCTATCCGCTGGTCGCCTGGCCGATGAGCGTGGTGCCCGAAAGCTGGGCCGCTCTGCTGATCGCGCTGTCGCTGGTGCAGCGCCGGCCACAGGCCATGCCGACCGCAGTCGCACTCGGCCTTGTCGCGATGATCCTGACCCCGGTCGCGCTGCTCCATGCGCTCGTGATGCTGGCGCTGGCCTGGCAATCGCGGGCGCGGCAGGAGGTGATCGGCTGGGTCATCGCCATTGCGCTGTTCCTGCTGGTGCTGGCGGCGCATGCCCATGCCCTGAATGCGGCAGTCACGGCCATAGACCCGGCGATCGGCAGCGTGTCCGCGATCCCGTCGCCCGGCGAGTTGATCGCCGGCATTGCCTCGGCGGGGGCGCTTGGATTCCTGCCGATGATCCTCGTCCTGCCGCTGGGCATCTTGGCGGCGCTGGGCTGGGCGCATTGGCGGCTGCCGGTCGCGCGGCGGGCCGGCGTGACCATGGCGGCCTATGCGCTGGCAGCGACGCTGACCGGGGGAGCGGGGTTCCTGACGATGCTCTCCCCGCTCCTGTTCCTGGGCATCGTCTTCGCCCCCGATGCATTGCGTGACTTGGTCGCGGCCCTGCGCGATCGTCGGCGGATCACCGTCAAGCGAGTGGTACGATGAGCCATATCCTGTTGATCGTCGGTGGCGGCATCGCCGCCTATAAGTCCTGCGAATTGATCCGCCTGTTGCGCAAGGCCGGACACAGCGTCCGCTGTGTCCTAACCGAGGGCGGTAGCCACTTCGTCACGCCGATGACGCTGGCCGCGCTGTCGGAAAACCAGGTCTTCACCACCCTGTGGGACCTGAAGGACGAGGCCGAGATGGGCCATATCCAGCTCAGCCGCGAGGCCGATCTGATCGTGGTGGCGCCCGGCACCGCCGATCTGATGGCACGGATGGCGAACGGTCATGCCGATGATCTGGCGACGACGCTGCTGCTCGCCACCGATACGCCGGTGCTCGTCGCGCCTGCGATGAACGTCCGCATGTGGCTCCATCCCGCGACTCAGCGCAATGTCGCGCAATTGCGACAGGACGGGGTGACGGTGATGACGCCCGACGAGGGGATCATGGCGTGTGGCGAGTTCGGCCCCGGCCGCCTGCCCGAACCCACCGCCATCATGGCCGCGATCGAGCGCATGCTGGCCCCCGCCCCCGGCGAAGGTCCGCTGGCCGGCCGCCATGTCCTGGTCACCGCCGGGCCGACTCACGAGCCGATCGATCCCGTCCGCTACATCGCCAACCGCTCGTCGGGACGGCAGGGTTTTGCGGTGGCGGGGGCCTTGGCACGGCTCGGCGCGCGGGTGACTTTGGTGGCGGGGCCGGTGACGCTGCCGACGCCCAGCGGCGTGACCCGCATCGATGTGGAGACCGCGCGGCAGATGGCGGATGCGGTCCAGGCCGCTCTGCCCGCCGATGCCGCCGTCATGGTCGCGGCCGTCGCCGACTGGCGGGTCGAGGCCGCCGGGCAGAAGGTCAAGAAGGATGGCGGCGCTGCCCCAGCGCTGACCCTGGTCGAAAATCCCGACATATTGGCGACGGTCGCCGCCGGCCCCGATCGCCCCAGGCTGGTCGTCGGTTTCGCGGCCGAGACCGAGCATGTCGTCGATCACGCCACCGCCAAGCGCACCCGCAAGGGCGCCGACTGGATCGTCGCCAATGACGTGTCGGCGGACGTTTTCGGTGGCGAGGCCAACACGGTTCATCTGATCACTGCCGACGGCGTCGAGAGCTGGACACGGATGACCAAGGACGAGGTCGCCGAGGGACTCGCGCAACGCATCGCCGATGCGCTACAAGGCACGGCATGACGCTTGCTCCGATTTCGATTGCCCTCAAGCGCTTGCCCCATGGCGAAGGGCTTGCACTTCCCGCTTATGCAACCCCCGGTGCGGCCGGCATGGACGTGGTCGCCGCCGAGACGCTGACGCTCGCGCCGGGCACGCGCGCCGCCGTGCCGACCGGTTTCGCCATCGCCATTCCGGCGGGCTATGAGGTGCAGGTCCGGCCGCGTTCGGGACTGGCGCTGAAGCACGGCATCACCTGCCTCAACACGCCCGGCACGATCGATGAGGATTATCGTGGCGAGGTGAAGGTGATCCTCGCCAATCTGGGCGACCAGCCGTTCGAGGTCGTGCGTGGCGAGCGTATCGCGCAGCTTGTCCCCGCGCCCGTCCAGCGGGCGACGCTGACCGAAGTCATCGCCCTGGACGACACCCAAAGAGGCACGGGCGGTTTCGGATCGACCGGGCAATGAGCCTGTTATTCGCTCTTGCCGTGCAGGCACTCGCCGCGCCCCAGGCCGTCATGCCCCAGCCCGCCACCCCGCCGGTTGCCAACGCCGTCCCGTCCGATCTGCCGCATGACTGGTCGCCCCTGCCGTCGATCACCTTGCCCCCCGCGAGTACCGAGATGGTCCGCTTCGTCCGCGAGGAAGTGAGCGCGGGACGCTGCCCGCACAACCGCATGACCGAGGATGGCCAGGTGGTAGTCGTCGTCCCGCTGGCGGTGCGCCTGAATGCAGAAAGCGGTGCGCAGACCGTGGTACCGCTCGCCATCGGCTGCCCGACCGTCGAGCAGTTCAGCGCAGGCGCGGCGCAACGCATGGTGCGCAACCTGCCGCACCGGGCCATGTTGGCGGCCGATCGCTGGTATCGCACCGTCATCACCTATACATGGCCGGGATGATCCTGTCCGACGACGAACTGGCCCGCTATGCCCGTCACATCGTGCTGCGCGAGTTCGGCGGCGGAGGGCAGCTCCGTCTGAAACAGGCCTGTGTGGCGGTGATCGGCGCCGGCGGCATCGGCTCCCCCGCCATCCAGTATCTGGCCGCCGCCGGGATCGGGTCGCTGATCCTGATCGACGACGATGTGGTCGAGCATTCCAATCTTCAGCGGCAGACGATCTTCTCGACCGAGGATCGCGGCACGCCCAAGGTGGAGGCCGCTGCCGCCTTTGCGACGCGGCTCAATCCGCATGTCGCGGTCACCACGCATCGCGCCCGCGTGACGCCCGACAATGTCGCCGACCTCCTGACCGGCGCGGATGTCGTGCTCGACGGATGCGACAATTTCGCCACCCGGCTGACCGTCGCCGATGCGGCACTAGCGCTGCGCATTCCGCTGGTCTCGGCGGCGGTCGGGCAGTTCGAAGGGCAGTTGGCGGTGTATCGCGGTTGGGAGGCTGACAAGCCCTGTTATCGCTGCTTCGTCGGGGATGCGGTCGATCAGGCTGGGCTGACCTGCGCCGATGACGGCGTGCTGGGCCCCGTCACCGGCGTGATGGGGAGCTTGGCTGCGCTGGAGACGCTCCGCGCCGTCGCGCCCTTCGGCCGGGACAGCGCCGGCTCGGTCCTGCTCGCCGACCTGCTGTCAATGCGTTTCCGGACATTGGCACTACCCAAGGACCCCGGTTGTCGCTGCGCCGAGGCGGTCGCATGAAGACGCCCCCTGCCCCACCGCCCGGCTGGCTCGACTGGACGGGCGACAAGTCGTGGATCGGCCAGGTTACCGGCCTGCCCGACAGTGCACTCCACGCCCATTTCGGCATGGCGATCCTGGTGCTGGCCGCCCTGGTCCTGCGGCGGGCGCCCTGGGACTGGCGGTGCTGGCTGACCGTCCTCGTGATCGAAACGGCCAACGAAGCCTATGACCTGCTTCAGCCCTTCTACCCCACGGATGAAGGCAATCTGGCAGCCTCGTGGTTCGACATGTGGTCGACGATGCTGTGGCCGACGGTGATCCTGCTGACCTTCCGCTGGCTCGCCCGTCGCGCCGAGCGGCGGGGCTGATAAGGTTGTACCTTCATCCTCCCCTGTAAGGGGAGGTGGCAGGCCGCAGGCCTGACGGAGGGGTGTCAGCGATGGCGACGAAGGACCTCATTCACTACCCGTGACACCCCTCCACCAGCTTCGCTGGTCCCCCCCTTGCAGGGGAGGAATAAGAAAGGGGCGGCGACCTTTCGGTCCCGCCCTTTTCCTCAACGCCAAAAAAGCTCAGGCGAACAGCGTCTTCGCAAATTCGCGCACGGCGGGACCAATATCCTCCCGCGCCACACCCAGCGCCAGGTTTGCGGTCAGCCAACCCGCCTTGTCGCCGCAATCGTAACGCTGCCCGTCAAAGGTAAAGCCATGGAAAGGCTGCTGCCCTATCAGCTTGGCCATGGCGTCGGTCAGCTGGATCTCACCGCCCGCGCCCGGCTCCTGCGCGTCGAGGATCTGCATCACCTCGGGCTGGAGGATGTAACGGCCGGGGATCATCAGGTTCGACGGGGCCTTGCCCTTGGGCTTCTCGACCAGCGCGGTGACCTCGGTCAGGCGGCCATCCTGCTTGCCGGGCGAGATGATGCCGTATTTGTCGGTCTCGCTGTCGGGTACTTCCAGCGCGCCGATGACGTTGCCGCCGACCTGATCATAGGCCTCGACCATCTGCTTCATGAAACCGCCGACCATCAGCTCGTCGGGGAGCAGCACCGCGAACGGCTCGTCACCGACGATCTCGCGTGCGCACCACACGGCATGACCCAGGCCCAGCGGCTCCTGCTGGCGGACATAGACCGGCGAGCCCGGCTTCTGCCGGATGCCGTCGAGAACGGCCAGGCTCTTGCCCCGCGCCTTCATCGTCGCTTCCAGCTCATAGGAAATGTCGAAATGGTCTTCGAGCGCGCCCTTGCCGCGACCGGTGACGAAGATGATCTGCTTGATCCCGGCTTCCAGCGCTTCCTCGACCGCATATTGGATCAGCGGCTTGTCGACGACGGTCAGCATTTCCTTGGGCATCGCCTTGGTCGCCGGCAGAAAACGTGTCCCCAGTCCCGCCACGGGGAAAACAGCCTTACGAACCTTCTTGATCGTCATGAAACCTCCCTGGATCATTCTGCCTCTAGCGGGATCGTGCGGCGCAACATAGCCTCGCGGCACGGGGATGCGATTAGTGTGTCCTTAAAAGCGACAGGCTACGACTCACCCGATGACGCATGCACCGATCCTCATAGTCTTCGGAACAAGGCCGGAGGCGATCAAACTGTTCCCTGTCATCCGTGCCTTGGCTGCATCAGAAGTTGCACCGGTACGGGTTTGCGTGACCGCCCAGCATCGCGGCCTGCTCGATCAGGTCTTGTCGATCGCGGAGTTGACGCCCGATCATGATCTGAATTTGATGGAGCCCGGCCAGTCGCTCGATCGGCTGACCGCGCGGCTGCTGACCGGACTTGGCGAGGTGATGGATGCCGAGCGCCCGGCGATGGTCGTCGTCCAGGGCGATACCGCTACCGCCATGGCGGGTGCACTGGCAGCCTATTATCGCAAGGTGCCCGTCGCGCATGTCGAGGCGGGGTTGCGCTCGGGCGATATTTATCACCCCTGGCCCGAGGAGGTGAACCGGCGGATGATCGCGCCGATCGCCGCGCTGCACTTCGCGCCGACCGAAACCGCCGCCGCCGCGCTACGCGCCGAAGGGATCGACGTCGAGCGGGTTCATGTCACGGGCAATAGCGTCATCGACGCGCTGCACTGGACGCGGGGACGCATTGCCGCCGATCCCAGCTTGGCCGCCGACCTGGCCCCCATCCTCGAGCGGATGACGGGCAAGCGCATTATCCTGGTGACCGCCCATCGCCGCGAGAATTTCGGCGATTCCATGGCCTCCATCGCGCGCGCGCTGGCCAGAATCGCAGCGCGCGACGATGTTGGCATCCTGTTTCCGATGCATCCCAATCCCAATGTCGCCAGCGTCATGGACGAAGTCCTCGGCGATCACCCCGCCATCGCGCGCATCGCCCCGCTCGACTATCCACATTTCGTCGCCGCGTTGGACGCCGCACATATCGTCCTGACCGATTCGGGCGGGGTGCAGGAAGAGGCTCCCGCGCTCGGCAAGCCCGTGCTGGTCATGCGCGAGACCACCGAACGCCCCGAAGGGGTCGCGGCCGGCACCGCCCGGCTGGTCGGCACCGATGAGGGCCGGATCACGGACGAAGTCTTCGCGCTTCTCGACGACCCCGCCCGCTATGCCGCGATGGCGCGGGCGCATAACCCCTTTGGCGATGGCGACACCGCCGAGCGTATCAGTAGGATCATGACGGATGCCCTTGGACACTGAATTTTCCGTTACGGTCATGGGTCTGGGCTATATCGGCCTGCCCACCGCCGCCGTCATCGCCCGCACCGGCGCGATGGTGACCGGGGTCGATGTCACCCCGTCCGTGGTCGAGACGATCAATTCGGGCCGCGTCCATATCGAGGAGGTCGATCTGGACGGCCTCGTCTCCGGCGTGGTCGCAAGGGGCCATCTCAAGGCCTCGCTGACGGTCGCGCCCGCCGATGTCTTCGTCATTGCGGTGCCGACGCCCTTTACCGACGCGCATCAGCCCGACATCACCTTCGTGCTCAACGCGGCGCGCGCCATCGCTTCCGTGCTGAAGACCGGCGATACGGTAATCCTGGAATCCACCTCGCCCGTCGGCACCACCGAACAGGTGCGGGACCTGATCGCCGAGCTCCGTCCCGACCTGACCATGCCGGGGAGCAACCGGCCCGGGGAGCAGGCGGACATCGCCCTCGCTTATTGCCCCGAGCGGGTGCTGCCCGGCCGCATCCTGGTCGAGCTGATCGACAATGACCGGGTGATCGGCGGCATCACCCCGCGCTGCGCGCGCAAGGCGCTGGCCTTTTATCGCCGCTTCGTGCGGGGGGCCTGCGTCACCACCACCGCGCGCGCCGCCGAAATGACGAAGCTGACCGAGAATGCGTTTCGCGACGTCAATATCGCCTTTGCCAACGAACTCAGCCTGGTCGCCGATACGCTGGGCGTCGATGTGTGGGAGGTGATCCGGCTGGCCAACCGCCATCCGCGCGTCAATATCCTGTCGCCCGGCCCCGGCGTCGGCGGGCATTGCATCGCGGTCGATCCCTGGTTCCTGGTCGCGGCCGATCCCGCCAACACGCCGCTGATCCGCACCGCGCGCGAGGTGAATGATGGCAAGACCGATCACGTCATCGCGCGCGCCACGGCGATGATCGAGGCGCGGCCCCACGGCGAGCCGGTCGCGTGCCTGGGTCTGGCCTTCAAGGCCAATATCGACGATTTCCGCGAAAGCCCGGCGCTCAAGGTCGCCGAGGCGCTGGCCGATCGTTTCGGCCCGCGCATCCATATCGTCGAGCCCTATGCGACGACGCTCCCCCCGGCGCTGGCCGCGACGGGCGCGGCGCTGACCGATATCGACACCGCGCTGGAAACTTGTGCGGTCATGGTCGTTCTGGTCGATCACGACATCTTCCGCTCGGTCCCGCTGGACGAACGCAGGGGCAAGACGGTCCTGGACACGCGAGGGCTATGGCCTGACCAGTCCTGACCTACCTCCGATGCCTTGCATTGCGTGGGACGTTGCGGAGGACTAAGGACAACCGCCTGTTGCGGATCGATTATCATCCATGCTTGCCAAGCTTTTGAATCTGCGCAAACGCGCCCCCGAATTCGTGCCCGCCATGGAAGAAGGCCTGCGGGTCTATGCCATCGGCGACATCCATGGCCGGCTCGACCTACTCGACATGCTTCTTCCCCGGATCGAGGCGGATCATGCCTCACGCCCTCCGGCCGAACGGCACATCATCTTCCTGGGCGACCTGGTCGATCGCGGCCCCGACTCGGCGGGCGTGATCGAACGGGTCCGTGCCCTGTGCGCGGCCGATCCCAACGTGCACTGCCTGATGGGCAATCACGAAGAGATCATGCTGCGATCGCTGGAAGGCGAGGACAAGGCGCTTCGCCTGTTCTGCCGGGTCGGCGGCCGTGAGACGATGATCAGCTATGGCGTGACGCCCGAGGAGTATGAACGCCTCGACTATGCCGAGGTCACCGAGCGACTGAACGCGGTTGTCCCGGCCTCGCACCGCGACTTTCTGGCAGCGCTGAAAGAGATCATGGTGCTGGGCGATTATGTCTTCGTCCATGCCGGCGTCCGTCCCGGCGTTGCCATTGCCGATCAGAAGCTGGCTGAAACCCGCTGGATTCGCGATGCCTTTCTCGAACATCGCGGCGTTCTGGAGAAGGTTGTGGTCCATGGTCATACGGTTGCGGACGAGGCCGAACTCTTGCCGCACCGCATCGGAATCGACACCGGGGCCTATCAAACCGATCGCCTGACCGCGTTGATGCTGGAGGGAAGCCAGCAGGAGATATTTTCCACCTGAGGCCTCTTTACCGAGGCGAAACGTTTGCCGGGGCATTCCCTAGACCGGCAAAGCGCAGTATAGCCGCAAAGCGGTGAAGCAATGTTGCGTTGCCGCATCAGTATGGGAGCATAAGAGCTCCATACTCGTTGGTGGGGTTGCCATGGTACGGCTAACGTGCCATGGCCCCGCTGACAATTTTAAGGGAGTTCGACATGCGTCTTGGGAAGTATCTCGTCGCCGCTGCCGCCGTTTCGATGACCGTTGCTCCGGCGATGGCTGCGAATCCGGCTGCTAGCCTCTCGGTTTCGAAGTCGGTTCGCGCTTCGGCTCCGGCCGCCAAGAAGAACGGCCTGGCCGGTGGTGGCATCCTCGTCGCCGTTCTGGCGGCTGCTGCCGTCGTCGCCGGCATCGTTGTCGTTGCCGACTCGGACGATTCGGCCGACAGCAACTAAGTTGCTTCAGCCTCACGGCTGAAAGGAATAGCGGCCTTCGGGCCGCTATTTTTTTGCCTGTTGTCCATGATTTGCGGCGATGGCGCGGAATGAAGCCCGCAGCGGGGGCATTTTTGCCCTTTGGCGAGAAGGCTATAGATCCTTTAACGCAGCCGAAGAATGACAGCAGAGGGCATCGTAAGAAGAGTTCCTAAGACTCCTCCTAGAGGTGTACTCAACCACCTCTAGAGCCTACCTACAGCGCGCTGTGAAGCCGACATTGCTCCGCCCCTTTCACAATGATGGAAACAGGGAGGCAGCGTGAGATTACGCCGATCTATGGCTCAAACGAAAATGGTGAAGCGCGGCTTGACGTGATCCCGAGGACGCCATCCTCGCGCAAATTACGTGCTGGACGATGGCAAACGCTGCACTTGGCGGGCAGACCATCGTAGCTCCGACTGAAAAACGGATCAGATCGAACGTTGGATGCGCCTTGGGCGCCAGACATCTAAACCGAGGCCGCTTTATTTTGCGAGGCCCTCGAATCGCGGGCGGCAGGCACTGCGGCGAGATTGGCAGAAGAACGACGCTGCTCGAATTCGATTTAGCATCGACGCCCCCGTCTCACTTTTGAGACAAGCACCTCACCCTTCAAACGACCACCAAATTGGCTTCCCCCAGAACCACAAACGAAGATCGCCGAAGCCCTGGAGGCTCCGGCGATCCTTATTCTTCAACGGAAGAGCCGCGTGGCGGCCGATCGGCTCAGCGCCGCGATGGTACGCCGGGGGCACCACCGGGGACCGCGCCGGGCGCGCCGCCGCCCATCATCGACTGCTGCGCCTGCATCTGACGGAGGACCGCCTCAGGGATGAAGTCGATCAGCTCGACGTCGAACACCAGCTCCGAATTGGGCGGGATCGCACCGGCAGCCTTGTCGCCATAGCCAAGCTTGGCAGGCAGCCAGAAACGATACTTCGCACCCTTCGGCATCAGCTTGAGCGCTTCGGCAAAGCCGGGCAGCACACCCGACAGCGGCATCGGCGCCGGCTGCTGCGACTTGTCGAACACGGTACCGTCGATCAGGCGGCCGGTATAGTTGATCAGCGCCACGTCGCTGGCGGTCGGATGCGGACCGCCCTGACCAGGCTCGATCACCTTATACTGGAGCCCCGAGGCGGTCGTCACCACGCCCGCACCACGCGCCTCGCGCACCAGCGCAGCGTCGCCTTGGCGTGCCAGCAGCGCGGCGAGCACGATAGCAGCAGCCACCGCCACCCATATCCAGACCAGATAGGAACGCCGAACGGGACGAAGGGGAACAGCGGTTACGGACATGCCTGGTTCTCGCTCTGTGCGTTGGCGTTCGAGGAAGGGCGCTCAAAGCGCGAGTCGATCCGATCCCGCGAATCGACTGCCATGACGATCGCGATCCCGCGCCGACCTGCCAGGAGCAGGCCAGTCACGGGATCAAGCGATCATCCGGCGATTACCGCGCCCCGTCGCGCTCGGCGCGCTTGCGCTCCAGCTTGCGGGCACGACGCACGGCCGCCGCACGCTCGCGAGCGCGCTTTTCCGAGGGCTTCTCATAGTGGCGGCGGAGCTTCATCTCGCGATACACGCCCTCCCGCTGCAGCTTCTTCTTGAGCGCGCGAAGGGCCTGGTCCACATTATTGTCGCGAACGATGATCTGCATAAAAACGAATTGCTCCGGCAAAACAGGATAAAGCGGCCGCAGAACACTGTGGCCGCATCGTTGGGCGCTCCTAGCAGGCACACCGGCCCAACACAAGCCATGGCAGTGCAATTTGCATCCCCTGCCCCAACAGACCGGCCCCGCCGCGGATGGCCCGTCCCAGCATGACAGCAAAATTCATCCGGACGCCATGCCCCTGTGATGTCGGCACCGATACAAGGCGCATCGTCCGGTGGGCCTCCCGTCCCATCGGGCACCGTTCACGTCATTTCCGCACGCTTCTCCCCCGAACGCGCGGAAATTCCGACGCGACGCCTCCCCGTCGCCGCGTCCTGCCCCGGTCCGCGCTCCCACCGGACCGGGGCCTCTTCCCACGGGGCGCCCGACATGGCTAAGGCACGTCGCATGACCGCGCCTGCCTCTTCGCCGAACCTGCCGCTGACGCTGTACAACAGCCTGACCCGTGCACTGGAGACGTTCCAGCCGATCGATCCGGCCAATGTCCGCGTCTATTCCTGCGGACCGACCGTCTATAACTATGCGCATATCGGCAATCTGCGCGCCTATGTCTTCACCGACACGCTGTCGCGCGTGTTGCGGTGGAAGGGCTGGCCGCTCACCCATATCATCAACATCACCGATGTCGGCCATCTGACCTCCGACGCCGATGCCGGCGACGACAAGATGGAGGCCGCCGCCAAGAAGAGCGGCCAGGATATCTGGTCGATTGCCGCGCATTACACCACCGCCTTCAAACAGAATCTGAAGGATCTGGGCATTGCCGCGCCGACGCGCTTTCCGCTCGCGACCGAGCATGTCCCGCAGATGATCGAGTTCGCCAAGGCCATCGAGGCCAAGCATTGCTATCGCCTGCCCGACGGCCTGTATTTCGACGTGACGACCGTGCCCGATTACGGCCGTCTGGCGCGGCATCAGGATGACGAGGGCGAAAGCCGGATCGATCCGGTCGCGGGCAAGCGGCATCCGGCCGACTTCGCCATCTGGCGATCGTCCGCGCCCGGTGAGAATCGCCAGATGGAATGGGACAGCCCCTGGGGCCCCGGCGCACCCGGCTGGCACCTCGAATGCTCGGTAATGAGCAAACAATATCTGGGCGAACAGTTCGACATCCATACCGGCGGCATCGATCACCGCGAGATTCATCATCCCAATGAGATCGCGCAGAATCAGGCGCATGGCTGCACGGCGAACACCGGCGCCAATATCTGGATGCACAACAACTTCCTGGTCGACCGTACCGGCAAGATGTCCAAGTCGTCGGGCGAGTTCCTGACGCTTCAGGCGCTGATGGATCGCGGCTTCCACCCGCTGGCCTATCGCCTGATGTGCCTTCAGGCGCATTACCGGTCGGAAATGGAGTTTGGCTGGGACGGGCTGGCCGCCGCGCAGGTGCGGTTGAAGCGGCTGGTCCAGACGGTCGAGGGCCTTCGCAGCCGTGCCGATGCCGCCAGCAAGGGCGATGCCACGCCCTATCGTGAGCGGCTGGACGCGGCCTTGTCCGACGATCTGGCGACCCCGCGCGCCTTGCCCGTGCTGGACGAGATGCTGGGCGACAAGAAGCAGTCCTCCGATGTCCGGCTGGCCGCGCTCGCCGATTTCGATGCCACGCTGGGGCTGCAACTGACGACGCTGACCCGCGCCGATCTGCGCACGCGGCCCAAGACGGCCACCGTCGATGAGGCAACGATCGAGGCCCAACTCGCCGAACGCCGGGCGGCGCGTGCGGAAAAGGATTTCGCCAAGTCGGACATGATCCGCGACTCGCTGCTCGCCGCGGGGGTCGAGGTGATGGACGGCGATCCGCTCGGCTGGGACTGGAAGCCGGTGCTGCCGGAGGGCTGAAACCCTCCGACCGTCAGCGCCGGCTGCGCGGCGAACGCATTCGCAGGCCGATGAACAGGATGGTCGGCCAGAACAGGGTGTTCGCGGTGTCGCCCAGCGTGTCCGGCCAGCGCCATGATCCGTAATGCAGCCGATCCAGAATCTCATTGCCCGCCTGCGCGATCGCGACGCAGGCGAGCGGGATCGGCGTGGCCAGCGACTTGCGGGTCAGGATACGGGCCAGAAACAGCACGGCCATGCCGGCATGAACATGCAGCAGACTGTCGGCCATGCCGGTTCCATCGCCGATCCACTGGATGAATTGGGCATAGCGCGCAGGGATATCCATGGGCGCCCCTTGCCGTGACCGAAACGGACATACAATCTTAAAGCGGATTGCCCCCGCTTTTCCGCCCCGCCGACGCGCCCAAATGCGAAAGGCCCGTGAGTGACCGGGGTCTCACGGGCCCGTCTGATGAGACGGTCAGGAAAATCCGGATGGCATGATCTGGATGGCGTCGATGTCCTTGCCGTGACGGAGATGCACGCCCCCTAACCCCGCGTTAGAAGCTGCTCCAATCGTCCTCATCCTGCTTCAGCGCGAGATTGCCCTGCGAAACGGGGGCGGCGCGGCGCATCGACGACGGTGCAGCACGACGCGGCGCGATGGCCGGTGCGGTATGCCCCATCTCCGCCCCGTCGATCCGGAAGCGGGCGATCTGCTCTTCCAGCGAGCGCGTTTCGCCCGACAGCGCACGCACGGCGGCGGTCACTTCCTCGACCATCGCGGCATTGGCCTGGGTCACCCCATCCATATCGGTGATAGCCAGATTGACCTGATGGATACCCGTCGCCTGTTCCGAGGCATCACCAGCGATCGAGCTGACCAATCCCGAAATCTCCTGCATGCCCGTCGCGATCAGTCGTAGCGACTCGTCGGTGCGGTTGGCGAGTTCGACGCCGCTGCGCACCCTTTCCACCGTAGTGGTGATCCGGGCGCTGATGTCGCGCGCCGCCTCGGCCGAACGCTCGGCCAGGGCGCGCACTTCGGAGGCGACCACCGCGAAGCCCTTGCCCGCATCGCCCGCGCGCGCCGCCTCGACCCCGGCATTGAGCGCCAGCAAATTGGTCTGGAAGGACAGCCCGTCGATCACCGCGATGATCTCGGCGATTTCGTTGGAGGACCGCTCGATATCGCCGATCGCCGAGACGGTGCGGCGCACCACCTCTTCGCTCTTGGCGACGTCGCCGGTCGCCTTGCGCACGATCGACTCGGCCGATTGGGCCTTGTTGGCGGCGGCGGTGACCGACTGCGCGATCTCGCTCATCGCGGCGGAGGTTTCCTCGATGCTGGCGGCCTGCTGCTCGGCGCGGCGGGCCAGATCGTCGGCGGCCTGGTTCATCTCGACCGCACCGCTGGCGATCCCCGTGGCGTTGACTCGCACCGCCGCCAAGGCAGCCGCCAGACGGGACACAGCCGCGTTGAAGTCCCGCTCGATCGCCGCATAAGAGGCGGGGAAGCCCGACAGCTTGGGCGTCAGGTCCGAATTGGCGAGTTGGCCCAGCGCGTCGCCGATGCGATCGACGACCTGCTGCTGCTCGGCATCCGCCTGCGCCTTGGCCACCGCGGTATCGCGGAACACGACCACCGCGCGCGACATGCTGCCCAACTCGTCACCCCGCTCGGCATCGGGCACGGTCACGTCGTTACGACCGCGTGCCAACTGGTCCATCACGCCGGTCAGATTGACGATGGGCCGCCCCAGGATGCGCGACAATAGGATCGACATTGCCAGCGCAATGCCCATGACAGCCAGGCCGCCAATGCCAAGGCTCCATTTGCTGGCCACCACGGCGGCCTTGCGGGTCTCCCGGGTCGCCTTCATCGCCTCAATCGTCCGGGTGCGAAGATCGCGGAGCGGCTGCAGGATCGCCGTCACCCGCACCTGCGCGGAATGGCCGCGAAGCCAGTCCTGTGCCCCGTCACGATCGGTCCGCGACCGCTCGATAATCGGATCGCCGACCGCCCGGCGCCAGGATTCCATGCGCGCATGCGAGGCGGCGACTTCCGCGCGTGCCTTGGGATCTTCGATCAGCAGCGTGTTCAGCGCGGCGGCCGCCTGTGTCTCCGCCTCACGCGATTCATAATATTGCTTCAGATAGTCTTCGTCCCCCGTGATGAGGAAACCGCGCATCTGGCTGTTTTCCCGCTGAACCCCACCTTCCATCTCCAGCGAGGCCGCATAGATTTCCTGCGACCGCCCGTTGGCGACCGTCGTCCCTTCGATCCGCGCCAAGGCCCACCACAAGACCGCGATCATCGCCAGCACGGACAACAGGACGAGCGCGAAGGCGAGCCCGATCTTTTTGGGTATCGGCAACGACAATAGCATGAAAGGCCCCGGACAACCCGGAAGCCCTATGCCCCCGGTTTGCGCGGAGGATTAGCTATCGAAACGCCAACAGATCGTTAAAATCCCGCGAAATGAGGTCTTTAACGAATGTTATCTTGCCCGAGCGGTGTTTCGGCGGTGTCGATCAGCGCGGGATGATCGGGACGCGGTGCCCCCGGCGGAATCGTGGCGATCTCCGCCGCGACGGCATCGGCCCGCGCCGAGGATGACGGGTGGGTCCGGCTGCGAAATATCCCGCCATCGACCTCGCCGCCATGCTCACGCCAGAAGCGGACCGCATCCTGCGGATCATAGCCGGCATTGCGCATCAGGTGCACGCCCAGCAGATCGGCCTCCGTCTCGGTCTGACGGAACAGGCGGCCATTGCGGCCGAACTCCGACAGGAGACCCCGCTTGACGCCAGCGGCATCCAGCCTTTCGCGGTGGCGCAGAATGTTGTGCGAGAATTCATGCCCCACCACGACCGCAATCATCCGGTCGTCGAAGCGTTCGAAGAAGCGCGAGCCGATCTGGACGATATCCCCGTCCGCCGACGCGGTCAGGCCCGGCCCCATCAGCATTTCGAAGCGCGACCGGCATCCGGGTTGCGCCGCCACCGTCACATCGCGCCGCTGGCCATGACGCAGCACGGTCAGGCGCAGTGGCCGGTCCGCCGGTTCGGCCGCGATCTGACGTTGGACGGCGTCGCGGGTCGCGGTATCAGCCCGCTCGCGCCCAGCCGCCTGGACGGTCAGGGCGCGGCCATTCACCGCCTCGATGCTGTCATTGGCGGCGATTCCCGCCTTGGCCGCCGCACTGCCGGGCACGACCGCCTCGACCGCGATCGGCCCTTCGAAGCCAAAGATCGCGGGCAGACCTTTACGCACCGCCGGGTCATATTGGTCGATCGCATGGATCACCAGGCCGGGCGTGGGCGCGCGGTCCTTGCAGATGGGGGCATTGGCCGTGGCCAGCCGCCAGGCAATCGTCGCCAGCCGCAGATCGGCGTCACGCATCGCCCCGAACAGCGCCGCATCGTCCGTATCGATGGCTGAGGCAGATGCGGCGACCGGTACCGAACGGACGGGAGCCGCCGCCGGCGCCTGGGGCGGAACGGCGAACAGGAAAGCGGACAGGGCGATCACCGCCGACGACAGGATGAAGGGACGCGACATCGCGCATGGTGCTACCCGTTCGGGCGACGAACCGCAAAGCCGGTCGCCGCAACCGCCAACGGCTGGGCGCAAACTCGTATCATGCGCAACAAAGGGCGCGACTTCGGGGGGTAAAACGCCAACTTCATTGCGTATGGCCCCGAATCGGCGCATGGCGCTATTTTCACGGAAAGCAGATAGAGAGCAGGACGATCATGGCCGCGAACTGGGCCCCCAACAGCTGGACGAGCGCCGAAGCCCGGCAGCTCCCCGAATATCCCGACGCCCAGGCGCTGGACGCCGCGACGCGTACGCTGTCGAGCTATCCCCCGCTGGTCTTTGCCGGCGAGGCGCGCAACCTGACCGCCGAGTTGGCCGAAGTCGCGGCGGGTCGTGGTTTCCTGCTCCAGGGCGGCGACTGCGCCGAGAGCTTTGCCGAGCATAGCGCGAACAATATCCGCGACACCTTCCGCGTCATTCTGCAGATGGCGGTCGTCCTGACCTTCGCCTCGAAGCTGCCGGTGGTGAAACTGGGTCGCATGGCCGGTCAGTTCGCCAAGCCGCGCTCAGCCAATACCGAGGTCGTGGATGGCGTCGAGCTGCCCAGCTATCGCGGGGACAATGTCAACGACATCGCCTTCACGCCCGAGGCGCGCATTCCCGATCCGCAGCGCATGCTGCGCTCCTATGCACAATCGGCGGCGACGCTGAACCTGCTGCGCGCCTTCGCGCAGGGCGGCTATGCGAACCTGCATCAGGTACATCGCTGGACGCACGACTTCATGGGCCGTAGCCCCTGGGCGCGGAAATATAGCGAAATGGCCGATAGGATCGGCGAGGCGCTGGACTTCATGGCGGCGTGCGGCATCGATCCCGCCTCCGTCCCGCAGCTGGCGCAGACCAGCTTCTACACCAGCCATGAGGCGCTGCTGCTTCCTTATGAGCAGGCGCTGACCCGGCAGGATTCGCTGACCGGCGACTGGTATGACACCTCGGCGCATTTCCTGTGGATCGGCGACCGGACGCGGTTCGAGGGCTCGGCGCATGTCGAGTTCCTGCGCGGCATCGGCAACCCGATCGGCGTGAAGTGCGGACCGAGCCTGGAGCCCGAGGCGTTGCTGCGGATGCTCGACACGCTTAATCCGGGCCGCGTGCCGGGGCGGATCACGCTCATCACCCGCTATGGCCATGACAAGATCGAGGCGCATCTGCCCAAGCTGGTCCGCGCCGTCACGCGTGAGGGCCATCCGGTGGTCTGGTCGTGCGATCCGATGCACGGCAACACGATCAAGGCGGCGACCGGCTATAAGACGCGCCCCTTCGACCGCATCCTGGCCGAGGTGCGCGGCTTCTTCGCCGTCCACCGCGCCGAGGGGACCCATGCCGGCGGCATCCATGCCGAGATGACCGGCCAGAACGTCACCGAGTGTACCGGCGGCGCGATCGACGTAACCGAACAGTCGCTGGCGGACCGTTACCACACGCACTGCGACCCGCGCCTCAACGCCGGGCAGAGCCTCGAAATGGCCTTCCTGCTGGCTGAGATGCTCAACGAGGAAATGGCCGAGCGCCGCAAGGCCGCGGCCTGACCGGACCAACGGGGCGGGGTGACGATCAAAGGTCACCCCGCCCTTTTTACATTTATGACGTTTTCCGGGGGAGAGCGCTTGACGCCCTCCCCCACCCCCGCTAACAGCGCCCCTCCACCGCACACGGCCCCTTCGTCTAGCGGTCTAGGACGTCGCCCTCTCACGGCGAAAACACGGGTTCGAGTCCCGTAGGGGTCACCAGCACCCGCCAGAATGGCGGATTTGCGCGGTTTAGGCGGTCTTCATGGACGCTTTACCCATCCTTGTGTACAAAGGATGCGTACAAAGTGATCCGTATGGCCACCCCTTTCAAAGATCCTCGCACCGGCATTTTCTACTTCCGATCTTGACCACGTTAACCTTTGTCCACCTAGCCTAAAAAACCTTTCGAAGACTGAAGCTCACAATCCTACCGAGCGGATCCAGGTAGGCCGATTGATAGCTCAGCGGTGTTACTCCAGTCCGGTCTTGGACTTGGGGGCGTGTATTGAAAATATTGGCGATCCCGAAAGTGACCCGAGTTCCTTTTAGCCATTGAGATGCTTTGGAATCGCCAAAACGGTCATTAAGATTTGCGAACAGGTTGATGTTCACAGTCGCCAGATTAGAGAAGATAAGATCGTCGGCGCCGTCACCCAGGCCACTCATGGTAGTTCCGCTTTGCCAGTTGGCTACCACCCGCGCACCTAAACCTTTTTTGAAAATGCCTGCCTGTAATTCGAGTCGGTGACGACGCGTGCCGCCGAGGACGTCGGTCGCTGCCCCGTTCAACAGATCGAGTTTTGGCAAATCCTGACGGACGATAATGTCGTCTCGTAATTGTAGGGTATAATAGAGATTAAGATAGAGCCGGCTTGTTAGATTTTCAAATCTCCGAGCTATGGCACTTCCCGGTTGAACCATCGCGACCATTGTACCGGCTGGAACAGCCGCTCGCGCCTCCGACTCACTTGAGTAAGTTCGCACTGGTGCGCTTCGCATCCACGGCTCGACAGCCCCTAAAGGTCGGACAAAGTTGAGGCCCCACCGCACCTGTTCTTGGTCGGATCGCTCGAAATTCAGCGGCGTGCTGTCGATCTGCAAAAGCCGGCCGTCAACGCCGCGCGTGAACCGTTCCGGAAACGCCGCCTCAATGTCCGGTGTCGCGATTGGAAAAGACGCGATCGGGTCGTCTATTCGTGTCTTCAGATATTCGATGCTGAAGGTAAAGTCGGCCTTTGCAAACGGTCTGGTGGTGACTCCCAGCCTGAAAACGTGCCGATCATCGGATCGAAGGTTTGGGTTTCCGCCGAACATCCTCGTAACGTCGGCAATCTCGCGCCGTGTAAAATCGAAGGTGCGAACGTTTGGCGTCACGGTGAGCGGAGCCCCGAGCTGCTCCACTGTCGGTGCCCTCTCTTCGTTCGTAGCCGAGGCTATGATGTTGAGCTCTTCGATAGGCGACCAGTTGAAGCCGTAGCCGAACGTTCGCAAACCGCCGAAGTCAGAGAGCTGTTCGATGGCCAAATTGACGTTTAATGAGAGATTACCTAGCCAGGCCAGTTCCTTCTCACGCCGGCTAGCGATTGGCACGTCCAAGCTCGCCTGTATTGCTCCCCTGTCGCGCAGCAGCTCTGCCCTCTGTTCCACCCCGTTTCGCAACGACCTACTGCTGAAGTTGCGGGTGTCACCACCGACGCGGACACTCGTCGCGATCGGGCCAGCTGGCAATTCGAGAAGCGATCCGCTCAGCACCAGATCAGCGTTGAGTAGCGAGTTTACCGATCTCGCCTCGTCTTTTGTTTCAAGTTCGATGCCAGTATCGATCAAAGTGTCAGCGGTGCTACGATCATAATTGCCGGTAAAGGACCAAAGCCACTTCCCGAGCCGCCCGCCTAGCGTGGTTCCCAGGTGAGCAGCACGTGTATCGGTGTTACCCAACAACGGTCCTTGTGAGCCGAGTCCCAAGCGGCTTTGGCTTCTATTCCTCTCGAAACGACCGTTCAGCGTGGACGACACATTGTTCAGCAGATTACCGCTGGCCAGTCCGTTCAGCGCCAATCGCTCTGTCTCCGGTAGTAGAGTACGAAATCTACCTGCATCCAGATTGTTACCGATCTGTGCTAAACCTCTGTCACTCTCCAGCAGGGCCGTTGACCGATTGTATTCCGCACTGAGATCATATCGTGTGTCTCCCTGGATAGCGAAATAATTGGCTCCAACGCGAGCAGTGTCATAGCCACCGTCCGTTGGCAAAGATGAACCAAATTGACCGATTTTTGAACGGAATCGCTCAAAGGTGACGATATTCACCACCTTCTGATCCGCTCGGTAGCCGTATTTCAGAGCCAGTTCCTCGGGAAACACCTCCATCCGCTCGATCGCCTCGGTCGGAATTTCAGCTATCTCCGTGAAGCTCGATACGCGCCGCCCGTTCAACAGCGTGACGGGGTTGCCTTGATCCCCACGACTGCTTGTTACCTGCGGCCCCAGCGCCTGTATGAGCTCCCCGATATTGTCAGATCCGTAGGCATTGATGTCGAGCGAACTGAACGTGCGTTCCGGTGGAATGTCCCCGATCACCGAACCCCTAGGGCGCCGCCCCGAAACAAGGATGTCCCCATCACTCATAGGCGTCGGGACGCTGGCGGTTGGCGTTGGCAGTTGGGGTGCTTCCGACTTTTTGGACGGAACCAGGTCGCCCTTGAATTGCTTTTCGAGCTCCCGCTGGATATCGGACGGTAGGGGGTTGCCGTTGTCGTCAAGGAACTGAGACGGTGGAGGCGAGGCTTTGGCCGGCTTGGTTTGAGTGTCACCGGCTATAGGCGGCTGAGCCGAAGGAAGATTCTGCAAAGCAATCGGTGCTGCCGTTACGGTCCCGCTCACTAGGGCCGCGACTGCCCCAAATCCCACCACCACGATTTTCATTGGCTGGAGCCACCCCCGTACCACTGATCTGTCGCGATCCAGGCCAGGAAGTCGGCACTTAATGCCTGGATACCATCCGACTCCTTATCGTGCCCAGTCCGAGTAAGCAGCCACCGTTCAATCGGCTGACCACGCCGGACGGCTACCGCCAGTTCAGCGACGATAGCGGGGTTTCCCGTTCGCTTGACAAGGAAATCGTAGAAAGCGGAGGCCATCGCATAGAATTTGGGCGTTTCGTCGGACACCGCCTCAAAGGCGCGCATCGTGCCGTCAGGCGAAACGGGAATCGACTTCGCCGCCATCTCGGGGTGAGTCATCGTTAAAAATCTCTGCAACGGTATTAAAGTCTTCTCTTGGGCGTAGCGAACCGCCGCGCGACGCCGAACTAGCCGCAGTTCTTCTCCTTCAAAGGCCACAGCCGCCATTTCATCGAGCCAATCGGGTGCATCGCCACCATATTGGTCCGCTCTTGTGCTGGGCACGAGATAACGGACAAAAAGGTCATGCCCGATTTCATGACGCAACAAGTAGGCAGGAGGCGGTGTCGAGCGACCGTCGGCGCTTTTCCTGAATTGCCAGACATACGTGGGCTTACCACTCGCCGACAGGCTACCCCAACGTTCAGAACTGCTACTTGCGTCGACAATATCGAACTGAACGTCAGGAAGCGCCAGAACCGTTCTCGCCGCTTGCTGTGCAGCCCTTCCCTCCCGGATAGCTGTTTGCTGATCTCCCGGATTGACACGCACGTGCCCGAAGACAGCACTCACTTCTGGTTCAACGTCAGAAGCGACTTTCGGAAAGAAACCTGCCGGGTTCGCGAGCGCCATCAACGTGACGGCGATCCGAAGACTGGGCATACGTCACGACTTGCGCGTTGCGGAAAACGGCACGGTGGCAACGCCTTCAATAGTCACTGTGCCGGACATGGTTGGCTTTATGGCGTCAACCTCAAGCGCGAAACTCAGCTTGGGTTTCGATTCCATACTAAAAGAGACAGACCGTCCAGAAACGACCACCCCACTCAACGGGTGCCATTTGACACCATTGGGCGACATATACCTTCCGGACCAGTTGCCCCCTTCAGCCGTGAACTCGAAGGTCCACTCCTTCTGTAGAAGGCTTCCCGTCCAGACTCCGCTCGCACTGCTCGGGGCAACGTTCTGAATCTCGGTCCACGTCGCAGATGAAGGCCCGGATGTGAGAGCCAACGCCAGAGCGATCGACGCTGCGATTGCACGTCCTGAAAAGACCATGACATCACCAAAAATTGCAAAAGGGGAGCGACCTCTGAAGCAGAGGTGCCCCCCCAAACAACGTATGAAGGGTCAATTATACCTGACCGTCCTGCGGGAAGCATAGAACGCCTTCGACGGGGCCGTCTCCGGCATCGACGATCACAGGGATGCATACCGCCTGCTTCGACACGGTTGGGGTAGTTGCCGCATGAATGGCCGTGCTCGGCACGGCCAATGAGGACAATATCGTTGCGAGGAGTGCAATGCGCTTCATGACCTTCTCCCGGTTGGAAACAAATACGCAACATGGCTAATCGCTTAGCCAGAGTGTAGCACATTCCTAAATAAAAAGGGTGTCAACCTCATACAGTCATAATGGATCAAATATTTCTGAATTTGTGGTATGGGCGTCGCGATTGACTGCTACTACATCGTTTGTGTTGCTGGCCTCAATCATGCTGCTTCCATCAACGTCCGGAAAACGGTCAAATCGGTCAGTTCCGGTGCTGGCGCTCAGCTCATGGCTTTTCACCCCGCACACTGTAACAAAATCCCATGCTCAAACCCTTTATTATATCTGATACGAAAATCATGATCTTTGCATATCAGACCGTTGCTGATGATTGCTGCCTTAGCCGTACTGACGCTGGCTACCGTCGCTAGGTGTTTGATGCCACGGTTTGATGTTGAGATCCTTTCGTTGGAATGGAAGGAAGCCGTATGGGACAGGTTCGTCACGGGTACGCGACGACCACGCACGCCGTCCGAGCAGCAATACAGCGATCGCAAGCTTCGCTCGCGGCGCTGAGCCGTGAGCTGGGGATCAACCCGAAGACGGTGGCGAAGTGGCGCAAGCGGGCGACGGTGGAAGATCTGAAGACCGGGCCGAAGGCTCCTCATTCAACGACCCTGTCCGAGGCCGAAGAGGCAATGGTTGTGGCGTTCCGCCGCCA
>NZ_BBJS01000032.1 GCF_000739895.2 Sphingomonas paucimobilis NBRC 13935
AGGAATGGGTTTGGTTTTGCTGCATTTGCGAAAGGGACTTGCGCTGAACCGGCGAATCAGGCAATTTTCGATTCGCTCGGCAATGGCGTCGGGTACGAGATAGCAGCGAATGCCACTCCAATGACGGGGTAGCACGCTGGCGGAAGCGGGCTGACGCTCGCATTTCGCTTGGAGGCAACGAAGCCGCCAGGATGTGACCCATGGGTCCACGTCCTGGCGGCTTTTTTCGTTTTGGGCCCTGGCGGCCCCACGGAGGCGGCACGATGGCGACGGCATTCTGGGATGACACCAAGACAGCAAAGGCGGCCGATAACGGCAGCTTCTGGTCGAGCGGCCATACGCCGACCCTCATCGCGGCCTTTCTGTATTTCGATCTCGCCTTCATGGTCTGGGTGCTGCTCGGCCCGCTGGCGCCGCAGATTTCCGCCAGCCTGGGGCTGACCCCGGCGCAGAAGGGCGTGATGGTCGCGGTGCCGACCCTAGCGGGCGCGATCCTGCGCGTCGTCAATGGCTTGCTGGTCGACCGGATCGGGCCGAAGCGGGCGGGCGCGATCAGCCAGATCATCGTCATTGCCGGACTGTTCTCCGCCTGGGTGCTGGGGGTGAGCAGCTTCGGCGGGACGTTGGCGCTGGGCGTCATTCTCGGTTTTGCGGGCGCCAGCTTCGCCATCGCCCTCCCCCTCGCCAGCCGCTGGTATCCGCCCGAGCATCAGGGCAAGGCCATGGGCCTGGCCGGCATGGGCAATTCGGGCACGGTGCTGGCCGCGCTTTTCGCGCCCGCGCTAGCCAAGCTGTTCGGCTGGAACGCGGTGCTGGGTCTGGCCTGCATTCCGCTGAGCCTCGTCTTCCTCGCCTATATGGTGATGGCCAAGGACGCGCCGGGCGCCCCGCCGCCGCGCCGGTTCGTGGAATATCTGGCGCCTTTGAAGCAGGCCGATGCTTGGTGGCTGATGGGCTTTTATGCCGTGACTTTTGGCGGGTTCGTCGGGCTCGCCGCCAGCCTGCCCATCTACTTCACCGATCGCTTCGGGCTTACCCCGGTGCAAGCCGGTTACGCCACCGCCGCCTGCGTCTTCGCCGGATCGCTGGTGCGACCGATGGGTGGCGCACTCGCCGATGCGATCGGCGGCGTGAAGGCGCTGATGGCGGTCTTCATCGCCGCCGCCATGACGCTGACCGGTGTGGCGATGGTAGACGGTTTCGCCGCCTCGCTGGCGCTCTTCGTCCTGTCGATGCTGGCGCTGGGCGTCGGTAACGGCTCGGTGTTCCAGCTGGTGCCGCAGCGCTTTGCCACCGAGATCGGCGTGATGACCGGACTGGTCGGCATGGCGGGCGGCATCGGCGGCTTCTACCTCGCCTCGTCGCTGGGCCTCGCCAAGCAGTGGACGGGCAGCTTTTCCAGCGGCTTCCTGATCTTCGCCGCTCTGGCGGTAGTGGCGCTGGCCGGACTGACCCTGGTCAAGACCCGCTGGCGCCGGACTTGGGGCGCGGCCGAAGGCGTGCGGATCTGATGCCTCCCCTTTCTCCCGAACGGACAGACGCGATGCAACACGAAGTCCTGACCGCGACGCCGGTTGACCCCCGCGAGCACTTGATCGTCATCGGCAATGGCATGGCCGGATGCCGCGCCGTCGAGGAATTGCTGGCGCGCGATCCTACCCGCTACCGCATCACCATCTTCGGCGCCGAGCCGCTGGTGAACTACAATCGGATCATGCTGTCGCCGGTGCTGGCGGGCGAGAAGACGTTCGACGAGATCGTCATCAACGGGCTCGACTGGTATGCCGATAACGGCATCACGCTGGTCAGCGGCGATCCGGTCACCGCGATTGATCGCGAGGCGCGGACGGTGACCGCCAAGAGCGGCATGGTGTTGGACTATGACCGGCTGCTGATTGCGACCGGCTCCGATCCGTTCATCATCCCGGTACCCGGCCACGACCTGCCCGGCGTCATCAGCTTTCGCGACATGAAGGATGTCGAGCATATGCTGGCGGCCGCCGAGCGGGGCGGCAGCGCGGTGGTGATCGGCGGCGGCCTGCTCGGGCTGGAGGCGGCGCATGGCCTCTCCTTGCGCGGGATGACGGTCACCGTGCTCCACCTGATGCCGACGCTAATGGAGCGGCAGCTGGACGAGGCGGCGGGCTGGCTGCTGAAGCAGGCGCTGGAAGCACGCGGCCAGACCGTGCTGTGCGGTGCGGACACCGCCGCGATCTTGGGCGACGGCAAGGTGGAGGCGATCCGCCTGAAGGACGGGCGCGAGATTCCCGCGGACCTGGTCGTGATGGCGGTCGGCATCCGTCCTTCGGTCGCGCTCGCCCGTGCGGCGGGCCTGGAGGTCGGGCGCGGGATCAAGGTGGACGACCATATGGTCACCAGCGACCCGCGCATCCTGGCGGTCGGCGAGTGCGTCGAGCATGATGGACAGGTGTACGGCCTGGTCGCGCCGCTCTGGGACATGTGCCGCAGCCTTGCCGATGCGCTGACCGGCGCGCCTTCGGGCTATCGCCCCACCGCCACCGCGACCAAGCTGAAGGTCGCCGGGCTCGACGTCTTCTCGGCGGGTGATTTCGGCGGCGGCGACGGCGCGGAGGACATCGTGCTGCGCGACGCGTCGCGTGGCATCTACAAGCGCGTCGTGGTCAAGGACGACCGCATCGTCGGCGCGGTGCTGTATGGCGACACCGCCGACGGCAATTGGTATTTCGACCTGCTCAAAAAGGGCGAGAGCGTCGGCGATATCCGCGACGCGCTGATCTTCGGCCAGGCCTTTGCTCAGGGGGGCGCCCTCGCGGACCCTAAGGCGGCCGTTGCGGCGCTTTCCGATGATGCGGAAATCTGCGGCTGCAACGGCGTGACCAAGGGCAAGGTCTTCACCTGCATCGACAGCGGCGCGCATAGCCTGGACGCAGTGCGCTCAGGCTGCAAGGCGTCGGCAAGCTGCGGCTCGTGCACCGGCATCGTCGAGAGCCTCCTCAGCTTGCGCCTGGGCGGCGAGGTCGAGGCGGGGCCGAAGACGATGTGCAAATGCACCAGCTTCGGCCATGACGATGTCCGCCGCGAGATCGTCGCGCAGAATATGCGCTCGATCCCCGAGGTGATGCAGAAATTGCACTGGTTGACGCCCGATGGCTGCTCCTCCTGTCGCCCTGCGCTCAACTATTATCTGCTCTGCGCGCTGCCCGGTGAGTATGTCGACGACCAGCAGAGCCGCTTCGTCAACGAACGGATGCACGCCAACATCCAGAAAGACGGCACCTATTCGGTCGTGCCGCGCATGTGGGGCGGGATCACGTCGCCCAGGGAACTGCGCGCGATCGCCGATGTGGTCGAGAAGTTCAACGCGCCGATGGTCAAGGTCACGGGTGGCCAGCGGCTCGACATCTTCGGCATCAGGAAGGAGGATCTGCCCGCCGTCTGGGCCGATCTGAACGCCGTCGGGATGGTCTCGGGTCATGCCTATGGCAAGTCGTTGCGCACGGTGAAGACCTGTGTCGGCTCCGAATGGTGCCGCTTCGGCACGCAGGATTCGACCGGGCTGGGCGTCAAGCTGGAGCGGGCAACCTGGGGGTCGTGGATGCCGCACAAGTTCAAGATCGCAGTATCCGGCTGCCCGCGCAACTGCGCCGAGGCGACGATCAAGGATTTCGGCGTGGTCTGCGTCGACAGCGGCTATGAGCTTCATGTCGGCGGCAATGGCGGGATCAAGGTCCGCGCCACCGACCTCCTCTGCAAGGTCGCGACCGAGGCGGAAGCGATGGAGATGTGCGCCGCCTTCATCCAGCTCTACCGCCAAGAAGCCCGCTATCTGGAGCGCACCGCGCCGTGGATCGAGCGGGTCGGCCTCGCCTATATCCAGTCGCGGCTGCTGCCGGACGAAGAGGAGCGCGCCGAACTCGCGCATCGCTTCTTCTACTCGCAGCAATTCTCCCAAGACGACCCCTGGGCCGCACGGGTCGCGGGAGCCGAACGCGAAATGCATGCGCCGATGGCGCGCTTCCAGCCCGTTGGAGAAATGGCATGACCCTCCCTGTTTTGGCCGGCGAATGGCTCGATATCGGCTGGGTCGAGGAAATCCCGCTGCGCGGCAGCCGCACGGTGCAGGTCGAGGGCGGCGACGACATCGCCATCTTCCGCACCGGGGAGAACAGCGTCTTCGCGCTGCTCGACCGCTGCCCGCACAAACATGGGCGGCTGAGCCAGGGCATCGTCCATGGCGGCGCGGTGGCCTGCCCGCTGCACAATTGGCGGATCAGCCTGACCACCGGCGAGGCGCTGGGCGAGGACAAGGGCTGCACCCCGACCGTGCCAGTGAAGATCAGCGGCGGCCGGGTGCTGCTCTGCCGTGCCTCCACGCTGAAGGCGGCGGCGTGAAGACAAACCGCCTTGCTCCCCTCCCCTTCAGGGGAGGGGCTGGGGGGGGGGGCCTCCCCACGAGCGTCCCGCTGGCTGAAACGCCCCACCCCAACCCTTCCCCTGAAGGGGAGAGGCAAGGCATGACCCCCATCAAAACCACCTGTGCCTATTGCGGTGTCGGCTGCGGCATCCGCGCGACCGTCACCGGCGAACGGCAGGTCTGGATCGAGGGCGATCCCGACCATCCCGCCAATCGCGGCAAGCTGTGCTCGAAGGGCACCCATCTGGGCGAGACGGTCGGTCTCGAAGGCCGCCTGCTCCACCCCATGATCGGCAAGCGCCGTGCCTCCTGGGACAAGGCGCTCGACCTCGTCGCCAAACGCTTCCGCGACACCATCGCCCAGCATGGTCCCGACAGCGTCGCCTTCTACGTCTCGGGCCAGTTGCTGACCGAGGATTATTATCTCGCCAACAAGCTGATGAAGGGCTTCATCGGCTCGGCCAATATCGACACCAATTCGCGCCTGTGCATGTCGAGCGCGGTCGTTGGCCACATCCGCGCGTTCGGCGAGGACATCGTGCCCGCCAGCTACGAAGACATCGACGCCGCCGACCTGATCGTGCTGGTCGGCAGCAATACCGCCTGGTGCCACCCGATCGTCTATCAGCGCATCCGTGCGCGTTGCGATGCCGGCGCCAAGCTGGTCGTCATCGATCCGCGCCGGACCGAGACGGCGGAGCATGCCGACCTTCATCTCGCCATCCGGCCGGGCAGTGACGTCGCGCTGATGAACGGTGCACTGGCCTGGGCGCGGGCGGCGGGTATCGTGGACGAGGAGTTTCTTGCCGCCTCGGTCGCGGTGCCGGAGGATTTCTGGACAGCGCTTGAGGACGGCAGCGATCTCTGGTCCGTCGCCAAAACCTGCGACGTCGCCCCGGCCGACCTTCGCCGCTTCTACGAGCTGTTCGCCGCGACGCCGCGCACCGTCACGCTGTTCAGCCAGGGCATCAACCAGTCGACCACCGGCACCGATCAGGTCAACGCGATCCTCAACCTGCACCTCGCAACGCGGCGGATCGGCAAGCCCGGCGCGGCCCCCTTCTCGATCACGGGCCAGCCCAACGCGATGGGCGGGCGCGAGGTGGGCGGGCTTGCCTCGACACTGGCCGCGCATATGGACTTCGCGCCCGAAAACCGCGCGCGGGTGCAGCGCTTTTGGGCCTCTCCCAGCATCGCGCCCAAGCCCGGCCTGAAGGCGGTCGATCTGTTCCGAGAACTTGGCCAGGGACGGATCAAGGCGCTGTGGATCATGGCGACCAACCCCGCCGTCTCGATGCCCGACGCCGGATCGGTGCGCGAGGCGCTGGCCACCTGCCCCTTCGTCGTGGTCAGCGACGTGATCGCCGAGACCGACAGCTCCGTCCACGCCCATGTCCGCTTGCCCGCCGCCGCCTGGGGCGAGAAGGACGGCACCGTCACCAATTCGGACCGTACGATCAGCCGCCAGCGTGCGCTCTTCCCGCTGCCCGGCGAGGCCCAGCCCGACTGGTGGATCATCAAGGAGGTCGGTCGCCGCATGGGGTGGAAGACCGCCTTCGCCTATGACCGCCCCGCCGAGATCTGGCGCGAGCATTGCCGCCTGTCGCATTACGAAAATCATGGCCAGCGCCTGTTCGCGCTCCCCGGCCGAGCCAGCGGCGGCAATGCGGAGTATGACGCGATGCAGCCCTTCCGCTGGGGCGGCACGCCGTTCGCCGATGGCCGTTTTCCGACGCCGGACGGGCGCGCGCGATTGGTGCCCGTCGCACAAAAGGCGCTTCCCGAACCCTTGCGCGACTGGCCGATGATGCTCAACACCGGGCGTTACCGCGATCACTGGCATACGATGACCCGCACCGGCCTGGCCCCCAAGCTCGCCCGCCATCGCGAGGAGCCGCTGGTCGAGGTGCATCCCGACGACGCCCATCGCCTGAACCTGACTGATGGTGGGCTGGCCCGGGTCGGCACACCGCAGGGAACGAGCCTTTATCGCGTCGCGGTCAGCCCTGGGCAACGGCCGGGCGAGTTGTTCGTCCCCATCCACTGGACCGACAAGACCGCGAGCGGCGGCCGCACCGGGCTGCTCCCCCGCCCGCTCACCGATCCCTATTCGGGCCAGCCCGGCTTCAAGCGCACCCCCGCCAGCATCGCGGCCGTCACCACCCGTTGGTGCGGCTTCGCCATCCTGTCCGGCGAGGCGAGCGCTGTGCCGGATTGCCTATGGGCGACCCGCATCGCGGTGCCCGGTGGCTGGCTATGGGAGGTGGCGGGCGATGGCGATCCGGCCGTGCTGGAGGCCATGCTGCCCAAGGGCCAGCGGATCGAGGCGACCGACCCCGCCCGCGGATCGCGCCGCGTCGCCGTGATCACGGGCGACCACCTCGCCGCCGTCCTCTTCTTGACCGAGCGTGGCGAATTGCCGGGCCGCGACTGGCTGATCGCCCAGCTCAGCACGCCGGAGGTCGCGCCCACCATCCTTGCCGGTCGCGCGCCCGGTGCGCAGGTCGAACGCGGCGCCATCGTCTGCGCCTGTTTCGATATCGGCATGCGCACCATCGTCACTGCGATCCGCGACCAGCAACTCGCCGATGTCGCCTCAATCGGTGCAGCGCTGGGTGCCGGTACCAATTGCGGATCGTGCCGCCCCGCCCTTGCCCGCCTGCTCGCCGAAACCCAGGAGCCCGCCCATGCGCATGGATGATTTTCCCGCCGGTTCGGTCTGGCTGGTCGGCGCAGGTCCCGGCGATCCCGACCTGCTGACCCGCAAGGCCGAGCGGCTGATCGCCGCCGCCGACATCATCTTCTACGACGCCTTGGTTGGGCCGGAGATATTGGCGCTGATCCCCAAGCGGATCGAACTGGCCAGCGTCGGCAAGCGATCGGGCCGCCACTCCAGGGATCAGGGAACGATCGACAGCCTGATCGTCGCCGCCGCGCGGAGCGGCAAGCGCGTCGTCCGGCTAAAGGGTGGCGACCCGTCGATCTTCGGGCGCTCGACCGAGGAGATCGACGCCTGCCGCGCCGCCGGGATCGCCGTCCATATCTGCCCCGGCATCACCGCGGCCAGCGCGGCGGCGGCGTCGGGTCTGGTGTCGCTCACCTTACGCGGCCTGTCGCGACGGTTGACCTTGGTGACGGCGCATTGGCGCGAGGGGGAAAATCTCTCGCTCGACTGGCCCGCGCTGGCGGCACCCGATGCAACGCTGGCCGTCTATATGGGCCGCGCCGCCGCGCCGACGATCGCGCGTGAACTGATGGCGGCGGGGATGCCGGCCGAAACGCCGGTGATGGTCGCGGTCAACGTCTCGCTGCCGAACGAGCGGCTGATCACCGGCCGCCTCGACGCGCTTGGATTCCTCACGCGAACCATCGGAGACAAGGATCCGGCGCTGTTGCTGATCGGGGAAGCGGTGGGCGCCCACCGGATGCCGGCGGGGAAACGGTCTCGCCACGTCGAGGGCGTGGGTATTCAGCCTTGAGAAACCGAGGCCAGCGCCGCGCTGCATGCGACGCCGGCCATCGGTCCGGATCGGCGGGGCGGCCGGGACCGCATGCGCCGAAGCCTATCGTCAGAAGCGGAAATTCGCGCCGAAGCGGAATGTCCGGCCGACCGCGCCGATCTGCGTATAGGTCGGATTATAATTGACCGCGGCATAGTTGCCGGCGTTCAGCGGCGCCTTCTCGTCGGTCAGATTGATGACGTTCATATAGAAGGTGAACTTGTCGTTGACCCGCACGCTGCCCGTCAGATCGACGTCGATGAAGCGCCGGACATGGCAATTGAAGTTGGGATCGGAACCGCCATAGGTGCTGCCGCCGTTGCAATCCATCGTGCCGAACTGATCGAACCCGACCGCCTTGTAGCCCGAGACATAATAGGTCGTCGCGGTGAGCGAATAGGGGCCGTAATCGATGCTGTTCTGCCAGTTGCCGCGCCATTGCGGCGTGCCCGCGCCCGACGAGGTCACATAAGGCGACTGGGTGCCGACAAAGTCGGTATAGGGCTGGTCGGCGCTCGGCTTGAACAGATAGTGCAGGATATAGGTCGCCTCCGCGCGACTGGTGAAGCGCACATCGTCACGCGGATGCAGTTGGACCTGGGCCGACATGTCGATGCCCGAGGTCTTGAGCGCCGCCGCATTGGCAAACGGCGCATTGACGAACAGCGCCCGCAGCGGCGCATTCGGGAAGGCCGGATCGATGACGTCGGGCGTCACCGAATAGCCCGCCGGCATGGTGCCATTGCCATAAAAGGCCGCCAGCGCCTGGTTGGACAGCGGACCGCCGGTGATCACGTCGGTCTTCTTGATATTATAATAATCGGCCGTGAAGCTCAGCCACGGTGTCGGCTGGATCACCGCGCCCAGCGTGAAGCTCTGCGACAGCTCGGGCTTGATATTGGGATTGCCGACCGTGTTGAACCCGATCGAATAGCTCTGGTTATACGCGCTGCCGCCGGTGCAGCCGGTGTCCGACGCGGTCGCGCCGTGCTGGACCTGGATCGCGCAGGGCGCCTTGCTGGAGGTGAAGCCGATGACCGTGCCCGAGGTTTCGGCAAAGCTCGGCGCGCGGAACCCCTTGGAGAAGGTGCCGCGCAGAGCAAGCTGCTGGATCGGCATGAACTTGACGCCGATCTTGGGCGAGAAGCGGTTATAGCCTTCCTGATAATGGTCGTAGCGACCCGATCCGTCGATCTCCAGGCTGTTGAGGATCGGCGCGTTGATCTCGAAATAGCCCGATTCGACCGTGCGATGGCCGATGGCCGAGAACTGGTTGAGGCCCAGCGTGGTCAGGTTCGGATTCTGGTTGGGATCGTTCTGCGCCTCGTAGCGGAACGATCCGCCCACGCCGACCTGTAACGGGCCACCGGGGAGTTGCATCACTTCCTTGGTGATCACACCCTGGATCATGTCGAGGTCGGTGGTCGCCTGGGTATGCACTGACGGCGATAGGGCATTGCGGACAGCGGAGCTATTCTGCGTCGGATCGACGAAGTTGTAGGTGCCGTTGTTGATCGCATTGGTCAGCCCGGCCAGGTTCAGATAGCCGTTCTGCGTCATGTCGAGCCAGCTATGGGCGATCGTGCCCGAGACCGAATAGGTCCAGCCGTCGCCAAACGCACCGTCGATCCCGGCGGCGGCGCGCAGGACATGGTTCTTATAGTCGGACGAAGCAGGGATATCGCCGAACAGATAGCGGATCATCGCCGGCTGTCCCGACGCTGCATAGGGGTTGTTCGGGTTCAATTGCCCATTGGCCAGCGTGGCGGGCAGTATGATGTTCTGCGTGTTGATCGGGTTGATCGAGCGGATATTGGCCGCGCTGCCCGCCGCCAGAACCTCATTCTGGTAATAAGAGGCCATCAGATAGGCCTGGGTCTGCGCATTGACCTGCACGGTCGCATGGCCGGTCACGCCGAACCGGGTCTGTTCGGGTGCAATCTGACCGTAATCGGCGATAGTGTTCTGGGTACAGCCATTGCCCAGCGTGCCGCTGACCGGCGAGGTGGTGCCGGTGCAGCCATTGGGGTTGAGCACCTGGAACGGGCCATTGGCTACGCCCGAGCCCGACAGGATGTTGCCCGACGTCAGCTGGGTCGTCGGGGCGATCAGCGCGCTGGTGGTCGAACCGGGCACGACCGAGCCCGCCTGGTTGTTGTCGCCGCCGATGCGGGTCAGGTCGGCGGTGTTGAACGGGAAGCCGCGATTGCGCGCCCAGATCGGGTCGTCATGCTGATATTCGCCGCTGATATAGACGTTGAAGCCCTGTTCCTTGAGCTTGCCGGTGCCCAGCGTCAGGGTCGCACGCTGCTCGCCACCATCGCCGCGCTGGGTCACGCCGCCTTCCAGCGTGCCGGCGACGCCGGTGATTTCCTTCTTCATGATGATGTTGACCACGCCGCCGATCGCGTCGGCGCCATAGCTGGACGAAGCCCCGTCCTTCAGCACCTCGACCCGGTCGACGATCGCGTCGGGAATGGTGTTCAGGTCGACGAAGGAGCGCTGGCCGTCATCCGACAGCGGATAATTGGCGGTGCGCATCCCGTCGATGAGGGTGAGCGTCGAGTTGACGGTCAGGCCGCGCAGCGACACCGCCGAGGAACCCGCCCCGAAGCCGTTGGCGAAGGCGGTCGGGATCGACCCGCTGCTGTCCGCCGAGATCGAGCGGACGGCGTCCGAGACATTGTTGATGCCCGCCTTTTTCAGATTGTCGGCCGACAGGATGGTCACCGGCGAAGGGGTTTCGGTGTCGGTGCGGCGGAATAGCGTGCCGGTGACGACGATGTCCTTCTTGTTGGTGTCCGAGGCGTCGGGGGAGCCCGTCGCGGCCGTGGAGTTCTGCGCCAGAGCCGTGTCCTGGGCCATGGCCGGACTGGTCGTCAGAAGACCACCGATCAGCGCGGCCGGCAGGATGGCGGACGCGGCGCTGCCCCGCAACAGGGCCGCGCGGATGACGGACATACTGGTCATAACTCGATACTCCACCCTTTTCCGCGACCGGACGGTCTCGGCAAAAAACTATTGGTGGGTTGAGTTATCGATCGCGTATCGCGACTGTAAATGACGCCAATATTTCATAATCTGGAAGTTACACCGATGTTGCACTGCCGACACGCAATATGAAAGCTGCGTCATATTCCACGGAGCATCGATGACTTGGCGACAACAGACGTAAAACGCCTGCCCCCTTGCAATTTACACCTCTGATAGTGCCGGAGAAGCGCCGATCAGGACAATATATTCATTAAAGTTACAGGCTTGACAGCCCTCGACGACAGAGTCCTTGAACGCTTTCCAGGACTTGTCCGATCTGACTGTTTTTTTACCGCAGCCGATCTGCGGAGCATAAAAGTCGGGCGCGGTCTCACCATCCATCCCCCGCAACGGGCAAAGAAAAACCCACCCGGCGGGAACCGGATGGGCTTTCTGTTTCAGGTCGCGAATGATCCCGGCGGGTGGGATCAGAAGCGGGCGGTCGCCGCCACGCGGAAGAAGCGGCCGATCAGCCCCGAATAATAGGGCCGGGTGCCACCCGTCACCGACAGCGCCGGGAAGGGCGCCGAGGCGTTGAAGA
>NZ_BBJS01000031.1 GCF_000739895.2 Sphingomonas paucimobilis NBRC 13935
ACGCCACCTCCCCTTTCAGGGGAGGAATTTCACCCCTCCATCCGCAACCGATACCCCACGCCCAGCTCGTTCGCGATGACGCTCCCCACCGGCTGCGGCGCCTCCAGCTTCTGGCGCAGGTTGCGCACGACGATGCGCAGATAATCGATGCGCGGGTCTTCATCCCCGCCCCAGGCGGCGTCGATGATCTTGTCATGCGTCACCACCCGGCCGGGATGCCGCGCCAGCATCGCCAGCACATCATATTCCTTGCGCGTCAGATGCTGCTCCTCGCCGCCGCGCGTCACCAGCCGGCGGTCGAGATTGATCGCCAGATCACCCGTCTTCACGATCCGCGGCGCAGCCTCCGCCGCCCGGGCATGGCGTAGCGCCACCCGCAGCCGGGCGAGCAATTCCTCGCTGTCGAACGGCTTGGTCACATAATCGTCGGCCCCCAGATCGAGGGCGGCCACCTTCTCCTCGGTCGCCTCGCGCGCCGAGACGACCAGCACCACCCGTTCCCCCTGCCCGCGCAACAACGGGATCAGGCTGAGCCCGTCGCGGTCGGGCAGGCCTAGGTCGAGCAGCACCGCATCGGGGTGATCGGCCGCCGCTCGCGCCAGTGCCTCGCGCCCGTCGCGCGCCTCGACCACCTGATGCCCCGCCTGCTCCAACGTGTTGCGCAACAGGCGACGGATCGCGACTTCGTCGTCCACCACCAATATCGTCGCGGGCATCAGGCCATTCCCTCCGGCGCGCCGTCGCGCATGATGAGTTCGCGCGGAAAGCAGAGCGCGAACGCTGCGCCCGCGCCATCCTCGCGATTGCCCGCCTCTACGGTCAAACCCATCGCCTCGGCAAAGGCCTTGACGATGGCGAGGCCTAAGCCCGTTCCCCCGGCCACCCGGTCCGAGCCCTCCAGCCGCCGGAACGTTTCGAACACCTCGGCCTCGCGCCCCGGCGGCAGGCCGGGGCCATGGTCGAGCACCGACAGCCGCAGCGAACCGTGGCGATGCCGCCCCTCGATCACGATCTCGGTCCCCGGATCGCCGTAGCGTCCGGCATTGTCGAGCAGATTGAGCAGACAATGATGGAGCAATTGCGGATCGGCACGCACCAGAGGCAGATCGGGCGGCACGTCGAGCCGCACCGCATGGCCCTCCAGCGCGCGGCGGGCGTCATGCGCCGCGCCCGTCACCGCGTCGCTCAAGTCGATCGCCTCAATCTTCAGCTTCAGCGCCCCCGCCTCGACCCGCGCCATGTCGAGCAGATTGGCGACGAAACGGTTGAGCCGCGCCGCCTCCCCCTCGATCGTCGAAACGAGTTCAGGCGTTGCACCTTGCCGCAACTGCGCGGCGGCAGCCATCACGGCGGTCAGCGGCGTGCGCAGATCATGGCTGACCGACGATAGCAGCGCCGCCCGCAGCCGGTCGCGGGTACGCACCGCATCGACGTCGCGCACCTCCGACTCCAGCCGCAAACGTTCGAGGATCAGCGCCGCCTGATCGATCAGCCCGGTCAGCAACGGCAGGCGGTCGGCGCGCACCGGCTCGCCCCCCGCTTCGCGCGCCAGACCGAGGACGGCGAGCGTCCGGTTGCCCGCCTTCAGCGGTTGGAACAGCCATTCCGAGGCCGCCAGCGTCGCCGATCCCTTGCCCGCCGGCGTGCCGGTGTCGAAGGCCCAGTGGGCGGCGGCCATCTCCATCGTCTCCAGCCGATAATCGGGCTTGGTCGCCGCCTGTACCGCCAGCCCGGCGGGCGACGGGGTGAGCAGGACCGCCTGCACCTCGAACAGCAGGGCGATGTCCTCGCAGATCACCCGTGCCGCCTCGGCCGGGTCGGCAAGGCCGCTCAGGCGGTGGAGGAAGCCCGCAAGGGTCGCATTGTCCCGCGCACTTGCCGCCGCCAGATCGGCTTGGGCACGGACTCGCGAGGTCAACTGACTGGTGGCGACGGCGACCCCCAGCAGGACGAAGATCGAGATAACATTCTCAGGGTTGCTTACGCTCAGCGTGCCGACCGGCGGCAGGAAGAAGAAGTTGTACGCCAGGCTCGATGCGATCCCGGCAAACAGGCCGGTGCGCAGGCCATAAAGGCTCGCCGCCGCCATGACCGGCAGCAGATAGAGCAGCGCGACATTGCCGAGGTTCAGGATATGGAACAGCGCACTCGCCAGCGCCGTGACGGCGGCCACGCCGAGCAGCGTCAGGCCATAGCCGATGGGCGAGCCCCATTGTCCGCGCCGCTTGGTGCGCTCCCGCTCGACTGGCGCCTCGCCGACCGGCAGGACATGGACGGTCACGCCCGGCGTCTCGCGCACCAGCCGGTCGACCACCGAGCCGTGACGCAACTCGAACCAGCGCGACCGTTTGGCCTTGCCGACGACCAATTGCGTGGCGCGCGCGTCGGTCAGGAAGGCGCGGATACCCTCGACCACGCTGGGCGCGGGGACCGTCGCCACCGCCGCGCCCAATTGCGTCGCCAGCGTCATGGTCGCCGCCAATCGCCGATGCTGCGCCTCACCCAGCGTCGCCGTGCGCGGCGTATCGATGAACAACGCGGTCCAGGGGGCGCGCAAGGCATCGGCCGTGCGCTTGGCGGCGCGGACCAGTTCGTCGGCGCCGGGCAATTCGCTGACCGCGACGACCAGCCGCTCGCCCGCCGCCCATTGCCCGCCGACGCCCAGCGACCGGACATGGTCGAGCATCTGCGCATCGACCGCCTGGGCCGCTCGCCGCAGCGCCAGTTCGCGCAGCGCCGACAGGTTGGACTTGGAGAAGAAATGCGACAGCGCCCGCGTCGCTTCCTGCGGCAGATAGACCTTGCCCGCCTTCAACCGCTCGATCAGTTCGTCCGGAGGAATATCGACCACCTCGATCTCGGCGGCCTCCAGGATACGATCGGGCACCGTCTCGCGCACGCGGACGCGAGTGAAACTGGCGACAACGTCGTTCAGGCTCTCGATATGCTGGATATTGACCGTCGTGTAGACGTCGATCCCGGCATCGAGCAGCTCTTCCACATCCTGATAGCGTTTGGGATGGCGGCTGCCCGGCGCATTGGTGTGGGCCAGTTCATCGACCAAAGCGAGGCGGGGCGCGCGGGCGAGGACCGCATCCAAGTCCATCTCGTGCAGCGTCCGCCCCTCATAGGGGACGGCGCGGCGGGGCATGACCTCCTGGCCGCGTACCAGCGCCTCGGTCTCGACCCGGCCGTGCGTTTCCACGACCGCGACGACGACATCGACGCCGTCGCGGCGCCGCGCGGCCCCTTCGGACAGCATCTCGAACGTCTTGCCGACGCCGGGGGCTGCCCCGAGAAAGATTTTCAGGCGGCCGCGCCCTTCGCGCTCGGCGGCGCGTAACAGGGCATCGGGGTCAGGGCGCGGCTCGCCTGCCGTCATCACTTGGTCAAAGCGTCCAGTGCGCGGTTGAGGGCGAGGACGTTGATGTGTGGGTCACCCAGCACCGAGTCCTGGGTATGCGCGACGACCAGCGCGCGAACCTGCTCGACGTCCAGCCCCCGAACGCGCGCGACACGCGCAACTTGCGCCAGTGCGGCTTCGGGCGACAGGTCGGGGTCGAGGCCCGATCCGCTGGCGGTGACGAGATCGGCGGGCATCGCGCCCATCACCCCCTCGGCGCGACGCTTGGCAACGTCCACCTTCACCCGGTCGGCCAGCGCCTGCGACGTCGGCCCCAGATTCGAGCCCGACGAGGCGAGCCCGTCATAGCCCTTGCCCGCCGCCGAGGGGCGCGTCTGGAAGTAGCGGTCGCTGACGAACGCCTGGCCCACGACCTCGGAGCCGATCACCCGGCCATTCGCCTCGACCAGGCTGCCATTGGCCTGATGCGGGAAGATCGCCTGGCCGATCCCGGTCATCGCCAGCGGATAGGCAATGCCGAGCAGGGCTGCGAACAGGATCGTCATCACGATCGCGGGCCGCAAGGCGGAAGTGAAATCCTTACCCATGACAATGTGTCCTTATGCGAGGCCGAAGCCACCGACGACAAGGTCGATGATCTTGATGCCGACGAACGGCGCGATCAGGCCGCCCAGACCATAGATGGCGAGGTTGCGGGCGAGCAGCGGCCCCGCCCCCATCGGCTTGTAGGCGACGCCCTTCAGCGCCAGCGGCACGAGCAGCGGAATGATGAGCGCATTGAAGATGATCGCCGACAGGATCGCCGACTGCGGCGTCGCCAGACCCATGACGTTGAGGACGCCGAGGCCCGGATAGAGCGCCACGAACATCGCCGGGATGATCGCGAAATATTTCGCCACGTCATTGGCGACCGAGAAGGTCGTCAGCGCGCCGCGCGTCATCAGCAACTGCTTGCCGAGGCCGACGACCTCGATCAGCTTGGTCGGATCGCTGTCGAGGTCGACCATATTCCCCGCCTCACGCGCGGCCTGGGTGCCGGTGTTCATCGCGACGCCGACATCCGCCTGCGCCAGCGCTGGCGCATCGTTGGTGCCGTCGCCGCACATCGCAACCAGCTTGCCGCCCTGCTGTTCCTGGCGGATCAGCGCCAGCTTGTCCTCCGGCGTCGCCTGGGCGAGGAAGTCGTCCACGCCCGCCTCGGCGGCGATCGCGGCGGCGGTCAGCGGGTTGTCGCCCGTGATCATCACCGTACGGATGCCCATGCGGCGCAGTTCGCCGAAGCGTTCGCGGATGCCCGCCTTGACCACGTCCTTCAGGAAGATCGCGCCCAGCAACCGACCATTTTCCGCCACTGCCAGCGGGGTCCCCCCCGCCCGCGCGATCTCGTCGGTGATGCGACGCAGTTGGGTCGCCGCCGCCGTTTCGCCCACACCCGGATGGGCGCGCAGGATCGAGTCGACCGCGCCCTTCTGGATCAGCCGGTCGCCGATCTTCACGCCCGAGATGCGGGTCTGCGCGGTGAAGGGGATGATCTCCGCATCGGCGGGCAGGCTGGCGATCGACACCTTGAACTGCTCGCGCGCCAGGACGACGATCGAACGACCTTCGGGCGTCTCATCCGCCAGGCTGGCCATAAGCGCAGCCTCGGCCAGCGCGTCCACGCCCGAGCTGCCGACGGCGCGGAACTCGCTCGCCTGACGGTCGCCGATGGTGATGGTGCCCGTCTTGTCGAGCAGCAGCACGTCGACGTCACCCGCCGCCTCGACCGCACGGCCCGACTTGGCGAGCACGTTGAAGCGGACCAGCCGGTCCATGCCCGCGATACCGATCGCCGACAGCAAGGCCGCGATGGTCGTCGGGATCAGGGTGATGAGCAACGCCGCCAGGATCGCCACCGGAATGCTGCCGCCCGCGAAAGACGCAAAGCCCGGAATGGTGCCGACCGCGATCAGGAAGATGATGGTCAGGCCGACGAGCAATATGGTCAGCGCGACCTCGTTCGGGGTCTTCTGCCGCTCGGCACCCTCGACCAGCGCGATCATGCGGTCGAGGAAACCCTGTCCCGGATTGACGGTGACGCGCACCCGGATCTCGTCCGAGATGACGCGCGTGCCTGCCGTCACCGCCGAACGATCGCCGCCTGCCTCGCGGATGACGGGCGCGCTCTCGCCGGTGATCGCGGCTTCGTTGACCGAGGCCACACCGGCGACGACTTCGCCGTCCGAGGGGATCAGGTCGCCGGTCTCGACCAGCACGACGTCGCCGATCTTCAGCGCGCTGGCGGGGACATTCTCCCACTCATGGCCCGCGCCCTTCAGCCGCTTGGCGGTCAGTTCGGCCTTGGCGGCGCGCAGGGACGCCGCCTGCGCCTTTCCGCACCCTTCGGCCAGCGCCTCGGCAAAGGTGCCGAACAGCACGGTCAGCCACAGCCAGACGACCAGTTGCAGCTTGAAGCCGGTGGTCAGCCCGTCATGCCCGACGACGAGCAGGACGGTCAGAAGTGCCGCGACCACGGCGGTCACGAACATCACCGGGTTGCGGATCAGCTCGCGCGGATTGAGTTTGACGAACGAGGCCTTGATCGCCGGGAGCACCAGCTCGGCGGTGAACAGGCTCTTGGTTTGGGAATGGGCCATGATGGGCGCTCCCGATCAGAAGAGTTGACCGCGGATCATCGCGAGATGATCGGCGATGGGACCAAGGGCGAGGCTCGGCAGGAAGGTCAGGCCGCCCAGCACCAGCACGATGCCGACGAGCAGACCGACCCACAGCACACCCGTGGTCGGGAAGGACCCGGCGGAGGCGGGGACATGCTTCTTCGCGGCGAGGCTTCCGGCAATGGCGAGCATCGGCACGATGATGAAGAAGCGGCCCACCCACATGGCGACGCCCAGCAGACCGTCATACCAGGGGGTCGACGCGGTCAGGCCCGCAAAGGCCGAGCCGTTGTTCGCCACCGCGCTGGTGAAGGCATAGAGGATTTCACTGAACCCGTGCGGCCCCTTGTTGAGCGGCCCCGCCAAGCCTTGCTGCGTCACGCAGGACAGCGCGGTCAGTCCCAGGATGAACAGCGGTAGGACGGCGATGGCGAGGACGGCAAGTTTGACTTCGCGGGCTTCGATCTTCTTGCCGACATATTCGGGCGTGCGACCGACCATCAGGCCAGCGACGAACACCGCTAGGATGGCGAACAGCAGGAAGCCATAGATGCCCGCACCGACGCCGCCGATCACGACCTCGCCCAGCTGCATGTTGAACAGCGGGATCAGGCCGCCGAGCGCGGTGAAGCTGTCATGCATCGCGTTGACCGCGCCGCACGATGCCGCCGTGGTGACGGCCGCGAACAGGGCCGAGGCGGCGACGCCGAAGCGGACCTCCTTGCCCTCCATATTGCCGCCCGCGACGCCCAGCTGGTGCAGCACGGGGTTACCCGCCGCTTCCGCCCAGTAACAGACCGCCGCGCCGCCCAGGAACAGCAGGATCATGGCCGACAGGATCGCCCAACCCTGCCGCGTGTTGCCGACCGCCTTGCCGAAGCACCAGGTCAGGCCGAAGCCGATCACGAAGATCGACAGCATCTGGACGAAATTGGTGAGCGCGGTCGGGTTCTCGAAGGGATGCGCGCTGTTGGCGTTGAAAAAGCCGCCACCATTGGTGCCGAGCATCTTGATCGCTTCCTGGCTCGCCACGGGGCCCAGCAGGATCGACTGGCGCACGCCCTCCAACGTGTCGATATTGACGACGCCCGCCATGGTCTGCGGCACGCCGCTGGCGATCAGGAAGATGGTGTAGACGATGCAGAGCGGCAGCAGCAGATACAGGGTGATACGCGTCACATCGGCCCAGAAATTGCCGAGATTCTTGGTCTCACGCCCCGCAACACCTCGGAACAGCGCAAAGGCCAGCGCGATGCCGGTCGCCGCCGACAGGAAATTGTGGATGGTCAGGCCTAGCATTTGGCTAAGGTTCGACATGGTCGACTCGCCGCCATAGCTCTGCCAGTTGGTGTTGGTGGTGAAGCTGATCGCGGTATTGAACGCCAGATGCGGCGTCAGCCCGGCCAGCCCCTGCGGATTGCCCGGCAGGTAGAATTGCAGGCGCAGCACCGCATAGGTGAAGACCATCAACGCGACGTTGAAGATCAGCATGTGCAGCGCATAACGCCGCCAGCCCTGCTGCACTTCGGGATATATGCCCGACAATTTGTAAAAGCCGCGCTCGACGGGGCCGAGAACGACGTGGAGGGGCGTGCGTCGCCCCTCATAGAGCGCGAACAGCCACGCGCCGACCGGCTTGGTCAGCGCGAGCAGGATCGCGACGAAGCCCAGAATCAGGGCCCATCCTTGAAGCGTCATGATGCCGCCTCCTTCAGAAGCGTTCGGGGCGGATCAGCACCGCCACCAGATAGACGAGCAGGCCGATGGCGGTCAGCGCCGCCAGCCAGAGGTCGAGGGTCATGGCTCAGCCCTCCTCACGCGTGGTCGCACAGGCGGGCATAGGCGAGCGTCGCCGCCACCAGCCCGGCCATGACCAGAAGCCAGATCAGATCGTCCATGTCGAAACCCCTCAGAAACCAGCGGTGAGCGAGACGAGGAAGGTGCTGCCCGCGATATTGCCGGTGCCGTCCTGCCCCTTGCTGAAGCTCGGGCGCAGATAGGCGGCGTCTTGGGTAGAAATGCTGGTGTCGACCCAGGCGAGGCCCAGCGTCAGATTGCGCCAGCTCGTATCCGCGCCCAGCGACCAGTCCCAGTAATCGCCGGTCGGCGTCGGCGCGGTGGCGTTGGGACCCAGGCCGTCCATGCCCCAACTATGGCCGATATGCGCCTTGGCGGTGATCGGCGTGCCGTGGATCGCCGCCGCACCGTCACCCCAGAGGTAGAGATTGTCGCTCTTGGCGCCAGGATGGTCGTAGACGCCGGTCGCGGCGCTGGCGCCGTTGTTGTACCATTTGCCGATCGCCTGCTGCTTGGGCGCATAGGCCGCACCGGCAGTCAGCGAGACCGGGCCGGTCGTGCCCGACAGCTTCACATAGGGTTCGGCATAGTCGGTCTTGGCCGCGCCGCCCGGATACATGTACCAGGTCAGGCCGACATCGAGCGTGCCGCCCTCCGTGATCTTGGTCTTGTATCCGCCGATCAGGTCGAGCTCCATGTTCGCGCCGCCGAACGTGCCCCATCCCGCCAGGTTCGACGCCCAGGTGCCGACATACAGGCCGCTCTCATGCGAGACGGTGATGCCGCCCTGCACCGCCATATGCTCGTCCGACTGCGAGATGCCGCGCAGACGATAGTCGGAAGCGATCGCGACCGATCCGCTGACGGTCACGGGCGGCGGCGCGGTTTCGGTCGCGCTCTGGGCCTGTACGGCGGCGGGAAACACGAACAGCGCCGTGGCGGCGCTCAACATCATGGTCTTCATATCTGCCCCTATGGACAGGCCGCCACGATGGAATGGGCGACCTCCAGGGCCGAGCAATTAGGCCCCCGCGCCGTAGCAATTCGAGAGCGATTGCCCGGTTTCGCATATAGACGGCGTATAGCGCGCCCATATTCCTCCCCTGCAAGGGGAGGGGGACCAGCAAAGCTGGTGGAGGGGTGTCCCGGGCGGCGAGAGCGGTCGAACCTCGCAAAGCGGGACACCCCTCCGTCAGGGCCTCGCCCTGCCACCTCCCCTTCCAGGGGAGGAAGGGGCCGTCACCAAAACGTCAACGATCTCCGCCATGGCAGGACGATGGTCACATTCTCCCGCCGCTCCCTTCTCTCCGCCGGGGCTGCATTGGCCGGTTCCGCCGCTCTGCCCCCCGCCATCGCCCGCGCCGCCGCGATCGCACCCGACCGGCGGACCGGGACCATCCGCGATGTCGAGCATATCGTCATCCTGATGCAGGAAAATCGCGGCTTCGATCATTATTTCGGCACGATGCGCGGTGTTCGCGGTTTCGGCGACCGCCTGCCCATCCCGCTCGCGCCGCTGCGGGCCGGCGAGGCGCCGCGCCAGGTCTGGCAGCAATATGACCGTACCGCGCCGGATGGGCCGCGCCTCCTCGCCCCCTTCCATCTCGATACGCAGAAGCAGTTCGCGCTGATGCGCATGGAAGGCACGCCGCACACCTGGCCCGACGCCCAGGCCGCCTGGGACGAAGGCCGCATGTCACACTGGCCCGAGGCCAAGAAGCAACGCGCCATGGGCCATTATGCCCGCGCCGACCTGCCCTTCCAGTTCGCCCTGGCGGAGGCGTTCACGATTTGCGACGCCTATCACTGCGCAATCCAGACGGGGACTAACACCAACCGTCTGTTCCTGTGGACAGGTACCAACGACCCCTTAGGGAAGGCGGGGGGCCCGGCGATCAGCAATTCGCACGACAATTTCGCGGAAGCCGGCGGCGCTGCCGATTCCTATCGCTGGACGACGGTGGTCGAGCGGATGCAGGCGGCCGGGATCGACTGGCGCCTCTATCAGGACATGGCGGACAATTTCACCGACAACCCCCTGGTCGGTTTCGCCGCCTTTCGCGACGCCTATCACGGAAAGGGCGACCCGGCGCTGAAAGACCGGGCGCTGACCACGCGCGGACTGGACGTGCTGAAGGCCGATGTGCTGGCCGGGCGATTGCCGCAGGTCTCCTATATCATCGCGACGGCGGCGGGGTCGGAGCATCCCAACCCCTCCAGCCCGGCGCAGGGCGCGGCCTATACCGCCGAACTGCTCGACGCGCTGACCGCCGATCCCAAGGTCTGGGCGCGCACCGCCCTGTTCGTGATGTTCGACGAGAATGACGGCTTTTTCGACCATATCCCCCCGCCCGCCCCGCCGTCACGGGGCAAGGGCGGCAGGCCGCTGGGCGGCTCGACCGTCGATCTGACCGGGGAATATCATGACCTCCCCTCGACCGGCGACGACGATGTCGACAAGCCCGCCTATCGCGGCCGGCCCTATGGTCTGGGTCCGCGCGTGCCGATGTATGTCGTATCACCCTGGAGCCGGGGCGGTTGGGTCAACTCCCAGGTCTTCGACCACAGCTCGGTCATCCGCTTTCTGGAGACCCGGTTCGGCTTTCACGAGCCCAATATCTCCCCCTGGCGACGCGCAGTGTGCGGCGACCTGACCAGCGCGTTCGACTTTGCCGGGAGCGAGCCCACACCCGCTACGCTGCCCGATCCGCGCGGCCAGGCGATCCGTGCCGCCGCGATCAAGGGACAGGTCAGTCCGCAGGCGCCGTCCGCGACCGATAGGCCGTGGCAGGAACCGGGCATCCGCCGCTCCCGTCCCCTGCCCTATCGGCTGGAGGTCAAGGAACGCCCCGACGCGCAGGGCCCCCGCCTGTCCTTCCATTCAGACGGGGCGAGCGCAGTTTTCCATGTTTATGACCGCACCGCTCTCGACCAGCCGCCACGGCGCTATACGCTGGCGGCGGGGACGGAAATGGAAGACGTGTGGCCGCTGGATCAGGCGGGCCGTTATGACCTTTGGGTCCTGGGTCCCGGCGGGTTCCACCGGCATCTGGTAGGCAAAGGCATGGCTAAGACGGCCCTCTCTTGGTCGGTCGGCGATGACGGCCTGACGCTCGCCATCCCGAAGGCGTGGGACGATGTACGGGTCGTTCGCCAGCGTCCGGGCGCGAAGCCGGGTCCGGCCGAACCGCTACACCCCGGCCAGCACCGCTGGGCGCTGAACGACAGCCTCGGCTGGTATGACGTGACGCTGACCCGTGCGACCGATCCCGACTATCGCCGTCGCCTGACCGGACGCCATGACCGCCCCGGCCGGGCCACGGTCAGCGATCCGTTCATCGCCTGACGTGGCCGCCCCGATAGCCTCTTTCGCGTCCCGCCCCCCGGCGATAGGGTAGCGGTCACAAGCGAGAGGTTTCGAGGGGGGATGGACGTGATACGGCAGGATGCGCGCGCCGTGGCGCCGGGCAATCGTCATGGGCAAAGGGCAAAGCGTTGGGCGATGGTCGCCGCACTGCTGCTGGGGAGCGCGCCGCTGGCCCTGTCGGCCGATCCGCTGGCGATCGTCGAGCGCAACGGCGCGCAAGTCTCGGTCGAGCCTTATGGCCACGGCATCGTTCGCGTCACCATCGCCACCGACCGGGCCGAAGCGGCGGGCAAGCCCGGCTATGGCATTACCGGCACCACCGATGCACGCGGCTGGACCCATCGCGCCGACAGTGGCGGCGATGTCTTCGCCTCGCCCGGCATGACCGTGACCGTCGCCGCGCAACCCTGGCCCAAGCCGCCCAGCCAGATGGAGCGCTACTTCGCCCCCTCGCTCCCGCCTGTTTCGATCAGCTTTGCGGGTGCGGACGGCAAGCCGCTGACCCGGATGAACGGGTGGGAGATGGCGCCGCATACCGTCTCGGGCGAGAAGACGTTCCGTGTCGGGGCCAGTTTCGCCGATACGCCCGACACCCATTATTACGGCCTGGGCCAGTATCAGGACGGCGTGCTCGACCTGCGCGGGCGGACCATCGACTGCCGCCACGATTATGACCGACCCAGCGGCGAGTCTGTCTGTGTGCCGTTCATGGTCACCGACAAGGGCTATGCGATCCTATGGGACAATCCGTCGGCGACGACCGTCTCGCCCGGCCTGCTGAACGCCACCAAATTCGCCTCGAATGTCGGCGAGCGGGTGTCCTTCTTCGTCATCGCGGGCAAGACGGCGGATGATCTTTACGCCGGTTACGCCCGCCTGACCGGCGCGACGCCGCTGCCGCCCAAGGCCGCCTTCGGCCTCATCCAGAGCAAGGCGCGCTACGAGACGCAGAAGGAACTGACCGAGATCGCCGATGGCTATCGCAGCCGTGGCCTGCCGCTCGATATCATGGTGCTCGACTGGTTCTACTGGACGCGGATGGGGCAGCTCGACATCGACCGTAATGCTTTTCCCGATCCGGCGGGGATGAACGCGCACCTCAAGTCCATGGGGATGCAGAGCATCATCAGCATCTGGCCGCGTTTCGAGCGGGAGAGCCGCTGGTTCGATACGCTCGCCGCCAAGGGCTGGCTGATGAAGGACAAGGACGGCAACCCAGTCGATGGCCTGCCGATCCGATCGGACCGTGCGGGCGCGCTGATCGACAGCACCAATCCGCCGGCTCGCGAATGGTTCTGGGACAAGATCCGCGACAATATCTTCTCGAACGGCTTCGACTATGCCTGGCTCGACGAGACCGAGCCCGATCTCGTGCCAGAGGGGCATTTCTATGCCATCGGGTCGGGTGATCGTTATCGCAACGTCTATCCGCTGCTCCATACCGCCAGCGTCGCGGACGGGTCGGCGCGCGACCGGCCGGACATGCGCAACGTCATTCTGTGCCGCGCCGCCTATCTGGGCACGCAGGCCAATGGCTGCCTGTTCTGGTCGTCGGACGTGCAGTCCAACTGGGAAGCGCTGCGGCGCCAGGTGCCCGCCGGGCTCGGCATGACGGCCAGCGGCATCGCCTATTGGTCGAGTGATACGGGCGGCTGGCAATGGCCCAATGGTCCGGAGGCGCAAGCCCCGGTGCTGGTCGATCCGACGGGTGCGACCGCGATGGCGCCGTCCTATCGCGATTACCCGGAGCTCTTCGTCCGCTGGTTCCAGTATAACGCCTTCACACCGACGCTGCGCATCCATGGCCAGCGACCGGGGACTGCTTTGTGGGACTATGGCAAGGCGGCCGAGCCGATTTTGGCGAGCACGCTTCGGCTCCGCTACGCGCTGATGCCCTATCTCTATGCGCTGGGGCGGCAGACGAACCAGAGTGGCGCGCCGTTCATGCGCGCGCTGTTCATGGACTTTCCCAACGACCCCGTCGTGAAGACGCTGGGCGACGAATATATGTTCGGCCCCGCTTTCCTGGTCGCACCCGTGACCGAACAGGGGCAGACCGCCCGCCGCGTCTATCTACCCGCCGGCACCGACTGGTATGATTGGTGGACTGACAAGCGCTATACGGGAGGCCAGTGGATCGAGGCGGCGGCGCCCATCGACCATATTCCGCTGTTCGTGCGTGCCGGGTCGATCGTACCGATGGGCGTGCAGGTGCCGAGCACCGCGACCGCGCAAAGCCTGGAGAGCATTCGCGTCTATCCGGGCCGTGACGCAGACTTCACCCTCTATGACGATGACGGCACCACCAATGCCTATCGCAAGGCCGGCGGCCGCAGCGCGGCTTTGCACTGGAACGACGCCACCCGTCAGTTGACCGCCGCCGGTCGCCTGCCGACCGGCCAGACACTCGCCCCGCTCGTCCGGATCATCGGCCCGTAACGGGACCGCGCCTGGGGCCGCGACTTGGGAAGGCCGCGCTCAACGCCGCCGCCCAGCCCAGCATCTTCGACAAGGCGATGAACGACCCCGGCACCGGCTGAAAACTCTACGGTCCCGACCAGACAGGCACGCAGGTGCCCGCCGCCGAGGTGCCTGTCGGCCATGCCGTGCAGGTGAAGGTGATCAGAGCCGATCCCAATCCGGGGACAGCCGCGCCAGCTATCCCAAGATCAAGCCGATTGTGGCCGGCGATACGATGCTGGTCATGGTCTATCTGCGAGTGCCGAACGCGACCGACGCCGCGCCCGTCATTATCCCGATCGGCGCCGGCGGGTCGCAGCCGCCCTATGCGGCGGGCAATACCAATATCTCGGTCCAGTTGGCCGGCGCGAAACAGGTGATCGAGGTGAGACCGGCCTTCCCGCTCGACCTGGGGGCCGGGGTTCGACCGGTCGATACTACCACGCCATTGATGGCCATATCGAGGCGGCGTTCCGTCATCACCCCGGCCTCTCTTGCGGCGTTCCAAACATCCTCCCCTGCAAGAGAGGTGGCAGGCCGAGGGCCTGACGGAGGGATGTCCCCCCTCGCAAGCGGAGCCCTTCGGAACCCTTGCCAACGGCGCAGCGTGGCCTTCGACTTCGCTCAGGCTGAACGGAGGTTGGACGCACCCCCGTAAAGAAAAGGCCGCCCGCCCCTTTCGGAACGAACGGCCTTGAGGTTGCATCCGGCCGATCCCGATGGGGACCAGCCGAACACCCGGATCAGAAAGTACCGCGCAGCGCGAACGAAAAGCGGCGGTCGTTGACGATGTACGAACGCGGCGCGGTCTCGGTCGAACCGCTGATATAGGCTTGCTGCGTACGGACGACCTGATTGGCCAGGTTCACGCCCTGCACGCCAATCTTCAGATATTTGTTCAGGTTGATGAACGCAGACGCGTCCAGCTGCCCGCCCGCATCCTGATAGATGGAGGTGTAGGGGAAGATCACGTCCGCCGGCGTCAGCAGATACTTCGAGCGCCAGTTATACGCCGCTCGCAGCGAAACCGGGCCCTTTTCGTAGAAGAGCGCCGCGTTCACCGTATGCCGCGACAGCCCCTCGAGCGGGATGTTGCCCGGCTTGATGTTCGAGGTGTTGGCCGGCGCGCCCCCGTTCAGGAACGAGTTGGGCAGACCCGAGCTGTCGATATAGGTGTAGCTGCCGCTGGCACCGAAGCCGTTGAGGAAGCCCGGCAGGAAGTCGAAGGTCTGCTGATACGCCGCCTCGAAGCCCTTGATCTTGCCGGTGCCCTCATAGTTGGCCGGGCCACGGACCAGCACCGACTGGGTGATACCGTTGCTGGTGATCGTGCGGTTGGTCAGCGATTGATAGAAGAAGTCCTTCACCGACTTGTAGAAGACGTCGAACGACAGCTGACCGACGCGGGCGAAATACCATTCGACGGTGGCGTCGAACTGCCATGCGGTCGCGGGCTTCAGATAGGGATTGCCCGCCGTCGCCGTGATCTGGCCGCTATTGGCGTCAAAGCCGAGCTGCAGGAAGTTGCGGATGTTCGCAAAGTCCGGACGCGTCATCACCTTCGACGCCGCCAGGCGCAGCACCACGTCACGACCCAGACCGAACTTCAGGTTCATGCTGGGCAACCAGTAGTGATACTGGTTGCGCGCCGTGTCGGGCGAGGTGGCTCCGGTCGAGAATTGCTGGACCGCATTGTAGCCGGCCTGGCCGAGCTGGCAGATGCCCTGCGGCACGGCGAACAGCGGCTGACCATTTTGCAGGACCGGTTGGCCATTCTGGGTCACAGGCTGCGGGGCGCAGCGCGATGCGAACGGATCGCGCGTACCCGTCTGGTCGGTGGTCGGCGCACCGATCTCGCCGGCCGACGACAGGTCGGTCAGGACATAGCGGACGCCGATATTGCCGCTCATGCGGACGCCCGGGAACAGATCGCCCGGCGTGGCGAAATTCACCTGCGCGTACAGGTTCTTGTCCTGCTGCGTCACGTTCTGAATTTCGGACGGCAGATACGGGGTTCCGGCCACGACGCCGGCCCGCTGCCCGGCCGGCGTGAAGACGGTCGGCGGGCTGGCATTGGTGAACGCCAGATCGCCGGCGGCGTTCGCCTGCGCCTGGGTCTGGCCCGCGTTCAGCGCGGCGGTGATCGCGCTGGTGCGTGCCGCTTCGCGCACGCGCTGCTGCCAGACCTTGCCGATCGAATTGAAGAATGCGGTCGATTCCGCATACTGACCGGTCAGGTTGCCGTCATAATAATAGGCACCCGACGGGCCGTTAGTGGCACCGCGGAAGAAGTTCGGGAACGAATAGAAGCTGGTGTTCGCCGGCTGGTCGGCGAAGGACACCGGGTTGGAGCCGCCGCCCCACACTTCGCTGAGCGCACCCCAATTATACGTGCTGTAGCGCACCTGCGACGAACGATCGGCATAACGCGCGCCGAACTTGGCATGGGTGAAGAAGCTGCCATCGTCGAATTTGTAATCGACATCGGCCTTGAACGCATATTCGCGGCCCACGCTCTCTTCGAGATGGTCCATCGCCGCGCGCCAGAACTGGACGTTGCGATTGGCGAAATACTGCGCGTCGGTCTGTTGGTTCAGGGTCGGGTTGGGCGTGGCCCAGCTCGCCTGCAGCGTCGACGGCTTGTGCGGGGTCACGACCGGCAGACTGCCCGACAGGTCGAGTTCGGAGTCGGCGAAGGTCGAGCCGAACACGCGCAGATCGGTGCTGGTCTTCTTGGCGCGGGTATAGTCGCCGTCCAGGTTGACCGACCAATGGTCGTCCAGCTGCGTCTTCAGGTTCAAGCCGAAGTCAGTAACGGTGTTCTCGTCGCGCGTCATGCCGCGCGCCAGCGACTGCTGCGTGCCGCCGGTGGGAACCCAGCAGGTCGCCTGGCCGCTGCAGGCCGAGCGATAGCCGTTGCCGGGCGCGGTGATGTAGCCCGACTGGAACAGCCCGTTCGCGTCATAGACGTAGTTCTTGGTCGTGCCGGTGGGGCACTGGGCGATCGTCGAGTTGTTCGGACCGGCATTGTTCTGAACGCAACCAACCGGATAGGTGTTGTATTCCGACAAATCCGGCGCGGTTTCGAAAGTGCGCTCCGACGTGTTGTTGACCGTGTGCGTGCGCAGGAACTGCGCGGTCAGCAGGGTCCGCTCGTCATTGCTCTGCCACTGGCCCGCCAGCGCGACGCCGTCACGCTTGCGATCGAACTCCTGGGTGGCGAACTGGCCGCCGATCGGCGCGTAACGCAGCGAGGCGGGATCGAGGAAGCCGTCCGCGCCATTCGTGCCGGCCGCACCGCAGGCGAAACCGGTCGAACCGCCGACCGGCAGCGTCGTCTGGTCGGCCGTGCCGGGCAGCGGGTTGCGGCAATTCTGCGCGGTCGTCGAGTTCGCGGCCAGCGCCAGCGTGTTGTCGCGCGTCTGGATATTGGTGATGCGCACGCTGTCCGCGCGGCTGCGGACGCGCGAGTAGGACACGTTGCCGAGCAGGCCGAAGCGGCCGATGCCCGTGTCCCAGGTGTTGCTGAGCAGCAGCGAGCCGGTCGGCGACCACTTCTTCTTGAAGTCGCCATAATTGGCCTCGGCGGTGAAGCCGGCATGGAAGCCCTTGTTGTCGAAGGGCTTGCGGGTATTCAGGTTGACCGTACCCGCCAGGCCGCCCTCGATCAGTTCGGCGGTGGCGTTCTTGTACACCTCAACCGAGCCGAGCAGTTCGGCGGGCACGTCGGAGAAGTTGATCGCCTGGCCGCCGATGCCGGCCGAGAAGGTGTCGCGGCCGTTGAATTCGGAGCGGACGAAGGTCAGGCCGCGCACCGCGACGCCCGAGCCTTCGACCGAGAAGTGGTCGGGGTCGTTGGCGGCGGCGAAGCGGCTGATCGACACGCCGGGGACGCGCTGAAGCGCTTCGGTGACCGAACGGTCGGGCAGCGCGCCGATGTCGCTGGCGGTGATCGCGTCGACGACGGTGTCGGAATTGCGCTTGATCGACTGGGCATTGGCCAGGCTCTGGCGGATACCCGTGACGACGACCTCGTTCTCGGACGATTCGTCGCCCGCGGCCGGCTGGGCGCTGGCGGTCTGGACGCTGGCGCTGGTGCGCGGCGTGGCGGAGCCGGCGGTGCCCTGGCCCGCGACCGCACCGGTCGGCGACGTGGTGGACTGGCCCGATTCGGCTGTGCTCTGCGACGTTTCGGCTTGGGCGATTGCGGGCGTGCTCAGCGCCGCGATGCACAGCGCGCCGGCAGAGGCACTGAACATAAGCCGATGAAATCGATTGGCATTGCAAGTCGACGGCGCAACCGTGCGCATCATGGTCATCCCCCCCTTTGTCACGCGCCCCATTGGCGTCGCGAGAATGTAGGTCGTGATCACGGCGACCGCCGTGACCCTCATCCTCGTGATTGCGCTAACAGCAACATTTCGACAAGATACTTAACTTATAAATGTCCGATCCGGGACAAGGTGTAACATTCCTGCCACGCTGCCATGGCCGGCGGATTGCGGCATGGGATCGAACGCGGCATGAGGGACGAAAATGGCCCGAGAATCAAAGGGGCCAGAGAGGGGATGCGGGGTGGTGAGCGACAAGGTGCGGGCCGTCGTCGTGGGCGGCGGGACGGCCGGCTGGATGACGGCGGCGGCTCTGGCCCGTCTCCTTCCAGGACAGTGCAACGTCCATCTGATCGAGTCCGAGGCGATCGGCGTCGTCGGCGTGGGCGAAGCGACTCTGCCCCATATTCGCGCTTTTAATGAACGACTTGGCATCAGCGAGGCCGATTTCATGGCCCGCACCCGGGCGACCTTCAAACTGGGGATCGAGTTCCGCGACTGGGGCCGAATCGGGGACAGCTATATCCACCCCTTCGGCACGTTCGGGCGGGGCGGTGGCGCCATCGACTTTCATCATTATTGGGCCCGGCTCATGCAGGGGGGGCAGGACCTGCCCCCGCTCGACCAACTATCCTATGCCTGCACCCTGGCACGCCAGGGGCGGTTCGATCATCCGGGGCGCGAGCGAGACCAGCTTTCCTCGACTTTCGGCTATGCCTATCAGTTCGATGCCCTGTTGTTCGCGCCCTATCTCCGTTCGCTGGCGGAGGAAATGGGAGCGCTACGCACGGAAGGAATCGTGATAGATGTCGAGCGTGACGGCGAAAGCGGCCTGATCCGCGCGGTGACGCTCGGTGACGGGCAGCGGATCGAGGGCGACCTGTTCATCGACTGTTCGGGCTTTCGCTCGCTGCTGCTCGGCCAGACGCTAGGCGAGCCGTTCGAGGATTGGTCGAAATGGCTGCCCACCGATCGCGCGGTCGCCATGCCGTGCCGGACGCGGACCGCCGTCACCCCCTATACCAGTGCGATCGCCATGCCCGCCGGTTGGCGCTGGCGCATCCCGCTGCAGCATCGCACCGGCAATGGCTATGTCTATGCCAGCGACTTCATCTCGGATGACGACGCGCGGGATGCGCTGATTGAGGCGGTGGAGGGCGAGCCGATCGCCGAGCCCCGGCTGTTGCGGTTCAAGGCCGGTCGGCGGCAGCGCAGTTGGGTCGGCAATTGCATCGCGATCGGCCTGGCGAGCGGCTTCCTCGAACCGCTGGAATCGACCAGCATCTATCTGGTCCAGCAGGCGATCACCGCGCTGATCGAAATCTTCCCGGAACGGCACCCGAGCGACGCCGACCGGGACGAATTCAACCGGATCATCGACCTAGAATATGACCGCATCCGCGACTTCCTGATCCTGCATTACCACGCCACGACGCGCGACGATTCCCCCTTCTGGAACTATGTGCGGACCATGCCCATCCCAGACAGCCTGGCCGAGAAGATGGAGTTGTGGCGCCGCCGCGCGCGGGTGGTGAAGTATCGCGAGGGCGTGTTCCTCGATGCCAGCTGGATCGCGGTCTATCTGGGCCAGGGCATCGTGCCCCAGGGCTGGGACCCGCGCGCCGATATCGCCGCAACGCCCGAACTGACTCAGGCGGTGGCAGCGCTGCGCGCCGAGATCGCGCACGATGTGGCGGCACGCCCCGATCACCGCGACTTTCTCGATCGCTATTGCCCGATGGGAGCGGCGGCGTGACGGTGGAGGGACCGATCCGCCATATCCTGGTCGCCGGCGGCGGACTGACCGGATACTATGCCGCCGCCGCATTGAAGCGACGCGCGCCGTTCCTTGACGTGACGCTGCTGGCGACGCCGGTCGCGCCCGAGGCGCTGGCCGATCAGATCGCCTGCACCCTGCCCTCGCTGTGCGGTTTTCAGGCCGATCTGGGGATCGGTGAGGATGACGGGATCACCCGCGCTGGGGCGGGCTATCGCTTGGGTACGCGCTTTACCGGATGGGCCGAAGGGCTGCCGGATTATGTCCACGCCTATGGCAGCTATGGCCATCCGATCGGACCGGCCGGATTCCCCCTTCATTGGGTACGCGCGGCGAAGGCCGGCCCGGTCACACCGTTCGACGCCTTCGCCCCTGCTGCCCAACTGGCACGCGCCGGGCGGTTCGTGCCGCCGACGCCGGGCACGGTCTTTGCCGGCCACGAATATGGCCTGACCCTCGACATCGCGCGGCACCGCGCGATGATCCGCGCCTTCGCGCTGCATGTCGGAGTGCGTGAGATTACGGGCGAGATCGCCGAGGTATCGAGCGATGCGCCGGGCTTTCTGAGCGAGGTCCGCACGGCAAGCGGCGAAACGCTGAGCGCCGATCTGTTCATCGACGCGACCGGCCCAGCGGCGCGGCTGCGGGGAACGATCGATGACGAGCGGGACGACTGGTCGCGCTGGCTGCCCTGCCAACGCTTGCTGCTGGGCGATCGTCCGCAAGTCGAGAATGCGCCCGTGCTCACCCCGGTCGAGGCGCATGGCGCCGGATGGGGCTGGTCGAGCGGCCGGCAAATGGGGCTGGCCTATGCCAGTGCCTATCTGAGCGATGGCGATGCCGCCGCCATGCTCGGCAGCCTGAATGTCACACCAGCCGCGCCGATCGCGATCCGTGCGGGTACGCGGCCCAAACCCTGGCGCGGCAATTGCGTTGCGATCGGCGATGCCGCGACCGAGGTCGAGCCGCTCGAATGGTGCAACCTGCATCTGGCTCTGAGCGCGGTCGATCGGCTGATCACCATGCTGCCCGACCGGGCGATGGCGCCCATCGAAGCCGCCGACTTCAACCGCCAGACGCTGGCGGAGGCCGAGCGGGTGCGTGACTTCCTCGCCATGCATTACCGCACCGCCACGCGCCCCGAGCCGATGTGGCGCGCCGTGGCGCAGGCCGCGCCGCCGCCCAGCCTGGCGCACACGCTGGCCCAGTTTGAGGAACGCGGGCGCCTCCCCTTCTACGAAGAGGAGACCTTCACCCGCGATAGCTGGGCGGCGGTGCTGCTGGGCCAGGGCCATCTTCCGCGCCGGGTCGATCCGCTGGTCCACGCCGTACCGCCGGCCGAGGCGCAGGCAGCCATGACCCGCATGACCGGTGCGATCGCCGCCGCCCTTCCCCAGGCCCCCGCCCATGCCGAATGGCGCGCGGCCCAGACGAGACGCCTCGCCCGATGAGCCAGCCTTCCATCCCGGACCATGCGATCCGACAGGTCGTGATCGTCGGCGGCGGCACCGCCGGCTGGATGGCGGCCGCCGCCTTCGCCCGGTTGCTCAACAATGGCTATACACAGGTCACGCTGGTCGAATCCGAAGAGATCGGCACGGTCGGCGTCGGAGAGGCGACGATCCCGCCCATCCAGACCTTCAACCAAATGCTGGGGCTGGACGAGAACGACTTTCTCGCCGCCACCGCCGGCACCTTCAAGCTGGGGATCGAATTCGTCGATTGGGGCCAGCGTGGCGAGCGCTATTTCCACCCCTTTGGCCGCCATGGCCAGGATTTGCAGGGCGTGCATTTTCACCAGCTCTGGCTGCGCGAACGCAGCCGGCATGGGCTGCCCGACATCGCCGAATGGTCGATGAGCGCGATGGCGGCGAGGGCTGGCCGCTTCGGTCGCGCGCGGCCCGATGCCCAGTCGCCGGTGCGCGAGCTGTTCTACGCCTTTCACTTCGATGCCGGCCTCTATGCCCGTTACTTGCGCGGCTATGCCGAACGTGGCGGCGTGACGCGGATCGAGGGGCGGATCGAGGGCGTCGCGCTGCGACCCGAGGATGGCTATGTCGAGGCAGTGACGCTGGCCGATGGCCGGCGGATCGAGGGTGACCTCTTCATCGACTGTTCGGGTTTTCGCGGCCTGCTGATCGAAGGGGCGCTGGAAACCGGTTATGAGAGCTATGCGCACTGGCTACCCTGCGACCGGGCGGTCGCCGCGCCTTGCGCGCTGCCCGACCCGCGCGAGCCCGATCCCTTCACCCGCGCCACCGCGCGCGAGGCCGGCTGGCAGTGGCGGATCCCGCTGCAGCACCGGATGGGCAATGGCCTGGTCTATTGCAGCGACCATCTCGCCGACGACGATGCCGAGGCGCAGTTGCTGAGCGCGTTGGAAGGCGAATTGCTCGGCGATCCCCGACGCCTACGCTTCACCGCCGGGCGGCGACGCGAAAGCTGGAACCGCAATGTCGTGGCGCTGGGACTGTCGAGCGGGTTTCTGGAGCCGCTGGAATCGACCAGCATCCACCTCGTCCAGGCCGCGATTCAGCGGCTGATCGCGCTGTTCCCCGACAAGCGCTTCGACCCCGCCGAGCGGAGCGAGTTCAACCGCCAGATGCGCGACCTGTATGAGGATGTGCGCGACTTCATCATCCTGCATTACAAAGCGACGCGGCGCGACGACACGCCCTTCTGGAACCGGGTACGGACGATGGAGGTGCCCGACAGCCTGGCGCGCAAGATGACGCTGTGGGCGGGCAAGGGCCGGCTGTTCCGCGAAGGCTATGACCTGTTCAGCAACCCCAGCTGGGTCGCGGTTGGCCTGGGCCAGGGGATCGTACCGCAGCATTGGGAGCCGGCGGTCGATGCCCTGGACGAGGATCTGGTAGCGCAGGCACTGGAGCAGATGCGCGCCGGCTATGCCGACACCGCCGCAAGGCTGCCCAGCCACGGCGATTTCCTGCGCGCCACCGCGCCTTCGCCGCTGGCGCCCGGTCTGACGGGCAACACGGGTTCCGGGTTCGATTTCGCCAGACAGAGCGGTACGCCCCGTCGGGGGCCGCTGCTGTGAAGGCCCGTTTCGCCCTCCCGCTGGCCGCCCTGGCGCTGATCGGCGCGACCGACGCGCCGGGGCCGCATCTCAACCAGATCGGCTTTCGCCCCGATACCGCCAAGCGCGCCATACTCGCCCATGACGGAACCACGCCGCTCCCCTGGCGGCTGATCGACGAGAGCGGCCGGACCGTGGCGGAGGGCAAGTCCCTCCCCTTCAGCGCCGATGCCGCGTCGGGCGACAAGGTCCATCAGATCGACTTTAGCCGCTTTGCCACCCCCGGCACCTATCGCCTGCAGGTCGATGGCCAGACGAGCCATCCCTTCACCATCGCCGCCAATGTCTATCGTCCGCTGGCGCGCGCTTCGCTCAATTTCTTCTATCAGAACCGGGCGGGGATCGCGATCGAGCCGCGCTTCGCCGGCGGCGCGCAATGGGCGCGCGGGGCGGGCCATCCCCATGAGGTCGTGACCTGTTTCAAGGGGCGCGACCTGGCCGGAAACGACTGGCCGGGCTGTCCCTATACGCTCGACGTCACCGGCGGATGGTATGATGCGGGCGACCACGGCAAATATGTGGTCAATGGCGGCATCGCGCTGTGGACGCTGCAAAATCTCTATGAGGTGAATGCCGCCGCGCCCCCCTTCCCGGACGGCAGCGCCGCCCTGCCCGAGGCCGGCAACCGCATCAACGACCTGCTCGACGAGACGCGTTGGGAAATGCGCTTCCTGCTGGCGATGCAGGTGCCTGATGGGCAGCATCTGGCACTGCCGGTCGGGCGACAGGGACGCGGCAAGCTGACGCTGACCGATGTCGATGCCGGCGGCATGGTGCACCACAAGATCGCCGATCGCAACTGGACGAAAATCCCGACCAACCCGGCCGAGGACCGCGAGGAACGGCTGCTCTATCCGCCGAGCACGGCGGCGACGCTGAACCTGGCCGCCACCGCCGCGCAATGTGCGCGCATCTGGCGCGGGATTGACAATGGCTTTGCCAAACGCTGCCTGACGGCGGCGAGCAAGGCCTATCAGGCGGCACTGCGCAACCCGGATATCTATGCCGCCCAGGCCTTTACCGGCAGCGGCGGGTATGGCGACACCGACCTGTCCGACGAACTCTATTGGGCGACGGCCGAACTGTACGCCGCCACCGGCATGCCCGAACTGGCGGAGGCGCTGCACAAGATGCCGTTGCACGCCGCGCTGCTGGCGGGTGAGCCCAGTTGGGGCAGCGTCGCGACGCTCGGCACGATCACGTTGGCGACCGCAGCCGGCGTTGCGCCCGCCGAACGCGCCGCCGCGCGCGCCAAGCTGATCGCGCTGACTGATCGCTTCGTGGCGGAGGAAGCCCGGTCGGGCTATCACCTGCCCTATGCCGGCACCGCCTATGCCTGGGGATCGAACAGCAACCTTCTCAATCGGGGCATGATCCTGTCGCTGGCCGCCCGCTTCACCGGCGAGGCGCGCTACCGCGATGCGGCCGTCGATGCGATGGACTATGTGCTCGGCCGCAATCCGCTCGACCAGAGCTATGTCAGCGGGTTCGGATGGAAGCCGCTACGCAACCCCCATCATCGTTTCTGGGCGCATCAGATCGACGCGCGGCTGCCGGGGCCGCCGCCGGGGGTGCTCTCGGGCGGCGCGGACAGTCTCGTCTTTCCCGAAAGCGCCTCGCTGACGCTCAAAGGTCGCTGTGCACCGCAGCGTTGCTGGATCGACGATATCCGCGCCTATGCGCATAACGAGGTCGCGATCAACTGGAACGCGCCGCTGGTCTGGTTGGCAAGCGAACTGGCCGCTCAGCGTCCGTAAATATTCACTCTATTAGCTGATTATCTGGAGAGGTACCCGAATATGGATCGTCGTCATTTCATGAAGCACGGCATGGCGATGGGCACCGCCGCCCTCGCCACCGGTGGCGGCACGCTGGCCGCCGCCCGTGCCACCGCGCAGACCCCGCTCGACCAGAGCTTTCCCAAGGACTTCCTCTGGGGCACCGCCACCGCCGCCTATCAGATCGAGGGCGCGGTGAACGAAGATGGGCGCGGCCAGACCAATTGGGACGTCTTCTCGCACACGCCGGGCAAGGTCGCGAACGGTGATACCGGCGATGTCGCCTGCGACAGCTATCACCGCTACAAGGAAGACATCGGCCTGATGCGCAATCTGGGCATCAAGGCGTATCGCATGTCAATCGCCTGGTCGCGCATCTTCCCCGAGGGGCGCGGCAAGCCCAACCCTAAGGGCATCGACTATTATAACCGCGTGATCGACGCGCTGCTCGAAGCCGGTATCCAGCCTAACGTCACCATGTTCCACTGGGACCTGCCGCAGGCGCTGCCCGGAGGCTGGCAGAACCGCGATACCGCCAAGGCCTTTGCCGATTATGCGGGCTTCATGGCGGGCAAGCTGTCCGATCGCGTCCACCGGTTCATGACGGTCAACGAGCTGCGCTGCTTCACCGATCTGGGCCATATGGTCGGCATCCACGCGCCGGGCCTGAAGCTGGCACCCGCGCTGGTCAACCAGGTCCGCCATCACGGCGTGCTGGCCCATGGCCTGGGCGTGCAGGCGATCCGCGCGAACGCCAAGGCCGGCACCGAGGTCGGTATCGCCGACAACGCCAATATCTATGTCCCCGCGATCGAGACGCCCGAGCATATCGAAGCGGCGAAGAAGGCGTTCCGCGACGACAATGCGATGTTCCTGACCGCCGTCATGGAAGGCCGTTATATCGACAGCTATCTGGCCTCGGCCGGGGCGAACGCGCCCAAGGTGCAGGCCGGCGACATGGCCGCGATCGGCAGCCCGCTCGATTTCGTCGCGCTCAACATCTACACGCCGACCTTCGTCAAGGCCGATGCCAGCGACCCGCGCGGCTACACCCCCCTGCCCCATCTCCCGCAGTCGCCGCGCATGGCCTCGCCCTGGCTCTATGTCGGCCCCGAGGCCGCCTATTGGGGCGTGCGCGCGGTCAGCGAGCTGTGGAAGCCCAAGGCGATCTACATCTCCGAGAACGGCACCTCGGCGGACGATACGCTCAACAAATCGGGCCTGGTCGATGACTCGGACCGGATCATGTATCTGCGTAACTATCTGGGCCAGTTCCGCCGCGCCGCCGCCGAGGGCTATCCGCTCAAGGGCTATTTCCTGTGGAGCCTGATGGATAATTTCGAATGGGCCGACGGCTATGGCAAGCGGTTCGGCATCCACCATGTCGACTTCGCCACGCAGAAGCGGACGCCGAAGCTGAGCGCGCTATGGTATAAGGAACTGATCCGCCGCAACGCGCTGGTCTGATCGACAGACCTGCCAGGAAAGACCCCGCCGGTCCCCCGACCGGCGGGGTTTTCTTTTGTCCACCCGCCGTGCCGCCGCCTCAAAAAATTCGGGCAGGAACGGCACTTGGCCATTCCTGCCCGGAGTGGGGAAAGGGTATTGGAAACGTCGGATCAGAAGCGGAAGCGAACGCCCAGACCATAATAGCGGCCTTCGTCGCGCACATCGCGCGGGTAGGACAGGCCGTTGCCATAGCTGCGATAATTGTTGAACGGCTTGGCCAAGAGGTTTGCCGCGTCGAAGGCGACGGTGATTTCCTTGGTCAGGTTGTAGTTGAACGCGAAGTCCAGACGCTGGATGCGCGTCGTGCCCTCACCATTGTAGAAACCATCGCCGTTGATGAAGTTGCCGTTCAGGAACGCATCGCGATTGTTGAACGACAGGCGGGTCGAAACATCGCCCTTTTCGTAGAAGAGCGCGACATTGTACGTCCACTTCGACAGGCCGGTGATCGGCACGAACGGCGCTTCGGTGGTGCCGCCGTTCGAGGCGAACAGATTGGCCGGGTAGCGCTGCTTGCCTTCCAGATAGGTCACGTTCGCCTGGACGCCGAAGCCGCTCCAGAGACCCGGCAGGAAGTCGAAGAAGGTCTGACCGCCCACTTCCACACCCTTGATCCGGCCCGCGCCGGCATTTTCCGGCCGGTTGATTTCGATCAGACCATAAAAGGGGTCGATCGTCCGGTTGACGTAATTGCTGATGAAGCCGTTCAGGTCGCGGTAGAAGACCGCCGCCGTGATCGAGGCGGTCGGCGAGAAATAATATTCGACCGTCGCGTCATAGTTGGTCGAGGTCAGCGGCTTCAGATCCGGGTTGCCGCCGCTGCCGAAGGCATTGGGCCGCGTGTTGAGGCCCGCCGGGAAGCGCGGATCGAGCGGCTGGTCGGGGATCACCGCCTGCGTGTTCTGGGCGATGTTCAGCGCCGGGTTGAGCTGGCCGAACTCCGGCTTGGTCCGCGTCTTGGTGATACCGAAGCGGATCTGCAGCTTGTCGTCGGGCCGGATGCGCAGCGAGAAATTGGGCAGCACGTCGACATAATTGGCACGCGTCGAGCGTGGTTCGCTGCGCCGCACGCCGTTGAACTCCACCGTCGAGACACCGCGATAATTGCCGACCGTATTAACGACGCGCGTGCCGATCAGACCGTCGAACCGCACCCTGCCCAAATAGAATTCATATTTGGCCTGGCCATAAAAGGCATAGGTCTGCTCATCCGCCAGGAAGGCCTGAAGCGGATCGAGCTGGACATTCTGCGTCGCGAACCGCGCCAGCGCGTCGCGATAACCGGTGTCGCCGGGGTTGGCGGCGACCAGCCGCTGCAAGGCGTCATAAGAGAATTGGCGCAACTGAGCGGCATTGCCGGCGATCCCGTCGCGGCTGGGCATCAGCCAGCTACGGAAACCCTGATTGGTACGGAACGCATCCTGGGTCAGCCCCAGATCGCCGGTCGGCGTCTGCGCCAGCCCGATCGCCAAGGGCTCGGTATAGGCATAGCGATTGCCACGGCGCAGCGAGGCGTCACGATCGGTCCAGCGAACGCCGAATTGCAGACGCGGGAACAGCGAGACATCGGTTTCGAGGTCAAGGTCGGTGCGCCACTGCCATCCCTTGCCCTGAACCCGGTAGGTTGCTTCATAATAGCCGCGCCAGATGTAGTTGGCCGGATTCTTGTTGTCGAAACCGGGCAGGTCGAACGACACGCCATTGTCGACGAAGAAGCGAACATCGGCGGTCGGTGCACCGGCGAAGGCGGTGTCGAAGCTCCACTCGTCCTCACCATACATCGAGTTGGTGTAGGCCAGGTCGGTCGACAGATGCGCGCGGCCGATATCCCATTTGGCGCCGCCGGCGGCCTGATAGGTGTTGGTATAGCCCTTGCGCGTGCTGCGATACGCTTCGGGGCGGAAGCCGCCGATCTTGGTCAGGCTTTCGACCTGCTCGGGCTGACCGGGGCGCAGCACGACATTGCTGAGCGTCGGATTATTGTCGAGCAGCGGCACGCGGAACCAGTCATTGGCGATCTCGCCGCGATAACCCTGGTAGAGAAAGTCATAGTAAAGTTCGAGATTAGGAGCCGGACGCCACTGGACGCTGGCGTTGATCGCCGGGCGCCAGCGTTTGCCGCTGTCGTTATAGACGCCGACAGCCGTCGGAATTTGGAAATTGCGACCAACCGATGCCGGCAGGACTGTCGTGCCCGGAGTCGGCGAAGCGGTATTGCCCTCGCCCCAGCGCACCGCGTTGCGATATTGCGCCTGGGTATAGGCGGCGTTGATCAGCCAGCCGATCTCACCGATCGCCGTATCGGCGCGCTGGCTGATCAGCAGATTGCCCAGCGGGTCGAACTTCTTGCTCTGGTCGTTATAGGTACCGCGCACGCCGCCGGCGATAGTGAAGCCCTTATCGAAGTCGAAGGGACGACGCGAGCGCACGTTGATCAGGCCCGCCAGACCTGGCTCGAGCAGGTCGGCGGTGCCGGACTTGTAGACTTCGAGACCGGCGAGCGCACCGGCGGGGAAATCCTGAAGCGCGGCGCGACGATTCTCGGCGGTGAAGATGTCGCGGCCGTTGAAGGTCGTCGCCACGTCGGGCAGACCGCGCACCAGAACCTGGGTCACTTCGTCGCTGTAGCGGTTCACCTGGATACCGGTCACACGCGCCAGCGATTCGGCCGCCGTGTTGTCGGGCAATTTGCCGATGTCCTGCGCGACGATCGCGTCCAGGATGGCGTCCGAATTGCGCTTGATCGCCTGCGCGCTGCCCAGGCTGGCGCGATAGCCGGTGACGACGATGTCGCGCGGATCGACATTGCCGTCGAGATTCTCGGTCGCCTGGGTGCCGGGGCTGCGGCCGGCGGCGCTGGCGGTCGCCTGTTCCTGCGCGACGGGCGCCTGCGCCTCGATCGGCGCATTCGGATCGGCGGCACGCGCCGCCTCCGCCGGGCTGGCCTGCTGCGCGGCGACCGGTGCCGCGATCAGTGCCAGCGGCGCCGCCGACAGCAACAAGACGTGATGCTTCATTCCTGATCCCCTCCATGGGCCCGAGCTTTCGGTGCCTCTTGGGGATCATTTGTCTGACTATCTTAGACGGCCGTCAAGGCTTTATGAACGTTCGATGAAACCACCGTAACAGCGTGGATTTTAGGCCACACTGCCCGAAAACCGACTTTTGCGTGTGTTAGCGCCATCATAATTGAAATCATTCGACAATTCCGGAAATCGGCCTGATGTCGCCATTACGCCGACATTTCAGTTCTTTGTCTGGGTTAATCCGAAGGCGGCCGGCGTAACGTTTTTAATCAGATCATCGTCGGCCCATTGGCCAGCGGCAGGCCGAAATCGGGCGTCCCATCGGCGCGGTAGCCGAAACGCTGCACCCGCGTATCGCGATTGGGATCGTAAAGCGGATCGCCGGTGATCTTCTCATAATCGCGGGCATGATAGACCAGCACGTCGCGCCCGGCCCGGTCGACGGTGAAGCTGTTATGGCCCGGGCCATAAATGCGGCGCTCTGGCACGGTGCGGAAGACGGGCTCGGGCGACTTGGTCCAGGCGGCCGGATCCATCAGATCGGCATCATCACGCGCCGTGAGCATTCCCATGCAATAACGGGCGTCGGTCGCGCTCGCCGAATAGGTCATGAAGATACGGCCGTTGCGGATCAGCGGCGCCGGTCCTTCCGCCACCTTGAACCCCTGCACCTCCCAGGGCAGCGTCGGCACGGTCAGCCGGGCGGGCTTGGCCGCCAGCGTGGTCGGCGTCGCCAGCGGCGCGAGATAGAGGTTGGAGTTGGTGTCGATCCCCGGCTCCTTCTGCGCCCAGGCGAGATAGCGCGTGCCGCGATGGACGAAGGTCGTGGAGTCGAGCGTGAACGTGTCCCACGGGGTCTGCAACTGCCCCAGCACCGACCAACGCCCCTTGACCGGATCGGACCCGTCGCATTGCAGGACATAGGTGCGGATATGGAACACATCGCCGCCATCCCCGGCCGCGACATAGACATACCAGCGGCCATCGATCTGATGGATTTCGGGCGCCCAGATATGCCCGGCCATCTTGCCCGTCGCGGGCCGCCGCCACAGCACCGTCTCGGGCGCGGTGGCGAGCCCCGCGATCGTCGCGGCGCGGCGCAGCACGACCCGGTCATATTCGGGGACCGACGCCATGAAGGTATAGAGGCCATCCGCCTGAAGCGCGATCTGCGCATCGGCCCGCTGGCGGATCAGGGGGTTTGTCACCCGTTCCCCCGCCGACATCCGCCGCGCCAGCGCCGGTGTCACGGCCAGCGCCGCCCCGCCCGCGACCAGCGCGCGCCGGGTTAATCCGTTTACCGTCATGAAGCCTCCCCTTCGACAAATGGCCATCCTTGCGAATCCCAACGCAACCGGGCGATCCGCAATGTCGAGGCCCCGTCGGCCTCGGCATCATAGGCATGGTGGATCAGGTAATCCCGACCGTCGCGGTCCCGCAGGACGCCGGCATGGCCGGGCCCGCGATAACGATCGGTCGCGCCAGCCTGCAGAAGCACCGTCCCGCCGCCGTCCAGCATCGCGCGTCCCTCTCGGTCGCGATAGGGCCCTTCGATCGACCGGGCCCGGCCGACACGCAAATGATAGCTGCTCTTCACCCCGCGACAGCAGCGGTCGAACGAGACGATCAGCCAATACCAGCCGCCATGATCGACGATGAACGGCGCCTCGATCGCATTGCCGCCGCCTTCGCTCTCACCGGCGGCACGGCGTGCGATCGTGCGGATCTTGGTGCCGGACGCCGGCTTGCCGGTCCGCGGGTCGAGCCGCACCAGTTGGATGCCGTCCCAGAAGCTGCCAAAGGCCAGCCACTGCCCACCCTGCCGATCGCGAGCAAAGGCCGGGTCGATCGCGTTGAAGGCACCGCCCTCCTGCGAGGCGACGACCATCCCCTCATCCCGCCAGCCATAATGCGGGCTGGCCGGGTCGAGCGTCGCGGCGGTGGCCAAGCCGATGACCGAGCGCTGTTTCCCGAAGGTCGACACGGAGTAATAGAGCCAGTAGCGGCCGCCGACCCGAGAAATATCGGGCGCCCATATATCCCGCGCGCCGGGAACGGCGGCCAGTGCCCAGCCCGGAATGGCGGCGAGCGGCGATGGCAGCGCGGTCCATTGGATCAGGTCGGGCGAACGCCGTGCGACCAGCGGCACCCGCCCCCGCTGCCCGGTCGAATAGGCGTAATAGCGATCGCCCTCGCGGATCAGGACAGGATCGTGCGTGGGAACGATGTCCCCCGATAACGGCGGCGTGACCTTATCCGGCGCAGGAGCCGCACCGATCAGCAACAGCGCCAGCCAAAGGGCCCTCCCCGGCTTCTGTGCGCGGGGCATGATCGAGCATCGGCCAAGCGGGCCCATATCGCGCCACATCCTCTCATATCATTGGACAGGTCCTGCCGTCCCGCCTTTATGACGTGATCCTTATGGTCGGACATAAGCCAGCGCAAGTCGATGGTATCGCGATGCTTCGTCATGACGGAAATGCGCCCCTTGTCGCGACGCCGGCAACGCGGCATCACGCCGTCATGCGGATCGCCATCATCGATACCAGCAGCACGCGCGCGGCGATCATCTCCGATGGGCTGCGCGAGGCGGGCTTGATTGATCTGGTGGTGATCGACCCCGCCGGGCCGCTCGCCGCGCAGGTGGAGCGCGCCGCGCCAGAGGTCGTGCTCATCAACCTCGAAAATCCCAGCCGCGACGTGCTGGAGGATTTTTTCGCCATGTCGCGCGCGCTCGACCGGCCGATCGCGATGTTCGTCGACCAGTCGGAGCCGGAGGCGACGATGGCGGCGGTCGATGCGGGCGTGTCCGCCTATGTCGTAGATGGTCTCGCCAAGCAGCGGATCAAACCGATCCTCGACTTGGCGGTACGCCGCTTCCAGGCCTTTTCACGGCTTCAGACCGAATTGGCCGAGGCCCGGACCGCGCTGGCCGATCGGCAGGTGATCGACCGGGCCAAGGCGATCCTGATGCGGCGGCGCGGGCTCGACGAACCCGCCGCCTATGCCCTGCTGCGCAGCCACGCCATGACCACCAACCGCCGCATCGCCGACGTGGCCGAGGCGATCGTGACCAGCGAGCAGTTGATGGGAGACTTGCCATGAGCGCCGAGATTTTCCGCATCGGCTTCCTCCCGCTGGTCGATGCCGCCCTGCCCATCCTGGCGCGCGAACTCGGTTTTGCCGAGGCGGCCGGGATCGAGATCGAGCTGGTCCGGGACGTGACCTGGGCGGCGGTGCGCGACCGCTTGCTCTATGGCCATACCGAGGCGGCGCATCTCGTCGCACCGCTCGCCATTGCGACCGCCTTGGGGCGGGATCGGCCGGCGGTGCCGATGGCGGTGCCCTTCGTGCTGGGACTGAACGGCAATGCCATCACCTTTTCGACCACCTTGGGCGAGGCGGTCGGCCTGCGCGAGACTTTGGGCGACCCGGTGGCGATCGGGACGGCGTTGAAGACCGTGGCGGAACGGCGGCGGGAGGCGGGCAAGCCGCTTCGCTTCGGCGTGGTGCATCGCCATTCCAGTCACAATTACATGCTCCGTTACTGGCTGGCCGGGGTCGGCATCCGTCCCGACGGTGATGTCGAGATCGTCGTTACCAGCCCGCCCTTCGCCGCCGACGCGCTGGCCGCCGGAGAGGTGGACGGCATCTGCGTCGGCGAGCCGTGGAACTCGATCGCGGTGGATCGCGGCGTGGGCCGAATCGCGCTCGCCACCGCGCAAATCTGGCGGCGCGGGGTGGAAAAGGTGCTCGCGCTGCGCGGCGATCGAGCCGAGGAACGGCGCGACGGTGTCCTGCGCCTGATCCGCGCGCTGCACGCGGCGGCGGCGCATTTCGTCGATCCCGATACGGTGGAAGAAAGTGCCGCCATCCTCTCCCGCCCGCACTATCTGGACGCGCCGGTCGATGCGATCCTGCGCGCGATTACCGACCGCATCCGCGTCGTGCCGGGCGGTGAGCCAGTCAACTATCCCGACTTCATGTTCCAATATCGCGAGGCGGCGAACTTCCCATGGCGCAGCCAGGCAGCGTGGCTCTATGCCCAGATGGTGCGGTGGGAGGGCATGCCCTTCTCGCCGGACGACGCCGCGACCGCACAAGGGGTGTTCCGCCCCGACCTGTACCGCGCCGCGCTAGCCGGATCGGGCGCGCCGCTGCCGGGGGCGAGTTCCAAGCTGGAGGGTGCGCTGGTCGAGCCGATCGGCGCGGGCTCGACGCAGGGGCGACTGGTGCTGGGCAGCGACCCGTTTTTCGACGGGCGGGCGTTCGATCCGGATGACATTCCGGGGTATTTGCGGGAATTGCCTTAACGGTCCTCCCCTGCAAGGGGAGGTGGCGCGCGAAGAGCGTCGGAGGGGTGTA
>NZ_BBJS01000030.1 GCF_000739895.2 Sphingomonas paucimobilis NBRC 13935
GGGTTATCCAAAGCGGTCAACAGCTTTTTTTCACATCAGGGTCATTTTTCTTGCGCTGACCTGACATATCCCGCGTCTAGGCTTCCCGGCTCACCTCCACAGGGGGCTCCTCCTCCACCTGATCACTATAGTGACGCGCGAGCATAGCGCAGGCGATCAACTGGATCTGGTGGAAGAGCATGACGGGCAACAGGATGACGCCGACCTGCGCCGCCGGGAACAGGACGCCCGCCATCGGCACGCCCGAAGCCAGGCTCTTCTTCGATCCGCAAAATTGCAGGACGATCGCATCCGCACGGGGCAGTCGCATGAGACGCGCGATCCCGAGCGTCAGCATCAGCACCACACCCAGCAGCAACAGGCAGATCAGCAACAGCCGGCCAAGATCGCCCGGAGACACTCGCGTCCACAGTCCTTCGACCACTGCCGCACCAAAGGCGGTATAGACGACCAGCAGGATCGAGCCGCGATCGACCAGCGTCAGCATGGCCTTATGCCGCCCGACCAAGTCGCCAATCCAGGGACGTAGCAAATGGCCGATGACGAACGGCGCGAGCAATTGCAGCACGATCCCTTCGACCGATGCGAGCGATATGCCGCCGCTGCCGTTCCCCTGCATCAGCACCGCAACGAAAGCCGGCGTCACCACGATGCCGAGCAGGTTCGAAAAGGACGCGCTGCAAATAGCCGCCGCGACATTGCCCCGTGCGATCGCCGTGAACGCGATGGACGACTGGACGGTCGACGGTAGCAGAGTCAGAAAGAGGATGCCGGCCGCCATAGACGGGTCGACACCGGGCAGTCGCGACAGGCCCAGCCCGAGCATCGGAAACAGACCGAACGTTACCGCCAACACCGCCAGGTGCAGCGGCCAATTGCGCACCCCCTGCCAAATCGCCTCGCGGGAGAGCTTGGCGCCATGCAGGAAGAACAGGAGTATGATGCCCGCATCCGCCATATAGCCGGCGAACACCGCAAAGCTGCCGCGCGCCGGGAAGAGGGTCGCCAGCAGCACGGTGCCCAACAGGCTCAGAACGAAAGGCTCGAAAACGGAAAACAGGCGCTTCAGCATCGGCGCTCCTATGACGGTGGAGCATGGGGTCAGACGGCCAGGCCGTTATCCCAGCAATCCGCGCCAGATAGGGTAGATTCGCTCGCCCTGCCATCCGCGATGGCTTGTGTTCGCCGTTGGAGCGCGAAGAAGCCGTTATTGGGATAAAAGCTATCGCCGCTGCAACGAACAGCACGAATCAAAACGGGGGGAGCGATGCCCGTATCGCTCAACCCCCGTCCCGATCGTCCGCCGGTGCCGGTCTTTCCGGCGGCTTCCACTCCCGATTATTGATTCGTCTTTATATTGGCTGACGACGTCTGCATTCCGTAGGGGAAATCAGGGCCAAAAAAAAGGCCGGTCTTGCGACCGGCCGGAAGTTTTTAGGAGAGGATGCCTGAAAGGCTCGTTCCTTTTGCGCCGCAGCAACGATTGATGCAATTGCAAGCTCGGCAAATGCACTTGCAGAAACTGCAATCACGTGCGTTCTCAGGGCGCAATCCGGCATGGCAGGGGAATGGCGGTGCTGTGCTTGATCTCTTCCATCGCAAACGCCGCGCTGACATCGACCAGTCGGACGCGGTCGATCAGCCGCTTATAGACCCGGTCATAGGCCTTGATGTCGGCCACACGGATCTTGAGCAAATAATCGATCTCGCCCGCCATCCGATAGAATTCAACGACCTCTGGCATATCGCTGACGGCACGGGCGAATTCGTCGAGCCAAGCGGCGCTATGCTCGGCGGTGCGGACACTGACGAAGACCGTCATACCGGCCTCCAGCTTTTCCGGGTCGAGCAGCGCAACGCGGCGCAGGATGATACCCTCTTCCTCCAACCGTCGGATGCGTCGCCAACAGGCATTCTGCGAGAGGTTCACGCGCGCGGCAATCTCCGCGACCGACAGATCGGCGTCGGTTTGCAGCTGAGCCAGAATCGCCATGTCAATTTTATCGATCATAAGCCGATATTATGGTATTTTTCCTCATACACCACCCGATATCACACCAGCTTTGGTATGATTTACCGTCATGGATGGCATATCCTTCGCTTGAGAAGGGATTTTATCATGATGGCGATCGCACCGGCACGGCCAAGCGAACAATCTGCGAGCCAGGCTTTGGGTATTACCGTGGCAGATCGCCCCGTCGATTACGGGTTCGTCGCCACCGCCCTCGCCGTGCTCGATCGTGATCGTCGCCGTTGCCCGGAAACGCCGCTGCTGACCCTGGCCCTGCCGGCTGCGCCGATGGTCGACCTTTATATGAAGGACGAGTCCGCGCATCCGACCGGCAGCCTGAAGCACCGCCTGGCGCGCTCTTTGTTCACCAGCGGGATCGTCGCCGGCGTGATCCGGCAGGGCCGGCCGCTGGTCGAAGCGTCATCGGGGTCGACGGCGGTGTCGGAGGCCTATTTCGCGCGGCTGCTCGCCCTGCCCTTCCATGCGGTCATGCCGGCCACCACCGCACGCGCGAAGATCCACGCGATCGAGGCGCAGGGCGGCCAATGTCATCTGGTCGAGCCCCATCGGCTTTATGACGAAGCCCGCGATCTCGCCGATGCACTGGGCGGCGTGTATCTCGACCAGTTCACCAATGCCTCCCCCGCGACCGACTGGCGCTGCGACAATATCGCCTCGGCCATCCTGGCGCAGATGGCGGGCGAGCCGCATGCGATACCCGAATGGATCGTGGCGGGTGCCGGGACCGGCGGGACCGCCGCGACGATCGGCCGGCATTGTCGTTATCGCGGGGTCGCCACCCGGCTTTGCGTTGCCGATGTCGAGTATAGCGCCTTTTACCAGGGCTATCGCGACAATGATGCCGCGGCGCGCTGCCCCCTCCCCTCGCGGATCGAAGGCGTCGGGCGGCCCCGCGTCGAGCCGTCCTTCCTGCCGGGTACGATCGACCGGATGATGAAGCTGCCCGATGCGGTGTCGATCGCGGGAATGCGCGTGGCCAGCGATCTGCTGGGCCGGCCGGTCGGGCCGTCGACGGGCGCGAATTTCGTCGCCGCCGCGCTGCTCGCGCTCGACATGACGGCCGAAGACCGGGCCGGATCGATCGCCACGCTGATCTGCGATCACGGTGCACGCTATGCCGATTGCCACCATGATCGGCGCTGGCTGACCGCACAGGGGCTTGCCGAAAGCGTCGACGTTGCCGAGATGAGGCTGCGAACCATGTTGCTCAAGGACGCCGAATGACGACCAATCCCCTTCTGGCTGATACCGACCTTCCCGATTTTGCCGCCGTTCGGCCCGAACATCTGGTACCCGCGGTCGAGACGCTGATCGCCGACGCACGCGCCGCCGCCGATCGCATCGGCGGATCGAACGCCAGCGATTTTGAGAGTGTCGTGCTGGCCAGCGAGCGCGCCGGCTTTGCAATCGCGCGCGGCTGGTCGCCGGCCAGCCATCTCCATTCGGTCGCCGACACCCCCGAACTCCGCGCCGCCTATGCCCAGGCGCAGGCGATGCTCGCCGAATATGGCATGGAGGCCGGACAGGATCCGCGCATGTTCGCCGCCTTCAACGGCGTCGATCTGGCGCCCTTGAGCGAAGCCGAGGCGCGTAGCGTCGCGCTGACCCGCCGCGATTTCCGCCTGTCAGGCGTGGCGCTGGATGAGGAGGCCAAGGCCCGCTTCCGCGCGATCGGGGTCGAGCTCAATCGCCTGTCCACCGAATTCGGCAATGCCGTGCTCGATTCGACCGAAGCCTGGAGCGAGCATATCACCGACGAGGCGATGCTTGCCGGGCTGACCGACAATGCCAAGGCGATCCTGGCCACCTATGCCGCCGAAAAGGAATTGGAGGGCTGGCTGGTCACGCTGCGCGAGCCCAGCGTTCAGGCGATCCTGACCCAGGCGGACAATCGCGAGCTGCGTGCCCGCGTCGCGCGCGCCTATGCCACTCGCGCCTCCGACCAGGCCGCCGATCCGCAGCATGACAATTCGGCGCGGATCGAACAGATTTTGGCGCTGCGTCACGAGGCCGCGCAGTTGCTCGGCTTCTCCGACGCCGCCGCGCGTTCGGTCGAGACCAAGATGGCGCAGTCGGCGGACGAGGCCCTGGCCTTCCTGTCGGACTTGGCGACCCGTGCGCGTCCGCTGGCCGAGCGCGAGATCGAGGACGCCACCGCCTATGCCAGCGCCAAGTTCGGCATCGCCAAGCTGGAACCCTGGGACATGGGCTACGTCGCCGAGCATATGCGGCGCGAGCGCTTCGGCGTCGATCGCGAGGCGATCCGCGCCTACTTCCCCCTGCCCCGCGTGATGGAGGGCACGGTCGCGCTGATCGAGCGCCTTTATGGCGTGCGGCTGGTCGAGCGAGCGGACGTGTCGGTGTGGAATGCCGATGTCCGCTATTATGATGTGCAGGACAAGGACGGCGCGGTCATCGCCGGCGTCTATTGCGACTTCCATGCCCGGGCCGGCAAGCGGGGCGGCGCCTGGATGGATGTCTGCCGTCCGCGCTTCCGCGATGCGGATCGCTTCCATCGGCCCATCGCCTATCTGGTCTGCAATTTCCCCCCGGTGACGGGCGACAAGCCTGCGCTGCTGTCGCACAGCGATGTCGTCACGCTGCTGCACGAGTTCGGCCATGTGCTGCATCATCTGCTGACCGAGGTCGATCTGCCCTCGATCGGCGGGATTTCGGGCGTCGAGTGGGATGCGGTCGAGCTGCCCAGCCAGTTCATGGAGAATTTTGCCTGGGATCGCGACACGCTGACCGCGTTGTCGGCGCATGTCGACACCGGCGAGCCGCTGCCCGAGGCCCTGTTCGCCAAGATGCTGGCTGCACGCCGCTTCCAGGCCGGCTTGTTCCTGCTCCGTCAGATCGAATTCGCGACCTTCGATCTGAAGTTGCACCGCGATTTCGATCCGGCACAGGGCAGCCGCGTCATGGACGTCCTGAACGCGGTTCGCGCCGAAGTGGCGGTCATCCACCCGCCGGCATGGAATCGCTTCCCGCACAGCTTCAGCCATATCTTCGCCGGTGGCTATTCGGCGGGCTATTACAGCTATTTGTGGGCCGAACTTCTGTCTGCCGATGCCTTTGCCGCCTTCGCGGAAGAAGGCCAGGCGGCGGGCGATCGTTTCCGTCGCGAGGTTCTGGCACGCGGGGCCAGCCGTCCGGCGGCAGAGAATTTCCAGGCCTTCCGTGGTCGCGCGCCCAAGCCGGATGCGCTGTTGCGCCATCACGGCCTGGCAGCCTGATGATTCCGTCGGATGGAGCTTCACGGCTCCATCCGACAGGGACGGCGCAAGCTAAGAACAAAATATTCCTTATTATAACCCAGTTTATACAGAAAGACGGCCGCCGACTTCCCTTCTGTACCAGCCATTAACTCTCCCTGGCCCATCTGGACCGCAGGAGGATGAGCCGTGAGCGGATCGGAACAGATTGATTTTGAACAGAGACTGGCCGCGTTCGACTATAGCGCGCAAAGCTATGTCACCTTCCCGATGGTTAAGCGGGCCATTGAGCGCCATGCCCCCGCCGCACTGACCGCACTGTATCGCCATATTGCCGGTACATCGCAGATCCGCGGCCTGTTCGCCTCGCAGGCGCGGATGGATCATGCCCGCGACAAGCAGATGGAGCATTGGCGCAAGCTGTTCTCGCGCCCGCTCGACCGCGACTATGCCGCCGCCTCGACCCATATCGGTCAGATCCATGCCAAGATCGGCTTGGCACCGACCTGGTATATCAGCGGCTATGCGCGGATGCTGGAATATGTCCTGCCCAAGCTGATCCTGGGGCGATTGCTCTGGCCCTTCGGTGGCCGCCGCCGGGCGCGTGCCGCGACCGCGCTGGTCAAGGCGTCGCTGATCGACATGGACATCGCGCTGGCCGCCTATTTCGAGGCCGAACAGGCCGGCCGCCGCGCCGTGATCCAGCGGTGCGAGGCGGTGTTCGACCGTATGGCCCAGGGCGACCTCACCGCCTCGCTCGACGGCCTGCCCGCCGAATATCAGGCGCTGGCCGACAGTTTCGAGGCGATGCGCACCCAGATGTGCGCGACGCTGGGCGTGGTGACCCATTCGGGGGAGCAGATTCGCGTCGGCTCGGGCGATATCCGCCAGGCCTCCGACGATCTATCGGACCGCACCAAGCAGCAGGCCGCTTCGCTCGAGGAAACCGCCGCCGCCATGCAGCAGATCACGACCACCGTTCGCCAGACCGCCGATGGCGCGTCACAGGCCAATCGGATTGTCGGCGAGGCCCGCAACGAGGCCGAGGAATCGGGCGAGATCGTCCGCCGCGCAGTCGAGGCGATGAGCGGGATCGAACGCGCCTCCACGGAGATCAGCGAGATCATCTCGGTCATCGACGGGATTTCGTTCCAGACCAATCTCCTGGCGCTGAACGCCGGGGTGGAGGCCGCTCGCGCCGGTGAGGCCGGCAAGGGCTTCGCCGTGGTGGCGAGCGAAGTGCGTGCGCTGGCGCAGCGGTCGGCGGAAGCTGCCAAGGACGTGAAGACGCGGATCATGGCCTCGTCCGATCAGGTCGCCGCCGGCGTCGAGCTGGTCAACGAGACCGGGGAGGCGCTGCAGCGGATCATCGGCCGGATCGGCGAGATCAGCGATCTGGTTTCGCGCATCGCCGCCTCCGCCGGCCAGCAGTCGATCGGGTTGCAGCAGGTCAATACCGCCATGTCCGAGATGGACAGCGTGACCCAACGCAACGCCGCGATGGTCGAACAGGCCACCGCCGCCGCCCGCAGCCTGGCGCAGGAAGCCGAGGTGCTGGCCCGTGAAGTGGCGCGATTCCAATTGGCTGACAGAGGCGGTGATCCGGGCAATCCGGTCCATCGCCTGCAAAGACGCCTCGCCGCCGCCTGAGCCATGCCAGCCATGCCGCGCCCCGGTGAAAGCCGGGGCGTTTGGCATTTATCGCTTCCTGGAGGACCACGTTCACTATTCCTCCCCTGGCAAGGGGAGTGGCAGGTCGAAGGCCAGACGGAGGAGTGTCACGGCTGGCGATCCAAGGTCTCGATCACGCCTAGCCGATCATGGTCCCGCCCCGCAAAGGATAGAGCCTCAGGCAGGATACGCAAAAATCCGCCCACCGGCATGGCCGTGGCGGTCGTGACATCATCGCTATCGAAAGGATGGTGGAGCCGAGGGGGATCGAACCCCTGACCTTCGCAATGCCATTGCGACGCTCTCCCAGCTGAGCTACGGCCCCATCGATATAAGCGAGACTCCGGCGGGAGCGGGTCTGGCTGCCAGCGTATCAGATCACGCTGCATGTCCGGCGGAATGGTGGAGCCGAGGGGGATCGAACCCCTGACCTTCGCAATGCCATTGCGACGCTCTCCCAGCTGAGCTACGGCCCCATTCCGCTGTGGAGGCAGCCCAGTAGCGGGGCCGCCGGGGCTCGGCAAGCACTTTTTTCAAGCGCCTGCCGAACCCCGTCAGACGATCAGTGCTCGTCTTCCTCGCTGGACGTTTCCACGCCCAGATCGTCGTCGCCACCCAGATCGACTTCATCGTCGGGCGAGGGTTCTTCGTCCTCACCGGTGATGTCCAGATCTTCGTCGTCACCGCCCGCCAGATCGCTGTCGGCTTCCTTGTTCTCGGGCTTGTTCTGCTCGAAGGGCAGAGGCTGCTTCGACTTCAGGATGGGTTCGGGCTCCCACTGCGTCCCGCAATTGATGCAGGTGACGGGGTCGTCCTTTTCGAGGTCGTAAAAGCGCGTCGCGCATTTCGGGCACGTACGCTTCGTGCCCCATTCCGGCTTGATCATGCCGTTCATCACCTTTCGGATTGGGTTTTCCGCCGGAGCGAAAAGTGGGCGCGCCTTGCCACAGCGCAAGCCCCCTGTCAAAAGCCCGCGCCATCTATGGCGCATTCCCTTCCCCAGCCTCGCACCGTGCGAGCCGCCGCCGCTCTTCGCGGCACCATCGTCGTTCCCGGCGACAAATCGATCAGCCACCGCTCGCTGATGCTCTCCGCGCTCGCGGTCGGTGAAAGCCGCGTCGAGGGGCTGCTGGAGGGCGAGGACGTACTCGCCACCGCCGCCGCGATGCGTGCGATGGGTGCCGACATCGTCCGGCAGGATGATGGCGTATGGGTCATCCACGGCGTCGGCGTGGGCGGACTGCTCCAGCCCGAGACCGCGCTCGACATGGGCAATTCCGGCACCTCGACGCGTCTTTTGATGGGCCTGGTCGCCAGCCACCCGATTACCGCGACCTTTATCGGCGACGCCTCGCTGTCCAAGCGCCCGATGGGCCGTGTCATCGAACCGCTGTCGCAAATGGGCGCGCAGTTCCAGGATACGCCGGGCGGCCGCCTGCCGCTGATGGTGCGCGGGATCAGCCCGGCGGTGCCGATCCGCTACACCCTGCCCGTTGCCTCGGCGCAGGTGAAGTCGGCGATCCTGCTGGCGGGCCTCAACACGCCGGGCGAGACGACCGTCATCGAGCCCATCGCGACACGTGACCATAGCGAGCGGATGCTGGCGGGCTTCGGCGCCGACCTGACCGTCACCCCCTCCCCCGAAGGTCGGATCATCACGATTCGCGGTGAGGCCGAGTTGAAATCGCAGAATATCATTGTGCCGGGCGATCCCTCCTCGGCCGCCTTTTGGCTGGTCGCCGGCTCTATCGTGCCGGGTGCGGATGTGACCATCACCAATGTCGGCATGAACCCGACCCGCACCGGCATCATCGCCGCGCTGAAGATGATGGGCGCCGACATCACCGAACTCGATTCGCGGATCGTCGGTGGCGAGCCGGTTGCCGACCTACGCGTCCGCCACGCCCTCCTCTCGGCGATCGAGGTTCCGCCCGAACTGACACCGAGCATGATCGACGAATATCCCGTGCTGTTCGTCGCGGCGGCCTATGCCAGCGGCACGACCATCGCGCGGGGCGCGGAGGAACTGCGCGTCAAGGAATCGGACCGCATCACCGCCATGGCGGAGGCGCTCGGCGCGTGTGGCGTCCCCTGCCAGGAATATGAGGACGGCATGGCCGTCACCGGCACCGGCGGCGAACCCATTCCTGGCGGTGCGACCATCGCCACCCTCCTCGACCACCGCATCGCCATGAGCATGACCATCGCCGCACTCCACGCGCGCGAGCCCATCACGCTGGACGATGCAGCCCCGGTCGCGACCAGCTATCCGGTCTTCTTCGACACGCTCGAGAAGCTGGGAGCTTTCGCATGATCATCGCGGTCGACGGCCCGGCGGCGAGCGGCAAGGGCACCATCGCCCGCGCGCTCGCCCGGCATTATGGGCTGCCGCATCTCGACACCGGCCTCCTCTATCGCGCGGTCGCAGCGACGGTCCGCCAGATGCATCTTGACCCCACCAAAGAGGCCGATGCCGTCGCGGCGTGCAGCTTCGACGATAGCCTGCTCGCCGATCCGGCCCTGCGCGATGACGAGACGGGCAAGCTCGCCTCGGTCGTCTCGGCGCATCCGCTGGTCCGCGCGGCGCTGCTCCAGCGGCAGAAGCGTTTCGCCAACCAGCCGGGCGGCGCGATCCTCGACGGGCGGGACATCGGCACGGTCATCGCCCCCGATGCCGATGCCAAGCTGTTCGTGAAGGCCAGCCCGCAGGTCCGCGCCCGGCGGCGGCATAACGAACTGGCGGCCAACGGTTCGACCGTGACCTTCGAACAGGTGCTCGCCGATATCCGCGCCCGCGACGAACGCGACAGCGGGCGGGCGACAGCGCCCCTGACCCAGGCAGCGGATGCCGCGGCGCTGGACACCTCCAGCCTGACGATCGACGCGGCGGTCGCCCGCGCGATCCAGTTCGTCGATGCGCAAGTGGCGGCAAAGGCGCGTCCCTAAGATTCCTCCCCTTGCAGGGGAGGAATAGTCAGCGCCTCCCTTACCTTGCGCAAAACCGCCTTTTCCGCTATAGAGCCCCCGCTCGCGGACCCTGTTCCGCGGAGAGGCTGACGCGCGGGCCCATTCCCTCGCGTCCTTTCCGCATTTGTGCGGACCGCCGCTTTTCCGTGTTTCAGTCACATCTTCGAGCCTGGTGGCGTCGACATGGGGTCGGCGCGGCCATCGACGAAGGCGGAGCCGAATATCCGACCGGAGGCGAAAAACTCTCAGGAACTTAACCCTTTTATGGCAACCAACCCCCAGCCCACGCGCGACGATTTCGCGGCGATGCTCGATGACATGTTCGGCGGTGCCGACAGCTTCGAGGGTCGCGTCGTGCATGGCACCGTCACCGCGATCGAAAACGACATGGCCGTCATCGACGTCGGTCTGAAGTCGGAAGGCCGTGTGCCCCTCCGCGAATTCGCTGCCCCCGGCCAGAAGGCCGACCTGAAGGTCGGTGACGAGGTCGAGGTCTATGTCGACCGCGTCGAGAACATGCACGGCGAAGCGATGCTCAGCCGCGACCGCGCGCGCCGCGAGGCCGCCTGGGACAAGCTGGAGCTCGAATTCTCGAAGTCGGCCCGCGTCGAAGGCGTGATCTTCGGCCGCGTGAAGGGTGGCTTCACCGTCGACCTGAACGGCGCCGTGGCGTTCCTGCCCGGCTCGCAGGTCGATATCCGCCCCGTCCGCGACGTCACCCCGCTGATGGACATCCCGCAGCCGTTCCAGATCCTGAAGATGGACCGCAAGCGCGGCAACATCGTCGTGTCGCGTCGCGCGGTCCTGGAAGAGACCCGCGCCGAGCAGCGTTCGGGCCTGATCCAGAGCCTGGCCGAGGGTCAGATCATCGATGGCGTCGTCAAGAACATCACCGATTACGGCGCGTTCGTTGACCTGGGCGGCATCGACGGCCTGCTGCACGTCACCGACCTGTCGTACAAGCGCGTCAATCATCCATCGGAGATGATCGCGATCGGCGACACCGTGCGCGTCCAGATCATCCGCATCAACAAGGACACGCAGCGCATCTCGCTCGGCATGAAGCAGCTCGAGAGCGATCCGTGGGATGGCGCCGGCGCCAAGTACCCGGTCGGAGCCAAGCTGTCGGGCCGCGTCACGAACATCACCGAGTACGGTGCGTTCGTCGAGCTGGAGCCGGGCATCGAAGGCCTGGTCCACGTGTCGGAAATGTCCTGGACCAAGAAGAACGTCCATCCGGGCAAGATCGTCTCGACCTCGCAGGAAGTCGATGTCGTGGTCTTGGAAGTCGATCAGGAAAAGCGCCGCATCAGCCTCGGCCTCAAGCAGGCTCAGGCCAATCCGTGGGAAGCGTTCGCCGCTGCCCATCCGATCGGCTCGACCGTCGAGGGCGAAGTCAAGAACGCGACCGAGTTCGGCCTGTTCATCGGCCTGGACAACGATGTCGACGGCATGGTCCACATGTCGGACATCGCCTGGGGCGTGTCGGGTGAGGATGCCCTCAACCTGCACCGCAAGGGCGAAGTCGTTCAGGCCGTGGTTCTGGACATCGACCCCGAGAAGGAGCGTATCTCGCTCGGCATGAAGCAGCTCGAGCGCGGCGGCCCCGTCGCCGGCGGCGTGGCTGCGGCTGGCGATCGCCTGAACAAGAACCAGGTCGTCACCGTGACCGTCCTCGAAGTCCGCGACGCTGGCCTCGAAGTCCAGGCGGGCGACGATGGTGCGACCGGCTTCATCAAGCGCACCGATCTGGGTCGCGACCGTGACGAGCAGCGCCCCGAGCGCTTCCAGGTCGGCCAGAAGTTCGACGCGATGGTCACCGGCTTCGATCGTTCGAAGAAGCCGACCTTCTCGGTCAAGGCGATGCAGATCGCCGAAGAGAAGCAGGCGGTGGCTCAGTATGGTTCGTCCGATTCGGGCGCATCGCTGGGCGACATTCTGGGCGAGGCGCTGAAGGCCCGCACGCAGAAGTAAGGTCCTGGAACCGGGGCATGTTTTTCGCTGACATGTCCCGGTTCTGTCCATATTGGGCTGACAGAAGCTTGATCGTATAATAAAACTACTTTCAGCAGCGAGAAACACAGGTTAGGAACGGCAGGTCTATAGCTTGGGACTAGACGATGATCCGTTCGGAACTGGTGCAAAAAATTGGTCAGCATAATCCGGGGCTTAACCCGCGTGAGATCGAGCTGATCGTCACGATCTTCTTTGACGAAATCACCAAGCGACTGGCGGCGAACGGCCGCGTCGAACTTCGCGGTTTTGGTGCCTTTTCCACCCGCGCCCGCGACGCCCGTACGGGCCGCAATCCGCGCACCGGCGAGACGGTCGACGTCGTTGCCAAGCGCGTTCCCTATTTCAAGCCCGGCAAGGAAATGCGTGCGCGCCTGAACGTCGAGGGCTGACGTACCAGTCCTTTGGCACAGGAAAGTGCGACGTCCGCCTTGTGACGGGGCAGCAAGATCGCTCTTTGCTTGACCTTCGCGGCATCCTCGTCTCTTCCTGTCCTCGTGCGCGGACGTGGCGAAACCGGTAGACGCTGCCGACTTAAAATCGGCTTCCTATGGAGTGCGGGTTCGAGTCCCGCCGTCCGCACCATCCTGCTCGGTACCGCCCTGCTTTCCGTTGCGGCCTGCGGGCGACGGGCCGATACGGGCCCGGTCGTCGTCAGCGCCGTCGAGCAAGGCGATCCGGCACCGCGCATGGTGGGCGCAATGCCGGGGCCGGGCGATGGCGACGTGCCGCACCGGCTGTTGCGTGACTCCCTTGCACAAGGGTTGGTCCGCTTCGATGCCAGCGGCCAGATCGAACCGGGCCTGGCCGAACGCTGGATCGTCATTGATGACGGCGGCAGCTATATTTTCCGACTGCGCGACACCAAGTGGAATGACGGGACACCCGTCACGGCCGAGCAGGTGGTCGCTATTCTTCGTCGGATGGTGTCCAACCGATCGGGCAATCCACTGGCGCTATTTCTGACGGCGATCGATGAGATCGTCGTCATGACGCCGCAGGTGATCGAAGTACGTCTGTCGCGCCCTCGACCCGACCTGCTGAAACTGTTCGCCCAGCCCGAAATGGCGATCATTGATCGCACCCGCCATGGTACGGGGCCGTTCCGGATCATCCGCTCGGGGCCGCCGCTGATGCTGCGGCCCATTCCCGATCCCCGCCGCGCCGACCCCGATGAGGACGCCGGGCCGTCGCCGGAAGAGGATGTCGCGCTCTTTTCCGAGCCGGCGGCGCGCGCCCTGCTCCGCTTTTCGCGTGGCCGATCCGACGCGATGCTGGGCGGCCGGTTCGCCAACTGGCCGCTGCTCGACCCATTGAAGATCAGCCCCGCGGCGATCCGCGTCGATCCCGCCGCCGGCCTGTTCGGTTTCGCGATCGCCAATCGCGAGGGTTTTCTGAGCGACCCTGCCAACCGTCAGGCTCTGTCGGCGCTGTTCGATCGACAGGCGATCCTGAACGCCATTGCACCCAATTGGGACGCGACCGACCGGCTGCTGCCCGATACGCTCGATTCGGATGCGCCGCCTCAGGTGCCCAACTGGGCTTTGCTGACCCTGGACGCGCGGCGTGCAGCGGCTCGGGCTCGCGTCGTCACCTGGGGTCAGCCAGTCGTGATGCGCATCGCCCTGCCGCGCGGACCGGGCGCGAACCTGCTCTATGGCCAGATCGGCGCGGCGTTGATGTCCGTCGGGATCATCCCGGAACGCGTTGCGATGGATGCCCCCGCCGACCTGCGCCTGGTCGATGCCGTCGCGCCCTTCGACAGTGCCCGCTGGTATCTGGCGATGGCCTGCGCCCCTTGCGGTGACGACGCCCACGCGGCGATCGACAAGGCGAGACTGGCCCCCACGCTGGCCGAACGCAGCGCCGCCATCGCCGCCGCCGATGCGGCGGTCAACAGCGACGTCCCCTTCATCCCGCTCGCTCGGCCCTTGCGCTGGTCGCTCGTCACCAACCGGCTGCGGCAATATCAGGCGAACAGCCGGGCGTGGCATCCATTGAACCGGCTGCGCACCGACACCAATTGATCGGGATGGCAAAGGCATCCCCTATCGATCCCACGGCGTTCGACGCGTTACCGCTCGACAAGAGCATCGCCGCCAGCCGTCAGCGGATCGAGGCGATGGAAAAGCTGCTCGAAGGCGTGGTCGTTCTGCCCGGCATCAACCGTCCGATCGGGCTGGACGTCATGCTGGGGTTGATCCCCATTGTCGGCGACATCGCGGCGGCGGCGCTGGGCAGCTATATCATCTGGGAAGCGCGCAATCTGGGCCTGTCCAAATTCCATATGGCGCGGATGATGGCCAATGTCGGCTTCGACGCGGTGCTGGGCTTCATCCCGCTCGTGGGAGACGCGGCCGACATCATGTTCCGGTCCAACACCCGCAACCTGCGGATCATCCGCAAGCATCTCGACAAGCATCACCCTTCCACCGTGACGGTGGAGGGATAATCCACCGCGATCAGCGACCGCCGCGCCAGATCTTGATCGGCGCGTTCGGCTGAAGCCCACCCTGATGCGCCGGGCAGCGGGTGTAGCGGAACGCCTTGTTGAGGCAGATCCAGATTTCGTCGAGCCAGTCCTCGCGCGTCGCCGTCACGCGCATCATGTCCGCGCTCATGCCCCGGTTTGCTGCTGCGATGGCGCCCGCCAGATCGGCCGCGGTCAAGCCATGGCGGCGCGACAGAGCATTCATGTCGGGAAAGCGCAGGCCATGATACAGGGCATTGGACTGCCGGAAGTAGCGCCCCGGGCTATAGCCGGGCATGCAGGTGCCATGCTTGGCCCATTCATGCTGCATCAACTGTGCGGACGGCGTGGCGCACATATGACGGCGGACCACGGCGGCGGGCAGGATGCCGGTCGGTTTGCAATATTGCGGCCAGTCCTTTCCCTCGCCATCGGGCCATAACCCGTGCAGGGTGAAGCCGAAACGATTACCGGTGCCGCACTGGAAACGGCTATCCCCCTTGGGATCGCGGCAATATTGCGGGCTCCAGGTGATCGCCAGTGTGTAGCTGCCGATCGGCAGCACGCGCGTCGGCTGGCTGGCGCTAGGCAGGTCGGGGCGGATCCTCGGGATGGCGCCGGGCGCCCGGCATTCCAGGGTCTGCGCACCCGCCAGTTGCGGCGCGGCCAGCATCGCCAGCCCGATCAACACCGTCTTCATGCTTCGTCCACCTCCGCCATCGCACGATACCAGGCCAGTGCGTTGGGCCGCATCAGCATGACCACGGCGACCAGCGACGCCGCCGCCTGCACCGCCGTCAATACGCCGAACAGTCCCTCGGCCACCGCGCCGACCGAAATCTGATACAGGAACCCGCTGAGGTTCAACACGGTCATTACGACCAGCAGCCCCAGACCCAAGCGGCTCGCCCGCCGCGTCGTCAGCAGCGTGGCGAGCAGGAACAGACCGATCAACAGGCCATTGGCGAACACCGCCACGCCCACCCCGGCCTGCGCTACCGTGTCGCCCCAGCCCAGCACCGCCAGTATCACCAGCAGGACGATGGCGAACAGCGACAGGCGCTCGCCCAGGATCACCGATTTCGGTCGCACGCGTGCCTTCCCCTCTGTCTTCAAAACCCGTCGCCGCTCAGGCGGTGGCGAAATCCAGTCCGATATCCGCCGCCGGCGCCGACTGGGTCAAGCGGCCGACACTGACATAGGTCACGCCCACCTCGGCGATCGCGCGAATGGTATCGAGCCGAACGCCGCCTGACGCCTCGGTCGGCACGCGACCGGCGACCAGCGCCACGCCCTCGGCCAGCCGCGCCGGGCCCATATTGTCGAGCAGCAAATGCGTCGCACCGGCAGCCAGCGCCGGTTCGATCTGATCGAGCGAATCCACCTCGACGATGATGCGGGCGATGCCGGCCGCCTTAGCCGCTGCAACCGCAGGGCCGATACCGCCTGCGACCGCGACATGATTGTCCTTGATCATCGCCGCATCCCACAGGCCCATGCGGTGGTTCTGCGCCCCGCCCATGCGGGTGGCGTATTTCTCCAGCAGGCGAAGACCGGGGATCGTCTTGCGGGTATCGAGCAGGGTCGCCCCCGTCCCAGCAATCGCCGCGACATAGGCCGCTGTCATCGTCGCGATGCCCGACAGATGCTGCACGGTGTTGAGCGCGGACCGCTCGGCGGTCAGCATCGCGCGCGCCTGGCCCGACAGGCGGAGCAATTCGGTGCCTGCCGGAACACTCGCCCCGTCCTCGACCAGACGTTCGATCACGACATCCGGATCGAGCCGGCGGAAGAACGCGTCGGCGATGGGCAGCCCGGCGACGGTGATCGCATCGCGGCTGGCCATGGTGCCGACGAAGCGCGCCTCAACCGGGATCACGGCCGCCGAGGTGATGTCCCCGCCCGGCCCCAGATCCTCGGCCAGCGTCGCGGTGACGAAGGCGTCGAGGTCGAAGCCCTGGATCACGCGCGCACTGGGCCCAAATCGCCCTTGCCGACCGTGGCGCTCGCCAGCGTCAGCATGGCGTCGAGGCTCTTCTTGGCCTGAAGCCGCAAGCCTTCCTCGATCTCGACGCGCGGGGTCAGATCGCGGAGCGCCAGATACAGCTTCTCCATCGTGTTCAGCGCCATGTACGGACAGATGTTGCAGTTGCAGTTACCGTCCGCACCGGGGGCGCCGATGAAGGTCTTGCCGGGCATCGCCTTTTGCATCTGGTGGATGATGTGCGGCTCGGTCGCGACGATCAGCGTGTCGCCGGGAACGGTCTGCGCGAACTCCAGGATGCCGCGGGTCGATCCGACATAATCGGCATGATCCAAGATCACCGCCGGGCATTCGGGATGCGCGGCGATCGGCGCATCAGGATGCTGGGCGCGCAGCTTGAGCAACTCGGTCTCGCTGAACGCCTCGTGCACGATGCACACGCCCGGCCACAACAGCATGTCGCGACCGGTCTTGCGCAACAGATAGCCGCCCAGATTGCGGTCGGGGCCGAAGATGATCTTCTGCGCGGGGTCGATCTGCGCCAGGATCTGCTCGGCCGACGAGGAGGTGACGATGATGTCGGACAGTGCCTTCACCTCGGTCGAGCAGTTGATGTACGTCAGCGCGATGTGATCCGGGTGCTGGGCGCGGAACTCGGCGAATTGCTCAGGCGGGCAGCTATCCTCCAGACTGCATCCGGCGGCCATGTCGGGCAGCACGACGATCTTGTCCGGCGACAGGATCTTCGCCGTCTCCGCCATGAAGCGCACGCCGCAAAAGGCGATGACGTCGGCATCGGTCGCCTGCGCCTTGCGGCTGAGGTCCAGGCTATCGCCGACGAAATCGGCCAGATCCTGAATCTCGGGCTTCTGATAATAATGGGCGAGGATGACGGCGTTGCGTTCCTTGCGGAGCCGATCGATCTCAGCGCGCAGGTCGAGGCCCGTCAGATTCGTCTGGATGGTCATGATCCCTCCCCTAGGGGCAAGGCGATGCCCCGACAATCGGGGACATGCCTATGGACGCGGCAATACGCCTAGCCCGCGTTGCCCAAAACCTCATCGACGCGACGGGTCGTGTCCCAACGTTCGTCATCGGCCGCCTCGTCGGCGAAGCGGACCTTGACTGTCGCCTCCACGCCGACCGCGCGCAGCGGCATGGCGAAGCTGCGTTCGACCGCGCGGCGCGTCGCATCGCGCGCCAGCTTCATCGGGGCGGGCGCGCGGGCCTGGCGCAACAACTCCACCTGGCCGGCCGACCGGTTGGCGGCGTCCAGCCGCTGCTCGGCATCGGTGAAGGTCGTCAGGACGCCGCCCGAACCATATTCGCGGATCGCGGCCAGATCGACTTGCGGCCCATCGATCTCGACCGGCGGCAGCGTGACCGACAGCGTGTGATTGGCCGCGTCCCAGCGCACATCCTGCTGGCGCAGCTTGGCCAGATCGACCTCATAGCGGACCATGCCGGGCATGATCAGCGTGCGTTCGGTGGAGAAGCCGAGCTGCGACTGGCGCGAGGTGACGACGGCGACATAGCGCGCGGCGAAGGCCGACAGGCGGTTCTGCTCGCGCAGCCCCTCCAGGCTGGCGCGTGCGATCGTCGTGGGATCGGGGGTCAGCCGATCGGCGACATAGCGCTGGACACCCCAGACGACGATCAGCCCGGCGAGCACCAGCAGGATCAGGACACCTGCCGCCTTGGCCATGAACAGCCCGAAGCCGCCACGCCGTGTCTCGACCGGCGGGGTCACGCCACGCTCGTCCATGATGCTCCCTCCTCGCGGACCAGCCCGCGCGTTCGCAGGTCATAAAGATGCGCCAGCACCGAGCGTTCCGCCGCTGGCAGCAATTGGGGGTTGAGCCCGACATACATGCGCGCGGTCATCGTCGGCACATCGCATGGACCGCTGCCGCCCAGCAATCGCAAGATCTGCCCCTCACGCTGCTTGCGATGGCCCAGCATCCCGCGTACCAGCCGGAGGGGATTGTCCACCGCTTCGCCATGCCCCGGATAATAGACCCGGTCGTCGCGCTCCGTCAGCTTTTCCAGACTGGCCATATAGGCGCCCATATCGCCATCGGGTGGCGAGACGATGCTGGTGGACCAGCCCATGACATGATCGCCAGAAAACAGCGCCTGGGTCTCGGCCAGTGCGAAGGCGAGATGGTTGGAGGTATGACCCGGCGTCGCGACGGCGCTGAGCGTCCAACCGCTCCCTGCTACGCTCTCCCCTTCGGCCAATACGCGATCGGGGGCATAGTCGCGGTCGAACGCCGCATCCGACTGGCCACCTTCATAATCGGGCGCGAAGGGCGCGGCGCCCACGATGGGCGCACCGCTCGATCGGCTGAGCGGGCGGCTGGCAGGACTATGATCACGGTGATGATGGGTGATCAGGATGGCACGCACCGGTCGGCCGGCAATGGCTCGGTCCAGCGCAGCCAGATGGGTGGCGTCATCGGGACCGGGATCGATGACGGCGACGTCGGTATCCCCCACGACATAGCTTTGCGTTCCCGTGAACGTAAAGGGCGAGGGATTGGGAGCGAGCACGCGGGTGACCAGCGGCTCAAGCAGGATCGGAATGCCGGTCGGGTGCTCAGCCATTGTGGAGCATGTGGGCAAGCCGCGAGCAAAGGGCAACCCCTGCACCCGCTGACGGGTGCTGGGGTCGAGTTTGGGGTAAAGTCGTGATCGCGTCAGTCGCGTTCGGCGTCCGCCATCTCCGCCCTCAGTTCGGCGGTCGCCTGATCCAGGCCGCTGAGTGCTTCGCGACGGGCTTCCTCTGACAGGTTGCGATTGTTGTCGATCGTGCGGCGGGCCATGGCGATGCTGGACAGGGCGATTCGCATGTTCGACTTGGCCATATGCTCGGCATCGACGGCGGAAAGCGCCGCGGTGCGCGCCGCCCGTTCGATCCGATCGGTACAGATGATCGTCACCTGCTGGCGGGTCTTGCCCTCGACCTTGGTATAGCTGGTGCGCATGTCGGAGTTGGCGGTACCGCAAGTCTCCGACCGGACCAGGGGCATCGGCGGCATGACAGGCATGTCGCGCATCCGTACCATCCGTATGCCGTGCGGTGCGTCGATCCGCATCGTCTTTCCGTTGCGCAGGGTCACGGTATAGGGCGGCACCGGAGGCGCGGGTGGCGCAGCCGGAACGTCCGCCACCTGCCGTGCCATGGGAGCGACAGGCGCCGAAGGCGCGATCGGAGCCGTGGGGGCCGTGGGCTCGACCGCCTCTTGCGCTGCCACCGGAACAGCCGATGCATGGGGTGCGACCGGCACCTCGGGCATGGTTTCCACCGCCGCAACCGCCGGCAGGATCGGCTCCGCACTGGTCAGGTCGACGCCGATGGTCCGCTCGACCTTCTTGGTCAGCGCCGCCGCCGCCGGGGTGCCCGATGCGGTCACGCCCAGTCCTCCCAGCACCAGCAGCGATACGGTCGCCCCGCCCATCGCGAGCTGGCGACGCGATTTCGGAGAAGTGGTCAACATCTTCAGCCTCCCTTTCAAATCGTCGATGGTATGGAGATGGCATGCGCCCGACAACGCCCGGCCATGCGCGGCCTTCACGATGGCGCAGGCATAGACATGCCGGTCGGCGCGGCTGCGCCCCTTCAGGACGCGGGCGTCATTGGCGAGCTCCTGGTCGGCGCGAAAGGCGCGGAAAGCCCGCCAGGCGATGGGATTGAACCAGTGGAGCGCCAGCACGGTGAGCGCGATCCAGTTGGCGATCAGATCGCCGCGTTCATGATGGCCCAGCTCATGCGCCAGCGCCAGATCGCGCTCATCGGCGTCGTAGCGTTCGTCGAAATCGCGGGGAAACGCGACATAGCGGTGCCAGATGCCGAAGGCGAGCGGCCCTGGCGCGCCGTCGCTGGCGACGACCCACACGCCCTTTACCGCCTCCAGCGTGTCCGCCGAGGCGAGCAGCCGGGTGCGGAACCGCCAGTGCCGGAAAAGCTGAAAGCCCAGAAATCCCGCCGCCCCGATCATCCAGAACAGCGCGATACCCTGCCCCACCATCGGCCAGATGCTCGGCGCGGCGAGCGGCGTGGCGAGCTGTTCGGTGACCGGCACCATCACATAAGTGGCGAAACGCTCGCTTGCGGCCGCCAGCGGCGGGGTCGCCTGCTCGGACAGCCCGCGCGGCAGCGGCGGCAGGATCAGCCGAAGCAGCGGCAAGGCCCAGAGCGCATAGGCGATCTGAGGTCCGAAAGCCTCGCGAACACGGCGGCGGGCAAGCAGCACCAGCGCCATCAGCAGGGTGGAGGCGATCATCGCTTCCACCGCCCAGCCGAGTTGCGCGCCGCTCATGCCTTCAACTCCTTGAGCAGTGCCTCGATCTCGGAGATGTCCTGCGCGGTCAGTTCGTCCCGCTCGGCAAGATGCGCCACCAGCGGGGTCAGACGACCGCCGAACAAACGATCGATCAGGCGACGCGATTCGCCGACGACATAATCGTCCCGGGCGACCAGCGGGCGATAGAGATAGCGACGCCCCTGCTCCTCATGCGCGATCGCATTCTTGGCAAGCAAACGACCGAGCAACGTCTTGACGGTGTTGGTGCTCCATCCACGCTCGGGATCGACACGCTCGGCGACATCCTGCGCGGTCAGCGGTGCGTCCTCCCACAGGACCTCCATCACCGCATGCTCGGCATCGCTGATCCGCTCGGCCATCGACTCGACTCCCCTTAAGACTACAGACGTAATCCTAATTCGATTACAGACGTAGTCAATGGGGCTCAAATCTTTCCTCGCCTGCAAGGGGAGGGGACCATCCGAAGGATGGTAGAGGGGTGTCCCCGCTGGCCGTGGTACCCCTCCGTCAGCGCTGCACGCTGCCACCTCCCCTGCAAGGGGAGGAATGAAAAAGGAGGCCGGATCGAAACCCGGCCTCCCTCATTTCTCATGCCTAAAGATTGATGATCAGGCCGTCTTCACGTCCTGCACCAGTTCGGCCAGTTCGCCGCTCTCATACATCTCCATCATGATGTCCGATCCGCCGACGAACTCGCCATTGACGTAGAGCTGCGGAATGGTCGGCCAGTCGGAATAGGCCTTTATGCCCTGACGGATCCCCTGGTCCTGAAGCACGTCGACGCTCTCGAACGGCACGTCGAGATGGTTGAGGATCGCCACGGCGCGGCTGGAAAAGCCGCACTGCGGGAACAGGGGCGTGCCCTTCATGAACAGCAGGACAGGGTTGGCCTTCACCAGCGCATCGATCCGCGCATTCGTATCGTCGGTCATATCGGTCTTCCTTGGAAAGGGATCAGGCGGTGGCCGCGTCGGCCGGTACCGCGGTGGTCAATTGCAGGGCGTGAAGCTCACCCCCCATGCGCCCGCCGAGCGCGGCATAGACGGCGCGAGTCCGTGCGACCCGGCTCATCCCCGCAAAGCTGGCGGCGGTAACGTGCGCGGCATAGTGATCGCCGTCCCCGGCCAGGTCGGTGATCTCGACCGTGGCGTCCGGAATGGCGGCGCGGATCATCGCGGCGATATCGTCGGCGGCCATCGGCATGTCAGCGGCTCTCCATCAACTGGCGGCGCGCCTCGACCATCTGCTCGTCAAGCGCGCGGCGAACCTCGGCCTCGTCGACATCGATACCGGCGGCGGTCAGGTCACCCAGCAGCTTGCGGATGACATCCTCATCGCCCGCTTCCTCGAAATCGGCCTGAACGACGGCCTTGGCATAGGCATCAGTTTCGGCGGGGGTCAGCTTCATGCGCTCGGCCGCCCATTGCGCAACCAGCCGATTGCGGCGCGCCGTGATGCGGAACACCATGTCCTGGTCGGCCACGAACTTGGCCTCAAATCCGCGCCTGCGCTCGTCAAAACTATCCATCGATCCGCCATCCCCCTGCCCGCTCACGGGCATATGAACATTGGCCTGAGATAGGCATGGCCGGCCACGCACGCAACCGATCCGCGCCACCAAGCCGCCAGCCACGCTTTCCGCCTGTGAACGCGACCGGAACGAAATGGCATGTGAAACGTAATGTAAGTGAAATGACAGCAGGCGGAACACCGGCTCAACCGGGATCAAACCGCCCAACTTTAGGAGAGAGTGTTATGCGTGACCCTCTGCCCATTCCGCCCCGCGACGAGCCGCGGCAATCGCCCCCGATGACGGGGATCGTCAACGGCATGATCGGATCGCTGGCCATCTGGGCGGTCATCGCCGGCGTCGTCGCCGTCGCGCACTGATCGATCATTACATCGAACGGCGCCCCGATCTCTCGGAGCGCCGTTCGTGGTTCAGTCCAATCGTAACCGGCGCAATAATCGCGCGCCTGAGAGTCTTACGATAGCGTTTGGCCCAGCCGCGCACGGCCCTCGATCCAAGGCCGCCCCTGTGTCATCTCGCCTTCATAACTGGCAATGGCATCGCCACGCTCGAGCGTAAGGCCGATCTCGTCGAGGCCATTCATCAGGCACTCGCGCCGAAACGGATCCAGCTCGAACGCAAAGCGATCCTGAAACGGCGTTGTGACGGTCATCGTCTCCAGATCAACCGTGATCGGCTGATCCTGTGCGACCTCGACCAAACGATCGATCGCCTCTTGCGGAAGGACGACCGGGACGATGCCGTTCTTGAAAGCGTTACCCGAGAAGATATCCGAAAAGCTCGGCGCGATGACCGCCTGGATCCCCATATCGGCCAGCGCCCAGGCAGCATGTTCGCGACTGGACCCGCAGCCGAAATTGTCGCCCGCGATCAGGATCGGCGCACCGGCATAGCGCGGGTCGTCAAAGATATTGCCTGGCTGCGCCCGTACCGTCTCGAACGCGCCTCGTCCCAGGCCAACACGCGTGATCGTCTTCAACCAATGCGCCGGGATGATGACGTCGGTGTCGATATTCTTGGCACCCCAGGGATAGGCGGTGCCGGATACGGTCGTAACCGGGTTCATTCCAATTCCTGTCCTTCGACCCGCCGGACCGCCCGCTATCCCCGATAGCGACGACGACCAGGCCCAGGCCTTAGCGCGTGTGTTCGGCCGTGGCGGGGCGCGACGCGATCCCGGCGGCATAGGCAGCGGCACCGCACAGCACGGCGCCGGTTACGAGCAGAACCAATACATGCTTCATGATGCCATCACTCCCCTGTCTTCATGGCGGAAATCCTGGACCATCAACTCTCTAACGTCAGAAAGGCGCCCGGTCACGGCCGCAGCCGCCGCCATGGCTGGCGACAGGAGATGGGTCCGAGCGCCGGGCCCCTGACGCCCGACAAAGTTACGGTTGGAAGTGGAGGCGCAGCGCTCGCCTGCCGGCACCTTGTCCGGATTCATCGCCAGGCACATGGAACAGCCCGGCTCGCGCCATTCGAAGCCGGCCTGGAGAAACACCCGGTCGAGCCCCTCGGCCTCGGCCTGACGCTTGACGAGCCCCGATCCGGGGACGACCAGCGCGCGGACGCCGTCCGCCACCTTGCGGTCGCGCGCCACGGCAGCGGCGGCGCGCAGATCCTCGATGCGGCTGTTGGTGCAACTGCCGATGAAGACATGCTGGACGCCGATGTCCTGCATCGCAGTACCCGGCTCCAGCCCCATGTACTCCAGCGACTTGCGCGCCGCCGCTCGCTTGGAGGCATCGGCAAAGCTGTCGGGATCGGGCACGATGCCGGTGATCGGCACCACATCCTCGGGACTGGTGCCCCAGGTCAGGTTGGGCGCGATATCGGCCGCGTCGAGCGTGACAACCTTGTCGTAGACCGCAGCCGGATCGCTGGGCAGAGTCCGCCACCAAGCCACCGCCTTGTCCCAATCCTCGCCCTGTGGCGCCATTGGGCGGCCCTTCAGATAGGCGAAGGTCGTCTCGTCCGGCGCGATCAGGCCGGCGCGCGCACCGCCCTCGATCGACATGTTGGCGATGGTCAGGCGACCTTCGACCGATAGGTTGCGAATGACGCTGCCGGTGAACTCGATGACATGGCCGGTGCCGCCCGCCGCACCGATCTTGCCGATGATCGCCAACACCACGTCCTTGGCCGACACGCCATAACCCAGCGTGCCATCGACGCGCACTTCCATCGTCTTGGAGGGCGAGAGCAGCAAGGTCTGGGTGGCGAGCACATGCTCGACCTCCGACGTGCCGATGCCGAAGGCCAGCGCGCCCAATGCGCCATGCGCCGAGGTATGGCTGTCGCCACACACCAAGGTCGTGCCGGGCAAGGTAAAGCCCTGTTCCGGCCCGACGACATGGACGATGCCCTGCGCCGCCGCGGTCGCGTCGATATAGTCGATGCCGAATTCGGCGGTGTTGCGGCGAAGCGCCTCCAACTGCTGCGCGCTTTCCGGATCGGCGATGGGCAGCAGGCGGCCATTCGCGTCGACACGCGGCGTCGTGGGCAGATTATGGTCGGGCACCGCCAGCGTCAATTCTGGACGACGCACCTTGCGCCCGGCCGCACGAAGCCCCTCGAACGCCTGGGGGCTGGTCACCTCATGAACGAGATGGCGGTCGATATAGATGAGGCAGGTGCCATCGGGCCGCCGTTCGACAACGTGCGCGGCCCAGATCTTCTCGTACAGAGTCTGGGGTCGTTGGGCCATGATGCGGCGCTGTTATCCGAAAAGGTGCGAAACGCAAAGGCTTTGCGCAATGTTATTTCGATTTGACGAGGGTTTCCCTTGGCCTTCGAATTCGCTTAGGCTGCACGGAACGGGGGAAGTGGCCTTCTACAACCTCCGTTCAGCCTGAGCGAAGTCGAAGGCCACGTCCCGCACTCATCCCTTCGTGCGGTAGTCCGCCACTACAACCCCACATTCGGCCAGTTCCGCCTCATGGCCCGCCTCGCGCCACGTCTCCGCCAGCGCCTGGGCCTCCCAATCCTTCACCGCCGGATGCACCAGAACCGTCTCGACCCAGGTCGCGCCCGCCGCCCCGACATCGATGCCATAGGTCCGCACCCGAAACGCCACCGGTGCGAAGAACGCATCCACTGCGCAGAAGCGCTCGCCCGCGAGCCAGGGCCCACCGAAGCGCGACAGCCCCTCGCCCCACAATTCCGCCAGCCGGGCGACATCGCGCTCCAACCGGGGCGATGGCGGCGTGGCGTCGACCCGCACACCGACATTCATCGTCCGCTCGGCCCGCAGCGCTGCGAAGCCGCCATGCATCTCCGTCACCGCGCACATCGCCCAGGCGCGCGCCGCTTCATCCTCCGGCCAGACACCGGCATGCCGCTCGGCCAAATAGAGCGCAATGCCCAACGAATCCCACACCGTCCGCTCGCCGTCGAGCAGCACCGGCACCTGCCCCGTCGGGGAGAAGGCGCGGAACGCCTCGTAATTTTCCACCGCCTGGAACGGATCGATCCGATCGCTGAAATCGATCCCCAGCGCCTTCATCAACAGCCAGGGACGCAGTGACCAACTGGAATAATTCCGGTTCGCGGTGATGAGGGTATAGGCCATCAGCGTTCGAACTTCGCCGTGGTCTTGGCGGCGATCTCGTCCGCCGTCACGCCCGGCGCACACTCGATCAGGCGGAAGGCGCTGTCATGATCGGGACGCTGGAACACCGCCAGATCGGTGACGATCATGTCGACGACGTTGCGCCCGGTCAGCGGCAGGGTGCATTCGGAGATGAACTTAGGGCTGCCGTCCTTGGCGTTGTGCTCCATCACCACGATGATCTTCTTGACGCCCGCGACAAGATCCATCGCGCCGCCCATGCCCTTGATCATCTTGCCGGGGATCATCCAGTTGGCGATGTCGCCGCCTTCGGACACTTCCATCGCGCCCAGCACGGTCAGGTCGATATGCCCGCCCCGGATCATCGCGAAGCTGTCGGCCGACGAGAAATAGACCGAGTGCGGCAGTTCGCTGATCGTCTGCTTGCCCGCGTTGATGAGGTCGGGATCGACTTCGTCGTCATAGGGGAACGGCCCGATGCCGAGCATCCCGTTTTCGGATTGCAGCGTGACCTCAACCCCTGGCGGGATATGGTTGGCGACCAGCGTCGGGATACCGATGCCGAGATTGACGTAGAAACCATCCTTCAGTTCCTTGGCCGCACGGGCGGCCATTTCGTCGCGGGTCCAGGCCATCACTGCTCTCCTGTCGGATGCCACCGCCGGTCGGCGGGGAAGATGTCGTCGGCACTGCCCTTCAGCGCCTTGCCGTAGACGGGGTTCGGAAAGACGAACCAGCCGCGCCCCCACAGCGCCGCGATGCGCGGGCCGTCGGCGCGGGCGCGACGTTGCGCCACCGTAGCCGACGTGTTGAACAACTCGCTGAAATCGCCCAGCTGGTCACCGCCCATGGCGATCACGCAATAGCGCTGTGCGATCTGCCAGCGGCGCGGGTCCTTATTGTCGCCGTTGCCGGTGTCGGGGCGCACGAACAGCGTGTCGCCATGTACCGCCGGGCCCAGCCCGGCCGCATCAATCACGCGCGCTGCCCCGGCAGGATCGTCGCGATTGGTGTTGAAGATCACGGTCACGCCCATCGCGCGCAGATCGGCGATGGCCGCCACCGCGCCGGGCGTCGGCAGGACGGCATGGCCGTCGCTCTGCTCCCAGGCACGCCAACGGCCGGAGAAGTCGCGGTCGGAACGGCCGGTCAGATCGTCATATTCAAAACCGAGATTCAGGAGCACCGTCTCGTCGACGTCGAAGACCGCCGCCGGGCGCTTGCCCGCGCAAGGGACGAAGCGGGGGCTTTCGAGGCTCGAACCCTGCGCCAACACGACGCTGTCGGCTTGCGGCCGGCGCACTCGGTCGGCGGCATAGGAGACGAGCGCGTTCCAGGCTTGGCGCGAGATCGCATCGGCCTCTACCGAGCCATAAAGATACTGCATCCCAGCCAGCTTGGTGTTGGCGGCGGCAGGCGATAAGGACGCAGGGCTGTTGTTGCCGACCGCGACGACGCAACCGGACAGCGAAAGCCCGGCGGCGACCGCCGTCACGCCGGCAACCCAACCGCGCACTCCGAACCTATGAACCTTCGCCATGTCTTCCCCCCATGTCAGCGGCAGGATTTGACGCCATCCGAACAGAAAAGGGGGCGCTGCCGCAAAGCCCCCTCCCCATGCCCTCAAGCCCGCTCGCGAACCGTGCGGAACTCGATCTTCTTGTCATACGGCGCCCCGACGATCATCCGCTTCACATAAATGCCGGGCAGATGGATCTGATCGGGATCGAGCGAGCCGACCGGCACCACCTCTTCCACTTCGGCGACGCAGATGCGGCCCGCGGTCGCCATCGGCTGGTTGAAGTTGCGCGCGGTCTTGCGGAAGATCAGGTTCCCGGCCTCATCGGCCTTCCACCCCTTGATGATCGACAGGTCGGCGCGGATACCGCGTTCGAGGATATAATCTTCGCCGTCGAAGCTCTTCACTTCCTTGCCCTCGGCCACCTTGGTCCCGACGCCGGTCTTGGTGTAGAAGCCGGGAATGCCGGCGCCCCCCGCGCGGCAACGCTCGGCAAGCGTCCCCTGCGGGCAGAACTCGACCTCCAGCTCGCCGGACAGATATTGCCGCTCGAACTCCTTGTTCTCACCGACATAGGAAGAGATCATCTTCTTCACCTGATGCGAGCGGAGCAGCTTGCCCAGGCCGACGCCGTCGATCCCGGCATTGTTGCTGGCGATGGTCAGGTCCCTGGTGCCCGCCGCCTCGATCGCGTCGATCAGGCGCTCGGGAATACCGCACAGGCCGAACCCGCCCGCGCAGATCGTCATGCCGTCATGGAGCAGACCGTCGAGCGCGGCGGCCGCGTCGGGATAAAGCTTCTGCATGGGCGTCCTCCCTGAATTTGCCCGAGCGTTAGGCGGAGGCATGGAGCCGGGTCAACCCGGCGTTTGCGCTTTGCAACAAAGCGCGGCTAGGCTTGGCGCCATGAGCTTGAAAACCGGCGGACGCCTGCTTGTCGATGCGCTTCTCGAACAGGGGTGCGACCGTATCTTCACCGTGCCGGGGGAGAGCTTCCTGGCGGTGCTCGACGCGCTGCACGACACGCCGGATATCGATCTGGTGACCTGTCGGCAGGAAGGCGGCGTGACCTTCATGGCGTGCGCCGACGGGACGTTGACCGGGCGGCCGGGCGTGGCCTTCGTCACGCGCGGTCCGGGCGCCACCAACGCGGCGATCGGCGTGCATGTCGCGCGACAGGATTCGCAACCGATGATCCTGTTCATCGGCGATGTCGACCGGGGTACGCGCGATCGCGAGGCGTTCCAGGAAGTCGATTTCCAGGCGATGTTCGCACCGCTGACCAAATGGGCCGCGCGGATCGACGATGCCAAGCGAATCCCCGAATATGTCGCCCGGGCCTACGCCACCGCCATGAGCGGGCGGCCGGGCCCTGTGGTCCTCGCCTTGCCCGAGGATATGCTGTGCGACATGGTGGAGGGTACCCCCCGCCCCCGGATCGCGCGGCCATCGCAGGATACGCTGATTACGGATGCCATGGCGGTGCAGGACCTGATCCGCCAGGCCAAGCGCCCGGTCGCGATCATCGGCGGCGCCCATTGGAATGACGATGCTACCCGCATGGTCACCCAATGGGGCGAAACCGCCGGCATCCCGCTGGTGGCGGCGTTTCGACGGCAGGACGCCGTGTCCGCCGACTGTTCGGTCTATGCCGGCAATCTCGGCTATGGTCCCAACCCTGCCCTCGTCGCCCGAGTGCGCGAGGCCGATCTGCTGATCGTGCTGGGCGCGCGGCTGGGCGAGGCCACCACCGACGGCTATGGCTTGGTCACGCCCGACCATCCGGGGCAGAAGCTGGTCCATGTCCATCCGGACCCGGAAGAGCTGCACAGCGTCTATCGCACCGATGTCGCGATCTGCTCCGACATCCTCGAAGCGGCGACGAAGCTTCATGCGCTTGCCAAGGATTATGGCGCGACGCATTTCTCCGGGGCGGAGGCGCATGCGGAGTATCTCGCCTGGTCGGAACCGGCACCGCGCGAGGGCGTCGCGCTCGACCTCGGTCAATGCGTCGCCGCCATGCGCCAGACGCTTCCCGCCGCGACGATCATCTGCAACGGCGCGGGCAATTATTCGGGATGGTGGCATCGCTATTGGCGTTATGAGCCGGAATGCCAGTTGGCGCCGACCTGCGGCGCGATGGGCTATGGCGTGCCCGCCGCCACCGCCGCCGCGCTGCGCCATCCGGATCGCATGGTCGTCGCGCTGGCCGGCGATGGCTGCTTCCTGATGAACGGACAGGAACTGGCCACCGCCGTGCAGCATGGCGCGTCGATGCTGGTGATCGTCGTCGACAATGGCGGTTACGGCACGATCCGCATGCATCAGGAACGCGAATATCCCGGCCGGGTGGCAGGCACCGGGCTCGCCAATCCCGATTTCGCGGCGCTGGCGCGGGCCTATGGCTGCTGGAGCGAGACGGTGACGCGGACCGAGGAGTTCGCGCCCGCCCTCACCCGCGCGATGGCGGAGACGGGCGTGCGCCTGCTCCACCTGAAGACGGATATTAAGGTGATCACCCCCGCGACGACTCTGTCGCGAATCGCGGGCCGCTGACCTCCGCCTTGCGAGGATAATGACAGGTGGGCGGGCTGTCGTGCCGATGACGCACCATTATCCCCAGCGTTAGCGCCCCCCTCCGTCCCACGGATGGATCATCCTCCGCAACCGACAATGACAAGGCTATAGAGACGCTGGATAAATCAAAATCTTGCGCCGTTATAATAACGCTACCATAAATCTAGGTTCTCCGACCTGTTCCGCTCAGGCAAAAGAAAACCGCCCCGGCATGACCGGGGCGGCGAGTTCGTTGCTGATTGCTTTAGTCAGAAAGCGATTAGCAGGTTCAGATGTTGTCGCCAAGAGCGCCTTTGACGGAGCCCTTAAGCTGCTGGCCCTTGCCTTCAACCTGCTGAGCCTGGCCTTCCGCCTGCATGTCGGCGTCATGATTGTGCTCACCAAGCTTTTCCTTGGCCTTGCCAACCAGTTCGTTGACGTTGCCCTTGATCTTGTCGACGAGCTCACCCATAGCGGCCTCCATTTACTGGGGATCATCCGATCCCGTTGAACACTCGGATAAATAACGGTTCGTTACGCCCGGAGTTCCCTGAAATTAATTTCAGATAAGGCCGGCGAGCGGACTCGACGGATCGGCATAGCGGCGCTGGCCCATGCGCCCAGCGCGATAGGCCAGCCTGCCTGCCTCGACCCCGGCTTTCATCGCCTGGGCCATCATCACTGGGTCCTTCGCCTCGGCGATGGCGGTGTTCATCAGCACGCCATCGCAACCCAGCTCCATCGCCACCGCCGCCTCTGACGCGGTGCCGACACCCGCATCGACCAATACAGGGACCTTGGCGCCTTCCACGATCAGGCGAATCGTCACCTTGTTCTGAATGCCCAGCCCCGACCCGATCGGTGCGCCGAGCGGCATGATTGCGACCGCGCCGACATCCTCCAGCCGCTTGGCGGCGATGGGATCGTCGACGCAATAGACCATCGGCTTGAAACCTTCCTTGGCCAGGATTTCGGTCGCGCGCAGCGTCTCCACCATATCCGGGTAAAGCGTCCGCGCCTCGCCCAGCACCTCCAGCTTGACCAGGTCCCAGCCCCCGGCCTCACGCGCCAGCCGCAACGTACGGATCGCATCCTCAGCGGTGAAACAACCTGCGGTATTGGGCAGATAGGTGATCTTCTTGGGGTCGATATAGTCGGTCAGCATCGGCGCATTGCGGTCCGACACATTGACCCGGCGCACCGCCACCGTGACGATCTCCGCCCCCGCCGCCTCGACCGCAGCGGCGTTCTGCGCGAAATCCTTATACTTGCCGGTGCCGACGATCAGGCGCGAGCGGAAACGCTGCCCGGCAACTTCCCACGAATCGTCCGCCGTTACCGCCGCCGCGTGATCACCGCCGCCGACGAAATGCACGATCTCGATCTCGTCGCCATCCTCGACCTGCACCTGCGCCAGCGTCGAGCGCGGCACGACCTCCAGATTGCGCTCCACCGCCACCTTTTCGGGCACCAGACCCAACTGGCTCGCCAGATCGGCCAGCGACAGCCCGGCAGCGACTCGCTTATGCTCGCCATTCACGGTGATCGTCACGGTTCCATCGGTATGGGGCATATGTGTGTCACTTACCATGCAAGTCGCTGCCCGCTCGACGTGGGATAGGGCATGCGGTTAAGGAAGGCTCTCGATCTAGGCTCGGCCACCCCGAGCCGCAACCATGGGAGTGCGGATGCCCGCGACCGTCTATGTCCTCAACGGGCCGAACCTGAACCTGCTCGGCCTGCGCGAGCCGCATATCTATGGCCATGACACGCTGGACGATATTGCGGGGATGCTCGAGGATCGGGCACGCGAGCTCGATCTGGAGATCGACATGCGTCAATCCAACCATGAAGGCCATCTGATCGACTGGCTGCACGAGGCCCAGGCTTATGAGGCCAAGGCCGTGCTGCTCAATGCCGGGGGCTTCACCCACACCTCGATCGCGATCCATGACGCGATCAAGTCGGTGACGACGCCGGTGATCGAAGTTCACCTATCCAACCCTCATGCGCGGGAGTCTTTCCGTCATGAGAGCTATATCGGGCGTGCCGCGAAAGGCACAATCGCAGGCTTTGGCGCGCATTCCTATCTGCTCGCGCTTGAAGCGGCGGCCCGGTTCTGACAGGAGCGCGTCCCATGACCGAAAAGACTGAACAAGCGATGAAGGTCGATGTCGACCTCGTCCGTCAGCTCGCCGAGCTGCTCGACGCCACCGCCCTGACCGAGATCGAGGTCGAGCATGGCGACCGCAAGATTCGCGTCGCGCGCAAGGCGGCACCGGCCGCGCAGATGGCCTATGCGCCTGCGCCCGTCGCCGCCGCGCCGGCTCCGGCTGCTGCTGCCCCCGTCGCGGCGGCCGCTCCGGCGGAGGCCGCGGCACCGGCCGTCTCGGCCAATGCGGTGAAGTCGCCGATGGTCGGCACCGTCTATCTGGCGGCCGAACCGGGCGCCAAGCCCTTTGCGGGCGTGGGCCAGAAGGTATCGGCCGGCGACACGCTGCTGATCGTCGAGGCGATGAAGGTGATGAACCCGATCACCGCCACCGCCGCCGGCACCGTCACCGCCGTGCTGGTCGAAAATGGCCAGCCGGTCGAGTTCGACCAGCCCCTGATCGTCGTCGAGTAAGCCGCCTTGGCGCAGATCAAGAAACTCCTGATCGCCAATCGCGGCGAGATTGCGCTTCGCATCCACCGCGCCTGTCACGAGATGGGGATCGAGACCGTCGCCGTGCACTCCACGGCCGACGCCGATGCCATGCATGTGCGCCTCGCCGACCAGGCGGTGTGCATCGGTCCGCCCTCGGCGACCGACAGCTATCTCAACATCCCCAACATCATCTCGGCCGCCGAGATTTCGGGCGCCGACGCGATCCACCCCGGTTACGGCTTTCTGTCCGAGAATGCCAAGTTCGCCGAGATCGTCGAGGCGCACGGCCTGATCTTCGTCGGCCCGAAGCCCGAGCATATCCGGATCATGGGCGACAAGGTGGAGGCCAAGCGCACCGCCGGCGCACTCGGCCTGCCGCTGGTTCCCGGTTCCGACGGCGCGATCACGGATGTCGAGGAGGCCAAGGCGCTCGCGGCCGAGATCGGCTATCCCGTGCTCATCAAGGCGGCATCGGGCGGCGGCGGTCGCGGCATGAAGGTCGTGCCCTCCGAGGACCAGCTCGAAACGCTGATGCAGCAGGCGGGCTCGGAGGCAAAGGCCGCGTTCGGCGATGCGACCGTCTACATGGAAAAATATCTGGGCAACCCCCGGCATATCGAATTCCAGGTGTTCGGCGACGGCAACGGCCAGGCGATCCATCTGGGCGAGCGCGACTGCTCGCTCCAGCGCCGTCACCAGAAGGTGCTGGAGGAAGCCCCTTCGCCGATCATCACGGCCGAGGAGCGCGCGCGCATGGGCGGCGTGGTCGCCAAGGCGATGGCCGACATGGGCTATCGCGGTGCGGGCACGATCGAGTTCCTGTGGGAAAATGGCGAGTTCTATTTCATCGAAATGAACACCCGCCTGCAGGTCGAACATCCCGTCACAGAGATGATCACCGGCCTGGACCTGGTGCGCGAACAGATCCGCGTGGCCGAGGGTCATCCGCTGACGCTGCGACAGGAAGATGTGCAGTTCCGTGGCCACGCCATCGAGTGCCGCATCAACGCCGAAGACCCGCGCACCTTCGCCCCCTCGCCGGGCACGGTGAAGATGTATCATGCACCGGGCGGCATGCATGTCCGCGTCGATAGCGGGCTGTATCAGGGCTATAAGGTCCCGCCTTATTACGACAGCATGATCGCCAAGCTGATCGTGTACGGCACGACCCGCGAGGGCGCGCTGCGCCGTCTGCGCCGCGCGCTGGAAGAGTTCGTGATCGAAGGGATGAAGACCACCATCCCGCTGCACCAGGCACTGCTGGACGATCCGGAGTTCCTGAAGGGCGACTATACCATCAAGTGGCTGGAGGAATGGCTGGCCAAGCAAGGCGCCTGACCTCCAAAAACGTCCCATTGGCGTAAGCCGGGATCACGGATCATGAAAGAGCCCCCTTCCCAGCCGGGAGGGGGCTTTTTTATGGCCGATGACAGGGATTAACCCCTCCACAATCGCCGCCGTCCATGCCAAAAGCATCGGCGATGAAGGCAACGATCCTCCACAATCCGCGCTGTTCCAAATCCCGCGAGGCGCTGGCCCTGCTTCAAGATGCAGGCGCCGATGTGACGATCGTCGAATATCTGAAGACGCCCCCCTCGGCGGAGGAACTGGCCCGGCTCTACGCCAAGGGCGGACTCACGCCTCGCGATGGTTTGCGCAAGGCCGAAGCGGAGGCCAAGGCCTTGTCTGGCGCGGATGACGCGACGATCCTGGCCGCGATGGCCGTCAACCCGATCTTGATCGAGCGCCCGCTGGTCGAAACCGACAAGGGCGTCGTCATCGGTCGTCCGCCCGAGGCGGTTCGGGGCATATTGTGATTGCTGCCTGCAAATTGAGCAGCTTCCGCCATCATGCCCGCTTTTCAGGCGGAAATATGATCCATTTCTTACCCTCTCAGGAGGGACCGGCAATTGGCACGATCTCTGCAACGCGTGAGATCGGGCGAGGGTTCGAACACCATCGGGGACAGTCAGACTCGTGAAAAAGATTGAGGCGATCATCAAGCCCTTCAAGCTCGATGAGGTGAAGGAAGCGCTGCATGAGATCGGCGTGTCCGGCATCACCGTCACCGAGGCCAAGGGCTTCGGCCGCCAGAAGGGGCATACTGAGCTTTATCGCGGTGCCGAATATGTCGTCGACTTCCTGCCGAAGGTGAAGCTGGAGGTGGTGGTCGAAGACGGCCTGGCCGAACGCGTGGTGGAGGCGATCGCGGCGGCGGCCCAGACGGGACGCATCGGCGATGGCAAGATCTTCGTGATCCCGGTCGAGACGGCGCTACGCATCCGCACCGGCGAGCGCGACGACGCGGCGATCTGACGCACCCCGCCCCGAAAACGTCACCGGGCTGACACCCAGCCCGTCTAAAATCGTAAAACCGGCCCCGGTTTTCTTCCGGGTGGCGGCCACAAGCAGAGAGAGAACGGCACATGGCGAATACGGCCAGCGACATCCTGAAGAAGATCAAGGACGAGGAGATCGAGTGGATCGACCTGCGTTTCACCGATCCCAAGGGCAAGTGGCAGCACCTGACCATGGTCGCCTCGATCCTGGGTGAGGATGAACTGACCGACGGCCTGATGTTCGACGGTTCGTCGATCGAGGGCTGGAAGGCGATCAACGAGTCGGACATGGTCCTGAAGCCGGACCTCGACGCCGTTTACACCGATCCCTTCTCGGCGACCCCGATGCTGATCGTGTTCTGCGACGTGGTCGAGCCGTCGACCGGCGAGCTGTACGCCCGCGATCCGCGCTCGACCGCCAAGCGCGCCGAGGCGTTCGTGAAGACCACCGGCATCGGCGACACCGTCTATGTCGGCCCGGAAGCCGAATTCTTCATGTTCGACGACGTGCAGTTCGACACCAACTATTCGTCGTCCTACTTCAAGATCGACGATATCGAGCTGCCGACCAACACCGGCCGCGAATATGAAGGCGGCAATCTCGGCCACCGTCCCCGCGCCAAGGGCGGTTACTTCCCCGTCGCGCCGGTCGACTCTGCGGTCGATATCCGTGGCGAGATGGTCACCACCATGCTCGAAATGGGTCTGCCCTGCGACAAGCACCACCATGAGGTCGCCGCCGCGCAGCACGAGCTGGGCCTGACCTTCGGCACGCTGACCCAGACCGCCGACCGCATGCAGATCTACAAGTATGTCGTGCATCAGGTCGCCCATGCGTACGGCAAGACCGCGACCTTCATGCCCAAGCCGATCAAGGAAGATAATGGCTCGGGCATGCACACCCACTTCTCGATCTGGGAAGGCAAGACCCCGCTGTTCGCCGGCAACGGCTATGCGGGTCTGTCGGAAACCTGCCTGTACTTCATCGGCGGCATCATCAAGCATGCCAAGGCGGTGAACGCCTTCACCAACCCGACCACCAACAGCTACAAGCGTCTGGTCCCGGGTTACGAAGCGCCGGTGCTGCTCGCCTATTCGGCGCGCAACCGCTCGGCCTCGTGCCGCATTCCGTACGGCACCGGTCCGAAGTCGAAGCGCGTCGAAGTGCGCTTCCCCGACGCACTGGCCAACCCGTATCTCGCCTATGCCGCGCTGCTGATGGCGGGTCTGGACGGCATCCAGAACAAGATCCATCCGGGCGAAGCGATGGACAAGAACCTGTACGACCTGCCGCCCGCCGAACTGGCCCAGGTTCCGACCGTCGCCGGTTCGCTCCGTGAAGCGCTCGACTCGCTGGCCGCCGACCACGACTTCCTGCTGAAGGGCGACGTGTTCACCAAGGACCAGATCGAGAGCTATATCGAGCTGAAGATGAGCGAAGTGATGCGCTGGGAAATGACCCCCAGCCCGGTCGAATACGACATGTATTACAGCGGCTGATTTCAGCCCTGATCGATGTCACTACGGGAAAGGGGCCGCAAGGCCCCTTTCTTTTTGGGCAGCGCAGACCGTCATGATAGTAGGGAATGGAGGATCGGCATCGCGCTGATCGGATGCGCGGCCCATCGGCGCGCGCGCTGTTTCTGGTGTTTCCAAGAAAACGGTCACTTACGCCAACGCATGTCCATGCGCTTCGCCCACTAGTAGACCAATTTGCCTTGCCCCCGGTCGAGCGATATTCAGCCGATCCCTCGCGCGTCAAAGCAACAGATCGAAGGCCGGATCGGGATATCTCGGCCTCCAGCCATTCTTTCCACGCCAGCCTGAAGTAGGCGGTAGGAAATCGCCTTCTCTCGTCATCCCCCCAAGCGGGATGGCATTACGCAGCTTCGCCGGGTCAAACGAAGCGAGGCCACCCGGCGTCGCCCAGGATAGACATGCATTTTACAATTTGCGAAAACGTTTCCACCGCTCGCCATTTCATTACCAGTTTCATTTTTATATATGAAAAACGCAATGAATTTGACATAAGTCAGAACTAGGCGGCGCCCAAGGGCAATCAATGCCCGGGGGACCTTGCATGAAACTGACTGTTATCCGCGCCGCCGGGGCCGGCAGCGCGTGCCTGATGCTGTTCACGTCGCATATCGCCATCGCCCAGACGGCCGGCACGATCGCCGCCGAGGATCAGGCGCAAGAAGACATCGTCGTCACGGGCCAGAAAACGGTGACCACCGGTATCGAAATGTCCAACGCGCCCAAGGCACGGGCAGTCGTGACCCAGGATTATATCGAACATACCGTTCCCGGTCAGTCGATCTTCAATGCGATCAACCTCGTGCCCGGCGTCAACTATGTCGCCAGCGATCCCTATGGCGGCAATGGCGGCACGATCCGCATTCGCGGTTTCGACCAGTCGCGCATCGCCTTCACCTTCGACGGCCTGCCGCTGAACGACGCCGGCAACTATGCCATCTATTCCGCCCAGCAGGTCGACCCCGAACTGGTGCAGTCCGTCAATGTCAGCTTCGGCTCGACCGACGTCGACACGCCGACCGCGAGCGCCTCGGGCGGGACCGTCAACTATCGCACGATCATGCCGACCGAGAAGCTCAGCGCGATGGGGGTCTATTCGCACGGGCGGGGCAACATGAACCGCGTCTTCGGCCTGATCAACACGGGCAATCTGAACGAGAGCGGCACCCGCGCCTGGGTGTCGGCCAGCAATCAGCGTTACAATCTGTTCCCGTTCTCGATCGTGCGCAAAAGCCAGTATAATGCTCGCATTTACCAGCCGCTGGGGGCGGGCAAGGATTTCGTGTCGCTGGCCGGCTTTTTCTACCAGCATCGCAACACCGGCTATGGCAATCCATCGGTGGCGCAGATCAATACGATCCTGGGCGGCCCGCTTCCCCTCAAGACGGCGACCGCCGCCGATCCGGTTCGCGTCGATCTGAACCGAGCGCAATATGATCAGGTGCTGACGACGGGCGGCTTCTTCAACTCCAACGAATGCGCGCTCGCCTCCGCCCGCCCCGGCGCGGGTACGGTTCAGGACGATCGCCGGCTCTGCACCAATGTGCGCCAGATCAACATGAACCCGGTCGACACGGGCAATCTGCGCTTCAACAGCCTGTTCACGCTGAACGATCGGCTGACCTTCACAGCGGACGGCGGATACAGCTATACCCTGGCCAATGGCGGCGGCTCCAACGTCTTTGCCGAAAGCGATGCCAACGCCACGCAATCGGGTGTCTCGCGCCGCCAGTTCGGGCGGATGGGCGCAGGCCGCGCGGCCGGACGCGACCTGAACGGTGACGGCGATCTGCTCGACTATGTGCGGCTCTTCTATCCGTCCAATACGCAGACCCACCGTTTGATCGCGATCGCCGGTCTGCGCTACGATATTGACGCCGACAATCTGGTGCGCCTCGCCTATACCTGGGATCGAGCCCGTACCCGGCAGACCGGCGAAGCGGGTTTCCTTTATCCCGACGGCCGGCCCAAATCCTATTTCGGCGGACTCAGCGGCGACGCGGCGGCGCTGGACGCCGCCGGCCAGCCGCTCAGCAAGCGCAATCGCCTGACCTATTCGATCCTGCACCAGGTGTCGGGCGAATATCGCGGCCGCCCGATCGACGACAGCCTGTCGCTGACCATCGGCCTGCGCGCGGCCTTCTACCGCCGCAACATGAACAACGCCTGCTACACGGTCCCCGGAAGCGGCAGCGAGGCCTATTGCACCTCGCAATCCGCACAGCAGGTCGCCGCCGACAGCCGCACCGCCAAGTTCGGCCCGCCCTATGTTGGTCGTATCCGCGAATATCGCGCGTTCCTGCCCAATGTCGGGCTGGTGTGGCAGATCGATCCGGCGCTTAGCCTCTATGCGAGCTGGAATCGCGGCTTTTCGGCACCGAGCACCGACATTTACTCTTATGACGACAAGGTCATCTCGCGTAAGGATCAGGAAGCGATCCCCGAGCGCACCGACTCCTTCGACACGGGCCTGCGCTACACCACCGGCATCGTCCAGGCGCAACTGGGCGGATGGTACATCCGCTACGACAACCGGATCGTCAACACGACCGTACCGCTGGAGGGTGGCGGCACGATTGGCGCCAGCCGCAATGTCGGACGGGTCGACAGCAAGGGCGTCGATGCCACCCTGTCCCTCACCCCGACGCGGTGGCTCTCCCTCTATGGCTTCGGCTCCTATCTGAAGTCGACGCTGCGGGAAAATATCATGGGCCCCGACGGTGTGACGGTCTTGGTCGCGACCAAGGACAAGCAACTGGTCGACACCCCCAATTGGCAATATGGCACGCGCGCACAGATCACCCTGCCCAGCCTCGTCATGGGCGTCTCGGCCAAGCATGTCGGCGATCGCTTCATCACCGATGAGAATGATGCGGTCTCCGCCGGCTATACGTTGGTCGACCTCGACGCCCAGATCGGCCTGGGGGCCGTCGGCCTGCCCAGGACCTATTTCCAGCTCAATGTGACCAACCTGCTCGACAAGCGCTATTACAGCAATGTCTGGTCGGCCCCGCGGATCAGGAATGGCGGCTGGTTGAACTTCGGAAACGGCCGGACGGTGGTCGGCACGCTTCACTTCGAGTTCTGACCGGATGGGCGCGGCGGTGTGATGCCGTCGCGCCCGGCTTTTCGAGGCGCACTCGCCCGATATTATGGGGCCACGGCCACCCGCTTGGCCGAGAGGATCTTCACCGGCGCGGCCAGCATCTCGCCCTTGAACGGGCCCTTGGCGGGGTCGGCGGGCTGGTCGAGGATCTTGTGGATCACGTCCATCCCCTCGACGACATGGCCAAAGGCGGCATAGCCCAGATTGTCGCCCGGCTTGGACGGATCGGCATCGAGCGAGGGCTGATCCCCGACCATGATCGTGAAGTCGCCGCGCGCCGAGCCCGGCGCGAGCCGCGCGATCGAGATGGTACCGTTCAGATGCTTGATACCGGTCTTGGTCGTCGGTTCATGCGCGATCGGCGGCAGGATACGCTTGGGCTCGTTCTGGATACCGAACTGTACGAAACCGAAATCGGGCGCGACGCGGACCGAGCGATAGAAGGTCACGCCGTCCAGCCGGTGCTGATCGACATAGCGCAGGAAATTGGCGGTGGTGATCGGCGCATGGGTGCGGTCGAGATCGAGGACCACCGGGCCGAGGCTGGTCTGCATCGCCACGCGGACCATCACGGGCTTGGGGGCTTCGGTCGTTGCCAGTACCGGGGGTACGGCGAGCGCGGTCTGGGCGGTGAGCAGGGCGAGCGGGAGGAGCGCGATCATTCTGGTCTCCGGGTGCGGATTTCGATGTCAGGTTAGCGGGGTTTAGCGGCGGGGTGTATCCCTTGGGCTTCGACTTCGCTCAGGTTGAACGGCGTTGGTGGCTGGGTCCTTCCCAACTTGCGTTCAGGCTGAGCGAAGTCGAAGCTCACGCCCCCACCCTCACGGGATCAGCACCGTACTCCCCACCGTCTCGCCCGCCTCAATCGCGCGGTGCGCCTCGGCGGCATCGGTCAGGGGGAATTCCTGCCCGATCTCTGGTATGATCGCGCCCTTGGCCAGCATCGCGAACACCCGCTCGGCCAGTCGCCGCTTGTCCGCCGCCGTCAGCGCATAGTCGAACAGGGTCGGCCGGGTGACGAACAGCGATCCCTTGGCCGCCAATATGCCCAGATTGACGCCATCGACCGGCCCCGAGGCATTGCCGAAGCTGACCACCAACCCGCGCCGGGCCGCGCTGTTCAGCGAGGCTTCCCAGGTCGCCTTGCCGACCCCGTCGAGCACGACCGGGACCCCTGTCCCGCCAGTGATGTCCCGAACGCGCGCCGCCACATCCTCGGAACGGTTGAGGATGACGTGATCGGCTCCCGCCGCACGCGCGCGTTCGGCCTTGGCCTCGCTGCCCACCGTGCCGATCACGGTCGCGCCGATCGCCTTCAGCCAACCCACCGCCAGATGCCCGACCCCGCCAGCCGCCGCATGGACCAGCACCGTCCAGCCCGGCTGCACCTTGGCGCAATCCTCGATCAGGAAGGCGGTCGTCGTGCCCTTCAACAGGATCGCCGCCGCCGTGCGATCATCGACCTCCTCAGGAAGCGGCACCAAAAGATCGGCCGAGACATTGCGAGCCGTGGCATAGGCCCCGCGCGCCGGGCCGAAGACGCCCACCCGGTCGCCGACCTTGAAATCCGTCACCCCCTCACCGACTGCCTCGACGACGCCGGCCGCTTCCGATCCCAGGCCGCCCGGCAGATCGATCGGATACAGCCCGCTGCGATGATAGGTGTCGATATAGTTCAATCCGACCGCATGATGCCGCATCCGCACCTCGCCCGCACCGGGCGGCGGTAGCTCCGCGTCGCGCCACTGGATGACCTCCGGCCCACCGGTCCGTTCGATGAAGGCGGTCTTTTCCATGGTTATCGCTCCTTGTCGTTCGCGGGCTCGCGGGGCTGGCGCGCCAACGTCTCAATAGTCTTTCGATATCCGCACATTGACGCTCTGTCGCCCCAGGGTGGAGATGGTCGAGAGCAGCGACAGCCAACGCGTCACCTGAAACTCGACCTGGGTCGCGCTATAGCCCTGCCCGTCGGTGATGATCTCGGCATAGAGGCGGCGGGTGATATATTTGCCCGCCGCGACCGAGGTGCCGCGCCCCTGCTGCACATCGGCGGGTAGCACGCGCAGCCGGTCCAGCCCCGCCGCGCGCCGCACCGCGTTGATCGGGTTGAGGCCATTGCCGCCATCCTGAAGCGCGGCGACGGCGGCGGCCAGTTGCAACGCCTCTGGCGCGGACAGGCTGGCGATCGAGGTGCCGAACAGCAGCCGCGACAGCAGCTCGTCGTTGGGCAAGGCCGGGGTGCTTGAAAAACCAATTTCGGGCTTCAGCGCGGTGCCGGTCACGCGGATCGTCGCGCTAAGCCCCTGGACATTGGCGTTGGCGGCGATGTCGAGCGCGGGATTGGCGGGCACCTCTCCCCCAAAGCGGATGATCCCGCGCGACAGATCGAAGTCGCGGCCAGCGAACTCGAAATCGCCACGGATCAGGGTCGCCTGACCGGTAATCGCCGGATTGACCGGCTCGCCTCCGATCTTCAGATCGGCGGACCATTCGCTGTTGAGCCCGAGGCCGGTGACCAGCAATCCCCCCGGCGCCCGCGCGCGGATCGCCAGCGTCCAGGGCTTGCGCGGCACGTCATCCTCCTCGCCGCCACCGGGAATGTTGATCTCACGGATATTGAGCTGCGGCACCGCCGTCGCGGCCGTCGCGCGGCCCAGGCGATAGCGGCTGCTGTTGAGCACCACATCGCCCGAAATGGTCCCGCCCGAACCATCCGAATGGATCGCCAACGGCCCCGACACGGTCGCCGCGATATCGTCGCGGGCAATCATCGCGGCGCGATCGGCCTGAAGCGACAGGTCGAGGCCGATGCCATTGGCGGCGGCGAACTCGAACTGGCCGGTCCCGCTGACCCGCCCGTCCCGCCCGGCCTTGGCCGCAAAGCGATCGATGACGAGGCGCGATCCGCCAAAGCGCCCGGTCGCCTGGACATCCGTCAGCACGGTGCCGGTGGTCGCGCTCTCGATCCGCGCGCCCGTCGCGCGAACGGCCCCGCGAATGACCGGCGCGGCGAGCGTACCGCCAACGTCCGCGCCAATCGCCACCGGGCCGGACAGATCGAACATTTCCACACGGGTCAGCCGCCACAGCGTATCGGCCGGCCCCGCATAGCGAAGCTGTGCGATCAGCCGCCCGTTCTGCATCCGGCTGGCCCAGTCGCCCTGCCCCGATGGCTGGATCAGCGCCTGCGCCCGACCGATGGTCCGCCCGCCCGACGCCATGACCGCGCGCACGCCCAGTCGATCGGCGGAGAGCACCCCCGCCAAACCCATGTCGATCGGCCGCGACGTCAGCACCAGGCCGGCACGGGTCAGCCCGCGAATGGTCAGGTCGACCTTGCCGGTCGGCGCGCCCGTGGTCTGGCGGATGGTCAGGGTACCGCTCGCGCTGCCCCCCAGCCCCAGGCCAGGATAGCCGATATCCAGCACGGCCAGCGGCATCCGCGTCAACCCCGCCTCGATCTCGGTGCTGTCCGCGTCGAAATGCCCGGCGATCTTGGCCCCGCCGCCGGCAAAGCTCAACCGTGTCGGCGCCAGCGCCCAGCCATCCTCGCTGCGCGTGACGATGGCGGGCGACAACAACTGCAAGGGCCGGCCATCCAGCGTCCCTTGCGCGGCGATCGACAGTCGATCGGGCGTAACCTGGGTTACCGTCTGGATCGAGAAGGCCCGACCGCGCGAACCCGAAATGCCGGCACGCACTTCGCCCGTGCCGCCGCGCAACCGCGCCGTGCCGTTCAGCCGGGCGATGTTGAAGGCGCCGTGCCGCAAGCCCTGCGCCACGGCACTTCCCTCGATCGAGGCGCCGGCGGGATCGAGCAACGCGACCAGATCGATCCGTCCCTGTCGCACCGTCACGCCCGACAACTGCGCCTGCTGCGCCGCCAGATGGGCCTCGATCCGCTGAACATCGCTGACCGGGCGGAAGAGCAATTCGCCCGACAGCCCGCCGCCAGCGACGTCCAACCGCCCGGTAAAGCCACCCTCGCCGACCGTCAGCGCGCCCGTCGCGCGGGTGCCGGCAACCGCGATCGGCTGGAACTTGACCACCGCCTCCTGCCCCTTGGGCAACAGGATTGCGCCGCTCGCCTGGAACGGCCCCAGTCGCGAGCCGCCAGCGGCGCGGAAGGCAAAGCCCTGATCGGTCGGGTCGAGATGCGCGCGGACATCGGACAGGCCCATCGCCGCATTGGGCGCGGCCAGGATCAGGTCGAGCGTCGGGTGATCGATCCGCCCGTCCAGTACCATCTGCACCGGGCCATAACTCGCCTGCCGCCCGCCGCCGACGAAGCGGAACGTGCCGTCGGTCCGGCGGATCGCCTCCCCGGTCAGGCGGATCTTGGGGCCGGTCAGCACCAGCCGACGGAAATGGAAAATGCCGTCGGGCCCCCGCTCGATATCCGTCGCCAGATGCGGCAAACCACCCGCCAACGAGCGCAGGAAGCCGTTGTCGAGCCGCCGCACCTGCGCCTCGCCACGCCCGACGACGCGCGTGCCATGGCCATCAGTGCCCGGCACGGCGTTCAGCGTCGATCGGACATCGACGATCCCCAATCCTGGGATCAGGTAGCGCTGCAATGCGCCGTTGAGTCGTACGTCATAGCGCCCTGTCCGCAGATCGATGGTCAGCCCCAGCTGCCCCGACAGCTTGTCGGAATGCAGCGCCAGATTCTGCCCGATGATCGCCTGCGGCGTGATGCGCAGATGGCCCGCCGCACTCAGCCCGCGCAGGATGCCGCCCGCTGCGTCTCCAACGCCGGTCACGCGCGCGGCGGTGAAGCGGATTGGCAGGGTCAGCGGCCAGCCGCCTGTGAGCTGCCCCCGCCCCACCGCCTGCGCATTCTCAAACCCCGTCCGACCAAAGGCGAAGCGGTTCGCCGCCATGCGATAGTCAAAGGCCGCGCGGTCGAACGCCCCGTCCAGCCTGAGGCGCAAGTCGATAGCCTCACCGCTCATATTGACGAACAAGGCCTCGGGCCGGAGCAGCCGCGCATCGACGCGCAACCCCTCGAACCGGTTCTCGCCCAGATCGACCACACCGCGCGCGCGCAGACGCAGCGCGGACGAGCGCAGCGCCAGGGCACCGTTCAATCGGCGATCGCTGAAGTCCGCCTGCCCCGCCACGGTGACGCGCGGCGCGGTCATCCGCTGCAACCGTCCTTTCAGGAGTAGCGAGGGCGCGATCCGCCCCGCCAGCGCATAGCGGCCCGCGCGTGCCGACAGGGTCAGGTCGATCGCCTGTTGAGGACCAATCTGCCCACGGGCTCGTCCGTTCCATTGCGTCCAGCGCCCCGCCCCGGCGATCGCCAGCGAAACGGGCGCACGAGCCCCTATCGCACGCGCCAGCACGCCATCGGCACGGCCCCGCGCCTGAACATCCAGGTCGAACGTGTCGCGATCGGGCTGCGCGTCGAGTCGCAGGCGAAGCTGGTCGCTGCCGGCGACGAAACCATCGAGCCGCACCAGCGCCCGACCATCGCGGATGTCGGCGCGCCCATCGACCCGCGCCACCCGCTTCTGCCCCAGCACGGCCGGCGCCAGGATCAAGCGCTCGAGATGCAGCCGGTCGATGCGGATATCAAAATCGGGCAGGATCGGCCCATGCCGCCCGGTCGGGCGGGTGCGCGGCACATGATAGAGCATCGCCACCGGCGCCTCGACCCGCCGAATGTCGAGCGCGCCTTGTGCCCAGCGCCACGGCCGCCAGTCCAGCCGGGCGTGCGGCACCCGCACGAGCAGCCCGTCTAGGTCATAGACCCGCAAATCGGTCAGCCGCATGTCGGAATAAAGCGACCCCTCGATGCGTCCCACCGAAAAGCGCAGGCCATTGTCGGTCCGGATGGTGGCGATGCGATCCGCGACCCAGCGATGGCCGATCGGCGTATCGACGATCATCAGCGCCGCGACGAGGATCGCCACCAGCGCGGCCACGGCCATCGCCAGCCACCGCAGCCAGCGCCCGCGTCGCACCAGTGCGGCCGGCGGGGGCGCATCCCCCTCCATATCCGCCTCGACCGTCAAAAGGCCTGACCCAGCGAGACATAGACCGCGATCCGGCTGTCACCGCGCTGCGGATTGATCGGCGTACCCACGTCCAGGCGGATCGGCCCGAAATTGGAATAATAGCGCACACCCAGCCCCGTGCCGAACCGCAGACCCGTCAGGCGTGGCAGTGGCGAGGTCGAGATGTTGCCGGCGTCGAGGAAGGGCACCACCCCGAAATTGCCGAATGTTCGCACCCGTGCCTCGATCGAAAACTCCGCAAGGCTGCGTCCGCCGATCGGGTCGTTATTGGCATCGCGCGGCCCGATCGCCTGAAAGCCATAGCCGCGCACCGAGGCCCCGCCGCCGGCATAGAAGCGCCGCGATGGCGCGATCTGGTCACGCGGCGCCCCCAGGATGGTGCCTAGCCGCGTCCGTGCCGCGAGCACCACCCGGTCGCCAAAGGGATGATAGAGGCTGGCATCGATCTGCGTCCGCGCATAGCCGAAGGCCGCGCCCTGCAAGGACAATTCGGGGCTGAGCCGGCCGCCCAGCCGGAAGCCGCGAGTCGGATTCAACAGATCGTCCGACCCGTCATAGTTGAGGCTGGTCGGCAACGCCCCGATGAAGAAGGTGCGGCGCCGCGGCTGGCCGGTGGAGGCGATAACGTCCCGCTCGTCCGAGGTCAGCAATTCGGCCCCCAGCGACCAGGTCCAGGTCTTCTGGAAGAAGATATTGGTCTGCCGCTCCAAATTGCCCGATAGTGACAATGTCTTGGCGTCGAAGGCGTCGCGGATGATATGCGCGGCAGAGAATTGCGCGGTCAGGACGCGGTCGCGGCCGTTAAAATTGTTGCGGCGGAAGACGACCGCGCCGAGCTGCTCGCGCGTACCCAGCACGCTGCGCAAAGTCAGCGCACCTTCGGGGGGGAACAGATTGCGGTCGGTCCAACTGATCGCGGCACGCGCGCCCTCGCCGGTGCCATAGCCCAGTTCGCCCGCGATGGTGTGCTGCGGCGCCGGCTCCAAGGTGACGGCGACATTGACCGTCTCGGGCGTGTCGCCGGGCACCGGCTTGACCTCGACCGAGGACACCAGCCCCGTCTGCACCAGCGCACGGCGCAGATCGTCAAGGCCGGTGGCGTCATAGGGCTGGCCGGGCCGGAAACGTGCGATGTCTTGGATATGATGGGCGTCGAACACCCGGTCGTTGGTCGCGACGATCCGGCCATAGCGACGCTCGGTTCCCGGTTGCAGCGCCAGGTCGATCGTCGCGGTTCCGGTCGCATGGTCGACCACGATCTGCGGATCGCCGACCTTGGCGAAGGGAAAGCCCGCCTCGCCCACCGCGGATTTAAGCGCCGCCTGGCCGGCGACGATCTGGTCGGCATCGACCGGATCGCCAGGCTTGATCCCGAAGGCCTTGGTCAAGTCGCCCGCCTTGTCGCCTGCGGCCTTGACCCCGTCCAGCGTCACATCGGCGAAGCGATACATGTTGCCGGGCACCGCCTGTAACACCACGGTCGGCGTGTCACCGGGCTCGATCCGGGTGGAGACCTGCGCATCATAATAGCCCGCCCCCCGCAGCAAATTGGTGAGGAGCGCGGCATCCTCGCGCGCGCGGCGATCGAGCTGGGCGGCATTGGCGGGATCGCCGTCATTGGCCGCAAGCGTCGACAATTGGTCGAACCGCTGGCGCACCAGTTCGCCGGTGTCGCCAATGCCCTCGATCCGCCAGCGATAGCGCCGCTCGGCGGCCGCATCGACGGTCGCCGTCATGGTCGCGGTCGGATCGGCGGGCGCGGTGGCCAGATCGGGCCAGGCCACGCCGATTTCGGGCAGGGGGGCGAGCGGTGCCGAGGGGTCGAGCATCGTCGGATCGTCAAGCCCCTGACCGGTGGCTTGGGCGGGCAGCGACGGTTCGGCGGCCTGTCCCGCAGGCACGGCCTGGCCTCTGGCGGCGGCCATCCAGCCGACGCTGCCCCAAGTCATTGCCATGAAAACGATGACGACCGCACCGCGCGGCCGCCCGACGCGGACCATCATGGCCCGATCCCTAGCGGTGCAAGACGGTCCGCGACACCCCTAAGCGCGCTCGGTTGAACAGATTTGCCGCGCCGGCCGCCGCGAAGCATGGCGTCCTCGCAGCGCACGTCAGTGAACGGTGTCGAACGCCTCTTCCAGTGACAACAGCCCGATCAGCCGCTCGATCTGCCGCCAGCGGCAGAAATGGATGTGATTGCCCAGGTCGCGGCTGCGCCCGGCGCGCGCGGCCGCTTCGCCGCTGGCCGATTCGCCGAACGTCTCGATCATCTCGGCCGCCGTCGCGACGTCATTGTCCGTGACGAAGGGAACGACATAGTCTCCGCCATGATTGGGCATGAATTCTCCTGGACCGTGCCGTTTCGCGGAGTCCCACTAAGCCAGGACCGCCAATTTTACTAGCCCCGATCCGCTATCCCAAACGCCCCGCGCCGGGACGACTGGCCTGATGCGACCGGGCATGGCAGGACAGCGACCATGACCGATCCCGTCCCACCTCACCCGCCACGCCCGACATCCAGCGGCGGCGGTATCTTCATCGCCATCGGCATCGTCGGCGGGATCATCGTCGGGGTCGCCACCGGCGAAGTCACGGTGGCGGTGCTCGCCGGGCTGGGATTGGGCGTACTGGCTGCCTTGCTGCTCTGGTGGCGCAACCGCTGAGCCGAGGGGCGACGCACCAGTCATGCTTCGATCCAACACATCCGGCCTGATTGGGGAGGTGGCAGGGCCGCCGCAGGCCGATCAACCCTAGGCGGGTAATCGCATCTGCCAGACCACGCGCCCGACCACCGTCATTGGTCCTTCGGGCACTGGCGGCGCGGCGGGATTGTCGCTGGTCGCCACCAGCCCCTGCGGACCGGCGCAGACACGCTTGACCATCAGCACATCACCGATCCGGATGATATAGAGCCCACCGCGCGCATTGGGCCGCGTGTCGGTCTGGTCGACCACCAGATGGTCGCCATCCATCAGGCCAGGGGCCATCGAATCGCCGCGCACCCGAATGACCGAGGCGGTGCCATCGCTCAGCCCAAGCCGCCGCGCGAGTTGCCGGTCGATCGCCTCCACGCCGATCATCACATCGTCATCGACCGTCGCCCCCGGCCCGGCCGACGCCGCGACTGCCAGACGCGGCATCAATAGCGGCCCCGCCTCCTTCGCGGCACCCAGCCGGGTTTCCGGCACCCCGAAAAACTCCGCCAACTGGCGCCGATCGCCCTCCGCCAAGGCTCGGGGCGAGCCGCGATGGACGAACTGCTGGAGATAGGCCTCGTTGCGCCCGAGCATGCGCGACAGCGCCGCCAGACTGACGCCCGCCTGCTCCGCCAGCGCCTGAAGCGCGGCCCTGATCTCCTGTCCCGACATGCCTCGAATATAGGCATAGGATTTTTCCTAGACAAGTTGGAAAACAGAACAGATCAAGAACGTATTGGCGAGAATCGGACAATGGGAGCACGTCCATGGAATTGCTGAGGCGCATCGAGCGCTATCTGAAAACCAGCCATATGCCGGAAACCAAATTCGGCAGGCTGGCGGTGAACGATCCGCGACTGGTCGGCGACCTGCGGCGCGGGCGCGAGCCGGGGCCGGACATGGTCCGCCGGGTCGAGGCATTCATCGCGGAGCATCTGGCATGACCGCGATGGGACGGATCGAGCATGCACCCGCCCCAGCAACCCGGTGCCGCCCCCGCCCCGCCGATGGCGGTGGCCGACTGGCGCGTGTGCTGACGGCGCATGCCGCGCGTGCCGGATGCGCGGTGACGTTGGACATCCTCACGGTCGAGCCTTGGTCGTCCGCGACCTTCGCCGGTACCATCGCCACCCTGTCGCTGACCGCGTCGCCCGGTGCGGCCCTGTCACGCTGGCTGGCGGAACTGGCGGACGCCGACCTGCCGATGGGGCGCGACCTGATTGCCGATATCGCGGTCGAGGCCTTGCCGGACGGCCACCGCCTGCGGGTGCTAGTCTGCACCGATGCGATGGATGGATGACGACCATGTCACTTTTTGCTTGATATGATGTAACACTACGCTACGCACGGGGCTTCGCCAACCATCGGAGCCCCGTCTTGCTGAAGCCCGTCCTGCTGTCCGGCCTGTCCGCCGCCGCCCTTGCCATCCCGTTGAGCGCCGCCGCCGCGCAAACCGCGCCGCAGCCGACCAATCGTGGCCGCGAGATCGTCGTGACCGCGCCGGTTCTGCAGTCGGAGGCGGATGTGCTGTCGGGCACCTCGATCGTCACCGGCGACGAACTGCAACGCTCGATCCGCCCGACCATCGGCGAGACGCTGGCGCGCCAGCCGGGCGTGTCGGCCACGTCCTTCGGTCCGAACGCCTCGCGTCCGGTCCTGCGCGGTTTCCAGGGCGAACGTATCCGCGTGCTGACCGACGGCATCGGCTCGATCGACGTGTCGAACACCAGCGTCGACCATGCGGTGGTCATCAACCCGCTGCTCGCCGAACGCATCGAGGTGCTACGCGGCCCCTCGGCCCTGCTGTTCGGTTCGTCGGCGGTGGGCGGCGTGGTCAACGTCATCGACAACCGCATTCCGCGCACCGTGCCGGAGAATGGCTATCGCCTGTCGGGCATCGCCAGCTATGGCTCGGCCGCCAATGAGCGCTCGGTGGCGGGCGCGACCGACGTTGCGGTGGGCAAGCAGTTCGTCGTCCATGCCGATGGCTCCTACCTCAAGACCGATGACCTGAAGATCGGCGGCTATGTCCTGTCGCGTCGGGCGCGGGCCGAGGCGCTGGCCTCCGCTGGCCGGGCCCCCAATGATCCGCTCGATTTCGCGGGCGTCGCGAACCTGCGCGGTCGCCTGCCCAACACCGCCAGCGAGACCTGGACGGCGAGCGTCGGGGCTGCGTTCATCGCCGACAATGGTTCGCTTGGCGTCTCGTACAGCCATTATGACAGCCTGTACGGCGTGCCGATCCGCTATTCGCTCGAGCCCGGTGGCGAAGAGCCGGAAGCCCCACGCCTCAGCCTGGTCCAGAACCGCGTCGATCTTCGCGGCGAGATCGAGACCGGCGGCGGCTTCCTTGACCGTATCCGCCTGCGCGCCGGCATGGCCGATTATCGCCATTTCGAGCTGGAGGAGGATGGCGAGGTCGGCACCGCTTTCTACAACAAGGGCATCGAAGGCCGGCTGGAACTGGTCCAGGCCAAGCGCAATGGCTGGCAGGGCGCGTCGGGCGTGCAGTTCTTCAACCGCGACTTTGACGTTCAGGGCGACGAGGCGTTCCTGCCGCGCAACAACACGGCGCAGGTCGGCCTGTTCACGTTGCAACAGCTTGATCGCGGCGCGTTCAAGATGGAGGCCGGCGCGCGGTACGAACATACCACGCTGACCGCACGCACCGCCGTCACCGATGACCGCTTCTTCCGCGGGCAGCGGGACTTCAACGCCTTTTCAGGCTCGATCGGCGCGAGCTATGGCTTCGCGCCCGACTGGCGCGCCGGCCTGAACCTGTCGCGCACCGAGCGCGCGCCCTCGGCCGAGGAGCTGTTCGCCAACGGCCCCCATGCCGGGACCGAGGCCTATGAACTGGGCAATCCGGACTTCAAGAAGGAAGCCAGCTGGGGCATCGAAGCAACGCTGCACGGGCATGGCGAGGGCTATAGCTTCGACGCCTCGGCCTATTACAACCGCTTCTCCAATTACATCTATGACGCGCTGGTGCCGCAGGGTCCTTGCGTCGCCGCCGCGGCCCCCTCGGGTCGTGACGTCGACCTGCCCTGCTTCCAATATGCGCAGGCGGACGCGCGCTATTACGGCATCGAAGCGGAAGGATCGCTGCGGCTCGCCACCATCGGCCGCTATGCGATCAACGCCGACCTGCTGGGCGATTATGTCAACGCACAGATTCTCGGCACCGGTCCCGCGCCGCGCATCCCGCCGCTCCGTCTGCTCGGCGGGCTGGAGGCCCAGTCGGACACTGTGAACGCACGGGTCGAGGTCGAACGCAGCTTCAAGCAGACCCGCGTCCTGGGGCTGGAGACGCCGACCGATGGCTTCACGCTGGTCAACGCCTCGGTGCAACTCAAGCCCTGGGGCACGCTGAATCCGACGACGCTTACCCTGTCGGCGAACAATATTTTCGACGTCGATGCGCGCCGCCATGCCAGCGTGCTGAAGGATTTCGCCCCGCTGGCGGGCCGTGATCTGCGCGCGACGCTTAGCTTCAAGCTCTGACGCGCCCCCCTCGGTCTCGCGTCGGTACCTGGGCCCTTCCCACCACGGCGGGAGGGGCCTTTTTCTATGGACCCGGCGAGCCAATGCTTGCGCGGACGGAGCGCCATGATAGCCTTCCGCCCAGCATCCGAGGGGGCGCGAATGATGACGAAGACATGGTGGCTGGCGGCCATGGTACTGGGGGCAAGTGCGGGCGCGGCCGAGGCCAAGGATACGACACCCTGTCCCAAGGACCTGATCTGCGCCAGCGATCCCAACAGCGTGGGCGGCGCGATGATGCGCGCAGGCTATCAGGGCTTGGTCGACACCGATGGCGAGGGCGATCCGATGATCGTCAGTTCGGCCGCCGGCTATAAGTTCAACATCTATTTCTATGACTGCGAGGCGCACAAGCAATGCGCCTCGCTGCAATTCTCGATGCGGCTGACCCCGTCCGAGCGGCGCGACCTGAACTTCGTCAACAAATGGAACAGCGAGAAGCGGTTCGGCCAGCTCGCCTTGACCAAGGACGGCGACCTGCGCCTGACCCATGACATGTCGACGGTGGGCGGGATCACGCGCGCCAATTTCACCGATGTCGTCGAATGGTGGTCCTCGACGATGGGCACGCTGGAGACCTTCCTGAAGGCCAATCCGCCGGAAGAGCCCATGCGCACCGTGCCCGCGCCGCCGGTCAAGACGACGACTGATCGGACGGCCGGGGGTGGACAAAGCTCCCGGCCTTCCCGAGAAGCGGGGGCATAAGGAGAGAGACCAATGTCCCTGATGGGCAAGTTCGACTGGGCGGACCCGTTCCTGCTCGACGATCAGTTGACCGATGACGAGCGGATGATCCGCGACACCGCGCGCGCCTATGCCGAGGATCGGCTGGCCCCGCGCATCGTGGAAGCCTTTGCCAAGGAACATACCGATCCGGCGATTTTTCGCGAGATGGGCGAACTCGGCCTGCTGGGCCCCACCATTCCCGAGGAGTTTGGCGGCGTCGGCGCATCCTATGTCGCTTACGGCCTGATCGCCCGCGAGGTGGAGCGGATCGACAGCGGCTACCGCTCGATGATGAGCGTCCAGTCCAGCCTCGTCATGTATCCGATCCATGCTTACGGCTCGGACGAGCAGAAGCACCGTTACCTCCCCAAATTGGCGAGCGGCGAATGGATCGGCTGTTTCGGCCTGACCGAACCCGATGCGGGATCCGACCCCGGCGGCATGCGGACGACCGCCAAAAAGGTCGAGGGCGGCTATGTCCTGTCGGGGGCCAAGACCTGGATCTCCAATGCGCCAATCGCCGATGTCTTCGTCATCTGGGCCAAGTCGGAGGCACATGGCGGCGCGATCCGGGGCTTCGTGCTGGAAAAGGGCGTGAAGGGGCTGAGCGCGCCCAAGATCGAGAACAAGCTGTCCCTGCGCGCCTCGATCACCGGCATGGTGATGATGGACGAGGTCGCGGTGGGCGAGGAGGCGCTGTTGCCGCATGTCGAGGGGCTGAAGGGACCGTTCGGCTGCCTCAACCGCGCCCGCTATGGCATCAGCTGGGGCGCACTGGGCGCGGCGGAATTCTGCTTCCACGCCGCGCGCCAATATGGCCTCGACCGCAAGCAGTTCGATCGGCCGCTGGCCGCGACCCAGCTTTATCAGAAGAAGCTGGCCGATATGGAAACGGAGATCGCGCTGGGCCTGCAAGCGTCTTTGCGTGTGGGCCGGCTGATGGACGAGGGCCGGTTCGCGCCCGAGATGATCTCGATCGTCAAGCGCAACAATGTCGGCAAGGCGCTGGATATCGCGCGAGCCTCCCGCGACATGCATGGCGGCAACGGTATTTCGGGCGAATATCAGGTGATGCGCCACCTGATGAACCTAGAGACGGTCAACACCTATGAGGGCGCCGCCGACGTCCATGCCCTGATCCTGGGCCGCGCGATCACCGGCATCGCGGCGTTCTGACGGGGCGGGCGTGAGCAAAGCCGCTCCCCTGGCGGGCCTGAAGGTCGTCGAACTCGCGCGCATCCTCGCCGGACCCTGGGCTGGGCAGGTGCTGGCCGATCTCGGCGCGGAGGTGGTGAAGGTCGAAAGCCCCGACGGCGACGACACGCGCCGCTGGGGTCCGCCCTTCATCGCCAACCCGGACGGCAGCCAGGACGCGGCCTATTTCCACGCCGCCAATCGGGGAAAATCCTCGGTCGTCGCCGACTTCTCCACGACTGAAGGCCAAGCCAAGGTCCGCGATCTAATCGCCGATGCCGATGTCGTGATCGAGAATTTCAAGCTGGGCGGCCTCGCCCGCTATGGGCTCGACTATGACAGCCTGTCGGCGATCAATCCGCGCCTCGTCTATTGCTCGATCACCGGCTTCGGCCAAGACGGTCCCTATGCTGCCCGCGCCGGATACGACTTCATCGTGCAGGGGATGAGCGGCATCATGGACCTGACGGGCGAGCCCGGCGGGGCGCCACAGAAGATCGGGGTGGCACTCGCCGACATCATGACCGGGCTCTATGCCGTGATCGCCATCCAGGCCGCGCTCCATATGCGGGAGCGGACCGGGCGCGGCCAGCAGATCGACATGGCGCTGCTCGACACGATGACGGGCGTCCTCGCCAATCAGGCGATGAACTATCTGGCGTCCGGCACCACACCGACCCGGCTGGGCAATGCCCATCCCAATATCGTGCCCTATGCCGCCTTTCCCGCCAGCGATGGCTGGTTCATCCTGGCGGTGGGCAATGACGCGCAATTCCGCCGCTTCGCAGCGATCGTCGGCATCGATGGTGACGACCCCCGTTACACCACCAACGCCCTGCGCTGCCAGCATCGCGTCGTCCTAACCCAAGCGATCGAAGCCGCCACCGCGACATGGCCCCGCGACACGCTGCTCGCCCGGCTGGAGGAGGCCGGCGTTCCGGCCGGACCGATCAACACGGTCGAGCAGGCCTTTGCCGATCCGCAGATCGTCGCCCGACAGCTCGCCATCCACCCCGAACGCCCCGATGGATCACGCGTGTCCGGCGTGCGCACACCGATCCGCTTTTCCGACGCCGATCTGGTGCTCGACCGCGCTGCGCCGACACTCGGCCGGTAGCGGGCCGCCTCGGCATCGACTAAGCCCCGCCCCGCGATGACCAGCTTCACCGTCAACAACCAGCCCGTCCGCTATCGTCTGCCGCCCGATACGCCGCTCCTTTGGGCGCTGCGCGACGCATCGAATCTGACCGGCACCAAATATGGGTGCGGCACCGGCGATTGTGGGGCCTGTACGGTCGATATCGACGGGCGGGCGGTGCGCAGTTGCCAGATGCCGATCGGCCGGATCGAGGGCAGCGTAGTCACCACGATCGAGGGGTTGTCGCGCGATCGCTCGCATCCCGTGCAACAGGCCTTTCTCGCCGCCAATGTCAGCCAATGCGGCTATTGCGTCCCCGGCATGGTGATGGCGGCCGCCGTGCTGCTGCAAAAACATCCCGATCCCTCCGAAGAGCTGATCCGCGCGCAAATCACCAATTTGTGCCGCTGCGGCATCTATCCCCGCCTGGTCGAGGCGATCCAGCGCGCCGCTCGGGCACAGCGCGGCGAGGAGGCGATCCCGGCGGCGCCGTTGCCGGGTACCGACCCCGCTGACGCTGGGCGCGCCGTGCCAGCGTTGGTTCCGGGAGCCATGTCGCATGACACGCCGTGACGGAATTCTTTCATTGGGCTGACAGACGGGTTCAGCCTCCGCTCAACGCAGACGTGGCAATGTTCACCGCATGATCGGGGTCGGCATGTGCGCCGACGCATGGGGTTGGTGGATATGAAGAAGCATTGGATGGCGGTCCTGCTCGCGGCGACAGCGGCGGTCGGCCCTGGCCTCGCGTCGGCGCAGGACATCGTGATGGACCGTGGTCCGCGCGGCGGGCCGGAAAATCGCCCCGGTCCGGGCGGCCCCGGTGGCCTCCGCCCCGGGGGACAGCTAGAGCGCAGCGAAGGTCGGCCGATCTTCCACGACCGCGAATCCTTTCCCGAAAATCGCCCGGCCTATCGCCCCGACCATACCGAGGCGCCGCGACCGCCCGCGCCCCAGGCGGAGGAGCGTCGACCCGACGAGCCGCGCCGCTGGTCCAATCGCGGCGAAATGCGCCCCGAGGGCCCACGTCCGGACTCACCACGCCCCGGCCGGGACGATTGGGGCCGCGACGATCGGCGGCCGGATCAGTGGCGCGGCCAACCCTGGCGGGATCAGCAATGGCGAAATCAGCAGGCACAGGACCAGCGCTGGCGCGACGATGAACGCCGCCGGCGCGAAGAGCGCGATCGCTGGCGGCGCAACTATGGCGACTGGCGCGATCATGACGATCAGGCTTACGGCTTTGCCGAACGTCGCGCCTGGGCGAACCAGTGGAATCGCGGCTGGCGGCGGGATCGCCGTTACGACTGGATGGAATGGCGTTCGCTCAACCGAGGTGCCTATCACCTGCCGCGCTATTACGCGCCCTATGGCGGCCATGGCTATGAGCGGTTTTCCAGCGGCGTGATCCTGGAGCCGATGTTGTTCGGCCGGACCTATTGGCTGTCCGATCCTTATGCCTATCGCCTGCCACCGGCGTACGGCCCGTATCGCTGGGTCCGCTATTATAACGACGCCGTGCTGGTCGACACGCGCAGCGGGCTGGTCGTCGACATCGTCTACGACATCTTCTGGTGACGGGGTGGGAGGGGTTCGCCCCTCCCCTCTTGTCTTTACCCGCGCGTCGTCGCACATCCCGCCCATGTCGTTCTTTTCGAGGAAGCCCAAGGGCAACCCCGCCGCCTCCCCCGTCCGCGCCCGGTTCGGGGTGAGCGTCCCCCAGCATCTGGACGCCAATCCGGCAGTGACGCGCGTCGAGACCGACGCGGCGCAGATCTATTATCAGGCCGATTTTCTGACGCCCGCGCAGTGCGACGCCCTGATCGCGATGATCGACGCCAATCGTCGGCCATCGACGTTGTTGTCCGATCGCCCGGACTATGGCTTTCGTACCTCGGAAAGCTGCGACATGAACCGCTGGTCACCCGAGGTGCAGCCGATCGACGAATCGATCGCCCAGCTGCTCGGCATCCCCCCCGAACAGGGTGAGACCATGCAGGGCCAACGCTATGCCCCCGGCCAGCAGTTTCGCGCGCATCACGATTATTTCCACGAAAGCGAAAGCTATTGGGAAAAGGTCAAGGTGCATGGCGGGCAGCGCACCTGGACGGCGATGATCTATCTGAACGACGTGCCGGAGGGCGGGGCGACCTGGTTTCCGCAGGCGGGCATCCGCGTGGCCCCGCGCCGGGGCCTGCTCCTTGCCTGGAACAACATGCTGCTCGACGGCAGCCCCAACGACGCCACGCTGCATGAAGGCATGCCGGTGGTCGAGGGCGTCAAATATGTCATCACCAAATGGTTTCGCGAAGGCAATTGGGTGAGTTGAACGCCGAGGGTTCGCCCCCGCCCCCTTGCCCCCGCTCGGGCCGGCATGGCATGGCGTTCGCGTGACGTTCCTGCCCATCGCTGTTCGCCCATGACCGACGTCCTCGGCATCGCGCAATCCATTCTTGGCCAGCCCTGGCGCTGGCGAGCCCTGTCCGCAGACGCCCGCGACGGGCTGGTCCATGACGATCTGGTGACCCAGTTGCTGCTGGCGCGCGGCTGTCCGCCCGAAGCAGTCGAGGACCATAAACAACCCTCGATCCGCAGCTTCATGCCCGATCCCTCGATCTTTCGTGACATGGACCGCGCCGCCGACCGCCTCGCCGATGCGGTGATCGCGGGTGAGCCGGTGGCGATCTTCGGCGATTACGACGTCGACGGAGCCACCTCCTCAGCGCTCATGGTCCGGCTGCTGCGGTCGCTGGGCCTATCGCCGCGCGCATACATCCCAGACCGCCTGGCGGAGGGCTATGGCCCGACCGAGGCCGCCCTGCTTCGCTTGCAGGCGGAGGGTGCGAACCTGATCGTCACCGTCGATTGCGGCGCCCAGGCGTTCGAACCACTCGCCGCCGCGCACGCCGCAGGGATCGAAGTGATGGTCGTCGATCATCACAAATGCGCCACCCTGCTCCCCCTCGCCCATGCGGTGGTGAACCCCAACCGCCTGGACGAGGATGAGGGTGCGGCGCATGGCCATCTCGCCGCCGTGGGCGTATGTTTCCTGCTGGGAGCCGCGCTCATCCGCACCTTACGCCAGCGCGGTTTCTTCGCCGACCGGCCCGAACCACGCCTGCTCGACCTGCTCGACCTCGTCGCGCTGGGTACGGTCGCCGACGTCGCGCCCCTACGCGGCCTCAACCGCGCCTTCGTGGCGCAGGGACTGAAGGTCATGGCCCAGCGCCGCAATATCGGGCTCGCCTCGCTGACCGAAGCCGCCCGACTAACCCGCGCGCCGACCTGTTCGGACCTGGGCTTCGCCCTCGGCCCGCGCATCAATGCGGGCGGGCGGGTCGGCCGCGCCGATCTCGGCGTCCGGCTGCTGACCACCGAGGACCCGGCCGAAGCGCGTGCGATCGCCGAGGAACTCAATCATTTCAACGACGAACGCCGCGCGATCGAAGCTGGTGTGCAGGCAACCGCCGAGACGATCGTCGATCGTGGCCGGCAAGTGGCGCTAGTCTCCGGCACGGGCTGGCATCCCGGCGTCATCGGCATCGTCGCGGGACGGCTGAAGGAAAAACTCGACCGCCCCGCCATCGTCATCGCCATTGACGAGAACGGCATCGGCAAGGGCTCCGGCCGCTCGATTACCGGGGTCGACCTGGGCGCGGCGATCTTGGCGGCCAAGGAGCATGGGTTGCTGATCGCGGGCGGTGGCCATGCCATGGCGGCCGGTCTGACGGTAGCGGCCAATCGCATTTCCGAACTGGCCGATTTCCTGGAGGATCGGCTGGCGCAAGCCGTCACGCGCGCCAGTGCCGGCCGAGCATTGCTGGTCGATGCCGTACTCGCCCCCGGCGGGGTCAATCCCGCGCTGGTCGGCAGCATGGAGGCGGGTGGCCCCTATGGCATGGGCTGGCCCGCCCCGCGCATCGCCGCCGGCCCCTTCCGCGTCATCCGCGCCGATCTGGTCGGCACCAACCATGTCCGTGCCATCATCGCCGGCGCCGATGGCCGCAGCCTGAAGGCCATGGCCTTCCGCCACGCCGAAACCCCGCTCGGCCAGGCTCTGCTCGGCGCCGGCAGCACGCGCCGCCTGTGGCTGGCCGGCCGCGCCAAGGTGGACGACTGGTCCGGCCGCGACGTCGCCGAACTCCATATCGAGGACGCGGCATGGGCCGACTAAAAAAAGCGCTTGACCGATTCCAAGCCCTCCCTTAGAGGCCCCTCCACGCCACCCGGCGGCCCCTTCGTCTAGCGGTTAGGACGCGGCCCTTTCACGGCTGAAACACGGGTTCGATTCCCGTAGGGGTCACCAGCACCCGCCAGAATGGCGGATTCGCGCGGTTTAGGCGGTCTTCATGGACGCTTTACCCATCCTTGTGTACAAAGGATGCGTACAAAGTGATCCGTATGGCCACCCCCTTCAAAGATCCTCGCACCGGCATTTTCTACTTCCGACGGGTCGTCCCCGCTGCACTGCGACCGTTCTTCGATGGCGCGTCGAGCGAGTATAAGCGCACCCTCGAGACCCGCGATCCCGACGAAGCCCGTCAGCGCTACCACCCGCATGCCGTGATCTATGAGCAGAAGCTTGCCGCGGCTCGTCGCGCATTGGCCAGCCAGCAACTCCGCTCGGCACGTGTGATGGTCGACGATTTTCTCGACGGAGAGTCGGACGAGCAACTCCGCGGCGTGGCGCAGAAGCTCGCCGCGCTCGAGCTCGGGGCATTCGAATATGCCAACGGCCTGACTGACCATGCGCCGGGTGCCCGCTACGACTTCGGCGTGCCGCCGGGCCTTGATGATCTGCGTGATCACGCAAGCCGAACCGCCATGCTGAACGCGGTGCCCGATTTCATGCCCCTGCCGTGGTTGGAGACGCTACAGCGGGTTGCCGCCCTCCCCACCCTCGATCCGATCGAGTGGTTGATCGCAGCGGTGGCCTCCGCCAATGCCCTCAGCTTGCCGCTGGCGCCGGAACTCTATGAGGCAATTGGTCGCGCTTACCTCGACAGGCTCTGCGCCGCCTGCGCCCTCAGTATCGATCCCGCACGAAGCCGTATCCTACCACCCTCGGTCCTTGTGACGGGCTCCGGGCCGATCGTCCCCGCGCTCTCCCCACCTTCGAACGAACCACAGCTGCCGACACCGCCAGCCAAGACGGTGCCGACCATCACCCAGGTTTATGAATCCTGGGCTAAGTTCGAGCCGCGCGAGGCCAAACTCGTCGACGAGTGGCGAACCGCCGTGAATCGCTTCGCCCAGCTTCATGACGACCCGCCCGTCGATCAGATCACGACTTCGATGGTACGTGCCTATCGCCGCACCTGTGCCGGACTTCCAAGCCGGGCAAAGAAAGAGGTTGCCGCCCTGCCCCTGCTGGAACAGGTCGCACTTGCAGAAGCCGAGGGAATGCCCACGCTATCGCCCGCGACTGTTAACAAGGCTTTGTCGGCCATAAGGGTGACCCTCGAACACGCGGTTGAGGAACTGGAGGTCATCGACGGCAACGTCGCCAAGACCGTGAAGTCCATGCCCAAGAAGTCAGTGGAGGACGCACGCCTCCCCTTCGAGCCGGAGGATATGACTAGGATCTTCACCGCGCCTCTGCCGGAACGCAGCGGGGTGGCGCCCCGAACGCTGTTCTGGATCCTGATGCTCGCCCCATTCACCGGTTGCCGCCTCGACGAACTGGGCAAGCTGCGGCCGGGCAATATCAAGACCTATGATGGCATCCCGTACATTGCCATCGAGCCCGATCGTCTGCGCATCCGCCAGGAGCAAGAGGGCCCGGCGAAGCGGATGAAGACTGCCAGCGCCAAGCGGGATATCCCGTTGCATTCGACGCTGCTCAAAGCGGGCTTCCTCGATATGGTGAGCGCGCGCCGCGCAGAAGGCGCGGAATGGCTGTTTCCCGAACTCGAAGCCAATGCCTATGGCAGCCGGACGCAGCGCCTGTCGCGCGTGCTGAACGATTTCCTTGATGCAATTGGCCTGTCCGATGCCGAACTGGTGTTCTACTCGTTTCGTCACACCGGAAAGCGCGCCGTGCGCGGCAAGGTTTTAAGAGAAATTGTCGATTTGCTCTTCGGCCATGCAGATGGATCCGTCAGCACGCTGTATGGGCGCGGCGCCGAAATGACGGTACTCCGCGACGCCGTAGAGAAGATCCAATACCCTTCGGTCGATTGGCAACCGGTGATCGCAACGGGCCGAACAATGACATGAGGACCAGCGCGGCCCGTCAAACTTCACGTTGCTGCTATGATATGCATTCAGCCGTAATGGACGATGATGAGCGGCGGCTACCGACCAGATTCCGACATTCGTATCTAGCGGCGCGCACGTCGCAATCCCAATAGATGCAGTCATTCGGGTTTCTCATGACATCACCCGGACTCAGATCGCCAGCGCTTACCGCACGACATTATTCCGCGGGGATCAGCAGGACGCAGACATCGTCCTTAGGCGACATGATTGTCGTTCGGATCTTCGCGCGGGTCACGCTGACGCGGAAATTCTGGCGCGCCTGCGTCATCGGGCCGACGTTCATGTTGCCGCCGACGATCCGATCTGGGTTGCCCACGATCTCGCCTTTGACCCGCTTCGGCCAGCCTTCAAAGATGATGACCTCGTCGAACTGCTTCCCCTTGGCTTTGTGCATGTTCATCACGACAACACCGGACTCAGGCTTGTGCGCCGTCGCGAAATGCTCCTGAACGAATGACTGACGCGTGATGGCAAGGGCGTTTTTATAGCCGCCGGTGTCGCGCCAATCCTGCGAGAGGCTCTGACGGAGCTGCGTGCCCCGTTCCAGCAGGCGAACATTACGGGCTTCTTGGGCAACCTCCACGAGCCGCTTGCAGCCACCCTCCTCGAGGACGGCGCGAACCGCCGTCCAGTCGGCATCAGGCTGGCCGGTCAGCACAACGGCGCTCGCAGCCTGGTGTACGGCGAACGTCGCCTGCAGGACACTGTTGCCCGGCGTCGCCTTGCCTTTTGCAAGGCATCCATTCCACTTTTCCAGCGCGGACCTGAACCGCGCGGCTTCCTCCAGGTCGCCCTTTGTCGGCGTCGCGCCGCCGCGTCCGCCGAAGAAGCTGCAAAGCACGTCGACGAACTCGTCGAAGCAGCCATTATGACTGCGCTGCTGCAGGAGGAAGGCGATCACCTCGGCGGCTAGGATAGGGCCTTCCATATCGACCGCCGCCGTATGAGCGATCGGCGGCACGTTTCCGAACGGCGCGCGCAGGTTGTCGGACACCAGACGCGTCATGCGCTTGGTGGGGACCAGGATCGCAAGCGACCAGTCGCGCTGGCCTAGCGCGAGGAGCCGTTGCCGGGCCTTCAGCACCTGAGCAACGAGCGAGGCATAGGCTTGATTCGGGTTCGACGCGAACCAATCGGCTTCCACGCCCTGATACGGTTCGTCGCGAAACTTGCCCGTGAGGAGATGATTGCCGAAGATGGCAATATCGGTGCCTTTGCTGCGGTGATTGTCGCCGGCGAGGTCGTGCTCCGACGGCGTGAACGCGGCCCTAAAATGGTTCAGCCGCTCGGGATCGGCACCGATGAAATCGAAAATGCGCTGCTCGGGATCGGCCAGCGCGATCAGCGTGCTGCTCTTCCCAATCGCCTCGACGGCGCGCCATTGCTCGGCGCTGGTGTCCTGAAATTCGTCCAGGATGATGAACGGGTACATGGTCGAGACGAGCTCGCGCACCTTGGCCGAACCGTGCAGCAAGATGGCCACGCGCTCGGCGAACAGGTCGAAGCAGACCTTGCCTTCCTCAGTCGCGAGCCGCATGCGTTCGGCAACTTCCAATGCCGCCTTCTGCGCTTTTTCCTCGTCCGACAGCTTCGACGGGGCCTTGAAGCCGCTGCGGATCGACGACAGCGCAATCGCTTCGTTCGGCGGCGTCAGGATCGTCATCCGCCGCGGAAACCCGACGAGGTAGCCATGGGCCTTGAGTATGCGCCAGAAGAACGAGTGATAGGTATCAACCTCGATCCGCTTCTTTTCCTCCTTGGTGACTGACCGCTCTTCGTCGATCGCCTCGAACACGCGTGAGACGGTCGCGCGCGCGAAACTCAGGAAAAGGATGCGCTGCCCAGGCCGCAATTTTTCACGCGCTATCTTCGCCGCCTTCAGGATCGACACCGTGGTCTTGCCCGAGCCGGGACCGCCGACGACGAGCTGGGGCCCGTCCGCGGCCAGAACTTCCTTTTGTGACGGCGTCAGGTCGACCATGGCACCCTCTAAGCAGCGGGTCCGAGGCCGGTCTGCCCGCCATTCCCGGCCAGCGGCACGGGCGGAGCCGGTGGAGCGGGCGGCGCTGGCGAGACTGGGGGCGCTGGCGGTACTGGCGGTGCCGCAACGGGCGCGGGCGGCGGATCACAGATGGCCTTTAGCGTTATGCAGGCGTCGCGGATCCACGACGGAATCTCGGCCTCGAAACACTGACCTAGAAAATCGGCGATGCCCCAATTGCCTTTGGCCCAACCGAAATACTCTTTGAGCGCCGGGATCAGATTGGCCTTGGGATCGGGATATCTGCCGAGAATGTGCAGCGGCCAATCGAGCGCATCCGAGAACCGCTCGAGCGCGTCCTGAGTCGTATTCTTGAGGATCAGATCCTCGATCCCCTTTTCGTCGTGCATAAAGAGCCGCTCGACCTGGGCCTCGATCGCCGCCTTCGCCGGATCAGTCTGCTTGTCGCATAGCGCGAAGGTCCGCTTGCCAAGGCCCTTATACAGCCCCGCGAGGTCGGCGATCTGCGACTCGGTCCCTGCATCGATAATGCAGATGCCCAGCGCCTCGATCGAGGCATAGGTCGCGGCATTAAGCTCGGCCAGTCGGCGCGCGGCCACGGGGAAGGCGCTGGCCTCGGTCGCCCCTTCGGCGATCAGCACGCGGCGAGATAGAAGACCCTCGCAGAAGCGGGTGCGAAACTCCTGACGGTAGCGCTTGTGCTTGACGCTATCGGGCAACGCGATCTGCGCCTGGCTCAGTGTGCCCACACTGTCCCGTGACAGAATCACAGTCTCGTCCAGCTTGAACTCCTCAAGGACGTAGGGCGAATGCGACGTGACGATCGACTGCGCCGCCAGCTTGCGCAGCTCGTGCACGATCCGCTTCTGCGCATAGGGCGGAATCGCCGTCTCGACCTCCTCCATGGCGAAGATGACGTTCTGCTTGTCCTCGGCGATCTGCGACAGCATCGCCAAGACCAGCATGTTGATCGTGCCGGTGCCCTGCCGGAAGAACGGCGCCGCATGAGTACCGTCGCCGGTCGCGATGAAGGCGGTCACGACCTTGCGCAGGTGCTCGCGCGTCAGGTTCGACACCTTGAGGTGCGGCTTCACGCCCCATTCGCGCGGCACATATTTCTTCAGTGACTTGTCGATGCTATCTAGCACCCCGGAAATGCCGATTGCCGGATCGCTTGCCACGTCGATTCCGGCGAGCGTTCCGATAGTTCCTTCCCACATCTGCGGCCGGATTTCCTTCAGGCGCAGGATGATGTCGAGGAGGCTGCCGTGCTCCAAGCTGAGAGCCCGCGACCCCGTGCGCAGCGAGCGCAGAAAAAGGAAGCCGCAGTGTTGCTTGTCCTTCTTTGAGAAGGGCTCGGGCTTGTCGCCTTCGATCAGGCTGCGCGAATAGAACGTATTGCCGGTAAAATCGTCTTCGTCCGGGTCATAGGCGCCGATGAAGGTGACACGCAGCGCGGCCTTAATGTCCGCTGCATCGATCCCCGCCGGATTGGCATCAGTGAAGAAATCGCCCGTCGCGACGTTGAGCCACTCGATATGCCCGCCGAACCTGGCCTCCTGCTCTTCGGACAGGCCAATGATGGTGACTTCAACCGTGATTTTCGGCGTCTCACCGGGGGCCGCGTCCGCACCCTTATCCGGCTCAGCGCCTTCCTCGGGCGCCGCTGGAGCGACGGCGAGATAGTTGCCCTCGAAAAAATCATGCTCGTCGACTGGCGGGCGCCGGCTCAGTCGATCCGGACCCAGCGCAAGGTCTATTGCTTCGAGAACAGAGGATTTGCCCGTATTATTGTCGCCGATGAGGACAGCGTGGTCAGGCAGGACCAGCGTCGTCGAACTGATGCCCCGAAAATTATCGATCGATACGGCGTAGATCTTCAACGCAGCCCTCCCCGGCGCAATGCAGTTCTAAAGTTTTATCTCTCCACAGTTACCTCGGATTGAATCAGACGTCACTCGCCTTTTTGGAAAATTACCGAGAAGATGGACGAGCGGCAGGGATTTGGAATGCAGCCACTGAGGCCGGTCGAACATTTTTTCGGACAAGGTCCTCATGCCTGCAACATCCGCGACGGAAGCCCCGTCCCCTTCATCGTCCCGATAAAATCATATGCTTCGCCGGTTCGGGGCGCGAACCAATACAGCAGTAGCAGATCCCGCGTCCCGCCTTGATCAAGCGCGCTGCTCGTTGCCCGCGCGACATTGGCGTGAAAGGTTTCCGGATCGGGAGGTGGCCCGATTACGAACGAGATGGTCGATGCGCGCTCCGCCTCGCCCGACGTGATGCCGCTGGTGAAAAAGCTGTCGACGGATTTCTCAATCGTCCGCCAGCCTTCGCGCAGCAAGCGATCGGCAGCCTTCTGCGTCTCGAAGTCGAAGCTCAGAAGCCGATGACCGAACCGCGTCCAGCCCGCAGGCTTCTTGTCCTCGAGGGATCGCAATATCGCCCCCCAAGTTTCGGTCCTGCGGATCGGAAAAGATAGCGTCCCCGCCGCCTTAGCCTCGCTGTAGCCATGCGCGACCTTCGCGGAACGTCCATACAGCCACAGCTCGCCATCGCGGCCCGCGCTCGGTACGTTGAACTGCGTGTCCAGATAGAATGCGAGCAAATCCAGTTCATCTGCGACATACGCCACCTGCCGCTCGAAGGCCTCACGGCGGCTCAGGTAGTGGCACCGCTCGACCTGCATCGTTAGCACCTCCATGACCGTTTCCAGCTCGAAGATGCTCATCGTCGGGGCTATGTCAGCCGTCTCCGGTATCAGACCCGCCTCCTTCAGCCTCGGCCAATGCGCAGAGAGTGGGCCTACCGAATCCAGCACCACGTTCACGCGAACGATGTCACGGATCACGTCGGCATCGATCTCAAGGACACCGTCGTCGGTCCTGAAATTCAAGACGCCGTGCGCGTCCTTCAGCATGCGCTTGAATCGGGCCGACTGGTCCGATGGATCGACAACCAGTTTCCGCAGCGCACCCTTCAGACTGTTCAAGGCGCCGCGTCGAGCCGGACCGTCGATCTTGGCTGACTTTGCCTCGAATACGATGACCGTCTTGTCGACCACCGCTACGATGTCGGATTCGTAGTTCCGGCCATCCGCCGGATCTGTCCAGAGCACCGACCTGTGTATCTCCGCGTCGGGCAGGAATGTCGCCAGGGTCGAGCGCAGCTTCCGCTCCAGCCACTCCGCGCGCTGATCCTCGACTCCCGACTTCGTCGAAGGCAATCTGTTGCAAACCTCCTGAAACGTCTCTGCCAGATTGGTCCCTAGACTATGTGGGTTGCACAGAAAGTATCGGCCGTCGTCCAGCTTTACGAATGGTCTCAGCCTGACAGGGTTATCAAGGTGAAGGTGATGAAGCTGATCATCTCCAACCTCCCCGAAGCGCAAGGAGATTGTGTCGATAAGGCCGAGCAAACCTTGGCTGTTCGCGACGACGGCGGGCGCCACAAGTTCCTCGCTGGTGAAAGTCATCATGGACGCAAACCGGCCTTCGGAGAGCGACCACAGCCCAGCCTCGACCACACGCCGATCATACCGGTGCGGCATCATTTCCGCCTCAACCTTAGCCGCAACCTCTGCGCTGAGCGGCTCCACGAACGCCCGTATCATCGCTATGCCGGATTTCTTTCGCATCCAGCTGCGAAGCCAAGCCATGTGAGACTCAAGACGCCGGTTGATCGTCTCGATCGCTCCCAGCATCACCGTGATGAGATCGTCGGGATCGCACCCATGCTGCCGCCGGAAGGTTTCCCGCACCGCCGCCGCTAGCGCACTAGCATATTCTTCCGTCTGATGAACGTGGCGAGCGCCCCTGATCGCCATCGTCCAGTCGCGCAGCAGTGAGAGCAGTTCCAGCCGATCGTTTTGCTCCAGATCTGCTGTCAGCTTCCGAAGCCAAGTATGCCGGTACGCCTGTCCATTCTCCTCCAGGAGATCGATACTGTCCTGCGTGAAACGGGCAACGTCGATGCCAGCACCTTTGCCATCGTCAACCCGCTCGGCCGACAGCGCCAACGCCTGCAGTATCTCCACGTGCCAGACCTCGATGCCCTTCTTGCCAGGCTCCTTCTGCAGGCCGGCGATCCTGAAGAACATCGCAAAGGCGACGCGCGCAAGCACCTCGACCGCATCGTGTTCGGTGATTAGGACACGGAGTTGAGAGAGAGTTGTCTCGTACGTCCGTTGGGCGGTGTCACCCGCTTCGTTTGCCTTGGCAATTCTTTCGGGCGTCCATCGCTGTCCTTTCGGCATACCCCCCCAGTCGATCACGCGATCCCCACCTTCAATACGGTTTGACGCTTCCTTCGCCATCGCGAACGACGGCAGACCGCTCGCGCGGTAGCAGGATGCAATGTGCCAACGACGGCGATATTGCTCAAGACTTGTGCGGGATTTCTACCGCGCTTTGATCTTTGGGATCGGCGGAGGCATGTCGGAGGAAGCTCACCTCGCGTCACAGGTGCGCGAATAGTAGCTATCCTGGAACCGTCCTTCGAAACCTGCCAGTCCGCGCTCGGCCCAGTTCCAGCTAGGTGCGAGGCAGGGCAGGCGAAAGTTGGTTGTCGGGTTTTGGCGAGAACTGCCGTTGAGCTCGGCGCGAGGGAATGACCGGTAAGTCCCAAGGGCGGCCGCCCCGGTGCCCGATAATGTAGTGGAATGACGTCTCGAGGCGCGATGGTGATAGCCACGTCCTCATACCCTATACGGACGAGGCGACATATTCGGACACGAAGGTAACAATTTCGTTGGCAGGTGTCCGAATTCGCTGGCTCGTCCGTATAGGGTGATAGACCTCGACCAGGGTCCGTCAGGCGGCCTGTGCCCACAGCGTGCACTGCGCGTCGTCATACTGGACGCCCGGCCGCGTGATCTGTCGGCTCAACCAGGCGCTGGCGCGTTCGATGCCCTCGCTCAGATCCTCGGCGGGCTTGCCGTCGATATGCACGATCTCGCGCGGCGCGAGCCGGAAATGCCCACGCACATGGGCCTGCGGCAGGATCAGCCCGCGCTTGCCCGTCTTCGACAGCCACGGGCGGCAGCCGCTCTGGGTGTGGCAGCGGCCATCGCGCGGTAGGAACAGCGCAATGCCAGTCAGCGCCGGGCTCGGACGGTTGCGAAATTCGAGGTGCAGCAGATCGTTGTCGGTCTCGACCGCATGGCGGCCCATCTCGATCTTTTCCTCGATCTCGAGCGCATCGCCACCGGTGATGACGACGCCGGGTTTGAGCTTGCGGCTGCCGAGCAGCAGCTTCACGACGGCGCGGGTGACGGCGGCTTCGTAGGTCGTGGTGGTCATCATTCTATCTCCTTGTTTCATCCCCGCATCGGGGCCGTTCATCATGTCGTTCATCTCAACCCTGGTGCTCGCTGCGGCAGGCGCGCACGATCTGGGCGGCGGCGCACTCCAGTCCGGCAGTGCGGTCCCACAAGCAGTTCCAGGGCAGCCGGGTGCCGATCTCGACTCCGTGGCGGCCGAGCTTCACCGACAGCCCGCCACGAGCGGGCACGAGATGCAGGCCCTGGTCGCGGTCCCGAAAGAAGTTGAGGTCGGTGAGCAGCAGCGGTCCGGTGATCGAGCGCAGCGCGACATCGACGCGGACGGGGTCGATGGTTTCCGGGTGAAAACCATGCCGGATCAGCAGCGTGTCGCGACGCCGCGTGGCGGCACAGCGCAGCAGCGCCTGGTCGAACAGCGGCTCGGTGACCGGCGTCATCGCGATGATGACGTTATGGTCGAGGCATTCGACCGCGCCGGGCAGGCCGGAGTTGCCGAACAGCGGCGCGGGTTCGTCGTAGCCGAGGGCTGCGAGGGCATAGTTCATCAGCGCGACCGAGGCGCTCGGCAAAACATCATGGATCATGGGGGGCATCGAGCCTTTGTGGACGTACGTGATCCCCGGACCGGCTGGTCCGGATCAGGCCCCTTCGATTTTCATTTCTCGCCAGGGCTTCGCTCGGCCCCACCCGATCTTCCCTTCCTCACGCGGCAGCGGTCGCGGCCATCGCGAAAGATGGCGTTGCCGATCACGGCATAGCCCCAGTCGTCGAGCGTGCGGGCGCTGTCCACAATGGTGCCCGAGCGATGGATCGCGGCGGCCGGGCAATGTACCTCGGCCATGGCGGGCACCCAGCCAGCGATGGTGCCGGCGGGCTGACGTTGCCACCATTGCCCAGCGATCAGGGCGGTCAGCAGCAGGATGGCGCTCACGCGGAACACCAACGGAAGGCGGCGCTTCATTTTCTTTCCTCGAGCAGATTGTCGCTGCTGGAGAGGGTAAGCTTCTCGAAATACGCCGGATTGTGCGGTCAGAAGCCGCCCAGCTTGCCACATGTTGCAGCAACTTGAACGTCGTTCCTGCACGGTGGGACTTGGTTCGTTAACGGGTTCCGCTTACACTAGTGCCGTTCGCCAGCAGGCGGACCGAGGCGTGGAAACCTCGTGATGGGTAGCCGCATGCCCGGTCGAAAGAGATTTCGGCCGGGGAGCGGGCGTGGATGTCCAAGGCTCTTCCAGGGCCCAAAGACGCTCGCGCCTGTCTCATCACAGGTTTCCAATCCCCGGCTTACGGGCCGGCATCGCCTCGTTTCACGGGGCGGTGCCGCCGGCTGGGGAAGCCGATGCATCGCCCGACACGGGGGTGCGTATGGTTGCGGGACTTGGCCGCCAATGGCGGAAAGCTTTTCAGACATCATCGGTGATTTCGGCAGCCATGCTGCTCGCGGCCTGTGGCGGCGGAGGCGGTGGCGTCGCTTCGTCCGGTTCATTGCCGACGCCCGCACCCACGTCGACACCCAGCCCAACACCGTCGCCATCCCCCACACCGACCCCGCCGCCCAGTGCTGCGGACAGCGCCGAGTATAAGGCATCGGGTGCGGTGGTCGGCGCGAAGGCCACCTATGCCTATGACAAGGGCATCACTGGCAAGGGCGTGACCATCGCCGTCATCGATACCGGGATCGCCACCAGCAGCGCCGAGTTCGCTGGCCGTATCTCGCCCGACAGCAAAACGTTCGAGAGCAAGATCGCGCGCTGCGCCACCTGTGCGCCGGAGACGGTGACCTTCCCGCTCGACGATGTGCAGGGCCATGGCACCGAGGTCGCCTCGGTCGCGCTCGCCGCGAAAAACGGCTCGGGCGTGCACGGCTTCGCCTATGACGCCACATTACTCGCCCTCAAGATCGCCGCCCCCGATCTCGAAGGCGTCACCGCGACCTCCGTAATCAAGGAGGCGGACAGCGCTAATCCGATGAATATCGCCCCGGCGATTGCCTATGCGGTGGAGAAAGGCGCGTTCGTCATCTCGCTGAGCCTGAACGGCGAAGCAGGCGGTCAGGCCGCAGCAGAACAACGCACCTCCATGGACGGGGTCGTCAAGGCCGACCGGCTGCTGGTCCAGTCCGTCTCCAACTTCGTCGACGACAAGAGTGCCGCCCCCGGCACGATCACGCGCAACCTTGTCGGCAACAATCTGGAGAACAAGGACAATTTCCTGTTTGGCGTCCGTGTCGACAGTGCGCTGCGACCGCCCAGCGGCAACGGCCTGCCCGGCGATCTCGCAGACCGCACGCTGGCGGTGGTCGCGACGGACGTCAGCGTCGTCGGCAAGGACGGACAAATCACCACGGTCACGGGCAACAGCTTCGCCGCCCCCGCGATCGCCGGGGCGGCCGCGCTGCTCAAGCAATACTGGCCGCAACTCGGCGGCAAGGCGATCTCGCGCATCCTGCTCGATACCGCAACCGACCTGGGCGACAAGGGTGCCGACCAGATCTTTGGTGCAGGCTTGCTCAACGTCGAAGCCGCGGTAAAGGCGCAGGCGCCCGCCAGCGCCTTTACCGCTGCCGACATGGTGCTGGCACGCTATTCCTCGCTCAGCCTGTCCGGTCCGTTCGGCAGCGGTGGCCAGCTATCCGACGCCGTGACCCGCATGACGGTGTTCGACCGCTATGGCCGCGACTTCACCATGACCGGCACCGCCGCACCACGCAGCCGGGGTTCGGGGTTGCTCGCAGGCGCCATGCTGGGGACGATCGATCCGCCGTGGCTCGCCACGAGTGCCAGCGACGCGAAACTCGGCTTGGCCTCCGCTGCCACGGGGCCATGGGCCGCGGCGCGGTCCAGTCGCTTGGCCACCTTCGCCTTCTCGCCTGCCGCAGGCCAGACCGTCAGCTTCAGCGCCAATGTCGCGGTCGGGCAAGGTGCTGGCATTGCCGGCTCTGCCCTGCGTGGTGTCGTCGCTGCACCGGTCGGCATGTCATCGTCGTGGAGTGGCAACGGCTGGTCGGCGGCCTTTGCATCCGGCGCATCACGCGACGGCCGCTCTGCTTTGCGCAGTGTCACCTTCGCCACCCCGCTGGGCCTTGGTGTCGAGCTATCGGACCTCACCGAACGCGGTCAGGTACTGGGTCTGCACGGGCCGGCTGGCTTTGCCCTCTCGGGCAGCCGGACGACGCTTGCCACCCTGATCGCGAGCCGCAGCCTTGCAGGCGTGCTGCTGTCGGTACGGGCCACGGCCGCCACCACCCAGGTCGCTGGCGGATCGGACCTGCTGCGCTTCACCGGCCCGATGACCGGGACGGCCTTCGCGCTCGACGCCGCGCATCGCCTCGGCGGCGGTACCGTCACACTTGGTCTATCATCACCGCTCCGGCTCGAACGTGCCCGCGCGGTGGTCGAGGCGCCCATCGCCTATGATCTCATGACCGGCGCGCTCGCCACCCGCCTTGCCAGCGTCGACCTGACACCGACCGCACGCGAGATGGATGTCGAGCTTGGCTGGTCGGCCGCGCTGTCGCCCACCTCCTCGCTGCGGTTCGGCGTCGCCCACGCCTTCGATGCCGGCCACGTCGCCGGCGCGCAGGACACCGCCGGCTTTCTCAGCCTGACCCTCCGCTGATCCAGCATCACCACAAGGACATAACCATGTACGACAGAATGATATTCGCGGCGGTTGCCGCTGGCCTGCTCACCTTCGCCGCGCCCGGCTATGCCGCCGATCCGGCCGCCATGGACGTGGCCGGCATTCGGCTCGGCGACACGCCGCAGCAGGTGAAGGCCGCCCTGCAACAGGCCGGATACAGGGTAACCGAAACGCGCAAAACTGCGTCCTTCGCCCAGCGCGTCGCGGTGGAAGTGGCGAACCGCAATGGTGCGGCGGCACCCAATCCGACCTATGCGGGGATCGCCGAAATCATCGCCATGGGGTCACACCAAGAGCGCGCCGACATCCAGTTCGCCCAAATCGCCGGCGGCGACAGCGTGTCGCGCGTCGAGGTCACCATCCCAGGCACCGCGATGGGCGAAGCCGCGATGAAGGCGCAGCTTTCCGCCAAGTACGGCAAGCCCGATGCGGTGAAGGATCAGGGGCTTAGCTGGCATTGGTGTGCGCCGCAGGCAATGAAGATCTGCGGCATGACCTATACCGGTGGCGAGCTCGATACGGCGTGGCCGACGCTGCGGGGCAGCACCGGCATGGGCACCAATTCCATCATCCTGGAAGCGGGCACCGATGCCGATCGCCGCCTCAAGCAGGCGTTCGATGCCGCCGTGCTGGCGCGGGCGCCCAAGACCGACCGGGCCGCGTTCTGACGATCAAACGGGGCGGCCGTCGCCGCCCCGTCCACCTGCTCAAGCGGCGACCATTTGCTCCCATCCGGCACGGAAAGCGCCCCATTCCTCCGCCCACATGCGGTGCGTTGTGTCGGCGAGATCGGAATGCTCGGCGGCCCAGCCGCTCGGGGTGTGCTGCCGTGCCAGCATGCAGATATGGACATGCGGCAGCGCGCGGCTCAGTTCGTCGCCGGGGGCATGGGCTACGACCACGCTGGTCAGCGAGCGGCCGCAGGCGAGATGGATCGCAGCATAGCTGGTCGCCATGTCGAACAGGTCGTGGAGCGGCGCGCTGATATCGCCGCGCACCGTCAGCACACCGGCGAGCAGGCGCTGGTGCGGGCGAACCGCTTGGTCGTACTCGTCGAGCAGCGGCGCCAACGCCATGTCCCCGACACCCCGAGCAAGCACGAGCCGGTGCTGGCGGGCGGTCACCGGGATGCCGCAGGCGGTCGTGCGCGCGGCGCTGGTCGGCTCGACGGGCGCCATCTTCGCGCGGAGCAGCGCGGCCGCGCTGTTCGCCTTCTGCTTTGCGCGGGGGCGTAGCAGGGCATAGCCCAAATCCTCGCACCCGGGCTCGCGCACATCGTACAGCGTATCCATCACTTGCGCCGGGCTCAGCCAGCCGGGCACCACGTTCGTCTTGGTCTTCATATCATTTCCAGTCCGGCGGCGCGGGGCTGCTCGCGTCGCCTTCAGGTCCATTTCACCATCATGGTGCAGCCGCCAGGCTATCCCCCTCCTTCCTTCTGGCCGATCGCATCGATCGGGGCGGCCCGAAAACCGTCATTATCTTTCTGAACCGCGATCCATCGGGCGCTGGGGCGCCGCTGCGTCGTCCGGCCCCTTGCTCCGGATACCCGGCGGTGGGCCGTTCGGCCTGTCCCGCGGGGCGGGCCTGGACGGCACCTGCCGCTCGCGTTCCTCCTCTCGCTGCGGATCGACCCTGGTCACAACGGGTGGATCAGGCGGTCGTCGATCAACGGGCTGGGAAGCGGGGGGAACAGGTTCGGGCGGCGATTTCCTTTCCGGCACGGGCGGCCTGCCCGGAGGCTGGGCAGCGGGCATGTCGACAACGACAGGTGCTGGCCGCGCACGGTCCTCCGGCGGCGATATCGTTCTGACAACCTTGCCCGCTTCCGCCTTCGCGGCCTGTTGCTCGCGACGGCCCGCCTCGGCGCGTTGCAGCGCTGCCTGCTTGTCGCGCTGCCGCTTGGCATCGGCTGCGGCCTGATCGGCCCGCCGCTCCCGTTCACTGGTAAGCCAATTCTGGAACTCCTCCTCGCCAGCGGACAGCCGCATCAGCCGGTCGATCGCTTTCGGCTGGTCCGGTGCCAGGCGCACGGTGCCGCCTTCAAAGATCAGCCGCCCCTCATCTCGTCCATGCTGCGTCAGCCATTGGCGAAGGCGTCCACGCACCTGCTCCCGATAATCCGGATGGGGCATCGTTGCGGCGGGCGCCGTCCGTGTGGAAACATAGGTGATCGCAGGAATGCGTTGGCCCTTTGTCGCAATCGCCGCCGCCACCTCGTCCCATGCGGCACCAACCTGCGCTTCGATCCGGGCGATCCGCTGCCGTTCCGCCGCACGCTCATCATCCGAGGGCGAATGCTGCACCACCCAGTCGAGATGCGCATGCGCCGCCTCCAACAGCGCACGGTCGCCAGCGCGCGGCTTGGTCCGGCGGCCGGGCTCCGGCTCCAGCGTTGCGATCACCGCTTCGGCCCTTGATCGCGATGCCGCCACCACGACATCGGCGACGTCCATGTCATGGCGGCGCTGGATCAGCCGGCGGGACAATCGCTCATACCGCCGGGCGGCGGCAACCGCATCGGGCTGGTCACCGATCGACGGCAGGATCAGCGCCATGTCCCTGGCCAGCACGTCCGTCGCAGCGGCCGCCTTCCTATCGCAGGCAGCAAGCTCATCGCTCACGATCCGCCGCGCGTTGCGGGTGCCGACCTCCGTCGCGACCCCACGCCGCTCGTGACCGGTCGCGCGATTGCCCATATGCTCGAGCGGGGTCAGGGCGATGCCGTTTTCCTTATAGGTGCCGTGGAGATAGCGCTCCTCACCCATCACCGCGTTGACGATGTCGATGAAGCGCCCGCGCATGAGCTCGGCGGTGTCGACCTTGGCACGCTTTCCGTTGTTGCCCGGCTCCGCGCGGTAGCTGACCTTGTTCTGCCGGTAGGGCCGGGTGTTCTTGCCATTCTTTCGCTCGACCACCTCGAAATCCCATTTGCCCTCCTCGTCCAGCCACTTCGCCGGGCGGTCATAGGCGTCGACATGGATGTGGAAATTGCGCTTGTCGCCGTGCTGATCGGGCTGGTGGATCACCCCCACCGCCATCCAGCCATCCGCCGCCAGCATCGCGACGATGTTGCGGAGGATCTGGCCATGCTGCTCGGGCTCGGAGTCGGCGGGCAGTTCCTGCACGAAGCGATGGTGACTGCGCCCCGTCCGTCCCTGCTGCCATCGCGGCGCGGGGAAGCTGGGATGCTTATCGAACCAGGTCAGCCGGTCGAACGCCTCCTCGGGCGTGACATCCCCGACGATGACCTGCCGGTCCTTGAAGGGGCGTCCCTTAGCCGCCGCCTCGGCTTCGGCTTCCCGTCGCGCTGCCTTCAGTCTGCGGCTCATGTCACGCAGCCAATCCGGACTTGTCGCAAATCCAGCCACCCTATCATATCGTTTGACGTCTGCGGTCGACGCGGTGAGATGGTGAAGCTTGGGCGTCCGTTCGCATTGCTCGGCCGCAATGAATAGCGACCGCTGACGGTCGGGGCTGCCAGCAATGTTCGAGACGATGGCCCGGGCGTTCATACCGCCCCGGATCACCTGCTCATCGATCATATCGATGACGAGGTTCTCGGCCAGATCGGCGACCGCTTGATCGCGCCGGATATAGTCGAGATGGCTGATGATCGTGACCTTCGCGCCGTCGCGCAGATAATCGAAATGCTCGCCTCCCGTGGCCTTGGCCTTGAAGCCGTGGTGAACCTTTCCGTCTCTGCTAGTCGGTACGTGGGTCTTGCCCATAGGCTTCATGTCGAAATGCGGTACCCGGCCGCCACCTGTCTGGCGGCCACCTCGCCGGATCGGGCTGGGTCGGTGGAAGTCGATGCCGACCGCTGCGGCGAGCGCATCCGCCTTGCGACGGGCTGGCGATTGTCCCGGCTCCGCCTCGGGCTGATGATTGCGTCCACACCGGTACGACGCTCCCACCAGATCCCGGTCGGCCTGCGCTTGACGCGCCAGGAGCGCGCGCACATGATGCGCAAAGACGGGCTGTTCGTCGGGCAGGCCAGGACCGGTCATGCCTCATAGTGTCCGGCATCAGTCCGGCGCCGACAAGTACCCCCTCCCGCCTTCCGGAAGCCGCGCGCGGCTGGAGGACACCGCGCTCGATCGCCCCTGAACGAGCGCGCGCACACCGGCAAATTGGCGGCCCAGCCGCCGATTTGCGTTGTTGCGCCTGAATTTCCTCATCTCCGGTCATGATGGCGCCTTTCCTCGCCCCTCAGGTCACCCAGCTTTACAGCGCCGATGCATATTCCATATTCTGTGGTGGGTTCCACCGCGGCAGAATGATCAGACACACATGGTAGACGGTGAGCCCAGCAATTCTCGAAGCCCGGTCGTGGTAGGAACCGAATTGAAGATAGCTGCGAGAGAAATCGTCCGACGGTGGGTCCGCGATGCCAGTGACGTTATACTCGACCGGATTGGCGAGGGTGCCATGCGAGCATCCTCCGATGCGACGGCTCACCTGCCTGCACTGGCCGAGGGCCGATCCGCGCAGACCATCATAGCGGACATCGGGCGGTCGATCGCGGCATGGGACGCGCCCCCGCCGCCGCCTCGCTTTCAGTGGCTACGGGTCCGTCAGCATTCTGCTCCCGGCCTATCAACCAAAGACATCGACACGCTGGTGATGCGCCTGGATGCCGAACGGGATGAATCCACGCGGCGGATGATCCTCCTCATATCGGCCCGCGATCGTCTGGCCAAGGCCGCTGGCGGATTGGAGCAGGCTTTGACGACGATCGAGCTATTACGGCCCATGATCGAGTCCGCGGCGCGGGAGTTGCGGGTCGAGCAGCCGGAACGCGCCGCCGCCGTGCAGGATCGCGGATCGGCCATCCTGCTGGAACGCGAACAGGCCCTGCTCACCCAGCAGGCCATTCACCGCCAGGCTGTGATGACGCTGGACCTGCTGATCGCTAATCAGACCGTGCTCGACAAGGCGATCGTCCAGGCGCGCAACGCAACGCTGTCGGCGCTGCAAGTCGCCATGGCGGCCCGGCAGGTGATGAGCGATCAGACGCTTATCGACCCAGGCCACGCCGCCGAGCGCGCCCGAGACAAGCTTCGTGCTGCCCTGGCCGAGGCGCACCAAGCGATGGAAACACTGGCATCGCGTGACAATTCCACCAGCCCGCTGGATTTGTAGCCGCTGCATGCGGTAGGCTCGCGTCCAGTTGGAGGCGACAAGCGCAAGACATGGTTTCGGGGTTTCTTGATCGGATCGCCAACTGGCTCTCGGCCCCCGATGACGGGTCGGCCACCCAGCCCCCTGCGCCCGTTCCAAGCACCCCTGCCATCAGCCCCGACGACGAACGCCTCCCCGATGCGTCGCGCCCGCGCGTGGCCCAGCTCGTCTCGCTCATTGCGGATATTGAGGCGCGTGCCCGGGACAACAGCCTGATGGTCTCGGCATTGGCCGAGGTTCGCCAGATGCGCGACACGCATCTGCCGCGACTGATCGCCAGCTATGCCGAAATCCCCCCTGCCCACCGCGCCGAGATTTTCCGCACAACGGGTCGTTCGGCGAGCTATAATCTCAACGAGGCGCTCGATCGCATGGTCACCCGCGCCGAGACGCTGTCCCGATCGATGGCGCAGGACGATATCGACAGCTTCGCCGACAATCTGCGCTTCATCGAGCAGCGCTATGGCGACAACGGCCCCGCCTGACGTCCCTCAGCCGAGCCGCATCGTCGGAGTGAGCCACACCGTGCCACGCCCGGAAAACACGAAGACCAGCCCCTCGCCACTCCGCATCGCATTGCGCAGCCCCCGGACCAACGGGCGAAGCTCGACCTGCAACCCGGCTGAATACATTAGCATCAGGTCGCCATCGACGATCAGTTCGTCACGCCCGTCCAGCTCGACCACCTCGATCTCGTCGACCGGCACCGGCGACTCCACGACAAAGGCCCCCGCCCCGGTCAGCTTGGGCTGCATGAGGCCGTTACCCGACAGCACACCCTGCACCGAGCGATGGATATGGGTCGACACCGCTATATTGCCGTCACAGGCGTAGAAGGCACCGTCATCGAGGATTAGGGCATCCTGCGGCCCATCCATCTGCGCCAGGATGAAATGCTTGGGCGTCGCCTCGGTCCAGACCTCGCCCTGTCCGGCATAGCGGGTCGCGAAGGCGCTCTCGCCGGTCCCGGCAGAGGTTATGGCGCGGGCAAAAAAGCCACCGGCACCGGCATTCTTCTGAATGTCGATCTGCAACCGACCCTTGGCATATTGCAAGGCGCCCGGCTCCAGCAGCGCCGCACCACCATCGAGCACGATCCGCAGCTGGCGCGCGGTGGCACGATGTGGCGGATGAAGGTGGATAGTGGCGGCGGTTCCGTTGGGCGAGGCATTGGGGACGTGCACCGGCGTGCCGAGCGCGTGGCTCTTGCGCACGAATTGATACAGTTCGAAGCGGACACCGTTGCCGACCTGCTCGTCGATCTTGGTCCGATAATCGCTCATGCTACTCTCCCCTATCCTCATGCGCGCAGCGGTATCGACGCGGGGTGTGCCATGGGATCCGCCACGCCGAAGGCATCGGCGCGGGCAAGGGTCCGCTCGGCCCAGCCGCGATGGGTCGATGGTTCGCACATGACCCCATGATGGGCAAACACCGCTGCACTATCCGGCGCCAGGATCGCCTGCGCCTCTCTCCATTGGTGCGACGGCACCGCGAGCGCCGCCTGGATAACCGGAACCTGATTGGGATGGATCGCCGATTTGGTGAAGAGGCCATGCTCGACATCGCGCTGCACTTCGTCGCGGAGCAGCGAGGTGTCGCCGAACCGCTCGAACACCGGCGCGCTGAGGGCAAAGCCCCATGGCGCAAAGCAGCTGACCAGCATTCCGATCACCGCGCTCAGCGGCCCGTCATAGGCGGTTCGCCCCGCCACGCGGCGCAACCCCATGGTCTGCAGCAGATCATTGCCACCGATACGCAGCGCAAGAATGCGATCCTGCACCGCTAGCAACTGATCGCGCAGCCGACGCAGCTCATAGGGGTCGAGTGCCTCCCGCGTCTCCAGTGTCGGCATCAATCGATGCCCCGGCGCATAGGGTAGCGAGAGATAGGCCGGCATGTTGTCGGCATGGGCCTTGGGCAGGACGAAGCCCTGGACCCGCTCGATGCCGGGCAGGCGGAGGATATGATCCAGCATTGCCCCATCGCGCGGCCGGACGAAGATCATCGGCTCGCCTGGTACGGCGTCTCGCTGCGCCAGCCGACGCAGCAGCGCCGCCAGATGCGCCATCGCCAGCGGGATGTCGGAATCGAGGACCGCATCTTCCAAGCACAGTACCGCCGAGCGCAGCCCTGGCACGGCAACCGGACCGAACAACCGCTCGAACAGATCGGGCCGGGTACATGGCATGTAGAGCGTCGCACCCAGCGTCATCGCCGACATCATAAGTCGTTCCCCAGGCTGCGGATGATCGCGACTGCGCGGTAACAGCTGTCGTCGCCAAGGCCCGAGACGGGAACGCCGCCGCGTTCGGCCAGATGAAGCAGATGTGCGACATCGGGATCGTCGCGATCGCGGACCAGCAACCGTTCGGGCATACGACGCAACAAGGCGCGGGTCGCCTCGGCGATACCGGGCTTGATCCGGTTGCGGTCAATGGTATGCGCCAATTCGAGCAGACGCGTGACCATCGCCTCGCATGCCTGACGCAGCGCCGGTCGCCGTGCCGCATGTCCGTCTATAGCCCTGGCATGCGCCCGTAGCGCCAACGGCGTCAGCGCATCGACAAACGCTTGCGAACGATCGGCCGCGGCGAACTGCGGATAGGAGACGCAGGCATGGAAATCGTCAGGGCCAACCAGATCGTCCCGCAGGATCGACCGGCTGACCAGCCCCGAGACGATCCCGTTGAGCAGGCCCGAGGCGATCAGATAGTCATCATCGGTCGCGGCGATGTCCGCCTGTCCGGCGGGATCGGCGACGACCGCCAGCACCGGCGCGAAGCCGAAGGGCTGGTCGGCAAGGCTGGTACGCATTTCCTGCGCGATGGCCCCCTTCCCCGTCCACCCGTCGACGAAGACGATATCGGCCGGATCGTGGCGATCGGCGATATGGCGCAGCGCGTTCCGGTCGATGCCGCGATCGCGAATGATGCTGATGGCATAGTGATCCACCCCATGCCCGGCGGCACGCAGCACCCGCGTCAGCAACACCCCGATCGGCGTGCCCGCACGGGCGAGGCTGGCGATCACCACAGGCCGTCCGGGACGTCGCGCCGTCAGATGCGCGGCAAGGCTTGCGATATCCTGCGCCAGCCGCGCGCCATTACGCGCCAAAGCCGCGTCATACAGCGAGAGATAGGCGTCGCCGGGCACGGCTTCGGGCGCGATCATCTCGGAGTAATGGCGGCGGCCCGACTGGATCAGCGCCTCCTTCTCCAAGACGTCCGTCGCGTCGAGCGCGACCGGCTTGAGCAGGAACGTCACGTCTTCCGGCGCGTAGCTGCCCGAGAATGGCGCTCCTACAGGGACGGTGACGGGATCAGCCGCCACCCAGCACCTGCTTGCCCAGTTGCGATCCCACCGGCATCATCGCGAAGTCGCAGGCCGCCATGAACGGCGCATCGGTCAGGCTGTCGCCGATGCCCAGAACCGGCAGGTCGCCATGCGCGGCCCGCAACCGGGGCAGCAGCCGCTCGACCGCATGCCGCTTGCCCAGATAGGGCGGCATCAGCGCGATATTGTTGCCGTTGCGGTGATCGGTCCAGCCGACGGGCAGGCCCGGTACGGCGGCGTCGACCACCTCGTTCAGCGCCGCGCTGTCCGCCGTCGCATGTTTGACCAGCACGTACAGCGGCACATCGTCTTCGGTCAGGACGCGAACGCGGATCGCCTGCTCCCTATGCTCGGCCTCGGCTGCAATGGCGTCGGCATAACCGGTCAGCTCAGCGACATGCGCAGCGGCGCTGGCGGCGATGCGGGCGGCCCATTCCTCGTCCACCTGCCCATGATCATCGAGGATCACCCCGCCATGCGCGCAGATCGCGGCGGCGAAGGGGATATGAACCCGGCGCAGCGCATCCAGGCTCCGTGCCGTGACCGGGATCAGACGCGTCGTCTGAGCCAACCAGGTTAGGAAAGACATCTGGCGGGGCGTCGCATAGCTGAGCGGGTCGCCCTCCCTAGTGAAGCCCAGCGGCGTCAACCGATCCACCGGCACATCGTCGGGACATTTCCCGATCGTCTGAAACAGCGTATCATCCAAATCGACGAACGCGATCGCCCCTATCGTCATCGCCATCCCAGTACCGAAGCATCGAGCGCAGAGATCAGCGCCGGATCGACACTGGCTATCGGCGTTTCATGACAGATCCAATTCGCACGCCCATCGGCCGGATCGGCATTGTAGAGATAGTTGGCGACCCCGGTGTCGTAATTGTCGCCAAAACACAGCTTGGTCACCATCGCGCCGCCGATCCGCGCCGGGCTGCGGCTGGTCGCCTGCACCACGACGTCGCGTCCCGCTTCCTCCAGCCGTTCGGCGAGGCGAAAGGGCAAATAGGTAAACTCGCCGGTACCGATGATCCGCAACGGCTCTATACCATCGGGTAACGGCTCGACGGGCAGGATGTTGGGCGAGTCAGACCGCCCCAACCGGCCGTAATTGATATGTGTCGGCATGGTGCCGAGCGATCCCGCCCGCGCCTCGAATCCCGGATCGGAATGGTGGTCGGTGGCAGGCGTCCAGTCCAATTGCCCGCGAAGCAGCGATACTACTTCGGTTGGGCGCGGCATGGCGCTCCAACGCTCCGTACCCGCCGTCCAGTCGGTCAGCGTCGCCACAACGACCCTTTCAACCTGCGGCCATTCGGCGATCAATGCGGCTGCAAGGTTGCGAAGGGTGGTGCCGGTCGAAATCTCGTCATCGACGATCACCAGCGATCGGGGACAGGCCAGTGCATCGAACTGCGGGCGATAGATCAGATGCGCCGAGGCGTGGCTGTGCGGTTCCTCGAACCGGCACAGCAGCGGTGCGTCGACCGTTTGTCGCGTGGAATGGATGAAGCCGGCATCCTCGCGCCCGGTCAGACGCTGCCATTCCTCGTGCAGCGTCTGGCCCAGACAAACCGCCGTCTCGGCCAGTCCGATGACCAGCACCGGGCCGGGCATATCGGCGGGGATGGCGGAAGCCAGGTCGCGAACGCTGCGCCGCATGACGCTGGGCCGCGCGGGCAGATGCCGCCCCAGCACTCGCGACACGACCAGATAGCCGCGCTTGGGGTTCTCCCGCGCGGCAAAATCACAAAGCGCGTCCAACGGCCAGCGGCTGTGGTCGACGCGGATGGTCAACTGACCGGTCGGCAGAGCGATGCGATAGGGCGGAGGCGCGAGGTCCGGCACGGCCGACATGAAGTGAGAATGTCCCGAATGAACGACCACGACAGGCCGATCCCGCCGGTTTGCCCGGCGGGATCGCGTCGTCAGATATTGACGCCCAGCGACTGGGCGAGCGGCCCCAGACCACCGGCGAAGCCCTGGCCGATCGCCTTGAACTTCCACTCGCCATTGTGGCGATACAGATCGCCGAAGATCATCGCCGTTTCGGTCGAGGCGTCTTCCGACAGATCGTAGCGTGCGATCTCCGTACCGCCGTCCGCGTTAACCACCCGGATATAGGCGTTGGACACCATGCCAAAATTCTGGCGGCGCCCCTCAGCTTCGTGGATCGTCACCGCGAAGCTGAGCTTCTGGATGTCGGCGGGAAGCTGATCGAGACCGACGACCACGACTTCGTCGTCGCCGCTGCCCTCGCCGGTCAGGTTGTCACCCTGGTGGACGACCGCGCCGTTCGCGCCGTTCTTGTTGTTGTAGAATACGAAATCGGCATCCGAGCGCACCCGCCCACCTTCGTTCAGCAGGAACACGCTGGCATCGAGATCGAACGCGCTGCCATCCGTCACGCGCGTGTCCCAGCCCAAGCCGACACGCACGCCGCGCAGGCCTGGTGCTTCCTTGCTAAGGCTGACATTGCCGCCCTTGGAGAGAGAAACTGCCATTTTTGCTATCCTCGATAAGGTCGGCGATCAGCCGACATTGACGCCATAATTGCGGGCCATGGGAGCCAGGCCGCCCTTGAAACCTTGGCCGACAGCGCGGAATTTCCACTCGCCATTATGGCGATAGACCTCACCGAAGATCATCGCCGTCTCGGTCGAGGCATCCTCGGACAGGTCATAACGCGCGATCTCGCGACCGGTGACATCGTTGACCACGCGGATGAACGCGTTCGACACCATGCCGAAGCTTTGGCGCCGCGCCTCGCCCTCATGGATGGTGACGCTGACCGCGATCTTCTGGACATCGGCGGGCACCTTGCCCAGTTCGACCTTCAGCGCCTCGTCATCACCATCACCCTCGCCGGTGCGGTTGTCGCCGGTATGCTCGACCGAGCCGTCGGACGAGCGCAGGTTGTTGTAGAAGATGAAATCAGAATCCCCGCGAACCTTATCGCCTGCACCCAGCAGGAAGGCGCTGGCGTCTAGGTCAAAATCGGTGCCGTCCGTGGTCCGCGTGTCCCAGCCCAGACCGATCAGGATATGGGTGAGGCCGGGTTCTTCTTTCGACAGGCTGACATTGCCGCCCTTGGCCAGACTGACTGACATGAATGTGCTTCCTCTCTCTTGATCGTTCAGATGGACAGGCGTTCGCCGGTCGGCGCGACCGGCACCGCATCCTCCAGCGCCACATCGCCATCGCCTTCCCGCCGATTGGCGCGAACCGATGCGAACAACGCCATGCCGATGAACGCCGCGCCGATCAGGCCGGTCACGGTTTCGGGCACTTCGACCCGGATCGAGATCAGCATGATCGCGGCCAGCGCGATGATGGCGTAGAATGCACCATGCTCCAGGTAGCGATATTCGGTCAGCGTTCCCTTATCGACCAGCATAACCGTCATCGACCGGACGAACATGGCACCGATACCCAGCCCGAGTGCGATGATGAACAGGTTGTTCGATAGTGCGAACGCACCGATCACCCCGTCGAACGAAAAGCTGGCGTCCAGCACTTCGAGATATAGAAACGCCGCCAAGCCAGACTTGGCCACCGCGACCGTCGCAGCCGCATTGCCCGAGGTGGGTTCCTCGTCGTCCTTCTCCAGGATCGCACCTACCGCCTGCACCGCGATATAGGCGAGCAGGCCGAAAATCCCGGCGGTCAGGAAGGTCATCGCCTCCTCCGCAGGAATGGCGCGCGAGATGCTATAGAGCGCCAGCAGCACGATGCCGATCGCCAGCCCCGAAATCCGCGAGAGACCGGCAAAAGGCCGCTCGATCAGGCCAATCCAATGCGAATCCTTTTCCTCGTCGAGGAAGAAGGTCAGCCCGACCATCGCCAGGAATGCGCCACCGAAGCCCGAGATGCCGACATGCGCGCCGGTGATGATCCGTTCATAGGCGACAGGGTCGGTCGCAGCGAGCACCACCGCATCGATCGGCCCCAGGCGTGCCGCGATCGCGACGATGACCAGCGGGAACAGGATGCGCATCCCAAACACCGCGATGATGATGCCCCAGGTCAGGAAGCGACGCTGCCAAACCGGCGTCATGTCGCGCAGCACGGTGGCGTTGACCACCGCGTTGTCGAACGACAGCGAGACCTCCAGGACACCGAGCACCAATACGATCCACAAGATGCCGAGCGTGCCTGCGATATCGTGCGTCAGCGTCCAGCCGATCCAGGCCCCGATCGCGAGACAGATCGCCGCGAACACGAACGATCCTTTGAAATATTTAAACATTCTTCCCCCGTATGCCGTCGACCATGGTGGGACGGCCTTAATCCTTGCTGCCCGCGACCCAGCGAAGGCCCCAGTCGAAACGTTCGTCGAGCACCTGCTGGTCGCGAACATATTCGACGATCCGCGTCGCCTTCAGCCGCCCGCCGTCATTCTCGATCAGGACGATGCCGCACAGACGACGGTCATTGCGCCCCTCGGTCATGCGGACTTCGATCGGCGGCTGGTCCGGCATGGTGACCGTCACCACGCCGTCGGTCTGCTGCCAGTTCGGGACACCGTCATAGATATTGGCGAAGACGACGATGCGACGCAGGTCCGACCAATGCGCGCCATTGATGCGCATCGTTTCTCCCTGCGAGACATCGCCCGTGCGATCGTCACCAGAGAGGGCGATATAGGGGGCCTGATCAAAACCACCGAATGCCCGTCCCAGCGCCTGTACCACGCCCTTACGACCATTGGTCAGTTCAAACAGGCACCCCAAATCCAGATCAATCGCGGTGCTGCCACCGAAAAACGCTTTGCGCCCGCGCGACCAATTGAGGTTGACGACGATCTCGCCGAAATGATTGCCCTTCTTCTCCAGGCTGACCGTCTGCCCCGGCTTGTCGAGCGTGACCTTGCTCAAACGAACAGGCGGCGCCGGTGGGGGTGGCGGAGGCGCCGGCGGCGGAGCGGCGTCCTCGGCCACCTCGATCCCAAAGGAGCGCGCCAAGGGTGCCAGGCCGCCATTGAACCCCTGCCCCACGGCGCGAAACTTCCACTGGCTACCCCGCCGATAGAGTTCACCCAGCACCATCGCCGCTTCCGTCGCGCCAGCCAACATCGGCCGATAGCGGATCGTGTCGCCGCCGCCCGCCGGGGTCACGGAGATTTCGGCATCGGCGAGCAGCGCCAACGTCTGCCCCTTGGCCTGCGCCTCGTGGATCGTCACGCAGAAAACAATGCGCTCCAGCTCGACGGGCAACTGCGCCAGATCGACAGTAAAGCCGCCGCGTGGTCCGGTACGATCCCCGAAGCGCACCGCGCCAGCCGCACCATCAGGCTGGTTGTAGAACACCATGTCCGCATCGCCGCGGACCTTACCGCCTGCGGTCAGCAGATAAGCAGACGCATCCGCCTCGACATCACGCCCCGATGGTATCGCCCACGAAAAGCCGACAGACATCCTGCTGCCGGTGACAGGCGTGTTGCCGCCCTGTTGAAGCTCGGTCATGCCCCGCAATTCCCCGCCTGGACGATAGCTCAGAGAACAGCGTTGATCGCGGAACTCATGTCGTGGAACGTGCGCCCCATGGTCCGCTCGCCCAACGCCTTCATGTCCCAACTCTGACCGTTGCGGGTCAGCTTGGCCATCACCTGCCCGGTGTGGCTGCCCTCCCCCGTCAGGTCGTAGCGCGCCATCTCGCGTCCCGTGGTCAGGTCGACCAATCGGCAATAGGCATTGGCGATCCGCTCAAAGCTGTCGCCCTGGAAGCTGTTGACCGTGAAGACCAAGGTCTGGACCGAAGATGGAACGCGCGACAGATCGACATTGATCGTCTCGTCATCGCCGTCGCCAGCACCGGTCCGATTATCGCCGCTATGGACGATGCTGCCATCCTTGCTCGACAATTGGCGGAACCAGACCTCATCGACCATGCGGCGGTTGCCATCGAACAGCAGGCACGAGGCATCGAGATCGATGTCGCCGCCACCGCCGCCGAACAGACCGAATAGCCCTTTACCCTTGCGGACATCCCAGCCCAATCCCATCGCAACCTTGGTCAGGCTGCCGCCATCGGACTTCGCAAGCGAAACCGTCTGTCCCTTTTGCAAGCTAACCATATACGATCGTCGCCCCCGTTAGATATCCAGATGGTGGCGCGAACAGTGACACAAGGTCAAGGTCGCATCCGCCCGAATTTTTTCATCCATTTTGGTCCGTGCAAAAAAGATGACCGATACCCCTTCATCTTTCTATGCTTGGCGTGTGAAGGTGGGATGACATCGAGCAAAGGCGACGGGGGTTTATGATCGAGCGGGATCGCTTGACGGCACTGATCGAATATGTCGAGGCAACCGAACGAGATCGATTGCGCACGGTCAGCGACATGGCGGACTATCGTGCATTTCGGCGATCGGGTGAGGATATCATCCTTCTTCCCGGCGTCCTCGTCAACGTGCGCGACGGCGACGATCATCGCTGGTTGAGTGTCGACCGCCTTGTCCGCCGCCCTCCACCGGTGCCAAGCGACCCAGAATTGCGACGCTGGATCGACCTGCGCGACGATGTCGCGCAGGTACCAAGTCTGCGCCGCGAACTGCCTAGAGAGATGCTCGATGACGCGCTACGCGACGGGATCGAAACGTCCGGCCTGGCGCTGATCGATCACCCTGAAGCTGCGCGATTGAACGCGGCACTCGAGGGTTACAAACGCGAGATCTGGTCCGCCTGGGCGCTGGAGGAACGGCCCCGCCGCCAAGCGATCGACCTGTACAACAGCCTTTTCGCGCTTCGTCAGACGCTGGACGGCGGGTCGGAGCAGCCGGTCGAACTAGTATGGGGCATCGGCGTCGCGCGCTGGTCCCGGCCATTCGGGCGGCTGCATCACCCGCTGCTCACCGTCCCTGTCGAACTTACGCTCGACGAGGTCACGCACCGCATCGACATTCGCCCGCGTAGCGAAGCCCCACCGGGGATCGAGACAGCTCCGCTCGATGCGCTCGATGCGCCCTCGGTCGACGAGTGGCAGGCCGGCACCCAGCGCTATCTCGACGCGATGGAGGGCGAAGGCCTATCGCCTTTCGATGCGGAGAGCTTTGCACCGCCGCTACGCCGGGCGGTCGCACTGCTCGATCCCGACGGGCATTATCTGCCCGATCTGGGCGAACGCTACCCACCGAGCGGCGAGACGCTGCAGGTCGATGGCGGCTGGGTCCTGATCGAACGCACGCGGCAGGCGACGCAGTTGATGGACGACCTGCGCCGGTTCAAGGACGCCCTAGTCGCGATCGACGATCCGGAGGCGTTGCCTCCCGCCGTCCGTGTCCTGTTGCAACCTCCCGCCGACAGCGCGACGACGGAGGCCTATCCCAGCTATCGCGGCGTCTCGACGGTGCCGGGCGTCACATCGTCGGACGGATCGGGCCATGACCTGTTCTTCCCCATGCCGTTCAATCGCGAACAGGTGGAAGTGATCCAGCGTCTTGCTACTCGGCCAGGGGTGGTCGTGCAGGGGCCGCCGGGCACCGGCAAAACCCACACCATCGCCAATATCATCAGTCACTATCTGGCGCTCGGCAAACGGGTCCTCGTCACCTCGCAAAAGGCACCCGCGCTGAAGGTCCTGCGCGACAAGCTGCCCGCCGCCGTTCGCCCGCTTGCTGTCAGCCTTCTCGACAGCGATCGCGATGGACTGAAGCAGTTTCAAGAATCCGTCGACATCATTGCCGACCGGCTGCACCGCACTCGCCCGACCGAAACGGCGCAGCAGATCGCGGTGCTCGATGCCCGGATCGAAGCGATCCATCGCCAGCTTGCCACCATCGACCGGCAGGTGGAGGATATCGGTCGACAGGCCATGACCGGCGCGACCATCGACGGCGCCGCGATCGAACCCGCCGATGCCGCACGACGGGTAATTGCGGCGGGAGAACTGGCGGATTGGCTGCCCGATGCGATCGACATCATCGCCTCGCACGAACCCGAATTCGACGATGCCGCCCTCATCCGGCTGCGCGCGGCACGCAAGGAAGCGGGCGAACGGATCGCGCTGTTCGACCAGCCACCGCCGCCCGGCGACCTGCCCGATGCGGCGGCGATTGGCGCGATACACCGTGATCTGGTCGAGGCCCGCGCGCTTGGTGAACGGACCGGGGGCGATCAGGCACTGGGACGTCAGATCGGTGCCGAGGCCGTCGCTACCTTGCACGCGCAGGCCGAGGCTCTGCTTACCCTCCGGCGGCAGGCGATGGCGGGCGGTTTTGCCTGGTCGGCCACCGTGCGCGACCGCTGGTTAGCCGATGCCGACGATCCCGCGCTGGTCGCCCTCGAGGGATTGGCAGAGGAAGCCGCGCAGGTTGCCGCCGAGGCGCGGCACTTTCTAGTCCGCCCGGTCATTTTGCCCGATGATGCCCTCATCAATACGGCTTTCCGCGAGACCGTTGGTCGATTGGCGGCGGGTGAGGATCTTGGCCTGTTTCAGAGCCTGTTCGCGCGACAGCTCAAGACGCAGGTCGCCACCGTCCGGCTTTCAGGCCGCGCCCCCGGTGATGCCAGCGAATGGGCCGAGGTTCATCGCTATCTCGCGCTGTGCGATCGGGCGATCCGGCTGGCGGCGGCGTGGAACCATGCGGGACCGCTTGCCGGAGTTGATCCGGTGGCCGGGCAAGAGCCAGCCGCTGCCGAAGCCATGCGGCGGCAGCTTGCACACATCGCCGCCCTTCGCACACTGGCGCACGAAGAGCGGGCATTGGCCGATGGCGTTCGGACAGTCCTGCCCGGATGGCGACGCCCGCTTATCGGCGACGATGCCGCGACCGAGGCGCTGATCATGCTGTGCGACCAGCATCTGCTGGTATTCCGCCTATCCGCCGCCGAACAGGACCGCGACCGACTGGTGACTCTGGCGCGCACCATTGGCGGCGCCATCGGTGATGAAATATTTGCCATACTGCAGGACATGGTCGGACAGCAGGGCATCGACGCTCATCTGCTCGAACGTCGGTGGCAGGCGGCGCTGAGCGAGGTGGCGGTGCTGCGCGCATTGATCCCCAGCTTCGCGACGATCCGCGATCTGACCGCGCTGATCGCCGAAAACGGCGCACCCGGTTGGGCGGAGCGACTACGCAGGGAAGCCGTGACGGGCACTGAAGACGCGCTGACGCCCGGCGACTGGCGGGAACGTTGGACGCTACGCAGGCTTTCCACCTGGCTGCGCCGGGTCGATCGGCATGATCGGCTGCGCGCGCTGGGGCAGGAACGCGGCGAGCAGGAGGACCTGTTGCGCCGCGCCTATGAAGAGGCGATCGAACTTCGCACCTGGTGCCGCCTAGCCGAGAAGGCCAGCGATCAGGTTCGCACGGCGCTCGCTTCCTATGCGCAAGCGATGCGAAAGCTGGGGCGCGGCACCGGCATCCGTGCGGGTCGCTATCGTGCCGATGCGCGTGCCGCGGCTGACCGCGCCAAGAACGCCCTGCCCTGCTGGATCATGCCGCATTACCGCGTGTCGGAATCGCTACCCGCCGAACTGGGCCTGTTCGATCTGGTGGTCATCGACGAAGCGTCGCAATCGACCGTCGCCGCCCTTCCAGCCCTTCTAAGGGCCCGCCAAGTCCTGATCGTCGGCGATGACCGGCAGGTCAGTCCGGATGCAGGTTTCCGTGAAGAGGCACGGATGAACCAACTGGCCGACCGCCATTTGGGTGGACAGGTCGCAGACTATCGATCGGCGCTACGCGAGGAAAAGTCGCTATACGACCTGGGTACGGTCGTCTTTGCTGGTGGCGCGATCCTGCTCAAGGAACATTTCCGCTGCGTCGGGCCAATCATCGAATACTCCAAAGCGCAATTCTACAGCCACCAGCTAGTACCGCTGCGCCTGCCATCGGCATCCGAGCGGCTTGATCCGCCGCTGATCGATATTCTGGTCGAGGACGGCTATCGCCGGGGGAAGGTCAATCCGCCCGAGGTCGACTGTATCGTCGATGCCATCGGTCGCATCGCCGACGATCCGGCGATGCACAAGCGCTCGATCGGCGTGACCACGTTGCTCGGCCAAGAACAGGCCGTCGCGATCATGACAGCGATCGAGCAGGTGCTGGGCTCCGAAGTCCAGCTGCGTCACAACATTCGCGTCGGCGAGCCCGCAGCCTTTCAGGGCGACGAGCGCGACATCATGTTCATCTCGCTGGTCGCGGATGGGAAGAGCAGCGGCCTGTCCGGCCTGGGCTATGAGCAGCGCTTCAACGTCGCCGCATCACGGGCGCGCGACCGGATGGTGCTGGTCCGCTCGGTGGAGTTGGAGGATTTGCGCCCGGCCGACAAATTGCGCCGAAGCCTTATCGAACATTTCCATGCGCCCTTTGCGGGCGACACTGCCATGGTCGCCGATCGCCGGGCCAGATGCGAGTCGCCATTCGAAATCGAAATGTACGACCTTTTGGTCGAACGGGGTTATCGCGTCGACACGCAGGTGCCGGTGGGTACCAAGCGGATCGACTTGGTTGTCGAAGGCGAGAACGACCGGCGACTGGCGATCGAATGCGACGGCGACCGTTACCACGGCCCCGATCAATGGCCGCACGACATGGCCCGCCAACGCATGCTGGAGCGCGCGGGTTGGACGGTGTGGCGCTGCTTCGCCTCACGCTTCGTTCGCGAACGTGATGGTGTCATGGCCGAATTGATCGCTTTGCTGGATTCTCGCGGAATTGAGCCACAACGGGAGGAAGGCGCCCCGCCGAGCCGCTTTACGGAGCACCGCCGATGGCGCAGCACGCCAGAACAATCGGACCCTGTTCCTTACGCGTGGCTTGTTGCAGAGGATATCGTCTGAACCGAGCCGCACGGCCTGTCGGTTGGTATCGGCGCTTAGTAGAAAGCAGTTCGGGTACCTGTCTGCATCACTTGACGGTGGCCGATGCCATGATCAAATAGCTGCTGCACACGGGTACAGACCGTGTGTACAAACCGATGGGCAAGCGACCCATAAGAACCGCAGAAATACGTGCTTTTTACGCTGGATCAACGCCTCCCGTAGGGGTCACCATTGTCAAGGCAAAAGCGGCAGAAATTTGCGCTTTTTGCGGACACGGTGCGATTAGCGACATCATCTCGTCCCCCAAAATAATCTGGCTGTGATGGTTTGATATGGACCGCCTTGGGTCGAAGGTTATCGATTTGGATATGCCATCGCGTCTCGCATCCGAGTGTGGTTTCAGGCCCCATGAAGGCCGCCACGCCCCGCGCGTGAGCCGCTCTTCCCGTCGACGTCAGTTCGCTTCGATCTGACTCACTATTCCAGGCGTGGGTGACTCAGCATTCCAGCGCGACGGCATCAGCCAGTACGTCGCATTCCGTCAGTCAGCCGCAGCAGAGACCCACTTGCGGACGTTCATCCCAGCACATCCAGCGCCCGAAAGCAGACGTTCGTTCAGGCAGATGCCGACCTGCTACAACCGTCTACCGACAGGCCTCTTCGTGCCGGTAAGATGAAGAAGTCAACGAATCCCCGCCTATTCTTAGACCGTCGGAACCGTACCGCCATCGATGACGAACTCGGCGCCATGGATGGCGGCAGCACGATCCGAGGCCAGGAAGGCAATCAGGTCCGCCACCTCCGATGGCTCGGCGCCACGGCCGATCGGGATGCCGCCGATCCACGCCATCACGGCCTGCCGTGCGTCCTCATAGGTGCCGCCGTTGCTCGCCTGCATACCCTTCACGAGATCGACCGCACCCTCGGTCATGATCCAGCCGGACACACGATGTTGACGCGGACGCCCTTCGGACCGAGCTCCTTGGAGATGGATTTGCTGTAGGTCCTCAGCGCCGCCTTCGCGGCAGCGTAGGCGGTGGTGGACTCCGGCAAAGGCAGCACCGATTGGGTCGACGTAACATGCACCACCGCGCCACCGCCGCGATCGATCATTTGCGGGATCAGAAGGCGGTCGAGGCGCACCGTCGCCAGCAGGTTCAGGTTCAGCTCCGACAGCCAGATGTCGTCGGTCAGGGCTGCAAAGCCACCGGGCGGCATCGCGGAGCCGCCAATCACATGGGCCAGGATGTCGATCCCGCCCAGCCGCTCCAACGCTGCCGCCGCCAGCGCCTCGCCTCCCTCGGCCGTCGTCAGATCCGCCTCGACATACGCGACGCCCTCAATTGGATTCTTGATAGTCCGGGCGGCGGAGATGACCTGCGCGCCACCAGCGAGGAAACGCTCGACCGTGGCACGGCCGAGCCCCTTGGTGCCGCCGCTGACGAGCACACGCTTGCCCGCGAGTTCGTTGGGATCGGCCTCGATGCTCATACCGTCGTCTCCAGCGTCTTAATCGCGCCGTCCTCCAGCGTGAAGCGGTAGGTGAAGCGCAGCGGGCTGCCGGGAAAATCGCCGTGCGCGGGGCCTTCGACGATGACATCGCCGCCGTCGTTTCGGACGGTGTCGGGCGTAAAGATCGCCTTCACCAGCATCACCTCTTCCTCGAACAGCCGGCGGATCGCCGCCTGCCCGTCGAAGTGCTTGCCGTTGTCGATGAAGACCGCGTCGGGCCGGAACGGCTTCAGCATGCCGTCAAGATCGAGACGGGCATTCGCCTCGACATAGTTGGCGATCGGCTTGGGCAGGTCCATCAGCATGGTCATTTCCTCAACGTTGATGAGGATGATCTAGCGATGGACTAATCCCGTGATAATCGAGACAAAGCGGCATGAGGCATCGCGATAACCGGGACAATCATGCGTCATTCCCTCATCGAGCTTGAGGCCGTTCTCGCCATCGTCCGGTGCGGCTCGTTCCGTGCGGCGGCGCTCGATCTCGGCATGTCGACCACTGCCATCAGCAACGCAGTCGGCAAGCTTGAGCGGGAGCTTTCGGTTCGCCTGTTCAACCGCACCACGCGCAGCGTCTCGCTCACCTATGCGGGGCGCAGCTTCGTCGCACAGATCAAGCCGGCGCTCGAAGACACCCAAAAGACGATGAACACGGCGCGTTCCCAACAGGAGACGCCGTCCGGCACCTTGCGGATCAACGCCTTCGCGACTGCCGCGCGCGAAATCATGGCGCCACTCATTCTCACCTACCTTCAGCGCTACCCCCAAGTTCACATCGATCTCGTCACCGAGGGGCGGCTGATTAATGTCGTGGCGGCCGGCTTCGATCTCAGCATCCGCAGCGCCGATCTGGTGCCCAGCGACGCGATCGCCATCTCGCTTGGCCAGATGCGGCGAATGGCGGTGGTCGCATCACCGACCTTTCTTGCCGACAGCACCATCCCGCAGGTGCCGCAACAGTTGCTGGGCTTTCCTTGCCTTCGGATACGCCTTCCCAACGGGGCCTTGTTCCGATGGCGTTTTGAGAAAGGCGGCGAAGAGCTGCAGGTCGACGTCGAGGGCCCGATCACGCTCGACGAAGCATCGCTCGCCCCGATCGCGGTGACGAACGGTGTCGGGATCGGATACTTCATGGAGCCTGACGTGCGTGAGGACATCGCGGCTGGACGACTCGTCCGCATCCTCGAAGACTGGACGCCGCCTCTCGCGCCGCTGTGCCTCTACTACCCCAACCGACGCAATTCCTCAGCGGCCTTTCAGAGGTTCGTCGCGCTCGCTCGGGATTTTGCCGCCGGACGACTTTGACCCATAGTCGGTCATTGGGGGCACCTCACCAGCTTCCCATCTTCTGCCATTCGTTCATATTGGAAATAGCGCATCTTCCACCGTCGCGCTGGTCGGACGAACGTCCCGCAAAGGGTAGAAAGCAGACATCAGTGATGGAATTCGAAGCCGCAGCGAGTGCAAACCGCATGGGGCTCAGCAAGGATCGTCCTCCATGGACTTCGCTCGTTCCAGTAGATGCTCTGTCGGCAACGCGGACATGCGGAGCTAAGGTCAACATCCCGTTGCTAGCGAGCCAAGCCGCTGTCAGCCAAAAGCTTGCGCCAGCAGCCATAAGCAAGACTGCGACCGGTGCGAGCGCGATCGCAATGGGCCGGGCGAGAGCCGCCAGCTTCAACTTCGTCGCAGGCTTCAACGTCATTGACCGATGAGTAGCCAACTCGCGAATGGCCGCAAGTGGGCGAGAGCGAATCTGACCGACCGTCAACCATTGCAGCAAGCGCCGTGGATCGGGGCGCTTCCGCTAGGGAACCGGGACGATACTAAAATAGTCTGATCCCATGCCGGCCATCATCCACCGGCCTAAGCCGCAGGTATCAGCCGCCCCCCCTGATCTCGGCAAACACCTTCATAATAATTTCGAATACGTTGAAAAACCTCTTTGTTTCGCTGATGATCTGCAACGAACCATTCAATTGGCATCTTTCCCGATCGAAATATTCTAACCAAACTGAAGCATTTACATGTCTAAATATAGTTTTGCCTTGGTTAACCTAATATTTGCGATCTTTACTTTTCCTGGCAAGGTAAAAATGATAGGCTCTATCGCGCATTTCCTGAATATTTATGGTGTTTAGTGCTAGATCGATGTGCCAGGTATTGGTTGCACCGAACCCGGATGCGGACTGTGCCTTCGAAAACTGGTTGAACTCTGACTTTTCGGTATTGCATCCGACAAGCATCAAGATAGCGACAGGAAGGCAATAGATGCGCATCGACACATCTGTGAGAAATTATGGAATGCCCGCGAGTGGGCGGAAGCCGCCCTGCCCTGCCGCCGAGGAGGCCCAGGATCAGACATCCATAATCCCTTTTCTGCCGCCCAACTTCCGCGGCTTTTTCATCACCGCGTTCTGGACACTTTAGGAAGCAGGCTGTGCAAATCCGAGCTTCATGCTCGACGAGGTGCGGACGGCTTTGGCGGGCTATGGTACCCGGCGAACTGCCACGCTATGTCGAACCGTAGATGCCGAACCGGGCTCCTCGTAATACAGAACAAGGATGGTAGCTAACGGGGCAGCGGTGAGGATTAACAGAAAAAGGCCGACCAGCCAGTCGTTGGTATCTAGCGGCTTCGAGAAACTACCGCTGGGCGGCATGGACGGGTTAGGTCGGATAGGGCGCCTGCCGGCTGTCCTCGTATGAACCGGGCGATGCCCGCTAGATTGATGAGCGGACTGCTTGAAATGTAGGCGATCGTAGGCTGCGCGCGCTTCCTTCTTCCCTAAAACGGCATACGCCTCATTGATCTCCTTCGCGCGAGCAGAAACATCCACACCATGATTGGCATCGGGATGATATTGACGGAGGAGCGCCTTCCACGCGGAGTGTATGGTGTCACGACTTGCCGTCGAGGGCACCCCGAGAACGGCATAATAGTCGGGTGATAAAGCCATCTGGTTGTCACCTGTCGCTAAAACGTAAAACGAACCTACACCTGGCGGGCCATCACAATCAAACCTTCACGGCGATCAGAAGAGCGACTTTTGGCGTCAACCGTCAGATGGCTACCATTTCCGTACGCATGTTGGGTATTTCAACAAAACCACAATCGCCTCCGATGCCAATTCTTAGAAAGTGACATAGGCCAGAACCTTTGCGATCAACAGTATCGGACGATCCTTAATGTGTCTGGATGATAGGGCATCCACCACGTTTCCAAGCCGCGCATTTACTGCGGGCGATTATGATGTTGGCACCGACTTGGCGCAATGGAGGAAAGCGATGGGTCACTCGGCAATGGCCCCCGCCTTCCACGTACTTCGCCCTTGGAATGAGGGCCGATTGGTTGGTGCCAAGCGGGCATTTAAGCAGCAGCAAGTTTGGGCCATTCGCTTTTGGCTGGATCAACATCGGCGAATACGTGATCGAGCGCTGTTCGACCTTGCTATCGATAGAAAATTACGCCGCTGTGACGGGGTCAAAGTTCGCATCGGTGATCTGGTATCAGGCGGGCGTGTGCGGGATCGCGCCATCATCGTACAGCAGAAGACCAAGCGTCCTGTTCAGTTCGAACTCATGGATACGGCCCATAAATCAATACGTGTGTGGCTGGAACGGCGCGGTGGTACACTCAACGATTCCGTCTTCCCGAGCCGCAACGATTACATGGCTTACATGAGCACACGCCAATATGCCCGTCCTGTACGGGAATGGGTGATCGGCATCGGCCTGACGCCGCAGGATTACGGAACGCACTCACTTCGGCGAACGAAGGCCTCGATTATCTACAAGGCGACCGGCAATCTCTGCGCCGTTCAAATTCTCCTTGATCACGCAAAGGTTGATAGCACCGTTCGCTATTTAGGCGTCGATGTGGAGGACGCTTTGGAGTTGGCCGAACGAACGGACGTCTAACCGGCCCAATTGCGGTCATTCAAAGCCCCCTGCCTGCTTCCTGACCTCGAATATTCGTTCATGTCGATTTTCACAGCAGAATTGGACGGGGGCAGCAATGGCAATGGCGCGGAGCGGCGGAAAGCTTCCAGTCCGCTATTCTCGATTTTCGCTTACGGTCACTCGTTCAGCAGGGGCAAGCTTGCTCCCCACTTGCGCGAAAACAGCGTCGCGCATTCTGCATCGGACAGATCCTGCCAATACGCCTCGCGGCTTACCCCCTCGACGATGTCGAGCAATATTCGTGCGATCGTCTCGTCCGACCGTTCGGATCGCTCCATCGGGAGGACCGCCGTGACGTATCGCCGGTAGAAGGCGAAATGCTGGTCTCGCCAGGAGCCCAGCCAATGGCGCACGGCGGTGTCCTCCAGCGCCTCCGCCATGAGGATCGTCATGGTCCGTTCGCGTACCCCGCCGTCCGGTTCGCACATGCGGCGGGACAGCTCCTTCAGGGCGAGCAAGGCGTCGTCGGGCAGGTCCTGGCTCAGCTTGGCGTGTATCTTCGCCATCACCCGGTCCATCACGTCCATCAGCAGCCGGATCTTGCTCGACCAGCGGCGATAGACGGCCTGCTTGCTGACGCCGACCGACTGGGCGATCTGCTCGATCGAGATATCGAGGCCCTGCTCGACAAAGGCCGCGATCGCCGCCTCGACGACCAGATGGCCGATCTCCGCCGCTCGTTCGAGACTGGGGCGGCCGCGCCCGGCTACCGGCATCGCGGGGCCGCCATCGCGCAGGGGCAGGACCATCCTGTCACCCATTTTGCCTAGTTCAGCCCGCCGCCCAGCGCGCGGTACAGCTCGACCATGTTGCTCTCGCGGTTGAGGCGGGTGGTGACGAGCAGCTGCTGCGCGGAATAGGCGGTGCGCTGGGAATCGAGCGTCGTCAGAAAGGAGGTGACGCCCGTCCGGTAGCGCGCATCGGAGATCTTCAGGGCGACGTTGGCCGCCTCGACCCGCGCGGTCTGTGCCGCGATCTGCTCGTCGATGGTGCCGCGCTGCGCCAGCGCGTCGGCGACCTCGCGGAAGGCGGTCTGGACGGTCTTTTCATAGGTCGAGACGGCCGCCTGCTGTTGCGCCCGCGCGGCGTCGAGATTGCCGCGCAGCCGCCCGCCGTCGAACAGCGGCAGCGAGACCGACGGCGCGCCGGTATAGGTGAAGCTGCCGCCCGCGAAGAGCCCACTGAGTGCGGTGCTGATCGTGCCCAGTGTCGCAGTCAGCGAGACGCGCGGGAACATCGCCGCGCGCGCCGCACCGATATTGGCGTTCTGTGCGATCAGTTGATGCTCGGCCTGCAACACGTCGGGACGGCGCAGCAGGATATCGGAGGACAGGCCGGTGGGCAGCAGCGGCAAGGCCGCGCCCCCATCGGCCAGGCCCTGTGGCAACAGATCGGTCTGCACCGGCGTACCGACCAGCAGGTCGAGCGCGTTCTTGTCCTGCGCCACCCGCGTCTTGAGCACCGCGATGTCGTTGCGCGCACCCTGATAGGTCGTCTCGGCCTGGCGCGCCTCCAGTTCCGAGGCGACGCCGATGCGGAACTGCGCCCGCGTCAGTTCCAGCGATTGCTCGAACGACTTCAGCGATTCCTGCGAGATGCGCAACTGGTCCTGATCCGAGGCGTAGGTCAGCCACGCCGTCGCGATCTCGGCGATCAGACTGATCCGGGTCGCGCGCTGGGCTTCCTCGGTCGCGAAATACTGTTCCAGCGCGGCGCGGTTGAGGTTGCGGACGCGCCCGAACAGGTCGAGCTCGAAGGCCGAGAAGCCGACATTGGCCGAGTAGAATTCGAGGTTGCGCGACGAGGAGCCCACCCCCGTGCCGAGGCCGGTGCCACCGGTACCAGCCCCCGCCCCTGCACCGGTTCCGCCGCCGGCCGCTCCACCCAGCGCGCCCGCTGCGCCCTGGATGTTGTTGGTATAGGTGCCCGAACCCGACAGGCTGGTCGAAGGGACCAGATCGGCGCGCTGGACACGGTATTGTGCCCGCGCCTGCAGCACATTGGCGGCGGCGATGCGCAGGTCCCGGTTGTTCTCCAGCCCCAGCGCGATGGTGCGGCGCAGGCGGTCGTCGGTGAAGAACGACTGCCACCCGATCCTGGTGACGTCCGGCGCGTCGGAGGCGGCGGGCGGATAGATGCCGTCCTGGGGCAGGGTCGCGGGAACGGCCCCCACCGGGCGGATATATTTGGGGGCGAAGTTGCACCCGGCGAGCATCGTGGCCGCCAGCAGGGCGAGCGTGGATTTGGAACGGATCATGGATCAAACTCCCTGCGGCACGGACGGCGCATCGGGGTGGCCATCGTCGTGCGGACGCACATCGCCCTCGGCCCTGCGCTGCTTGCTGCGGTCGAACAGCCGCATGACGACGACGAAGAACATCGGGACGAAGAAGATCGCCAGGATCGTCGCCGACAACATGCCGCCCACCACCGCGCGACCGATGGCGTTCTGGCCGCCCGCGCCCGCGCCGTTGGCGATGGCCAGCGGGAACACGCCGAAGACGAAGGCCAGGCTGGTCATCAGGATCGGGCGGAGGCGAAGTTTGGCGGCCTCGATCGCCGCGTCGAACGCGCTCAGACCCTCGCGCATCTTCTCCTCGGCGAATTCGACGATCAGGATCGCGTTCTTCGCCGACACGCCGATCGTGGTAATCAGGCCTACCTGAAGATAGATGTCGTTGTTCAGCCCGGTCAGCATGGCGGCCAGCAGCGCACCGACGACGCCCAGCGGCACCACCAGCATCACCGAGATCGGCACCGACCAGCTTTCGTACAGCGCGGCGAGGCACAGGAAGACGATCAGCAGCGACAGGCCGTAGAGCGCGGGCGCCTGACCGCCCGACAATTGTTCCTCATAACTGAGGCCGGTCCAGTCAAGCCGGGTGCCGGGCGGCAGCTTGGCCTGCATCTCCTCCATCGCCTTGATCGCGGCGCCTGACGACACGCCCGGCGCGGCCTGACCCAAGATTTCCATCGAGGGTTGGCCGTTATAGCGGGTGAGCTGCATCGGCCCCTGATGCCAGTCGAAGGAGGAGAAGGCGGTGAACGGCGCCATCGTGCCGGTGGCCCCGCGCACATAGAGGTCGCCGATATCCTCGGGCGCCATGCGATAGGCGGCATCGGCCTGGATATAGACCCGCTTCACCCGGCCGCGATCGATGAAGTCGTTCACATAGGAACCACCCCAGGCGGTCGCGATGGTGCTATTGACGGTCGACAGGTCGAGGCCGAGCGCGCGCGCCTTGTCCTGGTCGACATTGACCTTGAGCTGCGGCGCGTCGTCGAGCGCATTGGGACGCACGCCGACCAGCGACTTGTTCTGCGACGCCATACCGAGCAGCTGGTTGCGCGCAGCCAGCAGCTTGTCGTGCCCGATGCCGCCTTCGTCGACCAACTGCATGTCGAAGCCGGTCGCGTTGCCCAGTTCCTGGACGGCGGGCGGGATGACCGCGAAGATCAGGCCGTCATTATAGCGGGCGAACGCCCCCATGGCGCGACCGATGATCGCCTGTGCCTTGTTCTCGGCGCCCGGACGGTCCTTCCACTCCTTCATCGGGATGAAGGCGATGCCGCTATTCTGGCCCTGGCCTGCGAAGCTGAAGCCGTTGATCGTGTAGACGCCGCGAATGGCGTCGCCCGCATCGCTCAGGAAATGGTCCCGGACGAGGTCGAGGCCCTTCTGGGTCCGCGCCGTGGTCGCCCCCGGCGGCCCCTGGACCAGCGCGATCATCACGCCCTGATCCTCGTCGGGCAGGAAGCCGCTCGGCAACCGCATGAACAGGAAGGCCATGCCCGCGACGATCAGCGCATAGACGACCAGCGAGCGCCCCCAGCGCCGCGCGGTCGAACGGACGCCCTTTTCATAACGGTCGCGCCCACGGTCGAACCGGTCGTTGAACCAGCGGAAGAAGCGCGCGAGCGGGCCATGGCCTTCCGCCTTGTTCGGGTCGTGCGGCTTCAGGATGGTGGCGCACAGCGCCGGCGTCAGGATCAGCGCGACCGCGACCGACAGCACCATCGCCGAGACGATCGTGATCGAGAACTGGCGATAGATCACGCCCGTCGACCCGCCGAAGAACGCCATCGGCAGGAACACGGCGGACAGCACCGCCGCGATGCCGATCAGCGCGCCGGTGATCTCGTCCATCGATTTGCGCGCCGCCTCCTTGGGCGACAGATGCTCGGTGGTGATCAGGCGCTCGACATTCTCGACCACGACGATCGCGTCGTCGACCAAGAGGCCGATCGCCAGCACCATGCCGAACAGGGTCAGCGTGTTGATCGAATAGCCGAACGCCGCCAGCACCGCGAACGTCCCCGTCAGCACCACCGGCACCGCGATCGTCGGGATCAGCGTGGCGCGGAAATTCTGGAGGAACAGGAACATCACGAGGAAGACGAGCACGACCGCCTCGACCAGCGTCTCGATCACCTGCTCGATCGACAGCCGCACGAAGGGCGAGGTGTCGTAGGGGAAGATGACCTTGACGTCGGAGGGGAAGGTCTTGGCGAGTTCGTTCACCCGCGCCTTGACCGCGACGACGGTGTCGAGCGCGTTGGCACCCGGCGCCAACTTGATGCCGATGCCCGAAGCGGGCTTGCCGTTCCACTGTGCCGAGAAGGCGTAGTTTTCCGCGCCGATCGCGACACGCGCAACGTCGCCCAGCCGGACGATCGAACCATCGGTGTTGCTCTTCAGGCGGATCTGCGCAAACTGCTCGGGCGTGGTGAGCCGCGACGAGACCGAAACGGTCGCGTTGAGCATCTGCTCCTTTGGCGCGGGCTGTGCACCGATCTGACCCGCCGACACCTGCGCGTTCTGCGCCGTGACCGCGTTGGTCACGTCCGCCATGGTCAGCGCATAATTGTTGAGCTTGATCGGATCGACCCAGATGCGCATCGCATATTGCGAGCCGAAAATCTGGGTATCGCCGACGCCGGTGACGCGCGACAGCGGATCGGAAATCCGCGAGGCGACGATGTCGGCCAGGTCGTCGGCGTCATGCTTGCCGTTCTCGGAATAAAGGCCGACGAACAGCAGGAAATTCTGTGTCGCCTTGGCGACGATGATGCCCTGACGCTGCACCTCCTGCGGCAGAAGCGGGGTTGCCGCCTGCAGCTTGTTCTGAACCTGTACCTGCGCGATGTCAGGGTCGGTCCCCTGCTCGAAGGTCAGCGTGATCGTCACGCTGCCCGCCGAGGAGGATGAGGACGAGAAGTAGCGAAGGTGATCGATCCCCTTCATCTGCTGCTCGATGATCTGGGTGGTGGTGTTCTCCAGCGTCTGGGCGTCGGCGCCCGGATAATTGGCGGTGATCGACACCGCAGGCGGCGCGATCGCCGGAAACTGTGCGATCGGCAGCGTGCGCAGGGACAAAAGCCCCGCGATGACGACCAGCACCGCCAGCACATAGGCGAAGATGGGGCGGTCGATGAAATAGCGTGACATGGCTGTTACTTCGCCTGTGCCTGGGCCTTGCCGGGCTGCGCGGCCGCGGGCTTGGCGTTGGGATCCCATGGCTTGCCCTGCACCGGCATGCCCGGGCGCAGCATCATGCCGCCTTCGACGATGATCTTGTCTCCGGCCTTCAGCCCGCTGGTCACGAGCCAGTTGTCGCCGACGGACCGACCGGTCTGGAGCGTGCGCCCCTCGACCTTGTTGCCCGCGCCGATCACCATCACGGTCGCCTGCCCCTTCTCATCACGGCTGACGGCGCGTTGCGGCACGAGGAAGGCGTTCGATCGGGTCCCCTCGACCAGCGACGCGCGCACGAACATGCCGGGCAGCAACAGGCCGTTGGGATTAGGGAACAGCGCGCGGATCACCTGCGTGCCCGTCGTCGGATCGACGGTGACGTCGGCGAAGCGCAGCGTCCCCTGGGGACCATAATCGCTGCCATCCTCCAGCTTCAGCTTGACCGGGGCATGGCCGTCACGAGTCAACTGGCCACTCATGATCTGCTGGCGCAGCTTCAGCAGCTCGGCACTCGGTTCCTGAATGTCGACATAGATGGGGTCGAGCCGCTGAATGGTGGCGAGCGCATCGGTCTGCGACGCCGAGACCAGCGCACCGGTCGTGAAGACCGATCGGCCGATCCGGCCGGTGATCGGCGCACGGATGGTGGTGCGGGCCAGATCGATTTGCGCCGTGCGCAGCGCGGCCTGTTGCGCGGCGACGTCGGCGCGGGCCTGGGCGGCGCTGGTCTGCGCGTTCTCGAATTCCTGCTTGGCGATCGCGTTGATCTTGACCAGTTCGCCGTAACGGCGCGCCAGCGCGGCGCTCGACGCGATGCTCGCCTGCGCACGGGTCAGCGCGGCGCGGGCACTGGCGACCTGGGCTTGGTAGGGCGCCGGGTCGATATGGTATAGCGGCTGCCCCTGGCGGACCAGGTCGCCCTCGACGAACAGTCGCTGAGTGATCAGGCCGTTGACCTGGGGACGGACATCGGAGGTTTCGAATGCGGCAGTCCTGCCGGGCAACTCGGTTGTGAGGGTGACAGGCTGCTCGTTCGCCACCACATAACCGACTGGCGCCGGCCCCTGCGCCGCCTGCTGCTGCTGTTGCTTGCCACCAGCACCGCAAGCGGCCAGTGCGAGCAAGGCGGCAGATGCCAACACACGACCCATAAGCCGATTGGAAGACATATCATTTCCCGCTTGAAAAATTGTTTGAGAGCGATCACTCACAAACAGCGGAGTTAGACCCGCCGATCGAGCGCGTCAACCGATTAGAAGAGGCCCCATTGTGACGAATATCGATTGCACAACCCCTACCCGCGCAGAACTGCGCCGGAACATCATCAAGGAGGTCGCCCGGCGCTTGTTCGTCGAAAACGGCTTTCATGCTACGGGGATAGCCGCGATCGCCAAGGAGTCCGGGGTCGCCGTCCAACAGCTCTACCGCGACTTCCCCTCGAAGGAGGACATCATCGCCGCGATCGTCGCGGCCGACTGCGAACGGATTGCCGACCAGGAGACGCTCAACACGGCACTGACGAACCGAGATCGCGCCGGAATCATCAGCTGGCTGGTCTCGACGCCGTGCCGAAAGGATGAATGCGGCGACCGGCTGTTCCTAGAGATCGCGGCGGAGGCGGCGCGCAACGAGCGGATTCGCGCGATCTTCCTCGAGGTACGCGCCGAAGCCTTCACAAATATCAGCCGCGCCTTCGCCGGATTAATGGGTAGCGACGTAGTGGAGGAAGAGCACCGCACCCTGGCGCAGGCCTTCATGATCATCTCGCTCGGCTCGGTCTGCGCCCGGACGCTTCATCAGGAGGCCGTGAAGCCCGCCAGCGATAGGTTGATCAAGTGTCTGATCGACGGGGCAAAATAGTATCAGACTAATCCCAATTTATCCTCAGCCCAAGCCCGATGCGCCAATCGTATTCGGCACGGTTGGCGTCTCCAAGGTTATTGAGGGCCTTCCTGACCGCGAGGCCATCTCCAACATGATGATCGACATGGCGGGACGTGCTGTTCGGCGGCATCTTCAGAAAGCAAATGAACAGATCGGCGCGATGAAGACCCGGCTGAAAATGCCAGACGCTGGCGGCCTGCTCATCCTAATGAATGAGGCCGAGCCAATGATTGACATTTCTGCGATCGGCTACACCCTAAAAACCGCCTTTGAGACGGTCGAAGGCGCGTATCCCCACATCACCAACGTATGGGCAATCGTCGAGAGTCACCGGATCGCCATGCCCGGCGGGCGGAAGGGCTTACCCCACCTACACGCCTTTAAGTCTTTAGACCGTCTGGCCGAACTTAGCTTCATCGAACGATGCTCGGGTCTTGGGAGCATCACGCCGGTTCGCATATGGAACGACTTGAACATCGAGGCGATTGGAGCGCCATGCGCCCGATCTATGACGACGCCCCGCCGATCTGGTCTGCTGCCGGTTTCGTGAACACCGAGATAAGGTGTTTTTGGGACCGGAGGGTGTGAATGCAACGACGGAAGTTCAGCCGGGAGTTTAAGCTCGAGGCGGTGAAGTTGGTCCGGGAGCGCGGAGTATCGGTGTCGCAGGCCGCCCGGGATCTGGACCTTCACGAGAACGTGCTGCGCAAATGGGTGCGTGAACACGGGTCGGATCCTGGCTCGGCCTTTCCCGGTCATGGAATAATGAAGCCCGAGCAGCAGGGGATTGAGCGGCTACGCCGCGAGTTGGCCAGGATGAAGGCGGAGCGCGACATTCTAAAAACAGCGGCGGCCTACTTCGCCAGGGACTCGATATGAGGTTCGAGTTCGTAGCGAAGCACCGGGGGACCTGGCCCGTATCGTGGATCTGCGAAGCGCTCGGTGTTTCGCGCAGCGGCTTTCATGCCTGGCTAGTTCGGGTGCCCGGAGCGACGAGGAGTTCGGCGCCAGGGTTCGCGCCAGCTTCATTTCCAGCTATCGGACGTACGGTGCACGCCGCGTCTGGCATGACCTTCTGGCCGAAGGCCCCTCATGTGGTTTGCATCGCGTCGAGCGGCAGATGAGTGTTCACGGTCTGAAGGCGCGCCCGCGACGTCGTGGCTTGCCCAAGGACGACGGCCTGCGGTCGGTCATTGCCGACAACCTCCTCAATCGCCAGTTCACCGCCGAGGCGCCCAACCAGAGGTGGATCGCGGACTTCACCTACATCTGGACCGCCGAGGGTTGGCTGTACGTCGCCGTCGTCATCGACCTGTTCTCCAGGCGCGTGGTAGGTTGGTCGATGAGCGACACCATGACCGCCCAGCTCGTCACCGATGCCCTGATGATGGCGATCTGGCGGCGCGGGAAGCCCGACGCCCTACTTCACCACTCGGACCAGGGCAGCCAATACACCAGCGAGCAGTTCCAGCGGCTGATGGCCGACAACGGCGTGACCTGCTCGATGAGCCGGTCGGGCAACGTCTGGGACAACGCGGCGATGGAGAGCTTCTTCTCCTCGCTGAAGACCGAGCGGGTTGGACGGAAAACATATCGTACCCGCAATCACGCGAAGGCCGACGTGTTCGATTACATCGAGCGCTTCTACAATCCGACGCGCCGCCACTCGACCCTGGGCTACCTCAGCCCCATGGACTTCGAGCGGCAAGCGCAGGTAGCTTAACCTCGTGTCCGCGGAACCGGCAGCAGGCCAGTTCAGCAAATCTACCGAAATGCGGACGCTCGTTCATAACGCTCCAAGCATTTAGTCAGACTCCCATTTGCTATTGATGGCGGCGGTGCGAAGCCTATCGTTGTTCAATGATCGCTATCGCTTTGCTTGCCGCCACTGCCGCTTGCTCGCCGTTGGGCGACTGGGACGGCTCGCTCACCGTCCCGGCGGGGATCCAGCTTCCGCTAGTGCTGCATTTGAGAGCAACAGCCAGCACGATCGACAGCCCCGACCAGAATGCGCGCGGCATTCCAGTCAACGTCACGTCCGGCGATGACGGCGTGAAGGTCGTGATGCCGTCTACAAAGGCCGAGTTCGACGGTACTCTGTCTAGGGACTGCGCCGTTCTTGCGGGGCCGTTTCGGCAAGGCGGAATGGAGATGAAAGCGAGCTTTCAGCGCCGCCAGGCTGGGGCATCGGAGGCGGTGCGGGAACGTCCTCAGACACCTCAGCCACCCTTCCCTTACGCGACAGTAGACGTAAGCGTACCTGCCGGTAACGTTACTTTGGCGGGCACCTTGACCATGCCAAAGGGCAAAGGTCCCTTTCCTGCCGTCGTCATGATCGCCGGATCCGGCCCACAAAACCGCGACGAGACCATCGAGGGTCATCGCATCTTCCTTGTTCTGGCCGATCGATTGACGCGGGAAGGCATAGCGGTGCTGCGCTACGATAAGCGCGGCGTTGGCAAGTCCACCGGTAGCTATGCTACAGCTACCCAGCGCGATTTCATCGCCGACGCGACCGCCGCATTGAACTGGCTGCGCAAACAATCCGGAATCGCCACCGGGAAAGTCGGATTGTTGGGACATAGCGAAGGTGCCGAGATCGCCCCGGCCGTGGCGAATGCCGACGGGCGTGTCGCTTTCGCGATCTTATTGTCGACCCCAGCGGAAACAGGAACGGAAACGATCGCATCGCAGGCCAAGGCCATATCCATCGCCAACGGCGTGCCAATCGCGACCGCGGCCGCTAACGACGCACTGCAACGGCGCCTGCTGGCCGCGGTGGCGGCAGCACCGGACAGCGCAACGGCAGAGCGCTCGGCACGGCACATTCTTGTCACGGCGGGTGTACCGAACGACCGCGCCGCCATGCAGGCGAAGGGTCTCGCATCACCATGGTACCGTGCGTTTCTGAAAGACGATCCCCTGCCTGCGCTACAGGCTCTTAAGGTGCCGACCCTCGTCGTTGCAGGCGCGAAGGACCTTCAGGTCCTACCCGATCGCAATCTGCCCCTCATTCGCCAGGCGTTAGCGAGCAACACGAAAGCCAAGATCGTCGAGCTGCCTGGGTTGAACCATCTGCTGCAGCCCGCAACCACCGGATCACCCAGCGAGTACGGGCGGATCACCACGACGGTCGATCCGTCCGCGCTCGACCTCATTAGTGGTTGGATAAGGTCAGGCTCGTCATCATGACCCAGTTGCAGTCATTCGGACCACCCATACCGCCCTCCAAAACTGGACGTTGGTTCATCCGGGGCCGAGCGATCGGAACAGCCGTTCGTGATTGGTCCGCTTTCTTCAAGCGGACGCTGAAGATGCCCAAGCTGAGTCGTGTTTCCCACAACGTCGCGTCCGCTTCGGCAGCTCGATTGGTAGCGGCTCCGTAAGTGTTCTGGGCTATTACCGGGCGCATGGTCCCCCGCGCCTGCTTTCGCCGCTTTCTGGTGCTGCTGGCGGCAGCAGCGGTGCTTGCTGTAATTCGTGTTGCGGCATGGGTGCGCGAGCGCGAGCGCGACGGGCGGGTGCCTGCCCACCTCCGTTCGGTCGCCACCCCGCTCGGCCGGGTGGCAGCGGACGAACACGGCTTGTCAACCCGCCGAACCGTTCTGATCGTGCCGGGTACCGCAGGCTGGAGCGGCTTCTGGCGCGACGTGTCGCCGCATTTGGCGGCACGGGGCTATCATGTGGTCGCAGTCGACCTGCCGCCGTTCGGCTATTCCGAACACGATGCGGCCGCACGCTACGACCGGCGCTCGCAGGCCGCTCGCCTGTCTGCGGTGTTGTCGGCAACGGCGCGCGGCTCTGCGGTCGTGGTCGCGCATAGCTTCGGTGGCGGCTCGGCGACCGAACTCGCGCTCGGCCATCCGGATCAGGTCGCGCGGCTGGTGCTCGTCGATGGTGCGCTGGGCGAGCTTGATCCCCCCTCGTCCGGGGGCGTGCCCCTGCTCCGGTCAGCCGTCCTGTCACAGCCGCTGATTGCGGCGACTCTTACCAACCCGCATGTGATCGGCGCCCTGTCTCGATCGATGCTCGCCCACAAGGAAGCGGCAACGCGCTGGCGGGAGACGCTGCGCGCGCCGATGCGCCGGCCCGGCACCACCGCCGCCTATGCGGCCTGGCTTCCGGTGCTGCGCCTGATGAAGCCATCCGTGCGGCTGATCTGGGGAGAGGCCGATACGGTGACGCCGATCGCCCAGGGCCTGCGCCTTTCTCGACTGTTGGGTGCGCCGATCACCCGCCTGCCCGGCGTCGGCCATGTGCCCCATATCAAAGATCCCGTTCATTTCCTGCCGGCGCTCGACGCCGCCATTGCGGAGCCGGTCCGATGAAGCCTCAGCGCCTGTTGGTTGGAACCTCCATTCTGGCGCTCGCCGCCGCCGGGGCTGCCGCCTATGTCGCGCCGCTGGCTGCCGATCCCGCCGGCCCCAAGGATTGCGCCACCGTGCTGCCGCCACTGCCGCAGGAGCGGCCGCGCGCCGCCGCCGCGCGCGAACCGAACTGGGCGCAGCGCGGCGGCCATGTCAATGACGCGAGCTGCCTCAGCCGCACGCCCGTCGCCGGCGTGGTCCGCGTGCGAAGCGAGGCCGATGTCGCCACGGCGCTGCGTTATGCCAGCGCCCACGGGCTTACCGTTTCCGCAGCGGGCGTGAAGCACTCGATGGGTGGCCAGGCGTTCCGCGCCGGGGGCGTGGTGCTCGACATGCGCGACATGGACGCGATCCGGCTCGACCCTGCGGCACGCACTGTCACGGTGGGTAGCGGCGCGACCTGGCACGCGATCCAGCTTGCCGTGCACCCGCGGTTCGCGGTGAAGGCGATGCAGTCCACCGACATCTTCTCCGTCGGGGGGTCGATCAGCGTCAACGCGCACGGCATGGATCATCAGGCGGGCGCGGTGATGGGCTCGCTGCGCAGCGTCCGGCTGATGCTCGCAGATGGCCGGGTGGTCACCGCGTCGCGCGACGAGAATGCGGAGCTGTTCAGGCATGTGGTCGGCGGCTACGGACTGTTCGGCGTGATCCTGTCGGCGACGCTCGATGTGGTACCCAACGACGTCTATCGCTCCGGCCGTGAGATCATCGACTACCGCACCTTCCCGGCCACCTTCGAGCGGATCGCCGCCGACCCCCGCGTTGGGCTCAGCTATGTCCACCTGTCAACCTCGCCCGGCAGCCTGTTGCGCGAGGCGTTGGTGTACACCTACACCAAGCACCCCGAGGATCAGGCGCTGAACCGCGCGGCCCTATCAGAAGTGACCTCCACCAAAATCCGCCGCGTGACCGTCAACCTCGCCAAGCGCAACGACACGTTCAAGCGTTGGAAATGGTGGAGCGAGAAGCATCTTGAGCACCGGTTCGAGAGCTGCACGATCACGCGGGCGCAGGCGCAAGGGTCGGGCGAGGCTTGCTTGGTCGCGCGCAACGACCCTATGCACGATTCGGTCGCCTATCTGTTCAACAATCTGCCGAGCGAGACCGACATCCTCCACGAATATTTCATCCCGCGCGCGCAGATTGTGCCGTTCATCGACGGCATGCGCGCGATTTTCGAACGCGAGCACGCCAACCTCGTCAACGCGTCGATACGGGCGGTGGGCACGGAGGACAACGCGCTCAGCTACGCGCCCGAGCCGGCGTTCTCGGTAGTGCTCTACCTCAACCAGCCGACCACGCCCCAAGGCACGGCGGCGATGCGGCGGCTGACCGGCGAATTGATCGACCTCACCGCCAGCCACGGCGGCCGCTTCTTCCTTCCCTATCAGCTGCACTATACGCCCGCACAGCTCGAGCGCGCCTATCCCGAGATCGGCACCTTCTTCGCCGCCAAGCGCGACTGGGATCCGCAAGGGCTTTTCAGCAACACCTGGTACGCCCGCTACGCGCCCCTGGTCGCGAAGCAGCCGGCGCCAATCCGACCCTCGATCACCGCGCGCGCGCCGTTGGCGTAAAGCCGGCGAACGAAGCCGGCATCGTCACCGCGGGCCAGCGTCGCTCCACGGCGGACCTCCACGACGTGCCCGCCCGCCGCGGCGATGACCCGCACTGCCGCCGGTCCATCGCCGATCACCGCCACTTGCCGGCCGGCCGGCCCGACAAAGGGCATTGCCAACAGGATCAGGACCCACGCGCCGAGCACTACGACCAGCTGGGCAACGGCACGGCCAACCGCCCTAATAGTCGTAAACATGCTCAACCGTGCCGCCGAGCGCGCGGACGCGCGTCATCAGGGGGAGCAGGCGGGCTACCGGAATAGGGACCCCGACGCGTCGCCAACCCGTCCGATCGATCGGCATCGCTAGCACGGCGGGTCCTGGTGGGGGCACGCGGTCAGGCAGGATCAAGGTGGCGAAGATCGTGCCATTGCCTGCGATCTCAACCAGTTGAACCTGCGCTGCCGACAACTTCGCCAGCAGATCGTTGAACTGCTGATAACGCGGCGCCTCCACCACCCTCAGCCCACCAGGCAGCGATCCGACCACCTTCAACCGCGAGTCAATGGCGCGGAGGACGGCAGGATCGCCGCGCACTACCAACCGTAGCGTCGGTTCGTCACGCCCGACGGTAGCGCCGGTCGCAGCATCGATCGCCTTGGCGTAGAGCGCCTTGACCCCGTATTCCGCCGACAACGCGAACCGGCGTTCCCAATGCCGGGCATGGAGCGTCGGCTCCCGGGTCTGCCATTCGCCTTTCAGCGCTTCGCGGAAAGGAAATCGGTACCAGGGCGTTTCATGCAGGAAGGCGCCGTAGCGTTGCTGGACGTGCGCACCATGGCGGTCGTCGGCGCTGTTCCACCCGCTCGTCGCTTCGAACAGTCGCCCGATCGTCCGCTCATAGGCGGCCTTGACCGCTAGCTCGACCGTGTAGCTGATGCCGATCGTGTAGATCGTCACCTTGGCCGCGCCTGATTCCGGGCTTGTGTGGGTGATCCGGTTGACGGCGCAATAGCTTGTCCAGAACTGTCCGATCTGCTTGCCATAGGCAAAGCTGCTCGGTGGTTTGCCGGCGGCCAAGTGCCGCGCAAAGGCTTCCGCTTCGTAGACGATGTGCCATTCGGGATATGTGAGAAATGTGCGCGCCTCCGGCCGCCGATCGGCTGCGGGGAGAAGCGGAGTACGGTCAGGCGCGGCGGCAAGGCCTGGGAGCGGCGCACGACAGCCCCCCTCGATATACGCCATTGGCACCAGCACGATGGCGGCGATCAGCCCACTCGCAAGCGCTGCCAGGCGCCAGCGGCGCTTCACGCCACCGCCGGCTGCGCTGCCCCCGCAGGCGCCTGTGCCAATCGATAACCGACCCAGATCGCGACGCCACCGATCACCAGGTGCGGTAGGTTGGCGAAGACGTGAGCATACATCGACTCCCGGAGCGGTCCGTACAGGAAGATGCCGCCATCCAGATAGCCGCTGCCCAGGAACAGCCCCATCACACCGTCTGCGAAATAGAGCGGCCCGAACAGGCGGAAATAACGGCGTGTCGCGCCATAGGACCACCACGCGGCGATACCAGCCCACAGACCGGAAAAGAAGTGCAGGCTGTCGTCATAAAGGTCGAGCTTGAACAGCCCGAACAGATTGCCATCGGCGTCATGAAATTGCGGCACATAGCCGATGGCCACCACGAGCATGAAACCGATGCAGTACGCTGCCCCGAACACCCGAACCCGGTTCATCGTCACCCCCTTTGACTTCCCCAGCTTGCCACGAAGGCGGTTAGCAAACAATGAGCGGATTGCGGGACAAATCGTGCGACAGTTCTCAATTCCACTCGCTTAACCGGAAGAGGATCACGGGTGTGTCGGTCGCCCGCCCCTGTTATGTCCCACCCCGCGCCGTCGGGGTGTGGGCTGGGCCAATCATAAAGCATTAATCTGATATAGATTGTTAACCAAGACGTGGGATAGCCGTAGCCACTTCTTTGCTGTGATCGGCTCCCCCTTGATCTCCTCTTTACTGCCTTATTCAGCTTACCTTCTTGCGGTTTCTATCGGCATCTGCCTGACGTCAGGCTGGTTGGTAGCGCTGCTTACGGCAGAAGTTCGTCATGCCCGCATCAGCCCAATTGGGTGGCGCGACGGAGGGCTGGCGCTCGCCGCCGGGTTGGGAGTGTGGTCGACCCATTTCAGCGCGATGACCGCCTATCGCCCAGATCTGATCCTGACTTATGCACCTGATCGCACAGCACTTTCTGCTGTGGTGGGGATCCTTCTGGTCGGCCTGCCCATCGCGGCCCTGGCCAGGGTCGAGCGACGGAGCAGGAAGCTCGCCCTTGCCGTGACAGCAGGTTTCGGCATCTGGTGCATGCATGCCGTCGGCCTGTCCGCATTGATGGATTGCGGTCACCAATTCTCCACCATGACAAACCTGATCGGCGGGCTGATCGGTACGGCGATCCTGATCAACTGGCAAATCCGTCGTTCGTCCAATTTCCCCCGGCTGGCGACCAGCATCTCTTTTGTCGGTGCTGTATGCGCTATCCATTTCATCAGCCTGGCTGGAGACGTCGTTACCGCGCCGCTGGCAATCGTCCATGGCAGCGCCATGTCTCCCGGCCTCGTCGCTGCATGCACGGCCTTTGCCGTCTTGATCGCCTGTCTGGGTGGCGTTCTATCCGCCTCGCAAGCGCGATTGCGGCGCGAGCGGGAAGCGCAGACGCTCAAGGCGGTGATCGAGAGCATGTCAGACGGCTTGGTCTTTATCGACAAGGCCGGGCGGCTTCGCCAGTACAACAGGCGTTTCCTGACCCTGTTCGATACGCCGCCCGAGGCACTGCGAACGGGTGTGACCATCGACACCTTTCTGGACACCATTGCACGGTACCGAAACTGGCATCCCGACAAACGGACGCTTGTTGGCCAGTCGATGAAGGCCTGGGTTCATGCCGCTGAATCGTTCGACCGTGAGTGCGAAATGGAGGACGGCCGCACCTATGTCATGCAGTGCCGGCCGGTAACCGAGCAAGGCGTGGTCCTGACGTTCAACGACGTGACGGTCGAACGGCAGGCCAGCCGCAAGCTGAGTTACCATGCGCATCATGACGTCCTGACCAATCTCGGCAATCGCCGGGCGCTTCAAGAACGCATGGCGGCCCTGATCGATAAGGCGAAAACGTTCAGTCTGCTGCTCATTGACCTCGATGAATTCAAGGAGGTCAACGACACCTTCGGCCATGGCATCGGCGACAAGCTCCTGATCCATTGTGCGGAGGTGTTGCATGGCCTGGTCGGTCCGGACAGCTTCGTTGCCCGTATGGGCGGCGACGAGATGGCCATCGTGATGGCCTTGCCGATCGGTCAAGCCACGACGTTCGCACAGACTGTCGTGACCCAGATGTCGAATGCCGTCACTATTGATGGCTATCGCCTCCTGCCGGGATGCAGCATTGGTGTAGCGGAGTGGGAGGCTGGGCTGTCGGGTGAGGAACTGATGAGGCGCGCCGACCTCGCACTCTACGACGCCAAACGGGCCGGCCGTCGACGGGCCCATCGTTATGAGCACGCCATGACAGAGGCGCTCCTGAAGCGGCAGGAGATCGTTGACGGCCTTCATGATGCCGTGAAAGGCGGCGGCTTTCGCCTGGCCTTTCAGCCGATCGCCGACCTCGCTTCCGGTATCACCTGCGGCTATGAGGCACTGTTGCGCTGGCAACATCCCGTCCGAGGATGGATTTCGCCCGATGTCTTCATTCCCATCGCCGAGGATGCAGGCCTGATCGACGAAATCGGGCGGTGGGTGATCGCCGAAGCGTGTCGGCACCTGGCAGGTTGGTCGCCTCATCTATATGTAGCGGTCAACGTTTCCGCCGCACAGTTGGCATCGGATGCGTTGCTCGATCACCTCGCACAGGCCGTTATAGCCAACGGCTTGGCTGCCGAGCGGCTGGAGATCGAAATCACCGAAACTGCGCTGATCCGCGATCCCGTGAAGGTCGCAGGCCGGTTGGAGCGTATCTGCAAACTGGGGTTCAAAATCGCGCTGGATGATTTTGGGACCGGCCAGTCGTCGCTCTCCCATCTTCGCGATCTGTGCTTCGACCGGATCAAGATCGATCGCAGTTTCGTGCTGCGTGCGGCTAGCGATCCACGCTCGATGGCGGTCCTACGGGCAACGGTCGCGCTGGGGCACGAGCTGGGCGTCATTGCACATGCCGAAGGCGTCGAGACATCGGACCAACTCGCATTGTGTCGAGAAATTGGTTGCGACGCCGTGCAAGGGTATCACATCGGCCGTCCGCTCATCCCGCTGGTCGACATGGGTATGCCCCACTATGTCCACGCCGATAGGGTGGCTTGACGCGCGCCGAAGGCAATCCTGGGTGTAAACCGGCGATGCTTCAAAAGTGGGGTAGCCCAACTTGATTTTCGTAAGCATCCCGACATGCCCAATTTCATCTGCTGTGCCTGGGCATTACATACATGTCATAGATAATTGATTTACTTTGGTTTGTTACAAGGCGGATCCACTGGATGGATGGCCCCATGAAAAACATTTCAATCCCGAAAAAACTTGCGGTTGCGTTCCTTATCATCGCTACGGTCGTTTGCAGCGTAGCAGGTTTTTCGGCCATCCAAATCGGTAACATGAACACGGCCATCGGCTATGTGTCGAATGACCTCATGCCGAAGACAGTCGCCGCTCAGCAAATTGATACTGCGACGTCGGACTTTCGGATAGCGGAAGTGCAGCACATTCTGGCAACTCAGCCCGCTGATATGACGGCTGCCGAACAAAAGATCACCGCTGCGAGGAGCGTCGTAGAAAAAAATTACGCGGTGCTCGACCGAACCATAGTGCGGGCTGAGGCAAGGCAGCTTTTGATGGCATTCTACCAGAAGTGGAATGCCTATCTTCAGCAGCATCAGACAATCATTGCTCTGTCCCGTCTCAATCACAATGAAGAGGCGACCGCTATCATGCGGGGGCGAAGCGAGTTGCTGTTTGATGAACTGTCAGATCGTGTCAGTGCGCTCGTGTCCTTCGAAATGAAGCTGGCGACACAACAGCGTCAGGAGGCGTCCGACCTCCACTCGCACGTCGTTACCCTGCTCGCACTGGTCGTCGTGCTGGCATGCGCTGCCTTGGTCGGCATATTGCTTCTCCTGGTCCGGCAGATCGCACGTCCGGTGGACCAAGTGACTTCCGGTTTGACGGCTTTGGCCAGTGGCGACATGTCCATAACGTCGGTCGATCATGACCGCCGTGATGAAGTTGGGCGATTGGCGGGCGCCTTGAACAATTTGCGCGGGCAATTGCTTGCGGCCGATGAGGCCAAGGCAGCCCAGACGACATTGATCGTCGACAGCGTTGGGCGAGGACTGGGTGCGCTGGCCGACGGTGACCTGACCACGCGGATCGAAACCGATCTTACGGGGCCATTCGCCAAACTTCGAACGGACTTCAATCACGCCTTGGGTGCGATGAATGACGCGATGGCAGCGGTAACCGATGTGGCGAGCGGCATTAACAATGGCGCAGGCGACATCCGTCAGGCGTCCGACGACCTGTCACAGCGAACGGAGCAGCAGGCTGCCAGCCTGGAGGAAACGGCCGCTGCGATGCACGAGATCACCGAAACGGTTCGTGAGACGGCCGAGAATGCCAAGCGTGCGAATCAAGTCGTTACGGAAACCCGCACCGATGCCGACCAGTCCGCCGATGTCGTCCGCCAAGCTGTTGCGGCGATGCACGGTATCGAGCGATCGTCGAATGAGATCAGCGAGATCATCTCCGTAATCGACGGCATCGCCTTCCAGACGAATCTGCTGGCACTGAATGCAGGTGTCGAAGCCGCGCGTGCGGGAGACGCAGGAAAGGGCTTCGCAGTTGTCGCTTCGGAGGTCCGGGCACTCGCTCAGCGGTCGGCCGATGCGGCCAGGGACGTCAAGGAGCGTATTACCGCTTCGAGCCAGCAGGTCGATGCCGGGGTTCAATTGGTCGAGCAAGCGGGCAATGCACTGACCCGTATCACTGGACGGATCGGCGAGATCAATACGCTCGTCTCGGATATTGCCTCGGCCGCCGCCCAGCAAGCGACGGGGCTGCAGCAGGTCAATACCGCCGTTGCTGAGATGGACGGGGTCACCCAACAGAACGCCGCGATGGTCGAAGAGGCAACCGCTGCGGCGCGCACTCTATCGGCGGAGGCGGACGAGTTGTCCCGCCAGGTAAGGCGTTTTAAGGTTGCCAATGGTCGCCCGGCTTTGCCTGCCGTACATGAACTTCAAAAACGGGCTGTCAGTGCCGGCCGGAAGGTCGCTACTACAGCACCCGCACGTAATGCCGGCAAAGCCGCGCTTGCCGTGGTGCAGGACGATTGGTCAGAATTTTGACCTCAGTCTGACGGTTCGCATGGAAAAAGGGGGGCTCAAGTGTGCTCCCCTTTGTGTTTTCTCATTCCGGTGATTTGCCTGTTGCTCCTTCCTCTTCCATTCTGCGGTTCGCAGAGCAACATATTCTCGGAGGAATTGTACACGGCGCGGGCGGAAGCTGTGTTCGCCCCGCTCGATGGCCTCGATCCGGAACATCTCGAACGTTCGATGCGCTTCGCGCAATAGGCACCAGCCGACCAGCATCAGCGTGCGTGGACTGTAGGACATACCGAGCCGCAGGATCTGGCACTCGGTCCGCCGCCCGTTTGCGTCGCGATAGGCGATCCGGACGCTAAACTCCTCCCCGCAAGCTGTGCGGAGCAGATCGAGATCGAGATCGACGGCGACCCGCGAGCGAAGCGGATGCGTCCCCAAGGGCAGGCGCATTCGCACGGCGAAGCGCGACAGATATTCGCGTCTATTGAATTTATGAACGAACGTCCAAGGTCGGAAAATCGCATCACGCCCGGATGAGAAACCGGGGGATCGTCAGCTCGCCGAGTGTCCAAAAGTGGGTCTGGACGGGAGCTGGGGGCCAGGGCGTGTTTCGCCTTGGGCAGGACCCATTGATGGGAGAGTCGCGATCTGATTCAGGCTCTGCAAGCAGACCGGAATGAGCGACCTGTTTTGGCTGACGCACGAGCAGATGGCCCGGCTGCGGCCGTTCTTTCCCAAGAGCCACGGCAAGCCTCGAGTGGATGACCGGCGGGTGCTGAGCGGCATCGTGTTCGTCAACCGTAATGGGCTGCGCTGGCGAGATGCTCCCAGCGAGTACGGCCCGCACAAGACGCTGTACAATCGGTGGAAGCGTTGGGGCGAGGCCGGTGTGTTCACGCGAATGATGGAGGGGCTGGCGGCGAAAGGTGCCGAGCCGAATACGGTCATGATCGACGCGACTTACCTGAAGGCGCACCGCACGGCCTCGAGCCTGCGGGTTAAAAAGGGGATCTTGGCCGCCCGATCTGGCGCGCCAAAGGCGGCATGAACACCAAGCTCCACGCCGTCGCCGACGCGAACGGCCGGCCTTTGAGCTTCTTCATAACCGCTGGCCAGGTCAGCGACTACACCGGAGCGGCAGCGTTGCTCGACGACATGCCCAGGGCGCAGTGGCTACTTGGCAATCGCGGCTATGACGCCGACTGGTTCAGGGACGCTCTCCAGGCAAAGGGCATCCAGCCATGCATCCCGGGTCGGCGATCCCGCAACGAGCCGATCAGGTATGACAAGCGCCGCTACCGGCACCGCAGCCGCATCGAGATCATGTTCGGCGGCCTCAAGGATTGGCGGCGCATCGCCACCCGCTACGATCGCTACCCCACGGCCTTCTTCTCTGCCGTCGCCCTCGCTGCCACGGTCATCTTCTGGCTGTGAGCGACGAGTCCTGACCCTAGTCCAGACAGCATCCGCGAACCAAGTGAAGTCGTTCAAAGCTGTAACGCACGCAGCCAACATGAACGAGCGTCCGAAGGTGAGAAATGCCTTCGAGACCACAAACGTCCGCATTTGGGTCCAACCGTTCGGCCGTGTAAACGATCCTGTCCAGCGTGCGCCGCATAAGCCTGGTCCTGCGCTGTTGAGCGGCAGTGAGGAATGGGACGGACTGCCGCCCTATTGGATGGTAGCGGCAAGGACGTCATGACCCATTTTCGGCCATTCGCTGCTCGTATCCGGCTCTGCAATAGCGGACGTTGGTTCATTGGGCGCCACCTATCGCCAGAAGGCGCGATATACGGCACCGAGACGGCATGAGCCGCCCGGCCTTTCTTGCCCTTGCTCTGGCGGGGCTTTCCTGGGTCTTGGCTTTCCACTCGGCAAGTTAGGCACCGCGGGAACTCGACCCGGCGCATATGGTGCTGCTCCGCTTCATCGTTGCCAGCATCGACGCTTGTCCATTCGCCCTTGCCACGAACGAGACAAGAGCGCTGTTCCGTTCGCCGCCGGGACCGCAGATTTCCGAGGATATCGCCGACAGTAGCTGACGTGCCTCGGCTAGTGTTTCGAGGACCACTCCCTTTGCGTCCCGCGAAGGCGGTCAAGTCGCTTCGCGCCATACTGTCCCTAGACGCATGGTAACGTCATACCCGCTCCAGCATGAGGGCGATGCCCTGCCCCACGCCGATGCACATGAAGGCCATGGCGTAGCGGCCGCCGGTGCGGTGTAGTTCCTCCACTGCCGTCATCGTGATCCGCGCGCCCGACATGCCCAGCGGATGGCCGAAGGCAATCGCGCCACCGTTGCGGTTCACACGGGTATCATCAGGCGTAATGCCAAGGTCGCGCAAGGTGGCGATCGCCTGGGCGGCAAATGCTTCGTTCAACTCGATGACATCGATCTGATCCAAGGTGATCCCGGTGCTATGGCAGAGCCTGCGCGCCGCCTCGACCGGACCTGCGCCCATGATCCTCGGCGCGATGCCCGCCGCCGCCATGCCCAGGATACGCGCGCGGGGCGTAAGGCCGTGGCGGACGGCGGCGGCTTCGGTCGCGACCAGCATCGCCGCGGCGCCGTCGTTCAGACCGGACGCGTTGCCCGCCGTGACGGTGCCGTCCGCGCGCACGACGGGTTTCAGCTTCGCCAGCGCCTCCAGGCTGGTCGCGCGGGGGTGCTCGTCGCGGTCGAACAGCACGGGATCACCCTTGCGCTGGGGAATCGCCACCGGCACGATCTCCACCACCATCCGGCCGCTCGCCATTGCGGCAGCCGCCTTTTCCTGGCTGGCGAGCGCGAAGGCGTCTTGATCCTCTCGGCTGACGCCCCATTGGTCGGCGACATTCTCCGCCGTCTGCGGCATGGTGTCGACGCCGTAAGCGGCCCGCATCGCCGGGTTGACGAAGCGCCAGCCGAGCGTCGTATCCTCGATCTGCTGCCCCCGGTCAAAGGCCGTCGCGGCCTTGGCCATGACATAGGGCGCGCGGGTCATGCTCTCGACCCCGCCCGCGATCATCAGTTCGGCATCGCCGCTGCGGATCGCCTGCGCCGCGCTGCCGACCGCGTTCAGGCCGGAGCCGCATAGCCGGTTGACCGTTCCGCCAGGTACCGTCTCGGGCAGTCCGGCCAGCAGCACCGCCATGCGTGCGACGTTGCGGTTGTCCTCCCCCGCCTGGTTGGCACAGCCGAGCAGCACGTCGTCGACCGCTTGCCAGTCCACATTGGCGTTGCGCTCCATCAGGGCGCGCAACGGAATCGCGGCCAGGTCGTCGGCCCGGATCGTCGACAGCGCACCGTTCAGCTTGCCGATGGGCGTGCGGATCGCATCGCAGATAAAGGCGTGGGGCATCAGGCGTCCTGTTCCAGCATGTCGATGATCTTCTGCGCCTCGGCAAAACCGGTATTGGCGGCGGGTACGCCCGCATAAATGGCGGCCTGCATCAGCACTTCCTTCAGCTCGTCACGGGTGAAACCGCCCTGCGTCAGCCCGGCGCGGACATGGAGGGCGAACTCTTCCCAACGGCCCAGCGCGCAGGTGATGGCCAGAACGATCAGACGGCGCGTCCGGTCGTCGAGTCCGGGCCGCCCCCAGATTTCACCCCAGGCGATACGGGTGATCATCGCCTGGAAATCGGCCGTCAGAGAGGTGCGCCTGTCGAGACTACGCTCTACCCATGCATCGCCCAACACCCGGCGGCGGTTGACGAGCCCTGCCTCGAACAGCGTATCCGCTGCGGCCTCGACGGCCTCGTCCGCCCTCAGGAAGCGGCGGAGTGCCGTCGCCAATCCGTCGGGGGCCTCGATCGGCGGCAGATGGGCACCGTCGATCCCGACATGCCGCGCCCCTGGAATTGCTGCGATCAGATGCTCGCCATGCCCGGCATAGGGGGTCGACACATCGAGCATCGCGGTTACCACCAGCGTCGGTACCGCGATCGCAACGATGCGATCCACCAGTCCCATGTCACGGATTGCCGCCCCCGCCCCGGCATAGCCTGTATCGGCCTGCCGGACGATGCCGTCACGCAGCGAGTCCGCAACCTCCGGATGCCCTTCGGCGAAGCCGGGCGACAGGAACCGCCCGACCGCCATGTCGGCGATCGCCGCCGTACCCTGTTGCCGCACCGTGTCGATCCGCGCGGTCCACGCCGCCGGGTCCATCGTGGCGGAGGTGCAGATCAGCGCCAGCGCCGTCACACGCGCCGGATGGTTCAAGGCGATCTGCATCGCGACCATACCGCCCAGCGAAACGCCCGCCACCGCCGCATGAGGCAGGCCCGCATCATCCATGATCGCGACGACATCGGCGGCCAGCATGGCCAGGCTGTAATCGCCGTCCGGCGCATCCGACCCGCCATGCCCGCGGGCGTCGATCCGCAACAGGCGGAAGGCCGGCAGCAGGAGCGGCACGGTCCGGTCCCACAGGCCCATGTCGGTGCCGATCGAGTTGAGCAGCACCAGCACCGGCCGATCCGCCGCGCCCTCCAGCCGCCAGTGCAGACGGACGCCGTCACATAGGGTGAACGCCATGTCAGTCCTCTCCGATGCCGAGCAGTTCGGCGATGATCGCCGCGCTCTCCCCCATATCCTCGCCCATTCCGGCGGCGTCGCGATTGCGGGCGACGGCGTCTGCGTCCACGTCCAGCCCCTCGGCCACCACCGCCATGGCAGCGGCACTGCCCGAGGCAAGCAGGAACAGCTCGGCCAAGACCGGCCCTTCCGCCTGCCAGCCGCCCAGCCCGCGTTCCTGTTCCTGCGGAAGCCCGGCCAGCAGCGACGCCACCAGCCCCGGCGCACGGGTCGCTGCGGACAATGCGACCTGACAACCGGTGGGGTTGCGCTTGTGCGCCATGGCCGACGACCCGCCACGCCCGGCAATGACGGGTTCCTGTGCCTCGCCGATCGCATTCTGCGCCAGTAGCGAGACGTCGCGCGCCAGTTTGCCGAACGCGCCGATCAGCATGGCGACGCACGCCCCGATCGCCGCGACGCCGCCACGCCGCGCATGCCACGGGGGTCCCGTCATCAGGCCCAGCTCTTCCGCCATGCGGCGGGCGACGCATGCACCGTGTCCGCCCAAGCCTGCGCGTGTTCCCGCCGCGCCGCCAAACTGGATGATGGTATAGCGCGCCACGGCCGCATCGAGCTGGTCCAGCGCATCGGCGATACCCGCTGCGGCCTGCGCGAGTCGTAGCCCGAATGCGACCGGCATCGCATCCTGAAGCAGCGTGCGTCCGACCGCGGGGGTCGCCCGGTGCGCGATAGCGAGCCGCTTCAGCGCCGTGCGGACGCGGCGGGCGTCCTCGGCGATGATATGGTGGGCGGCGCGGACCTGCATCATCAGAACGCTGTCTGCCACGTCCTGGCTGGTCGCGCCGAAATGCAATGCCTGTGCCGCCGCCCCGCTCAGCGCGCTCCGCAAACGCGCGACCAGCGGAATGGCCAGCGTCCCCGCCAGTGCCACCTCATCAACCAGCTCGGCAGGTTCGATGCGCACTGCGGCGACGCCGGTCGCGATGGCGGCGGCGACATCTGGCGCGATCAACCCTTCCGCCGCCTGCGCGCAGGCCAGCGCGATCTCGAAGGCGCAGGCATGGGCGATGGTGGCGGTATCGTCGAACACCGCGATCATTGCGGGCGTGGCGACAGGGCGGCGGCGCAGCAGATCGCTCATAGTTCGAAGAACACCGTTTCGCCTTCGCCCTGCAGCACCAAATCCAGCGCCCAGCCACCCTCTTCCTGCGGCATGGCGATCAACGTGTCGCGGCGTTCGGGCGGCACCGATGCGAGCACCGGATCGTCGTCATTCCCGGCGGCCCCGTCGAAATACACCCTCGTCGCCAGTCGCTTGATGACGCCGCGCGCGAAGATTGACAGGGCGATGTGCGGTGCTTGCCGGGTGCCGCCCGGCCCCGGCACCCGCCCCGGCATGATCGTGCGAAAGCGATAGCGGCCATCCTCATCGGTCGCGGCGCGGCCGAAGCCCACGAAATGCGGATCGAGCGGCACATCCTCTCGCGCATCATCCACGCTGCGATAGCGACCCGCCGCATTGGCCTGCCAGATTTCGATCATCGCATCGGGCACGGCCAGCCCCTGTCCGTCGAACACCCGTCCGGTCAGTTCGATGACCTCGCCCTCGGGCGAGCCGGTGGGTGCGGACAGGTTCAGTACATAATGCGCTTCCGGCATCAGTTCGGGACGTGCGCCCATGTCGGACTGCCCAACCAGGTCCGCGCCGCCCTTCCAGGGTAGTCCGTAGTGAAAAAACGGCCCGACCGTCTGGCTGGGCGTCTGGCCGAACAGCGCCGGATCCTGATTGTCGGCCCGCGCTTCGGGACGGCGGTCGGCAGGATCAATGGTCATGATGATCGTCCTCGAACGGCGTCTGCTCTCGCCCTTTCAGCACCACGTCGAAGCGGTAGCCGAGCGCCCAATTGGCCTCGGTCACGTCCATGTCGAGCCGCGCGACCAGCCGCTGGCGGTACGGCATGGGCACCGCATTGGCGATCGGGTCGATCTCGATCAGCGGATCGTCGGGGAAATAGAGTTGCGTCACCAGCCTCGTTGCAAAAGCAGGCCCCAGCAGTGACAGATGGATATGCGCGGGGCGCCACGCATTCTTGTGGTTGCCCCAGGGATAGGCGCCCGGCCGCACCGTGACGAAGCGATAATGCCCCTCCGCATCGGTCACCACCCGGCCAGCACCGGTGAAATTGGGATCGTGCGGCGCGTCCCACTGATCCTTGGCATGGATATAGCGCCCGGCGGCATTCGCCTGCCAGATCTCCATGACCGTATCTGGTACCGCTCGCCCCTGTTCGTCGAGCACGCGCCCCGCGACGATGATCCGCTGGCCCAGCGGCTCGGCCTTGTGCTGCTTCGTCAGGTCGGCGAGCGCCGACCCCATCAGCCGGTCCCAGCAACCACCGGGCCCGGTGGTCTCGGTCAACGTCTGTGGTATCGCGATCGGCGGCTGAAGCGGCGCCCGCGCCATCGTGGAGCGATAGTCAGGCACCAGCAGCGAGGGCGAGCCGGCATCGTCCTTCGTATAGCCGATCATGCCAACTGCTCCGCAAACGGCGCACCCGTCTTCGCCCGCACCTCGTCGAGCGTCACGCCGGGTGCCAGTTCGATCAGCCGCAGGTCCGGCTTGTCGCAGGCCATGACGCACAGATCGGTGACGATCAGATCGACGCACGCCTTGCCGGTCAGGGGCAGCGTGCATTCGGGCAGGATCTTGGGGCTGCCCGTCTTGCTGGCATGGTCCATCACGACGACGATGCGCTGGACGCCCGCGACCAGGTCCATCGCGCCGCCCATGCCCTTCACCATCTTGCCGGGAATGGTCCAGTTGGCGATGTCGCCGCCTTCCGAAACCTCCATCGCGCCCAGCACCGCCATGTCGATATGGCCGCCCCGGATCATCGCGAAGCTGTCGGCGCTGGAGAAGAAGCTGGAGGTCGGCAGGGTCGTGACCGTCTGCTTGCCCGCATTGATCAGGTCGGGGTCCGCCTCCCCGTCATAGGGAAAGGGACCGATGCCGAGCAGACCGTTTTCGGACTGCAACGTCACATCGACGCCCTCGGGCACGTAATTGGCGACCAGCGTCGGAATGCCGATGCCGAGATTGACGTAGAAGCCGTCCTGCAGCTCGCGCGCGGCACGTGCCGCCATCTCATCACGGGTCCAGCTCATGCCGCATTCTCCCGTGCGCGGGTCGTCAGTTTCTCGATGCGCTTCTCGTTGATCGTCGAGCGGACGATCCGGTCGACGAAGATGCCCGGCGTATGGATGCCGTCGGGATCGAGCGCGCCTGCTTCCACGATCTCCTCGACCTCGACCACCGTCACCTTGCCGGCCGTCGCCATGTTGGGATTGAAGTTGCGCGCGGTCTTGCGGAACATGAGGTTGCCCGCCGGATCGGCCTTCCACGCCTTGATGATCGACAGGTCGGCGCGCAGCCAGGTTTCGCGGACATAGTCCTGCCCCTCGAAACGCTCGACGGGCTTGCCCTCCGCGACCACGGTGCCGACGCCGGTCTTGGTGTAGAAGGCCGGGATGCCCGCGCCGCCTGCCCGGATGCGCTCGGCCAGCGTGCCCTGCGGATTGAGTTCCAACTCCAGTTCGCCGGACAGATATTGCTGCTCGAACAGCTTGTTCTCCCCGACATAGGACGAGATCATCTTGGCGACCTGCCGGCTTTCCAGCAGCATCCACAGGCCGAAGCCGTCCGCCCCGGCATTGTTGGAGATGACGGTCAGCCCCTTCACCCCACTGGCCCGGATTTCCGGGATCAGGCTTTCAGGATTGCCCGACAGGCCAAATCCCCCCGACATGATCGTCATGCCGTCGAACAGCAGCCCAGCGAGCGCCGCGGAGGGGTTGTCGTAAATCTTGCTTTTCATGCCATCTCCAGGGGCAGGCCCACATAATTCTCGGCGAGCGTGCGCTGTGCGGCGGGCGAACCGCGCAGATAGTCGAGCTCGGCCATCTGGATGCGTCGGTCGAAGCCATCCATGGTCGGGAAACGGTGAGTCACCGACGTGAACCACCAGGAAAAGCGTTCCGCCTTCCACACCCGCGACAGGGCGCGCGCGGAATAATGGTCGATCCCGGCATTGGAACGCTCGCGATAATGTTCGGTCAGCGCGGCGCCCAGCATCGTCACGTCGGACACCGCCAGGTTCATGCCCTTGGCCCCCGTGGGCGGCACGATATGCGCTGCGTCCCCGGCCAGGAACAGCCGCCCCCATCGCATCGGCTCGGCGACGAAAGAGCGAAGCGGCGCGATCGCCTTTTCAAACGATGGGCCGCGCGTGACCTTCGAGGCCGTCTCCGGGCCCAGTCGAAGGCAGAGTTCGTCCCAGAAGCGATCGTCGGACCACTCCGCCAGGTCCGCGTCCAGCGCGCACTGGATATAATAGCGACTGCGCGTCGGCGACCGCATCGAGGCAAGCGCAAAGCCGCGCTCATGATTGGCATAGATTAGTTCGTGATCGGCGGGTGGCACGTCGGCCAGCACCCCCAGCCAGCCAAACGGATAGACCCGCTCGAAGACCCGCAAGACGTCGGCGGGAATGGCCGTGCGGCTGACGCCGTGATAGCCGTCACAGCCGACGACAAAGTCGCAATCGAGGTGTTGTTCCACGTCATCCTGCCACCAAGTCACACTCGGTCGCGCGCCGTCGAGCCCCGCGAGCACGACATCGCGCGCATTCCACGCGATCGACAGGCCCCGATCCTCAGCGGCATCGAACAGGTCGCGCATCACTTCCTGCTGGCCATAGACGGTGACGGTCGCCCCGCCGGTCAGCGCCGCCATGTCGATGCGGAAGACCTCGCCATCTAACGCCACATTGGTCCCACCATGGATCAGTCCCTCCCGCTCGAGCCGTGACGACAAGCCCAGGCGGCGCATCAGCGCGACCGTGCCTTGCTCCAATACGCCCGCGCGTACGCGGCCCTCGACATAATCGCGGTCTCGCCGTTCGATGACGACCGCGTCGATCCCCTCGGCGTGCAGCAAATGCGCGAGGAACATGCCCGCAGGCCCTGCCCCGACGATCGCCACCTGTGTCCGGTGCCTCATGCTATCCTCTCAACCCGACATTGTTCGCCGTATCGCCGGCATCATGCCTTGGCACACGCAGAGGGACGATGGACGACACGCGCAAAAAGTTGGACGATTCGATCGCACCGCGTTAGCCATGACCCATGGTGGCGGTGACGATTCCAAGCTTCTATCTCTACGGTGAGCCGCACCGGGCCGTGGAAGATGGGTTCGTTCATGCCGAGCGGCTGGACGATCGTTCCCGCCCGCACGAATGGACGATCCTTCCGCACGCCCATGCCGATCTGGTGCAGCTTTTTCTGCTGGAGCGGGGCGGCGGCGTGATGCGTGCCGAGGCGGACAGCTTTCCCGTCACCGCCCCCGCCCTGCTGATCGTCCCCGCCGGGATCGTCCATGGTTTCGACTGGTATCACGAATCCGAGGGCGCCGTCGTGACCTTGTCGGTGCGACATCTCGCGCTGCTCGACAGCCGCTATCCCGGACTTGCCGCAGTGTTCGATCGGGCGGGCGTGGTCTATCCGGACGAGGCGGCCATCGCGACGATCGGCGGGGGGATTGCGACACTGATGCGTGAACTGGGGTGGTCCGCACCGGGACATGGCGCGGCGGTGGATGCCGCGCTGCTGACGGTCCTGGTCGAGACATTGCGTGCTTCGGGCGTGATGCAGGGCGGCGCGCGGTCCGCACCCGGCCATCATCACAGCCTCGTCGCCCGCTTCCGGGCGCGGATCGACGAGCGTTTCCGACTGCGCGAACCGATCGCCGTCTATGCCGAAGCGCTCGGCACCAGCGAAAGCCGCCTGCGTGTCGCCTGTGCCCGGATCGCGGCATTATCGCCCGCCGCGATGCTCGACCAGCGCGCCATGCTCGATGCCAAGCGGGCGCTCCTCTACACCAACTTATCGGTGGCGGAGGTGGGCTATTCGATCGGCTTCTCCGACCCGGCCTATTTCACGCGGTTCTTTACCCGCCATGCGGGCGTGTCGCCGCGCGCCTATCGCCAAATGGACAACGCCTGATCCCACGGGCGATCAGATCGCGCGCTCAATTGCTACACGCAGTCCATAACCCTCCAGTCCGATCAGCGGGTGGCGGCTATTGGTCAACAGGATTGTTTCCCGTTCGCGATCCTCATCATTGACCAGAATGGGCAGGCCCCCGTTGCGCGCTTCGTCGAGGATCTCCCCAAGCGTCGACAGAAAGGCGTGGCCGCCGGTCATGCGCTGACGACGCGCTGGTCGATCGAACCGAATAGCGGACCGGCCCGCATCGTGACCCGATCACCGAAGGACAGGAACGGCGTGAGCGGCGCCCCGCCCTCGATCATCTCGATCGCCCGGCGCTCGGACAGGCAGGTGGAACCGACCCGCTGATGCTCGACGTTCGACACCGTGCCAGAGCCGATGATTGTCCCCGCGGGCAGATCACGAGTCCGCGCGGCATGTGCGATCAGTTCATGGAAGCCATAGGCCATCTCATCGCCCACCGGGTTTCCGAACCACGCGCCGTTGACCTCGACCGTCAGCGGCAGGCAGACCCGGCCATCGCGCCAATCATCGCCAAGCGCCTCGGGCGTGATCGCGAAAGGCGCGACGGAGCAGGCGGGTTTCGCCTGGACCCAGCCGAAGCCGGTCTTCATCTCGACCGGCGCAATCGCGCGCAACGACCAATCGTTGAGGAGCAAAACCAGTCGAACATGGCCGAGCGCCTCCTCTGGCCCACACCCCATCGGCACATCGCCCGTCACCACCGCGAATTCGCCCTCGAAGTCGATGCCGTCGGCCTCGCTGGGCAACGACACATCCTGCGTCGCCGATAGGAAGCGGTGCGACATACCTTGATACATCAGTGGCTTGTCGGTTTCGATCGGCGGCAGCTTGAACGCCTTCTGCATCAGTGCGCCGTGCGTCGGGAAGGCCGAGCCATCGAGCCATTGCCAGGCGCGAGGCAAGGGCGCCAGCAATGTGGCGCCGTTCAGCGTCTCGCCTTCCGCGTCGACCCGCCCGGCCAGCGCGCGCAGGGCAGGTTCGACGTGCGTCCAATCGTCCAGCGCCGCCTGCATCGACAAGCCTGCGGGCAAGCAGCGGCTGCCGTCGGTCGACACCACCACCAAGGCGCCATCCCGGCTGCCATCATCTCGGGTCGCAAGCCGCATCGCGATCAGCCCTCGAAGATGGCGACGGCGCGGCACCAGCCCGCCGACCCGCCCTTCACCTTGACCGGCAGGCAGGAGACGGTGAAGCCGGTGGACGGAAGCTCCTCCAGCCGGGTCAGCTTTTCCATATGGCAATAGCCGATCTCTCGCCCGGCCTTATGCCCTTCCCAGACCAGCGAATAGTCGCCCGTCTGGGCGACGCGTGCGGCGGTGTGGCTGAACGGCGCGTCCCAGCTCCAGGCATCGGTACCGGTCACGCGCACGCCGCGCTCCGTCAGGTACATGGTCGCCTCATAGCCCATGCCGCAACCGCGCCCGAGAAAATCGGGCTGGCCCAGCGCCGCGCCGGCGCCGGTGTTGACCAACACGATATCCAACGGTCGCAATTCGTGCCCGATCCGTGCCAGCTCCGCCTCGACCTCAGCCGCCGTCACGACATGGCCATCGGGCAGATGGCGGAAATCGAGCTTCACGCCGGGCTGGACGCACCATTCCAGCGGCACCTCGTCGATCGTGAGCGCTGGCCTACCACCACCGCCCAACGCCTCGTCCATCGTCGGATGGTAATGCCAAGGGGCATCGAGATGCGTGCCGTTATGCGTGCTGAGCGTCAGCATCTCCGAGGCCGCGAAGCCCTCACCCCCCGCCATGGCCTCGGCGGTGATGCCGGGGAAGAACATCGCGGCCTCCGCCACCGTCTCGCGATGGGTCTGGCGCGTGATGCTGGGGCGCATGAAGGGTGGGTCGGTGATGACCTCCGGGTCGATCGCGATCGACAGGTCGACGATGCGGCGCATCATGCCGTGTGCCCTCCCAATGTCTCGGCGAACCAGTCGGAAATCAGGTCGCGACCATATGCCATATTGTCGGCTCCGACATGCTCGACGCCGCCCTCACGCGACGTGAAGACGACCTTCTCGCGACGCGGCGAATTCACGAGCTGGTCGTAAAGGTCGTCGGCATATTTCACGTTGATCTGGCGGTCGTTCGCGCCGTGGGTGACGAGGAACGGCACCGCGATCCGGTCCATATGGCCGTTGAGGTTCATCGCCTCGGACTTGGCGAGAAAATCGTCCTGATCCTTCGCGCCGAACGCCCAGTGGACATGCGCCCAGTAATGCGGGACGGGGTTTTCGCCCTCCCGCGCCAGGCGCTTGTCCTGAACCTCGCGCCAATTATGGTTCGCCCCCCACACCGCGCCGCTGGCGAAGCGCGGCTCATAGGCGACGGCACGCGGCGCAAAGTGACCGCCCAGCGAAATGCCGGTCATGCCGATCCGCTTGGGGTCGACATCGGGCTGCTGCTCCAGCCAGTCGACCGCCGCGCTGGCCCAGTGTTCGCTGTGCGGGTCGACCGGCAGGCCTTGAAGCCGCAGGGCCTCGCCCGAGCCCGGCTGGTCGACGCACAGGGTCGAAATGCCACGGCGCGCGAGTTCGTGCGGCAGCCGCGTCCAATAGAGCAGTTCCTTGCAGCTATCGAGACCGTTGCAGAACACGACGACCGGCTTGCGACCGTCGCCCCGCGCGCGGGTGTAAAGGGCGGGCATGGTGCCCATCGCCAACGGGATCTCCACCCGCTCCCGGTTCAGTCGTCCCAGCGCCGTCGAACGATCGAACGCATCGCGCGCCCGTGCATAGGTTTCGCGGCGGCCCGGATGGCCATGCCCCTGCATCCGTTCGGCGGTGATGAGGTAGAGGCTTGCACGCTCCAGCTTGTTGGAAGCCGAAAAGGCCCGCCCCTTCGCCTCGTCCTCCGCGGCCAAGTCGATCAGCTTGTCGCCCATCGCCGCCCAGGCCTTCATGAACATCGGCGTTCCGGCATCGGCCCCGTTTGCCGCCGCGTCCTTGATCGGCTGGCACATATCGATGATCTCGCCGAGTTGCGCACCCGACTCCATCGCGATCGCGACCGACAGATTCCAGATATAGTTGGGAAAGGGTTCGTAGAGCGCCATCGGGGTTATACCGAAACCGGCTGGAACAGCCCGGCATCGGGCTTGGGATGCGGCATGGTCTGCGGACCGCCGACGCCGATGCCCCATTGGTCCATCGTGCCGGGACCGGGGACATGCACCTGATGCTCGTGCGTCTCGAAGTCGACATGCTCCAGTTCCGAGGTGTATTCGACCGCGAAACCGTTCGGCGTCGTGAAATAGCTGAAGGTGTTGTTGCCCGCCGTATGGCGGCCAGGGCCCCAGCGTATGTCGGTCCCCGCCTGCTTCAGTCGCCAGATGCCCGCCATCATGTCGTCGACGGTCAGCATGTCATAGGCGACATGGTTGAGGCAGGGCGGCCCCGGCAGGATCGCGAGGCGATGATGCGCCGAATTGCAGCGCAGGAAGCACATGAAATCACCCAGCCAGTCCGATACGCGAAAGCCCAGCACGTCGGTGAAGAAGGCCACCATCGCGCGGTGATCGGGCGAATGCAGCACGATATGGCTGATCTTCTGCGGGATGCCTTCCCAACGGCTGAGCGTGCGCGGCGTGCGGCGCTCAACATCCGCCGAAATTTCGAAAGGCAGACCGTCGGGCGAGAAGAACCGGAAGCCATAGCCGCCGCCCATCGTCGTCAGGTCACGAGGGGCGAAAATGACCCGGCAACCGGCGTCCACCACCTTGCCATGCAACGCATCGACATCGGCGCGCGTGTCGGCGGCGAGTGCTATGACGTCGATACGGTTGGCGTCGTCCTGCCGCAGGCGGACGACATAGGCCTCGTCATGCCCCTCGGCGGCGAAGTGATACAGGCCATCCTGCTCGCCCGCCTCCACCAGTTTCCAGTCGTCGCGATAAAAGGCGCGCTCGGCGTCCAGGTCGGCGACGCCGTAGCCGACGTAACGGATCTCGGTCACTCTTGCCATGTCATGCTCCAGGGGCTGGGTCGTTCCCCGGCGGTGGCGACACGCCCCGCCGGGGACAGTATCGTCAGAAGCGGAATGTGCCCTGCACGCCGTAGGTGCGCGGCTGGCCGAAATTCCAGTTATAGATGTTGATGCCGCCGCCGGTGAACCCGGCATAGGTCTTTACCCGATTGTCCTCGAGATTGCGGACATAGCCCTGAATGCTGAACCGGTTGTTCGGCATGTTCAGCTCGAGGCTGAGATCGGTGGTGGTGAACGCATCCACTTCGTCGCCCTTGTAGTTGAAGGCGGTGAGGAAATAGCGCGACTTGAACCGGCTGAAGCCGTTGGCGACTAGCTTGTACCCGTCACCGAGCTCGATCGTCTTGGTATAGTTGATACCGATCGTCCATTTCGGCGCCTGCGGCGCGACGTTGCCCGCCAGGTCCAGCGTCAGGCGCGGAACGTTCGCCGGAGGATTGGCCAGCGTCGGGGCCGGGATGCCCGCGAACTGTTGCAAACGCGCGTCGATATAGTTGACGATCAGGCTGACCCGATCATTGGGTGACAGCCGCACGGCGGTATCGGTCTCGATACCCCAGACCCGGCTCTTGCCCGCATTGAAGGTACGCGCACCGACCGTGGTGTCGATATAGACCTGAACCTGCTGGTCCTTATAGTCATAATAAAAGGCGCTGGCGTTGAATTCGAGCCGGTTGCCCATGAAGCGGTTCTTCGAGCCGACCTCATAGGCGGTCAGATTTTCCGCATTGAACGATCCGACCAGATCGAAGCCGCCGCTCTTATAGCCGGTGCTGACCTTCGCGTAGAGCAGGTTGTCGCGGGCGGGCTTGTATTCGACACCCGCTGTCCAGGTGATCTTGTCTTCCTTGTAGGTCGGATAGCGGATCACCGCCCCTGCCCCGCTGCCGTCAGCGGGCGGCCGCGCCATGGTCGGCGAGCGATAGAAGCCGTAATTGATGTATTTCGCGTCCTTCTTGTCATCGGTGTAGCGAATGCCGCCGGTGAAGCTCAGCGTGTCGGGCACGACCCAATAGGTCGCCTGGGCGAAGGCCGATTTCGAGTCCGACGTCACGTAAGGACGATAGAAGAAGTTGGCGAAGGCACCCGCCACGGGCAGATAGAGACCACGCTCGATGATCTGGTTCTCGTGGAAATAGAACCCGCCGACCTGCCAGACGAACTGACCCTGGGTTCCGCCGTTCAACCGCACTTCGTGGCTTTGCGTACGCGTGTCGTAGCGATCGTTATAGAAGGTGAACAACTCCGGCAGGAAGCCGTTCTGCGGGATGACCGCCTGATTATCGACATGCCGATAACCGCCGATATAGCTGAGCGTCGCGCCCCCGAAATCATAGGAGATGCGGCCGCGCACCGCATATTGCTGGCTCTTGAAGCTGCCCATCCGGCCGAGCGGGAAGCTCGCGGGATCGAAACCCTGAGGCACGTCGACAAAGGACGGGACCTGGCGCTGGGCGAGCGTGGTATAGGTCGTGGGCGGGGCGATTGAGGCGGGCAGTTCGGTTACACCCGGCGTCGACCCGTTGACCGCCAGACCATATTGCATCGGCCCGGTCTGGTCGATGTCGACATATTCACCGGCAAGATAGACCTCCAGTGCCCCCGGCGCGAACAGGATGCTGCCGCGAACCGCATCGACATTGGCATTGTCACCGCGGCCCGCCGGGCCGTTGTCGACATAACCGTCATGCTGATTGTGCAGCCCCGCCACACGGATCGCTACCGTGTCGCCCAACGGCACGTTGACCGCGCCCGTCGCGTAGATGGCGTCGTAATTGCCATACCCCGCTGTTGCCGAACCCTCGAAGCTCTGGAGCACCGGCTTGGCCGCCACGATGTTGAGCGCGCCCGCCGTCGAATTGCGCCCGAACAGCGTCCCTTGCGGCCCGCGCAGAACTTCGATCCGTTCCAGATCGAAGAAATTGGCGTTCAGGCCGACTGGGCGATTGATATATTCGCCATCGATCGAAACGGTCAGTGCGGGATCGGCGCTCTCCGAAATATCCTGGCTGGACACGCCGCGAATGGCGATCTTGGTGAACACGGAGTCCGGGGTGATACCCAGATCGGGAGCAAGACGCTGCAGCCCGCTGACGTCGGTGACCTGCGCCTTGGTCAGATCCGCACCACCGATGGCACGAATGGCGATCGGGGTATCCTGCAACCGGGTCTCGACCTTGGTTGCGGTAACGATGATATCCTCGGACTGAGCCGCATTATCGGGCGCTGCCGCCGTCGTCCTGTTGGCCGACGTCTGCGGCGTGGCACCCGCCGGATCAGCGACCTGCGCGAACGCGGGGTGAGCCACCCACATGGCGGTGGTGGTAAGCGCCGTGGTAGCGACGCGACGGAACCTCTTCATACGATCCCCTCTCCATGATCGGAGGCGTGTCCGCCTCTCGTTTAGAACTAGAATGATTGTTCTATTTATTATTCGAGTCAAGCGCTGATATGCGGTCGAACGCGATTAATTTGCGTCGCCGATCAGAACATGGGATGCGGATTGCGCGACGCCGTCGGCATCGGCTGGATGACGTCCCAATGCTCCACGATCTTTCCGCCCTTCAGGCGGTAGATATCGGCGACCGCGCCACCGGCCGAGGTCGGATCCGTGCGCCCATGCAAGTGTATGACCGCCATATCGCCATCGACGATGATCCGCTTCACGTCGAAGCGCGCACCCGGCATTGTAAATTTCGGAGCGAGCGCGGCCACCGCCGCATCCCGACCATCGGCCAGCCCCGGATTATGCTGGATATAGTCGGGCACGACATAGCGCTGAAACGCCCCCGCCACGTCGCGCCGAGTATAGAAGCGGTCGGCGAAATCGGTCATGATCGCGCGGTTGCGCTCGGTCAGCGTGGCGCCCGATCCGGCGATTGCCGCTGGAGCCAGGAAGGGCACCGTCAGGACAAACGCGTGAAACAGGGCCTTCATATCGTCACCTCGACGGTGAAGGGCAGGTCATCGCTGGCTCGACCAACCGCCACGACCGCACGATCGCCCGGACTCTGCCAGCCGTGATCCCCCCAGATACGGAACAGGCGCGGCTCGGGCGTCACGCGAACAGTCGCGCTTTCCCCCGCCGCCAGCGTGACCTTGGCGAACCCCACCAAAGCGAATTCGGGATTTTGACGATAGAGCTGCACGACTTCGCTTCCGACGCGATCGCCAGCATTGCGCAGTCGGACCAGGACATCGCCCCCCTCGGCCTCGACGCCCAGCCACTCGAAACGGGTATAACCCTGCCCAGCCCCAAAGGCGTAGAGTGGGGTCGTTCCCCGCGCTTGTAGGCCCCGATAGCCGATCAGCACACCATCGTCATAAGGCAGGTCGCCCTGCCCGTCCGGCTGAAGCGACAAAGCGGGATAGTCGCCCTCCCGCTTGGCCAGCGTCACCGGCAAACGGCCGCCGGGTTCGATGTCCCCCGCCAGCACCGCGGCCAGCGCCGGCCCGAAACCCTCGCCAGGATACCAGGCGGACATCAGCGCTGACGCCTGGTCGCTCCACGTCGCATCAAAGGCGTGGCCGATATTGGCAATGATCGCGGTGTTGGGGTTGGCCGCGCAGATCGCGTCGATCAGCGTGCGCTGCTCCGGCGCGATGGCGGTGTCGGGCCGATCCTTGCTCTCGACGCTGGAATCCGATGTTTCGCCGATCATCAGGATCACCGCGTCGGCACTGGTAGCGGCCTCGATCGCGCGCGCCAGCATCGCCTCTGCGCTGTCGGGGCCACGAACGCCATACCAGAGGCCGTGCACGCGGGCGCCGTCATAGTGGAAGTCGACCTCGACCAGCACCCGTTGCCCAGCGGCAAGCATCATCTCGGCGCTGTCGGCATCGCCCCGCTTGAGCGAGCCCATGACGTCGGACGCCGCCATCCGCTCGGGCTGTTCGATCAACGACTGGCCATCGACTTTGAGGGAGACCGCGCCGGTCGCGCCGACATAAAAGCGGTGCGCACCATCCGCGACGGCCGTGAACCAGCCACTGGCACGAATGGCGGCCGGACGGTCGAAGACGCCCTGATCGTGCACGCCGACGAACCATACAAGAGAGTTGGTGTCGCGCACCTCCTGCCCGATGGGCTGACCCGACAGATCGCCATCGGCGAAATATTCGACCGTCATGCCCGGCCCGTCGCCCCGCACGGGCTCGACGGGCATGGCGGGCAGCCGCGGTTGCGGATCGACGCCAGGTTCGTAGACGATGTCCGCCACCCCGGCATAACGCGCGGTGATCGCCTCCAGGGGACGCGCCGCATCCGGCGAGAGCGCGATCTTGGCGAAGGTCCCGCCCTGATAGCAGGGCGCGGCGGCATTCGGGCCGATCACAGCGATCCGGCGATGCCGGCCCGGCGTCATCGGCAACAGATCGCCCTCGTTGCGCAACAGCACCATGCCGGCCGCCGCCGCCTCGACCAACAAGGCATCGGCATCCTCGACAGGCGCCGATTTCGCACCGGACCAGCGGCGGGCCGCGCGTGCCACCCGCTCGGCAGCATCCGCCACCCGCTCGGTCGCGACCTCGCCCGCCTCGACCGCCGCGACGGCCTTGATACCGACAAAGCGGGCCGGCCCGGGCATCTCCAAGTCCAGCCCGCCGTTCAGGCTGCCCACGGTCGAATGCGTGCCGAACCAGTCGCTGATGAACGGGCCGTCAAAGCCCCATTCCCGCTTCACGATGGTTGAGATATGGCCATTCTCGGCGCACCAGTCGCCATTGACCCGATTATAGGCGGTCAACATCGCCCCCGCCCCGGCCGCCGCACACAGCTCGAACGGCAGCAGATAGATTTCGCGCAAAGTCCGCTCGTCCACCACCACGTTCATGCGGTCGCGATCGGTCTCGCTGTCGTTGCAGACCAGATGCTTGACGCAGGCGCCGACCCCGGTCGACTGGAGCCCGCGCGTCCATGCCGCTCCGGCCAGGCCCGTCAGCAGCGGGTCTTCGGAAAAATACTCGAACGCCCGTCCGGCAAGCGGACTGCGCGCCATGTTGACGTTGGGGGCGAGGACAAGATCGACCCCCATGCGGATCGCCTCACCACCGACCAGAGCCGCGACCCGCGCGATCAGCGCGACGTCGAAACTGGCCCCGAGCGCTGTTGCGCAAGGCGACAAGCGCGCGACGTCGCGTTCGTCGACCCGACCGCTGGCGATGCCCATCGGGCCGTCGCTCATATGCAGCGACGGAATACCCACCTCCGGGATCGCAACCGAGCGCCACATCGCCGCGCCGGCGGTCAGGCTCGCCTGCTGTGCGAGGGTCAGCGCCGTCATGCGACCGGCTCCAGACGGAAGGCCATGATCTGCTGCGCCTGGGTTGCGATCTGCGCCGCCACGCCTTCATCGATGATCGTGCCTTCGCCGTCGAACGGCTTCTGGGCGATCGAGTTGATCGCGATCCCCGCTGGGGTCGGCCAGCCTCGCATCGCATGGACGATCCCGCGCAGCGCCGCCAGCGTGACGCCGCCCGCCTGCCATCCCGCCGCCGAGACGATCAGCCCCACGGGCATGCCGTCGAAATAGATCCGCTCGTCCCCGCGCAGATCCTCGAGCAGGTCGATGGCGTTCTTCACCACACCCGAGACGCCGCCATGATAGCCGGGCGTGCCGATGACGAGACCGTCCGCCTCGCGCAGCGCGGCGACGAAGGCGGCCTCTTCCTCTGTGCGTTCGGGACGTTCCGGATTGAAGTGTGGCAATGCCGCCAGCGCCGGACCGTCGAACATAGTGGTTTTCGCCCCCATGCGCCCGCATTCTGCCAGGACCGAGCGGACCAGCATCTCGCTCGACGAACGGGGTCGGAAGGTGCCGCCAATCCCCACGATATGCCGCGCCATCGGATCAGGCCTTCTTGAACGCGGGCATGACCTTTTCGGACAGCAGCCGCAGTGTCTGGTCGCCTAGCCGCAGCCGCTCGTCGGTCAACGGCCCCGTGGTCGTGCCGCACAGGATATTGCCGATGCCCAGTTCCTCATAGGGCTTGAGATGCTCGATCACCGTCTCGGGCGAACCGTACAGGCACCAGGTGCCGATCCAGTCCTCGGTCAGCGCGTTGGGCGTGCGGTCGGTCTTCCTGTTGGCCTCGTTCGACTCGGCGCGGGCATTGAATTCGGCCTCGCGCTCGATGGCGTCCTGATAGGCGCGCAGGATGGTCATCATCTCGTCACGCGCCTGTTCGTCGGTGTCGGCCAGATGGACCAGCTGATAGGTATGGGTCGTCCAGTCGAGCGCGCGGGCGACCTTCTCCGGACTATGCCCGGCTTCGTCCAGCAAGGCGCGATAGATGCCAAAATATTTGGCGACGTGCTTCATCGGCTCGGTTCCGCCGATCTGCGGCGGGGTGAAGGCCGGGATGAAGGCGGGCCAGGCGTTTTCGGCAGCGCGGCGCGCGCTCGATTCCTTCATCGCCACCGGCATCAGGCGCGCATGTCCCTCGCTATAGGCCGCAGGCGCGATCCGTTGCAGCACCCGGCCCTGGTGCGGGCCGTTGTCGATCTCGACCGCCGGATCGTCCATCGTCTTGGCCCAGAGCTGTTCGGCCAAGGCGAGGTTCTTTTCCGAGATGGCGCCCGCATCACGGTAATCGACGCCGAAGCCGATCATCTCCTCGGGCGTGGTGCCTGAGCCGACACCCACCAGCAGCTTGCCGTCGGTCAGTTGGTCGAGGATGTTGATCCGCTCGACGAAGCGCACCGGGTGATGCAGCGGCACCGAGGTGACCGAAAAGCCGAAATGCATGTGCGGGAATTTGGCCGCCAGATAGGACGCGAACATATAGCTGTCGCTGGCGATCGGCATGTAACCGTTGAAATGGTGATCCGGCATGAAAAGCGCATCGAAACCAAGCGCCGCGGCACGCTCCGCGTGGCGGGTCAGGCCATGGATCAGCGCGCGATCCTCGTCGGGCGCCATCGACCGTGCATTGAGGAATACCGAGAAACGCATCCAACCTCTCCCTTTTATCATGCCCGCCGTGGCCCGGCGCGTTGCCGCATTGATGCGGTTCGTCTAAAATAAAATTAGAACTGCAATTCTGATATGACGGTCTCCTATGGGCTGTCAATGGGGTGGTGATGGATATCGAGACGATCTTGGCGAAGGCGCGCGCGCCGCAGCAGGGCCGCAGCAAAGCGAGTTTCGAGCGGATGCTGGCCACCGCCGAGGAATTGATGACCCAGCGCGGGTCGGACGAATTCACGCTGAACGAGGTCGCCAAGCACGGCAAAGTGTCGATCGGTTCGATCTATTGCCGCTTCGACAGCAAGGACGACCTGGTCCATGTCGTGCAGCTACGGGTGCTGGAACGAGTGGACGCCGACATGCTGGCCGTGATCGCAGAGCTGAATGCGCGCGGCGGCGGCCTGATCGACATGGTGCACGACTTGGTCGAATCGGTGGCCGAAGTGTTGCGGCGCTATGCCGACGTGATGCGCCCGCTGATGCTGCGCGCGAGCGCCGATCCGGTGATCGCCGCCATCGGCAAACGCAGCTACGGCCGCACGAGCGAGGCGGTGATCGCCGCGCTGCTGACCAATCGCGACTCGATCCGCCACCCCGATCCCGAGCACGCAGCCGATGCGGGCTTCCGCATTCTTTACGCCTCGATCGCACGCTATCTCGGCTTCGGCTCGTCGATCGACGCGGCCGGCGAAGGCGATTGGACGGAGTTGAAGGCCGATCTGGCCGACATGCTCGCCGCCTATCTGTCGACCAGTCCCAAGGCACGCCCTGCCCGCGCTTAGCGCTTGCGCCGCCTTCCGAATCGCCTTACTAGAATAATAGTTCTAATTACAGTCGCTGACAAAAGCGGCGTAGGCGAGGATGAGGCACGTCATGGCCGATACGGGCTTGGCTCGGCGCGAGATATTGGGAGGGGCGGCACTGTTCGCGATGGCGGTGGGCATTCCCGCCGCCGCCGTCCGATGGACCGACACGGCAGAGGTCGTCACCGACCGGCAACGTGCGCTTCTGCGCGATGTCGCCCAGCGCGTCCTGCCACGGACCACAACCCCCGGCGCGGGCGAGATCGGCGCGCATGACTTCGTCATCCTAGCGCTTGCCCATGGGCTGGACGGCACCCGCGCCCCCGCCGCCGGGGCGGCCCTGCCCGCGACGATCACCCGCCATCAACGCCGGGACGGAACGCTCGACTATCTCGACTGGCTCGAATGGCAGCTCGATGCCGGGACGCACGGCGACTATTTGGCCGTCCCCCCCGCCGGGCGGGAAGCGGCAGTCGCGGCGATCGACAAGGCGGCCTTTGCCGATGCCGGACCCGACGCGGTCGAATCCCCCTGGCGCAAACTGAAGGGTCTGATCCTCACCGCCTATTACACCTCCGAGGTCGGCGGCTCGCGCGAACTGCAATACGAACTCGTCCCCGGTCGGTGGGACGCCGACATCCCTTACATTCCCGGAAGCCGCGCCTGGTCGAGCGACTGGACCGCAGTGGAGTTCAGCTAATGGCGCAACATCCCGTTTTCGACGCCATCGTGGTGGGCTCGGGCATCACCGGCGGGCTGGCGGCCAAGGAACTGACCGAGGCCGGGCTCAAGGTGCTGATGATCGAGCGCGGGCCGATGATCGAGCATGGCAGCGGCTATACCCGCGAGACGCTGGCGCCCTGGGATCTGGAGTTTCGCGGGGTCGCCGACGCCGAACTCTACGACAAGGATTATGCCGTCCAGCGCAAGAACCGGCACTTTACCGAGTTCACCCAAGACCATTTCGTCAACGACCGTGAGAACCCCTACACCACCGAAGGCGAGACAGCGTTCAACTGGTGGCGCAGTTATCAGCTGGGCGGGCGATCACTGACCTGGGGACGGCAATGCTATCGCTGGTCGGATTACGACTTCGACGCCAATCGCCGCGATGGCCATGGTACCGATTGGCCGATCCGCTACGCCGATCTCGCGCCCTGGTATGACAAGGTCGAGGAGTTCATCGGGGTCGCGGGCATGGCGGAGGGCCTGCCCCAGCTTCCCGACGGGCGCTTTCAGCCGCCCATGGCGCTGAATGCCGTCGAGCAGCACACCCGCGAGGTGATCGGCCGCCAATGGCCCGGTCGTCGCCTGACCATCGGGCGCAACGCCAACCTGACCGAGGCCAAGCCCGATCAGGGGCGCGCGGCGTGCCAATATCGCTCGATCTGCGCGCGCGGCTGTTCCTATGGTGCCTATTTCTCGACGCAGAGCTCGACGCTGCCCGCCGCGCAGAAGACCGGCAATCTGACGCTCGTCACCGACGCGGTGGTCGAGGCGGTCGAGCAGGACCCGGCGACCGGCCGCGCCACCGGCGTGCGCTTCATCAACACCAAGGACGGCACGCGCCAGCGCGCTTATGCCCGGATCGTGTTCCTGAATGCCGGTTCGTTCAACAGCGTCGGCGTGCTGCTCCGCTCGGCGAACGAAGCCAATCCCCACGGTCTCGCCAATTCGAGCGGCGTGCTGGGCACCCACATCATGGATCATGCCCAATCGGTCGCCGGCATCGCGATCATGCCGGGGTTTGAAAGCCACACCTATTTCGGCAATCGCCCGACCGGGGTGGTCATCCCCCGCTTCCGCAACCTGGATACGATCGACGGCAAGGGGCATACGCGCGGCTTCTCCTATCAGGGCGGCGCATTCCGCGCGGCCTGGACCGGTGGCAAGCGCGCCGCCGGCGTCGGCAAGGATTACAAGGACAGCCTTCGCGACCCCGGCATGTGGCGTATGGTGCTGGTCGCCTTTGCGGACTCGATGCCGCGTGCGAGCAACCGCATCACGCTCGACCCGGCCGTCAAGGACGCCACCGGTCTTGCCGCCCTGCGCATCAACTTCGCGCACGGGGCGCAGGAACATGCCGCACTGGCCGATGCCAAGACGGAAGCGGCCGCGATGCTGACCGCTGCGGGGGGCCATGTCATCATGGGGATGGATACGCCCAATCCGGGGGGCTCGGCCATCCACGAGATGGGCGGCGCGCGCATGGGGCATGATCCCCGGACGAGCGTGCTCAACAAGTGGAGCCAGGCGCATGACGTGCCCAATCTGTTCGTCACCGACGGTGCGCAAATGTCGTCCTCGGCCTGCCAGAATCCCTCGCTGACCTATATGGCGCTGACCGCGCGGGCCTGCGCGAACGCGGTGTCAATGCTGAAGGAAGGCGCGATCTGATCCTCATCCGTCAGGTACGACGATGCTGGGGGCGGTCTTTGAATGAAAGGCCGCCCCTTTTGTTGGCGAAGATGAATGGGCTGGACAAAAGAAAGGGGCGGCTTCCCGATCGGAAGCCGCCCCCCTCATCCGCCGAACCGGCGTTCAGCGCAGCGTCAGCGTCTTGGCGTCCTTCGTCGTCGGCACGAACGGCAGGTAGGAGATGCGCATCGTCTCAGCCAGTTCGATCCGATGCTCGCCGGGCGCGAGCCCCCCGGCCCGCTTCACGCCCACCAGCGCCTTCTCGCCGAAGTTCCAGCGGTCGCCATATTCGGTTTCCATCTCGTCCAGCGTCCAGGTGCGCCCCCGCAGCGACACGGTGATGTCCTCGCGCGGTATCGCTTCCCCATCGACGCTGACCGCCACATTCTCGATCATCGACAGGCCCAGTCCCCGATAATAGGGCAACCGTGCCTCGATGGTGAAACCGCTATCGGTCGCCTTCAGGCTGTCTTCCACGATCATCTTGTTGTCGAACATCGGCAGGTCCTTCAGGCGGCGATGATGGTGTTGGCGGGCACGTCGATCAGTCGCTTCAGCATGTCCTGATGGCGGCGGACCTGCTCGACCGAGTCGACCTCATACGCGTCCTCGATCCAGCGATTGCCCTCATATTCCGAACAGATATAGCCGTCGTAATTCCCCTGCTTCAGCACCCGGACGATCTCGTCATAGGGGATGCTGGGTTCGACCAAATCCTCGTCCATCTGGTAGAATTTGCCGTGCACGTTGTGGATGCGGTGCATGTAATCGAGCATCCGCTTCGGCTCGAACGCGGCATTGTGCCGCAGTGTCTCCGCCATGGCGATCGACGGGCCAACGCCGCCCATCTCGCGCACGTTCAGGATGACGTACTCGCTGAGAACCCGGTCCTCATAGGCCTTGGTGATATAGTCGGCGATGTTCTGGGGCACGCCGTTACGGATGAAGCGCTCCTTCCATACCGGTGGGAACTGGAACAGGAACATGCCCATATCAGGCAGGAAGCCCAGCGCGTCGCTGCCGGACTTCTCGAAGGCCTCGGCATGACGGACGATCCAGGGATGGTCGAAGTGCAGCGGAGCATGCACCTCGATCAGGATCTTGATCCCCCTCTCCTCGGCATAAGGCGCGGCGGCGACCAGCACCTCGGGTGCGATCGCCACCAGCGCACGGACATATTTGACGCCCAGCCTTGCCGCGAATTCGATATCCTTCCGCACGCTCGCGACCTGCTCGTCGAACGGCATCTCACGGCCCTTGTAGCGCTTATAGTCGAGCATGAAGTCGTGACAGACCGGCACCGCTCCATATTTCCCGATGAGATGATGCCACTCGGCAATCTTCTCGTCGGCGACCCCGGCTTCGGGCCAACCCCAGAAGGTCTGTTCGCCGATGACCTCGATCCCGTCGGCTCCGAAGCCGACGGTGGTGCGGATGCAATCCTCCAGCGTCATTTTGCCGAGGAAGGTCTCGTTCTGATAGCTGTAGAGGCTGACGCCCCGCTTGATCGTCATGGCATATCGTCCTGAATGTAGGGAATGGGGTTCAGGCAGCGGCCGCAACGGCGGGCGTACCGCCGTCACGACGGGCTGCCGCGATAAGGAAGGCGGCCACCGCGCCGACGACTCCGGCGGCGCCCATGATCAGGAATGCCGCCTGCATCGTACCCGTCTGGGTCCGGAACATGGAGACCAGGAACGGGCTGGAAAATTGCCCAAAGAAGAAGCAGGCGGTCCACACACCCATGCCCCGACCGCGATGCTCGAAGGGCAGTTTGGTCTGCGCCCACGCGATCAACGTCGGCACCGCCATGCCCGCGCCGGTCTGCTGCACCACGAGGCCCGCGATCATCCAGCGCCAATCCGGTGCCAGCCCGATGGTCGCGAGCCCACCGCCGATCAGCGACAGGAAGATGCCGAGTTGCACCACCGGACGTGCCCGCCCCGTCGCCCAGAAGATCGCGGAACCCAGCATCACGAACAGGCTGGGAATGAAGGTCAGCTTGCTCAGTTCCTGCGACGACTGAATACCGACTTCGCGGAACGCCATGCCGCCGTTGATGATGAAGACGTAATATAGCGCCGAGGCGAACAGGGTCACGCCGCCGATCAAGGCGACCGACGCCATCGGGAACGGCGTGCGCGCGGGCGCCTGACCAATGCCCAGCATCTTGCGGGCCGTCGCATCGCTTTGCGGCTCATAGAGGAACTTCACCGCTGCGATGAAGATCGGAAAGGCGACCAGATAGATCAGGAATATCCCGTTCCAGCGCAGCCCGGTCAGAAAGCCCGATGCCAGGATTACCCCGCTGGCCAGGAACGGCCCAGCCAGTCCCTGCATGGTCAGCCAGTTGCGCCGCCCCTTCTCGTCCCAATAATCGCCGATCAGCGTATTGAGCGTGGTCAGGATCACCGCCTCCGACACGCCCAGCAGCAGCCGTGAGGCATAGATGCCATTCAGGCTGTCGAGGAAGAACGGTGCTGCGCCGAACAGCGCGTAGAGCAGGGTCGCGGCCAGCATCAGTTTGCGCCGCCCGAAGCGATCAACCAGGATCCCTGCAAACAGCGCGACCACCGCGATGGTCAGGCCCGGCGCCGAAACCATGGCGGGCACTTTCCACGAGGCGGACGGGTCGGCCGAGAAATGGTCGATGATCGACGGCACCGCCGGAAACAGCGAAGCAATGGCCAGGATCGGCAGAAAGCCGGCGGTGATGACCGTGATGCCCTGACCTATACCGGGTCGGCGCGCCTCGGGGCTTTCTGGCGTGATGGCCATCGGCTTCTCTCCCTATCGATTCGCCGTTCTTACGGCTTAATTAGAACTTGCATTCTGATACGTGGTATCGCCATGACATGCCGCTCTGTCAAGCAAGGATCATCACGGTGGCGACACGCACGGTTTCGGATCGGTTGAGCGAGCGGCAAAGGACGCTGGCGTTCGCGACGGTGCTCCTCGCCTTCGTCATGGACGTGGCGGACTCGACGATCGTCAACACCGCACTGCCCGCGATCCAGCAGGGATTGGGAGCCTCCGACCGCGCCATGCAATGGGTCGTATCAGGCTATTTCCTGACCTTCGCCGTGTTGCTGGTCGTGGGCGGCCGGCTGGGCGACCTGTTCGGCTATGCGCGGATGTTCGCCATCGGCGTGGCGGGGTTTTCCATCGCGTCGCTGGGATGCGGACTGGCACAGGACGCGACGACCCTTGCCATCGCGCGTTTGTCGCAAGGCGCCGCGGCCGCGATCATGGCGCCCCAAGGCGTTGCGTTGATCCAGCTTCTCTATTCGCCTAGCGAGCGGATCGGCCGATTGGCCGCCTTTGGCGTGGTCGGTGGGCTGGCGGCAATCGGCGGCCCGGTTCTTGGCGGTTTGCTGATCCAACTCAACCCGCTCGATCTCGGCTGGCGTAGCGTCTTTCTGATCAATTTGCCCTTCGGTGCGCTGGCCCTGATCGCGGGGCTGACACTGCTGCCGCCCGGACGCTCGGGCCATGCGCTGCGTATCGACGGACCGGGATCCCTGTTGTTGTTCCTTGCGCTCGGCACGCTGCTGCTCCCCCTGATCGAGGGACGCAGCGCGGGCTGGCCTGTGTGGACGGTCGGGCTAATATTGACGAGTGCCGGCCTATGGTGGGGATTCTGGCACTATGAGCGCTCGCGGCGTATCCGGCTGGGATCGGCGCTGATCGAACCGTCGCTGTTTCAGGATCGTAGTTTTCGGATCGGGCTGGCGGCGACGGGGGCCTTTGCGATCGCCTCGGGCGGATTCCTGCTGACCTTCAGCCTGACGCTGCAACAGGGACTCGGCTACAGCCCGGTGGATGTCGCGCTGCTCCACATACCTTTCGGGATCGGGGTCATGGCCGGGATCAGCCAGATCGGGCGCAAGGCCCTTCCCATCCATGGGCGGCGTGTGCCGATGACGGGCGCAATCCTGATGGCGCTGGCGTGTTCGGCCACGGGGCTCGCCGTGCACATCGCCCTGCCGAGCGTGGTCATCGGAGCGCTGCTGCTGGTCGCGGGGGTCGGCATGGGGACGCTTAGCGGTCCGCTGGGACCGATCACCCTGGCGAGGGTCGATCGCAATCATGCGGGTGTCGCAGGGGCCATGCACAAGACGATGCAGCAGATCGGCGGCGCGATGGGCACCGCGCTGATCGCCACCGTCTATTTCTCGATGACGGGCGACCATCGGCCGCCCGTGACCGCCTTTTTGATCGCGACATGGGTGGTGGCGGCGGATTTGCTGGCCATCGCGTTGCTGCTGACCCGCCTGCCCGAACGGCTCTTCGATTGAGGGGGCACTTGCGCCCCGCCCCTCAGTCGTAAATGGGCCGCAACTCCTTATCCAGATGGTATCGGGTCAGCGCCATCGACGCGAGCAGGTCCGGCGATCCATCATATTCGACCGACATCCAGCCCTTAAACTGATACATTTTCAACAGGTGATACAGGCCCTTCAGGTCCAGCTCCCCCAGGCCGGGCTCCCAGAACCAGCGAGTGCCATCGTCCGTGATCTCGGGGTCCTGAGCATAGCGTATTTCGTCGGGCAGGCGGATCGATGCCGCGTCTTTCAGGTGAAAAGTGCTGATCCGGTCGTGATAATCCTCATAGAAGGTCAACAGGTCCTCGCCCATGATCGCCACCTGCGCCGTATCGATGCAGTAGTGGACGAGTTTGGGGTCGGTGCTTTCGATGAATTCGCGGTGGTTGGGCAGGTTGATCGCGCAGAAAAACTCGTTGTGCAGACCGATCTTGACGCCATGGTCGGTCGCATAGCGACCGATTTCGTTGATCGTCCTGGCGCATTGCCGAACCTGTTCGCGCGTCAGCGGGCCCGACCCGTAATAGTTGTTCGTCGGACATGTGTTCATATAGGTTCCGCCGAACTTCACGATCGTATCCACGGCCTCCCGCCCCGACCGCACCGCTTCCTCGAAATGGTCGGCGGCATGAGAGGCATGGGCGCCATGGAACATCCCGATCACCTCGACGCCGCGCTCCTTTGCAAACGCGGTGAACGCCTCGGGCGAGCCGAACAGCGGCAGGATGTCGGCCAAGTCCCAGGGCGCGATCTCAATGCCGTCGAAGCCCAGCGCCGACTGGTATTTCAGGATCGTATCCCAGTCGGAATAATAGGCGGTGTTCGTCTTGTCCTCATAATAAAAGTCGCGGAAGTTCTCGATCTGCCGATAGGGGATCGCCTTCCAATGGCTCATATTGGCGTAGCGGATATTGGGCATCACAGGGAACTCCGTCCGGCCTGGTTCGGCAGTTGGTTGAGGAAGGCGCGGGTGCGCAGCAGGGCGCGGAACGGATCGCGTGTCTGGCGGGCGCTACAAACGACCGGTCCGTCATAGCCCAGGCGATCCAGCAACTGGGCGATCTGCGACAGATCGACCGATCCGGTTCCTGGATCGCGGAACACCTGCGTGGCGCGTCCGGCCGGGAATTCCGGGTTCGGGCTCTTCCATGTCTCGTCCGTGTCGATGAAATCGGTGTCGGTCAGGTGCACGCAGCCGATCCGGCCGATATGGGCGCTGATGAACTCGGCGGGTGAAACGCCCGCGATCGTCAAGGTCGCGGTATCGATGTCGAGCGTCACGCTTTCGGGCAAGGCGTCGAGCAGTTGGAGGACTCGCTCGCCCCGGAAAAGGCCCCAATATTCGTTCCGCAGCACCAGCGTCACACCCGCCTCTTGCGCCTTGGCGGCAAGGCCCTGAAGCAGTTCGGTGACACGCGCGGCGATGTCGTCCTTCTTCGCCTCTAGATCAGGGTGATAATGCGCCATCCGCCCGTAATAGGGCGAAGGGCTGATCGCGAGATAATCGGCACCGAGGTCGGCGGCATGGGCCAGTGCTTCGCCCGCGAAATCGCCGCTAGCGCCGAAGAAGAAGCCCAGATTGTCATTTCGCATGAACAGATTGGGATCGAAGGTGACACCGACGACCCGGTCGATGCCGCTCCGACGGAGCACGTCCCGATAGTTGGCGGCGCTGTCATACTTGGTGTCGATGCAATAGCGGTTCATGGGCACGCCGCTGCGACCGCCGAACTGCCAGACCGGCTCATAGGGAATTTCGATTGCGCGAAAGCCGCCCGCGCTGATCAGCGGATAAAGCTCCTCCCAGAAATACTTGCCTTCAAACCGGTTTCGGTTCGGTTCCTGATAATGCCGATTGATCAGATCCAGGCTTATCCCGATCGTATCTTTGTTCATGACGGTTTCCATCGTTTTCAAGGATGTGTCGCGGCGCGACATCCGAATGTGCGTGATTAGGGCCTGCCCTGTTCGGCCCGGGGCCAGCAGAGGACGACGAGCGTCTGGATCGCGAGCACCACCACCGCGCCGCCGCTATAGGTCCAGCGAATGGCCTCCCGCGCCGCGTCGCTGACATGGCCGGGGGCATAGTCGAACGCGCCCAGCACATAGGCGAAGCCCGCCGTACCCAGTGCCATGCCGAGCTTCGTCGAAAGGCTGATGCCCGCCGATAAAAGCCCTTCGCGACGGGCACCGAACTTCGCCTCGTGATAATTCACGGTTTCCGCGATCATCGCATAGGTCGAGGTGATCGTGATCGAAGTCGACAGGCAGCCCGCGATATAGAAGCCCAGAAACAGCGGCACATTGCCCTGAAGGAAGGGCAGCGCACCGAACAGCACCGCCGCGATGGCCAGCGCCGCCGCCGTGCCGTTGCGCAAGCCGGTGCGCGTCAGGATCGCCGGTGCGACGAAGGCGGACAGAAGCAGCATTCCGGCGACCGCGGGCAGCATGACCGAGATCATCCAGGGTCGCTGCATGACGTCGATGGCGAAATAGGCCGTGGCGGCCATCATCATGCCGAAGCGCGCGAAATAGAGCAGGCAATGGAAGAAGACGACCAACCAGGCACGGTTGCGCACCATCTCGCCGACGGCGGGAAGAATGGCGAAGCCCGGCGGGGCATCATCCTCATACCGCTCCTTGCAGTTGCGAAAGAGCGCCAGCGTGCAGATCAACCCCACACAGGCGAACAGCAGGGCGACGAGCGTGAAGCCGCGCTGTTGGTTCCCGCCGCCCAGCACACCGACCAATGGCATGACGGCCGCCGTTCCCAGCACGACACCGGTCGCAGTGCCGATCGAACGGAGGCCTGACAGCCGCAGCCGTTCCTTGCCGTCCAGCGTCATCATCGGCATCAACGCGGTATAGGGTATCGCCTGAAGCGACATGACGATGCCCAGCGCCTTGAAGGTGACGAAGGCGTAGACGAGCTGTGCGCCCTGGCTCCAGGCCGGCATCGAAAAGACGGCAACGGTCAACAGCGCATAGGGAATGGCCGTGACCAGGAAATAGACGCGGGTGCGTCCCCAGCGGGTGCGTGTCTTGTCGACCCCGATACCGACCAGGACATCGACCACGGCGTCCAGCAGCCGCGCGACCAGAAACACCGTGCCGACCGACGCAGCGGGCAAGCCCACGACATTGGTATAGTAGAACAGCAGGAAACCGCTGGCCATATTATAGGCCAGACTGGTTCCCATGTCGCCAAAGCCGTAACTCAGGCGCTCGACGAAGCCCAATTCGCTCTTTTGCATGACGATGACCCGTTCAGGACTTGGAGCAGCGGATGCGCGTCAGTCGGCCTCGGCCAACGCTTTTAGCGAAAGCGCGCGTGATTGCTCCATGGGCAGCGTCGGGAAATATTCGAGACCGATGGCGCCGGTATAGCCAAGGTCGCGCAGGGTCTGCGTTACCTCCTTCCAGTCGACGGTGCCGGTCCCCGGTTCGTTACGGTCGGGCATATCGGCGACCTGCACATGGGCGACCAGTTCGATACGCCCGGTGAGTACCGCGCGCATGTCCTCACCCATCACGGCGCTGTGCCAGACATCATATAGAAGGCGCAAATTCGGGCTGCCCACCGCCTCGACCAGATCGAGGCCGAGCGTGGTACTGACCAGATACATGGTGGCGAAAAGCCGGGTGTTGAGCGGCTCGAGCAGAAGCAGGACGCCTGCCTCCTCGGCCAAATCGGCGGCGGCACGCAATGCAGCCACGGCATGGTCGAAATGCTCCGCCTCGCTCATGCCCTCGACCCGGAAACCCGAGGCGACGATCAGGGCGGGCTTGCCGAGCTTGGCGGTGGCTGCGATGGTTTCGCGAACGGCGGCGACCATCTCCTCACGCTCGGCGGGATCGACGATCGAGCGGCGCGGATCGACGCACAGGCTGGTCAGCCGCATCCCCGTGTCGGAGAGCGCCGTCGCGAGCGCGTCGATAGGCTTGTCACGCCAAAGATGGAACTCGGCCAGTTCGAACCCGGCCGCCTTGGCGGCGCGAAGACGCGCATCCAGCGCACCGGCTTCGGCGAACTGCCATTCAATGCACGACGATAGTGAATAGACCGCAGACATAGGACCCTCTCCCATTCTACGGCCCCGTGGTGCGTTCGCACTCGTATGCCTGGCGGGTGGATCCCCGCTATTTTGTTTCCCGATTAGTCCCTCATTTGATCATCCAATGCAAGCCGAATGCGGCCCCGTTGACGGAAATGCGGCAAACACGCTTCAAATCGCCCATAATGGCCCCCACCCCGACCGTCCTTGCCATTCGCAACGGCACTTCACCTAGCTTATCATTTGGCGAAGCCGTGGCTTAAGTCCCTCTCGCCTGAGGATACTGGCCGTACCGCATGTCGTCGGGGGCATACGAGAGTGTAAGCCGTGTGCCCAGATCAATGGGCGAGCACCGCGATCCAGGAACTCTTCGGCCAGCTACCGGCTCGTTCGGATCTGGCAGTGAACGACCCAGATTGGGTATTCTCAAAACTCCATTCCAGTGGGAAAACCTCGGTGTCTTCTTGATGATTTCCCATCGGGAACGCCGGTCGGGGGCTAAGTCTTACGCGACTCCTCCACATTATAGACGCGCAGATCACGATCTCCGATTTCGAGGTTCGGCCAAGCGGCGCGCCACTCAGCGATGTGCGCCGATGCGAAATGACGATCGAGTGCTTGTTGGTCGGTCCACAACTCTTTGACGTGAATGAGGCCTGGGTCGAACAGGTCCTCCGCGTAACCATACTCGACGCAGCCATTCTCGGACCGGCTAGCGTCGACCATATGTTTCATAACTGGTCGGGCAGCATCCATATTTGCGGCCGGCAAGCGAACGGTTCCTACGATCAGCAACATTCTCCATCGTACCGTGGCAACCCTGTCGGGGAAAGGCGGCCGCTTACCTATTCGGGAGTATCGAGCATCGCACCGCGATCTGGATGAGGCGTTGTCTCACCTTCATCGCCGCAGCTACCGAGCCCCTCTCCCATTTCGCCATTTCCCGTAAGAACGGCGATCACCTCAGGGAGCATCCGGAGGCGACGGAGCGAACCACAAGCGAATCTATCCACACCAGAAAAACAGCTATTTCGTAATCCCCATTAATCCGATCGATATTCTTCGCGAGACAAAAACGAGAAGGATAAGGCATGAGCCAGACCCCCGATCCAATCCGTTTCGCCTACTGGGTCCCGAACGTCAGCGGTGGCCTCGTCGTCAGCAAGATCCAGCAGCGCACCAGTTGGGATCTCGACTACAACATCAAGCTAGCGCAAATCGCCGAGGCTGCCGGTTTCGATTACGCGCTCTCCCAGATCCGCTTCACCGCCGGCTACGGCGCCGAGTTCCAGCACGAGCCGGTTTCCTTCTCCCAGGCGCTACTGGGCGTGACGACACGGTTGAAGGTGATCGCGGCGCTGCTGCCGGGGCCGTGGAACCCGGCCGTGGCGGCCAAGCAAATCGCGACGATCGATCAGATCAGCGGCGGTAGGATCGCGGTCAATATCGTCAGCGGTTGGTTCAAGGGCGAGTTCACCGCGATCGGCGAACATTGGCTTGAACATGACGAGCGCTATCGTCGATCGGAGGAGTTCATCCGTGCGCTGAAAGGCATCTGGACGACCGACGCCTTCAGCTTCCGCGGCGACTTCTACCGTTTCACCAACTACACACTCAGTCCGAAACCGCTCCAGCGCCCCCATCCCGAGATTTTCCAGGGCGGCAGCTCGCGTGCCGCCCGCGACATGGCGGCGCGAGTGTCGGACTGGTATTTCACCAACGGCAACACGATCGACGGCGTGCGCGCGCAAGTGGAGGATTTGCGTGCCAAAGCGGCCATCGAGGGTCGCGAGGTGAAGGTCGCGGTCAACGCCTTCGTCATTGCACGCGAAAGTGAAGAGGAGGCGCGTGCCGTCCTCGACGAAATCATCGAAAAGGCCGATTTCGAAGCGGTGCAGGCCTTCGGGGCGGCGGTCAAACAGGCCGGCGCGGCTTCTCCGGAAGGGGAAGGCAATTGGGCGAAATCCACCTTTGCCGATCTCGTCCAGTATAATGACGGGTTCAAGACGAACCTGATCGGCACGCCGGACCAGATTGCAGAAAGGATTGTCGCCCTGAAGGCGGCGGGTGTCGACCTTGTGTTGTGCGCCTTCCTCCATTTCCAGGAGGAGGTCGCCTGGTTCGGCGAACATGTCCTGCCGCGCGTGCGTGCGCTTGAAGAAACGCACGTCCCCGAACCCGCCTGATCGCCCTTCCCTTTCAGCAGCGAGCAACGACATGGCGACAAACCCCAAATTCCCGGCTGCGCATGACGAAGGCGTGCCGGCGGTGCCGCGTCCAAGCGCACCGGCCCACATCATCCGCACCGATGCCGAGGCGATCGCCACGGCCGAAGCACTGGCCGCCGACTTCAAGATTGGCGCGGCGCAACGTGATCGCGAAAGGCTATGGCCGCTCGCCGAACTCGACGCCTTCTCGCAAAGCGGTCTGTGGTCGCTCAACGTGCCGCGCGCCTTTAATGGACCCGAGCTTTCGTATCGCACGATCGTGAAGGTCATCGAGATCATCTCGGCCGCGGACCCCTCGCTCGGCCAGATTCCCCAGAACCATATCGGCGTCGTGGCAGCGATCCGCACCACGTCGCCGCCCGAACAACAGGCTCTGCTCTTCGATCGTGTGCTGGCCGGCGAACGCTTCGGCAACGCCTTTTCCGAGTTCGGGACGAAGCGCGCGGCCGATTTCGCGACACGCTTTCAGGAGGATGGCGATCACGTCGTCGTCACCGGCCGCAAATTCTATGCGACGGGCGCACTGCTCGCCCATCTGGTGCCGATCGTCGCTGTGGATGGCGACGGGCGGGCGTGGTACGCGATCGCCGAACGTGATGCGCCGGGGCTGACCGTGATCGACGACTGGTCCGCCTTCGGCCAACGCACGACGTTGAGCGGTACGGTCGTGCTCGATGGCGTGCGCGTGCCCAAGACGCATCTCGTGCCCGGCTGGAAGGGGTATGAGAAGCCGACCGCCGACGGCCCGATCTTCCAGATCATTCAGGTCGCGGTCGATACCGGCATCGCCGCCGCGGCGATTGCCGACACCATCGAATTTGTCCGCACCAAGGCTCGGCCCTGGGTGGACGGCGGTGTCGATCACGCCTGGCAGGACCCTTATGTCATTCACGCTGTCGGCGATCTCGGCCTCAGGCTGAGCGCCACGCGCGCACTGCTCGATCGTGCCGCGATCGCGGTGGACGAGGCGGTCGCAGCGCCGAACGCGCAAACCGTTGCCGCCGCGCAGGTCGCCACTGCGGAAGCCAAGGTGCTCAGTACCGAACTTGCCATCGAGGCGTCGAATAAGCTGTTCGAGCTGTCCGGCGCGCGCTCCACGCTCGCCGAACATGGGTTTGATCGCCACTGGCGCAACGCCCGCACGCACACGCTGCACGATCCGGTGCGATGGAAATACGCGATACTCGGCAATTTCTACCTCAACGGCGAAAAGCCGCCCCTCCATGCCTGGAGCTGAACCATGAGCCAGACGGTTCCGTCCGCCATCAACGTCCTGTGGTTCCTGCCCACGCACGGCGACAGCCGCTACCTCGGCACGCAAGAGGGTGGCCGCGCGGTCGACCTGCCATATCTGAAACAGATCGCACAGGCCGCCGATACGCTGGGCTATTATGGCGTGCTGCTACCGACGGGACGGAGTTGCGAGGATAGCTGGGTGGTCGCCTCCGCGCTTGCCCCGCAGACCGAGCGGCTGCGCTTCCTGGTCGCGGTCAGGCCCGGGCTTCAGTCGCCCACGCTCGCCGCGCGCATGACGGCGACCCTTGACCGCATCTCGAACGGGCGACTGCTGATCAACGTCGTGACCGGCGGTGATCCGGTGGAGAATGGCGGCGACGGCATCTTCCTGTCCCACGACGAACGCTATGCCGTGACCGATGAGTTTCTGCGCATCTACACTGCCCTGCTGCGCGGCGAGACCGTCGAGCATGAGGGCGCGCATTTCCGCATCGAAGACGGACGGCTGCTGTTCCCGCCCGTGCAGTCGCCCTATCCGCCGCTCTATTTCGGTGGCTCGTCCGACGCGGGCAACAGGGTCGCCGCGACGCAGGTCGACAAATATCTGACCTGGGGCGAACCGCCCGCCGATGTGGCCACCAAGATCGCGACGCTCCGGCAGCTGGCGGCGGCGGAGGGCCGAGTGCTGTCATTCGGCATCCGCCTCCATGTCATCGTGCGCGAGACACGCGAAGAGGCATGGGCCGCAGCCGATCGCCTCATCAGCCGACTCGACGACGAGACGGTCGCCAGCGCGCAGAAGGTGTTCCAGCGCATGGATTCGGTCGGTCAGGCAAGGATGAGCCGGTTGCACAACGGCCGCCGTGACAAGTTGCAGATCAGCCGGGATCTATGGGCGGGCGTCGGCCTTGTGCGCGGCGGGGCAGGCACCGCGCTGGTCGGCGATCCCGAAACGGTCGCGGAGCGGATCGAAGAGTATCGAGCGCTCGGGATCGATAGCTTCATCCTCTCGGGCTATCCGCATCTTGAGGAGGCGTACCGTTTCGCCGAGCTGGTCATGCCGCGCCTGCCCCTCGCGCATCCGTTGCCCGGCCGGGGTGCGAGCAGCAATATGGGGCCGTTCGGTGAGACCATTGCTGGCGATCACCGCCCCGCACTGCGCGTCTCGCAATCTTGAGCGGCGGCTGTTCAGTCGCGATCGTCGGCGGCGGCTTCTCGGGGGCCGCCGTTGCGTTCCACCTCGCGCGCGGCGGCTGGGACGGGCCGATCACGGTCTTCGAGCCGCGCCCCTTGCTGGGCGCAGGGCTCGCCTATTCGACCATGGACCCTGCGCATCGCATCAACGTGCCGGCCACGCGGATGAGCCTGCTGCCCGACGAGTGGCCCGAGCAGTTCGCGGATTGGCTGCATGATCGACCGGAACTCGCCGCCGATCCGGCGGCCACCCTCCCGGACGGTCGCGTGTTCCCCGCGCGAAGCCTGTTCGGCCGCTATGTAGCGGACCATCTCGATCCCTTTGTCCGTATGGGAGCGATCGTCCATCGACGCGACGACGTGATCGATGCGAAGCCGGCCGGGAATGGCTGGCGCCTGCTGACGGGGCGCGGCGAACGTCATGCAGCCGATACGCTCGTCCTGGCGAACAGTCATCCACCACCCGCCGTCCCGCGCGCGCTGAATGGGCTCGTCGGCCATCCGGGCCTGATCGCCGATCCCTGGCAGGCCGATGCGCTTGCCGCCATCGAGCCGGATGCATCGCTATTGATCGTCGGCACCGGCCTGACGATGGCGGACGTCGTCGCGACACTCGATCGTCGCGGTCATCGCGGGCCGATCCTGGCCATCTCGCGCCGAGGGCAGCGATCGCGCGGCCACGGCGTCGGCACTGTCGAACCGGAGGGGGATTTCAGTGGCCAGGCCATTACGTCGGCGGCCGTGCTGCTGCGCCAAGTTCGTTCGGCCGTCGCCCACGCGAATGGCCACGGGCGAAGCTGGCATGGGGTGCTCGACCAGGTACGTGTACAGGGGCCGACGATCTGGCAGGCCCTGCCCGCACCACAAAAGGCGAGCCTCCTCCGCCATCTGCGCCCCTATTGGGATACGCATCGCTTTCGTATCGCCCCTCAGATCGAGAGTGCGATCATGCGTGCCATGGCGCGCGGGCAGTTGCGCATCGAGGCAGGCCGAGTGATGGCCGCGCGCGACGCTGGGCAGATACAGGTGGAGTTGGAAGGGCGGCGCGGCGCCTATGCGCATCGAATATTCGACACGGTCATCAATACGACCGGCCCGGGCCACGCGGAGATCGTCGGCACCAGCACGCTTCTCGGCAGCCTGGCCCGACAAGGAGCGATCCGCCCAGGCCCGCTTGGGTTGGGCTTGCTTGCCGATGGCGCCAGCCGTGCAATCAGTGGCGCAGAGCAACGCTTGCGACCATTCGTCGCCGGCCCCCTCGCGCGGGAATATTTCGGCGAGCTGATGGGCTTGCCCGAGGTTGCCCGCCATGCACAGTTGGTGGCTGACGGGGTGCAATTGGAAGGGCGGTCAAGAAACGCGCGCGCCTAATAGCAGCGGGCATGATTCCGTTCGGCCAAGGATCAGCGTTGCGGCTCCACCGCCCGCACTGGCAGATCAGATCGCCCCTATCCGGCACACATCATTCTGCTGTCTCCATTCCTATCGCTTGCCCTGGATGTTGCGACGGATCATGCTCTCGACACGAGCCATTTCGCAGCCGATCCGGAAGCGTAGGGGCGGATGTCGGTTAGGGTCGGACGCGCCCGACCACGCCGGTCGAGATGTTATCCGCCGACCAAGCGCTCGGACGAGGACAATGCCGTCACGCCTATATCCATGACGCCCCACCAAGGTGGCAGCAGCCTTGCCACCGAACGACATAATGCTGTAGTTTCCGCATGTAAGCGTCTTGGATACTCTTGGGCCGAACGGCATTTGACCATCGTCCGATGGCTTCGGTCTGCCGCGAGAAAGAGTGAAGGAGGGCATATGCCGGATCGATTGCAGACATACCGCAATCAGGTCAGTGATGCAGTGGATGCGTGGCAGGCCAATGTCTGCAACCCATACATCATCGCTTATAACACCGCCTACAAAAGCTATTTCGAAACCTTCAACAAGCAGAAGGACAGCGACAAGGCACGGGCCGAGCTGTTCGTCACCGCCGCCGCGATCCTACCCGGGTCGATCCTGATGGCCACCGCCGCCACCTCTTCGCTGCGCGTGATCGCGCACCGCTCGGCATTGCGCCTGCTGGCTGGGCGCAGCACCAGCCGGGCGCTCGGCGTCTATAATGCGGTGGCCAATAATGCGACCGCGACCTTCGCGATCGGCAAGGCGCTCGACATCGTCAAGGACGAGACGGGCAAGGCGATCAAGGATTCGGTGGTCAAGGCGATGAGCAACAGCCGCGACCTGCTGGCCACCGATCCGCTCAACCGGGACAAGCAGCTCAATTCCTGGCTGATCAATCACAAGTTGCTGGCGTTCGACGCCGCCGACGCGATCGAGCGAAGCCGTTCGATGAGCGAGCGCGACAAGGAACGCGCCTATGCCAGCCTGCGCGCCGCGCCGATCGCCAACAGGCCGAACGGCAAGATTGATCCGGCGCGGCTGTCGCCCAAGATCGAACTGGGCTTCTACATGGTCTGGCTGCTCGATTCGGACGAACTGTTCACCGAGACGGTACCTGCCGGCCCCTATGGCGGCGGCGGTCAAGCCACCGGCAAGCCGATCGACGTGCTGCCCAGTTCGAAGGACTATCCCCGGGGCAATACCGACCCCCGGCGCGGCCCGGTGCAATGGGTCGGCGTCACCCGTCCGGGCGGCGATGTCGAGGACCAGATCGACAAGCTGCACAAGCAGGTGCGCGGCAACGCCTTCTACAGTCCCGGCGGCTGGTTCGGCAAAAGCGATGCCGGCCATGCGCGGCTGAAGGAAGTGGCGGCAGCCGAACGTGTGCTCACCTGGCTGTCCGACATGACCCAGCCACTGGCGCCTCTGGGGCTGCGCACGTGACGCGCGCGCTGGTGGCGGGACTGGCACTGCTCGCGGCGTGTAGCGAGGGGGCAAGCGAGCCCAAGGTCTCCACCGATGGCGCGATCGCGCAGATCCGCGAGCAGGTCGAAGGGCAACGGCAATGCGCCCCCCTGCTGTCGGGCCGTTGGCCGATCGAATTCAGTGCCGATGCGCTACAGGGGCCCAAGGTCGATGCGCTGGTGGCGGCGGGGCTGGTGCAAAGGATCACGCTGCCCGCTCAGGGCGATCGCCCGCGCGTGCGGATCGAACCGACCGCGGCCGGCAAGCGCGATATCTGGCTGCGTCAACTGGACCCGGCGAGCCCCGCCGAACCACTGCTCTGCTTCGGTCGCAAGGCGGTGGTCGCGGTGCGAGAGGAAACCGCGCGGACCGGGGCGGAAACCGGCCCGGCTACCATGGGTCAGGTGCTCCGCTACGACTATCGCATAGTGCAGGCGCCCGCCTGGACCCAGCGCGCCGATGTACGCACGGCCTTTCCCTTCCTTTCCCAGGCGCTGGAGAAGGTGCATACGGCAGAACAGGTGGCAACGCAGGAACAGGGCCGGTGGAAGCTCGCAGGGGATACCGGGCCCGAGGCCAGCGCCGAACTGCCATCGGATCAGGGCTTCTTCCCGCAATAGGCCAAGGCTGAGGCAGGGCGTGGCGGGCGGGATCGTTCGTGCCCGCCATGCCCCTGATACTCAATCCTTCGCGTCGTCGACCGAGCGGAACCAGATCATGTCCGCCTGCCAGCCCCGCTCGGCCGCACGCTCGACAAATGTGGTGCGCCAGGCAGCGTCCCGTGCGCCCAGCGGTGGCGCGATGACCGAGGCATCGAACGGCCCTTTGCCGGTGATGAGCAACAGCCCCGACCAACCCTGATGATCCAGATCGAGTTGCAGGCGATAGCGGTCGCCGCCCAGATCGGTGATGGGGACACCGTTGCGCGACGCTCGCATCTGTTCCTCAAAGGCCGCGCGGTTGGGGATCAGCATGTCGATCGCTCCGGACGGCTCCAGCCCGACCAAGGCGAAGTCGAGCGACGGATTGCCGATCGTGATTCCGATAATGGCGTTCGCGGCGAGCTTGCCCGCATAGGCCGAGCCGGGCGGCTGGGTGCGCATCTCGAACCGGCGCTGCGGCACCGACAGTCGATTGCGGCCTGTGGCGCGGATTTGGCGATAGGCATCCAGGGCGGCACAGCCCGATTGGGTGATCGGCGACACATCGGCGAAATCGATCGCGCTGGCGGTCAGCCCCTGGGCCTGGAGCGTACGGACAATCTCCGATTGCGCCTGGGTCGGATTGCCCGCCACACCGGTCAGGGCGACCCGCGGGCCGGCGGCGCTCTGCGTCACCGCAACGATACGCAGCCAGGTACAGCTCACCGAGGGCAAGGCCGCATCGATCGCATCGCGCGCACGCGCCACCGGATCGCTGGTGACCGCAACCGGTGTGGATGACGGGGTGGCCGACGGCTTGCCCCGCAATATCAGCCAGCCGAGCAGGATCGCCAACACCAGCCCACCGACCAGCACCGCCGGCCACCAGCGCGGCCATCGCCCCCCGCTCGCCCCCGGAACCTCGGCCGCGTCGAGCGCCGCCAACACCGCGCCCATGGTCTGGAAACGGTCGGCCGGGTCCGGGCGGACCATGCCCGCCACCACCGATCGCAGCGGCTGCGGCACCGCAGAGAGATCGATGCCTGCGCGCCGCTTGTCGACCGCATCGACCAGCGTCCCGCCCAGCCCCAGATCGCTTCCCCGCGCCACGGCGGCGATCACAAGGCCAAGGCTGTAGACATCGGTCCACGGCCCCATGGCGCGGCCAAAATCCCCGAGTTGCTCGGGCGCGACATAGCCGAGCTTGCCCGCGAAGCCATCGCCGATCACCGTCGCGGTGCCGGGGTCCAGATCCTTGGCGATGCCGAAATCGATCAGCTTCGCTGCGGTCAGCCGACCGCCGGGCATCAGCACATTGTCGGGCGACACATCGCGGTGGATCGCGCCCAGCGCATGGGCGGCGGCGAGCCCCGATGCCAGCCGCCGGAGCAGCGCCCCCAGTTCCTGCGCACTGGGTTTCAGGCTGGACAGCACATCGGACAGGCTGGCCCCGTCGATATATTCGGTGACGATGTAGAGGACGCCGAGTTCCGGTTCCTGCGCCAGCACGCGATATTGCACCACCGCCTCGTGATGCAGCCGGGTCAGCGTCTGGGCCTCGCGCCGGAACAGAGTGATGACGTTGGGGTCGGCGGCCAGCGCAGGGAGCATCACCTTGATGGCGACCCGCTCGTCCGTGATGATATTGGCGCCGACGAAAACCTCGCCCATGCCGCCCCGCGCCAGGAAGCCGGTAACGGCGAACATGTGGTTCAGGACATCGCCGACCTTGATCGCGGTGCCGCCGGGGCGGGGCCTGGGTGCAGCGTCCCCCGCGCTTCCGGCGTCGAAGACGGTACGATCGGGATCGAAGACGGTCCGGTCGTCATCCCCCTCGTTCGGCGTCATGATCGTCCCCCACCCGCATCGGCGAAGGTCAGCCGCGTGGCTTCCTGCGCGGCGACGATGATGGCGGTCACATTGTCGGGCGCCCCGCGTGCGAGCGCCTGGGCGAGCAAGGCCTCGACCGCCTCGGACGGCGCATGCCGGACCAGCGACTGCCGCAGTTCCTCGTCCGCCACCGGCCCCGACAGACCGTCGCTGCACAACAGGAAGCGATCGCCCGGCTCGACATTGTCGGCCACCACATCGACCGCGATGCGCGCGCCCACCCCAATTGCCCGCGCCAGCACATGGCCGCGCGGATGATGCGCGGCCTCCTCCGGCGCGATCAGCCCACGATCGACCATTTCCTGCACCTGGCTGTGATCCCGGGTCAGCGGAACGAGCATATCATCACGCAACAGATAGGCCCGACTATCCCCGACCCACAAAGCCGCAAAGCGATCGCCACGGATCAGCAGCGCGACGACGGTCGAGCCCATCTGCTGCTCGCGGCGCTGCGCCTCAGCCCAGATGCGGCGATTGGCGCTGTGGACGCCGTCGGCCACCGTCTGCACTGCGGCATCGAAATCGGCGGGCAGCGCCACGCCCTCCAGCGCCTGCACCACCGCATGCGCCGCCCAATCGCCATGGGCATGGCCGCCCATGCCGTCTGCCACGACCCACAGGCCGTCCTCGGCACGCTCGCAATGGCGATCCTCATTGACCCGGCGAACCAGGCCGGGATGGGTGGTGGCGACGCTGACGAGGCGGAAGGGCATGTTCATGCGACCGCACTCGACAGCATCGCGGTGACGATATCGAGCGGATAGGCGTCGTCCCGTGCCATGCGCCCGTCCAGCGACGTCCAGCGGGTCACCGAGCCGGACGGCCCCGTCCCCATGGCCTCCATCACCCGATCGGCATCCCAGCGCTCGGCGATGGCCGCATAGACCAGATCGTCGAGCCCCTCGCTCTCTTCGCGCAACAGGATCAGCGGATAGCGCCGCCCCGCCATATCCTGCGACGCAGCGATGATTCCGCCCGCGCCCGGCCCCGTACCGATCCACGGATGTGCGCCATCGAACCGCTCGGCGAAGGCCGTGCCGAACCGTTGCTGAGCTTGCTCCATCGACGCGGTGAGCCAGGCATCGAGCCTCGCCCGTTCCTCACCCGAACACCCCCGCACGACGAAATCGCCATGAGCGGGCAGCTTGCCGAACAGCCGGGCCGTCATCACCATACCCTCACAGGCTGGCCGGGCAACGGAAGGACCACAGGCCCGCCCGGCTGAACGGATTGGCGGTACCCGGCAACTGGATCAGCAGAACGGTCCGCTGCGCACCTTCTCCAAAGGCCGCGCGGATCGCCTGCGCGCCCGCATTCTGTTTGTCTGCACGGTCCATCAGGCGGAACAGCGCCCAGGGCCCTTCAGTCTCGATCCGTGCCGCCTCGACGCCCGGCGCGGCGTCGGCATTGGCGACGGGTTGGGCAGCGCCAGGGCGGTAGAGCACGACCGAAGCCTCGGGCAGGCTGCCCGTTGCCGACCAGATCAGCGGCTTGGGCTTGTTGTCCCGCGGAGTGAAGCGATGGCGGGTGCCGCCGCTCGCCACTTCCACCGTGCCGATATCGCTGCCGAAGCTGGCGACCGATACCTTGATCGGCAGCCCCGCCGTGAGCAGATCGCGCAGCTTGACCGCGCGCGCCAGCGTTTCCGGCGTCGCGGGGTTCAGGGCCGCCGCCACCGGATCGCCCTCCCGCCAGCGCCAGACCGCGCCCGATGTGTCGATCATCGGCATCAGCCGTTGCTGGACGAAGCCATCGAACACCCCGCCCATGCCGAAGACGCGCAACGTGTCAGCCATGGGGGCATCCGCCTTGGCGCCCCCGAAAAAAGGGTAATGCTCCTGGGCAACCTCCCGACAGGCTGGCAACACGGTCTGCGCATAGGCGTCGCCGACCGCGCCGCTCGCCGCACCCACCTGTGCGCGGGTGCCGCCGCTGGCGGCGGCATTGACGAAGCCCTGCAATTGCGGAGGCGCGCCTGCCGCCGCCGCCCGAACCGAGGCGAGCGCCGCCGCCATCTGGGCCTGAGTGGTGTCGGAGCCCCCACCCCCGCCGACCGAGCGTGCGGCGATCACCGCCTGCCCCGCCGCCTTGATCCCCGCCACGAAATCATCGATCGGCGCACTGCCGCGTCCATCGCCGACATAGTCGTGGAGCGAGGCGAAATAGGCGGTGATCTCGTCGCCCGCATCGATGCCGCGCGCCCGGTCGCGGCCGATCTCGTCGGCGACGCGCCCCAGCCGCGAACGGTTCATGCCATAGCGCCCCGCCCGGGCCAGTCCGGCCTGCACGCCGCCGCTGAAGATCGTGTTCTTGCGCAGCTCCAACAGCACGCGTTTGAGTGGCGACGGGCTCTTGGTCAGCGCTCCGAAGGCGGCGGTGTCGGTGAAATAGGCCGCCGGCTTCATCGCCGCGACCACGCCTTCCCAGGCGGCGATATAGTCCTTGGCATAGAGCCCCGCGACGCCCGGTCGGACGTTGCTGAGCTCCTGTCCGACACCCGCCTCTTCCGCGCCGCCCAGCACCCACAGGTCGCGCTTCAAATCCTGCTGCACGGTGGCGAGGCCGGGCAGATAGGCTTTCTCATACCCCGCCCGCGTGAAGAAATAAGGAATGCGCATCGCCAGCAACTGATCGGGCGCGGTAAAGGCGAGCGCGTCCCCCTGCGACAGGACATTGGCGACTTCCCAGGCCGGGCCCGCCGAGGCCGCCTTCTGCTTCATCACGGCATAGGCCCGGTCGGCGAGGCTGAGCGTCTGGACGGCCGCCCGCGCACTGGCGACCAATTGCCCGTCGAGCGGCGGCTGGCGGTTGGGCCATACCGACGCCATGTCGCGATCCTCCAGCAGCGCGTCGAGATGTCGGGTCAGCGCCGCCCGCTCCGCCTGACTGTCCGCTCCCGGATACAATTCATTCGCCCAGTCCGTCGTCACCCAGGCGCGCACCGCCTTGGCGTCCATCGGCCCCTGCTGGCCCAGCATCAGATAGACTTTGAGCGGCTCGTACAGGCGCATCGGATCGCGCCCATCGGCCTTCATCACCGCCTCAAGCCGCAGCAGCAGGCGGGGCAGCATCACCCGGCGCAGCGCATCGCGATAGGTCTCTTCCGCCCGTTGGCTGAGCCCGCGCTGGTACAGTCCGAAGGTCATGGCCAGCGACGGCCCACCCCGGCGCCGTTCGGCATAGCCACGCGGCAGGTTGCGCAGGGTATCGAGCGCGGGGATGGCCGCGCGCAGGTCGGCATCGTCCTCGCGCACCTGGGTCAGATCGATGCCCGCTTCGCGAAACTGTTGTTCGGCCCGCGCGCTGGCCTCGGTCAGGGCCGATTGGAAGGCACGGTTGCGGGCATAGCTGACACCCCAGGCCGCGAGCACCAACGCGCTCGCCAGCGCGATGCCGGCCAACGCCGCGATCATCTGGCCGCGACGACGCCCCTTGGCCTTAGGATCGGTGATGACCAGACCCGCCTCGGGGAACATCACCTCGGTCAGCAGGCGGTTGAGGAAATAGGCCCGGCCCCGTCCCGGCGCGGGGGATTCGACGGGCTGTTCATAGACCTGCGCCATCGAGGCCAGGATGCGATCGAGAGCCTCTCCCTCCTGCACGCCGCTGGTCAGATAGAAGCCGCGCAGCACACCCGCGGCCTCGTCTCCCGCCACGAACGCGCCATCCGCAAAGCGCATCAACCGTGCGCGCAGCGACCGCAACTGTGCCGGAAAGCCGATCATCATGCCGCGGCGGCGCTGATCCACTTCCTCGAACAAGCGCCGCGCCTGCCGATCCGCCACCGCCTGGGTCGCTTCGTCGAATGCATGCGCCAGTGCTTCGGCCCCGGGCCGGCCATCCGCATGGGGCATCGTCGCGCCCAGCACGGCCCGGCGACCCTCGACATCCAGATCATCGAAATAGTCGGTGAAACCCGCCAGCAGATCGGCCTTGGTGACCAGCAGATAGACCGGCACCGCCGTTTCCAGCACGCGACGCATCTCGACCAGACGCCGGCGTACCGCGCGGGCATGGGCGTCGATCGCGGCGCAGTCGCTGCCGACCAGCGTATCGATGCCGATCGCGACCAGCACACCGTTGATCGGCTGGCGCGGGCGATGGCGCTTGAGCAGGTTCAGGAACGCGCTCCATCCGGCGGCGTCCACCGTCGCGTCGCTGTCCTGCGTCGTATAGCGGCCCGCCGTATCGACCAGCACCGCCTCATCGGCGAACCAGAAATCGAGATTGCGGGTGCCGCCGATCCCGCCGACCGCCTGTTCGACGAACGGAAAGCGAAGGCCCGAGTTGAGCAGTGCCGTCGTCTTGCCCGCGCCGGGCGGCCCGATGATGACATACCAGGGGCGGCTGTAGAGATAATCGCGCCGCCCACCCGAGGCACCGCGCAGCTTGGTCAGCGCCTCGCCCATGCGGCGACCGAGCGCCTTGCCCTCCTCGTCGGCGGCATTGGGGCCCGCCAGTTCGGCCGCGATCGCATCGGCCGCCTTGCGTGCGGCACGGTGGCGCAGGAACCACCACAGGCCCCAGGCCAGTGCGACCAGCAACACCGCCGCGATCCGCACCGGGATCGGTCGGAAAAAGGCGACGAACAGCGGCAAGCCGAAAGCGAATAGTGCCGCCAGCAACACCGCCGCCGTGATGGTCACGGCATACCAGTTCCGGAAGAAGCTCCGCATCAGTAGCGCCTCGGCACGACGATCTCGACCCGGCGGTTCTGCGACTTGCCGGCGGCGTCGGCATTGGAGGCGATCGGCACGGTATCTCCCAATCCCTTGGTCGTGACCCGCGACGGATCGGACAGGTCGCTGCGGATCAGCTTGGCCACCGTCTCGGCGCGCGCCTCGCTCAAGGCCATGTTGTCGGGGAAGCGGACGGTGGCGACGGGGGTATTGTCGGCATGGCCCTCGATCACCACCCCGCCCTTCTCATCCTCGATCGCGCGACCGATGCGGTGGAACAGCGGTTCGCGCCCCGGCTCCAGTTCGTCGGAGCCCGATCGGAACAACTGGCCGATGGTGGTGCGGGCGCGGACGGTTTGCGCATCCTCCTCCACCTTCACCAGCCCCTCGCGGATTTCGGGTTCCAGGAAGCGGCGCAGCTTGCTCGCCTGCGCGCTGCTCGCGGCGGGCATCGCGGCGGCGGGGCGGGACAGGGTCAACCGCGCCTCCGGATTGAGCGCCGCCAGGCGGGTCGAGGGCGTATCGCCGCTCGACGCCAGCATCAGCCGCAACACGATATAGACCAGCAGCAGAAGCGCAAGCGCGCCCGCCCCGGCCAGCGCCAGCACGCTGAGGCCGACCCGGCCGACCGGCGCGGTCTCGCCCCGCCAGTGCGGCACCAGCTCGACCTGCGAGAGCGACCGGACATGGGGCAAGGCACCCTGCAACCGCGTCATGATCTCATGCAGGCGACGGCGGCCATCGGGCATTACCCGGAACCGCCCCTCGAACCCGGCGGCCAGGCAGGCGTGGAACAGCTCGATCAGGTCGAGATTGTCGTGCGGCACGCGCAGCATGTCGTCGACGAGCTGCCAGAAGCGGTCGCCGCCAATATTCTCCTGGAAGAAGGTGACGACCATCGATCGCCGCGCCCATTCGGCGCCATCCGTGCCGATGCCGGGCAGGTTCTGGGCGATGTCGTCGGCGGTGGCGCAGACGGCATATTTGGCGCGCTGGCGCTTTTCCTCGGGATAATGCGGCTGGATCGCCCGCTCGAACCGGCCGATGGCCGCGGCGCACTGGCGATGAAGTTCGGGCATGGGCAGGCGGACGCGACCGGCGCGCACCGCTGCCAGCAGGGCGAGCACCGGCTCGGCCTCGGCCAGCATCGGATTGCGGATCACAGGCGGCGTGGCGGGCAGCGGCACATCGTCCTCGCCAAGCCGCGACGGCACCGGCCCCGGCGCGACGGGGGTCGCAGCCCGCGACAAGGGCGGCGGCGCGGCATAGCCCTGCACGGGCGGCTGCGCCTGCCCCGTGCCACCCCAGGGCGCGGAAGGCGGCGGCGGGGTCGCCGTCTCGCCCCGCTTCAACCCTTGAAGCGGCGACGGCCGGAATACGGTCTTGTCGCCGTCCTCGCTCATCGTCCGCTCCGTTTGACGCACCAGAGTTCGAGCTTCAACTGCGGCCAGTCACCCGCGACGTGTAGGCCGAGCGCGGTCGCCTGCTGGAACTCGCGCCAGTCGGGGACGCCGCGATCCAGTTCGAAATAGACGAAGCCCGGCAGCACGCGCAGTTGCGGCGGTGGCGTCGGGGTGTGGCGCAGGGGTACGCCCGGCAGTGCGGAGTCGACGATCTGCCGCATCTTCTGGACCGGGCCGATCTTGGCGACCGAGGGAAAGAGCCCCCGGATTTCTTCGACCGGCGAGGCGGACGAGACCGCGAGGTAGAAATAACCCGTCTCGTACAGGCCATGATCGGTGATGCGTGAGACATAGGCCCCCGGTCCCGCCTGATCGAGCGGCATCTGCAACGCTGAACGCTCGAACACCGCCGACAGCATCGACTGGAGCAGGTCGAACACCGGCTCGAAGCAGGTTTGCGGATTTTCGTGATCGTAGCGCGGCAGCGGCGGGGCCTTGCGCTCTGGACGGATCAGCGTCGCGATCTCGCCCGCCATCGAGATCAGCGTCTCGAACAGCCGTTCGGGGTGGACCACGGGCAGGAATTGCAGATGCTCCAGCACCGGCAGCCAGCGGTTGAGCGCCTGAAGCAGCAGGAAGCTGGCAAAGGTGTCCGACCCGCCATCGGTCGCCTCCACCGCGCGCAACGCCAGTTCCTCGGCCCGTTGGCCTGCACGACCGACGATATCCGATAGCCCGCCGCGCAGACGCGGGGCGGCGGCCGAATCGAGCGTCGGCGCGATATAGCGGTCGTCGAACATCACCCGCCGGTTCTGCACCTCGCGTACGCGCGCGAGCCCCAGTGTGACGCGGCCGTAAATCTGGTCGCGGGTGATGCCGAAGCGGAGGTTCGGGCGACCCAGGCCGATCGGTTCGCTGGTCCGATCGTCCGAAAAGGCGTCCGCCACCTCGGCCTCATCGACCAGATAGCGGGCGTCGTGGCTACGTGCATCGATGTCGCGGAACTCGACCGCGCCGACCTGCGCGGCGGGAAGCGTCAGATAGACGACCGCGTCACGCGCATCGCCCGGCACGTCGAGCGGCTCGGGCGGCGGCAGATCGTCGGGTATGGCAAAGGGCGTACCGTCCGGCAGGATACCCACCGCCCGCGACACGGCGAACTTGCCGAGCGCGGCCAGATCCTCATCGATGGTGAGTGCGGTCAGCCCCCAGGCCCAGGGACGGATCGAATCGACCCGGGCCCCCAATTGTGCCTCGACAAAGCGGTCCTGCGCCTGGAAATGCTGTGGCCGAAGGAACATGCCCTCATGCCAGGCGACCCGATTTTTTCCAGCCAATTGCTCTCCCCAAACAGGCTGACGGGCAGGCATGGAAACCCATGACCGCCCACCCGGTTATTGCCCCAGGCGGTAAATGGGGCAATGCTTATGTCGCGTGTGACAGAACAGGATGCCTCCCGGAGGCCCATGGCATATCCCCACGACGAAGAACCCTCATTCGACCCGCGATCATGGATCGAACGACGGGCCGTTTCGGTTCCACAACTATCGACCCATGATAGGATAAGTGGAACGCCCGATGCAGCCCGGCGTCGGGGCCATGCCCTTCCCTGGATCGCAGGACTGGCCATCGCCGCCTCCGGGGCCATGGTCGCGATACTGGCGCATCCGGATCGGGCCGATGCCCCCGTCGCCGCCGCGCCGATCGCCCGCGATGCGGAAACGCTGGAAAGCCGGACGCTGGTGCTCGCCGGCCCTGCCGATTTAGGCCCGACGCTGACCGCCGCGGGCGTATCCGCCGCCGACACGGCCGCGGCCCTCGGCGCGATCGGTGGCCGGTTACAGGGCAAGGGCGACATCCGCCTGAGCTTCACGCTGGGGCATCGTGGCGACGCCGTTCGCCTCGCCACGCTCGATGCGACCCGCGATGATGGGTCGGGGATGACGCTGGCGCAGAACAGCAGCGGCTTTGTCGCCACGCCGGTCGCGGCGCATCTGCGGCGTGTGACACGGTTCGTTCGCGGCGAGCTGGACGGCGAAAGCTTCTACAGCTCGGCCGTCGCGGCCGGCGTCAGCGACGTGCTGATCGGGCCGTTCGTCAATGCCTTCCGCTATGATTTCGACATGCAGCGCGAAGTCGCTCCCGGTGACGTCTTCGAGGCGGGCTTTGCCCAGCGCGTCACCGCCGAGGGCGAGCCGGTCGGGACGCCCGAACTCGTCTATGCCTCGCTGTCCACCGCCGCCAAGTCGCGTGCGCTCTATCGGTTTCAGGCACCGGGGGACGGGCAGGCCGAATGGTATGATAGTAGCGGCCGGAGCAGCCGCACGGCGTTCATGCGCACCCCGGTCGAAGCGGCGCGGATCAGCTCGGGCTTCGGCATGCGCGGACATCCGATCCTGGGCTTCGTCAAGATGCACAAAGGCACCGACTTCGCCGCGCCGACCGGTACGCCGATTTACGCGGCGGGCGACGCCGTCGTTACCTTTGCGGGGCCCAAGGGACCGAATGGCAATTTCGTCCGGCTGCACCACGCCAATGGCTGGGACACACTGTATCTGCACATGAACCGGATCATGGCGGGGATCATGCCGGGCAGCCATGTCGCGCAGGGGCAACAGATCGGCGAGGTCGGGACGACCGGACGCTCGACCGGTCCGCATCTCCATTATGAAGTCCATATCGACGGCCAAGCAGTCGACCCCATGTCGATCAAGGTCGATGGCGGCCGCGCGCTGACCGGCGAACCGCTGAAGCGATTCCGGGCGCTGCGCGACCGGATCGATACGACACGGGTGGCGGCGGCGACCTGAGTCCGTTGGCTCCATCATGCCGCATCGCTCTGCCGCATTGCCATCCGACCGGCAAGCAGCCAGCCGACCACCAGCGCCAGCAGCGACAGGCTCATCGCCCAGCTCCCGTTCAGGCCCTGATCCGATCCACCCCACAGGGGAACGCCACGCAGATCGAGGTCGACGACTGCCCCAAAGACCCCGACACCCGGATTGGGGTCGAGTCCCAACAGCAACTGCTCGCCCGCATTCCAGGCGAAATGCGCCCCGAACGCCCCGGCCAGGCCCAACCGACCGGCCGCGATCAGACCGAACAGCATTCCACCCAGGAACAGGTTGAGCAGGGCCACGCCCCCACTGGCGCTCCCCGCCAGGAGATGCAGGCCAGCGAAGATGCCAGCGACCACCGGCACCGCGACCCGTCGACCGATCAGCGACAGCAGCACGGGTTGCAGCCAACCGCGAAACACCCATTCTTCTGCCGCCACCTGTACTGTGATGACGCTCAGGCCTAAGGCGAGCAAAGGCCCGACCATGCTGCCCTGTGACCGGATCAGCGTCCCCGCCAGCCCCGTGTAGCCGGTCGCCAGCAACAGGCAGCCCAGCCCCGTTACGGCCCCCAGCCCCAGCGAACGCCACGCCAATCCACTCGGGCCCCTGATTCCAGCCAGACGCCGTCCAGCCCAACCGAGCAGGAGCATCGGGCCGAACAGCGCGACGGTGAACGCACTCTCCCCCCACGCGCCTCCGCCGGCCCACGCGCCCACTAAGGCCGGTCCGACGCGCAGCCAGAGCGCGACCAGGACCAGCCCGATCAGCGCCGCCACCGCGTTACGGACCGGCCCGGTCACCACCTGGTCCGATTCAGCGGGCCGCGATGCGGGCGCTGGGATTTGCGGCCGACAAAGCGGTCTTGCTGCTATCCCCGACCAGGAAATAGGGCGCCCAGTAGAAGGGATGCGAATAGGTCGGCAGCGCGATCAGAGTCTGCTGCGCCACCTGCATCGCCTCGCCCAGCGTGCCGGTGCGCGCGCGGGTGTAGAAGGCCCGGATGAACTCGTCGCTCTCCTTTTCCGCCGACACTTGCCAATAGGTCGCCAGCACCGCACGGGCATTGGCGGCCAGGAAGGCACGGACCAGTCCTTCCAGCGTCGCGCCCGCCTCCTCCTGCCCCGCGCTACGCGCCAGGGCTTCGTCGCGGACCCCCGCCACGGTATCGCAAGCAGACAGCACGACGAGATTCGCGTCTAGCTTCAACTCGGCAATCTCTGAAAAGCTCAGCAGTCCATCGGACTGCGCATTGCCGAACGACGTCACCAGCGCGGGCGGCGATTGGGAACAGCCCCAGACACCCTCGGTCAGGCCGTGGGTGGCGAAATGCAGCACTTCATAATCGTTGAGGTCATCGCGGCTCTCGACCCCGGTATCGGTGAAGGCCGGGCCGATCAGCATCTGCGCCGGCCGGGCCTGGAGCGCAGCGGCGGCGATATCGATCTCCCGCGCGCTGATCGGCTTCAGGCTGCGCGAAAGACTGGCCAGGCGACCATAATCAATCATGCAGCCATAGCCGACCGGGACGGGCCGCTCCGCCGCCGAGCCGCTGACCGCCGCCGGGGCGACATGCTGGCCGAACCCGAGAAATGGCTTGGGCGCGCGCGACGCCGGCGTGCTGCGCGCGACCAGGAAGGAACGCGGCGACAAGGCATTGGAGATCGCCGCCCCGCGCGCCAGAAACGCCGTCTGCGAAAAGTCGAACGGGTCGGGCTTCACCGCTTTGGGATCATAACGCGTGACCAGCACGCCCAACGGCAGCGTCGCCAGCGGCCCCGCCGGATCGACCACGATCGCACGCGATGCCTGTAACGTGGCGGCGGCGGGCCCCGCGATCAGGCGATAAAGCGTATAGGCCCGCGCTTCGTCGAACGGCACGAGCTTGCCGACGTTCAGATCGCCGTCGATCGAAGCGCGAAGTTGCTTGCCCAACGTCTCGACCGCGCGGGTCGCTGCCTCGCTGCCCGCGACATGGTAGATGAAGGTGGCATCGCGCGTGACGACCAGGCCGTAGATACGCCGATTGAGCCGGGTCAGCTTGATGAAGCTCTCGCCCGGCCGCAGGCCGGCGCGCAGCTCGGCAAGCGTCGCAGGGGCGTCGTCCAAGGTGCGATAGCGCGGATCGGCGGCGAGTTGCGCATCCACCACCAGCAGTCGCTGTTCGGCGGCGGCACGGGCCCGTTCCAGGTCGGCCGGAGCGCCCTGCCCCGGCGCGGCGCCGGCAATGGCATAGCGTAACCGGGTGATCTCTCGCTCCAGATCCGCCCGCTCGCGCAGAGCCGTCGCCACCGTGCCGCCCGCCGTAACCACCGAACGCAACTGGGTCAGTTGTCGTGCGACGGCGGGCTCGCCATTAGCCTGCACCGCGCGAAAGAATCGGTCATAGGTATCCGGCTGCGGCTTGGCGGCCTCCGCCACCAGCATGTCGAGATAATCCTCCATGCCGAGCGAACTGCCCAGCGACGTCCCCCGGGAGTCGATCAGTGCATCAACCGCCTCTCCAAAGGCGTTGCGCACGGCGGAACGCGGTGCGCCGGTGCGGGCATATACGGCGGCACGGTCCAGTTGCGCCTCGGCGATGGCGGGTTCGTTCCCTGTCCCGGCATTGGCGATCGCGCCCCGGCGCAGCATGTCGACCGCGCTCGTAAAGCTGTCATAGGCGTCGCTGTAATCGCCCCGCTGCGCCTGCAACCGTCCTCGTTGCCGCGCGATCCGTGCGCCCAGCCACAAGAGCTGGCTCTGGTCGAAGCGGTCATTGGCCAACGGGCGATAGGTGGCGGCCGCCCGCTCGATCGCCGCCTCCGCCGCCGGTCGATCGCCTTGCGCCAGCAGGGCGACGCTGCGCGCATATTGGGTCTCGATATCGAGGACCAGTTGCGACAGCGCAGCGGCATTGGGCACGGCCAGCGCGGTGGCGGTGCCGTTCCGGTTGGGCTGGTTCAACAGACGCAATACGCCCGGATCGCGCAGCGGCTGATCGGCCGACAGGGGCGCGCTCGCCACCCGGTCGAGGGTCGCCAGCGCCTCGGCAAAGGCATGGCGGTTGATCGCGTCGAAGGCGACATAGGTATCGCGCTTGCGTGCCAGAAAGGCACTCCGCACCGCAGGTTCTGCGGTGAAGATCGCATCGGCGGCGGCGAAATGGGCCGCTGCCGCATCGGGAAAGCGGATATTGGAGTCCGCGAGCCCGGCCTCAAGTTGCAACTCGGCGCGCAGCGGCGCGGGCGTCGAGGGATCGAGACGGCTCAGCGCGTCATTGAGCACGCGCGAGGCGTCGACGTGCAGCCCCTTGTGGTTCAGGCTGATCCCCTGCGCCAGTGCGCTGGCGATGTCGAAGGGCGCGACGCTGTCCAACCCATCCGCACCCGGCAGAGCCGCCCCCGGCCGGGGTGCGAAGGCGGTCAGTGCGATCGTCGCTTGCGGCGTACGCGTCGTGTCGGCGCTCAGCGGCCGGATCTCGGCGATGACTGCCAGCGCCTCTTCGAGCAGCGGCAGGAGCGCGGGGGTCCCCGCCGCGACATAACGCCGATCGCCCCTCACCATGTCGAGCCGCAGCGATTCCAGACCGGTCACCCGGTCGAAACAGCGCCGTGCGCTGCCGCTCTGCCCGGCGATGACGACCGCGTTCTCCGGGCCGCAATCGAACTGTGCATCCAGGGTCGCCTTGGCCTCCTCGGTCGCGCGCACCGCCCGCACGGTGCCGAGCGGACGGCTGGCCGCCACGCCGGAACAGGCGATGGTATAGGCACGGTCGAAGCGATCGGGCACGCCGGGATCGGCCCAGTTGCGCGTCGCGACGCAGGTTTCCCCCGCCATGTTGCGGCCCAGCCCGATCGTCTCCATGCGGGCGATCGGCGTGAGGCCGGCCCCCTGAACCAGCGCGGAGCTGCCCAGTGCCGCGATCATCAGGGCGTGACGGGGACGAAGCATCATGCGCGGCATCGTCATTCGCTTTCCTGTTCGTTGGGAGCCTGGGGCGCCAGTTCGGGCAGCCCGCTGAGCAGTTCCTCGTTATTGGCGCCGATCACCGGCGAGAAGGGCACCGCCACGTCGCGGGCGATGCCGAACACCTCTTCGCTGTTCCACTTGAACACCTGCAGGGTCGGCTGGATGACGATGGTGGTGATGCACCCCGCCCCCGATCCGGCGAGACAGCCATTGATGCGGCTGCTCGGCAACAGCGTCGGGTCGATCGCAATCACCGGATTGCCCAGCAGCGCGGCACTGGCCCCGCCGATGCCGTTGATCGTACCGAACAGCGCCACGCCATTCTGCCCCGGCGTCCCGAAGCTGCTGATGCGCAGCGCGGGCGACACCGGCGCGCCGGGCGTGCCGCCGATTTTCAGCCCCGAAAACTCGCCGGGCACCGCCGTATTCTGGAACAGGGCATAATCCCCGAACCGGACGGTCAGCGAACGCGCGGACAGCGTCGTCGTGGCGGAGGGATCGTAGAAGCCGCCGCCCAACTGCGCGTTGTAGAGCGTGGAATTGCCGTTGCTGATGAGCGACTGGGCCTGGATCAATCCGGCATTGCCGGGTTGCAGCGTGTCGATAAAGCCGGGGGCCAGCCCCATGGCGATACGGTTGCCGCGCAGCTCGACATCCGACCCGTCGAACAGCAGACGCCCGCCGCCATCGCGCGTCGCGACGACATGGATGTTGGCCGCATTGCCGCCATCCGTGCCGCCGCCGATCCGCACCATGCGCCCGGTCCCCTCGGTGACGACGGTACCGACCACCCGGACATCGCCCGTCCCCAGCATCTCAACCGTGCGGCCGCTCGTGCTGCCCAGCGTCAGGGCGCCGACCTCCATCGCGCCATTGCCCGCATCGAAGCGCAGCGTATCGGCCGACACCTGCCGGACCTCGGCGTCCGACAGGCGCAGGCCGTCGCCGCCCGTACCGTCGCCGACACGCAAGCTCGCCGTGCCCGGCTGTCGACTGACGAAGGCCACGGTCTGCGCCCGCAACGGGCCGGTCAGGGCCACGTCATTGGCGGTGATCGTCGCGGTGGATCCGGCACTCAGACTGCCGATCGTCGCCAGCCCCGCCACGTCAAGCGCTGCCGAGCCGCCCGCGCTGCCACCGGTCAGCGTCAGGTCGCGGCTGCTGGTCAAGGACAGCGCATCGCCCGCCTTCGCTCCGGTCAACGTCACGCCCGCACCATTGGCGGTGATGCTGGCCCCCTCGACCGATCCGGCGTTCAGCGCTTCCCCGGCCTTCAGGGTGACGGCACCGCCAGCCGCGACATCCCGCAACGTCAAGGCCGCGCGCGCCTCGGCGAGCAATTGCCTCGCCGCGGCCAGACGCCCGCCAACATCGATACGCTGCCCCTTGAGCGAGGCCGCGCCGTCGCTGGTCACGGCACCAGTCGTCAATCCTTCGCCGCTGGCGAGATCGACACTGCCACCGCGCAGATCGCCCAGCGCCATCGCCCCCGCATCGCTGCGCAGCGCCACCGCACCGGATGCGGCGATCTTGCCCAGCGCCATATCGCCGCGCGACAGGGTGACCGAAAGGCTTCCCATCGTCAGATCACCGGTGGTCAGGTTGGCGTCATGCGTCAGGCCGCTCGCCACCGCGCTACCATCGAAGCTGCCGATCCGTGCCGCCTCGACCTGGCCTAGCTGGATCGCTCGTCCACTCCCCGCACGCAGGCCCAGGGCCGCGCCACCGCCGGGCCGCGCCTGAAGCTTCGTGCCCGTCAGGCCGATCTGTCCGGCGGCGTCCAGGACCAGCGCCTCGGCACCCGCGCCGTCCGCATCGCTGGTCAGGGTCAGCCCGCGCGCGGCATTCACATCACCCGCCAGCGCCGTGATCCGCACGTCCCCGGCTGCCTTCTGGACGATCCCATCCTGGCCACCCAGCGTCACGCCGCTGCCGGTCACGCGGTATCCGCCCCCCGCCGTGACGTTGCCGGTCACATTGGCGACGCCCTTGGCGCTCAGCACGGCATCGCCGCCCGACGTCAGGCTGCCGAGCGATAGGTTGCCACCGCTCGCCGACAGGGCGAGGCCCGCCCCGGCGCTCGCACGATCGAGGCTGAGCGAACCACCGCGCAGCGACACGGCATTGGAAGCCTGCGCCGAGCCGCCGGTGATCGCGCCTGTGGACTGGCCATCGATCGACGCGCCGGCGAGATCGCCGAACGCCACGCTTCCACCGGTCAGCTTCAGCGCGCCGCTGGCCGTGACTTGCGTCAGGGCCATGTTGCCGGTCGCGCCGAGCGTCACGTCCGTGCCGGTGGTCGAGCCGGTCAGCTTCAGGTCACCGCTCGTGGCGGACAAACCGACACTGCCTCCCGATGCCGTGCCAAGCCCGACGCTTGCCCCGGTCACGCTGACGGCATTCGAAGCTTTTACCGAAGTGCCGTTGACCGCCCCCGCCGAGGTGAGCGTCACCGATGCGCCCACCAGATCACCGAAGCCGACACTGCCCCCGCTGAGCGACAATGCTCCGCCCGCCGTCACCTGCCCCAGCGCGGCATTGCCGGTCGCGCCCAGCGTCACGTCGTTACCGGTAACCGGCCCGCTTACCCGCAGATCGCCGCTCGTCGCGGACAATCCGACATTGCCGCCCGAAACCGTACCCAGCCCGACGGTCGCGCCATTGACGCTGGCGGCGCTCGTCGCCTTGATCGAAGTGCCGTTGACCGCACCCGCCGACGCGATCGTGACCGATGTGCCCGCCAGATCACCGAAGCCGACACTGCCGCCGTTGAGCGACAATGCTCCGCCCGCCGTCACCTGCCCCAGTGTGGCGTTGGCGGTCGCACCCAGCGTGACGTCCGTGCCGCTCACCGGCCCGCTTAACGTCAGGTCGCCACCGGTGGCCAAGGCGCTGACCGTGCCGCCCGATAGCCCGGCAAGCTGTATGCTGGCGCCCTTCACGCCGATCGCGCCGCCGGACGTCACGCGTCCGCCGCTCAAAGCCCCCGCCGATGCGATATCGATCGTGGTCCCCGAGACGTCACCAAAGCCGATCGTGCCGCCCGTCAGGGTCAGTCCGCCCTTGGCGGTGACGTCGTTCAGGCTGGTCCGTCCGCTCGCCCCCAGGGCCACGGTGCCGCCCGTCACAGGCCCGCGCACCGTCAGATCGCCGTTGGTCGCACGCAGCTCCAGCGCCTCGTTGCCGGTATCGACCCGGCCCGCACTGATCGAGGTGGCGACGATGGTCAGCTTGCCCCCGACCACATCGCCCAGCCGCGCCGCCGCGCCGATGGTCAGCGAAAAGGCACGTCCCGGCCCCGCCCCCAGGGTGACGCCCGAGCCGGGCAGATAGCCGCTGAGTTCGCCATTGGGGGCCGCGACCGTCAGATCGCTCGTCCGGCTCACAATCTGCGGCGCGCGGACATTGCCGGTGGCCGAGACGCTGGCCGCCCCCACCGCGTCCAGGCCGTTGACCAGCAGGATGTCGGCATTGCCACCCGTTGTCGTCAGTGTCGCCGCACCGCCAGAGGTCACGCCCACCGCGTTGAGCGTTCCGGCCGCGCGAACCGTCACGTCCCCCGTCGCGGTGGTGATCTGCCCCAGATCAGCCGTGCCTTGCGTCGCCGACACGCTGACCGGCCCACTGGTCGAGATATCGCCCGCGACCAAATCGCCGCTGGAAGCGGTAGCGGTCAACGCCGTCGCATTGATCGCGCCGACATTGACGCTGCTCCCGCCCAGGCTGGTCACACCGCCGGCATTGATCGTGCCGAGCGTCAGCGCCCCGGTCGCGTTCGCATTGGCGGCCCCCTGGGTCGTGATCGCACCGCCCTGAAGCGCGCCGGTCGCCGTTGCCGAGAGGGATGTGCCCGACACCCGGCCGAAGCGGACATCGCCACCGCTCAGCGTCGCGCCGCCGCTCAGCGTCAGGTCGCCCAGGTTCAGTGCATCGCTGCCCGTCACGGCGGAGAGATTGGCGGCGTTGATATTGCCCGCCGTGATGCTTCTGCCCTGAAGCACCGTATCGCCCTGCGTCGCGATCGCGCCACCCGTCAGGGTGCCGTTCGCGGTCGCCTTCAACGCCTTGGCGCCAACGCGCCCGAAGGACAGGGCTCCGCCGTTCAGCGTCACCGCGTCACCGGCATCGATGGCTCCGGTGGTTAGCGCGCCGCTGCCCGCATCGATCGCCACGCCGCCGGTGCCGACATTGATCGCCCCGGTCGCGACCCCGCCGGCCGCCGCCAGCGACAGGCCACTGCCAAGCGTCAGATCGCCGGTCCGGATGCTGGAGGCGCCATTGGCCGTGAAGCCGGTCGCGGTGACATTGCCCACCCCGATCGCGCCGCCGCTGGTGGTCAGCGTGACCGCCGATGTCCCGTTGCCGCCGCCCAGGCTGCTGCTCGGGTCGAAGGCGATATCGCCGGTCGCGGTCAGGCTCAGCGCCTTGCCGCCCAGGCCGTTGCTGTCCGACAGGATCGACGTGCCGTTCGCCGCCGTGATGCCCCCTGCCGTGCTGGTAATGGCATAGGATCCGGTGGCGCTATGCACCCCGGCCAGCGACACGGCCTTGGCGCTCACCGCCACATCGCCCCGCGCCTGCACGCCGCCGAGCAGCGCGGCACCGCCCCCCGCATTCACGGTCACGCCGGCACCCGACAGCGCTCCGCCAACCCGAACATCGCCGGTCGCGGTCAGCGCCACCGCGTCGGTCGCGGTCAGGGCATTGCGGATCGCCACCGCGCCGCCGGTCGCGCCGACCGTCACACTGGTGCCGCTGATCCCGCCGACCTGCACATCCCCCGCACTCGCGGCCAGCGCGACCGGCCCGCCACGCACCGCATCGACGCTCACCTGCGTCCCGCTCGCACTCGCGCCCAGCGCACCATTCAGGTTGGCAAGCTTCACCGCCCCACCGCTGGTCAGGGTCACACGACCATCGCGGCTTTCGACGGTCCCCAGGGTCAGGCCGGTGCCGCTGACCAGCGTCACATCACCACTGGTCGACAGGGTGTTCTGGACGCTCAGCGCCCCCTTGGCCGCGCGCAGGCTGATCCCCTGCCCATTGCCCGTCACCGCGATCTGACCGACGCTGAGATTGCCGTTCAGGCTCTCGGCGGCGAAGCTGTCGACCAGGTTGAGCGCACCGAACGCCAGCGAACCGTTGGACAGGATCGCCCCGCCCGCTCGGGTCGCATCGCCATTGGCGGCCGACAGCGCCGTCAGCGACCTGGCAGTGACATCGCCCAATCGTACCGGTGCGTCGGCCGAGGCGTTGAAGATACCGACGCGCAGCGCCCGGTTCGTGCCGCCGGTGATACTGCTGCCGCTCGCAAAGGCGATGCCGTCCGCGCCATTGGCCTGAAGGCGGATAAAGTCGTTCGCCTGGTTGCTGGTCGAGGCGACCGCCAGCGCACCGGTGCTGGTGATGCCGCCGCTGGAGGCTCGCAGGTCGATCGCGCCTCCGCTGCGCAGCGTATCGCCCGCGAAGCCGAGCGACGCGGCCGACAGCGAGACCGGCCCGCCGCCCGTCACGTCGCCGCCAAAGCTCGCCGCTCCCTGCCCGCTGACCGAAACAGCGTCCTGGGCCGACAATGTCCCAACCGTCACACCTTGCGCCGACGTGATGCTCACGCTCCTGGCCGAGTTGACCGCGCCCGCCGTCACATTGCCGGTTCCGGCGGTCAGCGTGATGCCGCCATTGGAACTCGTCAGATCCCCGGTTGCGATCGATGCGCCCTGCGCGGTCAGGTCGCCCAGGATCGACACATTGCCCAGTTGCAACGCGCCCGCGGTGTTGAGCCCGGTCAGGTTCGCCGCGCGTACCGCACCCAGCGTGATCGGGCTTGCGGGATCGGACAGGTTGATCGCGACGTCGGTTCCACGCGTCGGACCACCGAGGAGGGTCGTATTGCCCGCAAAGGCGATCCCGGTGGCCGAGGGTGCGGTCAGCGCCAGCGTCAACATGCCGCCGCCGAAATTGTCCGAATCCGACTGCAGCGTCAGGCCCGGCGCGCCGATGATCCCCCCGGCTCCGGCGGTGATGGTGACGTGATATTTCGCCACCTGGGCAACCGGCGTGGTGCCGCCCAGCGTAACGCCGCTGCCTGAGACGAGATACTGCATCCCCGACGTCACCGGCCCGGTGACCGCCACGGCGCCGCTGCCCGCGTCGATCCGTATGTCGTTGGTTGCCGACAGTCCCGCCAGCGTCATGGCGCCGTCGCGCGTGACCTTCAGGTCCGCGGTAAAGCCGTTCGCCGCGATCGTGCCGCCAATGGTCGTGGGACCGCTGCCGGTCAGGGTGACCCCGCCGCCGCGCGCCAGGATCGACCCTGTCGCCAGCGCGCCATTGGACGCGATCGTCACGCCGCGATCGGAAGCGAGCGACCCGGCGGTCAGCCCGGCGGCGTTGAGCGCCAGCGCGTCCTGCACATCGACATTGCCCAGGACCAGCGCGTTGGTCGTCGTCACGCCATTGGTGGCCGCGCCGGAACCGACCGACTGGCGCAAGCCGCGTGCCGTCACATTGCCGAGCGCAATGCTGTTCCCCGCATCCCGCTGGCGGATATCGACATAGCCCTGCCTGTTGTCGCCGCCGATCAGGCTGCTCGTCGGGTCGAGCACGATGTTGCCCGCCGTCGTGCCCGTCGTCGCTAAGGTCACAGCCGAGCTGCCGCCCGATTGCAGCGTAAGCCCCGCCGCGCCGGTCAGATCGCCATTGTTCGACGTCAGACGAACCGTGCGCCCTGCGCTCTGGACCAGTGTCGCGCCATTGCCCAGCGCGATCCCGGTGCCTGTGGCGATATAGTCGCGGTCCGCCGCCACCGCTCCGGTCACGCTCAGACTGCCATCCGCCGACAACAGGATATCGCGCTGACTGGACAACGATCCGGTCAGACCCATCGTGCCGCTCGCCCCGGCGATGATGTCGCTGCCGTCGTCCCTGACGGTCAGGCCGCCATTGACCAGCAGATTGGCCACCCCGCCGATATCCGCCGCCGCCCCCGATACCGTGACCCCGCCGACCCCCGTGCCGGGCTTGCCTGCGGACAGGATGATACCGCGCTCCCCGGCCGTGGCGGTGGTGACGCCGGCATCGATCTGCAGCAGCGCGTCGGTGACGGTGGATTGCGAGGCGAGCGCGAACAAGGCGTCCTGCCCGCCGACGGTGCCCCGCACATATTGGCTGCGCCCCGACACCGGCGTGCCGCGATTGATCGTCACGGACAGGGGGCTGCTGGAAGAATAGGACAGGGTCACGTCGGTCGCGGTGACGAAGGCGACGTCCTGCCCAACCGCTTGGAAATTACCGTCCGCCTCGATCTTGGGCGCGACCATCACCAGCCCGCGATTGCCACCCTGCACCCTGATCTGCGCGCCGTTCAGAACGGTGATCGCCGATGTGCTGCCGCTGCCCGTGCCCAGCCGGTAATTGCTGCCGCCGGCCAGGAAATCGCTGCTGTTCACGTCTAGCGTCGACAGGACCAGCGAGCCGGTGTTGAACGACGCCTTCGACCCCACCAATATGCCGTTGGGATTATAGACCCAGACCGCGACGCCCGGATCGCTGGTCAGCTTGCCTAGCAGTTGCGATGCATTGCCCGACACGTCGCGATTGAGGACGGCGATGTTGCGCGAAAATGTGCCATTCTCGAAATTGGCCGTCCTGTTTTCCGGGATGTTGAACCCGTTCCAGTCGATGACCGTGCTGTTCGCGCGTAGATTGACGTTCAGATTGCCATCGGAATTGCTGAGCTGCGGATCGAGGCCCAGCAGGTTGGTCTGGGTTCGCACTACATCCGCGCGTGTCGGAATGGTCTGCGCGATCGCAGACGTGCTCAACCCGCCCAGGGTCGTGGTACCCAGTGCGCTGCTCAGCACGAGCATCAGGCGGAGGCGGCGGACGGGCGACGAGGCGTCGGTCATGATGGACATCCTATCGGGCGCGATCACGGAACTGGACGGTCAGCGAAACCAGGACACGCGCGGGCGGGCGCTGCTTGTCGAGCAGCAGTGCACGGTCGAGCGGCTTGGCATAACCGACGTCGAGGACCAGTCGATTGGGGAAGGACAAGCGCACGCCGCCGCCCACGCTTTCGAAACTGCGCGGTCCTTCGATCCGCGTGCGATCGAGATTTTCGAGATAGAGATGGTCGAAAAAGCCGTAGAGTTGGGTGCCCAGCGCCGAGGTCAGCGGCAGATCGGCCCGCGCCTCGACATGGCCACCCACCGCGCGATCACCGCTGTTCGAGCCGGGATCATAGCCGCGCCCGATGGTCAGGCTGCCCAGCGCGAACTCCTCATAATTGAGCAGCGGATCGTTGGTCCATTGCACCTGCCCCAGCCCCGCGATGCTGAAGATCGGGCCCAGCGCCATCGTGGCATCGACCACCCCGCGCACGACCAGCGCCCGGGCATTGCCCTCCAGCCGCGAGGTCAATTGGCCACTGGCGAAACCCGAACGGCTGGCATCGAAAATGCCCAGCCCCTTGCGCACCTCCAGCGAGGAGGCGAGCGACAGCCAGGGACGCCCATCGGCATCGAGGAACTGCTTGTCGGCGTCGATCCCGGCGAACAGGATGCGCAGCCGGTCGCGGGTCAGCGTCACCGCCGCATCGCCGCTGCCGACGCGCGAAATCTGGTCGACCAGATCGAATCCGGCCCGCGCCCGCGCATTGCCGCGCACCGATCGGATCAACGGCTTGGTCAGGTCGATCCCGGCGATCAGCGTATTGGTGCGCAGGTCCAGCGCCCCCAGATCGGGCCGTGACCAGGCATAGGTCGCACGGCCGCCAAAGGTCGCACCGCCATCGTCCAACTGGAAGATATGGCCGCCCTGGACGATGATCTGTTCCTTCAGATCGGTCGTGGTCGATGCGCCCAGATAGGTGATGTCACCCAGCCCGGTCAGGCCATAGACTTCACCGCGCGCATAGACGGTCTCGCGCCCCAGCAGGGCGGAATTGTAATTCTGCGCATTGGCGAACAGCGCGAAGCGGCGCGAACTGATCGTCAGGTCGCCGATCACCGTCCCTGCCTCGCCGCCCGAAGGCCGCAGCGACAGTGCCACGTCGAGCCCCGGCACGTCCCCGGCCAGCAGCAGGATGCGCTCGGCTTCCCGCTCGTTCAGCGGATCGAGCGCCTGGATGGCGGCGATCCGCCGCCGCAGGAACGGCTCGTAACGGCCCGCATCGCCGCGCACCCGCACCTCGACGATCCGCGCGGTCACGACCTGCAGGCGCAGCACGCCATCGGTGATCTCCTGCGCCGGGATTTGAACCGAGGCGACCCAGCCCTTGCGCCGCAACGCCGCATTGGCGGCATCGCGCACCGAACAGACGATCGCGATCGGCTGATCCCCCGTCGGCGTCTCCAGTCCCGACAGGGCCTCGGCAATCTGCGGCTGGAGCGGCGATCCGTCGGGACGGGTGAACTCGACACGTTGCAGGGACAGCCGCAACGGCGAAGCATCGAACGGGCAATTCGCCTCGGCCAGTGCGCCGCGCGAGTCGACGCTGGCGGTGGAATCCGTGCGCGGCTGCGGCGTCGGCGGCGTCACCTCCTGCCGCGTCGGCAGGCCGACCTGACCTGCGACCTGCGCCGCCGCCGGATGGGCGAGCACCCCGGCGATCACCCCCGCCAGCGCGCCCAGCTTTACGCGTGTACCTCGTCCCAAATCCCGTCCCCTGAAATCCGCCGCGCTCCCTGCGGCGTGAATGATCGGCCCGTCGGGCCATGACGGCGGTGCCGTCATCCTTCGTCGTAAAGCTCCGTCAGTCGCCAGCCCGCCTTGCCGCGCGCGAACACCAGATTGCCAAAGCGGAAATGGTCGGCCGGCTGGGCGTGATCGCGCTGCGGCACCGGCGTCGCTTCCAGCAGGATACGATGCGGCCGTCCCGCCGGATCGACACCGTCCGGCTGGCTCATGATCTGGGCCAGCACACCCGGCACCCGGGCGGCGGGAAGCCGGATCACCGGCACATCATCGCGCGTACCATGCTGAAGCACGACGGGTGCGCTGAGCGCGCGAATGGCCGTCGAATCGCCTTTCAGCGCGGCGCGCCGGAACCGGGTCCAGAATGCCTGCAAGGATGCCGCATCCGCAGCGGTCGAAGCCCGCACTGCCGGCCGATGTGACGCAGGCGGGGTCTCTGCGCGCCCAACGGACCCGATCAGCGCTATCGTCAAAAGAGCAACCCGACTCCACCCGGTCATAGCCTATCACACCCGCTCGACATTGCCGGGTCATGCCGACCCAGCGAAGCGACAAGCCTCCGCCCAAAGGAAAGCCCACACCCTGTCAGCAAAGGCATAATCCAACTCCCGACATTGCCCGAAGGAGGCAATATCGAAAGCGACGGCTTTCCCCTTTTACGACCTATCATCGTCAGGCGCACGACATGCTCCCTCAGCTCGTGTCTTGACCCTAGCCCCGTACCAACTTGCTGGCAACATGAGGATATTTGCAAAATATCCGCAACATGCCGACGATTATTGCGCAGCTTCCTCCATCTCCGTCCCGTCATCGAAACCCATCGGCGGATCGAAGCTATAGGTGAAGCGCCCCTCCTCCACCTCGACCGCGATGGCCGCCACCTCTTCGCCACGCATCTTGCGTGCGAGCAGCGCCACCGACATGTCGGGCAGCATCGTGTTGGTCAGGATCGCGTCGATCATCCGACCACCCGAGGCGATTTCCGTGCAGCGTTCGACGATATGATCGACCACGGCCGGATCGATCGTCACCGCAATGCCGTGATTGTCGGCGATCCGCCGCTCGATCCGCCCGAGTTGCAGCCGGACGATCCCGGCCAGCACCGTCTTACTCAGCGGGTAATAGGGCAGCACCTGCAACCGCCCGAGCAAGGCGGGTGGAAACACCTTGAGCAGTTCGGGACGCAGCGCGGTCGCCAGCCCCTCGGGCTCGGGCGCCATCTCCTCATCCTCGGCGAGTGTCGCGATCAGGTCGGTGCCGACATTGGAGGTCAGCAGGATCACCGTATTGCGGAAATCGATATGCCGCCCCTCGGCATCGTTCATGAAGCCCTTGTCGAACACCTGGAAGAACATCTCATGGACGTCCGGGTGCGCCTTTTCGACCTCGTCCAGCAGCACGACGCTATAAGGTCGCCGCCGCACCGCCTCGGTCAGCACACCGCCCTGGCCATAGCCGACATAGCCCGCCGGTGCGCCCTTGAGCGTGGAGACGGTATGCGCCTCCTGAAACTCGCTCATATTGATGACGATCATCGAATCATCGCCGGAGAAGAGCAGTTCGGACAGGGCATGCGCCGTCTCCGTCTTGCCCACGCCGGAAGGGCCGCAGAGCATGAAGACACCCACCGGCTTGCCCGGATTGTCGAGCTTGGCACGGCTGGTCTGGATGCGCTTGGCGATCGCTTCCATGGCATGATCCTGGCCGACCACCCGTGCCTTCAACGCATCGGCGAGCTTCAGGACACTGGCGATCTCGTCCTTGACCATCCGGCCGACCGGTATGCCGGTCCAGTCGCCGACAACTGAGGCAATCGCGTCGGCATCGACCACCCCGAACACCATCGGCGCGTCCCCCGCCGCCGCCCGAGCCTCTGCCAGGGCCACGTCCAGGGCATCACCGCCCTTCTCGCGCGCGCTCCGCACCGCCTCCAGCGCGGCCTTTTCCCGCGCCCATTTGGCCTCGACCTGTTCGACCGCCTCACGCGCCTCGGCAATGGCATCATCCAGCGCGCTCAGATCGCCGGAGGGGCGATAGCGTGCTTCGATCTCGCGCTCGGCGACACCGCGTTCGACTTCGAGCAAAGCCAGCCGCCGCCGTTGGTCTTCGACCGGCGCGGGGGTGGCGTTCTGCGAAACCGCAACTCGGGCGGCGGCGGTGTCGATCAGGCTGACCGCCTTGTCGGGCAATTGCCGTGCGGGCACGTAACGCTGCGACAAGGTGACCGCCGCCGCCACCGCATCGTCCAGGATCACGACATCGTGATGTGCTTCCATGGCAGGCACGACCGAACGCAGCATGGCGATCGCCACCGGCGCCTCGGGCTCGGCAACGTCGACCGTCTGGAACCGGCGGGTCAGCGCCGGGTCCTTCTCGAAATATTGGCGATACTCGGCATAGGTCGTCGCCGCGATCGTCCGCAGCCTTCCCCGAGCAAGGGCGGGCTTCAGCAGATTGGCCGCATCACCGGTCCCCGCCTGCCCGCCGGCCCCGATCAGCATATGGGCTTCGTCGATGAACAGGATGACCGGGGTAGCGGCCCCCTCCACCTCATCGATCACCTGGCGCAGTCGCTTCTCGAACTCGCCCTTCACGCCCGCCCCGGCCTGCATCAACGTCACATCGAGGGCACGCACGGTCACGTGACGCAGCGCCGGGGGCACGTCGCCATCGACGATCCGGCGGGCAAAGCCCTCCACCACCGCCGTCTTGCCGACGCCCGCCTCCCCCACCAGGATCGGATTGTTCTGACGTCGGCGGAGCAGCACGTCGATCAACTGACGGATTTCGGCATCGCGGCCGACGATCGCGTCGATCTCGCCCGCGCGCGCCTTGGCGGTCAAGTCCACCGAATAGCGGGCGAGCGCCTCGCCTGTCGCGGCGGCGGGCGTCATGGGGGTGTCCGGAGCTTCGTCCGGCTCCGCCGATACGCCGACGATGGCGGCGAATTCCGCCCCCAGCCGCTCGACCTCGACCTTGCGCCACTCATTGCTGGTCGCGAACAGCGCGTTGCGCAAGGTCGGCGTGCGCAACATGCCATAGATCAGATGGCCGGTCCGGATCTTGGCCGCCCCGAATTGCAGCGAGGCATAAAGCCAGCCCTTCTCGATCGCCTCCTCAATCTGTGGTGCAAAGTCCGAAATCGCTGAGGCCCCGCGCGGCAGGATGTCGAGCGATCCGACCACGTCCCGCGCCAGCTTCGCGTCATCCAGCCCGAAGGTCCGCCGGATCGCGGCGACATCGCCCTGCGCATCCTGCACCAGCAGGTGGATCCAGTGGACGAGTTCGACATAAGGGTTGCCACGCATCCGGGCGAAGCCGGTGGCGGATTCGATCGACGTCAGCGCCGCAGTGTCCAGTCGCCCGAACAATGATGCGCGGCTGATCTCGGTCATGCTCTCCCCCCGGAAATCGATCGGGCCCAGCCCGGTTTCGGGTGTGCAACGATCTCGATGACAGAACGTTGCATGGTTTGACGGTGGTTGGTCCGATATTGCGTGCAAAATCAGCAGGAACCTGGCTTGGGGGCCGGCAAGGATGGACACGCATCCTCTATCCGTTCGCTCGAACATTTGACATTATTTGGGACGGACATTCCGTTCGTGATCATGGCTGCACCTTCCCATGACACGCTGGTCATTCTGCGGTCTTGCTCCGCCGTTCTCGGCTGGCAAACCCTTTCGTACATTCGTCCCAGGATTGGGCGGCCATGGTCCGAACGGTATCGCGATCATCATGGTATCGCTTCCTTTATTTCCGTCCTCGCCCCACTCCCCCGCCGCCGCAGATGCGCGTCCCCCCGCACGCCCTCGCCACCACCGCCCAGCCAGCCGCTCCAGCCGAGCCGGGTCGTGCCGTCTAGCCGCGCCGGGCGGGCGTCGCGACCTTCGACCTCCAGCGCGACGTCCCATTCCAGGTGGCTGGGAGCAAAAGCGGTCAGCGCCTCCGACAGGATCCGAAACCGCGCGCCGGAGGGCAACAGTGCCTCATAATCGGCACGCGAGCGAGCGCGGATGACCACGCGAAAGGCGTCGGAGGCGATCTTCGCGCGGCCGCCCAGCATCGCCTCGTTCCCCAGTCCGCAAAAGGACCGGCCCAGCCGCGTCCGGTCGGCTTCGTCGATCTCGCGCCACCGCGGCTGGAACTCGAGCACCTGGACGGGCTGGCCCAGCAGATGCGTCATCGCATCCTCGATCGCCCCTGCACTACGCCGCGAGGCGAACAGCGCCGCGTAATGAAGACGCGCGCGGGCCGGGAAATCATTGGCCGCCCCCACGCCTTCGGTCGCGCCCGTCAGGCGGGCGACCTGATCGGCGAAACGATCATCCGCCGGGCGATCGGCCTGCGCCGCGGGTTGCGAATCCGCCCAGGCGCGGTAGAAAAACTGGAGCATCCGCCCCGCAAGCAGGTCGAGCCAGCCGCCAAAGGGGCGCTTCTTGGCATAACGCCGCTCGAACACCGCAAATTCGGTCATGTGCGAGGGCAACGGCCCCATCGGCCCGGTCAGTCCGAACCAGTATCCCCCGATCCTGGCCCGCCCGCCCCGAACTTCCACCTCCTCCAACGTCGAATCCGGAAAGGCGAGCGTCGGCATCTGTACCATGTCGGCTATGCTCTGGTCCGGCCGGCGAGCCAGCCCGATGCGTGGGAGGTGCGGCGCGCGCGCCTCCGCCCCCCGGGCGATCGGAAACAACCCGAAACGCTTCCGCGCAGCCACCGCCGCCGCAAGGAAGCTCAGATGCTGTGGCGGCGGCCGATCCTCAGCGGCCATCGCTGGAATTCCCCTTCATTGATGCTGGAAACATGGGTTTCGGTGAAGGCGTTGATGCTCGCGAACTCCGCCAGGAAGCGTTCGAGCACGGCCGAGAAAAGGAACATCCGCCCCTTGTCGAAGGCGGCATCGTCCAGCGTTACGTCGATCCGGTGGCCGCGTGCGATCGCCAGGCGGTCCATGCCGGGCACGCGCCGCGCGACCCGGGTCGAACGGATCGCCGTCACCCCATCCACCTGACGGCGCGAGGCGGCATCGTCCTGCCGCCCGTACAGAGCCAGGTGATCGCGAAGCACCTGCGGATCGTCACCATCCTCGGGCGCCAGGGTCATGTAATTGGGGGTGAGATGGCCGATCACCCGCCAGGCCGCATCGCCCATGCCCATTGGCGGCCTGGGCCGGGTCGGCGCGCGCAGCACCGTCACCGCCCGGGCCGGGACGCCGGACGCGACGAAATGCTGGTCGCCACGAAACTGGAGAAGTTCGGGCAGTTCGCGATTGGTGACGAGCGCCCGCACCGCCAGTTCGTCGATCTGGTCCAGCCGCGTGGCATCGCCGGGCGCGGTCAGGCTGATCCACGTCTCCGTGCCGGTATATTCGCCGCGCCGCCGCAGCTTCTGTTCGCGGGTGGACAATCGGCGCGGCCGAAGCTGCGTCGTGTAGAACAGCGCCTCGTTCCAGTCGTACAGCAACGCGCCATAGGCATAGAGCGGCGCGACCGTCCGCGCATCGGTGTTGTTCGCCGAATAGGCCTGCACATCGAGCAGCCGGAACACTTCGAAATCGAGCGGACGGGCACGGTCGGGGATGACGTGATGCTCATGGTCGAACTGCGAGACGCGCACACGCCCCAGTTGCTTTTCGAACAGGTTGATCGCTGGCGTCGCGAACAGGCGCAGATTGCCGGGCTCGACGGCATTGTGCAGCACGGGTGCGGAGCGCTGGAACAACAGCACGACGTCGCACGCCTTGGGGCTGTCGGCAAAGGCCCGATCGAGACGCGGCAGGTCGACGAACAGGAAGCGTTCGGGGCAGGCGAAATACTCGCTGAGCAGCCGGTAACCGCGAAAGGAGCGTAGTTCGGCAGGAAGCAACGCCTGATCATCCTCGAACCCGACCTGTTCGGGCAGCGGCAGTTTCTTCCATCCCTCCGCCCCTGATGCCGCATCGGCCGAACGCGCGATCACGGCCAGCGTCTCGCCGATGATCTGGCGATAGAGTTCGGCGGGCAGCGCCTCGGACCCCGCCAGATAGAGGGGGAGCGACCGGGGCAGGACCTGCGGCAATGCGGCGCCGCCGGTCGCCTCGAACCGGATACGCAGTCCCGCCTCGGCGCGGACATTGGCGGCGCTGGCAAAGGGCGCGACGGCGGCGCGACTGGCGAGATACTCCACCTGCGCAATGCGCAGCGGCCAGAGTGTGACATCATGGCCGGTGCGGAATTCGACCGATACGCCGTCCTGCTCCGTGGCGGTCGCGATCAGCGGCGTACCGCGCGCGACCTTGTGCCCCTTGACCAGGATCGGGTCGCCTTCCTTCGGCTCGAACCCCGCCACGCACATGGAGGGCATCGGCGCCAGATAATGCGGCTGGACCGCATGGAGCAGATGCTGGGTGAACTCGGGATATTGGTCCGCGATCTTCAATTGAACGCGCGCACCCAGATAGGCGACGCCCTCCAGCAGCCGTTCGACATAAGGGTCGGGGTCGGTCGGGGTCTTCAGGCCCAGCCGTCCGGCGACGGCCTCATGCTCTTCGCCGAACGCGCGCGCTTCCTCGCGCAGATAGGCGAGCTCGTCATTGTAAAAGCGCAGCAGGCGCGGATCGATACCGGAGGATGGGGCGGACATGGGAGCCTATTCGCGCACGTTGACGGTAGCGGTTTCCGCTTCCACCTCGGTGCGAAACTTGACCGGCATCACCTGGGCCGCGGCCGTGATGTCGCCCTGGATCAGGAAGGTCAGCGCGTGCGGGTCATCCTTGTCCTCGACCGGATCGACGGTCAGGCCTTCCCGCGACAAGCGCGGCTCGAACAGGCGGACCGCCCGACGGATTTCCCGCGCGCGCGCCAGGACCGCGCGTCGGTTGAGCGTCCGCCCCGCCAGATCGGTCAGGCCATAGTTGAGCACCGAATCCCGGACATGCGGATAAGGCTCCAGATCGACGAGCGATTCCAGATTCGTCGTGTTGAGCAGCCAGGCCAGATCGCGACGGATCGTTGCGCGCAACGCGGTTTCGTTGAACCGCTCCAGCTTGGGTACCGAATAATAACGAAATTTCTCGCGGCTGACCTCCGGCGTCTCGTCGCTCATGTCGCGCAGGCCGGAAATTTCCAGATCCGCGACGAGCTTGTCGTAGAGCGTCGGGGTCAGGCGCTGGGTGACCGCCATCGCCGCCTTATCCGAACCGCAGCGAACGGAGCGTCAACAGACCATGATCCTGGTCGTCGGACGTCACCAGCACGCGCTGGCCTGAGCCACGCCCCTCCGCGTCCCATCCCGTGGCGCGGGCGAGCCTCTCAGCGGCATCGGTGGAAGCACCGGGATAGCGGGTGGGAATCAGGGCCGCGATACGCGGTCCGCTCTTCAGCGTGATCTCGACCGGATACCAGATGATGTCGCGCAGATCGCGCGGACCTTCACTGACGATTTCGGTCACGCGGTCGAAGGGAAGCAGGCCATAGCGGCCGCCGATGATCGCCTCCAGCGTCGGACCGAAACGCGGATCGGCATCCGCGATCCAGTCGAAGGGGGCATCGTCGAAATGGCCCGGCGTATCGGGGGCGGCGTCGAACGCGCCCTGACGCAGGCGTTCGGCGTCTTCGGCGCGGCCTTGCGCTTCGGCCTGGATCGCCTCGGCCAGCGGCGTGGCCCACTCGGCCTCGCCTTCGGCAGGCGTACTGTGAATCTCGGCGCGCAGCGTACCGGCAAATACCGCCTCACGCTGCCGCTCGGCGTCGATGGCCTGGCCGTAGACCACGGACAGCATCTGCGCCTCGGGCGACATCTGCGCCAGCGAGCCCAATTGCGCCTTCGCCTTGTCCCATTCGCCGGTCAATGCCAGCAACTGGAACAGGAACATGCGATTGGGGACATTCCCCGGCTCGCGCCGGACGACCTCGATCAGCGCCGCTCGTGCACCGTCGAGATCGCCCGCACGGAGACGATCGTCCGCTTGGTTCATATCGGCCTCCTGCGGACGATCGACGGGGTTTAGCCCGCCTCGTTCTGACGAATGTCGTAATAGGCGGTGACGACGCCGCCATCCTTGCCGCCCTGCGCGTTCTGCGCCTGATAGTCGAAGGTCACCTTGGCGCAGTTGAACGTCACCGATTCCATGATCGCATCGCCGCCCGACGCGCCGTTATTATGGATATCGGAGACGATGATGTCTTCCAGCTTGATCTTGTAATAGGTCAGTGGCGCCGAGCCGTCGCCGGCCTTCTGCGAGTAGATGACCGCTTCCTTGATATGCTTGCCCGAGGCGCAGGCCTTGAACAGCAGCGGCGACGACTTGTCGACTTCCTTCTGGATACGGATGTCGGAGATTTCGGCCTTGCCCGAACCGCCGCCGGCACCACCGGTATGAAACGATCCATGCTGCACGGCGCCGAAGTCGAACGAGATGATATCGATCTCGCCCTGATGGTTCTTCTTGCTCGATTCGCCGTGGATACCGTCAATTTTGAGGAAAAGATCGACTGCCATGAGTTTCTCCTGTCTCTACTTCTGATGGGGGCGCCGGATCAGCCCGACGTCTTGGGGAGGCGCGAAACCATGCTGAGCGTCACGTCCATGCCTTCCAGCTGGTAGTGCGGCACGAACATGAACTTGCCCTTGTAGTAACCCGGGTTCTCCTCGTCGGGGATCACCTCGATCTTGGCCTGCTTCAGCGGCAGGCGGGCCTTGGTTTCCTCGTTCGACGTCGTCGGCGAACCGTCGACATATTGGAGGACCCAATTGTTGAGGTCGCGTTCGAGCTGCTCGGCCTCGCGCGAGCCGCCCACCCAGTCGCGGACCATGCATTTCAGATAATGGGCGAAGCGGCAGCTCGCGAAAATATACGGCAGGCGTGCCGACAGGTTCGCATTGGCGGTCGCTTCCTTCTTGTCGTAATTGGCCGGGCGATGCACCGTCTGGGCGCCGATGAAGGTCGCCTGATCGGTGTTCTTGCGATGGACCAGCGCCATCAGGCCCGCCGACGACAGCTCCGCCTCGCGCCGGTCGCTGATCGCGATCTCGGTCGGGCATTTCTGATCGATCCCGCCCTCGTCCGTCGGGAAGGTCGCGGTCGGCAGTTCCTCGACCGTACCGCCCGATTCCACGCCGCGGATGCGCGTGGTCCAGCCATAGGTATTGAACGCCTGGGTGATGCGCGTCCCCATCGCATAGGCGGCGTTCAGCCACAGATGCTGGTCATGCGCGCCGCCGGTATCCTCCTCGAAATCGAACTCGTCGACCGGATCGGTCTTGGCGCCATAAAGCGGCCGCCCCAGGAAGCGCGGCAGCGCCAGCGCCAGATAGCGGCTGTCCTCCGACTGGCGGAAGGACCGCCAGGCGGCATAATCGGTCGCCTCGAACAGCTTGCCCAGGTCGCGCGGATTGGACAGCTCGGTCCAACTGTCCATGCCCAGCAGGCTGGGCGCGGCGGCGGCGATGAAGGGCGCATGGCTCGCCGCACCGATCCGCGACAGGCCCCGCATCACTTCCAGATCGGGCGCGCTGTGATCGAAATAAAAGTCGCAGACAAACGCGCCATAAGGCTGGCCGCCCAACTGGCCAAATTCGGACTCATAGACCTTCTTGAACAGCGGGCTCTGGTCCCAGGCGGCGTCGCGATACTGGCGGAACATCCGCCGACACTCTTCCTTGGACATGTTCATCACACGGATTTTCATGTCCTTGCCGGTCGAGGTGTTCATGACGAGGTAGTTGAGACCCCGCCACGCCGCCTCGAGCTGCTGGAATTCCGGATGATGGATGATCTGATTGATCTGCTCGGTCAGCTTCCGGTCGATCGCAGCGCGCATCGCATCGACCGTGGCGAACACGTCGCCGCCGATGATCCTGGCATCGCCCAGGGCCTGCTGCGCCAGCGTCTGGACCGCCTGTTCGATGCGGTTCTTGCGCTCGTCATTGGCGGGGCGGAACTCCTTCTGGAGCAACGCCTGGAAATCGTCGAGTTCCCCTGCGGTCGCGGGGGCTGCTTCACTGGACTGCCTGAGCGCTTCTTGCGCCATGGTACCGCTCCGATCCGTTAGATGGACAAGGCCCCTGCCGGGCCACCGCTAATTGTCAGTCTTCCTTCGCCTCGGCCATCGGCGCATCCTCGCCCGTCTGGCGCGCAGAGGAGATAGCCTGAAGCAGCGCCGGGTCGCGCAGCACTCGGTCCAGCAAATCCTGCGCGCCATGCTTGCCGTCCATATAGGACAGCAGATCTTCGAGCTGGGTCCGAGCCTCGAGCAGCTTGGCCAGCGGCTCGATCTTGCGCGCGATCTCGCCCGGCGAAAAATCGTTCATCGAGTTGAACGTCATGTCGACCGCGATCTTGCCCTCGCCGTTCAGCGTGTTGTCGACGGCAAAGGCGACGCGCGGCGCGATCGCCTCCATCCGCTGGTCGAAATTGTCCATGTCGACATCGATGAACTCGCGCGATTCGGCCGCCTTTTTGTCCTTCAGGCTCTTGCCCGATAGGTCCGAAATCACCCCCATGACGAAGGGGAGTTCGATCTTCTGGCGCGCGCCATAGGTCTCCACCTCATATTCGATATGGACCCGAGGCTTCCGATTTTCGCGGATGAACCGCTGACCGCTTTTGATCGCCATGTGCTCCGTCCCGTTTCCCAGCCTCTGCGGGCTTCACCCGCATAATGTTTCAGCGCCGTAATGGCTCCGTGATCACGAACCGCATCCTCTTGATCTACATTAGATCCGCCGACGCTTCGGCCTCCGCCCGCGCGCGCAGCACCGCCGTCGCATCGCTGACGCTGCCGGGCGCGATGTCCGCCAGGATCGCCATGAAATCCATGGTGATCCAACCCTTTACCCGCCCCAATGCAACCGGGATCGGACTGGATGGCTCGACCCGACCATAATAATCGATGACCGCATCGAGGGCGCGGGCGACATCCTCGCGCGATTGGATACGCCCGACACCGCCCGAGCCCATGGGCCTCGGCCCGTCGGACAGGGTAATCGGCATAGCGTCGTCAGCCGCCGCCGCTTCGCCCGTCTGGCGGACAAAGGGAGTCAGCGCATGGACGATCCCCTCGATCGCTTCATAGGTCGGGCGGAAATTGGTGCCGGTCTGCCCGACCTCCTCCGCCTTTTCCGACAGGACCGCATCGGCCCGCTGCAACGCCGCCTCGATCCGGCGGAACCGGTCGACGATCGCCTCGATCCGCTCGACCGGCGTGTCGGCCAAGGCAGCGCGGAACGGGCCATAGCCATCGGCCATGCCGTCCTCGCTGAAGCGTTCGACATCCGCGCCGTCATATTGGCCCAGCCGCGGATGCACGATCAGCGGCACGCGGCGGAGCGGCGCCAGGAACTCGCCGATCCGAACCAGAGATTCGCAGGCGCCCTTGCGCCCCTCGATCCCATATTCCTCGATCGTCGGATGCGCGCTGTCCCAAAGCCGTTCGAACAGCCCGGCCAGCAGTTGCACGCCCGTTTCCACCACGGCCAGATCGCCCGCCCGCGCGCCTGCCCGGGCCAGATAGACGGCCAGCCAGACGTCGCGGGTCTGCCGCGCCTGCGCCTCGATCATCACGATGGTACGCGGCCAGTCGACCTCATCAGCCGGATCGCTGAACGCCTGTTCGATCGCCTGGCGCGCCGGGTCATAGGACAGGTCCGGCCCCGCCGGCGCATCGGGCGCGATCGGCGTCAGGAGATCGGCAATATCGATACTGGGGGCCATGTCCGACACCAGTCGCGCCTCAGGAAATCAGCTCGGCTTCGACGCGACGATTGACCGGGTCCGCCTTGCTGTGCCCAGGCAGCGGCATCGCCGAACCGAAGCCCCGCGTTTCCAGGCGGCTGCGATCGACACCCAGCGTCACCAGATAATCCGCAACCGCCTTGGCACGTGCCGTCGACAAGGGCCCATTGATCCGGGCGCCGCCGCGCAGGTCGGTATGCCCCTCGATCAGGAAGCGCTTGTCCTTCAGCTCGGGCATCAGCAGCGAGCGGGCGAAAACCTGCGCCGCGCGCGTTCCCTCCGCCGACAAGCGTGCGGAATTGAGCTCGAACCCGATCATCAGATCGGCGCGCGGACGCTGTACCGCACCATAATTGACGGCCGGCGCGGATGGCGCGGTATAATGGGCACGGCGCAGCGACGAGCGACGCGTCGCACGATCGACACTGCGCGGCTGCGAGGTGACGGTGGCGGCCACGCCGCTCGCCTCGCCCGAAGCGCTCGGCTTGGCCAGCCGGAAACCCTTGGTCTCCGGCGCATCGCGCGTCACCACAGGTTGCGCCCCCTGCACGCCATCGCACTTGCCCGCAAAGGCGCAGAGATAGCTTTCGACGCTTGGCCGCGTCTTGGAGGACGCCGCCTCCTGCGCATGGGCCGAGGGGGCGACCAGCGTGGTCGCCAAACAAACTGTGAGCATCCGCAACGACATGGCTTACTCCCGTGCATGCACTCGGTGCTGATTCACATTAGGCCGTGCGCCGATGCGAAGCAACCCATATGGCAGCACTTCCGCCCTAAGACCATTCGACCGACACCTAACATCGGTTAGACTTGCCCTATACGCATCAAGAGGTATATTTGTTTCATGACCGTCACGAAATATCTTGTCCGCATGGTCCCGATCTTCCGCGCGTCTTGCAACTGACGGGCGCGCCGGCCATTGTACCCCCGGAACGAAGCCGATAGGATCAGCGCCTGCGCGCGGTTCGGCGCGATCGGCGGGAGTGGTTGGTGACAGACACGACGCAACGCCTGACGCAGATGGCGATCGACGTGGGCGACGAACAGGTCGTCTTGGAACGGATCAAAGGTTCGGAAAGGCTGAGCGCGCCGTTCGAGGTGCTGGCCGATATCATTTCGCCTTTGGAAATCGACCTTCAGCCGCATCTCGGCAAACCCGCATCGCTGGCGGTGCTGGAGGATGGCGAACTCCTGCGCCGCTTCCACGGGCTGGTCACGGCGGGCGAATATGTGAAGGAGACCCAGTCGGGGCATCATTACCGCCTGTCGATCCGCCCCTGGACCTTCTACCTCGACCAGAACCGGCAGATGGCGATCTATCAGGACAAGACCGTCGTCCAGATCGTCAAGCAGGTGTTCGAAAATGCCGGGGTGCAGGATGTCGACTATACGCGGCTGGTGCAGCCCCGCGTCACGCGCGGCTATACGGTGCAGTATCGGGAGAGCGATTTCGCCTTCGCCTCGCGCCTGATGGAGGAGGAGGGAATCTATTATTTCTTCCGCCACGACGCCGATCGTCACGTCATGATCCTGTGCGAGGGTCCCGCTTCGCATCAACCGGGCAAGCCCGCGCGGTTGAAATACAATGCCAACAGCGTGTCGGTCTTCACCACCGACTCCAAATCGCGGTTCGGCGCGCAGGGCGACTACCTGCAAAGCTGGATCGAACGCGTCGCCTCCACCGCCGAGGCCAAGGTGACGGTGCGCGATTTCGACTTCGAATCGCCCGACCAGCCGCTGTCGGCCGAGGCGAGCGGCGAAGGCGCCCATCCGCGCGACGATCGTGAGATCTTCGTCTATCCCGGCCGCTACACGCGCGAGAAGACCGGGCGCGGCGACCAGGAACAGACGGGGCGCGACCGGGGCCAGGCGCTGCTCGACGCACAGCGGGCCGCGCGGCGGACCTTTACCGGCACGTCACAGGCAACGGGCCTGACCACCGGCTACCGCGTCAATGTCGAGGATCATCCGGCGGCGCGGATGAACGGCGCTTACCTCATCACCGCGGCCGAGCATTCGATCGCGGCCGAAAGCTACCGCTCCGGCCAGCAGGAGGACGAGGACGCCTATAATGTGAAATTCGAGGCGATCCCCGCCGACACCGTCTTCCGCCCTCGCGCCGACACGCCACGTCCGCGTGTGCAGGGACTGGAGTCAGCGATCGTCACCGGACCACCGGGCGAGACGATCTATACCGACGAATATGGGCGGGTGAAGGTCCGTTTCCACTGGGACCGCGCCGACACGCCGGGCGAGCGATCGACCTGCTGGATACGCGTGTCGCAGACCGGCGGGCTGGGGAACGTCATCCTGCCGCGCGTCGGGCATGAGGTGCTGGTCGACTTTCTCGACGGCGATCCCGACCGCCCGCTGGTCGTCGGGCGCGTCTTCAACAAGGCGCATATGCCGGTCTATGAACTGCCCGCGAACAAGACGCGCGCGGTGTGGCGCACGCTGACCTATGGGCCCTCGGGACAATATCCCGAGACCGAGGATCTCGACAGCGGCACCAACCGGACTTCCAACGAAATCCGTTTCGAGGACAAGGGCGGCCAGGAAGAGCTGTTCATCCATGCCGAGCGCGACATGAACAGCCGCGTTCGCTTCGACGAAAGCCGCCATGTCGGCCACAACCAGCAACGCCGGGTCGGACTGGATCGCACGACCAATATCGGTCGCGACGACACCAAGACGATCGGGCGTGACCGCAACACCCATGTCGTGGGCAAGGACGACCTGTTGGTCGACGGCACGCTGTCGATCGAATCCAAGACGTCGATCACGCTGCGCGTGGGTAATTCGGTGATCGTCATGAAGCCCGGCGAAATCGTCATCCAGTCGCCGCATGTCGAAGTGCAGGCGACCACCGATGCGATCGTCAATGGCGGCGCAACGACCAAGATCAACGGGACGGCCACGCTGATCCTGAATGGCGGCACGACGCAGATCAATCCCGAGGGACTGGGCGAGGGTAGCTTCGGCACGCCGATGACGCTGGGACCGGCGGCGGGCGAAGGCTGACCGGATGGTGGGTCAAGAAACGAAAGGCTGGGACGCGGTGCGGCTGACCGAGGCGCGGCAGGTGCTGGCGCTGATGGGTGTCGATCGCGACGAATGGCCGCCGGCCACGCTGTCGGTCATCGCCCATTATGACGCCCTGCGCGCGGCCAACCGACGCTCGGCGGCCCTTGATTATCTGGCCCATGCCCTGCCCCGCCTGGAGGCGATCGGCTGGGCCGCTCGGGTCGTGTCGGATGCGGCCCGCCGTGATCCACCGCCGCCGCGCCGCCGGCACGCGCTCGACGTCGCTCTGCGCTGGCTGGATGCACCGAGCGAAGAGCATCGCCGCGCGGCGGGTGACGCCGCCGACGTGATCCCACGCCCGGTGCCCGAACGGCTTCTGGCCTCCGCCGTATTCTTCTCCGGCGGTTCGATCGCCGCCCCCGGTCAGCCGGCCGTGCCCCCGCCCGAGCATGTCCCCGCCCGGTACGTCGCCGGAGCGATCGACGCCACATGCCGCCAGGCCTCCGACCCCGCTGCCGCATTCACCGCTGCGCTGGCACTGGGGGAAGCCGTGGCCGCTCAGGGGCTGGCAGCCTTCGACCGATGACCCTGACCCTTTCCATCGAAGGCGCGCGTCGCCTCGACAATGGCTCGCCCGCTGAGCTCGTCCTGCATCGCCGGGGCGCGATAATCGGCCGCGCCGCCACCTGCGACTGGGCGCTGCCCGATCCGACCCGCCATGTCTCATCGCGGCATTTCGAAATCCGCTATGATGGCGGCCAATATGTGCTGATCGATTGCAGCACCAATGGGACGACATTGGCGCAGACCGGCGAACGGCTGACGGCCCCGCATCGCATCGCCGATGGCGATCGCTTCCATGTCGGCGCGTTCGTGATCGCGGCGCGCCTGACGGGCCGGGCTGATGGATCGCAACCCGCAGCCGCAGAAAACGCCGAGCCGGTATGGCGCGGCTGGGACGATGCCGTCCCCGCACCCGGCATCGCCCCAAGCCAAGCCACGCCGCCACCGGCCAGCGACGGATGGGGCCCCGCCCCCACCCCGGCCGGCTCGAGCCCTGGGTGGGATGCGGTGCCGACACCGCCTTCGACACCGAGCGGTTCGAGGTGGCAGCCTCAGATCGGCCCGAGCCTGGCGCGCCCCGACGACCACCGCGCCGCCGCCGGCTGGGACGCACGGCCGACGCCGCCCGCGCCCCCGGCCCGTGGCGGCTGGCAACCCGATGCCGCCGCCGCGCTGCCGCCCGTCGCCTCGACCTGGGAAGCAGCGACCCCGCCACCGCCGCCCGCCTCTCCCTGGTCCAGCGCGGCGCCGTCGCATCCGACCCCTTTGTCCCCGGACGATCTCTGGGGACGGATTGCGGAGGGCAATGTCGTGGACTGGGCGCGCGGCGGCTTCGGACAGCCGAGCGAGCCGGTTCGCGATCCCCTGGGCCTTGCCCCCGCATCGGGTGCGGCCGCCCTGCCGCCCGAGCGACCGGTTCCGCCACAGGCGCCCGCCGCGCCATCGGCTGGCCCCGATGCGCTGACCGCTTTCGCCCAGGCGGCAGGACTCGATCCGTCTCGCTTGGGCCCCGACGACGCGGCCCGTGCGGGCGCGCTGTTCCGGCGGCTTGTGGCGGGCCTGGTCGTGATGGTCGAGGCCCGCGCGCGCGCTAAGGCGCAATTGGGGGCCGAGGCGACCGCCTTCAGTCCCGGCGGACATAATCCGCTCAAATATGCCCGCACACCCGATGAGGCGGTGGCGATGCTGCTCGGCCCGGCGCAACCCGGCTTCATGGACGCCGACCAGGCGATCGAGGATGCGTTCCAGGATCTGCAATCGCATCAGGTCGCGACGCTGCGGGCGATGCAGGGTGCCTTGCGCACCACGCTGGAGCGCTTCTCCCCCTCCGCCATCCGGGCTCGTGCCGAGGCTGGCGGTGTGATCGAGCGCATCCTCCCCGCCGCCCGCGACGCCGCGCTATGGCAAGCCTATGAGCGCGAATTCGGCGGCGTCGCGCAGGGCTCGGACGAGGCGTTTCTCGACATGTTCGCCAAGGAATTCCGCCAGGCCTATAATGAGCAGTCCCGCCGCAAAACGACCTGACACCCGGACCGAGGCCGTTCCGCCAAATACGTTATCCTGAACAGCGGCGTAGGATGCTGCCGCGAAGTCGGTGATCGACGGTTTTGGGCGCGATAGGATCATGATGCTCAAGCGTCGCATAAGGATGCACGACCAAATCGAGCGTATCTGCCTTCCTGATATTCCAGGCGGCCGTGGAAACTACATACCCGCATCGTTAGGATCGGGCGCTTGCGGGGTTACCATGTCTCGTAACGGACATGAGCCGAACAGATCCGCGTCGCACCAAAGGACGACATCGCCCATAAGATTACACCTTGCAGCACCCTGCTGATCGCCGCTGCCGGCCCCGCTACCGCGCAGGCTCCCGACCACACGGACAGGGGTGTTCGGGCTATAGCGGTCAGGTTTCAGCATGCGATCCGCCACCGGGCCAAGGCGGAGTTCCTGTCACTCTTTCTCAATCTGGCTGCCACCAACTGGCAGGAGGTCATGAATGTGAGGGCCGTGGCGACAGACGCCTCAAGCAAGGGCGTCAAGGCGGCCTATTTCCCCGGAAACAATCCGGTCGCGTTCATCGACAGCATCGTTGCCCGAAAGGGGAACGCCGACGAGAATTTCAGCAACATCCGTATCGCAGGCGATGGTGGATCGGCTGCGATGTCGTTCGACTATGCGTTCAAGATCGACGACGTGGTCCCGAACTCTGGCATGGAACATTGGCTTCTTGTAAACACGAACAATGGATGGCGGATCGTATCGGTGGCTTGGTCGGTGAAATGACGATGGTCGGACAATGAATCGCCGCGATCTGATGCTGTCGATTGGCGCGAGCCTGGCCTTGGGAGGTCGCGCTGACGCGGGGACGTCCATGCGCGATCCGACCGCCCGTCTCCGGGCAATCGAGCGGGCGTCGGGCGGCAGGCTAGGCGCGTTCGTTCTCGACACCGGTAGCGGACGCAGCTTCGGATGGCGCGCCGACGAGCGCTTCTGTCACTGCTCGACGTTCAAATTGTCATTGGCCGCCATGGCGCTCCGGGAAGCCGATGCCGGCCGCCTCGACCTGATGGAGACGCTCGCCTTCAGCCGAGCCGACATCGTCGCCTACTCCCCGATCGTCGAGGAAAATCTGGATAAGGGCAAGCTGCCGATCCTGGCGCTGGCGCAAGCCGTGCAGATCACGAGCGACAATGCCGCTGCGAACGTGCTCATGCACCGCCTGGGAGGGCCCGCCGCGCTCACGCGGTTCTGGCGCGAAATCGGGGACGCCGTGAGCCGGCTCGACGGCTACGAACCCGCCATCAACGTGATCCCGCCCGGCACGCAGGAGAACAGCACCACACCAAGAGCGATGGCCGAAACGGTGCGGCGGATCGTCCTTGGCGACGTGCTACGCCCAGCCAGCCGCGATCGGCTGCGCAGCTGGATGGCGGCGACGCAGAGCGGATCGAAGCGCATACGGGCGGGCCTTCCTGCTGATTGGCATGGATTCGACAAGACCGGCACGGGCATGCGTCCCGGCATCGGCAACAAGACCAACGACCTGGCGGTTCTCATGCCGCCAAAAGGTCGCAGCCCCCTGGTCGTGACAGGGTATTTCGAAAACCCGTCCTTCTCCGAGGATGTGCGGCCGGCGGACGAGGCGGTCCTGAAGATGCTTGGCAGATTGGCCGTGGCATGGAACGGGTAGGCTCATTCCCCAAATAGCATTCCAACGGGAAAGGCGTCGCCGCCATGGCGGAATGGCGAGCCGCTTCCGCTTGGATCCGCGAGTCCGATCAACTGGAACCAACATTAGGCCAAGGGATCGGCGATGATCGCGTCTTCCATATCGGTGCAGTGATGCGGAGCTGATGGGGTCAGCCACGGTTGGCCGCACCCTGCTACGACCGGTAGCGACACCTGCTGACACCGCAAACGCCTGGATCGCCTGCCAACCTCCCGCAGGGAAACCAGGACATGGCGCTACCATTTCAAGACGTTCGCGTTCGTCCTTTTATGCCGACGACCCCAGATAATCCTTATGGATCACCCTCGGCTGGCGGCGAAACGCTCGGACACCGTCTTCCAATCGACCACCTGCCACCAGCCATCGAGATATTCGGCCCGGCGGTTGCGATGCTTCAGATAATAGGCGTGTTCCCAGAGGTCGTTGCCGAGCAGCGGCGTGCCGGGCACCTCGGCCACGTTCATCAGCGGATTGTCCTGGTTGGGCGTCGAGGTGATCGCCAGCTTGCCGTCCTTCCCCACGATCAGCCACACCCAGCCCGAGCCGAACCGCCCCGTGCCGGCCGCGCCAAACGCCGCCTTCATCTTCTCCATCGATCCGAACGCGGTCTCGATCGCGCGGGCCAGTTCAGGTGACGGTTGGCCACCGGTGCCGGGGCGGGTCATCGTCTTCCAGAAAAAGCCATGGTTCCAGTGGCCGCCGGCATTGTTCCGGACCGCCGCCGGCACCGATCCGGCCTGTGCCAGCAAGTCCTCCAGCGAACGGGCCGCCAGTGCCGGATTGGCCGCAACCGCCTTGTTGAGAGCATCGACATAGGCCTGATGATGCCTGTCATGGTGCAGCGTCATGGTTTCCGCATCGATCACCGGCTCCAGCGCGGTCGCCGGATAGGGCAGCGGCGCCAGCGTAAAGGGGGCGGTCACCGCCCGCTCCTGCGCGGCGGCGGGCATGGCGATGACGGCGAGGCAGGCGAGCCAGTATTTCATCGAGATCGTCTCCGCTTTAGAGTCCTTTGCTCGGTCCTGGCCCGATCGGCGCCGAGCGTCATTCCGCGGCCTGCAACTGGCGCTCACCCCATGCGGGGAACGGATCGCGCAGCCCCGTCCACAATGCCGGGGTGAACGCAGCCGTAGGCACCAGACAGGCATCAAGCCCCTGCCGGATGCGCGCTTCGTCCATGCCGATACCGATGAACACCAGTTCCTGGCGCCGGTCGCCCCAGACGGGGTCCCAGTGCCGCGCGACGAATTCCTCGAATTGTCCGTCGTCGGGCCATTGGCTCTTCGGGACCGACGCCCACCAGCGGCCCATGCGCGACGTCATCGTCTGGCTTCCCGCCACCGCCAGTTCGCCGACCCAGTCGGGCCGTGTCGCCAGCCAGAAATGGCCCTTGGCCCGCACCACATGGTCGAGCCCGCCCGTCGTCAGAAAGGCGTGGAACTTCGCCGGATCAAAGGGCGCGCGGGCGCGATAGACGAAGCTCTCGATGCCATATTCCTCCGTCTCGGGCTGGTGGTGCGCATAGCCATAGAGTTCCTTGGCCCAGAGCGGGTGACGCGCCGCCTTCTCCTCATCGAACAGGCCGGTGGCGAGCACGAGGTCGAGATCGACGCGGGCCTGATCGGCCGCCACGATGACCGCATCGGCATTGAGGCTGGCGACCAGCTTCTTCACCACGGCGAGTTGTTCGGGCGACACGGACGACGCCTTGTTGACGACCACCACATCGGCGAATTCGATCTGTTCGACCAGCAGGCCGACCAAGCTGCGTGTATCGTCCTCACCCAGCGTCTCGCCGCGATCGGCGAGGAAATCCTGGCTGGAATAATCGGCAAGCAGATTGATCGCGTCGACCACGGTCACCATCGTATCGAGCCGCGCCGCATCGCCCAGCGACACGCCATCCTCGTCACGGAAGGAAAAGGTGGTGGCGACCGGCAGCGGTTCGGAAATGCCGGTCGACTCGATCACCAGATAGTCGAACCGCCCGGCCTCAGCCAGCGCGCGAACCTCGGCCAGCAGATCGTCGCGCAGCGTGCAGCAGATGCAGCCATTGGTCATCTCGACCAGCGCTTCCTCGGAGCGCGACAGTGCCGCCTCGCCGCCGCGCACCAGGTCGGCGTCGATATTCACTTCCGACATGTCGTTGACGATCACCGCCACCCGTCGCCCTTCACGATTGGCGAGGATGTGGTTGAGCAGCGTCGTCTTTCCTGCGCCAAGGAAACCGGAAAGGACCGTGACCGGCAGGCGGCGATCGGATTGGAGAAGGGTTGCCATAGCGATCATCCAATGAGATACGTTACAACATTACATATACGGAGAAGTGAAACGATGTCCAGTGGCCTTCAGATGACGGCTTTGGTCCTGTGCCCTGATATCCCCTGCTCACTGAGGCCCATATTCTCGACCTGCCCCGCCTATCTGTCGGGCGACGACGCATGAGCGGCACCCAGGCGGCGATGGCTGCGCGCATCCCCGTGTCGGTGCTGACCGGTTTCCTCGGCAGCGGCAAGACGACCGTTCTCAATCATCTGGTCCGATCACCGGACATGGCGCGGGCGCTGGTCATCATCAACGAGTTCGGCGCGATCGGGCTGGATCATGACCTAGTCGCACGATCGAACGAGGATCTGTTGGTCGAAATGATGGGCGGATGTCTGTGTTGCACCATTCGTGGCGACCTGGCGCGCACGCTGCGCGACGCGCCATGGCGGTTCGCGCGCGATGGGGAATGCTGGTTCGATCGGGTGGTGATCGAAACCACCGGACTGGCCGATCCGGCACCGATCCTCCACACGCTGATGACCGATCCGCAACTGGCGCGCCTCTACCGGCTGGACGCCGTCATCGCGACCGTGGACGCCGCGGCGGGCATGGCGACGCTGGACGCTCAGCCGGAGGCGGTGAAGCAGGCGGCGGTCGCCGACCGGTTGCTGCTGACCAAGACCGATCTCGCCGAGGAAGCGACGCAAGCCGCGATACGCACCCGGCTCGCCGCGCTCAATCCGGGCGCGCCGATCGTTCCGGTCTCGAACGGGGTGGTCGATCCCGCACTCTTGTTCGATGTCGGGCTGTGGGATCCCGCCAGCAAGAGCGACGACGTCAACCGCTGGCTGGCGGATGAGGCCTATCATGCCGGTCATCATCATCACCATCACCACGATGTGAACCGGCACGACAAGGACATTCAGGCAACCTGCCTGACGTTCGACACGCCGCTGGATCCGGTCGCCTTCGACCGCTGGCTGGGGCTGCTCACCATGTTCAAGGGTGCCGATCTGCTGAGGGTGAAGGGCATCATCAACATCGCCGGGCATGACGCGCCCGTGGTCGTTCACGGCGTGCAACACGTCTTCCACCCGCCGATCGAACTGGAGCGATGGCCGTCGCAAGATCGGCGTACGCGAATGATATTCATCACCCGTGGCATCGATCCCGAGGAACTGCGCGGCACGCTGGCGCTGATGACGATGGGGTTGAACGAGGTGGAGCTTCAAGGCCTGGTGGAAAGCGTGGCCGCCACCATGCCGGCCTGATACGCCATCGCTGCCACCAGAACGGGCCCGCAGCTCGAGGATGGTCGAGCGTGGCGTGGAGAGTGATTCGCAATGAGCGTTTATATGATCGAATCGCATGCGTGCCGGGCGGCCCATGCACGCACTGGCTTTATAACAGGGATGACATGGGGGTATTTGAGGCCATTCGGATACCGGCCCCATAATTTTTCTTCGCGCCGATCAGGATCGGCAGGGCGAGCCACATTTGCCCTTCCCGATCAGTATCTTGTCGCCAAACGTAGTCACCGAATTTACTGATCAAAACCAGTTTTTTAGTGAAAACGTCACGGAAAAAGAACTCTATATTAAATTTATGTCATTCATGCGTCCCCTTAAGGCTCAAGCGAACCTTGCCGATCTTGTACGGCGGCATCGTCCAGTGATGTGATCATCCCACTGATTTCACATCATTTTTAACTGTGTGCGCCACATTTTGTGAACAGGGGATAGAGATATGCGTGCCACCATAAAAATGAAGCTGGTCACGACATTTGCGATTGTACTTACGATGCTGGCGATCATCGTGGGGTTCAGCGTCAATCGCCTGTCCACGTTGAACGATGCGATGAGCAACATGGTCGATGACCCGGCCGCATCACTCGATCGCATTCAGCAATTCAACGATGCCATCACATCCTCGGTCGTCGCGCAGAAGAACCTGACGATGAGCGACGATCCGAATTTCATGTCCGATCAGCTCGCCGAACTGCGGCGGCAACGCGCCCGTGCGGATCGGCTGATTACCGAGGCTTCGCGCGTGAATGATGAGACGGATCGCGAAATGTATGCCGAGGCGCTGCGCGGATGGACCGATTATAAGTCGATCGCCAACAAGGCGGTCGAACTGGCACTGGAAAATCGTAACGCCGAGGCCTCGGTCATCTCGCTGGGAACCGCCAACAAGGCCGCCGTCAAGGTCGGCGATATGGTCGACGAGATCGTCAAGCGGCAGCGAAACGAGTTGAAGGTCGCGAACGAGGCCGGCGATACTCTTTATGCCCAATCGCGCCTCATGCTGTTCATCGTGGCCGGGGCGGCCTTCCTGCTCGCCATGGCTGGCGCCCTATGGATCAGCCGCATCGTCTCGCAGGGTCTGAACCGCATCTCCGTCGCGCTGGGTGCGGTGGCGATCGGCGATCTGGACCAGCGGGTCGAGGTGAGCAGCAATGACGAGATTCGCGATCTGGTGGTGGTCGTCAATCACATGACGGACAATCTGCGGACCTCGGCCACGCTGGCCGATCGGATCGCGCAGGGCGATCTGACCGCCGAACATGCCCCGCTGTCCGACAAGGACAAGCTGGGCCATGCGCTGGTCTCGATGGTGGATCGCCTGCGCATCGTCGTCGGCGAAGCGACCGAAGCGGCCTCCGGTGTCGCGGCGGGCAGCCAGCAGCTGTCGTCCTCATCCGAGCAGGTCAGCCAGGGCGCGACCGAGCAGGCCGCCGCTGCTGAGGAGGCCTCGGCTTCGATGGAGCAGATGGCCGCCAACATCAAACAGAATGCCGACAACGCCACCCAGACCGAGAAGATCGCCCGCCAGTCGTCGCAGGACGCCGAGCAGAGCGGTGCCGCCGTGCAGAAGGCCGTCGTCGCGATGCGTACCATCGCCGAGAAGATCGGCATCGTGCAGGAAATCGCGCGCCAGACCGATCTCCTCGCGCTGAACGCGGCGGTCGAGGCGGCCCGGGCCGGCGAACATGGTCGCGGCTTCGCGGTCGTCGCCGCCGAGGTCCGCAAGCTGGCCGAGCGTAGCCAGACGGCGGCCGCCGAGATCAGCGGCATGTCCTCGGACACCGTCACCGCCGCCACCCAGGCGGGCGAGATGCTGACCAAGCTGGTGCCCGACATCCGCCGCACCGCCGAACTGGTCGCCGAGATCAGCGCCGCCTGCCGCGAACAGGATATCGGCGCCGTCCAGATCAACGAGGCAATCCAGCAGCTCGATCAGGTGACGCAGCAAAATGCCAGCGCCTCCGAAGAGATGTCGGCAACCTCTGAACAGTTGGCGGACAAGGCGAACGAGCTCCAGTCCAGCATCGCCTATTTCCGGATCGATGCGGCCACGCAAAAGGCCATCGCGCATCGGGCGACCAACCGCCCCGCCGTCCGCAAACCGTCCACCTCCACCGTCCTGCGATCGGCCAAACCAGCGACCCCGTCGCGCGGTTTCGGGCTCGACCTGACGATGGGCGGCCCGGACGATGACGACCGCGCATTCGGGCGTGCGGCATGAGCGGGGAAACCGAAGTGGTCGTCTTCGGGATCGACGACACGCTGTTCGCCCTGCCCGTAACCGTGGTTCGCGAAATTCTGGATCGGCGTCCGGTATTTCGCGTCCCCTCCGCGCCAGACTGGCTGGTCGGCTTGATCGACCTGCGCGGACAGTCGGTGGCGTTGATCGACCTTCGCTCTTTTTCCAGCTCGAAGGCGACGGAGATCGGACCTGACGCACGCATCCTGATCGTCGAAACCGGGAAGGACGGATCGGACGTGAACGACCCTTGCCTGGGCCTGCTGGTCGATCAGGTCCTCGACGTCACCCGCCTGATGCGTGAGGATGTGGAGAATGTACCCGCCATCGTGCCGCAGCATGGCCCGTGGCGCCTGTCCGGCGTCCTGCGCCGCGACGAGCAGTTCGTCGGACTGCTCGACATGAAGGCGATTTCGGCATTGGCCGACGACGCGCTCTACGCCTGTGAGGCGGTTGCGGCGTAAAAATGGCGGGCGGGGGCCATCGCTCCCGCCCGCCGATCCTTTCCCGGGTGGCGGGGCTTGGCGCGGTCACCCGCCGGCCCACCGCCCTCGTACAATTCCCAATGCAAGGCCTGCTCCAGGGCACCTAAGCTCTTCGCACCATCCCAACGTGCTGGAGGGCGGACAATGAAGAACATTCTCCTGTTTGTGCACGACGATAGCGGTCAGGAGGCGCGGTTCCAAGTCGCGCTGGACCTGACCCGCGCGCTCGGCGGGCATCTCCTGTGTCTGGACATCACCTATGTGCCCCCGCTGGTCGGCAGCGGCTATTATGACGATGGCTATGTCATGGCGAACCTCTTGGTGGAGGAGTCCGAACGCGAGGGCGCGAACAAGCATCGCTTGCAGGAGCGCCTGAAGCTGGAGGATGTGAGCTGGGAATGGAAGGACGTCAGCGGCGATCCCGCGACCGCGCTGCGCCAGGCCGTCGGCTTTCCCGACCTGATCGTGGTCAGCCGTCACCTCAAGGACGAAGCCCTGATGGACATGCGGCGCATTGCCGCGGAATTGATCGTCCGGTCGGCCAAGCCGGTGCTGGCCGTTCCCGCCTTCTTCAAGGCGTTCCGGCGTGACCATGCGCTGGTGGCGTGGGACGGCTCGCCCGCCGCGATGGCGGCGCTGCGGGCGGCGGTGCCGCTTCTGCAACTGACGGCCGACACCACGATCCTGCAGATCGAAGACGATTCGATCGCGATGCCGGCCGAAGAGGCGGCGGCCTATCTCTCCCGCCACGGCATCCATGCCCGGATCGACCATGTCGCCCCCGGGCGGGCGGCGACCTCCGATATCCTGCTCGAGGAAGTCCGGGCCAGAAGGGTCGATTATGTCGTGATGGGCGGCTTCGGCCATGCACGTCTGATCGAGACGATCCTAGGCGGGGCCTCCCGGCTGATGCTGACCGAAAGCCCGGTGCCGGTCCTGTTCGTCCATTGAACCATGAGGAGCAGGGGGATGCCCCCTGCTCTGCCCCCTAACGGATCATCGGGTGCCGGTGGCCCGCCCGTGCCCGGGTACACCCTGCCCCGATCAGAGATCGCGACGCACGACACATTCCGCGCCATCGCTGGAGACGGTTTCGAACCCCATCTCATGCTCCAGCGACAGGGCCGCGCGATTGTCTGCGCTTTCCAGCGACTCGATCGCCTCGATACCCTCGGCGCGGGCATAAGCGATGACATGCTGCATCAGCGTCCAGCTCACGCCGCGTCCCTTGAACGCCTGATCGACCGCCAACGCGACCTCGGCCCGCTCATGGTCGGGGTCAGTGACGAGCATCGCGCTGGCGACGAGCAGGTCGTCGGCAAAGGCCAGGAAATGCATGGCCCGGCGATAATCGATCTGGGTCATCGCCACGAGCCGATCGCGCCCCACTTCGCGCAGCCCGGCCAGGAAACGATGATGCAGATCCTCCGACGATACGCGGTGGAAGAATTCGGCCAGAAGCGCCTCGTCATCGGGCCTCACCGGGCGGACATGGAGCATCACCCCGCTCCGTGTGGTCAGGTCGGCAATCCATTCCGCCGGGGCGGGGCGGATCGCCATCCGGCTTGTGGTGGCGCGTGAGGCTATGCGTATCTTCACGCCCAGCGCGGTCACCCGGTTGCGGCCGACCAGCAGCGGATCGATATCCAGCTCCATGATGTCGGGCAGGTCCGCGACCATCGCCGACACCGCTTCCAACACGCGCACCACCCCGTCGCGGTCGGCGGCCGGCACATCATAATCACCCACCAGCAGCCTCGCGATGCGGGTCCGCGCGATCATGGCGCGGGCAAGGTCGTCGTCCAGCGGCGGCAGTTCGACCGCACGATCGTCGAGGTGCCGTCCGGCCTTGCCGCCCGCCCCGATGCTCAGCACCGGCCCGAAGATGGGATCGTCCGCGACACCGACCCGGAGTTCGATGCCCTCCGGTTCATCGACCATGGGCTGAACCTCGAACCCGATGATCCGAACCCAGGGATGATAGGTGGTGACATGATGCTCCACCTGCCTGGCGGCCGCCATAGCCGCCGCCGTATCGGGCAGGTTCAGGACGACCCCGCCGACATCCGACCCGTGGCGCAGATCGGGCGAGTCGATCCTGATCGCATAGGGGGCCGCCACCTCGTCACACGCCTGCGCGACGCAGGCGACCGTCCGCGCCAGGCGCCCGGGTACCATCGGCACCCCGTAGGCGGCGAGGATCGCCCGCGCCTCGGTCGCGAACAGCCATTCGCGGCCGTCGAGCCGAGCGCCGGTGATCACCGCCTGGGCACGCTCGCGATCATGGTCGGACATATGGGAGCGCGACGGCTGCTTCAGCGCCGCCGCGCGGCCGGCCGCGGCCCGGTGGAGGTGGCCGAAACCCCGCACACCGCCCTCGATCGTCTCGAAAAGGGCAAGGCCGGCGGCATCGAACGACGCCCTCGCCGCCCCGGCATCGCTCGGCCCCAGCCAGCATCCGATCACCGGCTTGTCGGAACCGGCGGCGGCGCGGATCACCGCCTCCGCCATCGCCTCGCTTGTCTCCAGGCCGGTGGGGCAATGGACGACCAGGACCGCATCGACCTCAGGATCGGCGAGCACCGCCGCCGTCGCCATCTCGACCCGGTCGCCCCTGGCATCGCCCAGTACATCGACGGGATTGCCTTGCGACCAGCCAGACGGGAGCCCCTGGTCCAGCCGCTTAATCGTATCGGCCGCCAGAGACGCCAATCGCGCGCCCACCATGTCCAGCGCATCGGCCGTCAGGACCCCGGCCCCGCCGCCATTGGTCACCACCGCGACGCGGCTCCCCGAACATGGCCGATAGCGCGACAGCACCTGTGCCGCGTCGAACAGGTCGGCCATCATGTCCACCATGACGATCCCACCCCGCCGAAAGGCGGCGGCATAGGCATCATAATCGCCATGCATCGCGCTGCGATGGCGTGGGTCGGTGCGGTGCGAGGCCCAGGTCCGGCCCGCCTTGATCGCGATCACCGGCTTGATCAATGTCGCCGCCCGCGCGGCCGACAGGAAGCGCGCCGCGTCGCCGATCTCCTCGACATAGAGCAGGATCGCATCGGTATGAGGATCGGCCGTGTAGAGATCGATCAGGTCGGCGAAATCGACGTCGATCATATCGCCCAGCGCCACCACGCCGGAAAAGCCCACGCCTCGCGCGTCCGCCCAGTCGAGCATCGCCGTGACCAGCGCCCCGCTCTGCGACAGGAAGGCCAGCCGTCCGGGTCGGGCCGCCCGCGCGGCGAAGGATGCGTTGAGACGGACGGACGGCACGAGCAGCCCGACGCTGTCGGGGCCCAGCAACCGCATGCCATGCGCCTCGGCGATGCCGCGCAGTGCGCCGCGTGCGCCCCTGTCACCCAGGCCATCGGCCAGGATCACACCCGTTCGCGTACCCCGCCGCCCCAGGGCTTCGACGATCTCGGCGAGCTTGGGCGATGGGCAGCAGATGACGGCGATATCCGGCGCACTCGGCAAATCGGCGATATGGCTGACCCAGGTCACGCCCGGTCGTTCGACGGGTTCGGGATGGACCGCGAAGATCGGGCCGCCGAATCCGCCCGCGATGACGTTCCTCAACACGGTATCGCCGATCGAACCCGGGCGTGTCGACGCACCGACAATGGCGATACTGGCAGGGGACAGCAGTGAGGCAAGCGGAGGACGGCTCATGATCGACTCCCATCGGTGGGGCGCGCCATCGGCGTGCCGGGGACGATCCAGCGGATGCGCCAGCTCCGGCCCGGCCGCCTATCCGTAATGTCCCCGATCCAACGCCATCCCTAAGCATCATTACGAATGGCCCGCACCCGGACGACGGGGTCAAGCTGCGCTCTGCTTTCAAGCCGGAGTGAGCGACATGATCGACTGGTTTCGTCAAAGGGCCCGCCAGGAGCGGGCGATGGTCATACAGGCGCCAGGCCATGAAGCGCGCCATGCGCATCGTGAGCTTTACATCAGCCTGTTACGGCAATGCCGCGCTCAGCCCGACCGGTCTGACAGCCTGTGTGCGACGTGCGATCTCCGCGCCCCTTGCTGGACATTGCTGGCGTTGCCGCTGCGTGGCGAGGCGGCCTGAGACCCCGCATCACCATGTTCTTTCGATTCCCGGATCGCGGAGGCCGATCCGGATTCGGCAGCGGATAGCAGGGAGACAGGGTCATGGTCCGCACGGTCGTCGCCATCGCCCAGTTCTTCGTCATCCTGGGCCGCCAAGCGGTCATCGTCGCAGGGTTCTTTGTCCTGGCGACGGTGACGGTCATTGCCATGGTCGCCCTGGCGGTCGAGATGATCGCTCACCTGGCCTGTTCGCACTGGCTTGGGCCGATTTCGCGGAAACCACCGGGCGGCGTGCCGCGTCGATGACCGAGGAAAGCCGGCGCGTCCCCGAACGCGCCGGCCAGTGTCACGGCTTATGCGGTGGCCATCGCCGGCGCAGTGCCGCTCAGCGGAGCCGGCGCCGCAGCAAGGTCCAGCACCACACGCCCCTCGATCGCACCGCGCCGCATCCGGTCGAAGACATCGTTGATGCTCTCGAGCGGCTCCATCTGGAAGGTCGCCCGCACACGGCCATGGGCGGCGAAGTCCAGTGCCTCCTGCAGGTCAAGCCGGGTGCCGACGATCGATCCGCGCACCGTCACGCCGTTCAGCACGGTGTCGAAGATGGACAGCGGGAAATCGCCGGGGGGCAGGCCGTTGAGCACCACGGTCCCGCCACGCCGCGCCATCCGCATCGCCTGGGCAAAGGCCGTCGTCGATACGGCGGTGACGAGGACGCCGTGCGCCCCGCCGATCGCCGCGCGGATGAAGGCGACGGGATCGGTGGTCCGCGCATTGACCGTCAGCGCGGCGCCAAGCTGGCTCGCCAGCCGCAGCTTGGCATCGTCCACGTCGACCGCGACGACATGCAGCCCCATCGCCACAGCATATTGAACAGCCATATGGCCCAGCCCACCAATGCCGGAGATGGCGACCCAGTCGCCCGGCTTGGTATCCGTGACCTTCAGCCCCTTATAGACCGTGACACCCGCGCACAGCACCGGCGACACCTCGGCAAAGCCCAGCCCGTCGGGTATGTGCCCGACATAATTGGGGTCGGCGATCACATAGTCGGCGAAGCTGCCATTGACCGAATAGCCCGTATTCTGCTGGCTTTCGCATAGCGTCTCCCACCCGCCGAGGCAGTGCGAACAATGCCCGCAGGCGGAATAGAGCCAGGGAACGCCGACCCGGTCTCCTTCCCGCACGAAGGTGACGCCCGTCCCCACGGCGGCGACGGTCCCAACGCCTTCATGCCCCGGAATAAACGGCGGCTTGGGCTTGACCGGCCAGTCGCCTTGAGCGGCATGAAGATCGGTGTGACACACGCCGCAGGCGGCAACCTTGACCAGTATCTGACCAGGCCCCGGTCGCGGCACCGGCATCTCCTCTATCACCAATGGTTCGCCAAATGCGCGGACCACCGCGGCCTTCATCGTCTTGTCCATGACCTCATCCCTCGAAAAGAGCCTGGTGCTCGATCATCGCCACGAGGATGCATGGGCCGGTCCCGAGGTACCCCCGAAGACCGCTTCAAAACCGACGGAAGCGGCGACTGCGCAGAGACGGTCGCTTGATCCGGGGCGCCATGCCGCTCGCGGTCCCGGACTTATGGAAGGTCGATCATGGCCTCACCATCCGTAGACTCCCGGATGGCCGCCCCATCCGGAAGATTACGAATACGCGGGAATGCAGGGCCCGGGCATTCAGCGGCCGATGACACGGCGGATCGGCCGGGTCGTATCCGCAGGAGGCTGCATGACGCTGCTCATCGCGATACCGAGGGAAACCGAACCCGGCGAATGTCGGGTCGCCATGACCCCCGCCACGCTCGTACGCGTGCTGAAACTCGGCACCAGCGTCGTTATCGAAACCGGTGCCGGCCAGGCGGCCGGGTTCACCGACGAAAGCTTCGCAGGCGCGATGATCGCGCGATCCGCGGCCGAAGCCGTCGCGGCGGCGGATATCGTCCTCACGGTTCGCCCGCCCACGCCGCGCCTGATCGCGTCGATGAAAGCGGGTGCGGTGCTTCTGGGCTTTGTCGAAGCGGCGGATCATGCCGATCTGGTCACCGCCTTGCGCGATCGCCGCGTCACCGCGCTGGCCATGGAAAAGGTCCCCCGGATCAGCCGGGCACAGGCAATGGACGCGCTGTCCAGCCAGGCCGCCCTCGCCGGCTATTACGCGCCGCTGCTGGGGGCCGTGCACCTGCCCCGCATCCTGCCGATGATGACGACGGCGGTCGGATCGCTGCGCGCCGCCCGCGTGCTGGTCATGGGCCTGGGCGTCGCGGGACTGCAGGCGCTAGCGACCGCGCATCGGCTGGGGGCGGTGACCAGCGGCTATGACGTGCGCCCCGAAACCGCCGAGCAGGCCCGCTCGCTGGGTGCCAAGTTCGTCGAGACCGGTGTCGATGCGCGCGGCGAGGGCGGCTATGCCCGCCCGCTGACGGAGGAGGAACAGGCGACCGTCCGCGACGTGCTGACCCGGCATATCGCCGAGGCCGATCTGATCGTCACCACCGCCTCGATCCCGGGCCGCAAGGCGCCCCGGCTGATCGACCGGTCGCAGGTCATGGGCATGAAGCCGGGATCGGTGATCGTCGATCTGGCGGGGGATGGCGGCGGCAATGTCGAAGGCACCTTGCCCGGCGAGACGGTGATCGTCGGCCCCGCGATGATCCTGGCGCCCAGCAACGTGCCCAGCCGCCTCGCCGAGCATGCCAGCGAACTCTATGCACGCAACCTGCTGGCGATGCTGGGCGTGTTGATAGACCAGGGCGCCATCCGGATGGACCCGGCGGACGAGATCGTCGCCGCCATGCGCGTCGCCACCGAAGGCGTGAACAACCACGCCCCGGCGTCGCCCCTCATCGCGTTCAAAGGAGGCAAGGCATGAACGGGATCGTCGCCCTCTATGTCTTCATGCTCGCGGGCTTCACCGGCTATGAGGTGATCCGGCGCGTGCCATCCATCCTGCACACGCCGCTGATGTCGGGATCGAATTTCGTCCATGGCATCGTCGTCGTCGGCGCGCTCGACGCGCTGTTCGGCGCGACCTCCACGACCGGGCGGGTGCTGGGTTTCCTGGGCGTGCTGCTCGGCGCGGCCAACGCCGCCGGCGGCTATGCCGTGACCGAGCGGATGCTCGCCATGTTCCGCACCAGCGCCAAGGAGGCGAAGTGATGGCAACGGTCGTTCCGCTGCTCGTCGGGCTGTGCGGCTTCGTCGCCGCGCTGCTCTTCATCCTCGGGCTGAAGCGCATGTCTTCGCCCGCCTCGGCCCTGTCGGGCATCATGATGGCGGGGATCGGCATGATCGCCGCGATCGCATCGAGCGTGATCATGCTGGCCGACCTGCCCGGCCCGGCCCGCGCCGCATGGCCGCTCAATGGCGGGCTCGCGCTGCTCGCGCTGGTCCTGGGGGGCGGCTGGGCCTGGTGGCGCGGGCGGCGTGTCGCGATGACCGCCATGCCACAGATGGTGGCGCTCTATAACGGCATGGGCGGCGGTGCGGCCGCAGCGGTGGCGGCCGTGGCGCTGACCGACGCCGTCCGGCCGATCGGCGTCAATCTGGCGGCGACGCTGGCCGGTGCGCTGATCGGCGCGGTGTCGCTCTCCGGCTCGGTGATCGCTTGGGCCAAGCTCGACGGACGCATGGGAAGCGCATGGCGTTTTCCGGCGCAGCGGCTGCTCAATGGCATCGTCATTCTCGCCGCGCTCGCGCTGGGTGCGCTGGTCGCGACCTGCCCAACGCCGGAGCCATGGCTGATCGGCGGATTCTTCGCCATGGCGCTGCTGTTCGGCATCGCCATGACCCTGCCGATCGGCGGCGCCGACATGCCGGTGGTCATCTCGCTCTACAATGCCTTTACCGGGCTGGCGGTCGGGCTGGAGGGCTATGCGCTGGGCAACCCCGCGCTGATGATCGCGGGCATGGTTGTGGGCTCGGCCGGCACGCTGCTGACGCTGCTGATGGCCAAGGCGATGAACCGCAGCCTGACCAATGTGCTGTTCAGCGACTTCGGTGAAACCGGGGCGAGCACCACCGGCGCCGGTGCGACGAAGCCTGCCAAAACGGCCGAGGCGAGCGATGCCGCGCTGACCATGCGCTATTCGGGGAGCGTGGTGATCGTCCCCGGCTATGGCCTGGCGGTAGCCCAGGCGCAGCAGAAGCTCTATGAACTGGTCAAGCTGCTCCAGGCGGCGAGCGTGGACGTGAAGTTCGCCATCCACCCGGTCGCCGGCCGGATGCCGGGCCATATGAACGTGCTGCTCGCCGAAGCGGGCGTCCCCTATGACCTGATCTTCGACATGGACGAGATCAACGACGATTTCGGGGCGGTCGATGTCGCGCTGGTCATCGGTGCCAATGACGTGGTCAACCCGGCCGCGCGCACCGACAAGGCCTCGCCCATCTATGGCATGCCGATCCTGAACGTCGATCGCGCGCATCAGGTCTATGTCATCAAGCGCGGCCAGGGCAAAGGCTATGCCGGTGTCGATAACCTGCTGTTCGGGCTCGACAATTGCGCGATGGTCTACGGCGATGCCCAGGCGGTGCTGGCCGCCATGGTGCAGGCGCTGAAGGACAGCGGCTGACCCTTCCCCTCTCCCTCCCCCTGGCGGCGCCCGCCGTTCGACGGAGCCGCCTTTTTTCTTCCATGAAAGAAAGGTGTTGTTCCCATGGCCTATGCGACGACCAATCCCTTTACCGGGGAGATTGTGGCGACCTTCCCCTTCGCCACCGATGCCGAAGTCGATGCCGCGATCGACGCCGCCCACGCCGCCTTCGAGCAATGGCGCGAGACCGGCTTCGCCGAGCGGGCAACGGTCATGCATCGCGCCGCCACCATCCTGCGCCGTGATGTCGAGACCTATGCCCATGTCCTGACGCTGGAGATGGGCAAGCTGATCGGCGAGGCCCGGGCCGAGGTCGAATTGTCGGCGGCGATCTTCGACTATTATGCCAGCAACGCCGCCGCGCTGCTCGCCGCCGAGCCGCTCCCCGTCGCGGATCCGACCGAGGGCGAAGCCGTGCTGGTCTGCGAACCACTGGGCGTCCTGCTGGCGATCGAGCCGTGGAACTTTCCCTATTACCAGATCGCCCGGATCATCGCGCCGCAGCTCTCGGCGGGCAATACGATGCTGCTCAAGCACGCCTCCAACGTGCCGCAGAGTGCCGCACGGTTCGAGGCGCTGATGCGTGAGGCGGGACTGCCCGAGGGCGGGTTCACCAACCTCTATGCCACGCGCGACCAGATCACCCGGATCCTCAACGATCCCCGCGTGCATGGCGTGGCGCTGACCGGATCGGAAGCGGCGGGTGCCGAGGTCGCCCAGATCGCCGGTGCCGCGCTCAAGAAATCGACGATGGAGCTGGGCGGCGCGGACGCCTTCGTCGTGCTGGCGGACGCCGATATGGACAAGACCGTTCAATGGGCGGTGTTCGGCCGGCACTGGAATGGCGGACAGGTCTGCGTCTCCTCCAAGCGGATGATCGTGGTGGACGAGGTCTATGACAGGTTCCTCGCCAGCTACACCAAGGGGGTCGCAGCGCTTCAAATGGGCGACCCGCTCGACCCCGCCACCACGCTCGCGCCTCTGTCGTCGCAAAAGGCCGCCGATGACTTGCGCGCGATGATCGAACAGGCGGTCGAGCATGGCGCGACCGCGACCCCGGTCGGTCCCGACATTCCCAACCAAGGCGCCTTCGTCCAGCCGACGATCCTGACCGATGTCGGCGAGGACAATCCGGCCCGCTATTGGGAATTTTTCGGCCCCGTCTCGATGCTGTTCCGCGCGCGTGACGAGGCGGATGCGATCCGCATCGCCAATGATTCGCCCTATGGCCTGGGCGGGTCAGTCTTCACCGCCGACACGAAGCGCGGCGCGGACGTGGCGCGCAGGATTTCGACCGGCATGATCTTCGTCAACCATCCGACGATGGTGAAGGCGGACCTGCCCTTCGGCGGCGTCCGCCGCTCCGGCTATGGCCGCGAACTGCTGGGGCTCGGCATCAAGGAGTTCGTCAACCACAAGCTGATCAACGTGGTGGATATCGATGCGCCATTTTGATGGGCCGACCGCTACTCGACGGCGATGATAGGCCACTTACCGACGCCGTGACGACAGCCCGTCATGGCGGGCATGGTGAAGCTGTTCCGTGTTTCGGCAGGACGCCCGGGATTGCTTCGCCACGCTCGCCATGACGGATTTACGCTAAATTGCTCATCCATCCGGCCATCACATCAGGAACGCCCTGTCCCTCATCCCCTGGCCGGAAGAGGAGGCAGGGATGCCGCGACTTTCGCGATTTCGGCGCGCAGCGTCGCCAAATGCCGGAGATTGTCGTCGCGGCCGACCGCCTCGATCAGCGGATTGTGATCCTCCGCGCGTTCGCCCTGCCCGTCGAGCACCGCGAACCAACTGGCGTCGCGGAACAGCTCGTCGCTGGACAGGACGATGCGCCCCGAATGGCGGAAATGCGCGATCCGCTCCGCAAGGCTATCTGGGATCGTCATCGCCTGCCGCTCGCGCCACATCGGTTCGTCGCGGCCCGCCGTCGCATGATAATGCAGGATCAGGAAGTCGCGCACATCGTGCATTTCCTGTCCGAACACCCGGTTGAACTGCCGCGCCAGCAGGGGCGAGCAATCGGCGGCCGGGAAGAGCGACAACAGCTTGGCGATGCCGCTCTGGATCAGATGGATGCTGGTCGATTCCAGCGGCTCCAGGAAACCGCTCGACAGGCCGATCGCCACCACATTGGCGCGCCATGCCTCGCGCCGCATGCCGGGCGTGAAGCGGATCAGCCGTGGATCGGCGAGCGGCGGCCCGTCCATGCCCGCCAATAGCGAGGCGCGCGCGGCGTCTTCGTCCTGAAAGCGGCTGGCGAAGACATAGCCATTGCCTACCCGGTGCTGCAGCGGGATGCGCCAGCGCCATCCGGCCTCGGCCGCCGTCGCCCGGGTGAAGGGCGTCAGACTGGTCTCGGCTGCGCTCGGCGCCGCCCAGGCCCGGTCGCAGGGCAGCCAATGCGACCAGTCGTCATAGCCAACGCCCAGCGTTTCGCCGATCAACAGCGCGCGCAGTCCGGAGCAGTCGATGAACAGATCGCCCGCGACCGTCCGTCCATCCTCCAGCGTCAGCGATGCTATGAAGCCGCTCTCGCCTTCCTGGCCGACCGACGCGACGATCCCCTCGATCCGCGTCACGCCCGAACGCTCCGCCAGGCCGCGCAGGTAACGCGCGTAAAGCCCCGCATCGAAATGATAGGCATAGCCCAGCGTCGACAGCAGCGACCGGCGGTCCGCCACCGGCCGCGCGAAGCGACCTGCCTTCGCCGCCTGCGCCGTCAGCGAATAGGCCTCGGTCGGCGCCGCGTCGCCATCGGCACGCCCCCGGATCAGCCGGTGCAGGAACATCGCGCCATCGCCGGGCGGCCCGAACGTGCCGAAAGGATGGAAATACCGGCTGCCCGCCCCGTTCCAGCCGACGAACTCGATGCCCAGCTTCACCGTCGCCTTGGTCTCGGCCATGAACTGCCGCTCGTCCAGACCGATGATCTGGTTGAACCAGTGGATGGTGGGAATGGTCGCCTCGCCCACCCCGATCGTGCCGATCGCGTCAGATTCGATCAGGGTGATGGTAACGCCTTGCCCGGCCACTGCGCGTGACAGGGCGGCGGCGGTCATCCAGCCCGCCGTTCCCCCGCCCAGGATCACGATCCGGCGAATGCGATTGTCCGTCATGCCGGCCAGCCTATCCGATCACCCCTGCCCGAGCGAGCGTCATCCGGCGGAGCACGCGACCCCGTTCCCGGCCGGGCGACGCAGCGCCAGATAGACGGTGCTCCAGAGCTGGGCCGCGTTGGACTCGTCGACGTCCGCGCCGGCCGCGCCAAAGGGCAGGACCTGGTATCGACCATCGGCATAGCGCCAGGACCACAGTTCCGAACTCTGCACGGCGCGCGTCGCCTCGATCCCGTCCCACAGGCAGGATTGCGCGCGGGCGAGCGCGGTACGGACATTGGCGGGCAGGTCACGCCGTTCCAACTGCCGCGCCAGACCGGCGGCGACCAGCGCCTGCTGCCAGCTCCACACCACCGTGCCGTGATAGGCGTTGGGCGAGAATTTGCGCTGGATCGCCTCGTCGGCAAAGGCCGGGTTGGCCACCAGCATCCCCGCCCCCGTGCGCAGCCCGGCCGGAAAGGCGTCGGTAAAGCTGCTCGCCATCACCCGCAAAGCCGCCGCCGACGGCTGGGCGAAGAGCAGCGCGAAGCCCGGATCGCTGTTCTGCACCGGGATCGGCCGCCCTTGCGCGTCCAATGCGATGGCCGGGAAACGGACTGCCTCACGCCCGATCGCCGCCAGCGCCGGCGCGTCCGGCACGCCGATGGTTCGGGCATAGCGGCGGATCGACTGCCGCGCCGCTTCCGGAGATAGCGTCACGTCGAACAGCGGCGGCGCCTTGGCCCGCCAGACATCGGCGATGGCCCGCGCCTGGGCGAAGTCCTTCGCATCGCCGGCTGCCAGATAGGGATGCAGCAGCCCGCTCGCCTGCAAGGCCGCCGTCGAATCCAGCGCGGCGGGGACCAACACGGCATTGACGTCATAGGGGATACGGCCACCCGCCAGTCCGTCGTTGCTGTCCCGCCATTCGCCGGCATCCATGCCGGGCTTGAGCGCGACCAGGTGCGCAGGCACGGGCTCGCGCGCGAAGGGCGTCGCCTGTCGCAGCACGAAGCGCAGGTTGCGGACCATCCGCGCGCCCAGCGTCTCGCCGTCCACCCGCTGCGCCAGAAACGCCGCCGCCCGGGCCCGTCCGCGCGGGTCATCGAGCAACCATGCCCGCGCGACGGGGGCCAGCATATAGTCGCTGTCGACCATGTTGTAGTTGTACACCGGCGCATCCGACGAGGTACCGTCCGCCTTGCGATGGTCGAGGATGGCGAACTCGCCGATATCCTCCTCATGCGCGACCTCACCCCGTGCAGAGAGGCGCGCGAGCACCGAGGACAGTCCCGTCTCCACCGCCGCCGGTTGCAGCGCGGGCATCAGCAGCCGCACCGACATCAGCGTGTCGCGCCCGAAATAGGTGTCGAACCGCCACGATCCCGCCAGAAACTTCTCGGCATAGCTGAGGAAAGTCAGGGCATTGCGAGCGCCCATATCCGCCTGCGCCTTGCCGTTGAGCAGTTGGGCACCACCGCGCGGAGTCAGCGGCGTCTCACCGGTCAGCGCGGTCACGGCGAAGCGGATCGTCCCGTCCTTCCCCGCCAGGATCGCGCCGTCCGCGATACGGCCATTCGTGACGGTCATCGCCAGGTCATAGCCCGGCGCGCCATCCAGCCGGTCGCGCGACCAGCGAAGCGCGGATGCCGTGATCCGGGGCGGGGTCAGCACCTCGGCGGGGGCGGTGCCCAGCGCCTGATAGTCGCGAATGACGCGGATGCTCGACAGCACGGCCTGACGCGGCACCAGGCGAGGCGCAGCGATGGTCACGGCGAAGCGGACACCGTGGAGCGGCCGCCCCTTGGCGTCGCGCTCCGTCACCGGCTGCGGCGCGCCCTCCAGCCGCCATTCGGCGTCCCTGGCCAGCGGCTCGAACCAGAGCGCGGTGCCGCTATTGCCTGCCGGGAAAGCAACCAGCAGGCGTGGCTGCTTTCCCGAGCGCAGCACGACATGCGCCGCGACCGGACCGGCGCGCGTGAAGCTGTTGATGTTCAGCCCCTCGCTCACCGTGTAACGCTCGACCGGATCGGCCCCGCGCCCGGTGCCGGTCAGGGCCAGCACCGCCGCCAGCCCCAAGGACAGCCGGATCGCCGCCCGGCGCTTCACAGCTTCAAGGTCGCGCTGAACAGCGCATTGCGGCCGACGATCGCGCGGCCATAGAAATAGCCGTCGACGATGGTCTGGGTCTGCCCCTGACGCGGATTGCCCTCGGTAAAGCCCTTCACATTGGTCAGATTGTCGACGCTGACCGACAGGTTCAGGCGCGGCGTGGCGTCGATGCTCGCGCCGATCGAGAACACGCCGTAATCGGGCAGCGCGATGCCGTTGCCGCTGTCGGCGAAGATCTTGCCGATATATTTGTACCGGCCGTAAATCTCGCCCAGCCCACCGGGCAGGATGAAGGACGGGGTGACAGTCAACAGCTTCTTGGGCGTCCGCTCGGGCGTATTGCCGTCATATTGCGGCTGGGCGACGCCGTTGAAGCGCAGGTTGCTCAGCTTGGGGTCCTGATAGACGCCCTGCACGTTCAGGCTGAAATACTCGACGGGGCGCAGCGTGGCGTCGACCTGGACGCCGTTGGTGACGTTGTCGGCCAGCGCATTGCTCGCCACCGCCGGGTTGGCAGGGTCGATGAACTGGTAATTCTGATTGCGGAATTCGGTCCGGAAACCGATGATCGAGGCGTTGAATCCGGTCGCCTTGAACCGCACGCCGCCTTCATACAGGGTCAGCCCGGTCGGCGCATGGGTGCCGCCCGTATCGCCGCCATTGGTCTGGAAACCGTGCGCGCCGCGCACATAGAGCGCGACATGGTTAGTCAGCTCGTAGTTGATGCCCGCCGTATAAGCCCAGTCGGAATAATTGGCGGTCTGGCGTGTATAGGTGCCTCTGAACGTGCTGCCGACATTGTCGTACAGGCCCGGCGTGCCAGCGGGCACCGCAGCGTTGACCGCAGCCGTATCGCCGATGTCGACACGAACATGCTGATGCTCGTAACGCGCGCCGAAATCGATGTGCAGCTTGTCGCCGATGGTCAGTTCGTCGTTGAAATAGGCCGAGAGCGAGGTGACCTCGTCGTTGAACAGGCCCTGGCCCCAATTGCCGTAATTGACCATGCCGTTGTTGGTCAACGAGCCCAGCACGCCGCCCGCCGCGTTCAGCGCGACCATGTCATAGACGTTGGAGTCGTTGCGGACATCGTTCAGCACCGTCGCAACCGCCGACTGGTTGTTGCGGCGACGGACATTGTACACCATGCCGCCAACGGTCAGCGAATTGTCGATATTGCTGCCCCCGGCATCCCATTTCACGCCGAAGTCGCTGCCAAAATCCTTGGTCGCCAGCGTCTGGTGGTTGAGCACCGTCTGTTGCAACAGGCCGTTGCCGTTGAGGCCATTGAGCGCGGCGGTATTGGACGCGGCGATCACCTGGCCCGTGCGGATATTGCGCAGACCATATTGCGCGACGCCGGGGAAGCGCAGTGCGGCAACCTGGAAATAGGTCAGCGGCGAACCCTGAAGCGGGGTCAGCCCGGCGAGCGGCGAGGACGCAGGCGTCAGATAGTTGAGCGCCGAGGTCAGGCCCGCCGTTCCCGATCCGCTGCCCGGAAAGATGCCATTGAAGTCATAGGACCCGTCCAGATAACGCGCCCGACCGAACAGGCGGACGCTGGGGCTGACCGGCACTTCGACATCGATGCGATAGGTCGTCGCCTTCACATGGACGCCGTCCGCCGAGCTGAACCGGCGCAGGCTCTCGCCGGTGGCGGGCGCATTGGGCACCAGAAACTGCGTGAAGCCGCGACCGCCGACATCGTCACGCTTCAGGTCCAGGCCCGGCACGCTGGTGATGTCGCCGCTGGCCGACACGCGAAACGGCATGTCCGCATAATAGGGGAAATGCTTGTCGCCATGTTTGACGGTGAAGCGCACCAGCCCGCCATTGGAGAATTTCTTCTCCAACATCGCCTTCACGTCATAGGCGTTGAAGGTGAACGGCGTGCGCCGCACCCCCTTTTGCGAGGTGACATAGCCGCCGACGTTGAACGCCCAGCCATCGGCGATCGGCGCGGAGAAATAGCCATCGGCGCGCAGATCGCCATAGGTGGTGCCGGTGTAGCGGACCATCGCGGTCGCCCGGTCGTGATTGGGCTTCAGCGAGATGAAGTTGATCGTCGCGCCCGCGCCATTGGGGGCCAGCACGCCCGACGTGCCGCCCTCGACCGCTTCGAGGCGGTTGATGGTGATGTCGTTCTGAAAATAGAAATCGGCGCCCGCCCCGCCATAGAGGATCGGCATCCCGTCCTCTTCCAGCGTGATGAAGGTCTGGCCACCGCCGCGCAGGCCGCGTACCGAATAATTGTTGGAGATCGGCCCCGCCGTCCCCTCGACGAAGACGCCGGGCACCAGCTCCAGCGTCTCGGCCGTCGACCTCGGCGCCTTGCGCTGCAGATCGGCCGCGCTCGCCAGGGTGACGTTGGACGAGGAGTTGAACAGCGTGCGCCGGTCCGATGTATTGCCGGTGACGATGATCTCACTCTGCGTGCCGTCATCGCTCTGCGCGGTTTCGGTCGGCGACGTCGTGGACTGGGCTCCGCCTGTCGCCGCGCCCATATCCTGCGGCAAGGTATAGCCGACCGTGCGAACCCCACCGGGGCCGCCCGCGCCAATCACTGCCGTGCGACCGTCGAACGAGATCAGCCGAAGGCGGCTGGGCCCGATCAGCCGCCGCAGCCCTTCCTCGATGCTGAGCTGTCCCTTCACGGCCGAGACGGTCTGGCCGCGCGTCACGTCGCTGGGCGCCAGAACCTGAATCCCCGCCTGCTGGGCGAAGCGGACGAGGCCGGTCGCGGCCGCCTGGCGCGGCACGTTGAAGTTGCGGACGGTCGACTGGGCGGCGACGGCGGGCGACGCGATGACTGCGGCGATCGCCACCATCGACACGCTGAGAATATGGCTGTTGCGCAAGGCACCCCTCCCTTGAATTTTTGACGCGCTTCATACGGCGCTGATCCAAGGATGATCGGCCACGACATTTCCGTCAGCCGCCGTCGCTTTTCCGAAGGATTTTTTTCAGGGCAGGATGCGGGTGACGTCGCCCTCGCCCGGTCGCTCGACATGCTCGACGCGGCCCCCGACCATCGCCGCACTCGCCGAGGCGAAGCCGTCGACGTCATAGATGCGGAACCAGCCCACCACCCGCCGTCCGGCAAGCTGTGGCGCGACTTCCAGTCGGTTGACATTGTATCGGTTGAACTCCGCCACCGCCGCGCCCAGCGTCATGTCGTCCAGCACGATCCGCCCCTCACGCCAGGCCAATTGCTGATCCGATGCCTGTGGCGGCAATGCCTTGGGCGTGACCGCGTCCCCCTGCCGCAGCACCGCCCATTGGCCGGCCGCGACATGCTTCGGCGGCCGGCCGCTATCGACCGACCAGATTTTGACGACGCCCTTGGTCACGACGACCTGCGCGGCATCGCCCTCGCGCCGCACATCGAAGGCGGTGCCGACCGCCTGGACGCGGAACGGACCGCTGGCGACGATGAAGGGGCGCGCCGGATTGTGCGCGACCTGAAACCACGCCTCGCCCCGGCTCACCTCGACATGCCGCTCGGTGGGGGTGAAGGCGACGCGCAACGTCGTGCCGCTATTGACCATGGCGACCGACCCGTCGGCAAGCGGCATCCGCCGGATCTCGCCGATCCGCGTGTCGATCCGCTCGCCCCCATCGGGCCAGAGCCCCAGCCCCACCGCCGCGACCAGCGCCGCCGCCATCGCCCCGCCGCTGACACGCCACCAGCGGCGCCGGTCCTGCCGAACCGGCACCCCGTCGCTGACGCCCGACAGCGCCCGCCCGCGATCGAGCAGACTGAGCGCCGCCGTCGCGCGCAGCAGCGCGCCGCGATGCCGCCGATCCTCCTCCAGCCAGGCCGACAGGTTCGCCTCTTCCGCGGCATCGAGCCCCCGGTCGAGCGCGGCGGCCCAGCGGCAGGCGATGTCGTCGATCATCGCCAGCGCCCCTTCCCCCGATCGCGATCCGGGCGCGCCAGCGCATCCCGCCGCCGCCGGATGGGCAGTTCGGCCTTCTCACCCTCGGTCAATTGGTCGAGGATACGCCGCAGGCCCCGCGCTACGTCATTCTCGACCACCGTCTCCGGGACGTGCAACTGCAGGGCAATGTCACGCTGCGCCACGCCATCGATCTTGCGCAGCCGGAAGACCTGTCTTGCACGGTCGGGCAAGGCGTCGATCAGCCGTTCGATCCGGGCAAGCATATGCCGCCCGGCGACGATCTCCTCGGGCGACTGGCCCAGATCCGGGGCGCTATCCAACTCGGCCAAGCCGCTGGCAGCGTCGATGCTGACCACCCGTTCGCGGCGAATCTGCTCCAGCACGACGTTGCGCGCGGCATGGAAGAAATAGCGGCGGGGGTCGTCGATATGCTCGAACCGATCGAGCGCGCTGATCCGGCAATAGGTTTCCTGCACCACGTCGTCCACGTCCACCGCCGGGAATGCCGCACGCAGCCAGACGCGCAACCGCCGCTCATGCGGCAGGATATGGCGACCGACCCAGGCGACAAGCTGATCCGAACTCACTGGCTCCCCTCACACGCCAAGATGAAGCAGCGAAGCATTTCCGTCGAGCCTGGCCGCAAATTTGCGACCAGCCGAGCGCGGACGAGCCTCGCCAAGCCGTTGATTGTCGGGCGCAAGGTTCCAGCAGGGACCGACCTATCGATCGGACAGCCGCTTTCCTGACCGTCTGTGCGCTATAGGTATCTGCCCATTTCGCCCGCTTGTCACTTGACAGAAAACCCGTCGACATATTTTGTATACTAAATACAACATATGGGGGTTAGGGACATGATCGATCGAAAGACGGCATTGCGCGCGGCCTTGATGCTGGGAAGCGCTTGTTTTGCGCAGCAATTGTGCGCCCAGACGGAAACACGTGTGCCATCGGAAACCGAGGCAAAGGCCGAGGACAGCGAGATTCTCGTGACCGGCTCGCGTATTCGTCGCGATGCAAAGGACAGTCCCGCCCCCATCGCGGTCGTGACCGCCGCCGACATTCGGACGGTCGGGTCGCAGCAGATCACCGATGTCGTCAACCAGCTTCCCGCGCTGGCGATCACCCAGACCAACCAGACCAGCAATCTGGCGGGCAATGCGGGCATCAATGCCCTCGACCTGCGCGGCATGGGCACGCAGCGTACGTTGGTGCTGGTCGACGGCCATCGCCAGGTGCCCGCCATCCCCGGCACCTCTGCCGTCGACCTCAGCAATATCCCTTCCAGCCTGGTCGAGCGGGTCGAGGTCGTGACCGGCGGCGCCTCCGCGCTCTACGGCGCGGACGCGGTGGCGGGCGTCGCCAACTTCATCCTGAAGAAGAATTATCAGGGGCTGGAATCCAACGTCCGCTACAATGCGTCGACCCGCAACGACATGAACCAATATGGGTTCGACCTGCTGGCCGGCACCAATTTCGCCGACAATCGCGGCAACGTGACCTTCTACGCCTTTTACGACAACGTGCCGGAAGGGATAAGCGGTGCGGACCGCCCCTGGACCGCGCAGGGCTATCCCTACTATGCACGGCGCAACACGACCGACAAATACACGATCTTCGACGGCAACTATAACATCTACACGTCGGACTCGGCGCAACTGATCCTCAACGAGCAGCTTTACGCCGTTGCCGCCAATGGCACGCTGCGCGCCCCCAATCTGGGGCCGCAGGGGTTCCTCAACCCGCGCGTCGTCAACATGGCCAATACCAGCGAGGCGCTGGGTACGCTGCTGGCGGGGGACGGCAGCGAATATCATGGTCGCTATGACGGCTGGCTGTTGTCGGTCCCGTCGGAGCGCTTCTCCAGCCGGATCGCCAGCCATTATGATTTCAGCGAGGCGTTCAAGCTGTTCGGCAATGTCAGCTTCGCGCGCAACTATTCGACGGCGGCCTATGCCCCGCTGACCGCCTTCGGCTATGACGCGGTTCCGGCCGACAGCCCCTATATCACGCCGCAGATGGTCGCGGCGGCGGGCGGTACGGTGCCAGACGGTGGCATAAACTTCGCCCGGCGCGTGCTGGAGGTCGGCACGCCCGAGACCCAGTATCGCCGCAAGACCATCCAGGCGGTGGCCGGCGCCGAGGGCGACTTCCGCCTGTTCGCGCATCCGTGGAACTACACGGCCTATTATACCTATGGCCGTTCCGAACAGCAGGTGCGCGACTTCAATGCCACCTCCTATACCCGCTGGTATCAGGGGCTCGATTCGACCACCGACGCGGCCGGCAATCCGATCTGCCGCAGCACGCTGACCACGCCCAATGACGGCTGTGTGCCGATCAATCCGTTCGTCCGGCTGACCCAGCCGATGATCAACTATATCCAGTACACGTCGAACTGGGCGAAGTCGGTCATGACCCAGCAGGTCGTCTCCGGCTATATCTCGGGGGGACTGTTCAACCTGCCCGGCGGTCCGGTGCAGGCGGTGATCGGCGCCGAATATCGCAAGGAACGCAACGATATCGGCGTGGCGCCCGAATATAATGCCGACAGCCCCCGCTACGATCCGACGCTGGGCGTGACGCAGATGCCGCTGATCGGCAACTACAACGTCAAGGAAGCCTATGGCGAAGTCCATGCCCCGATCCTGCGCGACACGCCCTTCTTCGACAGGCTGTCACTGGACGGTGCAGTGCGCCTGTCGGATTACAGCACGGCGGGCCACACCACGACCTGGAAGCTGGGCGGCGAATGGGCACCGATCCGCGACATCCGCTTCCGCGCGACCTATGGCCAGGCGGTGCGTGCGCCCAATATCGGCGAGCTGTTCACGGCGAGCAGCATCGGCGGCATGTGGGTGACCGACCCCTGCAACGCCTATAATCTCGCCAACCGTATCGCGCGTACGCAATATACGGCGGCGAATTGCGCGGCGATCAAGCCGACCGATCTCAACAACTACTGGATCTACCGCGACATCATCTCGAAGGGCAATCTGGCACTGAAGCCCGAGACCGCACGTACCCTGACGGTTGGCGGCGTTCTGGAGCCGCGCTTCATCCGAGGGCTTTCGCTGACGGTCGATTATTACGATATCGACCTGCGCGACGCGATCGATGCCTTTGGCGCACAGACGATCATCGACAAATGCGTCGACCAGCCGAGCCTGACCAACGTCTTTTGCTCGCTGGTGACCCGCGATGCGGGCAACAACATCAAGTCGGTCGTTACCCAGAAGCTGAACCTCGCCCAATATCTGACGCGCGGTATCGACTTCGGGTTGAACTATGCGACTGATCTGGAGCGGCTGGGCTTGGGAGCGGATGCCGGCAAGCTGTCGATCAACGCCAATTACACGCGGCTGCTCAACCGCCGCTACACGCTGGACCCCAGCGATCCCAACACGATCACCGAATATCGCGGCGTCTTCGGCAGCCCGACCTGGAAGGGCGTGATCCGCACCACCTATGCGCAACCGACCTGGGGCGCCACCTGGACGCTGCGCCACTTCTCGCCGATGAAGGCGGCGACCACCATCACCTCGGCCAAATATGATCCGACCTTCACGCCCAACGTCTTCTACAACGACTTTTTTGGCTGGGTGCGCCTCACCAAGAATATCGAGCTGTCGGGCGGCCTTAACAATGCGTTCGACCGCAAGCCGCCGCGCATTCCGGGAGCCGAAGCCGGCGGCGCGAATTTCGAGCTGAGCTATCAGGCCGGTGTCTATGACGTGATCGGCCGGACCTTCTTCGTGGGGCTACGCTTCACGCGCTGAGCGTCGTGCGAACAGGGATGTTGCCGGCCGCGTGCCGGCGACATCCTTGGCGAAACGCCATCAGCCGCCGACGGCCCGACGCAGGCGGACGGGGATGGACTTGTAGGACGGGGTGCCGCTCTCGGCGTCGTGATCGTTCAGCGCGATCAGGTGGTTGGCCTCGGGATAATAAGCGGCGACCGATCCGCGCGCGATGCTGTGCGCCACCGCCACCTGCCGCTCCAGAACGCGTCCGGCACCCGCGACCACGTCAATCAGGTCGCCATGACGCAGCCCCGCCTCGGCAAGATCGTCGGGGTTCACGAACACCACGTCCCGCCGCCCCGTGATGCCGCGATAGCGATCATTCTGGCCATAGATGGTCGTGTTATACTGGTCGTGGCTGCGGATGGTGGTTAGCACCAGCGGCGCATCCGCATTGCCGCCCGCACCGTCCGCATCCGGATGGACGATGAAATGCGCCTTTCCGTCGGGCGTATTCCAGACGCGGTTCGACGGCCCCACGGTCAGCCGGAAGCCATGTTTCTGCCGGACACGCGCGTTGAAATCGCCGAAGTCGGGAAAGACCTCGGCGATCTTGTCACGGATGCGATCATAATCGGCGACCATCGCGTCCCAGTCGATCGTCCCTTCGCCCAATGTCGCCTTGGCCAGCCCCGCCACGATCGCCGGTTCGGACAGCAGTCCCTCCGCCGCCGGCTTGAGCCGACCGCGCGAGGCATGGACCATCGACATGGAGTCCTCGACCGTCACGAACTGCGGGCCGCTGTCCTGCATATCCTGTTCGGTACGGCCGAGACAGGGCAGCACCAGCGTCTCGCGCGCCTGAAGCAGACAGGTGCGGTTGAACTTCGTGACGATGGTGACCGACAGGTCCATCGCCCGAAACGCCTCGAAACACGCCTCCGGATCGGGCATCGCCACGGCCAGATTGCCGCCGAGCGACAGGATCGCACGCGACCGGCCCTCACGCATCGCCTTCAGCGCCTCGACCGCATTATGGCCGTGACGGCGCGGGCTGCTGATCCCGAAGGCGGTATCCAGCCGCTGGAGGAACGCCTCGGTCGGCAGTTCGGTGATGCCGACGGTCCGGTCGCCCTGCACGTTGCTGTGCCCGCGCAAGGGGCAGATGCCCGCGCCGGGCCGCCCGAAATTGCCACGTAGCAGCAACAGGTTCGCGATCTGTTGCACATTGTGCGTGCCGTGCCGATGCTGGGTGATGCCCATGCCATAGCAGATGATCACCCGCTCGGCGCGCGCATAGGTGTCGGCCATGCTCTCGATCTCGGCGCGCGGCAGGCCGGAGCGGCGTTCGATCTCCGCCCAGTCGGTCGCGGCGATGTCGGCGGCCAGCGCGTCGAAACCCGTGGTATGTTCGGCGATGAACGCGCGGTCGAGCACTCCCGCCCCGCCCGCCGCCAGATCGGCGGCATCCATCGCGAACAGGGCCTTCATCATGCCCTTCAGCATCGCCATGTCGCCGCCCACCCGGACCTGATGATAGGCGGAGGCGAGCGGCACGCCTCCGGGGCGCACCATGTCGCCGACATGCTGGGGCGACTGGAAGCGTTCCAGCCCGCGCTCCTTCATCGGATTGGCGACGACGATCGCCGCGCCACGCTTCGCCGCATCGCGCAGCGAGGACAACATGCGCGGATGGTTGGTGCCGGGATTGTGCCCGATGCAGAAGATCGCATCGGCATGCTCGAAATCCTCGAGCGTCACCGTGCCCTTGCCGATACCGATCGACTGGGGCAGCCCGGTGCTGGTCGCCTCGTGGCACATGTTGGAGCAGTCGGGGAAATTGTTGGTCCCGAACGCCCGCACATAGAGTTGCCACAGGAACGCCGCTTCGTTGGAAGTGCGGCCCGAGGCATAGAATTCCGCCTGATCGGGATGGTCGAGCCGTTTTAGCGCCTCACCCGCCAGCCGAAACGCCTCGTCATAGCCGATCACTTCATAGCGATCGGTCGCGGGATTGTAGCGTAGCGGATCGGTCAGCCGCCCCGCCCCCTCCAGATCATGGTCGCTCCACGTCCATAATTCGCTGGCGGAATGGCGGGCGAAGAAATCGGGGTCGACGCGCTTGGCGGTCGCTTCCCAGGTCACCGCCTTGGCGCCATTCTCACAGAATTCGAAGGACGAGCTTTCGCGCGGGTCGGGCCAGGCGCAGCCCGGGCAGTCGAACCCGTCGGGTTGGTTGACCGACAGTAGCGCGCGGGCATCCGCCATCTGCGCGCGCACCGCCGCCGCGACGGCGCGCAGCGCACCCCAGCCGCCCGCCGGGCCGCCATAGTCCTTTACGCCGTCGATGCGTTCATCCGTCACATTGGGTCCTTCACGTCGTCAGGCTTCGACCTCCACGGGGCCGAGCGGCCGGGAGCAACAGGCGAGGATGTAGCCTTCCTCGACCTCGTCATCCAGGATGCCGCCATTATGGGTCATCACGACCTCGCCGGAGACCTTCATCGTCTTGCAGGTGCCGCAGATGCCGGACTCGCACGCCGCGGGGATACGCACCCCGGCGGCCCGCGCCGCCTCCAACACCGTCTGGCCCGGCAGGCAGGTGCCAGTCACACCCGAATCCGCAAAGATCACCGGGACGGTCGCATCGCTGGCCTCACCCGCATCGGTGACGACCGCGACCTGTTCGGCGGGGGCGTCGGGGGGGACTTCGCCAAAGCTTTCCTGATGGTAATGCGCCATGTCGAAACCGGCATCGCGCAGGAAATCCTGGACCAGCGCCATGAACGGCTCCGGCCCGCAGCAGAAGATTTCCCGCTCCATCAGGTCGGGGACGAACGTCGCCAGCATCGAATGGCTGATCTGCCCGCGATGCCCGAACCAGCTTTCGCCCAGCGAATTGGCCTTCACCATCACGCTCAGCGACAGGTTCGGCATCTGCCGATCGAGCAGTTCCAGTTCGTGGCGGAAGATGATGTCCTTCGGGCTACGGGCGCAGGTAACGAAGGCGACGTCGCTCTGTGGCGCGAGATCGGCCATCCAGCGCAGCATCGACATCATCGGCGTGATGCCCGATCCCGCCGACAGGAACAGATAGCGCCCGGCCGGATGCCCGATATGGGTGAAATGCCCGTTCGGACCATAGGCCTTGATCCGCATGCCGGGGCGCAGATGATCGAACATCCAGCGGGTGCCGATGCTCCCCTCCTGCGCCTTTACCGTCACCGCGACCGAATAGGGCCGCGACGGCGTGGACGACAGGGTATAGGTGCGGAACAGCGGCTCCGCCCCTTCGACGGGCAGTTCGAGCGTGACGAACTGGCCCGGCTTGTACCGGAACCAGCAGTCACCGTCCGGCCGAAAGGTGAAGGTCTTCACCGCCGGCGCTTCGTCCACCACGCTGACCACCTCCAACGCGTGGAGGCGGTCCGTCCATGGGATCAGTTCGTCCAGGTGCCGATGCGGAGCCATGGTCATGACAGGCAACGCCCCGAACCGGTCACGCGACGCGCCGGATATGCGATTGGCCCGAACCGCCCAGCCGCGTCTCGACGAAGCGCGCATACCAGTCGACGAACTGGATCACGCCGCCTTCATGCACCTGCGAATAGGGGCCGGGCTCATAAGCGGGCGAGCGGATGCCGAAGGCGTTTTCCTCGACGATGCGGCGGTCCTGATCGTTGGTCTGGGTCCAGACATGGGTCAGTTCGTCGAGATTATAGTCGACACCCTCGACCGCATCCTTGTGGACCAGCCATTTGGTGGTGACCGCCGTCTCATTGGGGCCGATCGGCATGACGCGGAAGGTCACCGCATGGTCGACCAGCACATGGTTCCAGGTCGTCGGATAGTTGAACAGCATCAGCGCACCGATCCGCTCGGCCTGTACCGCGTCCGACAGCGGACGCGTGACGGCGCGCTTGCCCGACATGGTATAGCTTTCGGCTTCGCGCAGCAGCGGGGCGCGGATCGCGCGGAACTGGCCGCTGTCATGGATCTGGAATTTCGCCGGTAGTCCGGCCGCCTCGCAGCGCGCCCAGTGATCCGCCATCTCCGGGTCCTCGCCGCCGCCGCTGACGCCGGTGACGTTGGGCGATTCCGAATAGGTCTTGCACAGCTCCGGATGGCTGCCCGCGCAATGATAGCATTCGCGGTTGTTTTCCCAGACCAGCTTCCAATTGCCCTTTTCGACGATCGTCGATTCGAAGGCGATCTTGGCATCCTTCAGGTTATGCGGCGCGAAATAGGGCTGCATCAGTTCGCGGAACGGCGCGAAGTCGGCCGGTTCGTTGGCGAGGCAGATGAAGATGTAACCTGCGACGCTTTCGCACGCGACGGGTTTGAGCGAATGCTGACTGGGGTCGAAATCCTCGCCCATCTGCCGCGCAAAGGCGAGCGAGCCGTCGAGATTATAGGTCCACTGGTGATAGGGACAGACCAGCTTGGCGGTCGTTCCCCGGACCGAGGTACAGACCCGGCTGCCGCGATGACGACAGCTATTGTGGAAGGCGCGGATCTGTCCTTCGCGGTCGCGCAGAACGACGACTGGATAAGACCCGACCTGAAGCGTGAAATAGCTGCCGGCTTTCAGCAGTTCGCAATCATGCCCGGCGAACAGCCAGTCGCGGTACCAGATCAACTCCAGATCCAGGTCGAAAAATTCCTGATCGACATAGAAGGGCTGCGGAAGGGAATAACCCTCCTTGCGCGACCGGATCAGGTTCAGCATTTCACTGCGTGCGTCCACCTCGTCATCCTTTCCGTTGCTGAGCCGGAACAATCATCGCCGCCGTATCGAGGCCAATCGAACATGGGGCGAGAGCGGTTCACCGCTCCTCCTGTCGCTTTTCTATTTACCCACCCGTGCGTCGCGATCCACCGGGCTTCGTATCGAGCAAGGCTATTCCTCCGCTCTCTCCAGCCAATAGGATGATTGCGTCAACGAGCCCTGCGTTTCGCGACATGCGCGGCCGCCGCCGGGTCGCTCGAAAACCGGCTGCGGCCATGCCACCTCGACCTCGACATGGTCAAGCACACCGCGCACCGGCGCATTGGGCTTGCGGATGACGATGCGCGCGCGGACGATCTGGACGAAGCGATCGCACAGCGCACGAGCGACATCGAGCGCCAGCGCCTCGATCAGGAAACGGCGCGGGCCCGACAGGATGCGCTCGATCTCGACAAAGACCAGCCCGTAATCGACCGTCTCCCCGACATCGTCGGTATCAAGCGCGGGCAGCGCGTCGACATGGATTTCGGCATCGACATGGAAACGCTGCCCCAGCGTCTTCTCTTCGTCGAACACGCCGTGATTGGCGAAGAAGCAGCAGTTTTTCAGCCGGATGACATACATGACAATTCGCTTGTCGCCGGGGAAGATCGTCATGGGCGGCGCTGGCACTCGCCGCCCATGGGTCGAAGCCGGATCAGCTCTTCGGCTTGCGGTTTTCCGGGTCGTAGAGCGGCTTGTACCCGACCGACGCCACCTCCACCGGATAGCGTTCGCCGAAATACTCGACCTCCAGCTTGCGCCCTTCCTGGCAATGCGACCAGGGCAGATAGGCCAGCGCGATATTCTTGCCGATCGACGGGCCATAGGCGATCGAGCTCGTATAGGAACGCCGCCCCAGTTCATCGACCAGCGTCTCGCCCGTTTCGGGGTCGAGGACCGGCAGGATACCGACCGGATAGCGCTTCACGCCCTTGGCATCGACATTGTCGGTCATCACCAGCGTGCACAGCTTGGCGGGCTGATGCTCACGGGCGCGATGTTCCAGATGCTTGGCCTTGCCACGGAAGTCCGCCTCCTTGGCCTTGGGGCGCGCCAGATCGGCTTCGAGCAGGTTGTAATGGGTCAGCAGGTCGGCGTTCTGGAGGCGCAGGCTCTTTTCCATGCGCCGCGAATTGGCATAGGTCTCGATGCCGACCGCGATGACGCCGGTGGAGCGGAGCGCGTCCCATACCTCCAGACCATCCTCATAGGCCATGTGCAACTCCCAGCCCTGCTCGCCGACATAGGAGATGCGAAAGGCCATCACGTCCTTGCCCGCGATGCGGACCGGGCGGATCGCGGCGAAGGGGAAATTCTCCAGCGACAGTGCCTCGGGGTCCTCGACCACCTTTTGCAGGTTCACGCGAGCGTTCGGGCCCCAGATGCCGACCGTGACATATTTCTCGGTCACGTCGGTCACGGTCACGTCCAGCCCGCGATCCTGCGCGACGCGGCGCATATACTGGACATCGCGCGGCCCCGCGTCGGCGCCGTTCACCAGCCGACAGCGATCGGCGAGACGGAAGACGGTGAAGTCGGCGCGGACATTGCCCTCATCGTCGAGGAAGTGGGTGTAGATGCCCTTGCCGATGCTGGCATCGCCGCCGACCTTGGCCGCGCACAGCCACTCCATCAGCGCGACATGGTCCGGCCCCTCGATATCGGTGATGTGGAAGTGCGACAGGTTGATGAGGCCGCAATCCGCGCTGAGTTCGAGTTGCTCGGCGTTCGACACGCGCCAGAAATGGCGATTGTCCCATTCATTCTCGCGCACGGGCACCTGATCGGCATATTTCTCCAGCAGATGCTCGTTCGCGGCATAGCCATGCGCGCGCTCCCAGCCGCCCAGTTCCATGAAATAGCCGCCCAGATCCTTCTCCCGCTCCCAGAAGGGCGAGCGGCGGATGCCACGACCGCCGGCAAAGGGCTCGCGCGGATGGACCGGCGGGTTATAGATTTTGGCCGCGGTTTCGAGGCAGCGTTCCTCGATGAACTTGGCCTCCAGCTGGAACGGGTTGAAGCGGGCATAGTCGATGCTGGCATGGTCGATCGCGGTGCGCCCGTCGGTCATCCAGTCGGCGATCAGCTTGCCCATGCCCGGGCCGTCCTTCACCCAGATGCCGACCGCATACCACAGGCCGCGCACCTTCTGGCTCTCGCCCATCGACGGGCCGCCATCGGTGGTGGTCTGGAGCAGGCCGTTGAACGAATGGCTTTCGTTATAGCCCAGCTCGCCCAGGATCGGCGTCAGCTCGATCGCGCGCTCGAGCGGTTCGAGCACCTGCTCCATCTCCAGGTCGCGCTGCGACGGCGACAGGCGGGCCTGTTCCTTTTCCAGCAGGTCGCGCGGATGGACGAGGCGGGGCGCATGTTCCTCATAATAACCCCATTCGATCTGGCCGCCCTCGGTCGTCTTGGGATCGCCCGTGTCGCGCATATAGGCCGAATTGCCCTGGTCGCGGAGCAGCGGATAGCCGATGTCCTTGCCCGTCCCTTCGAACTCCTTGTACGGGCCGAAAAAGGTCAGCGGGTGGTCGACCGGGAAGACCGGCAGGTCCTCGCCCGCCATCTCGGCGATCAACCGGCCCCACAGGCCGGTACAGACGACGACATAATCGGCCATGATCGTGCCGCGCGTCGTCTCGACGCCCTTGATCCGGCCCTCCTCGATGATGAGCGACAGGGCCGAGGTGTTGGCGAAGACCGACAGCTTGCCCGCATCGACCGCCTGATCGACCAGCTTGCCCGCCACCGTCTGCGAGCGGGGCACGACCAGACCGGCATCGGGGTCCCACAGGCCGCCCTGCACCAGGCTTTCCTCGATCAGCGGGAACTTCGCCTTGATCGTCGCCGGGTCGACCAGCTCCGCGCGGGTGCCGAACGCCTTGCCCGAGGCGACCTTGCGGCGGATTTCGTCCATCCGCTGATCGTCGCCCACGCGTGCGACCTCCAGCCCGCCGATGCGTGAATAATGGCCCATCTTCTCGAAGAAATCGATTGAGTAGAGGGTCGTCCACGTCGTCAGATAGTCATGGCTGGTCGCGTAGCAGAAGTCGGACGCGTGCGCGGTTGAGCCGATATCGGTCGGCACCCCCGACTTGTCGATGCCGACGATGTCGTCCCATCCGCGCTCGACGAGATGATGGACGATCGACGCGCCCACGATGCCGCCGACGCCGACGATCACCACACGGGCCTTTTGGGGAAGGGCAGCCATTTCTCAATCCTCTCGTTCGGAGATCACGGGGTCGGGCAGGCCGGCGCGGCGATGCGCGGCGAGCACGGCATTGTGCATCAGGGTCATGATCGTCATCGGGCCGACGCCGCCGGGAACCGGGGTGATCGCCCCCGCCCGCTCCTTGGCGCCGGCGAAATCGACGTCACCGACCAGGGTCTTGCGTCCGTCGCGCTCGACCCGGCTGGTGCCGATGTCGATGACGGTCGCGCCGGGGCGTATCCATTCGCCCCGGATCATTTCGGCGGCCCCCACCGCCGCGACGACGATGTCGGCCTGCGCCACCTTGGCGGGCAGGTCGCGGGTGCGCGAATGGGCGATCGTCACGGTGCAATCGCGGGCGAGCAGCAGCTGCGCCATCGGCTTGCCGACCAGGATCGAGCGGCCGACGACGATCGCATCGCGGCCGGACAGCGACCCCAGCGTCGCCTCCAACAGCATGATACAGCCCAGCGGCGTGCAGGAGACGAGGCCGGGCAGCCCGGAGGCGAGCCGCCCCGCACTCATCGGATGCAGGCCGTCGACATCCTTGGCGGGGTCGATCGCCTCGACCACCGCCAGCGAGTCCAGCCCCTTGGGCAGCGGCAACTGGACCAGGATGCCATCGACCCGGTCGTCGGTATTCAACCGCGCGACCAGCGCCAGCAACTCGGCCTGGCTGGTCGTCTCGGGCAGGACATGCTCGAAGCTTTCCATGCCCAGCTTGCGGGCCATGCGCCCCTTGCTGCGGACATAGACTTCGCTGGCCGGATCGGTGCCGACCAGCACCACCGCCAGGCCGGGACGCCGGCCGGTCCTTGCCGCGAAGGCGGGGATCGCCTCCGCGATCCTCTGTCCCAGTCCTTCGGCGAAGGCTTTGCCGTCAATGATGGTCGCTGTCATCGTCGGGTCTTTCGAAATCGGGTCACGCGGCGGCGGGGCAAATCTCCCCAAATGCTCCGCCGCCGCGCCACGTCACGACAGGTCCGCGCCGGGGTCAGGGCGCGAACACCACCGTTCGGTGACTGTTGAGCATCACGCGCCCTTCAAGATGATATTTGACGGCACGGGCGAGCACGCGGGATTCGATGTCGCGGCCGGTCGCCACGAAATCCTCGCTGGTCAGGCTGTGGCTGACCCGCTGGGTTTCCTGTTCGATGATCGGCCCCTCGTCGAGGTCAGGCGTCACATAATGGGCGGTCGCGCCGATCAGCTTCACGCCGCGATCATGCGCCTGATGATAGGGCTTGGCGCCCTTGAAGCTCGGCAGGAAGGAGTGGTGGATGTTGATCACTCGGCCGTACAGCCGCTCCGACAGGTCGTTGGAGAGGACTTGCATGTAGCGGGCGAGCACGACCAGTTCCGCACCCGTCTCGTCGACCAGATCGAGCAGCTTCTGTTCCTGCTCGGCCTTGTTCTCCTTCGTCACCGGCCAGTGATGGAAAGGGATGCCCTCGATCTCGGCGGCGCTGCGCGCGGCATCATGGTTGGAGACGATCGCGACGACATCGGCGTTCAGCCAGCGGACTTTGATCTGGTAGAGCAGATGATGCATCGCATGGTCGAATTTCGAGACCATGATGATGATCCTGGGCCGTTGGTCGACGTCCGTCACCTTCAGGTCCAGCGCGAAGCGGTCGATGGCGGGCTGCACCGTGCGTTCCACCGCGTCGCGGGTCACATCGGCGGGCACGGTGACCGCGATGCGCAGGAAGAAATGGTCCGCCTGCCGGTCCCAGAACTGGTTGGATTCCAGGATATTGGCCCCCAGCGACGCAAGCGCGGTGGTGATGGCGGCGACGATGCCCGGCTGGTCCTTGCAGCTCAGCCGGATGACATAGGCTTTTTCACTCATGGATCGGGCTCCCCCCGGAAAATGGCGCAGTCTCGAATGGCGTCGTCACGGTCACAGGGCGCGTTCGAGTTCGGGGACCAGTTCGAACAGGTCGCCGACCAGGCCGTAATCGGCGACCTGGAAGATCGGCGCGTCGGCGTCCTTGTTGATCGCGACGATCACCTTGGCGTCCTTCATCCCCGCCAGATGCTGGATCGCGCCCGAAATGCCGCAGGCGACATAGAGGTCGGGCGCGACGACCTTGCCGGTCTGGCCCACCTGCCAGTCGTTCGGGGCATAGCCCGCATCGACCGCCGCCCGCGACGCGCCGACGGCGGCCCCCATCTTGTCAGCGAGCGGCAGGATGGTCTCGCGGAACTTCTCCTCCGATCCCAGCGCCCGGCCACCCGAGACGACGATCTTGGCCGAGGCGAGCTCGGGCCGATCGCTGGCGGCGAAGCGGTTCTCGACGAAGCGGCTCTGGTCCGAACCCTCGCCCGCCGCCGTCTCGACGATGGGGGCGACGTCCGCCCCGCTTTCGGCGGGGGCGAAAGCGGCGGTGCGCACCGTCACGACCTTCTTGGCGTCGGTCGTCTGAACGGTCTGGACCGCATTGCCCGCATAGATGGGCCGCTTGAAGGTATCGGGCGCGACGACCTCGATCGCCTCGGACACCTGCATCACGTCGAGCAGCGCGGCGACGCGCGGCAGCACGCTTTTGCCGGCGCTCCCGGCGGGCGCGATGATCGTGTCATAGTCGCCGGCCAGCGACAGGATCAGTGCCGCGCTCGGCTCGGCCAGGCGTTCGGCCAGCGCGTCGCTTTCGGCGAGCAGCACTTGGCGCACGCCCTGCAACCGCGCGGCCTCCTCCGCCACGGCGCGGGCACCCTGCCCGGCCACCAGGATGTCGATATCGCCGCCGATCGCGCGCGCCGCGGTCAGCGTGCGGGCGGTCTGGTCGGCAAGGGCTTGATTGTCATGTTCGGCGAACAGAAGAATGGGCATCTCGGACGCTCCCTGGAGATCAGTTTAAAGGACGGCCGCCTCGACCTTGAGCTTGGTGACCAGTTCGGCGACGCTGCCGACCTTCACCCCGGCGCTGCGCGCGGCGGGCTCCTCGGTCTTCAGCACCTTCAGCCGGGGCGCGATCGACACGCCGAAATCGGCGGCGGTTTTGTCCTCCAGCGGCTTTTTCTTGGCCTTCATGATGTTGGGCAGCGAGGCGTAGCGCGGCTCGTTCAGCCGCAGATCGACCGTCACCACCGTCGGCAGCGTCGCCTCGATCACCTGCAGGCCGCCATCGACCTCGCGGGTAACGGTGGCGCGGTCGCCATCCAACTTGATCTCGGAGGCGAAGGTCGCCTGCGACCAGCCGAGCAGCGCTGCCAGCATCTGGCCGGTCTGGTTGGAGTCGTCGTCGATCGCCTGCTTGCCCAGCAACACGAGCTGCGGCGCTTCGGTCTCGACCACCGCCTTCAGAAGCTTGGCGACGCTCAGCGGCTCGACCGCGTCTTCGGCCTTGATGAGGATCGCTCGATCCGCCCCCATGGCGAGCGCGGTGCGCAGCGTGTCCTGCGCCTGGGCCGGGCCGATCGACACCACGACCACCTCCTCGGCGGCGCCCGCTTCCTTCAGACGGACCGCCTCTTCGATGGCGATCTCGTCGAACGGGTTCATCGACATCTTGACATTGGCCAGGTCGACCCCGGACCCGTCGGGTTTGACGCGGATCTTGACGTTGTAATCGACGACCCGCTTGACCGGCACGAGAATTTTCATCCGTCACCTCTCCAATCTGGGCGATGCGCCGCCTATCGGTGGCATCATCGGAACAGCGCCCGGCACGGCCGGGTGCTCGCATGACAGGACCGGGGTGGCCGCGCCCCGCCATCGCGGAGCCGGCCGGTTGCAGAACCGGTCATTGATCGTGAAACTATGCCCTATCGCCCGGCCGGCTCACGGCGCCGGACATAAGGTTGGCTATCGAACGGGCCCCGGACCACGTGCATCCGTTTGCCGTCGATGGAAGTAAATTTGCGCCACCATCGACAGGAGCGAAAGAATATTTGCGTCAAATGGCCGCAAACTCTACGACATGAATGAAAGAGCATAAGATCGGATGCGCATCATGGGATCGTTTTCGCCACCGCCTTTCAACACGGGCTTTCATCACCGGACCGGGGGCCCGCGCCTGTCGGTCGGCTTCCTGCTCACCAAGCGTTTCACCCTGTGCGCCTTCGCCAATTTCGTCGACGTGCTGCGGCTGGCTGCGGACGAAGGCGACCGCAGCCGCCACATCCTGTGCGACTGGAAGATCCTGTCCGATACGAGTGCGTCGATCCCGTCCAGCTCGGGCGTCTCGGTTCAGCCCAATGAGCGTTTCGGCGATCCGACCCGGTTCGACTATATCGTGGTGATCGGCGGCCTGATCGACGAGATCGACGATTTCGGCAGCGAATATATCGATTATCTGCGCCAGGCCGCGCGCGCGGGCGTGCCGCTGGTCGGCGTGTGTACCGGCGCCTTCCTGCTCCACCGGGCGGGGCTGCTGCACGGCTATAAATGCTGCGTGAGCTGGTTCCACCATCGCGACTTTCTGGAGCAGTTCGACGGGCTGAACCCGGTGTCGGACCAGATCTTCGTGGTGGACCGCGATCGCCTGACCTGTTCGGGCGGGGCCAGCTCGGCGCATCTGGCGGCGCATCTGGTCGAAAAGCATGTCGGGCGGGCGCAGGCGAGCAAGAGCCTGCACATCATGATCATCGACGATCCGCTGACCGCCGACAAGCCGCAGCCGGGCCTGCCGCTCGACTTCAAGACGCAGGACCCGATCGTCCTGCGCGCGTTGCTGATCGCGCAGCAGAATATCGAGACGCCACTGTCGGTCGCCGACATTGCCGAGCGGATGAAGATCAGCAAGCGCCAGCTCGAACGCCGCTTCCAGAGCGCGCTCGGGCTGTCGCCGCAGGTCGCCTTCATGGACCTGCGCCTGACGCTGGCGCGGCACCTGCTGGAGACGACCGACCGGTCGATCACGACGATCGCCGTCACCTGCGGCTTTTGCGACTCCTCGCATATGAGCCGCATGTTCCGCCGCCGCTTCGGCCATTCGCCGTTCGAGACCCGCGCGGGCCTCTCCGGCGGCGACCGGGCCGAAGCGGCGGACGATCTAGAAATAATAGCCCATCAGGATCAGTAACGACGTCTTGACCCTGTTGTCGCCGCCCTGCGCCGCGCCGGAGACGAACTGGCCCGCCCCGACATAGGGGTCGTTGCGCCCGATCATCAGGTCGGACCAGATGCGGATGCGGTGCGTCGCCTTGTCGGTCCAGAAGGCGCCCAGGGTCAGCCGCTCGCTGTCGGGAAAGCTGCCCTGGCTTTTCAGGAAGCGCGCATAATTGCCGTATAGGCTGAGCTCGAAGGGCAGCTTGCCGGTGTCGATCGAGCGGCCCAGTTCGCCGAAGAGCATCGTGCCACGCGCGGCGATGTTATAGGATGCGTCATAATCGCCGACCGAGACCCGGTCATTGGGCCCGGGCCCGCGCGGATCGATAATCTGCCGCGCCGCCAGCAATTTGCCGTGCCAGCGCCCATCCTCCACCTTGGCGCTGAACGCGGCGGCATGGCGATAGCCGTCGCGCCCGGTCTCGAAATTGCGGACCGAGGAGATCCAGCCCGAGCCGGTCAGGGTCAGCTTGGCAGTGGCCGACAGCGGCACCTGATATTTGGTCCGCCCGACGATCATGTTGCGCTCGGCGGTCTGGGTGCCGCCGGGGACATAGCCGTCGGCACGGACCAGATTGACGGTGAAGCGCGCGCTGTCCCTGCTGATCCCGAAGGCATTGGGCGCCGCGCCGGGAAAGAAGCCGATATCGAACCCCGCCTTCTTGCCCTGATGCGAGGCGCTGATACCCAGATTATAGACCTCTTCCATGCCATAGACAAAGCCCAGGCTGTTGAAGAAGGCCGATCCCCACCAGCGATCGTCGAACGGCACCGGTTGCAGCCCCACCGTCACCTTGTCCTCGGCGCTCAGTTTCGCGCCGACATAGGCGTACATCGGGAAACTCACCTCACCCGGATAGACGTCATAGCCATTGGCGCGGCCATAGATGAAGCTGCCGCCATAGAAGCGATATTGCGCCGAACCGAAGATCACCGAGGAATCGTAATCGGCGGTCAGCAACAGCGTGTCGAACGACAGATGCTGCGACGTTCGCCGCTGGCCGTCCGCGCCCACATCGTTGAAGCGCAGATCGTAACGGCCCCGAATCGCCCCGCCCAGTTTCAGCTTCGCCTCGGACGCTGCTGCGGGTTGTGGCAAGGCGATCTTGGCCGGGGCGGGCTTGGGGGGTGCCACTCCGTCCGGCGGAACATTCGTCTGCCCCGCGTCAGTCGGTGGCGCCCCCGTCTGGGCGGCTTCGGGTTGGGGGGATGGCGGCGTCGCAGTCTGCGGCGGAGCCGTAGTGGCGAGGATGAGCGGGATCAGCACGAGCGCATCCACGCGCCCATGGTCGGGAATCGCGATACCATGCCCGTTTCCTTCAAAGGAGGAATGTCGATGGCGGGATGGGGCAGGGCGCCAACGCCCCTGCCCCATCCCCCGCCGGTTACGCCGGGACGCCCAGCCCGTGATGCTCGGGCGCGCGCGTCAGCAGGCTGGTCGTCGGCGAACCCGACAGCAGCAGATAGCGCTCGAACTGCGACAGGATATCGGCGATGACCTGCTCTTCGCTCAGCCCCATGATGTCATAGCCCCGGCCGCCACAGGCGAAGAAGGTCCGCGCCTCGTGCCGCACCTGCGGATCGAGCGTCTCCAGCGGGGTAAAGGCCGCCAGCGCCCGCTCCGCCGGTCGTACGCCATAGAGGAAGCCGCGATGCCCATCGCCCGCTGGCGAGACGAGGCAGGTTTCGCGACCCTCCTCGACCATATGGGTCGGGCGACCGCGCTGGGTCAGTTCGGCGGCGACGGCCGCCAGCGCCGGCTTGACGGTCGTCGCGATATAGCTGGTCACGTCGCGCGCCTCGGGCTTGTTGAGCGCCAGCGACAGACGCGTCTGCCAGGACGGCTCGACGCCCGGCGAGGTACGCCCTCCTCCCATGGCATATTGCGCCTGGTCCGCCCGCATCCCCTTGAACAACCCGACCAGCAGCGCCAGCATCACCAGCGCGAACGGCAGGGCGGCGATGATCGTCGCGGCCTTCAGCGCGGCGAGCCCGCCCGCGATCAGCAGGATGATGGTGACCAGCGCCTCCAGCACGCACCAGAACAGCCGCTGCATCTTGGTCGTCTCGGTCCGGCCGCCCGACCCGATGATGTCCATCACCAGCGAGCCCGAGCTTTGCGACGAGATGAAGAAGATGCCGATCATGAAGATGGCGAGCGCCGTCGTCGCGCCGCTGAACGGCAGATAGGCGAAGAATTTGAACAGCGCGATCGAGACATTGTCGGCCACCGCCGCCGAGATCGCTCCGGCCGCGACGCCCTGATCCAGGAACAGCGCGGTGTTGCCGAACACCGTCATCCAGAGGAAGGTGAAGGCCGATGGCAGCAGCAGGACGGCCAGGATGAACTCCCGCACCGTGCGCCCGCGCGAAATGCGCGCGATGAACATGCCGACGAACGGCGCCCAGGACATCCACCACGCCCAGTAGAACAGCGTCCAGTCGTTGATCCACGGCGTCGGCTTATAGGCATAGAGGTTGAAGGTGCGCGGCACGAAGCTGGACAGATAAAGCCCGATATTCTGCACCAGATCGCGCATGAGCTGGATGGTCGGCCCGGTCGCCAGCACGAAGAGCATCAGGCCGATGGCGAGCAGGATGTTGAGCTCGCTCATCCGCTTGATGCCCTTGGACAGGCCCGACAGCACCGCCAGCGTCGCCACGCCCGAGATGATGACGATCAACAGCACCTGGATCGGCACGCTCATCGGCAGGCCGATCAGATAGTTGAGCCCGCCATTGACCTGCTGCACGCCCAATCCCAACGAGGTCGCCAGCCCGAAAACGGTGCAGCAAATGGCGAAGATATCGACCGCATCGCCGATCCGTCCTTTGATCCGCTCCTTGAGCAGCGGATAGAGACCCGATCGGATGGTCAGCGGCAGATTGTAGCGATAGCCGAAATAGGCCAGCGACAGCCCCACCACCGAATAGATCGACCAGGCATGAATGCCCCAGTGGAAGAAGGTGATGCTCATCGCCTCCTGCTGTGCGGCGATGCTGCGCGGCGTGGCGTCGGGCGGCGTGGTGAAATGCATGATCGGCTCGGCCACCGCATAATACATCAGGCCGATGCCCTTGCCCGCCGCGAACAGCATCGCGACCCAGGACACGAAACGGAAATCGGGTTCGCAATCGTCCGGCCCCAGCTTCAGGTCGCCGAAGCGGCTGAAGCACAGGATCGTGACCGACAATAGGAAGACACCGACCGCAAGTAGGTAGAACCAGCCGACCTGGGCCAGAATGCCCTTTTCGACGACGGTCAGAAACGCATCCGCCTGTTGCGGCAAGAACGTGCCCACCCCCAGCAGGACCATGATAATGCCGACCGCGCCGAAAAAGACGGGTCGGTTGATGACGAAACCGGACATATCATCCTCCTTCATCCCATCCGATCATCACGGTCCCGCAGACACGGCCCCCCGGCCCCCCGCCCCGCACCGGGTGGAGGATGACATGATCGGAACTTCGATGCGACGGCCCGGGCACCATTACCCGGACCGTCCGCCCGCCATCACGCGGCGGCGAGCATATCGTGCGGATCGAGGACGAACTTGGTCGCCGCCCCCTGATCGAATGTCTCATAACCCTGCGGCGCGTCGTCGAGCTTGATGACGCGCGCATTGACGATGTCCGCGATCGGCAGGCGATCGTGGAGAATGGCCTGCATCAACTGGCGGTTATATTTCAGGACCGGCGTCTGGCCGGTGTGGAAGGATTGCGCCTTGGCCCAGCCGAGCCCGAAGCGTAGCGACAGGCTGCCTTGCTTGGCCGCGCTGTCGACCGCGCCGGGATCTTCGGTGACGTAGAGGCCCGGAATGCCGATCGAGCCCGCCGCGCGGGTGATCTCCATCATCTGGTTGAGCACGACGGCGGGCTGCTCGCCGCCGGTGTGCCCGCGCGCCTCGAACCCGACGGCATCGATCGCACTGTCCACCTCGTCGGTACCGATCACCTCCGCGACCAGATCGCCCAGACGATCGCTCTTCGACAGGTCGATCGGCTCGAACCCGACCTTGGCGGCATGGGCGAGGCGATCGGGGTTGAAGTCGCCGATCATCACGACCGCCGCGCCCAGGATGCGCGCCGAGGCGGCGGCGGCCAGCCCGACCGGGCCCGCACCCGCGACATAGACGGTCGAACCGACGCCCACCCCAGCCATCATCGCGCCGTGGAACCCGGTCGGCAGGATGTCGGAGAGCATGGTCAGGTCGCGGATCTTGGATAGCGCCCGGTCGCGATCGGGCAGCTTCAGCAGGTTGAAATCGGCATAGGGCACGGTGACATAGCGCGCCTGACCGCCGATCCATCCGCCCATATCGACATAGCCATAGGCACCGCCGGCGCGCTCCGGATTCACCGTCAGGCAAACACCGGTATCCTGCGACTTGCAGGTGCGACAGCGACCACAGGCGACGTTGAACGGGACCGAGACGATGTCGCCGATCTCCAGCATCTCGACGTCACAGCCCTTTTCGATCACTTCGCCGGTGATCTCATGGCCCAGCACCAGTCCGGGCGCAGCGGTGGTCCGGCCGCGCACCATATGCTGGTCCGACCCGCAGATATTGGTGGAGATGACCTTCAGGATCACCGCATGCTCGATGCGGCGACCGTCCGGGGCCTGCAATTTCGCATCATCGATGTCGCGCACTTCGACCTTGCCCGGTGCGACATAAACGACGCCTCGATTCCTGCTCATGGCTCTCGATCCTCTCGTTCGGATTTCGCTCGCGGTCAGCGCGGTTCGATGTCCGGCCGATCTCACGAGGAGGAGAGGACCATAGCGGGCAACCATCGCACCATCAGAAGTGCGACATGCAGGGTCACAAATGCGTCACCAATAAAAAGATATCACGGGCTCGTGACATTTTGAATAAAAATTGTGCAGCGCATAAAAAAGGGGCAGCATCCTGGCCCAATCCCAGGATACTGCCCGTCAGGTGTACTGAGGGATTAGTCTCAATGGCCCTAGTCAGGGCAGGGTGACGACCCGTACGTCATGGCCGAGCTTTTCCAGCCATACCTTCAACGGGACGAAAGGCAGCGCGACGGTCGCGGTATTGCGGAGCGGATGGACGGCGATCGGCGCATCCGAACGGAAACTTTCGTCGAAGACCAGCCGGACATCGCCCGGCGTCACATTGGCGATCGCCAGCGGCGTGACCGCACCCGGCGTCACTTGCAGCAGGCGCTCCATATCCTCGGCACTGCCGAAGGAGAATTTGCCCGCCTCTAGCCGCTCGGCCATGCCCTTCAGGTCGGCGCGGCGATCATACGGCAGAACGACCAGCCAGAAACGCTTCTGCTTGTCCTTCAGGAACAGGTTCTTGGTATGCGCGCCGGGCAGCGCGGCATGGATGTCCGCGCTCTCCTCGACGGTGAAGACCGCGGGATGCTCCAGCTTTTCGAACGCGATGCCTTCGCGCTGGAAGGCGGCATAGATTTCGTCTTCGGTCATCATCACCCTGGCAAGATTCGGGGTCAACATTCGGGGAAACTGACGGCCAGACCGCCCTGCGAGGTTTCCTTATACTTCGCATGCATGTCCGTGCCGGTACGCATCATCGTCTCGATGACCTGGTCGAGCGAGACGATATGGGTGCCGTCGCCGCGCAACGACAGCGAGGCGGCGTTGATCGCCTTGACCGCGCCGAACGCGTTGCGCTCGATACAGGGGACCTGCACCAGCCCCGCGATCGGATCGCAGGTCATGCCGAGATGATGCTCCATCGCGATCTCGGCGGCATTCTCTACCTGACGGTCGGTCGCGCCCATCGCGGCGGCAAGCCCGGCGGCGGCCATGGCGCTGGCGGTACCGACCTCGCCCTGGCACCCCACCTCCGCGCCAGAGATGGAGGCGTTGAGCTTGGTCAGCACGCCGATGGCGCTGGCGGTCAGCAGGAAGCCATGCATTCCCGCCCGATCCGCGCCTGGCCAGAAGTCGCGATAGTAACGGAGTACCGAGGGCACCACGCCCGCCGCGCCATTGGTCGGCGCGGTGACGACCCGACCGCCCGCCGCATTCTCCTCGTTCACGGCGATGGCGAACAGGCTGACATGGTCCATGATGCTGTGCGGCGCCTGCCGGTTGCGGAAGCGGTCGCCCTCCAGTTTCTGGCGCAAGGCCCGCGCCCGGCGCGGCACCTTCAAGCGCCCGGGCAAGATGCCTTCGGCCTGCATCCCATGGTCGATGCAGGTCATCATCACCTCGATCACCCGGTCGAGATAGGCGTCCAGCTCGGCTTCCGAGGTGCGGGCCAGCTCATTGGCGCGCATCACCTCGGCAATGCTCAGCCCGTGACAGGCACAGATCGCCAGCAGTTCGGCACCCGTGCGGAACGGGAAAGGCGGCGCCACTTCCTCATCGTCCAGCGCCGGATCGCCGACCATATCCTCCGGCGCGATGAAGCCGCCGCCGATCGAACACCAGCGCTCGGCCAGCACCTCCGCCCCGTCGCCATCGAAAGCGGTCAGGCGCAACGTATTGGGATGAACCGGCGTCTCGCCCACCCGGTCGAACACGATATCGGCGTCGGCATCGAAACCGATCGTGCGTCCGCCGACGACCAGACGACGCTCGCTACGCGCCTGTTCGACGATCTGTTCGATCTGCTCCGGCGCGATCGTGTCGGGCAGGAATCCGGCCAGTCCCAGCATCACCGCCCGGTCGGTCGCATGGCCCGTCCCCGTCCAGGCCAGCGAGCCCAGCAGGTCGCATTGCACCCGCACGAAATGCCGCCCGCGCAACGCCTCGGCGAAGCTGTGCGCCGCCTTCATCGGCCCTACGGTATGCGAGGATGACGGCCCGATGCCGACGCGGAACAGGTCGCGGACGCCCAGCATCGTCTCAGACCTCGTGCTCCGCGACGCGCAGCAGTTCCTCGACATAACGCGCGAAGGACCGCCACACCTCGATATGAAAGGCATCGGGGGCCAGCCGCCACAGCACGATCTCCGCCTTGTCGTACATGGTGCGGGTGCACATCCCCTCCGGGAAGCCCGCCAACGACAGGTCGAGCGCGCAGCCGCTGGCGAGGATCGTCTCGGCCTCGGGCCCGCGTACCGCCAGTGCGACCTGACGATGGCTGACATCGACCAGCGCACACAAGGCGTCGCCCAGCCGGGCCTGAAGCTCCGGCACCCAATCGTCGCTGGCATCGTCGGTCAGCAGCAACCATTCGTCCGGCCCCAGCCACAAGGCGGCCAGCTTGCCCTCGATCGCCGAGCGGCAGGCGGTCTGCGGCAGAGTGATGCCTAGCCGCTTGCCGACGATATCGACCATCGCCGCCGGACAGCGAAGTACGGCGCGACTGAAATGCCCCAGCGGCTGGACCGCCCGGCTGCTGCCGGAAAAGGGCGAGGCGGGGAGGTGTTCAGACATTGACGCGGGTCCCTTCCGGGTCGAGGAAAACGGGCTGGACGATCTCAACGGGGATCGCGCCGCCCGGCATCGGGATGTGGAGCGTCTCACCCATCCGCGCGCGACCGCCGCGCACCAGTGCCAGCGCGATCGGCGCATCCAGCACCGCGCTGTAATAGCTGGAGGTGACGTGCCCGATCGGCGTGCCGGGAGCCGACGGCGCCACGACCTGCGCGCCTTCCTCCAGCACCGAGCGGCCATCCTTGCTGCGCAGGCCGACCAATTGCTTGCGGTCGGGCGCGGCCATGGCGGGCCGGGCCAGCGAGCGCTTGCCGACGAAATCGGGCTTGGCCTTGCCGATCGCCCAGCTCAGGCCGACATCATCCGGGGTCACCGTGCCGTCGGTTTCCTGGCCGACGATGATATAGCCCTTTTCGGCGCGCAGGACGTGCATCGTCTCGGTGCCATACGCGACCATGTCGCAGGTCTTGCCCCGCTCCCAGATCGCCTCCCACACCATGCGGCCGTAGCCGCTCGGCACATTGACCTCGAAGCCCAGCTCGCCGGTGAAGCTGACCCGCATCAGCCGCATCGGCACGCCGCAGATGCGCGCGTCGGCGATGCTCATATGCGGGAAGGCCTCGGCCGAGACGTCCAGCCCCTCGATCAGCGGCGCGATCACCTCGCGGGCGCGCGGGCCCTGCACGGCGATGACCGACCATTGCTCGGTGGTGGAGGTCAGCCAGACGTTCAGGTTGGGCCATTCGGTCTGGAGATAATCCTCCATCATGTTCAACACCCGCGCCGCGCCACCCGTGGTGGTGGTGACGTGGAAACGGTCCGCCGCCAGCCGTCCGACCACGCCGTCATCCAGCACGAAGCCATCCTCGCGCAGCAGCACGCCGTATCGGCACTTGCCGACGCCCAGCTTGGTCCAGGCATTGACGAAGAAGCGGTTCATGAACTCCGCGGCGTCCGGCCCGACCACCTCGATCTTGCCCAGCGTCGAGGCATCAAAGATGCCGACGCCGCCCCGCACGGCCACGCATTCGCGGTTGACCGCCGCGTGCATATCCTCGCCGGGACGCGGGAAATAATGCGCGCGCCGCCAGTTGCCGACATCCTCGAATGCGGCCCCATGCTCCTTGGCCCAGTCGTTGATCGCGGTGATCCGCGCCGGATCGAACAGATCGCCGCGCGCATGGCCCGCCAGCGTGCCGAAGGTCACCGGGGTATAGGGCGAGCGGAAGGTGGTCAGCCCGATCTCCGGAATGCTCCGCCCCGTCGCCTCGGACACGATGCCCAGCGCGTTGATGTTGGACAGCTTGCCCTGATCGGTCGCCATGCCGGTGGTCGTGTAGCGTTTGACATGCTCGATCGACAGGAAGCCCTCACGCGTGGCGAGCCTGATGTCCTTGGCGGTCACGTCATTCTGCCAGTCGACGAACGCCTTGGCCTTGGACAGATCGGCCGAGGTCGGCGCGGCGCCCATATAGCCGCCATGACCTTGGGCATGGCGGACGGTGATGACCGGAGATGGCTGGGTCGCCTGTGCCTCACCGCCATTGGCGCGGATCGCCGCGCGACCGGCCTCACGCCCGTCCTCTAGCGCCGCGTCGAGCGCGAAGCGGCCCCGGCACGCACCCGCCGATTGCAGCGCCTCGGGCGAGCTGTCGGGCAGATAGGCCTGGAGGTTCTCGTCCCAGCTCAGCTTGCCGCGCGATTGCGAGAAGAGATGGACGCTGGGCGTGAAGCCCCCCGCCATCAGCACCGCGTCGCAGCCATGCTTCACCGCCCGGCCATTGGCGGTGATGGTGATCGAGGCGACCCGCAAATTGCCGGTGGTCCCGTCGATCCGGGCATCGTTCACGACGTTGAGCCCGGCCTGCGCGGCGCGGTCCGACACCACCGATGCCGGACGGATATCGGCGACGACCACCACATTCACGCCGGCCGCGTTCAGTTCGTGCGCGACGCGATAGGCATTGTCGTGCGCGGCGACGATCGCCACGCGCTCGCCCACCGAGACGCCATATTGCTGAAGATAGGTGCGCGCCGCCTCGGCCAGCATGATGCCCGGCCGATCATTGTCCGGGAAGACCAGCGGCCGCTCGATCGCACCCGTCGCCAATACGACCTGCCGCGCCCGCACCTGCCAGAGCCGCTCGCGCGCAGCCCCCTTGGCCGGGTTGGCGAGGTGATCGGTCAGCTTCTCGGTCAGGCCGATCCAATTGTGCGGATAATAGCCGAACGCGATGGTGCGCGGCAGCAGCGTGACATTGTCCTTCGCCGCCAGCACCTCCAGCTCGCGCTTGACCCACTGATCGGCGGGCAGGCCGTCGATCACCGTATCGACGGCGGCCAGCAGCGACCCGCCCATCCGCGCGCGATCATCACACAGCATCACCCGCGCGCCCGCATCCGCCGCCTCCCGCGCCGCCGCGATCCCTGCCGGGCCCGCGCCGACGACCAGCACGTCGCAATGCGCGTAACGCTGGCTGTAATGGTCGGGGTCGGGCTCGGTCGGTGCGACGCCCAGCCCCGCCGCTTCGCGGATGCGCGGCTCGTACAGCGAGTCCCACGCCTTTTTCGGCCACATGAAGGTCTTGTAGTAGAAGCCCGCCGGGATGAAGCGGCTCAGCAGCTTGTCGTTGACCGCCATGCGGTCCTTTTCGAGGCTGGGGTGCCGGTTCTGGCTGACCGCGTCGAGCCCGTCATAGAGCTCGATCTGCGTTGCCAGCAGGTTCGGGGCATAGCGCGCCCGGTCGCGGCGGATACCGACCAGCGCATTGGGCTCGTCCGCGCCTGCGCCCAATATGCCGCGCGGCCGGTGATATTTGAACGAGCGCCCGACCAGATGAACGCCATTGGCGAGCAGCGCGGAGGCGAGCGTATCACCCTCCATGCCCGTATAGCTCTTGCCATCGAAGGTGAAGCGGATCGGCTGGCCGGTGGTGACCGTGCCCTGCGCGATACGGTGGGTGGTCGTCTTCATGCGCCCTCGCCCTTCGGCGCGGTTTCGCCGACTTTATAGGTGGTCACGAACATGTCGGTCCGCGTGTCGCGCACCGCGTTGAAGAAGCGCGCGCAGCCATGGATGTGGCGCCAGCGCTCGGCATGCAGCCCCTTGGGATTGGAGCGGGTGTAGAGATAGGTGTTCCACTCCTCGTCGGAGAGGTCGGCGGGCTGCACCGGGCGGTCGATATGCGCCTCCCCGGCATAGGCGAACTCCAGCTCGGGGCGCTCGCCGCAATAGGGGCATCGGATGATGAGCATGGCGTCCCCCCTTTAGTGCGCGACGGCCGCGGCGGCGGCCTCGTCGATCATGAAGCCGTCCCGGAAGCGCTCGATCGTATAGGGCGCGTTGATCGGGTGCGGCTCGTCCTTGGCGATGGTGTGGGCCAGCAGATGCGCCGCGCCGGGCGTCGCCTTGAACCCGCCGGTGCCCCAGCCGCAATTGACGTACAGCCCCTTGACCGGCGTCTTGGCGATGATCGGCGAGCGGTCGGGCGTCACATCAACGATCCCTCCCCAGCTGCGCAGCATCCGCATCCGGCGGAACTGCGGGAACAGCTCGCAGATCGCCTCCAGCGTATGGGTCGCGATATGCAGGCCGCCCCGCTGGGTATAGCTGGTATAGGCGTCGGTGCCCGCACCGATCACCAGCTCGCCCTTGTCCGACTGGCTCATATAGGCGTGGATGGTGTTCGACATGACGACGCAGGGGAAGATCGGCTTCACCGGCTCCGACACCAGCGCCTGGAGCGGATAGCTTTCCAGCGGCAGGCGGACTCCGGCCATGCCCAGCACGACGCTGGTATGCCCCGCCGCCGATACGCCGACCCGCTTCGAGGCGATGAAGCCGCGATTGGTCTCCACCCCCGACACCGCGCCCGAGGCATCGCGGCGGATGCCGGTGACTTCGCAATTCTCGATGATGTCGACGCCCAGCGCATCGGCCGCACGGGCATAGCCCCAGGCGACCGCGTCATGCCGCGCGGTACCGCCGCGCCGCTGCAATGCCGCGCCCAGCACCGGATAGCGCATGTTGCGCTCGATATTGAGCGGCGGGCAGAATTCCTTGGCCTGTTCGGGCGTCAGCCATTCATTGTCGACGCCGTTGATCCGGTTGGCGTGGACGTGGCGCTTGAACACCTGCACGTCATGGATGTTATGCGCCAGCATCATCACGCCGCGCTGCGAGAACATGACGTTGTAGTTGAGCTCCTGGCTCAACCCCTCCCACATCTTCAGCGCATGATCGTAGAGCGCGGCGCTTTCGTCGAACAGATAGTTGGAGCGGATGATCGTGGTGTTGCGGCCGGTATTGCCGCCGCCGATCCACCCCTTCTCCACCACCGCGATGTTGCGCATCCCGAAGGACTTGGCGAGATAATAGGCCGCACCCAGCCCGTGCCCGCCACCACCGACGATGATCGCGTCATAGCTGGGCTTGGGGGTGGCGTTGCGCCACTGGGGCTTCCACCCCTTATGACCGCCAAGCCCCTGGCGGAAAAGCGAGAATGCCGAGAAACGCTGCATGATCCCCCCTGTCAACCGCGCGCGGTGTCGTAGATCGGATAGCGGTTGCACAGGGCGACCACCTCGCCACGCACCTCGCGGACCAGCGCATCGGGCACCTCGCCCTCCGACGCGGCATCGAGGATGCGGTTGATCAACCGACCGACCTCCTCGAACGCAGCCTTGTCGAAACCGCGGCTGGTCAGGGCGCCGCTCCCCAGGCGAATGCCGGATGTCACGGCGGGTTTCTCCGGGTCGAACGGAATGCCGTTCTTGTTGCAGGTGATGCCAGCCTCATCGAGCACATGCTCGGCGCGCTTGCCGGTCAGCTTCTTCGGCCGCAGATCGACCAGCACGATATGCGTGTCGGTGCCGCCCGAGACGATCGAATAGCCATTGGCCGCCAGCACCGCCGCCAGCGTCTGCGCATTCTCGACGACGCGGCGGGCATAGTCCTTGAACGAGGGGCGTAGCGCCTCGCCGAACGCCACCGCCTTGGCGGCGATGACATGCTCGAGCGGCCCGCCCTGGATGCCGGGGAAGATCGCGGAGTTGAACTTCTTGGCCAGCGCCTCGTCATTGGTCAGGATCAGGCCGCCGCGCGGTCCGCGCAGCGTCTTGTGCGTCGTGCTGGTCACGACATGGGCATGGTCGAGCGGATTGGGATGCGCCCCGCCCGCGACCAGCCCGGCGAAATGCGCCATGTCGACCATCAGCAGCGCATCGACCGAGTCCGCGATCTCTCGGAACCGGGCAAAGTCGATCCGGCGCGGATAGGCCGATCCGCCCGCGATGATCAGCTTGGGATGATATTCGTGCGCCAGTTCGGCGACCGCGTCATAATCGATCCGCTGGTCCTCTTCGCGCACGCCATAGGGAATGGCGTTCAGCCACTTGCCCGAAAAGGTCGGCGCGGCGCCGTGGGTCAGGTGCCCGCCATGCGCCAGACTGAGGCCCATCAGCGTATCGCCCGGCTTCAACAGCGCGAACTGCACCGCCATGTTCGCCTGTGCGCCCGAATGCGGCTGGACATTGGCGAACTTGGCACCGAACAGTTCGCGGGCGCGGTCGATGGCGAGCTGCTCGGTGACATCGACATGCTCGCACCCGCCATAATAGCGGCGACCGGGATAGCCCTCGGCATATTTGTTGGTCAGGACCGAGCCTTGCGCCTGAAGCACGGCGGTCGAGACGATATTCTCCGAGGCGATGAGTTCGAGCTTATCGCGCTGCCGGCCCAGTTCCGCCTCGATCGCCGCATCGACCTGCGGATCGCTATCGGCAAGCTGTCCGCCGAAAAAGGCCGCCTCGGCCGTGTCCACGATGCTGGGGTTGGTCGCCATCGAAAGTCCTCTCACACCTTTCGATGCAGGATGATGACTCCCTCCCCTCCCCGCCGGGACGAGCGCGGCGTAGACCTCGCAGATTTGCGACATGGATGTCGCACATCGCCCCCGAGCGGGGCGCTACGCTAAAACGCCATCGCCACGCCCAGACGCGCACTCACCGGCCGGAGGGGGGTGGTCTGGTCGCGCGCGCTCAGGATCAAGGGGTTGCCGGAGGCGAAACGGTTGCCCGTCGTGTCGAGCGCATTGTCGACCGACAGGGTCACGGTCGTCCGGCCATGCGTCCACCAAGCCGAGGCGTTGGCCACGCCGTAACGCCCCTGGGTAATGTCGAACAGATCGCCCGCGCCCAGTACCGATCGGCCGACATAGGAGGCTATGGCCGCCACTCCCAGCCGGTCCTGCGCGCCCGCAGCCCATTCGTAGCGTAGGCTGCCGCTGGCGGCGATCGGCGGCGTATCGGGCAGACGGCGATTGTTGCGCAGCGACGTATCGGCCAGTGCCCCGCGCACCCGATTGCCGGTGTAGAGGAAGGACAGGGTTGCGTTGAACCCGGGGATCGGTACCCAGTCCGCCGTCCCCTCCACCGCGCCGATCCGGGCGTCGCCGATATTGGCCGTATAGGGCAGCCCCCGGCGCGTCACGAGGTCCGCCTGGATGTCACGCCACCGCGCCTGGGACAGGGTGGCGGTAAGGGCCAGGCCGGTGGGGCCTTGGCGCAGGCGGCGGATGCCGAGTTCGGCCAGGGCGATCGCGTCGGGGCGGAAGTCGGCGACGCGGCCGATCATACGCGCCACCGCCAGCCCGCCGGTGCGGAACCCGGTCTGCATCCGCCCGAACAGCGCGAGTTCGGGTGCCATCTTCCAGGAAAAGGCGACGGTCGGATCGACGCGCCGGGTCAACTGGCCGGCAATGAAATTCTGCGAACGCGGCCGGAAGGACGGGTCGCCATCGGTTCGCGCCTGCGTCGCGCGCAGGCCCAGCGTCACGGTCAGGTCGGGCCGTATCGCCAGGCTCGCCTCCCCGAACAGCGAGGCGCTGCGTGTGCGATTGGTGACGCCGATAATCTCGATCGGCGCGGCGACGAAGCCGAAGGTGCGGTTCTGGCTGTCGCGATTGTCGAGCAGGGTCAGGCCGACGACCCAGGAACCACCGCCCTCCCCATGCCGCGACAGCCGCATTTCATGGCTGAACAGGCGCTTGTCCCGTTGGGTGTGATAGATGATCGCGGCCCCAGCCCCCGCCTGCCGCCGCGAGGCATCGAACAGGTCGTTCGCGGACGCCGTCGCCAGCCCGGTCACCGACACGAATTCCAGCCCGCTGTCGAAATGCCGCGTGATACCGACGCTGCCGAGCGCGATGTTATTGTCATAGGGCTGGGCCAACCCCGATCGGCGGGCAAGGTCACCCACGCGGCGCTCGGCATATTGCGCATCAGCGGCCCGGATCGACTGGTACAGGCCGCCCAGATCGACCGTCCAATCGCCCCCCGGCACAATCCGCAACGCCAGCCGGCCGCCCTGCGTATCGACCGCATTGACGTTCGTCGCTCCCCGATAGACATCGTCGACATAGCCGCCATCGCGCACCCGGTAGAGCGTACCGCGAATCCCTGCGACCCCGGGGGCCAGCGGCAGGTTCAACGTCGCCGCCAGGTCCGCGCCGGGCCGGCCACCGCGTGTCAGCGTCGTGCCAGCGGAAAGGCTCCCGCCGAGATGGTTCAGCTCAACGGGATTGGGCGTCAGATGGATGACGCCCCCGATCGCACCAGCGCCGTAAAGGGTTCCCTGCGGCCCCTCCAGCACTTCCACTCGCGCCATGTCGTAGAGGCGGATGGCAGGGTCCGCCCCCGAAAAGCCGAGTTGGACATCGCCGAAATAGACGCTGGCGGTCGACTGGGTCGCGCCGACGAAGCTGCTGTCGGCGATGCCGCGGATGAACACCTTGTCGCGTCCGGGGCCGAAGCCGGTGGTCTGCAGGATGGGCGAAACGCGCGCCAGCGTCCCCAGATCCTGTGGGGCCGCGCCGGGCGGCATGGCGGGGCCGACCGCCGACAGGCTGCCCGGATAGCGCAGCAGCGACACACGCTGTTTGCTGGCCGTGACGATGATGTCGCCGCTGGATATGGCGGGGCGCGGTGTGGTCGGCCGTGGAGCAGGTTTTGCGCTTTGGGGCGGCGGGACGCGGCGAACCAGCGCGATGTCACGCACCACCCGGAAGCTGTGCGCATCGACGGGAACCGCGCGATAGCCCGATCCCCGCAGCAATTGGCGCAGCGCCGCCGCCGGTGACAGGGGCCCCGCCACCGCCGGCGTGCGGATTCGCGACAGGCCGGGATCGAGGCTGGCGATATCGACGCCCGCCTGCCGGCCCAGCAGCGTCAACGCATGGTCGAGCGTCGTGGCGGGCAGAGAAATGCGAGCAGCACGCTGGGCGCCGGCGGGTGTAGCGAGGCCGAAGACAAACGCAGCGAGGATCAGCGAATAGCGGTCAGCGCGACGAGCCGACCGGCGCCCCGATGATCCAGTCCTCTCCATCGTGTCGCCAGTCCGCCCCGATAAGCGCCGCCAGATGTGGCACGTCGCGCTCCGCCTTCCCCGTGAGCACGACCATGCCGGTAAACGGGCGTTGCGCCAACGCGTCCATCAGAATCAGGCGCGTCCCATACAGGCGTCGCCAGGCCGACGCCAGATCGCCGAGCGTGGCATCGGCCAGCGCGATCCGGCCCTCTCGCCAGCTGCCGACATCCGCCGCAGCGACGGTGCCACGTACCGCCCGGCCGGTGCTTTCATCGGTGGTCAGCGTCTGGCCGGGGGTCAGGGTGATGCGGTCACGGTCGGGCTGAACCATGACCGATCCCGAGGCGACCTGCACCGCCAGCCGGGAGCCGTCGCGCGCGACGTCGAACACGGTCCCCAGATCGCGCACTGCCACCCCGCCCGCCGTCAGGGTGAAGGGGTGTGCGGCATCGTGCCGGACGGTGAACAGCGCCTGCCCGCGATCGAGCGCGGCGATGCGGTTGTCATGATGGTCGAGCGTCAACCGGGTGCCGCCGCTCATCTCGATCCGGGTGCCGTCACCGAGCGTCAGGACGCGCCGCTGCCCGGCGGCCGTCTCGACGCTGTACGGATCGGATCGTTGCGACATCAGCACGGGGGTCAGAAGCGCGGCAACCACAGCCGCCGCGATCGATCCGCCGATCACCCGGCGCCAGCGGCGGGGATGCACCGCATCGTCATTGGCGGCCTGGAACGTCGGGGGAGCCGCCGGCATGTCGCGGTCGACCATCGCCACCGTATCGAACGCGGCGGCATGGGCGGGGTCCGCCTCCAGCCAGGCGACGAACTCCAGCCATTCGTCGGGCGTCATCTCCGGCTGGCGCAGATGCCAGTCGATCGCCCTGTCGATGATCGTCGCGTCCGTGGTCACCCGCCTGTCCCTTCATCATCATGACGACGCCGATCGTGTAAATCCGCACCATCGTCTTCGACGGCCTCGACGAGTTTGCGAAAACCCCGACGCAGCAGCTTTTCGACGCCGCTGACGCTGATCCCCAGCGTCTCGGCAATGGCCCGCTGCGGCTGTTGCTCGAAACGGGACAGGCGCAGCGCGGTCTGCATCCGCTCGGGCATCTCGGCCATCGCGCCTTCAATCCGTGCCAGCCGATCACGCGCGATCAGCGCCCGCTCGGTATCGGGCAGTTCTTCCGCACGCGGCTGGGCCGCGTGCCACGCGCTGTCGCGGGCGGTGCGCCGCTGCATCGCGATCCGCCGGTCGGTCGCGAGGTTGGCGGCGACCCGGAACAGGAAGGCGACGGGCTGGTCGATCGGACGGTCGACCATGGTGTCGATGCGCAGCCACATGTCCTGCAGCACATCCTCCGCCTCGGCATGGCTCCCCAGCCGGGCGACCAGCAGACGGAGCAGCGCCGGTCGCTGTTCGAGGATTAACGCCTTAAGACCGCCGCTCATTATGGGCGCTGATGGCGCATTCAGACGGGAAAGGTCAAACCCCGATCCGCGGCAATCTGCGCGAGCGGCAGGCGGCGCAATGCCTCCGCCTCGACGGGCCGGGCCGCCGCGATCGCATCCCCCGCGCGCGCGCCTGTGCCCGGATGGCACATGACGAGGTGCGCCTGCCCGGGATGGCGCAGAAAGGCGGGGAACAGTGCGGCATAATCGCCGCGAAAATCATAATGGCCGGCAAAGCCGTGATTGCACGCCAGTCCCCGCCGCGCCGCCGCCGCGCGAAAGCCGCGCGAATGCCAGGCGCTGGCCAAGGCCTTGCCCCGGAACGGGCGGGCGAGAAGCGCGGGCAGTGCCTCCTCATTGGTGCGCAGCCACGCTTCCGGCGCACGGCGCGCGGCGATGTCGAGCACCACCTCGCGGATCTGCGGGAGGGCATGGCTATGCTGATGCCCGTCGATGAAATCCGGCGCACGGCCCATCGCCTGCTCGAACCGATCGAACTGCGCCTCCACCTCGGCGGCGATCTCGGCGAGCGGCAGACCGGGCTTCGTCGCCTGCCGCTCCAGCGTCTGGATGGTCGGCAAGGTGCCCGATGGCGCCAGCCCCGGCATCGCGGTGACGGACTGTTCCTCGGTCAGCACCAGATGCAGGCCGATCGCCACCTGCGGCGACAGGCCGGTCAGCAGGGCGCTGTCCGCCGCCCAATTGGGCATCACCGTCATGCAGCTCGTGGCGTTCAGCCGCCCCTCACCCGCCAGCTCAGCGATGGTCGCACTGACCGAAGGCGAAAAGGCGAAGTCATCGGCACACAGGATCAGTCGCGGCATGATCGAAACTTCAGGCCAGCGCGGGCTGAGCGGCACTCAGCGCCGGGATCGGCTCGGCCGGCTGAAACACCTGTTCACGGATGCTGCTGCTCACCAGCCGACGCCGGGCCAGACGCGGGCCGAGGAAGCGATAGAAGAACCAGTCGCCCGCGCGGGGCGCACAGGCGCTGTAGGCCAGCCGCTCGAACAGCGTCCAGCGGATCGACACCCGGTCGCGCTTGCGGGGCGAAGGCGCACACCACAGGTCCATCGCATAGCGCATCGTGCCGAATTTCATCAGCCGGTGGATAATCTCATGATCCTCCAGCACATAGCCCCAGATGGCCGGATCGAAGCCGCCAGCGGCGATCAGCGCGTCGGTCCGGAAACTCTCGCCCGCGCCGCCCGTGTGACATTGACGCGGCAGCGCGCGCGCCTGCGTCAGGATCAGCCGCCCCGGCCCCTCGCGCGCGGCCGGGTCGGAATCGGCCGGTGCCCAGTAAGCGCCGGCAACGACACAGCCATCCTGTCGCAGCAGGGTTTCCGCCGCTTCCAGATAGTTGGACGGATAATAGGTGTCGGCATCGCAAGTCGCGACATAGGGGGTATGGACCCAGGCGAGCCCAGTCTGCAACGCCTGCACCTTGCCCGGCCGCCGCTCGGTCAGCAGCAGATGGTCGAGCCCCAGTCGTTCGCACGTCGCCCGCGCGGTCGCGGCGCTGGCATCGGTCGAGCCATTGTCGATCAGGATCAGCCGCGCCGAACGGGTCTGCGCGGCCAGGCTTTCGATCGTCGCCGCCAGATAATCCTGTTCGTTGAAAAAGGGGATCAGGATGGTCCAGTCATGCGCCGGATGCACGGTGGCAAGTGCGGCCATGGCAAGGGCGTCGGAGCATTTGGTGACGTCGAGCAGCATCGTTTGCGATCCATCGGCTTCTCGGTCGATCACCTGGGGCGTGGAACGGATGGGCATCGCCCTTCCCTTCCCCGTTCAGTCGAATGCCCCCCGGCAACCTTCCTCCATGGTCATGACGACGCCGGTTTCGCCGAACCGCACCGAATAGATGAAAAATTGTTGAATCGATTTCCGGGCGCACCGGCCGTACAGAGCGGGGCACCGTTCGCGTCCGCGCGGTCGCCTCTTTTCACCCCGTCCGAGACATGATGCGAACCCACTCCGTCGCCCGGTCACCGCTGCCGCTGGCCCTGTTCCTTCTGCTGGTCGCGGTGCTGCTGCGCGCCCATGACTTCGGCAATCCAGTCATCCATGTTGACGAGCAATATTATCTCCTCGTCGGCGACCGGATGCTCCATGGCGCCTGGCCCTATATCGACCTGTGGGACCGCAAGCCCGTGGGGCTGTTCGCGCTGTTCGCGGCGATGCGTCTGCTGCCCGGCGACGGCATCCTCGCCTATCAGTTGACCGCGACGCTGTTCGCCGCGGCGACCGCCTTCCTGATCGCGCGCGGCGCGGCGCGGCTGGGCGCCGGAGCGGGCGCGGCACTGGCGGGCGGCATCGCCTATCTCCTGTGGTTGCCGCTGTTCAGTGGTGGAGGCGGCCAGTCGCCGGTCTTCTACAATCTGTTCGTCGCGGCGGCCGCGCTGCTGACGCTGCACCTGCCCCAATGGGCGGCGCGGGGTGATCGGCGCGCGATCCTGTTGAGCGGCGCGGCCGCCTGCTTCCTGTCGGGACTGGCGATCCAGACCAAATATACGCCGGTGGTCGAGGGGGCATGGTTCGGCCTCGCGCATTGCTGGTATGCCCGGCGTGCAGGGCTGGGCTGGGGCTTGCTGGCACTGGCCGCCCTGGGCTGGATCATGCTGGCCCTGCTGCCGACACTGGCGGTGATGGCGGTCTATTGGGAGCGGGGCCCGGCGGCGTTCGAAGCCTTCTGGTTTGCCAATTTCGCATCGATCATGCTGCGCAAGGGCTATCCGGTGGCCCGGACCGTGGGCCGACTGGCCGGCACATGGTCGCAGCTCTCGCCTTTCGTGTTGTGCGCGATCCTGGCGCTACGCACGCGGCCATGGCGGGCGGAACTGGGCCTGGCCTTTGGCTGGCTGGGCGCCGCGCTGATCGCCTATGCGATGATCGGCGTCTTCTTCGACCATTATGCGCTGCCCGTGCTCGTGCCACTGACGATGATCGCGGCGACCATGCTAGGCCGGCGGCGCTGGGCGATCCCGTTGCTGCTGGGCATCGGCCTGATCCTGTTCGTCGTCCGCGTGCCCCTCGTGTCGCGCGATGCCGCCGGCGCGCGCATGGTGGGCAAGGTCGTCGGCGCGAACAGCGGTCGCGAATGCCCCTATGTCTTTGCCGGCGATTCCATCACCTATCTGCTCGCCGGCACCTGCATCCCGACGCCGCGCGCCTTTCCCTCGACCCTCGCCTATGATCCCGAACGCGGGGCGAGCGGTGTGGACGACGCAGCCGAGGTCCGCCGTATCCTCGACACGCGCCCGCCGGTCATCGTGACGCTGGACAAACCCTTTGCAGACTGGAACCAGGCGACGGTGGCGCTGGTCCGCGATGCGATCGTGCGTGACTATCGGCTGGTGCTCCGCGTGCCCCGCGAGGAAGGGCACAGCCTGGTCTATCTCCGCCGTGACCGATCGTTGATGCAATAACGGGCTTACACCGGCCGCAGGCGCTTCACATCCGATGACGGGGCTTTCCGCCACAAGGCGAGCATCCCCAGCGCCACGAAGCAGCCGACGATCGGCAAGGTCGTCGCACTCAGGGGTAGCAGGGCCGTGTCTACACCCGGCACCGAGATAGGCCCGGCGGCGACGATCCCGGCGAACAGCATGTTGCCGAGCGCGGCGGCGGATTTGAGGACCGCCAGGAACAGGCCGACCGGGGTCGCCTCCGCGCTGGCGCCGGCCGCCATCGACCGATGCACCGTCTCGGTCAGAAGCGCCCAGATGGCCAGGTTCATGCCCCCCATCGCCGCGCCGAACAGCGCCAGCATGGGCAGATCGAAATAGCCGGTGGGCGCGATCGTCAGCCCGGCCATGGCCAGTATCGCCACGCCATGGGCAGCCATCGCGATGCTTCGCGACGAACAGCGACGCGACACCGCCATCCAGCCGGGAAGCACCAGCGACTGGGCGAGGCTGATCGTCAGCAGCGCCGGACCGGCCCAGCCCGGGTCGTCCCGTACGGCGGCGCCATAAAAGGGCAAGGCCCGCTGGAACAGCGGCGCCATCGCGGCCTGGACGGCGATCAGGCACAGGAGTTGCCGGAACGGCCGATTACGCCCATAGCTGCGCAACGGCTGTCGCGATCGGGAATGGCCCGCGCCCGCCGATGGCGGCGTCAGGCCATGCGTCGCCCACAAGGCGATAAACAGCGTGCCTACATAGAGGCCTGCCCCGATCAGCGCAGCGGCGGCGAGCGACTGGCGCTGCGCCATGGGCTCAGCCAGCGACAGGCTGAACCCCGAGGCCAGCGCCAGCAAAGCGACGCCCGAGGCGCTGAATAACAGCCGGAATCCCGATACCCGCGCGGCATCGCCGGGTGCACGGGAAACACGGATCAACAAGGTGTTATGACCGACATCGCACAATGAATAGCCGATCCGGCAGGCGATGATCGCGACCGCCACCGCCCATGAGCTGGGCAGAACGAAGATCAACCAGAAGCCAATACCGCATAACGGCGCCCCCGCCAGCACCAGCTTCGCCAGGCCATTCGCCGCCCCCCGATAATCCGTCCAACGGGCAATGGCGAGATCGAACGCCGCGTCCCATAGCAGCGAGACGGCAAGCAGCATCCCCGCCATCAGCGGGCCGAACCCCGCGATCGACACCATATAGAACAGCATGATGCTCTCGAAGCTGGTCCACACCACGCTTTTGCCGAGATTGGCGACGCTATAGCCGAGCTGGATCGCCAGGGAATGCGATTGCAGGGGCGGTGTGTCGGAGCCGGGGATCGCCATGATCCCCCGCCCTTAGCCGCCTGGACTTTCATTTATTTGACACTACGCAAATATATCGATCCGCCATGGCCCACCCTCATCGTCCGCCAATCCTGTTGAACGAGCCGCAACGCCGCCTCCTGATGCAGTTGCGGATCGAGGGGGCCGCGCCCCGCACGCGCCTGGCCCAGCTATTGGGCATGAACGGCGCGACGATGACGCGCCTGACCCAGTCGCTGCTGGCGCTGGACCTGATCGAGGAACTGGACCCGCATGATGCGCAGGTGCGCGGGCGGCCGATGGTGCCGCTGACCGTCTGCGGCCGGGGCGGCTGGGCGATCGGTGCGACCCCGCATCCTGGCTGGCTGGAACTGGTGATCGTCGATTTCCGGGGGCGGCCGCTGGTCCATGACACGGCTCCGTTCGACAGCCCCGACCCGCGCGTCTTCGCGCAAAGCGTCGAGGCGCGGTTGCAGGTGCTGGCCGCGACCCATGGCTTCATGCGCGGCCGGTTCCTGGGCATGGGCGTGGCGGTGCCGGGCTATGCCGTTCCCGGCGACCGCAACCGCCGGATCGTCGTCGACCGGGTGGCCGGGTGGAATGAGGTGCCGCTCGCCGACATGCTGGGCGACGCGCTGGGCATGCCGGTGTGGATCGAGAATGACGCCAGCGCGGCGGCGCTGGCCGAATATTATCAGGAGGGGGTCATCGGCCGCTACCGATCGGTCCTGACGCTGTTCCTGGGGCACGGCATCGGCGGCGGGCTGATCGCCGAACGCGACCTGTTCCTGGGCGAACACGGCAATGCCGGGGAGGTTGGACGGCTGTTTCCCGGCCATGGCGAGCGGCCATCGGGGATCGACCTGCTCCGCGTCCTGCGCGAGGCCAGGGTGTCGATCGATTCGCTCGCCGATATCGAGGGCCTGCTCAATGCACAGGCGCCGCTGATCGCCGCCTGGACCGATCGGGTGATCGAGCAGTTGGACCAGGCCGTCATCAGCGGCACCGTCTGGCTCGATCCCGGCGCGATCATCGTCTCCGGCGCGCTGCCCCTCGCGCTGCTCCGGCGGATCGCGGAGGGGTTGTCGGTTCGGTCACGCAATCGCAGCGATGGCTATCGATCCACTTTGCCCATGATCCATGCCTCGTCGATCGGCAGCCGGGCGGTGGTGATCGGCGCGGCGATGATCCCGGTGCATGCCGTCACCGCCCATCAGGCGGGGATTTAATTACATGTAAGCAAATAAAACTGTCATCGATTGCAGCCAAAGCCCCCTCATCCAGACCATCGGGGGTTTACCATGAAGAACAGATTGTTGGTGGGCGCGGCGCTGTGCGTCACGCCGATCCTGACTCAGCCCGTATCGGCCCAGACCCGGGCGGCCGCGACGACCGCCAAGCCCGACGCGGACGCGCCGGCGCAAGATGAGGCCCATTCGGACGTCATCGTCACCGGCTCGGCCCGTCAGCAGCGTCGCTTCGACGTGTCCTACGCCGTCAATTCGCTGTCGCAGACCGATATCCAAAAGCTCGCGCCCAAGAGCACGACCGACCTGATCGGCACGCTGCCCGGCATCCATGTCGAGGCGACCGGCGGCGAGGTGCAGAACATCACCCGCGTGCGCGGCATTCCCACCGATCGCGGCTTCCTTTATTACCAGCAGGACGGCCTGCCGCTGTTCCAGGAACTGGACGGCTGGTTCTTCAACCAGGGCGACGGCATGAACCGCCTCGACCTGATGACCGACCGGATCGAGGTGGTGCGCGGCGGCCCCTCGCCCATCTATGCCAGCACCGCCGCCGCCATCGCCAATGTCATCACCGTGACCGGCACCGCTACGACGCGCGGCAAGGTGCAGGCGACGCTCGGCGATACCGGCTATTACCGCCTCGACGCCTATCGGGCGGGGCCGCTGAACGACGACACCTATTATGCGGTCGGCGGCTTTCTGCGCTATCATGACGGCTATCGCGATTCCGGCTTTCCCAGCGATCGCGGCGGTCAGATCCGCGCCAATATCAAGCATGACCTAGCGAACGGCTTCATCAAGCTGTCGGGGCAATATACCGACGACCACAATGTCTTCTATCTGTCGATCCCGACCAACGATCCGCGCAATCCGTCGGTCAGCCTGAACCGCTATATCGACTATTTCACCGGCACGCTGAACACGCCCGCGCTGCGCAATGTCAGCATCGGTTATCGCGATGCCTTGGGCACGATCCAGACCCAGCGCGGCGACCTGGCCAATGGTCGCCACATGCAGTTCGGCAATGTCGCGGTCGATTATGAAGGCGATCATGGCGACTGGCACGTCTCCGCCAAGGGCGGCTTGACGATGGGCAAGGTGCATTTCGACGCCTTCTACTCGACCTCCAACCCGGTCGATGCGAAGACCTTCGCCGGCAATTACCTCGCCGCCGCGACCACCGCCTTCGGGCCGAACGTCGCGCGCATGGGGTACAGCATCGCGGGCAGCAGCGCCCTGACCGCCTATGATCCCTATGCCGATTCCGGCCTGGTCATGCAGGCGCAGTATCGCTCGATCCAGACCGACTTCTACGCGACGCAAGGCGACCTGTCGGTCACGCGCAAGTTCGAGACCGGTATCGGCAGCCATGACATCCGCATAGGCACCTATGGCTCGCTCTGGGGCCAGAAGATGTTCACCGCGTACCAGAATTATCTGGTTCAGGTGAAGTCGCAGCCCCAGACGCTGGACCTCGCGGCCTATTCGGCGAACGGCGCGGTGCTGGGCTATGTCACCGACAATGGCTCGCTCAACGATGCGGTGTCGCTCAACGCCGGCAGCGTCGATGGCCAGATGATCGCGCTTTACGGCACCGACACCTGGGACATCACCGACCGGCTGCGCTTCGACGCGGGCATCCGCCACGAATGGTATAGCTATAGCGGCCTTGCCCGCCTGACCGGCTCTTATAATCTGGGCAATGCGACGACCCTGGCCGACAACAGCACGCGCGGCTTTACAGGCGCGGTCGGCACGCTGCGGCTGAGGCAGCAGGCGAGCAACTGGACGGTCGGCGCCAATTACGATGTGAACGGTCATATCGGCATGTATCTGCGCGCCTCGCAGCTCGAAGTACCGTCCAACACCACGATCGCCTTCAGCTATCCCACGCCGCCCGCGATCGCGACCAAGGCCAAGCTGTACGAAGCCGGCGTCAAGCTGGCCTATGCCGGGTCGTATCTCTACGTCACCGGCTTCTACACGAAGTTCGATCCGCTCAATGCGAGCTTCGCCGGGTTCAACCCGGCCACGGGCCGCGCCGACGTGACCACGACCTTCATCGGCACCGCCGAGACCAAGGGCATGGAGGCGGACGGCCGCCTGAAGCTGGCAGGCCCCTTCTCGCTCGCCGGCTCGGTGACGTGGCAGAATCCGCGCTACCTGAACTTCAGCAGCAACACCGGCCTCGACGGCAGCCGCGCCAATGGCAAGCAGATCATCCGCGAGCCCAAGCTGTTCCTGAACGTGCGGCCCACCGTCGACTTCCAGATCGGCGGCGCGGAGGTCAGCCTTTACGGCCGGTACGACTATGTCGGACGTCGCTATACCGACTTCTTCAACTCCACCGATCTGCCCGCCTATGGCGCGTTCGGGCTGGGCGGGATCGTGTCGTCGGGCGCGTGGCAGTTCCAGTTGGTCGGCGACAACATCACCAATGCCCACGGCTTCACCGAGGGCAACACGGCGGGCGACCGGTTCGGCCAGGGCGTGCCGACCGCGATCTTCGGCCGGCCGCTGTTCGGCCGCAACGTGCGCCTGATCGTCAGCCGCAAATGGTGAGCCGCGCCTGACCCTCTCGACAAGGTGGGCGGCCCGATACGGCCGCCCGTCCCTCCCGTCCTTTCCGAAAGCCCGTCATGCACCGTCCGCTTCTGGCCCTTGTCGCCGCCTGTTCCGCCTGCACCGCCGCCCATGCCTCGCCCATCGACACGATGCACCGCATCCGTGATCCGCTGGGCGGCCTGATCGTCATCGCTCATCGCGGCTGTCACGAGGCGGCTTCGGGGCACAAGCTGGCCAGCACGCCCGAAAACTCGCCCGCCGCGCTAATGCAATGCGTGGCGCTGGGGGCCGATGTGATGGAAACCGATGTGCGGCGCAGCCGTGACGGTCATCTCGTCATCATGCATGACGAGCGCGTCGATCGGACGACCGACGGAACCGGCAAGATCGCCGACCTGACCCTGGCGCAGTTGAAGGCGCTTCGGCTGCGTCAGGACGAAGGTGGCCCGACGGCCGCGATCACGGACGAGCGTGTCCAGACGCTCGACGAACTCCTGGCGCTCGCCAAGGACCGGATCGTCCTCAACCTCGACGTGAAAGATGCCATTTATGGCGAGGTCGTCGATGCCGTGCACCGCGCAGGCGCGCAGGACCGGGTGATCGTGAAGACCTTCGCCGGGGTCGCCTCGGTGCCGCTCGCCGCCATCGCCCCCTATGACCGCGTGCCGTTCGCACCGATCCTGATCACCGCCGATCCGGACGCGGTGGATGTACCCCGGATCATCGACCAGCAGATGCGCGGAGCGGTCAAGCCGATCGCCGTCGAATTGCCGGTGCTGCCGGTCACCACCCTGCCCTCGGTCCTGCGCCGCGCCAAGGCGCTGGGCGTCCCGGTATGGATCAACACGCTGTTCCACGGCTTCGTCACCGGCATGGGCGGCGATCCCGAGGCGCGTCGCGATCCGGCCGCCGTCTGGGGCCGTCTGGCGGATATGGGGGTCCGGCTGTTCCAGACCGATGCGGTGGAGACGCTGCTCGATTATCGTGCCCGCCGCGCGCGTGACGCCATGAAGTGACGCGAGCCCTGGGCCCCGCCGTTCAAGGCGCGTTCGGATCTGTGGGAGCCCGGATCGCTCCAGTGCGTTTCTGACCCGAAATGAGGGAGTAACGCATGTATAAGCGACTGGGCACGCCGTTGGTGTTGGGATTGCTGCTGGCGGCTTGCAGCGGTCAGGGAGCGCAGGACCAGAACGGATCTTCCGCGACGAATGAGGCGGCGGGCCCCGCGCGGTGGAGCGACCGGACCAAGACCCAGTTGCGTCAGGCGATCGATGCGCGTGCCGCGCACGGGCTCGATCATATGACCTTCAATATCTCGTCCGGCGATGACGGCGCCGTGACCGATGAGGCGCTGCGCTTCGCCTCGGCGCTGGCGCGCGGGGCGACCGATCCGACCAAGCTCTACGAAGTCTATACCATTCCCAGGCCATCGCCCGATCTGAAGGCCGGGCTGGCCAACGCGCTGCGCTCGGGCGATCTGACCAAATGGCTCGATGGCCTTGCGCCGCAGGACAGCAACTACAAGAAGCTGTCCGACGCCTATCTCAAGCTGAAGCAACAGCCGCAGGGCAATGACGGCCAGGTCGTCGACACCGGCGAGGCCATCAAACCGGGGGCAAGCGATCCCCGGATGCCCGCGATCGTGCGGGAACTGGTCATCCTCGATTACCTCACCCCCGATGCGGCGCAGGGGGATCGCTATACGCCGGCGATCGGCGATGCCGTGCGCCGGATGCAAGCCGATTACGGAATGAAGCCCGACGGGATCATCGGCAATGAGGCACTAGCCATTCTCAACATGTCGGATGCCGATCGCGCGCGGGCCATCGCGGTCGCGATGGAACGGCTCCGGTGGCTGGAACGCACCCCGCCCGCGACGCGGATCGACGTCAATATCGCGGCCGCGCGGCTGAGCTATTGGCGGGACGGCAAGATCGTCGACAGCCGCCGGGTCGTCGTCGGCGAGCCGGATACCGAGACGCCGCAGCTGGGCTCGCCCATCTTCCGGCTGGTGGCCAATCCGACCTGGACCGTGCCCCGCTCGATCCAGAAGAAGGAACTGGCGCAAAAGGGCGCCGGCTATCTGCGCGCGAACAATATGGAATTGAAGGACGGCTGGATCGTCCAGCAGCCCGGGCCTAAAAACTCGCTCGGTCTGGCCAAGTTCGACATGCAGAATGACCATGCCATCTATCTGCACGACACGCCGGCCAAGCCGCTGTTCGCCATGGTCCAGCGCCAGCGTAGCCATGGCTGTGTCCGCGTCGAGGATGCGCTGGGCTTTGCCGAGATGCTGGCCAAGGACGAGGGCGTGGTGGACGAATGGCACCGCGCTCGCGAGACGGGCAAGGAGACCTTCGTCAAGCTGCCGCGCCAGATCCCGGTCCGGTTGCTCTACCAGACCGTATTGTTCGACAAGGACGGCGAGCCGATCGTCCGCAACGATCCCTATGGCTGGGACGATCGGGTCGGCTCCGCGCTCGGCTTCAAGGCCGGCAAGGCACTACGCGTCCAAAGCGGCGCGGCTGATGTCGGGCCCTGATCAGGCGGAGAAGGGATTGGCAAGGCACGATCGGGTGCCTTGCCCCCGGGCCGTGTGGGAACCACGTGCTCCATGGGGCAAAATCCCTATCGAAAACAGGCGGATGACGCGCCGCATAATGCAATCGATGACAGTGATCGGGTTATCCCGTTTTGCCGAATGAACCCGGATTTCTAAGCCGGCCCCTGACGAAAACGACAATCAAAGGGGTCTTATGCCGATTGCACCCATTTCCCTGATCGCTCTGGCGGCCGCACTCGCCGGCGCGCCGCAGCAGGTCGAAGGTCCGAAGCCGAACAAGGCCGCCACCGCCGCCAAGACCGTCACCCAGGATCCGCCCGCGCCGGTCGTCGCCAAGCCCGGCGGCATGACCAACCGCGACTGGTGGCCCAGCCGCCTCGACCTGACGGCGCTGCGCCAGCATGAGGACACGCGCGCCAATCCGTACGGCGCCGATTATGACTATGTGAAGGAATTCAACAGCCTGGACATGGCGGCGGTCAAGGCCGACATCCGCAAGGTCCTGCACACCTCACAGCCCTGGTGGCCGTCCGACTATGGCAATTACGGCCCCTTCTTCATCCGCATGGCCTGGCACAGCGCGGGCACCTACCGCGCGGGCGACGGGCGCGGCGGCTCGGACGGTGGCGAGCAGCGTTTCGACCCGCTCAACAGCTGGCCCGACAATGTCAGCCTGGACAAGGCCCGCCGCCTGGTGTGGCCGATCAAGCAGAAATATGGCCGCAAGCTCAGCTGGGGCGACCTGATGGTGCTCAGCGGCAATGTCGCGCTGGAGGATATGGGCTTCAAGACGGTCGGCTTCGCTGGCGGTCGCGTCGACGCCTGGCAGCCCGACGTCGTCTTCTGGGGCCCCGAGACCAAAATGATGGGCACCGAGCGCTCCAACCCGGACGGCTCGCTGAAGCGTCCGCTGGCGGCGACCACCATGGGCCTCATCTACGTCAACCCGGAAGGACCGAACGGCAACCACGATCCGATCGGCGCCGCCGCCGACATCCGCCGCGCCTTCGGCAACATGGCGATGAACGACGAGGAGACGCTGGCGCTGATCGCGGGCGGCCATACCTTCGGCAAGGCGCATGGCGCGCATGCCCAAAAGGCTTGCCTCGGCGTCGAGCCCACCGCCGGCGCGATCGAGCAGCAGGGCATGGGCTGGGCCAACAAGTGTGGCAAGGGCAATGCCGAGGACACGATCACTTCGGGTCTCGAAGGCGCCTGGTCGGCCACGCCGACCCAGTTCACCACCCAATATATCGACAATCTCCTGAACTTCGATTGGGTGAAGACCAAGAGCCCGGCGGGCGCGACCCAGTGGGTGCCGACCGATCCGGCGGCGGCGCAGCTCGTCCCCGACGCGCATCTGGCCGGCGTGCGCCACGCACCGATCATGTTCACCACCGACATGGCGCTGAAGGATGATCCCGCTTTCCGCAAGATCCTGGAAAGCTGGCAGAAGAATCCCGATCTGTTTGCCCAGGCCTTTGCCCGCGCCTGGTTCAAGCTGACCCACCGCGATCTGGGGCCGCGCGGCCGCTATCTGGGTAAAGATATTCCGGGCGAGACCTATAACTGGCAGGATCCGCTTCCGGCCGCCAGCTTCGCACCCATCGGTGCCGAGGATCAGGCCAAACTGAAGGCGATGGTGCTCGCCTCGGGCCTGTCGGGTCCGGCGCTGATCCGTGCCGCCTGGGCCTCGGCCTCGACCTTCCGCAGCACCGACATGCGCGGCGGGGCGAACGGCGCGCGGGTGCGACTCGATCCGCAGCAGGGTTGGGCGGTCAACGATCCGGCCGAACTGAAGACAGTGCTGACCAGGCTGACCGCGATCCAGAAGGATTTCGCGCGCAGCGGACGCCAGGTGTCGATGGCCGACTTGATCGTGCTGGGCGGCAACGCGGCGGTCGAGCGGGCGGCGCAGGCCGGCGGCGTTCCGGTCAGCATCCCCTTCACCCCCGGCCGTGTCGATGCCACCCAGGTGCAGACCGACCCCACCTCCTTCGCCCATCTGGAACCGGTCGCCGACGGCTTCCGCAACTATTACGGGCCCAAGGCGGAGGTCAGCGCGCCTGTGGCGCTGGTCGACAAGGCCGATGCGCTCGACCTGACCGTGCCGGAAATGACCGTGCTGGTCGGCGGGATGCGCGCGCTGAACGCCAATAGCGGCGGGTCGAAGAACGGCGTGCTGACCACCCGTCCGGGGACTCTCAGCAACGACTTCTTCGTCAATTTGCTGACTATGGACACGGTGTGGTCCAAGTCGGCGACGCCGGGCCTGTATGAGGGCAAGGACCGAGCGACCGGCGCGGCCCGCTGGACGGCGACGCCGGTCGACCTGATCTTCGGGTCGAACAGCGAATTGCGCGCCGTGGCGGAGGTCTATGCCGCCGACGACGCCAAGGAAAAGTTCGTGAACGACTTCGTCGCGGTATGGACGAAGGTCATGAACGCCGATCGCTTCTGATCGAAAAGGGGGCCGGCGAGGTTTGCCTTGCCGGCCCCCCATTTCCTCCCCGTGCAGGGGCGGAAGAGTTTAGATCAGCTTGAGGATCGCCTGCGCGGTCTCGGAGATGTCCCGAGCAATCAGCGTCGGCTGCGGAATGCCTTCCAGAGGGATAGCCGCGTTCACACCCCGCGTGATCAACGCCGCCTTCCACCCGAAGGATTGTGCCCCGATCGTATCCCAGACATGCGCGGCGACCAGCCATGTCGTCTTCGGATCGGCCTCCATCTCCTTCTGCACCAGCGCATAGGTAGCAGACGCGGGCTTGAAGCAGCGCACGGTATCGACCGTGAATTTCCTGTCGAACAATTCGCTAAGCCCGGCCTTGTCGAGCGGATCAGGACCGCTGCTCTTCGGTGAATTGGTCAGCGTGACCAGCGAACACCCCGCCTCTTGCAGAAGCCTCAACCCGGCCGCGACGTCACCGTGCACCGGCATGTCGCGCAACAGGCCCTTGAGTTCCTCGACATCGCTATCGGCAATAGCCACACCGTGGATCCGGCCGAGCATGTGCAGGATGCCACCGCCCAGCTCTCCAAAGGGCAGATAGGAGCCCGTCAACGACAGCGACTGCGAATAGAGGATCAACTGGGCGAACCATTCCCGCATCCGCCCTGGAGCACCGAACAGGCGGGCGAAGAGCGGTTCGAGCGTGTCGATGTCGAGCAGGGTCTCATTGACGTCGAACACGATCAGCGGACGTTTCGTCAAACGCGAGCCCTCTCACATAAAAAACTGCGCCACCAACTCGGCGGCGCAGGCGAAGTTTCCGGGACTGCCGGCCGGGAGTGCACCGGCCGGCTCCCCACGCTCAGTCTTCGATACGGCGGCGGAAGGTCTCCGGCAGGAAGACGATGCCGATCGCCAGCGTGATCGCAGCCAGCACGACCGGATACCAGAGGCCGTAATAGATATTACCGGTCGCCGCGACCATGGCGAAGGCGGTGGTGGGCAGGAAGCCGCCGAACCAGCCATTGCCGATATGATAGGGCAGCGACATCGAGGTGTAGCGGATGCGGCTGGGGAAGAGTTCGACCAGCAGCGCGGCGATCGGGCCATAGACCATGGTGACCAGGATCACCATGAACCACAGGATCAGAACGACCTTGGCCTTGTTCATCCCCTCCGCCTTGGTCGGATAGCCCGCCGCCGTGATCGCAGCCTTGAGCTGGTCCTGATAGGCGGTGATCGCAGCCGCACGCTCGGCCCCGGTCACCTTGGCCGGATCGGGCGCCGTGAAGCTCTGCCCGCCGATCCGCACCGTGGCGATGGTACCGGCCGGCGCCTCGATATTGGTGTAGTTGATGCCGTTCTTCGCCAGGAAGGACTTGGCGATGTCGCAGGACCGCGCGTCGAACTTGTTCTTGCCCACGGGGTCGAACTGGAACGAGCAGTCCGCATCATGGCTGACGACCGTGACCGGCGACGCCGCCTGAGCGCGGGCCAGCGCCGGGTTGGCGGCGTCGGTCAAAGCACCGAAAAGCGGGAAATAGGTCAGGCAGGCCAATGCACAGCCCGTCATGATGATCGACTTGCGTCCGATCCGGTCGGACAGCCAGCCGAAGAAGACGAAGAAAGGCGTACCGAACAAGAGCGCCACCGCCATCAGGACGTTGGTGGTCGCGCCATCGACCTTCAGCATCTTTTCGAGAAAGAACAGCGCGTAGAATTGCCCGGTATACCAGACGACGCCCTGCCCCATCGCCGCGCCAAACAGAGCGATCAGGACGATCTTCAGGTTGGACCAGCGACCGAATGCCTCGGTCAGCGGCGCCTTGGAGACGGTGCCCTCATCCTTCATCTTCTGGAAGACGGGGCTTTCGGACAGTTGCAACCGGATCCACATCGACACGCCGAGCAGGATGATCGAGACCAGGAAGGGTAGACGCCAGCCCAGATCGCCGAAGAATTCCTCACCCAGCGCGGTACGGAAGCCGATGACGACCAGAAGCGCCGCGAACAAACCCATGGTCGCCGTCGTCTGGATGAAGCTGGTATAGAGACCGCGACGGCCGGCGGGCGCATGCTCGGCGACATAGGTCGCCGCCCCGCCATATTCGCCGCCCAGCGCGAGCCCCTGAAGGATGCGCAAGAGCACGAGAATGATCGGCGCGGCCACCCCGATCGTGCTATAGGAGGGGAGCAGGCCGACCGCGAAGGTCGACAGGCCCATGATGCCCATGGTGACGAGGAAGGTGTTCTTGCGCCCCACCATGTCGCCGATCCGGCCGAACACGATCGCGCCGAACGGCCGCACGGCGAAGCCCGCCGCGAACGCGCCCAGCGCCAGGATAAAGCCCGTCGTCTCGTTCACGCCCGAGAAGAAATGCCGCGAGATATAGGTCGCGAGCAGGCCGTAGAGATAGAAGTCATACCATTCGAACACGGTGCCCAGCGACGAAGCGCCGATCACCAGCTTGTCATTCTGCTTTACGGCGGAGCCATGCGCCCCGCCGCTATCATAGGTCGTCGCCATGCGATCGCTCCTCCGTCTAGAAACCATATTTGAAGGCGAATTCGATGCGATCCAGCGCACCCCGGTCACCCGAGGTCAGCTCGCGGATCGCGTGTCGGTATTCGACGCCGATGTCGAAGCCCTTGCCGGGCGACCAGAACAGGTTGGCTGCCCCGCTATACGCCTTGGCATTGGCCAGGCCGGTCAGCAGGAAGCCGTCCGGATAGCGCGCGTCCTGATAGCTGCCCATGAAGGTCGAGCGGATCGTCGGCGTCCAGCCCAGCTTGAGCGCGGCGAAGGCGGCGAAATTGCCGATCGTGCGCAACCGGTTGCCGACCGCCCCGCCATAGATCGCGTCGGGCACATACCCCAGGCCCAGGTAACGACCGATACCGTCGCCATAGGTGACCATGAAGCGCAGGTCGCTGAGCTTGCTGAGCGGCACCTTGCCCGAGCCGGACAGGCCCCAGCCAAAGGCCGTGTCGCCGACGCCCAGCGTCTCGGTCCGCAGCTGGCGTGCGATACCCGCTAGCGCGAAGTCGCCGAAGGAGGGTTTCCAGTTGAGCCGGGCGACGATGTCTGGGACATTGTCGTCATCGGTATCGACCAGCGCCGGATTGTTCGGCAGCGCCGTCTCGGTCTCCGGATTCTCCAGCGCGACCTGAAGCGTCAGCTGCTTCGACAGCGGCGTCGAATAGCGGATCAGCGCCTGGCGGTTGAACACCGTGCCGTCGAGCGGGCCGACGAAATCGGTCGTCTCGGGCAACACGCCGATATTCTGGAAGGTCGACCATTCCTGTCCGACCAGCAGGCCGCCATATTCGATGAACCCGCGCCGGAAGGTCGGCACATAGGGATTGGTCGCCCGCTGCGCGCCGACCGGCGCTGTGGCGAGCGCGAAGTCGAATTCGACCAGTGTCTTGGCCTCGATGCCATTGACCGGCGTCGCGGTGCTGACCGACAATCGCGTCTGCCGGGCCGAGAAGAGGAGGTCCTGGCTGGAGAAATTGCCGCCGACCGGGATCTGCTGCGGCAGGAAGAATTCCTTGCCCAGCCCGCCGACCGCGACCTCGCCCGCATTATAATGGCTGCCAATCACGTTGAGGCGGACGAAGCCGCCGATCTTGACCGTGGTGTTGCCGACCCGGAACCCATCGGTGGGGGCTGCGGCCAATGCTCCGACACTGCTTTCCGAACGGCGGCCCTGCGGTGCCGGACCGGTCTGGGCGGCGATGGCGGGCGTTGTGGTGGAGGCGCCTGCCCCCGTCCCGCTCGGTGCGACCTGGGTGATCGCGACGGGGCCGGTTGCGGGCGCCGCCGGCCGATTGCGAAGTTCGGCGCGCAGATCCTGAACGGCCTGCTCCAACATCTTGAGCCGCGCTTCCAGCTCGGCCTCTCGCGCGGTCTGGGCCATGACGGGCACCGGCACGCTCGCCGCCAGCCCGACACCCGTCCACCACGCGACTTGGCGCGCTCGCCATGCACCTTTCTGCACGCGATCCTCTCCTTGGTGGTTCGGCCGGCCCTCATGATCGGGGCTCGGTCCATATCGCGTAGCGTGGGGGATGAAGGGTGCGCGGGTAAATGCGACCAAAGTCGTAGGGCCCGGCCCGGTCGTCCGGCTTGACCCCCCGCCCCCGGCTGCGAGAGATTTGGGGCAAGGAGAGAATCATGGCTGATGTCCGCCCCGCGCCGAACGCTCCGGCCGGCAGCATTGATCGCGAAGACTATGAACGCCGCTACCAGCGCGCGACCACCGACCCTGAAGGCTATTGGCGCGACCAGGCCAAGCGGCTCGACTGGATAACCCCGTTTGAGCGCGTGAAGGACGTCTCGTTCCACGAGGCCGATTTCCGTATCCGCTGGTTCGACGACGGCGAACTCAACGTGTCGGCCAATTGCCTCGATCGGCATCTGGCGACGCGCGGCGATCAGCCGGCGATCATCTGGGAGGGCGACGAACCCGGCGAGAGCCGGACGCTGACCTATCGCGAGCTCCATGCGCTGACCTGTCGCTTCGCCAATGTGCTGAAGGACAATGGCGTCGCCAAGGGCGACCGAGTCACCCTCTATCTGCCGATGGTCGCCGAGGCGGCCGCCGCCATGCTCGCCTGTACCCGTATCGGCGCGATCCATTCGATCGTGTTCGGCGGCTTTTCGCCCGACAGCCTCGCCAATCGCATCCAGGATTGTGATTCCAAGCTGGTCATCACGGCGGACGAGGGGTGCCGGGGCGGCAAGCGCATCCCGCTCAAGGCCAATGTCGACGCTGCGCTAGAGAAATGTCCGGGGGTCGAGCGCGTCCTGGTGCTGCGCCGCACGCACAAGGACATTGCGATGACCGAAGGCCGCGACCTGTGGCTGGACGAGGCGCTGGCCGCCGCGTCGGAGGAATGCGCGCCCGAGCCGATGGCGGCCGAGGACCCGCTGTTCATCCTCTATACCAGCGGCTCGACCGGCAAGCCCAAGGGCGTGCTCCACACCACCGCCGGCTATCTCCTCTGGGTCACCCAGACTTTCCGCGACGTGTTCGACTATCGCGATGGCGAGATCTTCTGGTGCACCGCCGATATCGGCTGGGTCACCGGGCATAGCTATGTCGTCTATGGCCCGCTCGCCAATGGGGCGACGACGGTGATGTTCGACGGCGTGCCCAGCTATCCCGACCATGGCCGGCTGTGGGAGACGGTGGACAGGCTGGGCGTTAACATCCTCTATACCGCACCCACCGCGATCCGCGCGCTGATGCGCGAAGGCGACGACTGGGTCACGCGCCATTCGCGCCAGAGCCTGCGTCTGCTCGGCACGGTCGGCGAGCCGATCAACCCCGAAGCCTGGGAATGGTATTGGCGCGTCGCCGGGGACGGACGCTGCCCGATCGTCGACACCTGGTGGCAGACCGAGACCGGCGGCATCCTGATCGCCCCCCTGCCCTATGCGACCGACCTGAAACCGGGCTCGGCGACCAAGCCGCTACCCGGCGTGTTGCCGCAGATCGTCGATGCCGAGGGCAAGGTGCTGGACGGCGCGGTCGAAGGCAATCTCGTCATCGCCGATAGCTGGCCCGGGCAGATGCGCACGGTATGGGGCGATCATGAGCGCTTCTTCCAGACCTATTTCACCACCTATCCCGGCAAGTATTTCACCGGCGACGGATGCCGCCGCGACGAGGATGGCTACTACTGGATCACAGGCCGGGTCGACGACGTCATCAACGTGTCGGGTCACCGCATGGGTACCGCCGAGGTCGAGTCCGCGCTGGTCGCCCATGCCAAGGTCGCAGAGGCCGCCGTCGTCGGTATGCCGCACGACGTGAAGGGCCAAGGCATCTACGCCTTCGTCACGCTGAACACCGGTGAGGAGCCTGGCGACGCGCTTCGTGACGAACTGCGCCAATGGGTGCGCCGCGAAATCGGCCCGATCGCGAGCCCCGACGCGCTGCAATTCGCGCCCGGACTGCCCAAGACGCGTTCGGGCAAGATCATGCGGCGTATCCTGCGCAAGATCGCCGAGAACGACACCGGCAATTTGGGCGACACCTCGACGCTAGCCGATCCTTCGGTGGTCGACACGCTGGTCGCGGAGCGGGTCCACTGACGCGAAAGATCCTGATCGCCGACGACCATCCCCTGTTTCGCCAGGCGCTGGGGATCGCGGTTAGCCGGATCGCGCCCGACGCCGATGTGGTCGAGGCCGGGACCCTCGACCGCGCCGGGGCGGTGGTGCGCGAGGCGGGGGAAGATCTGGCGCTGATCCTGCTCGACCTCAACATGCCGGGCGCGGTCGGCTATTCGGCGGTCGCGCTGCTCCACGCGGAGGTCCCGGCGGTGCCGATCCTGGTGATCTCCAGCGCCGACCTCGCCGCCGCCCGGCCGCAGGTCGCGCGGTTCGGCGCGGTCGGCTTTCTGGGCAAGGACGAGAGCCTCCAGACGATCGAGACCGCGATCGGCGCGGCGCTCGCCGGTGAGCGCATGGCGATCGACACCAGCGCCGCCGATCACGACATCGCCGAGCGCGTCGCCTCGCTGACTCCGACCCAGCTCCGCGTGCTGATCGGGGTTCTGGCGGGGCGGCTCAACAAGCAGATCGCCTTTGATCTCAGCATCAGCGAGGCGACGGTGAAGACGCATATGACCTCGGTGCTGCGCAAGCTGAACGTCGGCAACCGTACCCAGGCCGCGCTGGCCGCGCGAGCGCTGGGGCTGGAGACGGCAGGCCACGGGGTTTAGTTTCCAAAACTTCCTCCCCTGTAAGGGGGGGGTGGCAGGCCGAAGACCTGACGGAGGGGTGTCGCCCCTGGCCAGGACCGACTTCCTCACGAGCGCTGACACCCCTCCACCATGCTTCGCATGGTCCCCTTCCCCTTACAGGGAAGGATTTTCTGCGTGTCGATCCTGCACGACGCCGGAGAGCCACTCCTCCAACAGAACCGGATCGACCGGCTTCAATAACAGTGCGATCCCGGACGCCGCCGCCCGCTCGGCCAGGGCGGGACTGCCATCCGCGGTGATGATGATGGCGGGGAGCAGCGGCGCATGTCGGCGCAATTCGGCGATGAGAGTCAGGCCGTCCTCCTCGCCGAGATCATAATCGACCAGCGCGGCGTCGATCCCCTTCGCCGCCACCCTAGCCGCTGCCCCGTCAGCGACGGCCCGAACCGCATGGCCCGAACGCCCCAACAACGCCTCCATGCCCCCGCGCACGGCCGGATCGTCATCGACGACGAGCAGCGTCAGGCGCGGCGTCGGCGATAGTGTCATCCGATCCTGAGCATCGGGCCGCTTCACCGCCGCTCCATCCACCGTCGTCTCGGCGATGGGTAGCGACAGGGCAAAACGGCTCCCCCGCCCCACCACGCTGTCCAACTTCAGGGTGAGGCCCAGCAGCCGCACGGTCCGCTCGACGATCGCCAGCCCCAGGCCGACGCCGGCATCCTCGCCGGTATCCAGCCGCTCGAACTCCCGAAAGATCACCCCGCGCCGGTCCTCGGGGATGCCGGGGCCGGTATCGATCACCTCGATCCATACGAAGTGCCCGCGCCGCCGCACGCCGACGATCACGCCCCCCGACATCGTATAGCGGACGGCATTGCCGATCAGGTTCTGAACGATCTGACGCAACAGAACACGATCGGTCTCGACCACCGCATCGGGTCCCCCGACATGCAACCGCAGCCCCTTCGCCGCCGCCTGCCCGCCGAACCCCGCAACCAGATCGTCGAGCAGCGCACGCAGCGGAAAGCGCGTCGGGTTCGGGACGATCCCACCCGCATCCAGCTTGGAGATGTCGAGCAGCGCGCGCAGCAATTGCTCGGCGGCGACGATCGAACGATCGATCCGCTCGACCAGCGGCTCCTCCCGCTCGCGGGCGAGCGCCGCCGCGAAGAGACGCGCCGCATGGAGCGGCTGGAGCAGGTCATGGCTGGCGGCCGCGAGGAAGCGCGTCTTGTCACGGGTCGCGGCGGCCAGCGCCGCATTGGCCTCCGACAGCGCGGCGGTGCGTTCGCGGACGCGGGTCTCGAGCGCATCGCGCGCCGCCTCCGCCGCCGCCAGCGCCGCCGCCTCGGCGGTCGTGTCGGTAAAGCTCATGACATAGCCGCCGCCCGGCATCGGTCCGCCGACCGTCTTGAGCACCCGCCCATCGGGACGGATGCGGACGAAGCTGTGCGGGGTGCCGCGCCGCATATGCGCCAGCCGCCGCTCGACATGGTCGCGCACCTCGCCCGGCCCGCACTCGCCGGCCAGTGCGTTGAAGGCGATCGCGTCGGCGATCGGTGCGCCGACCCGGATCAGCCCCGGCGGAAAATCGAACAGCTCCAGATAGCGCCCGTTCCAGGCGATCAGGTTCAGATCGGCATCGACCACGCTGACCCCGGAATCGATATTCTCGAGCGTCGCCGCCAGCAGCCCCTTGGAGAATTGCAGGCTCTGCCCGCTTTCGTCCAGCATCCGGGTGACGTCGTCGACCGACATGGCCGCGCCTGAAAGTGCGGAGGCGACCAGCACGCGGGCCGAGGGTGCGCCCACCACCTCCGCGATCAGCCGCTCTGCACGACGCGCGGTCTGCTGGTCGACGCGCTCGCCTTCTCCCAGCACCGCGACGGCGCGGTCCATACCAACGAAGCGTCCGGCCAGCCGGATCAGATCACTCCGGTTGCGGATCGTCGCGATCCGGTCGCCCCGGTGGAAGACCAATCGCGGCGCCGGGATGCGCCGCGCGAGTACCGCGCCATGGACGAGCAGGTTGACCAGCAGGCTGGCCACCGCTCCCTCCGACACGAAATCAAGGCCCGCAATGCCGATATGCGGCAGGATTGGGCGACCGATGATCGTCGGCACGAACAGCATGATCGCCCACATCGCCAATCCGGCCGTCAGCCCCGCCTTAGCCGATACCGGATCATGCCCGCGCGCCCGGACCGCCAGGATCAGCGCGGGCGCGAACTGCGCCATGGCGGCAAAGGCGACGAGGCCGATCGCCGCCAGCCGCTGCTCGGGCGGAATGGCCAAGGCATAGGCCAACGCCACCGCCATCAACAGCAGCATCACCACGCGGCGAACCCAGAGCAGCGCGCCGCCGATATCGGATGCCTTGGCGAGGCGAGGCGAGCGCAGCAGGATCGGGCCGACCAGATCGTTCGACACCATCGTCGCCAGCGTGATCGTCTCGACGAGGACCATGCCCGTAGCGGCCGAGAAGCCCCCCAGAAAGACGAGCAGCGCCAGCCAGGATTCGCCGCGGGCCAGCGGCATGTCGATGACCAGCAGATCGGGGTCGGCAATCGCCATCGTGCCCAGGAAACCCGCCAACGCGATCGGCACCACCAGCAGCGCAATGACGGAGAGATAGGCGATCAGCGGCCAGCGCGCGGCCATCGGATCGCTGGGCGAGGTCGCCGCGACCACCCCGACGAAGAACTGGCGCGGCAGGCAGATGATCGCCGCCGCCGCCAATAACGTGATGACGACAAAATTGGCATCGAGCGCACTTGGTGCGAACCGCCCCGCCAGCGCCGTGACGGCGGCCGTGCGGTCGGCGGGGACGGCCTGCGCGATCAGCACGAGCGAGAACAGGCCGATCGCCACGAAGGCCGCGAATTTGACGACGGACTCGATCGACACGGCGACCAGCACGCCGTCATTGCCCCCCGCCCGCTCGTGCCGCCGGTTGCCGAACAGCATGGCGAACCCCGCCAGCACGATCGCGGTGACGACGATCGGCCCGCCGCTATTGGCGCTGCCCGTCAGATCCGCATAGGTGGTGCCCACCGATCGCAATTGCAGCGCGAGATACGGCACCGTGCCGAACAAGGCGAGAATGGTCACCAGCGCCGCGACGCCCCGGCTCTTGCCGAAGCGGGCGCCGATGAAATCCGCGATCGACGTCGCCCCTTCCTCCTGCGCCGCCTTGACCAGCCGCGCGAGAAAGCCCGGCATCAGCAGAAAGACGAGGATGGGGCCGAGATAGATAGGCAGATAGGCCCAGCCGGTCGCCACCGCGCTGCCGACCGCGCCGTGGAAGGTCCAGCTCGTGCAATAGACGGCCAGTCCGAGCGTATAGACGATCCGCCGCCGCGCGCCGCGCAGCCGCGCCCGCTCGCTGAGAAAAGCCACGCCGGTTAACAGCCCGGCATAGGCCACCGCGATCAGGAACAAGACCAGCCCGCTCAGTCCCCTATCCTCCCCCGATCATATCTGGGCGCGACGGCCATCCGCCTTTGCGCCTGTCATCAATTGAGACCAGAGCGCGATGATGACAAGCGCGTTTTCCGATCGGGCGGAACGCCCTGGGCGAGGCTCGAAGCCGACGATCCCCGATTACGCCGCCAGCAACCGGCTGGCGCAGCTCTGCACATGGTCGGCGATCAGTTTGAAGGCCGCGCTCATCGGGGATTGCCGCCGCCACGCAATGGCGATCGATCGATGAACCTGCCAGCCCTGGACGGGTAGGATCTTCAACCCCGCGGCACCGCCCATGGATCGCAGATAGAGGCTGGGCAGAAGCGCCAACCCCAGCCCGCTCGCCACCATCTGGTGCAGGCTTTCCAGGCTGGTGCCGTAATAGTCCGGCGCGATCGTCATCCCATATTGCTCGGCGACGTCCGCGGCCTGTCGGGCGAGGTGATGACGTGGGTCGAGGGTCAGGAGCGGGCTACCGGTCAGGACCTCGCGCGACACCTCCGCGCCCGCATCGATCGGATGGTCGAGCGCCGCGACCAGATGCAGCGGCTCGCGAAACAGTGGTTCGATGGTCAAATCGTCGCCCGTCATCGGCAGCGGCCCGAGCACGACGTCGATATTGCCGCGCGACAGCTCCAATATCTGCTCGTCGGGAATCCCCTCACGCACATGCAGGCGCAGATGGGGTGCCATGCGATGCAACTCGGCGATGATCGGCAACAGGAGATAGGGCCCCAGCGTCGGCGTGGTGCCCAGCTTCAACGTGCCGGTAAGACTGTTGGAGGATCCCGCCGCCAGCGCGACGATATCGCTCGCATCGCTCAACATGCGGCGTGCGGTCGCCACGATGCTGCGACCGACAGGCGTCAGCACCGCCCCCGCCGCACTGCGTTCGAGCAGCCGGGCGCCCAGCCGCTCCTCCAGCGCCCGCACCTGCTGGCTCAGCGTCGGCTGCGAGACATTGGCGACGCGCGCGGCCAGCGCGAAGGAGCCGGTATCCGCGATAGTGACCAGATATTCGAGCTGACGCAGCGTGGGCATGGCTTGCTATAGCCGCTCGCTATAGCCCCGGCACCAAGATTCCGATTGGCCAGACCCATGATATGTCGTTACCCTGACATCACATGGATTAAACCGAGGCGTACCTTTTTTAAGAGCCCAGCAAAGATTCGGCAAAGTTTCGCCACTATCGGCTCGCTCGAGGTACACGAAGGGGGACTATTTTGGCAGCGGCACGACTGGGATTTCGGGACGCGGTGGGTTGGCTGGCGCAGATCATAGGCCCGGATTCGGCCTATGTGCGCCTCGGCATTGTCTATACCATCGCGATCAGCCTATTGGCCCTGGCCACACCCATTTCGGTGCAGTTGCTGATCAACAGCGTGGCCAATACCGCGATGCCGGCACCGCTCTGGGCGCTGTCGGGCGTGCTGTTGATGCTGCTCCTGCTGGTTGCGGGGCTGAGCGCGCTGCGAGTGTGGATCATGGCCGCGTTCGAGCGGCGGCTGTTCTCGCGCGTCGTGGCCGAGGTCACGCTACGCGCGGTGCATGCGCAGGACCCCTTCTTCGCCGACGGCAATCGCGGCGACCTGTTCAACCGCTATTTCGACCTAGTCGTCGTCCAGAAATCGGTGCCCAGCCTGGTCATCGGCGGCTTTACGATCGTGTTGCAGGCGGTGATCGGGCTGACGATCACCAGCTTCTACCACCCCGTCTTCCTCGCCTTCAACGTCGTGCTGGTGGCGGCGCTGTTGCTCGTATGGCTGTTGTGGCGGCGGGGCGCGATCAGCGGGGCGGTGGCGCTGAGCCATGCCAAGCATAATGCCGCCCGCTGGCTGGAAAGCGTCGGCGGATCGAACGGCTTCTACAAATCGCTGCGTCATCTCGATTTCGCGATGACCCGCTCGGAGGCGATGACCGCGACCTATGTCGACACGCATCGCCGCTATTTCCGCTATCAGTTCGCACAGACGGTCGCGTTCCTGCTGATCTATGCCTTTGCCAGCGCCGGCCTGCTGCTGCTGGGCGGCATGCTGATCCTGCGGGGGCAGTTGTCGCTGGGCCAGCTCGTCGCGGCGGAGCTGATCCTGTCGGGCGTCTTCTACGGCATCTCCCAGCTCGGTATGTATCTCGACACCTTCTATGATCTGGTCGCCAGTTCCGAGGAGCTGTCGCTGCTGTTCGCCATTCCGCAGGAGCCCAAGGTACGCGGCGCCAATGGCCCGCACGATGGATCGGTGAAGCTGACCGACGTCGTGCTGAACGACGCCCATTACAACCTCACCCTCGAGGCCGGAGAACAGCTCGTCACCGTTGCCGAACCGGGTGCCGAGCGCCGGCTGGCCATGCTGCTGAAGCGGCATGCCCTGCCCGAACGCGGCCTGGTGCGGATCGGCGGTGCCGATCTGGGCTCGTTCGACATGTATCATCTGCGTTCGGACGTGACGGTGCTCGATCGTTCGACGATCGTCGAGGTGACGATCCGCGAATATCTCCGTCTCGCCTCGGGCGATCTGGCCCAGGGTGCGATGGAGGCGCTGGCCATGGTCGGGCTGGAACGCCGCCTGGCCAGCCTGCCGCAGGGGCTGGACACGCCGCTCGGCTCGACCGGCTATCCGCTCAGCGTCGGCGAGACCATGGCGCTGAAGCTCGCCAATGCGCTGCTGGTCCGCCCCAAGCTGTTGCTGCTGGGCCAGTTATACGACCTGTTGCCACCCGAACGGCTGCTGGCGGCGCTACGCCTGCTCAAGGCGCATGGCACGACCGTGCTCCTGTGCACCGGCCGCCCCGAGGATTTGGAACTGGACGGCTATCTCCATCTGGGCCTGACCGAACAGCGCCGTTTCGCGCAACTGGCCGACCTCCGGACCGCCTATAGCCAGGAGGGCGCCGATGTCGCATCTGCCTGAACATCTCGCTCATTTCCGCACCCTCGGCTCGCTGCGCCCGCCCCGGGTGACCGTCGCCATCGCCTGGATCCTGACGGTCGGTGTCGCGGTGGCCATATTCATCCTGTTCTTCGTGCCGTGGCTGCAAACCGCGCAAGGGCGTGGGCAGGTGGTCTCGCTCGATCCGCAGGACCGTGCGCAGGACGTGACCGCGCTGGTGCCCGGCCGCGTCGAGCGCTGGTATGTCCATGATGGCCAGCAAGTGAAGCGCGGCGACCCGATCGCCCGCATCGTCGACCTCGATCCCAACCTCCTCTCCCGCCTCGCCGCCGAGCGCGCACAGGTGGAGGCTGAAATCGCCTCCGTCCGCCAGTCGCAGGCGGTCGCCCAGATCGACGTCAACCGCACGCGGCAATTGTTCTCCGAAGGGCTCGCCTCACGGCGCGATTACGAACAGGCGCAGATCAAGGTCGCGGATTCGGGTGCCAAGCTGGCGGAATCGCGCGCCAAGCTCAACCGCATCGATGTCCAGCTCAACCGCCAGTCGGCGCAGTTGGTCCGCGCCCCGCGCGACGGCCGCATCCAGAATCTCAACGCGGCCGCTGGCGGCGCCTATGTCTCGGCTGGCACCGCACTCGCGGTGGTCGCGCCGGAGCAGGTCGAACGCGCGGTGGAACTGATGATCGACGGCCGCGACGTGCCGCTGCTGCGGCCCGGCCGCCCGGTGCGGCTGGAGTTCGAGGGCTGGCCCGCCATCCAGTTCAGCGGCTGGCCCTCTGTCGCCTATGGCTTCTTCGACGGTCGCGTTCGCACCATCGATCCGAACGCCAATGCGCAGGGCCTCTTCCGCATCCTGGTCGAACCCATGCCCGGCAAACCCGCCTGGCCCGAGCGTCAGTTCGTCCGGCTGGGTGGCAAGGTCCAGGGCTGGGTCCAGGGTGAGACCGTCACCGTCGGCTATGAACTCTGGCGTCAGCTCAACGACTTCCCGCTGGAATTCGGTCAGACCGCCACCGACAAGAATGCCGGCAAGGACGACGACAAGAAGATCGCGGCCAAGGCGGGCAAGCCGAAATGATCCGGTCGCTCCTTCTTTCCGCATTGATCATCGCCCCCGTCCTGGCCGCGCCGGCCACGGCCCAGCGTATCCGGGCCAACCCGGCGCCGGCCGCGACGCCCGGTTCGGCGCCACTGACCCTGGACGAAGTGCTGCGCGCCTCCGCGCGTGCGGCCCCGCAGATCGTCGAGGCACTGGCCAAGATCCGCGCCGCCGAGGGACGCGCGATCACCGCCAATGGCGCGTTCGACACCGTGTTCGAGGCCGAAGGCCGCTCGCGCGCGCTGGGCTATTATGACGGGACCGTCGCATCGGCGAGCGCAACCCGCCCGCTGAGCGACAATGGCGGCTATGTCTATGGCGGCTACCGCGTCACCCGGGGCGACTTTCCGGTCTATGAGAACCAGAACTACACCAACCGCCTGGGCGAGGTGAAGGTCGGGGCGCTCTATGCCCTGCTGCGCGACCGGTTGGTGGACGAGCGCCGGACGCGTCGCACCCTGGCAGCGGGCGATATCGACATCGCGCAGTTCGAGCGTCAGGCGGTGGCGATCGGGGTGCAGCGGCGGGCGATCGACGCCTATCAGAACTGGGTCGCGGCCGGCCTGCGGCTGCGCGCCTATCGCGACCTGCTGGCGCTGTCGGAAAGCCGGCGCGGGGGCTTCGCGCGTCAGGTGCAGCTTGGCGCGCGGCCGGAGATATTGCTGGCCGAGAACGACCAGAATCTGGTCCGCCGCCGTGCCCTGGTGGTGCGCGCCGAGGGCGATTTCGACGCGGCGGCCAATGCCCTGTCGCTCTATTTCCGCGATGCGGCGGGAGAGCCGGTACTGGTCGGGTCGGAGCGTCTGCCCAGCGATGCCGAAGCCTTGGCCGGCGTGGCGGCCGTCGCGCGCGACAATTTCGAACAGCAACGCCCCGATCTGCAGGTGCTGCTCGCGCGGATCGATCAGGGGTCAGCACGTCTGGCACTGGCGCAGAATGAACTTCGCCCCCGCCTCGACCTGCGGGGAGAGATGGGCAAGGATATCGGGCCGGTGGGCCTGGGCGGACCGACACGCACACCACTCGAAGCCGCGGTCGGTTTCCGCTTCTCCATGCCGCTGCAGAACCGCGCGGCGAAGGGGCGCATCGTCGAGGCGCGGGCGGAAATGGACGCGCTGGCGGCGCGCAGCCGCTTCCTGCGCGACCAGATCACCGTGGAGGTGGAAGGCATCTCCATCGGCGTCGGCGCGGCCGAGAAACTGGCGACGATCGCCGAGCAGGAACGCCAGCTTGCCGAGCGGCTCGCGGCGGCCGAGCGGCGCCGGTTCGAACTGGGATCGAGCGACTTCTTCCTGGTCAATCAGCGCGAGGAGACCGCGAACGATGCCCGTGTCCGCCTGATCGACGCGCAAGCCCGGATCGCGGCGGCCCGCGCCGAACTCGCCGCCGCCACCGCCGACCGTGCGGCCCTGGGCCTGGAGCCGTGATAGATGCAGTCAGTTCTGAGCCGTCGGCCGTGTCGCAATATATAATGCGCAACCGGCCATCACGAGTCCCACGAGGACAATGCCGATGACCGCCGGATGCGCGGTCAGCAGGAAGATCGCATAGCCGGTCGCCATGCCGCCGCAGGCCATCCGCTTGGCCCGGCGGCTCATCGCCCCGTCCCGCCGCCAGGCGCGCAGTGTCGGGCCGAAGCGGGGATGGTGCAGCAACCGCGCCTCCAGACGCGGCGAAGAACGCGCGAAACATCCCGCCGCCAGGATCAGGAAGATGGTGGTCGGCATCAGCGGCACGATCGCCCCGATGATGCCCAGCCCGACACAGGCGAACCCCAGCGCCAGCCAACCGAGGCGCGCCGCTCGCCTGACCGGGCTGTGCCGGACGGGCTCACGCAAAGCTGTCATCGGCCAGCATCCGGACATGGGCAAAGGCATCGCGGGCGCCGTTCAGCATCCGCGCATCGTCCACCTGATCCAGATCGAGCGCATCGACCGCTCCGGCAAAGCTCTTCCAATATTTGCCACGCCCCCCGGGATGGCCTGCGAGGTGACGCGCACCGAACTCACCATCGAGGCCCAGGGCCGCCGCACGTTTCAGCAGCGATGCCGCGCCCAGTGTCGACCCTTCCGCCACCCATAGCCAGCCGATCGCGGTGGCGGAATCGACCCGCGCCATATTCGAGGGTTTGGAGGGATGTTCGCGCGGCGGCGACTGGCCGAGATCGACCAGATCCTGCCGCACCCGCTCCAGCCGACGTCGGGAAGGCAAGTCCAGGCTGGCCGGCAGCGGCAGCGCCGTGGTGTAGAGCCCGTCGATGGTCTGGTAGAAATGATACTGCATCCGCAACAGCCGGACGTACCGATCGCGATCGCGAAACGGCTCGGCGCTGATGATTCGGGTGTCGAGCCCGTCATGCGCGCTGCGGGTCGCCTCCATCAATCGCTGCGACCGGGATATGGGGCGGGCCGGTATGGCCAGGGCGGCATGGATCATGACGGATATCCTCAGATGATGGGAAAGATCAGCGGCGCAGGGCGAAGTCGATCGGCACCTCGACGGTGACCGGATCGCCAGCAATGGCGGCATCGACAGCGGGCAAGGGAGAGGCGCGGCGCACGGTCGTCCGCGCCTCCATATCGAGCAGCGGATAGCCGCTGCCATGGACCAGCTCGACTGCGATCACCTCGCCCGAGCGGTGCAGGGTGATGGCGACGCGCGCCACGCCCTGTTGCCGCGCCGCCTCGGCCTGGCGCGGATAACGGCGATAGCGCTGGAGGTGGCCGAGCAACCGCGCCCGCCAATCCGCTGCCGCCGTAGCGCTGGATGCCATCGGCGTGGCCGGTGCGGCCGGGGCGGCGGTGTGGGCACCTTCCGCAGGTTTCGCGGTCAACGCCGGTGCCGAGGGCAGGACGATAGCCGATGCCGGTTGGGCGGGTGACCCGGGGGATGCGACCTCCACTGCCGGCGAGGTTGGGATGGGAGCGGCATGCGAGGGCGAAGTCGTCGCCATGGCAGGCTTCCGGGGCATGGGCGGCGGCGGCTCCGTCGGATGTGGCGCGTGGGGCTCGGCCGGCTGATCGACCGGAAGCGACTCCGTCACGAAAACCGCCATGGGGCCCGCATCGATTGCGGGCGTAGGCGGTGTCATCAGGCGAAGGCTGGACAGCAGCGCGAGGAACAATCCACCCGCCGCCAGCGCCATCGTTCCGCACGCCCGCGCCTGCACGGGCTGGCGATAAACGGACGGGCGGGCATCAGAGCGCATGTTCGAGCCGGAAGCTCGCCGCGGTGCGATGAAAGGAATAGAGCCAGTCGACATTGCTCGTCACCCGGTTGTGCTGAAAAAGGATGTTCGGCGTCAGCCCCGCGAAGCGCAGTTTGGGCAGGCGCAGGACGGCGGTCAGGTTGGTCTCGCGATCGTGGCGGACCGCCTCCAGCAGTTCGCTATAGGCGCGGTAATCGCGCTGCCGGGCGGAGGCGATGAGGGTCAGTTCCGCCCAGTCGGCAAAACCGTGCACCATCCCCAGCCGCGCACCGATATGGCGATAGGCATTGGGGCGGGCATCCGCCTGCTTGTCCCCTGCATCCAGGCCCGCGAACAGGCTCCAACCGCGCGGCAGCGAGAGCCAGCCGGTCAGGTTCGCCTCGGTCAATGCGCCGTCGAGATCGTCGAAACCGCGATGATAGTCGAAAATCCGGCGCGTGACCTCAATCCGCAGGGCCGTATCGGGCGACGGGGTGACCATCGCCTCCGCCCGCAGGCCCGGCGCGGCATAGAGCAGCTTGTCGCCCAGGCTCGCCAGATCGATGGTCGGCGACAGGGTCAGACTGCGTCTGGCGGTCTGATGGTCATAGCCGATCTGTGCGCTCAGCGTCGCCTGGTCAAAGTCGCCATGGCCGGGCCACAGGTCGCCGTAAACGAAGGCGCGGGCGAGCAATCCCCCCTGCCCCTTCAGCGCAATCCGGCGGCTGAGATTGCCCTCGATATTGATGCCGACCGACGCGATCGCAGACGGCAGGGTGCGGTCGATCAGGCAGGTGCCGTCCTCACCGGTCAACAGACAGGTCTGGCTGGCCGAGCTCTGGTTCAGGTTGCTGCTATAGCCCGGCCCGATAGCGATCATGCCCTGCCACTGATCGCGACGGTCGAGCGCGGTGAGGAAGGCGTCGACATTCCGGCGCACCCCGGCGGCGCGATCATCCTGTCTCGCCAATTCGTCGCGGATCGCGCGGAACAGGCGGCGCGCCTCGCGGTCTTTGCGGTTCTCGAACAACAGGCGGCCGAGTTCGAGCCGGCCGGGAAGAAAGTCGGGCTGGATCGCCAGCAGCGCGCGATAATGCCGCTCGGCCTCGCCCAGCCGCCCCTCGCTGCGCGCCAGACCGCCGCGTGCCCAGGCGACCAGCATGGGATCATGCCCGGACAGCGCCACATAGCGCGGCAGAAAACGGCGGACATCGACCCAGGCCTTGCGCGAAACCGACAGGTAGATCGCACGCCCCAGATCGTCGAGCGTATCATCGACCCGATAGACCTCGCCGTCGATGGTGATGCTATCCGATGGCGTGGCGGCTTCGATCGCCTCGCGTTCCTGCGGCGTCGTACGGCGATCGATACCGGGGTCGAGACGCAGGCGGTTGTCCTCGCTGCGCGCGCTCTGGGCGAAGGCGGGCATGGCAAGGGGACAGGCGATCAGGGCCAGGATCGAAGAAAGGGCGAAGTATCGCATGGGGGATCGTCGCGAAGCCGGGGCTCCCGCAAGGGAGAGACGGGAGCCCCGACCGTTCGCGTCAGTTCTTCGTGCCGCCAAAGGCGGTGTCGTGCTGCCGCGCACTCGCAAAGCGAATGGTACCGGCCAAGGCTGCCGCATCCGCGCCAAAGAAACGACCATTCACCAGACCGTTGGACGCGACCGTCGATCCCGATTGGGTCGCCGTCGCCCCTGTACCGGTGAAGGTCGCATTGCTTTGGATCGTCGCCGTGCCGATACTGACCCCCGCACCGGTCGAGGCGTTGGCAAGGCTGCCGGTCAATGTGCCCGACGTGCCCGAACCGAAATTGGCGGTCAGGGTGCCGGTCAAAGCGCCCTTATTGGCATAGTCGCTGATCCCCTTGACCGCATAGGTGGCGGTACCGCTGGTCGGGACGGTCGTGCCGCTGGTGTTGCCGACATAGTAAACCGTATGGTCGCCCGCCGAGGCATTGCCCGTCTGCGACCATTCGCCGAACCACAGATCCGCCGTGCCGACCCGCGCAAAGCGGAAATCGCCATAGCTGCTGTGATCGGCGACGTCGCTGGTCGCCATGTTCAGATGGCGCACCCCGTTCAGGTCGGGCGCGGCGTAGAGGCTCAGCCCCTGGAAATCGACGCGCCGTCCATTGGTCCCCGGCACGCCGATCCCAGCCCGGCCCGCGACATGGGGGCCGCCATTCACATCGCTGGCACCCACGGTCACCTTGCCGGTATCGCTCGATCCGCCCGCGAACTGGGCCTGGGCCGCCCCGCTGGTCAGAACGGCGGCGAGGCCAGCGAGAAGGATGGTCTTCATCTGGATGGAGGTCATGCTATTACTCCTGCGGTTGTGTGCGCCCGATGGCTTCGGGCGCATCGATCCGGCCCCGCTGGCCATGTCCGGCTTTCAGGAAGGACTAGGGCGGCGGGGTCGAATTTCGGGATCATCAAAAGCGGCCCGTCAGGCTCAGCCGAACGGTGCGCCCGGGTGCGGGCATCAGCGAACGGGTCAGCGGGTCCGCATAATAACGATCGTTGAGGTTGGTCCCCACCAGCTCGGCCGAGAAACGGTTGTTGAGATTGTAGCGGACATAGGCGTCGGCGGTGACGATCGCGCCCCAACTGAAGGGCACGTTGAGCGAATAGACATCGATCTGCTGCTCGCGCGGCAGGTTCGCGATCCGCTCGAAAAAGGGATTGTTGTAGCGGCTGTAATAGGTCAGCCGCCCACCCAGTTCGAGCCGCTTGTCCAGGAAGCGCCCTCCCATCGTCCAGTTGACCGTCTGCTCCGGTGTCGCCTGGGTCAGCAGGAAGCCGTCCGGGAAGCCATATTTGACGCAATCGGGAACGCTGCCGTTCTTGCGATCGGCCAGCGCGGCGGCACTTTCGTCGCAGACTTGGTTGGTGGTCATGAAGGCTGCGCCGACTTGGGTATAGAAACCGCCCGTATCGATCCGCGCCTCGGCCTCGATCCCCGCGATCGTCTGTTCGCGGATATTGCTGAACTGAAGGTTGGTCGACCGCTCCACCACATTGGAGATGCGGTTGCGATAGAAGGTCAGCTTGATGTCGGCGCGCTGATCCTCCTGATTGAGGTGCAACAGGCTGCGCAGATCGCGCACCAGACCGACCTCGTACAATCTGGCATGTTCGGGCTGAAGCGGAGCCAGTGGATTGAACGAAGCCGAAAAGCCCAGCGTGCTCTCGAACATGCTCGGGAAGCGCCACGTCTCGATATAGCGGGCATAGGCGCGCGTGTGCTCGTCGGCATAAACGGTGGCGGACAGGCTGGGGGCCCAGCGATGATCCGACCGGCGCGGTGCGGTGATCGGAACGACCTCGACGATATTCTGCAGACGGCAGGTTCCGTCATTGCCCGCGACACTTTTGAGCGACCCGTTCAGGCAGGGATTACCGGCGCGGGAGTAGCGCCCCTGCGCATCGGGCCGCCAGACCGGCCCGGCTTCCTCCCAAGAGAGTTCATAGGGGCTTGCGAGATAATCGGGCAGCATCATTCCGATGAACTGATCGACGTCCTCGGTCGGTAAACCGGTCAGAGCCGTGCGCCAATATCGCTCGAAGTACGCCTCACCCGTGCCCGAGACATTGAAAAAGGACTCATAGCCTCGATAGGCGACTGATCGCAGGTTCGCATTGCCCTTGGCGATCTGGCTCCGCGCGAAATCGTCCACCGCCCAGTAACCGGCATAGCTGACCCCCGCGTTCAATTTCAGGAAGCTGGTGGGCCGCCACTCTCCGTCCAGCCGGACGAGGAACTCCTCGCGTCGTCCCGCGCGCGGAAATTGCCGCCAGCCCTGGAAGCGCGCAGCATCATAGACGTCGTGCGACGCCAGCTTCTCATGCTGCCAGTTGCCGCTCAGCGTCAGGTCGAAGGTCGACCCGAACCGCACTGTATTGCTGGCGTTCAGACCATAGCGATTGTTGATCGCATTGGCGCGGGCATTGTCGATGATGATCGGATCGTTGAACGTCGCGAAATTGGGCATGCCACCAGAATTATAGGTATCGCTCCTGGTATCGGTGGCCCAGAGATTGGCCTTCAGGTCGATCCAGCGGCTCTCCGGCTGCCATTTATACTCCGCATTATAGGCGCGGGCATGGACCTTGCTGAGCGGCCATTGCACATTGCCCGTATCGATCGGGATGCGCGACGGCATGATCTCGCCATAGCGGGTGACGCTGTCGCGCAGGCTGACCAGCAGATACTGGTCGTCGGCGATATGCCAGGTCGCCTTCAATAGGACGGATTCGAGATCGCTCGATGTATTGGGCACCTCGTTGCCCGGCGCGAAGCCGAGCGCCATGCGGCGGATGCGGTTGAGATTGTTCGAGGGCAGGTCCGACTGTTCGTAATAGCCGGCCTCGCTGGTGCCGGAGAAATAATTGCCCCGCTCGCGATACGCATAGGCGCCGAACAGATCGAGCCCCTCGATCCGGATCGCTCCGGCCACCCGCACCGCCCGGTCGCCCAGCGAGACGAAGTGGTTGTCGTCCCGGGTCCGCGGGACGATCACCAGCGACGGATCACGCAATGCGAAGCTCGGCGAGCTTTGCGGGAAGCCCGGCACGGTGCGATAGTCGCGGCCCGTGAGCAACGTCGGCAAACGCGGGTCGGTCGAGTTGTTGCCGCCCTCCACCCGCAGATCGAGGCCGAAATTGCGGCCGGGACGCAGGACGTCATCCGCGTCCAGCGTGTTGATGACGACCGTGCCGCCGGTCGAGCTGCGGATATTGCCCTGATCGGTGGGCCCGCGCAGCACCTGCAGCCCGGAGATCAGATTGGGGTCGACATAGGCCCGGTTGCTCGCGCCATTATAGCCACGCCATACCGTCAGCGCCTGTTCGGTGCCGTCGATCACCACGGGCACGCGCCCCGGCCCCTGAATGCCGCGAATGCTGGGGTCGAGCGCGCCGCTGTTGCGCGCATCGCCGCTCAGCACATTGACCATGCCGGTCAACAGGTCGGAGGTGGTGACGCCCTTATAGCGTTCGATCTCGGCGCGGTCCTTATACCCGCTGGAAAAATCGGCGTCGAAGACCGTGTCATGGCCGCGCTCCGCCCGCACTTCGGCGACATCGCGCGGGGCATCGCCGCCCTGCACCCGCAAGGCATCGGTGACGAGCGGCGCCTGTTGCTTTCCCGGCGTCACGGGTGGAACGGGCCGCCGTTGCAGCGTCAAAACGCCGTCCGCCAGCCGCCAGTCGAGCCCGGTGCCCGCCAGCAGCCGATCAAGTGCCAGCGCCCGGTCCACTCGCCCCGTCACGCCCGGCGAGTGCAATCCGGCGACCAGCGCGGCATCGACGCCTAGCTGTATATCCGCCTGTTGCGCAAACTGGGCCAGCGCATCGCCCAATGGCTGTGCCGGGATGTTGACGCGCACTGGCGCCGGCCGTGCCTGTGCGGCCAAGGGCGTGGCCAAAGCGGGTAGCGCCGCTGCGCCCAGCAACATTGCCAGCGCCAAGCGCCTTCCCCGAAACTCACGATATCCGTCGATCACATCGTCCCCCGATTTCCCAAACAGAACGATTGCTATTGCGTATCGTTCGCATTCATAGGGTAGACGATGGCAGTGTCGCTTTTTTCGAAACTTTTTTATCTGGTCGAGAAAATGCCGCTCAGTCGGCAGTGACGATGACCAGCCAAGGGGTGATCTGCCACACGGTCGCGCCATGGGCCTGGCGAAGCGCGGCCAGCGCATGATCGGGATGGCGCAGATCATAGACGCCCGTCACATGCCGCCGCATCCCCGCACCGCGCGCGACCAGCATCCCGACAAACCAGGGGCGAAGCGCTCCGACGACATCGGCCAAGGGGCGATCGGTGACGACAAGCCGCCCGTCCGTCCAACTCGCCACCGTCGATGGAGGCGCGGCCGATCGGCGATAACGGCCGGCCGCACACTCTACCAAGGCCATGTCGCCGGGCCCCAGATCGGCCGGGCGGAGACCGGCATCGCGGCAAGACGCGCGAACTCGCCCCTTGCGCACGGCAATATGCGCCCCGGCGCCTTCGCGTCGCACCTCGAAGGCGGTGCCGAGATCGGTCGCCAGCACATCCCCCGCCAGCACGCGAAAGGGATGTACCCGGTCATGCCGAACGTCGAAATAGGCGGCGCCCCGCAGCAGTCGCACCCGGCGGTCGCCGATCGCCACGGCGCTCTGCGGGGCCAGGGTGACGCGGCTGCCATCGGCGAGACGCAGGCTACGCACCTCGCCGGTACCGGTCGTCAGGTCGGCCTGTACGATGGGCAGCACCTCGCGCCCCAGGAACAACGCCGCGATACAGGCCGCCATGGCAAGCGGCACCAGCATCGGCCAGCGGCGCATGGCAGGAGACGGCGGCGCGAGGCCCGACGTTCCGGCCTGTCGGATCAGCGCATCGACATGGCCCAGTTCACGCCAGGCCGCGTCCCCTCCGGCCGTCCGCCGCCATTGCCGGAATCGCGCGTGCACATCCTGATCGTCCGGACGCTCGCGCAACAGGATCATCCAATCCAGCGCTTCGCCCCGATAGCCTTCTCGCTCGCTCATCCGCCCCCCTCCGCCTGTCTTATGCAGAGGGACGAACGGGACGCCGTCTTTTTCGGCACGGTGCTCAATGGCGGGCCGAGCGGAGGCATTGGCGGCACCGCTCCACCCCTTCCCTTACCAGCGCATGGGCGGAGGAGATCGATACGCCCAGTTCCACCGCGATCTCGCGAAGCGGCGTTCCCGACAGGCGATGCAATTCCACCGCGCGGCGCATGCGTGGTGGCATCCGCCGAAGCTCGGCCGTCACCAGTGCCAGTTCCTGTCTTGCGATGACGGCGCGGTCCGCTCCGGCGGCGTTGGAGGCCAGTGCCTCGGGATCGTCGGCGGGATCGAGCGTCATCACCTGCTCGCGGCGCCGCCTCTGCCGATATTCGTCGAGCGCCAGGTTGCGCACCACCCGCCGCAAATAGCCGACCGGCTCGGCGATCCGGATATCGACGGCATTTTGCGACAGGCGTATCCACGCCTCTTGCACGACATCCTCCGCCGACGCCATATCGCCGGTCAGCCGCGTCGCCTCGGCGATCAGCCGGCGACGCTGCCCGGCGAACAGCGCCAGCAGGCGGGCGGGCCGGTTCTTCACCATTGCCGCGCCTCGGCCATGGGATCACCCGACCGGATGGACAGCCGACATCGCCTGCGTCCGCCCAATTGCGAACACGACGATCCCGGTATCCCATAGCGCATCACCCCCGCCATCCTGGTTCAGCGCGGCGATAGGCGCTGCCGATAGCAGCAGAGCGATGGTGCGATGCTTATCCATGTTTCCCCGATTGGCATGCGTCACGCTTGCCGAGCATATTCTTGATCACGCTCTCCAAGGGGCGGCTACATTCTCCGTTAATGCGAGTCAATCTCATCAATGCCGACAGGGCTTGGCCGATTATCGGACTGAGGAGCATTCTCTAGCCGATCGCCTATCGATCCTACGGGACTGTAAAATGGAACACAGGCTCGCAAGCATCGCCAGCCATGCCAGCCGCCGGGGTCCATGCACGGAGGGGCCGCCGCCGCCCAAGAATAGGCGGCACCCCTCCGTGCATGCTTGGCATGTTCCCCGTGAACCGGAAAATTTCGGGGCCTTCGGATGAATGTCGATCGGTGCTTGCCGGGATCAGAGCGCGCTTCCGCTCCGCCACAGCATATAGGCCGCGACGACGAAGATCAGGATCGCGAACACGGTGGTCAGCGCCCCCCGGCTCTCCGACAAGCGGCGCGCCGCCGCCAGGCCCACCAGCCCGCCGGCGATACCGCCCGCGATGAACACACCGGCCAGCGGCCAGTCGACCATCCCCGACCAGGCATAGTTAAACGCCGTCGTCAGACCGAAGGCGGCGACCGCGACCAGAGAGGTGCCGACCGCATTGAGCATTGGCATCCGCGTCGCCCCGATCAGGCCGGGCACGATCAGGAAGCCGCCGCCAATCCCGAAAAAGCCGGAGAAGATGCCGGTGACGAGGCCGAAGCCCAGCACCTTGGGCGCATTCTCCCGATTGCATTGCGCACCCGGCACGCCTTCCGCCTTGCGACCGCGCAGCATGACGATGCCGACCGCCACCATGACCAGCGCGAACAGAAACAGCAGATGCGTGCCGTCAAAGGCCTTTCCCGCCGTCGATCCGGCAAAGGCCCCGGCGATTCCCGCCGCCGCATACATGCCGCCGCAGCGCCATTTGACCGTCCCGGCCCGGGCATGACCGATCAGCCCGGTTGCGGCATTGACGGCCACCGCCAAGGCGCTGGTGCCGATCGCGACATGCGCGCTGGGCACGCCGACCAGATAGACCATCAGCGGCACCGCCAGGATCGAGCCACCGCCCCCAACCAGCCCCAGGGTGAAGCCGACCAGGCCGCCCGAAAAGCCGCCCAGCAGATATTGGATCGGCTCCAGCATCATGACGCGGCACCGATCCGATGCGGCCGGGCGAGCAGTTCGCGCCCTTTCAGCATCCCCTGCCAGTAAAGCGGAGGCAGCATCCTTTCCTTCAGGAACCAGGCCGCCCGCGTCGGACGCGCCCCGTCGACCAGCCATTTGGGGAAGGTCGGGAGCAGCTTGCCGCCATAGCCGAACTCGGCCAGCACGATCTTGCCCCGCTCGACGGTCAGCGGGCATGAGCCATAGCCGTCATAATCGGCGGCCGGCGGCTTGCCCTCCAGCGCGGCGAGAACGTTGACCGCAACGACCGGCGCCTGCTGCCGAGCGGCAGCCGCCGTCTTGGCGTTGCTGGTCCCCGCCCCGTCACCCAGGGCGAAGACATCGTCATAGCGTTTGTGGCGCAGCGTCGCCTCATCGACGTCGATGAAACCGCTCGGTGCGGCCAGCGGGCTCTTCGCCACCCAGTCATGCGAGACATGGGGTGGAACGACATGCAGCATGTCGAAGGCCCGCTCGATCGTCTCGGTCCTGCCGTCCCGCTTGCACTCAAAGGTCGCGACACGGCGCGCGCCATCCACGGCGACCAGATTGGATTCCAGCCGCAGGTCGATGCCATAGCGCGCGATATAGTCCATCAGCGCCGGCACATAGGTCGACACCCCGAACAGCACCGCGCCGGCATTGTGGAACTCGACATCGATCCCGGGCAACAGGCCGGCGCGGCGCCAGATATCGCAGGACAGATACATCGCCTTTTGCGGCGCGCCAGCGCATTTGATCGGCATCGGCGGCTGGCTGAACAAAGCGCGGCCGCTCGTCATCTCCTGTACCAGCCGGTGCGTATAGGGAGCCAGATCATAAAGGTAATTGGAGGTGACGCCGTTCCGCCCCAGCGTGTCCTCCAGCCCGGCAATGGCCTCCCACGCCAGCCGCAGGCCGGGGGCGGCAACCAGGACGCGGTAGGTCAGCATGCGCCCGTCCGCCAACGCGACCGCATGGCGGTCCGGATCGAAACCCGTCGCGGCGACCTGCAGCCAGGTGACGCCCTTGGGCATCACATCCGCCTCGGCACGCCGCGTATCCTGGGCGCGGAAGACCCCGGCCCCCACCAATGTCCAACCGGGCTGGTAATAATGGTCCTGCGCCGGGTCGACGATGGCGATGGTCAGCCGGGCGTTGCGCTTCAGGATGCTCGCCGCCGTCGCGATCCCCGCCGAGCCGCCACCGACGATCACCACGTCGAAACTGGCACTCGGCGATGGAGCGCGCAATCTGGGGGCCAGCGCGGCCAGATCATAGCCCGCGGCGGCCGCCTTATCGATCAGCCTATCGGCCGAGCCTTGCCCCGCCTTGGACAGCGCCCACAAGGTCGCCGAGCGCATGCCGCTGCGGCAAAAGGCGAGGATCGGCTTGGGCAGGGTTTCCAGCGCCTGCGCCATCGCCGCGCTGTCGATGGGCGTCGCCTTGCCGGGAGCGATGGGGATATGGGTGAAGGTCAGGCCATGACGTTCGGCCTCGGCCCGAATGGCATCGGCGGTGAGTTGCCCGGCCTCCTCTTCATCGGGTCGGTTCGAGATGATCGACCGATAGCCCTGTCGTGCGGCCTCGGCCACGTCGTCCAGCGTGATCTGCGGCGAGACGGCGATGCCGTCATCCAGGGGTTTGAACGCCATGTCGCTCTCCCATCCTTTGCTATTTTGCAGGCGGCAGCAGGCGGAACAGCCCGAAGCCGATCGTCATGAAGATGATGAAGATCAGCGCCGGCCCGGGCGCGATCGCCAGCGCGGCGACGGCCGGACCGGGGCATAGCCCGGCCAGTCCCCAGCCGATCCCGAACAGGACCGCACCACCCACCAGCCGTGCGTCGATCGGTCGCGTCGGTGGCAGATGGAAGGCATCCGCCATCATCGGCCGGGCCCTTCGCCGAACGATCGCCCAGGCCACCGCCATCGGCACGAGCGCGCCGCCCATCACGAACGCCAAGGTCGGGTCCCACGCGCCCGTCACGTCCAGAAAAGCCTGCACCCGCGCCGGATCGACCATCCCCGACAGGGCCAGCCCCATGCCGAACAGGATCCCGCTGGCCAGCGCGACGAGAAACTGCCGCATCACGCCACCCATCCGACCGAGCGAAGCACCGCCACCGTCGCGATACCCGCCGCCATGAAGGCCAGCGTCGCGACCATTGATCGCGGCGACAGGCGCGCCATGCCGACTACGCCATGCCCACTGGTACAGCCCGAACCGAGCCGTGTACCGAACCCGACGATCAGCCCCGCCACCGCCAGCAGAGCCCAGGAGTCCGGGAAATGCGACGGCGCACCGACCAGCCATGCGGCGATTCCCGCGCCGATCGGCAGTCCGAGCGTGAAGGCGATGGCGACCCCGCGCGGCGCGCCGGTGCTCGCCAGCCCGGCGGCGCGAGTGAACATCCCGCTGCACCCCGCGACCCGGCCATTGCCCAGCAGCATCAGCGCCGCCGCCAGGCCGATCAGCAGCCCGCCGACCAGCCCATGCATCGGCATCGCGTGAGGAAAGCCCGGCATCACAGCACGTCCAGAGGGATGCGCATATAGCGGGTGCCATTGTCCTCCGCCGGGGGTAGCTTGCCGCCGCGCATATTCACCTGGATCGATGGCAGGATCAGCCGTGGCATAGCCAATGTCGCGTCGCGTGCCTCACGCATCGCGACGAACGCGTCCTCGCTCACCCCGTCATGGACATGGACGTTACCGGAGCGCTGCGCGGCGACGGTCGTCTCCCAGGCATAGACGCCGCGCCCCGGCGCCTTATAGTCATGGCATAGAAACAACCGAGTCTGCGGCGGCAGGCTCAGCAGGCGGCGGATCGAGCGATAGAGCTGCCGCGCATCGCCGCCCGGGAAATCGGCCCGCGCCGTCCCATAGTCCGGCATGAACAAGGTGTCGCCGATAAAGGCGGCATCACCGATGATGAAGGCCATGTCGGCCGGCGTATGGCCCGGGACATGAAGCGCCACCCCTTCGAGATTGCCGACCATGAACCGATCGCCATCAGCGAACAGATGATCGAAATCGGACCCGTCGCGCGCGAACTCGGTGCCCGCGTTGAACAGCTTGCCAAAGACATTCTGCACCTGGGTGATCGCACTGCCGATCCCCAGTTTTCCGCCCAGCTTTTGCTGAAGATAGGGCGCCGCGGACAGGTGATCGGCATGGACATGCGTCTCCAGCAGCCAGTCGATCGTCAGTTCCTGTTCGTGGACATAGGCCAGGATCGGATCCGCCGGTGCGGGGGTCGTGCGACCGGCGGCGGGGTCGAACCCCAGCACGCTGTCGATGATCGCCGCCCGCCCCGTCTGTGGATCGGACACGACATAGCTGACCGTGTTGGTGGCCTCATCGAAGAAGGATCGCACGCGGGGCGTGGTCCGCGTGGAAACCGCGCTTCCGATCTGGCGCGAGGCGATCTCCCGTGTGACGTCGAACACTTACACCTCCATTGTCTTTCACTTTACGTAAGTATGTATGTATGTTGCGTCAAGGCGTTTCCGCTGGCATGGCAGGTCCATGGACGCCCCTTATCCCTTCAGGCCGCTTCGCATCGGCGACCCCGCGCCCGCCTTCACCGCGCGCACCACGCATGGCGAGGTCAGCCTCGACCAGTATCGCGGACGCTGGCTGATGTTCTTTTCGCATCCGGCGGACTTCACCCCAGTGTGCACGAGCGAGTTCATCGCCCTGTCCAAGGCCGCACCGATGTTCGAGGCGATGGATTGCGCATTGCTCGGCCTGTCGGTCGACAGCCTCTATTCGCATGTCGCCTGGGTGCGGGCGATCCAGGCGCTAACGGGAATCGAAATCCCGTTCCCGGTGGTCGAAGACCCGTCCATGGCGGTAGGCCGCGCCTATGGCATGATCGATGCGCATGCGACCGACTCGTCGGCCGTCCGCGCGACCTATTTCATCGATCCCGATGGCATCATCCAGGCGACCAACTGGTATCCGATGCAGGTCGGCCGTTGCGTCGAAGAGATGCTGCGCACCATGCAGGCGCTGCGGCGCACGGCGGATGGAAGCGTGTTGACGCCCGCCTGCTGGCGACCGGGGGACGACATCCTCCTGCCCCCCTCGCTGCCGACCGACGACTCGCCCGACTGGTTCCACCGGCTGCGACCCGACGCATGAGCGAGCGCCTTCCCCGTTCCGATGCCGATGCAATCGCCGAGCAGTTGCGTATCTTCGCGCAGCCGCAGCGGCTGATGATCCTCGCCGAACTGCTCGGGGGCGAGCGTTCGGTCGGCGAGATCGAGGCGGCGACCGCGATCGGTCAGCCTGCGCTCAGCCAGCAACTGGCCGAACTGCGCCGCGCCGCGCTGGTCGACACGCGGCGCGAGGCGCGGATGATCTTCTACAGCATCGCCGATACGGATGTGGAGGCCCGCGTCCGCGCATTGCTTTCCGTCTTTGACAGCGGCTTTGCCGCCCCCCGCCCCGCGACGCGGCCGCCCAGCACCCGGCCCTCGCTGGTCGGCGCGGCCTCCTTCGCACGGATCGGCTAGCGCGCTTTCCGCCTAGCCGTAGGGGAACGGCCCGCTGCCGTTGTCAGGCCGTCACCCCCTCGCCCGATAGGATCAGCGCCACGCCGATCGGGTGACGGGCACCGCCGGGCAGTGTCACTTCCAGCGCATCGTCCGTCCGGCGGAAGGCCAGCGGCGTCGGGCCCCCCGGCATGGTCACGCGACGCACCTCGCCGGGCATCGTCGGGCTGTTCCGCCGCAACAGCGTCATGCGGACGATATTGTCGTCGGGCCAGCCGAGCACCAAGGCATGGAGGTTGCCGTCCCGTGTCGCATAGCGCACGTCGCGCGCGGTATAGGGCGATTTCGGACCTCCTTCGGAGAACAGCCCGGCATTGCCCCGCGTCGGCCCTTCGCCGTTCAGCTTCCACGGCCGGGTGGCGTAGATGGCCTCGCCGAAGCGCCGCATCCAGCCGCCAATCTCCTCTACGATCCGCTCTTCCTTGTCATCGATCGTGCCATCGCCGCGCATCGGCACCGAGAGCATGAGGTTGCCGTTCTTGGACACGACGTCGCACAGCGTATGGATGACCGTCGCCGCCGATTTATAGCCGTCACGGGCATAGAGATCAGCGTCGTAATGCCAATTGCCCAGGCACGTATCGGTCTGCCACGGAAAGCGCTCGATATAATTCTTTCCGCCACGCTCGACATCGTCGACAATTCCCATGCGGCGCTGCGGCGGCGTCATCTTGGCCGTTACCACCGCCTCCAGCCGGCCATCATGCCATGCCATCGACTGGTTATAATACCAGGCGGCGAACGCCAGCCCATATTGCTCCAGGGGTAGATCGAAATTGTCGAAATAGACCATGTCCGGGCGATGTTGCTCGACCAGATCCTGACAGCGCAGCAACCAGTTCCGGGCAAAGTCGCTACCGGCGGGAACGCCCTCGCTCCACAGGCGATCGGTCGCCTCGTGCCACATATTCGCCTCGTCGACCGTGCAGATACCGTCAGGCATCGCCATGTGCCGGCCGGTATAGAGCTGCTGCGGGTCCAGCCCCTGCCACCATTTGCCCCGCCCCTGCGCCGCCGTCAGCTTGTAGGCGTCATAGCGCTGGCCGGCGCGCGGCCCCTCGGGGTCATAGCCATAGGCGGGCTGGTTCCAGTGCCAGGCATGGGCCGAATGGTTGGACACGGCAAAGCGCAGCCCCCGTTCGCGTGCCAGCTTCGCCCAGGTGCCGATAATGTCCTTGCGCGGGCCGACGCGGGTCGTGTTCCAGGGATGGTAGCGCGAGGCATAGGTATCGAGATTGTCGTGATGATTGGCCAGTGCCATGAAATATCTAGCACCCGCCCGCTGGTAGAGATCGAGCTGCCGGGCCGGGTCCCATCGCTCGGCCTTCCAGAGGTTCTGGATTTCCATGAACCCGACATCCGCCGGATGACCATAATGTTTCAGATGATGGGCATAGGCGCGCGATCCCGGCAGATACATTTCGCGCGCATACCAGTCGCCCGCTTCCGGCACGCATTGCGCGGTCCAATGCGCCCAGATCCCGAACTTGGCGTCACGGAACCAGTCGGGCACGCTGTAACCGGCGGTCAACGAGGCCCAGTCAGGGGTAAAGCGCGCCGGCGGCGGCACCTTCAACGCGCGGCCCGCCCCCATCGGCGTCGGGGCAGTCGTCACGGCGGAAACCGCGGCCGGCGCCAGCGCAGCGGCCGCAACGCCCCCGCCGATCATCGCGCGTCGTGTCGTCTCCATGCCCGTCTCTCCCGTTCTTCACGCCATCTCAGCTCATGCACGCACGACGCGGCCGGATGGGCCGCACCCATCATGGAAGCGGGATCGAGAGGGCAAGAAGCGGCACCGCGCGCAAAAGGCCCCAATTCACAATCCTCCCACCGCCGCCACGGCGACCATCATCAGCTTCAAGACTTTTGTGAGTGAGAGTATTCTTTCATATGTAACGGCAGTCAATGTCTGACTTATGAGAAAGCGACACAGCGCGCGGCGGCGAGCGTAGGACCGAGCTCAGTGGCTCGACCAGGCGATCCGGAACCGCAGGCCCAGCACCAGCGCATCGTCGATCGTCGAGTCCGCCGACGGATTCAGGACATATTGGATATCGGGCTGGACCGAGATGCCCTTTATGATCTCGTCGCTATAGGTCAGTTCGAAGATCGTCTCGCTGCCATCCAGCCGTGGCGAATCGACCGGATTGCCGGCGCGGTAGTTGCGGGACAGTGCGCCATTGCCCGCGCCCAATGACACGGCGCTGGCCGGCCGCGATGCGAAGGGGCGCTCCCACAGCACGCCGCTCTGCCAGCCACCTCGAAACGGCGTCGTCCGCCCGTCCGACAGGCCTAAACGTACAAAGCCGACCAGATGGGTACCATCACCCTCCGCCGCGCCGAGCAGATCCTGTTCCGCAAGCAGATAGAGGCCTTGTGAAAAATAGCGCTCTTCGGTGTAGGGGATCATGAACTGTCACATCGTGGGACGGTGGGATTGGGCGGGCCATTGTGGGCTATTCTGGGATGGGAATGGCTGAAAACGGGGCTTTTCTCGGCTGACCACCAGAAGTGTCACGGTTGTGACAGTTTGAGGCCATAAATCGGCGTTGCAATGCCTCTTCAGCCCTTGTGCACGCCACGATGTGACAGTTCCCGTGCGCCCCCCTTACGGCGTTTCCATGTCCTCAACTGTCACGACATCGATCGCGGATCGGTTGGCGTCGAGATAGGCCAGGAGCTGGTCGAAGGCGGGCTGCCAATTCGACATCGATCCCGACAGGCCGTCGTGAAAGACGAGGAAGCCCACCCCCTTTTGGGCTATCGCGCGGTCAACGTGGTTCTTCCAATAGGTCGCATAGATCGCGCTGTTGTTACCCCATTGAAACTCGCCTGCGCCCATCGCGCGGATGCGCATGGGGTCACCCCAGGGATAGGTCTCGACCTGTGCGAACTCGCCAAAATAATAGGCGCGCATCGATCGGAACGCCTGTCGAAACATCGGGTAGGCGATCATGTCGGTTGGGCCGACGTTACTGAAATAGCTGCCATGGCCGCCGCCGGTCAGGCCGATGGCATTCTGCCAGTTCCGGAGCTTCGCCATTTCGGCCGTGCGCTGGTCGGCCGTCATGACATCAATGCCGCCGGCTCCGGTGGCGTTCTCGGTCGAGTAGGCTTGGCTTGCGATCTGCCAACCGAGATTGTCGTGCAGCGCCTTGATCTGGGCGACGGGCAGCTTGCCGGTCTTACCCGCATCGATCGCAGGCGATGCATATAGCACGCCCCTGAAGCCATAGCGGGCCATGGCGCGCGATGCGTAGTTGATGGTGGCGGGATACTGATCGTCGAACGACAGGATCAGCTTTGCCCTGGTCAGGGCATTTGCCACCACCTCGACGTTGCCGACAGCGATCGTCATCCCGGCGGTGCTGTTCGCCTGCACCTCGACCAGCGCCCAAGTCAGGGCGGACAGGTTCGCACCGTTGCCAACGGAGGTGAACGCGCTGACCGGGATGGTGAACGACCCCCAGCGCTGCTCAGCGTTCTTCTGGCCTTCACGGATCAGCCCAGCGGCGTTGAACTCGTGATAGTTGCCCCCCGGCGACGACGGGCTGCCTTCCGAAAAGAGCCGGATTTTGTAGCCGTTCAAGCGAGGATCGACGTTGACGATCGGCTTCGTCCAGATGCGGATCAGCTGCCCGGCGGCGCTGATCGGGACCGCCTGGACGACGGCGGGACGAAGCTGGCGGGCATTGAACGACGCGAGCGTGACCGTCAGACGGGTGTCGCCATAAAGCGGATCGCCGGCAACGTCGCTGGCCTCGCCGGGTGCATTGGTCAGACGGCCGACCTGATCGAACGAGGCGAGGACGCCGATGGGCGCGGCGATACGGTAGCGCTGATAGATGCGCCCACCGATCGCGGGGGCCTTGTCACCATCGGCGGGTTGCTGCGCCCATTCCGGACTGGGCAGGGCGATGGACGGCAACTGGCTGGGGGTCTGGACCTGCACCTGGGCGGCGGCGGCGGAACAGGCGAGCATGGCGGCGATCGTCACGATGAGGTTGCGGGTCATCACGGTATCCGATTGAGGGTAACGGAACAGCCGGTCGTGCCGCTCAGGGCGATATCCACGGTCTGACCGGAGGCGAATTGCACTGGCGTGCCGCCATTCGCATCGGCAGCGACTCGCGACAGGAGCGGGAGCATCGTCGCGCCGTCCGCCGCCCGGTATCGCAACGTGACCGATCCATAGCCGGTGCAGAACTGGTTCAGGACATAGCTGCCGCCGTAGAGCGCGACAGCTGCGCTCGTGACGTTGCCGGTCGCCAACGTCACCGGCTCGATCGTGCCGACAGGCAGCGGGGTTTCGCGGGTGACGGACGTGGCGGCCTTGCCGCTACCGCCATAGGCCATCGCCGATTGCGGCACGAATGCGCCAGGCGCGGCGACCGGCTTGGACTGGGCGGCGGCAAACCCCGGCACCATGAGCAGGGCGAGGCCAAACGCCGCCTTGCGGTAGAGATATTGGATAGACACACTAGCCTCCAGATTGAGGCCTTGAACCTTGGCGTGGATTTCCTCGGTTGTCGGGATGCACTGACGCACCTAAATAGTAAGTGCGTCGCGCGTGACACGGTGAAACTGGCGGCCGTAGGACCGGAGCAATCCGGGATCGCTTGCGAGGGACTGGCAGTCCTCGTCGCGCGACGCACCCACCTTCACCATGGCATGAAGGTTTCCAACAGCGATGACAGTTCCTCGGCCTGCAACACGCGCAGGGCGATGATCTGCAACAGGCTGGGGCCGGGTTGCAGACGGACCATCATGATGCGCCCACCGACATTGCGGACAAGGATGGTTTGCTCGCCGTCGCGCAACACATGCTCCGGCTCATCGGCGACCGATCCCGCCAGCAGGAGGTCCGCGCCGATCGCGGCCAGGCCGTCACTGGTGACCTGGGCGATATTGGTCGGCGCGCCGATAAGGCGGCGGATATCGTCTGCCAGCGCGAGGGCCGGCGCTTGCCCCAACTGCTCGACCACGGCGGCGAAGCGATCCGACGCGATGAAGCGGTCGAGCGCGGCTTGCGTCGCCACGGGGTCCGCCTTGGCCGCCGCCATGAGCTTTTGCATCGCCACACGGGCGGTCTTGCGGCGGACAGAGGCGTCCAGCGTCTCCAGCGCCGACGACGCCTGCGCGACAGGATCGCCCGTCTTCGATCCGGCGCGACGCTCGGCAAGCCGCTCCAGCGCGCGAGCATAGTCGGCGGCGGCATCGGCCTTGCCGCCGACACGGTTGCCCGCCTCCAGTTCGCGCGCCAAATCCTTCCACGCGCCCCGGCGATAGCTCTGGAGATACATCGCATCGCCATTGGCGGTGACCTTCACCGTGGCACGCAGCAGCCCGTCATCGTCCTTCCAGATCACAACATGGTTGCCGCGATCGCGCAGGATATGGTCGGGCTCGGCTCCGACCATGGGCAGCTTGCGATAGTCGGCAACCGTCAGGTCGGGATGGCCGGCGCTACGCGCCGTCTGGCCGAGCTGCTTGGCATAGCTGTCGCTCGACAGCACCACGACGTGGTTCTTCGCGCCCAGCGCGGTCCGTGCCGCATCGTCCAGGACCATGACCGGAAAGACGCCGCCCGGCTCCGCCAGCGTCTCCAGAAAGGCGTCGCTCTTGACCAGATCGCTCAGCACCGCGCGCGCCGCCTTCGGATCGAGTGGGGCCATGTCCTCCAGCGACCGGGTGGCCTTCTCGGCGACCGCCTGCATCCCGAACGCGCCGGGGTTGTAGGCAAAGCCCGGCCCGATCCCGACCGGGACCGCCTCGGGCTTGTCGGCCCCTTTGCGCCAGAAGGTGCGCAGCCGCCCCCCGACCTGACCATCGGCGGTCATCCATCCCATACGAACCAGCTGGTCGTCGGTGGTGACGCGGTAGCCCAAGCGATCCATGTCGGCCTGGGACAACTGCCGAACCGTGCAGCGACACCCCCAGTCATTGGGGGGATAGAAGACAGCCCAGGCGGGATGATCGACGGGCAGGATGATACGGAACGGGAAGGCCGGGTCATTGCCGCCCCAGCGCCGGTGCAGCGGGCGGGTGCGGTTGTCGCCGATCGACACGTACATGAGGTACGGCCGAACGTCTTTCATCTCCTGGATGCGCTTCCACCGCCCGGCCGCCCGGCTGATGCGCAGGTTCGTGTCGTAGATGGTGCGCAGGCGACGGCCGCCGACATAGACAGGGTCGGTGGTGCCGGTCAGCGCTTCATTCTCGACCATGCCCCACCACCCTGCTTTCTTCAGCTCGGGGATGAGGCCCGCCTTCCATTGCTCCAGCGTGCCGCCGTCGCGCATGACCTTGTCCAGTGACTGGCGGATGGTGGCGAGCAGGTCCAGGTTCGCCACCTTGGCGACAGTGAAGGCGCGGGCATGGTCGGCCTGCCACATCTCGGTCCAGTGGACGGTCGGGCGCAGCTTGTCGCGCGCCTCGAACGCGGCGACCGTATCATCGGCGGGCAGGTTGATGGTGGCGCGTAGCTCAGGCATCGGCCGTCACCCCAAGCTGACCGATCCGGGCAATGGGTGTCTCGCCGGGTACGCCGTGATGCAGTTGTTCGTCGCGGCCGGCGACATGACCACGCAGATAGTCGTTCAGGGTACGACGCCCGGCGGACGCATCGCGTCCTTCGACCGTCGTCAGGGTCGGATAATGCCGTTCGACATAAAGCCGAATGGCGGCGTCATCGAAAGAAAGAGGGGCCAGCTTGGCGACCGCCTTGCGAACGGCGTTAGCCCAACCCTCGCAAAACGCATCCGCGCGGGCACGTTTGCGCGCGAGTTTGCAGCGCCGCAGCTTGCTCTTGATATAGGCAGCTCGGGCATCCTTCAGGCGACGGTGTAGCGCGACGAACGCATAGGCGGCGATGTCAGGGGCGGCCCCGCGCCCGATATACGTGAAGTCGAGGTCAAAGTTGATGATGACCGAAACGCCAAGCGCTTCCTCGATCGCCGTGGACAGTGTGCATTCCCACATAGGTGGGCGCTGCCTCCGCGAACCCCGCGCCGACGACTCGCCAATCTCCGACGCCGCAATATCGGCATCGGTCACGCCATGTTCTTCCATGAGGGCGCGGGCCATTGCCAGGGCATTGGCGGCCTCATGCTCGTTCGAGCTGGCCGACAGCGCCAGACATTTGCGGATGCGACGGAGAAGCGCGTCGTTCACGCCAGAACCTCGTAGAATTCAATATCGTGGGGGTGGCCGGTCAGCGACCAGCGGCATCCGGTCCGGCCATCGGCAGGCCAGCCGGGTGGACCGAAGCGGTCGCCGTTGCGCAGCGTGCCGGTGACGCGCTTGTCCCTCGCCTCGGCCGGGCAAAAGCCGGGGTTGCGCTTCACAAGCGACCCTCGGCCTGGGCTTCGCGATATTCATCGCGCAGGTCAGCCATGCGGTTCTGGAACCACGTCCACGCATAGTCTGGACCTCGGTCACCGGTCGCCAGGACGTAGAAATGCAGCGCGATCGCGCTGGAGCGCTTAAGCTTGCCCGGCTCGGAATGCCGATCGAGAAAACGGCGCGCCTTATCGAGCTGCGCTTCCATCTGCGCGGCCTGATCGTCCCAGCGCTGGCGGACGGCGGCGCGACGGTCCCAGCCGACCAGCCAGTAACGGACCAGATGGCGCGGGCATTCGCTCGGGGGCCGGTCGCGACTGGGCGCTATCCAGCCGATGGGCCGCCGGACCTCGGAGGGATAGGTATCGTCCAGGTCAGCGATGCCGCGCCTGATCCACGCGGCGGCAAGCTCGCCGTCGTCGGGCTGGCGCTGGCGGCGGGGCGGCGAACGCCGCTTCACGGCTGCACCGTGTCGAGCAGGTCGGCCCCGGCCTGCGACAGGCGCAGGAACGGCATGGACTCGGCATTGAGCGACCATGTCTTGAGGCCCAGTTGCTCGATCAGCGCCGGTCGGCCGCGCTGGCGTTGCAGCAGCGTTGCAAGGGTGCTCCAGCGCACCCCAGTTCGCAGCACGTCGGGGACATGGCGCGGAGAAGTCGGATGCACCGCCAGCATCGCCCGGCGCTGGGCAGGCGACAACGATGCCCAGCGGGCACGGCGCTTGGCATCGCACGCCTCGCAAGAGCAGCGATCCTTGGGCGGAATGTGCGGGAGCGTGTCCCGGTCCCAGCGCGCGGCCATGGTCAGCGCCCGTCCCGACACGGCGCACAACGCCCGCCGACCAGGCGCGGCCAGTCGCGCCCACATTGCCGGCATTCGCCCTTCACACCGACCGGAACCGGCTGGATCGCGTTGGCGATCAGACGATCGAGTTCGCGCATGCCGACCGCGACGGCGAGGTCCATTTCGTCGGCCATCAGTGCGGCTCCGATCCGGTCAGCGCCTGCACCTGGGCCGCGAAGGTTGCGCGCGCCATGCGCTGGGCCAGCTTCTCGGCGGCATCATCGGCGGCGGCAGCCTCCAGCGTAGCAATCGCATCCTCGACCGATCCCGCCCGGCGCAGACGATCGACCAGCGGCGCGATCATCGCGGCGGCCGACGCGGTCCATCCTTCGTCCGCCATCATCACGTCCACCGCGCCGTCGATATCGTCGCGATCCAGGCGGGCGGCCTGTTCGGCAAGCGCGATCGCCGGATCGACGGGCGCATCGTCATTGGCGGCCGGGTTGGCGGGGACGGTCGCGCCGGCCGGCGCGGTGGTTGCCGGAGCCTTGCGCTCATAGCCATCGCCATAGCGATCCTTGAACGACTCCTCGGTCCGGACCCAACCCAGGTCGGCCAAGACGGCGTCGGTGTCGGCCGCCTTCTTGAGGTCGTCCTCTTCCTCGACGATCCGCACGACCTTCGGGCTGGCGACATCGGGACCGTAATTGAGGTCGGTCCACCAGCGCGACGGGCCGGAATTGAAGCTGTCGGCGAGCAGGTCGGCGTCGGCCTTCACCACCTCCAGTTTTACGTCGGCGTGGACTTCGCCCTGGGCGCGGCTGGAGCCGTTATCCGTCGTCATCGTCTGCGACAGGATGATCTTGGCGATGCAGGCGTCCATGTACCGACAGACGGCAGCGAAATCGGCACCCGACTGCGCAAGGTGCAGCAGCTCGACATCCATCCCCGCCGGGATGGCAAAGCCGCTATCGTTCGCGATCGCCTGGATCGCGGTCAGGAGCTTGTCGATGTCTTTTTGCGTGGATCCGCGCGGATAGGTGCCCTTGGCGGTGGGCACCGAGAATTTATCGAGGAAGATGTTCCAGAAGCGAACGCCGTTCCGCTTGAACAGCGTCGGCCAATACAGCCATTCCGCCAGCCCCTCGCCGTAAACCTGGTCGTCGTCGGTGCCGCCGGCGCGCACGACCCAGAATTTGCGATCGGGGAGTAGCTCGCCGTTTGGTGCGGCTCGGGTCAGCAGGCGCAGCCGGTCGTCCTTGTCGAAACGGAACCGGCGGGCATGGCGGACGTGGATCGCGCGGGCCTTCGCGCCCGGCACCCAGTCCAGCAGGCCATCCAGGCTGCCCCAGTTCAGTTCGCCGACCGAAATGCCGTAGAAGCTGGCCCACAGCATCTTCTCGGTGACGAGGTCCCAGCCGATCCGCTCCAGCGTGTCGGTCATCGCCTCGGCCGCCTCGACCGAGCGGGGATCGTTCTCGTCGCCGGGCAGCACGTCCCAATCGCGGCTGACCACCGCGCGGATGCGCTGTTCCATGCAGGACTTGACCTGATCGTCCTTGCGGATGCGTTCGTACACCCCCCAGTCCACCACGCCCCACAGCTTGGGGTCGCGGGGCTGTTGCAGCTCCAGGACATAGGGGCGAGTGATATCGCGGCCGTCACCGGTCGAGGCGACCTCGTTCAACAGCTCGGACGGAAGCGCCGCCGTCTTGCTCGCGCCCCGCTTGTTCTTTTTCGCCATCACCAATCCCCCGCACGGCCGAAGTCATCGCGCCGCCGGACCGTGCCGAAGCCGGTATCCGTATGTTCGTAGTTGCCGCCCATCGATCGCGGCTGGTCGGCGGTGTGGGTGTCGACCGGCTGGACATCTTCGTCGGCCGCGCCGACCAGGTTCATGAGCGCGATCGAATAGTCGCCGTGGCGCTTGCCCTTCTCGCCGTCCGCCTTGCTGGCGACCCGGTCGACGATACGGGGCACGCCACGCACCATCTTGACCTGCCGCAGGTCATCCTTGACGCCTTCGTCGCGCGGTATGAGCATAGTCCGGTCCTCGAACCGGCTTTTCATGCGCGGCATCCGCGCAAGGTACGTCGCCTCGGTCGCCATCACCGACTCGATGCGGTCCACGCCGTATCGCTCCTGCATGTCCTCGGCGAGTTGCTGGCCGTTACCGCGACCATCCATCTTGCCCGCCGCCCACAGCGGCAGCGTGTCGCACAGCCAGCACAGGATTTTGAATTGCGCCCAAAAGGGCACGTTGCGCATCTCCAGCCCGAGCCGATTGTGCAGCACACATGCCGCATCCTCTTGGCCCGCCGCGATGACCGACAAGTCGTTGCTGCGCGCGAAGTCCTGACCGAAGAATGACGGGCGGTGCGGATCGAACAGCGCGACGATCGGCACCAGTTCGCGCTCGATCCATTCGTCCAGCCATTTTTCCCGCCATTCGCGGACGGCTTCGCGCAGATCGTCGCCGATCGGTGAGGCGACACTGTCGGCGGCGACCAGCATCCCGCCGGCCGTGTCCCATTCCTTGCCGAGCGTGAGGCGCACGACGTGATGGTCGGGCGACATACACGCGTCGATGGTCGCGGCAGGCAGGTAGATACCTGAGCCCTTGGCTGGGATCACGTCGAGTTCTTCGTCCGCGCCGTCCGCGTAGAACTTGCGCAGGTCGGCTTCCCAGGCGGCTTCGCCCTCTGGTGTCCACGTCACGCCGGTGCGCAGGCAGATACGCTTGTAAAGGCCCTCGGCCATCGCGCGGGCCAGCGTCACCTTTTGGATGATGCCCCCCCGCTTGCCGGCGCGGATGTTCTCGATCAGCTCGGCAAAGGGATTGTCGGCACCGTCATGGGTGGAGATGACGACGACGCGCCCGCCCCACATGGTCAGCGCCATGGCGGCCTTGATCACGCCGTCCAGGTCGTCGTGGAAGGCGGCTTCATCAATGATGACGCTGCCCTGCATACCGCGAAGGCTGCGCGGCTTGGACGACAGCGCGACGATCGACTTGCCCGATGGGAAATCGATGCGCAGCGACAGGATGCCGCGCTCCGATCCGTCGTCGAACAGGAATTCGTCCGACGCGCTCGCGGCTTGGTTGAACGCCTTCGCGAAGTCGGCGCAATAGCCGATGAATTCGCGGGTCATGTCCTTGTTGTAGGCCAGATAGAAGACGTTCTGGGGCCGCTCGGCCGGCGACGCGATCATCACCGCATCGGCAGCAAAGCCATAGGTCAGGCCGGTGCGGCGCGACTTTTCCGACACGAACAGCTTGGTCGTACGGCTAAGCTCGATCGCCTCGATCTGGTAGGGCAGCAGGACAGAGGTCGTCACGCGTCGAACCCGAGGATGCGGGTGCGGATCGCCGACAGGGTCGCCTCGCTGGCGCCGGCCGCACGGCCCGCCTCGGTGGCATCGGCGGCGGCCTTCTCACGGGTGCGGCGCGCCTCTTCCTCACGAATTTTGGCCTCGCGCTCGATGTCGATCTTGGACGAACTGGTCACGTCCTTGACCGCCTTTGCGAGGCGCGACAGCGCCAGCGTGTCGAGACCGCCGCCGCCTCCCTCGTCATCGTCGCCATCACCGGCCGAGAGTTCTTCGGCGCTGGCGATCGGGATGATGGCACGGGTCATGACGCTGGTCATGAGCTGATTCATCATCCGGACCTGGTTGTCGCCGGACTGGCCGAATTCGTTGCCGAACGCCGCCGCGATGCTCTGGACGCGGCGCTGTTGCTTTGCCAGCTCGGCGAAGTCCTTGGCATAGCGGCCCACGGCCGAGCGCGACCGGCCGCTGCCCAGATCGCGCAGCAGGCCGCAGATGTCGTCGATCGTCTCGCCGCGTCCGATCGCGTCGTGGACGGCGTCGAGGACCTGGGGCGGCAGACTCTTCAGGGAGGAACGCCCGGCCATCAGCGTGCCGTGCCGACCTTGCGCCGCACCGCATGACGGTGGACGCCGTCATAGAGCAGGTGGCCGTTCGCCACATCCTCGCCATCGGGCAGGATCTGGGCGAGCACGAAGGGCTCGACCTCTTCGATCGACACCAACCCGGCATCGGCCAGCCAGCGCAGTTGCTCGACGATGGTCCGACGGGCGACGGGGTGGCCGCGCTGTTTCAGCAGCAAGGTCAGCGTGTCGTCGGACTGTTCGCCACCGATCTCGCACATGAAGTCGAGGATGGCGCGGCGGATGACGGAATTGAGGGCATCGACGCTCATCGCGCGGCCCCTTCGGTCAGGAGTGCGCGGAGATAGTCGTTTTGGGTGCCAAGTTGAATGCTGACGCCGTCAACGCCGCGTTCCACGGACGAAAGGCGTTCCGAAACCTTGCCCAGTTTGTCGTTGATTTCATGACGGGTGGGCGGCGATGCACACTCTTTTTCCAGGAGGACAATGCGGGTTTCGTGCCCCGCCAGTTCCTTGTCCTGCACGGCATTATGCCGGGCGACCTCAGTTGCCAGAGCGGCCAGTTCGGTCTTGAGCGCAAATTGGTTGCGCAACCATAGTACGGCCAAGCCGATCAGTATTGGCGTCAGAGTCGACGCGATGGGCCAAATGACCCGAACATAATCCATCCAAAGCACGTGCCGGGTCCCCGTTGGCTTGCAAGCGGGAAAGGGATGGCACGCGCCCTGGATTTAGTCGGGATGCACTGGCGCAGGCGGCTCGGGGAACATCTCTATCTGACGACTGTCGACGGTGCGCCTGGGCACGAAAACGGGAGCGTCATCGGCTTCATTGGTCTGATTGGCAAGATATGCAACATATCTTCGCGATGACCCGATCATTCGCGCCGCCTCATTGCGGGTCAGGCGGCCGGCGCGAACGGCGGCGATCACCGGAGCCCGGCGCGCCCGCGCCAGCGCCTCGCGCGCGGTCGGGATTTTAAGTCGCTCCCGGCCATAGACACGGGAAATCGTCGCGACTGTGTCGGCAGGCAACACGTCGAGGAACGGGCTGTTCTCGACCGCGATCGGAACATAGATGTCCTGCCCGCCGAAGCGATCGACCAGCGTCAGGATATGCTTGGGCGCGATATGCGCCGCCATCTCCAGCATGAAGGGGCTCCACCCCCGCCCGGGCTGGACGGTGTCCGGGATCGGCAGGTCGGCCAGGCGCGGCAGGTCATCAGCCATGAGTCGTCCCCTCTCGCAGCATCCGGCCCAGGAAGCGGATCGCCTCGTCGGTCTGATGGTCGGTCCAGCGCCGGGGCGGCAGGCGCAGCGTCTCGATCAGGAAAGCATCGGCGGTGTTGCCGGTGACGCGGTTGCCGACCAGCAGTTTGGCCCAGATCGCGTCTACAACCGCGCGGCGATCGGCCTGGGGGCAAGGCGGCACGCTCCATTCGACGCCCTCGCGCGCGGCCCAGGCTTTCAGCGCCTCGATCACGGCGACCGCCGACTTATGGTCGAGGAAGCGGACGGCATCCACGCCCGTCTGGCGCTTGACCCAGGCGTTGAGCGCGGCTTCCTCGGGCCGGTTGACGGCGCGCAGCCAGTAGAGCGACCACCACAGCGCCCAGATCTTGCCGACATGCGCGCGGGTCGAGCCGACCGGCCGATCGCGCCGGCCTGCACCGGTGCCCCGGATCGCGGTCAGCACCTTGTCCATGTCGGCGATGGTCATGCCGGTCAGCGACGGCTTGCCGGTCGCGCGCAGCTGCACCGCGCGACGATCGTCCTCGTCCAGGCCGGCTGCCTTGGCGGCGGCGAAGATCGCCCGGCGGCGGGCGTTCAGCGGATTGGCGGCGGTCATGCGTACACCTGCGATGCCTGGGGTGTCGCCAGATCGAGCGCGGTGCCGCACCGGCCGCATTCGGCCGACTGCCGCCCGACCAGCCAGGCCGTCGAACCGCATCCCGGACATGCGGTCATGGGGCCGGTGTAGAGGAAGAGCGGTCCGCGCGTGGACTGCGCCGCGACGATGGGCAGCGTGACCGGCATGACCAACAGCTTGGCCCGGTCGCGATGCTTGGTCGTACCGCCCCAAAACATTTCGCCGGTCGCCATGCAGTAGGCGTCGGGATAGCGGGTAGTGACGAACCGGACCGAGGTGGGGGAGTCGACGACCGGTCCGGATGCCACCATGGCGCGGTACTCGGTCTTGAAGCACAGTTCCCCGTCGAAGAGGAACGGGCCGGGCGGACAGTCGGCCAGCGTGACGCGGCCCAGGGGGTCAGTCATCGGTCTTGCCTCCAAAAGCGCGCAAGCGATCGGTCAGCGCGCGGAAGTCGGGGTGAAGTTCGCGCCGTGCATCGGCGGCGCGCAGGGCGGTGTGGATGGCGGGATGACCGCGCCGCATCGCGCGGCCGATCGCGGGCAGCGATGCAGCGGTCGCCGCCCGCATCGCCCAGATCGCGGCCTGACGCGCGATGACCAGCGGCTTTTCCCGGCACGGACGGTGCAACTCGGCCACGGTGAAGCCGGTGGCGATCGCGGCGGCGGCGAGGATTTCGCCCAACTGGCGGTCCAGGGCGGCGGTCATTGCACCGTTCCCCGGACTGCGCTGGCGTCACCGCTGGTCATCATGTCGGCGACCATGCCCAGCAGGCGGTCGAGGCCCGCCATCGACAACGAGGCGACCAGCATCGTGCCATCGCCGTGGCGAAGCGACAGCGACACGATGGCGTCGTCGCCGACCCCGTCGAAGCCGACCGCGATCGCGCCGACCTGCCCGGCATGAGGGGCGGCGCGCTCCTGCGCGATAGCGGCGGTGAAGCCGCGCATCGGCACCATGCGGATGGTGTTATCCATGGCGGCGCAGCCTTTCGGTCATGCTGTTCGCAGGATAGCCGGCGGTCGGATCGAAGACCCAGCCATCGAACATCTCGTTCAGGAAGCGGCTGGCAACCCAAAGCTCACGCGACTGGAGCGCCATGAGCATCGCAGGCGTTTCCTCGCCGCAGACGAAGCAATATACGGCGCTGTCGGGCAGGGCGGCGTTCTGGCCTTCGCGAGCCAGGTAGGCGATCGTATCCACGTCGGCGGGATGGGGCTGGTGGTGATCCAGACCAGCCAGCGCCGCCTCGACGGTATCAAGATGCGGCCCCCAGTAGATGGGCACCATCAAACCGTCCGGATCGTCGACGATGAAACCCACGCCCGGCTCGAAATGGTCGGTGCCGTTGTCCTCATCCATCCAGCGCGCTGCCTGGATGATTTCGGGATACTGGTCGCGGGTGATGCGGACCATGGCATCGGCCGTGACTGGCGGCACGGCATCGAAGGCGGCGACGATTTCGCGGGCCTCAATGATCCGGGCCTTGTCGGGTCCCTTCGCAAAGCGCGGGTCCCGGCGCGCGTGCAGGCGGACAAAGCCGATCGCCAGTGCGACCGGGTCCGGCGACTTTCCTTTCGTCATGCTGCGCCTCCGTTCCGTGTGGCGTCATCGTCCAGCAGCGCGTCGACCAGATTATCGTCGGCCAGGACGATCAGGAGGTTGCGCGCGAGGGCGACGACGCTGATCCCGCGCCGTGCGGCATGAGGTCGCAAGGCGCGCAGCGTGTCGGCATCGATCGCGACCGTATTCCAACTGGGCAGGTTCGATCCCTGCGTCCGCGACGTGTCACGGCGGTTCTGGCTCGCCTCCAGCGCGGAGACAGTCTTGGGCTCGATCCCGACGCGACGGGCGATCTCGCGCGTGGACTGGCCCTGGGCGCGTAAGGCGGCGATCGCCTGCGACCGGCTGTCATAGCCGAGGCATGGAATGGGGCCGCCCATCAGCTTGTCCTCCCGGCCTTGGGTGCGGGCTCAGCCCGCAGATCGTGGAGCTGGCGCAGGAGGTCGGACAGCGCGTAGCCGTCCTTGGCCGACAGGTGCACGACGACGGTCGTCGCCTTCGCTTTGCCGGTCAGGGTGCGGAAGCTGTCCACCCGGACATGGTCGCGGTCCCAGTGCATGGACCGGAACATGCTGTCGTCGAAGCGGCTCATTGGACGATGCTCCGATCGTTCGCCTGGGCGTGGGTCAGCTGGGCGGCGGTCAGCTCGATCGCGAAGGCGGTGGCCTGGTCCTCGTCGAGGGTGACCATCATGGTGCCCGCCGGACAGGAAATCGTGATGCCGATCACGCTGCCGACCCTCGGCATGTCGGTGAGCTGCACCCCGATCCTGACCGCGTTTTGCGGATCGTGCGAGACTGCGACCGGTGCGGTGATGATGACGCTCGGCCCCAGCGTGGCGTCGATTTTGTGGTGGTCGATCTTCATGCGTGCCCCTCCACCATGCGTGCGACATCGCCGGTCAGGCGGTGGCGCTGGTGGGCAGCCAGGCGGGACAGGTCTGCGGCCTTGTTCTCGATCCCGTCGAACAGGTCGCGCAGAACCAGCCCGGCGACGGTCTGGGCGGTATCGTGGCGGCGCGCGTCGTCGGCGATCGCCGACAGGTTGCGGCGCATGATTTCCAGGTCCGCCCGGCCCATCGGCTTGTTGGCGGCGATCGCGGCGGACACGTCCGCGATCAGATTTTGCAGATCGGTTGCAAGCGTCATTCAATCCTCCTGTTCGTGGGGGCGGTCGGTGTTGTTGGGGCAGGTCGGGCACACGCGGGCGAACTGGACATGGAGCCAGTTCACGGGCTTCTCGCGCCGGCGATTGCGGATGCAGGTCTTGAGCGGCATCTGGCCGTAGGCGGGGCAGACGACATCCTCGTCGGCCAGGGTCGCGCGCACCAGTTGCTCGGCCTCGGGATAGGACCCGGCATAGCTGTGGTTGATGAGGCGGCTGATATAGCCGCTCGACTTGCCGAGCTGGTCGGCGACGCCGCGCTGGCTGGTCCGGTCGCAGGCATCGGCCAGGACCAGCACCCAGGCCGGCGCATCCGCACCCCAGGCGGCGACGGCTTTCGTTCGGTTGTTATTAAGGTTACCAAACATGGTTAACCTACCCCCCCGCCCGCCAGGGCCTTCGTCGAAGGTTTTCGGAGCGAGGTAGCCGAGGGCGAAATGTCGACGGTCCGGCCGTTGTTGTTGTCGGCAAGGATCGTGGTCGTCGCGCCGCGCGGTCGCCGCGTGGTCGGGCAGTTGGGACCGGAGTTGCGTTGCAGCCGGTAGACCGACAGCTTTCCGGTATTGGAGGAACCGCGCTCCACGACGCGGATATACCCGCCGCGCTGCAACTGGTTGAGATAGGTCGCCACGCCGCGTTCGGTGGCGTTCGCCGCCATCCGGAGCGTGGGAGCGTCAAAGGTCTTGAGGACGCGCATCGCGGTCCAGATGCGCTGACGTGCAGAGCGCTGCCGCATTCTCGTTCGTGCCTCTTCGCTGCGCCCATCAGGGGGCGTGTCGGTGCGGATGGTGGGGGCCAGACCAAAGCGCAGCGGCTTGCCCGGGTGGCGCACGATCGCGCCCCGCCGCTGCCACCGCTTCAAGGTCGCATGGAGTGAGTCGTAGCTGACCGGGCATTCGGCCTGTAGCTCTGCGATCGTGCGGGGGGCCGATGCCGACCGCAGGATTTGCCAAAGCGGCATCCCGACGATCGCTCGGCTTCGTGCGGAATGGAGGGCCGCGCTCGCCATCACGCGACCTTCCGGATGGGGATATCGCCGGTCGAGAACGGCCGGGTTCCCCAGGCGGCACGGTCGATCGTCTCGCGGCCGTCGCCGATCGCGCGCGCCTGCACGTCTTGCAGGTTGGTGACGATACGCCGCGTCACGCCGCGCGTGGCCTTGACGATCGCGTCCACCAGATCGTCGGCGACCGCGACGCGCGGGCAGTAATAGTCGCGCAGCAGACAGGCATCGGCGATGCTCGACGGCTGGGCGGGGGTGGCGATCAGGATACGGTTATCGAACCGTTCCCAGTCCTTGAGCTTGGCGGGCAGCGCTTCCTCGCCGATCAGCATTACGGGGACACCGGCATGGTCGAGGATGTCGCGGATGATCTCGATGTTCTTGCGGTGAACGACGTGGTCCGTCTCGTCGATGATCACCGGCTGGGGTGCCACCTGGAGATGCTCGATCACCTGGACCAGCACGTCGTCGGCGGTGCGGCCGAGCCGCACGATGCCCAAATCCTTGGCGATCTCGCGCAGCATGGACTTTTGCGTCCAGGTCGAGCGGGCGACGACGTAAGCGGCGTTGAAGCGCGCCGCGACCGTGGCGGCGGCAACCGACTTGCCATAGCCGGAGGGGCCATAGAGCAAGCCAAGGCGCGGGCTGCCCAACGGGGCTTCCACACAGCGCAGCATGGTCGCCAGACCCAGGCGCATGTTCGTGAGCTGCGCCGGTTCGAGGATGTTGGTCAAAGCGAATTCTCCTTAAGCGAAGGGGGTGTGGCGGACGCGTTGCGTCGCGCGGTGAAATCGGCGGTCAGCATCTTCTCGGCGCGATATTCGTAGGAGCCGGAGAAGATGCGGGCGCGGGACAGGGCGGCCGGATCGACGGGCTTGCCCGCCGCGTGGTCGGCCATGATGCGGTCGGTTTCGGCCATGCGATCCTGGAAGGACTGGGGTGCGCTGGCGGACGGTGCCGGGTAGCGGGCCTGGGCCGTCTCGATCTCAGCGGCGCTGGGCAACTGGGCCGGGGCATCCGCGATGCTGGCGATGCTGACCGTCTCGTGAACGGTGGTGCGCACGGGCAGCGTGACCAGCTTGCCGGCTTCCTCGGCATCGCGGCGCAGCCGCGCATCGCGGGCGTCCTCGAACGAGAATTTGCGTTGCTTCTCCCGCAGCTCGGCCCGGTGCGCATTCATCAAGGCGGCCTGTTGGCGGCGCGCTTCGACCGCAAAGTCCCGGTCCGACAGGCCGGAGCGTTGGGCGTTGACGGCGGTGCCGATAAAGCGTTGGTCCTCGTCGAAGACGAACAGCGCGCCCAGATCGTCCTCGTCGCGGCGCAGGATGACGGTGCAGCCGACATGCGCGGCAAGCGGCGCGGTCCAGTAGCGACCCTTTTTCCAGGTGATGCCGCGCTTCGTGACCTGCGCCTGCCCGACAAGGGCGGAAAGCAGCAGCTTAAGCGTGCCCTCGTCGGGCGCGCCGCGCGCAGGCCGCGGGGAATTGGTCCAGCGCGCCATGGGCGTCACGCCCAGGCTGGAATGCTCGCGAACGTGATAGACCCCGTCGAGCCAGTTATTGATGATCGCCTGCAATTCGTCGGCCGACAGCTTGGGAACGATGACCGGCCGCGTCGTCTCCTTGCGGGCACGGGCGCGCAGCACCTGGGCCTCGGCGACATTGTGGCCGATGAAGCCGTCCAGCAGCTCGGCACGCTCGCGGGTGAAGGTGCCGAACATGCGCTCGACGAACGGCTTCTTGTCGCCGCTGGCGGGCGGTACGGGATCATGCGCGATGCCGAGCAGTTCGCAGGCGGTGCGGATCGTCTGGTTGATGTAGCCCGAGCCCTGGTCGGTGCGCAGGACTTCCGGCATCACGCCCCAGGCCAGCATACACGCGACCAGCGTGCGGCGGACCGACTGGGCCGACTCGCTGTCCACCACCAGATAGAAGGTCCGGCGCGACCAGACATCGACGATGCCCAAGATGGACTTGCGCCCCTCCTTGGTCATCACGTCGGCCTTGGTGGTGTCGATCTCCCAAATCTGATGGGCATAGGACACGCCTGCGTCAGCGCGCCCGAGCGCCACCCGGTACTTGCTCTTATAGGCGTCGGGGTCGCGGAAGCTGGCAAGCAGTGCCGGCTTTGTCTTCTCCAGCTTGGCCAGATAGCGCCGGACGGTGTGGACCGACGGGACGGACGGGAACCGGACCTCCAGCAACTCCAGGATCGCGACAGCGGACAGGTCGCGCGTGGCGAGCCATGCCTCCACCGCGTCGGCGGCATCACGGTTAATGGTGAAATAGTCGGAGCCCTTGGGCCGGCCCCGTACCGCCGCAACCGGCGTCGCTGCCGTACGATCGGCATAGTCGCGCCGTGCCGCCTCGGGCAAATCGGCAACGGCAAAGAGCCGCCCGCCGCCATGACCCTGCCGCTCGATCCAGCGCCATTCGCCACGGCTGGCACGATTGGCGATCGCCGTACGGTTGGTCGGCAAGCCGTCCAACTCCAGCGAGGCAATCTCCAATGCCGACAGGTACTCGCGACCGAGCAGGGTCACTGGCGCGTCTCCTGCCGAGACACATTCGATGGCTTGCCGAAGCGCGCTTGCGTCCGGTAGTTATCGACAGGTTGAGCAGAGCAGCGTGGGGCCTGCGAACCGCATCGGATGGACCGAATGACCAAAAGACACATGATCAGGGAGCCGATCATCGGTTCGCACTCCGACCCTTGGAGGCCCCAATCGCCGATTTTTCGGTTTTCTCGCGAGGTGCGTGCGTGATCGCGGCCATTATGGCGCGCTCGATCCGGGCGCTGGTACTGCCTCGCAGGACATCACTCACCGATTTTTCGGGCAAACCATTGGCGCGTTCGAAGGCCGCTAAACTGCCGTACCTGCGGCAGATTTCTGCCTTTACGCCGTGTCTGTCCGTCAGTGTGAGTGCCACATGATTTCCCCGAAAATTCGTGCCGAAGATTCGGGTAATCCGAGAACTCGGGGGCGTCAAGCTTCTCCCACCGAAAATCCGGTTGGTGCACGCATATTGTCTGCGTTGGGGGACCGGTCACGGAAGTGGCTCGCGACCGAAGCGGACCTCCCTGAGAGCACCGTAGGGGATGCCATTCTGCGCGGCCCAGCCAAGACGGACGTGGCGCTCAAGATTGCTGACGTTCTGAACGTCAGCCTGGATTGGTTGTTAGGAAGAGCTGGCGAAGACGGCACCGCTCAAATTGTAATCTCTCATGAACAGTCGAGCCATGAGGGGGGCGATATAGTTAAAATTCCCGTCCATGACGTAGAAGTCGCTGCGGGGGCCGGGAGGTTAATAAATCGACTTCCGCCGCCCATATACTATTGGACATTTTCCAAGCGGTGGCTTGAAACTAATCTGTTTGGGGTAGGCCACCTCATAATGGTCTATGTTGCCGGATCGAGTCAGGAGCCCGAGCTTTCAGATGGCGACGTTGTGGCAATCGATCTACATCAGAACCGTATCCGCGAAGGGATGTTCGTCGTTCGACTGGATGACACACTGGTATTGAAGCACATCCAATTGGATGGCCGCATTGTGAAATTGGTAAGCCGCAATCCTCTATATGACCCCGTATCGATCGACCTTACCGAACCAGATATCGAAAATAGATTTGAAGTTGTCGGGCGAGCGGTTTGGGCAGGGAAAATGCTTTGAAGTGGATATTCGGGGTTCTAGCTGCGATCGCCGCAGGGGCGGCAGTCTGGTGGCTTTATATACGTTCGGAGCGACCCGACCTGCTCGCCTGTGAAGCGCATATCCGCGCGCGGGTATCCGACGCTTCCGGGTACAAAAGACTTAATGTGACGCGGGTGGATACTGCGCCACTGACGGCTGTCGAGTTCAAGAGGCAGGCTGGGCGGTCAGCGTCTGCTATCGGCCTCAAGGAGGTGGAGCGCCTTCAAGATATCGCCGATGGCATATACGCTCGAAGCGGGACGTTGCAGCTAAGGTTGCTGACAATCACCTACTCGCTTTGGGATGGCGCGCCTGTCGAAAAGGCATGCGCATTCCGATTGATAGACGGCGAGCTGCAAAGCGTTGATACGTTGATGTCTAACGCGGTGGATGACCATCTCAAGGAACTTGATACCTTGGCGATCGTACGTGGCCGCAGCCGAGTTTCGAGGCCTAAGCATACATGCTGCCTATAGGGGTGGCGCTCCAACCCCGTCTGACCCATCGATGAGGGACGCCCAGGAAGCCGCCACAGCGTGCCTCCTGGGCGTTTTGGCATGATCCCCCATGAAAATGCCGCAACCCTATTCAGAGGCCGTGTGCAGAGCGCACACGGCATGTCCGGTCGCGGGACGTGCATCGCATCTGGACAACGCCACGTGGATTGCTTCATGTTCCTGCTTTGTTCTCATGGGAGTCGGAATGATGAAACAGGAATTCGGGTCATGGCTGGTCGCGCAGCACAATCGTGACGATTGGGTAGGGCTGCTCGGTTTCCAGGCCAGGCGCGACCGGGCGTTCCCGACCGGCGGTGACCCGGATGATGTCCGGGCGTACATGCAGCGCAAGGGTGCCGATCACGACACGCTGGACATGCTGGACACCGCCGAGCTGGAATGGGGGCGTGCATGACTGCGCAGCTGGCTTGTCAGTCGATCGAGCCGGACCCAGTTGCCCAGCCCAGCGATGCGCATCCACGGTGGCGACTGCGCGTCTTCGATCGGGTGTGGCCTTGGCGGGCAACCCGGAAAGAGGCATTCCGCGACGCCATCGAGAGCCGCAACGCATGGCGGTGCCCCGATGACCGCCTGATCTATCTGGACGCCGTCGCTTCCATCCAGCGCGATCCGCCCTATGCCTATGACCAGTGGCGGATGCGCATGATCCAGCATTGTCGCCGCTCATAGCCAACCCTCTTGCGCCGCGTCGGTGCCTGCCCCTATCAGGCACGGCGCGGCCCCGCATTGCCATATAGGCGGATGCACTGGCGCAGGCCGACTTGACCTGCCTGCCCCGATATCCCGGCGGTCATGGCACCGCCCCCCATCAAAATCCTACGCCCCGGCACCTTCACCGACATTCACGGGACGAAGGTCACCTTCACCCAGTCCGATCTGGATCAGGTCATCGCCTCCTATGACCGGGAGAGCGACCCCGCGCCGATCGTCGTCGGTCATCCCAAGATCGATGCGCCCGCGTTCGGCTGGATCGGCTCGCTGGCCATGGAAAACGGCGTCCTGGTCGCGCACCCCTCCGAGGTCGTGCCCGCCTTCGCCGAGGCCGTGGAGGCCGGGCACTACCGCAAGATTTCCCCCCAGCTCTATCCGCCTTCGAGCCCCAACAACCCCAAGCCCGGTAGCTGGTATCTCCAGCATGTCGGGTTCCTCGGCGGTGCGGCTCCGGCGATCAAGGGGCTTGGGACCGTCGCCTTTGCCGATGCCGTCATCGGCGTCGTGACGCTTTCCATCGAAGAGGACACCATGAGCACCGACACCAACACCCCGGCGGACGCGGTCGCGTTCGCGGAGCGCGAAGCCGCGCTTGCCGAGCGTGAGAATGCGCTGAAGACGCGCGAGGCGGACGAGGCCAAGCGCGCTAAGGACGCCCGCCACGCCGAGCATGTCGCCTTTGCCGAGGGCCTGATTGCGGACGTGAAGCTCGCCCCGGCCGGCAAGGACAAGGTCGTCGGCCTGCTCGATCTGCTCGATGCCGGCCAGTCGGTGGCGTTCGGCGAGGGCGATGCCAACACCATGACGCCGCTCGCCGCCTTCAAGTCGCTGTTCGACGGCGCGCAGCCGGTCATCGCGCTTGGCGAGGCGGCCCCGCGCGACAAGAAGCCCGCCGACGCCCCCAAGCCCGGCGACATCGCGCGGCGTGCCCAGGCCTATGCCGAGAAGATGCGCACAGCGGGCAAGCCGATCACGACGCAGGCGGCGGTCCGCTTCGTCACCGACAATCCTGACGCCTGATCCGGCGTCAGCGATCCCCAGACTCGTACAACAGGAGCTTTTACCATGGCCGGTGGCCGGACTGACGGACTGACCAAGAACTTCCGCGCCGGGGCGGCGATCGCCCCCTATCTGATCCTCAAATTCGGTGGCGACGACCAGACGCTGGTCCCGGCGACCGGCCCCGGCGATGACCTGATCGCGACCAACGTCGAGCTGGCGGCGAACGCGGGCGAGCGCTTCGATGCCGCCATCGGCGGCTTGCCCGAGGTCCGCTACGGCGGCCCCATTGGTCGCGGCAAGCCGATCACCTCCGACGCGTCCGGCCGCGCGGTCGAGGCCCTGCCCGCCGCCGGTGTGCGCGTGCGCATCATCGGCTTTTCGCTCGCGGCCGGCGTCCTGAACGATGTCCTCGCCTACCGCCCCGCCCCCGGTTTCATGACCGGCTGACCCTTTCCTTCAACCCCGTTTCATAACCTCTTCAGGACGCTTCCCATGGCACAATCGCCTTATCCCATCGATCCGCATCTGACCGCGATCGCCATCGCCTACAAGAACCAGAGCTACATCGCCGACATCGTCCTGCCGCGCATCGAGGTCGGCAAGCAGGCCTTCACGTTCATCCAGTACGGCATGGACACGTTCTTCAACACGCCCGACACCCTGATCGGCCGCCGCAGCCAGGCCAACCAGGTCACGATGGAAGGCGTCGAGATCACCGACGCGACCGAGGACCATGGCCTGGAAGCCCCGGTGCCCCAGGCCGATGTCGACAATGCCGATGAACGCTACGACCCGCTGGGCAATGCGGCGGCGCTGACCTCCGAGTTGATCGAAATCCGCCGGGAAATCCGCGCGGCGGCGATCATCTTCAACCCCGCCACCTATGACCCCGCCCTGCGGACAACGCTGGCGACGACCGACGTCCTGGACAATCCCAACACCGACGCCGTGTCGCTGATTTCGGACGCGCTCGACAAGCCGCTGATGCGGCCCAACCAGATGACCTTCGGTCAGCGTGGCTGGACCAAGTTCCGCCGTAACGCCGGCGTCATCAAGGCCATCCGTGGCACCAATGGCGGTGGCGTGGTCACCAAGGAAGAGGTGGCCGCGCTGTTCGAGGTCAACGAGGTCGTCGTGGGCCAGGCCTTCGGCAACCAGGCGCGCAAAGGTCAGGCGGCATCGATGTCGCGGCTGTGGGGCAACCATCTGGCGCTGACCTACAAGGCTCCCGTCATGTCGCGCGAAACGCCGACCTTTGCGGGCACCTTTACCTGGGGCGACCGCATCGCATCGCAGCGCGAACTGAAGGGGGGCGAGATGGGCCTGCGCGGCGGCACGGCCGTCCTGGTCGGTGAGAGCGTCAAGGAACGCGTGATCGCGTCCCAGGCGGGCTATTTCTTCGAGAACGCCTTCTCGCAGGGTTGATGCCCGGTGGCGGGCGGCGATCCGGCCGCCCGCCTGTTTCCCTCGATGTGAAAAGAGTTTGCTATGCACCCGTACAAGGTCAATCGCACCGTCATCTTCGGCGGCAAGGAATATGAGCCCGGCGCGCCGATCCGGTTCGATCTGGAAGAGCCCGGCCATGACGAAGCCCGCCGCGATCTGCTCGCACGGCTTGCGATCGAGGACGATCCGATCTTCGCCGAGAACATCCTGCTGCGCGAACAGGCCGCCGCCGCCCAGGCCGATGCCCACTTCCGCTACGCTGATCCGCGCTCTGTCGCCGACCTCGGTGCCGGCCTCGGCGAGGTTCGTGCTCGCGTCCTGGGCCTCGCCGATCGCGAGATGGTGCCCGACACCCGCATCGCCACGCCCCCGGCGCCAGTCGATCAGGCCGCTTCGCTTGCCGAGCCGGTGCCGCCGCTGACCCCGCCAGCGGCCCCGCTTGCCCCGCCTCCGTCGCCGGCCCCTGCGGCCGAGCCGGTGCCGTTGGGGAAAATGAAAAAGCCCGAGCTGATCGAACAGGCAGCGCGCGAGCAGGTTGAAATTCCCAAGGACGCATCGGTCCAGGAGATCATTGCCGCGATCGAGGCGAAGCGTGCGGCGGCATGATCGCTACCCTCTTGAAACAGCCGGGCGAGACTCTTCGCCCGGCTGTAAATTTTACCGGTGGTACTGGCAGCGGTTCGATTACGGCGATCCGCGACGTGACCGTCATCGCGCGCGGCCTGGTGCCGGGAGCTGCCGCGCTCGCCGCCAGCGCTACGCTTGCCAATGGTATCGTCACGCTCGCGCTGTCCGGTGGCGGCGACGGGGAGCGTTACGCCGTCACGGTACGGGCCGACGACGCAGACGGCCAGACGCTGGAGAGCGAAGTCGAGGTCGTCCTGATCGAGTCGACATGGGCGACGCCGGATGGCGGCGCAGGGTGGTTGTCGATCGCCGCCCTGGTCAAGCGCTTCACCCTGGACGAGGTGGTGCGCATGACCGATCCGGACGGCTCCGGCCGGATCGACCGCGACTTGCTGATCGGTGCGCTGATCGATGCCCAATCGATCGTCGAGGCGCATGTCGCCAGCCGCTACGCGCTGCCCCTCGCCACGGTGCCGCGCATCCTGGAAATGGCTGTCGGCGATCTGGCGCGCGCGCGACTCTATCCGCGCGGTGTGCCCGAGGGGATCGCGGACCAGGCGAAGGCGGCGATGGCGCTCCTGGTCCGCATCCAGAAGGGCGACGCGACGCTGGGCCTGCCCGCCGCGGCAATCCCGGCCGAGACGGACAGCGATGCGCCCGTCGTCATCGCCCCCGGCCAGCGCGCTTATCCCGATTGGTTGCGGAACTATTGATGGTCGATCTTGTGATCACCATCCGAGAGGATGTCACCGCCGCCATGAACCGGCTGGCGGCGGACGGGGCCGACATGACCACGGCGATGAAGGACATCGCCGGCCACCTCTCCGACACGACGCGCGAGCGGTTCGAGACCGAGACCGATCCCACCGGCGCGAAATGGCTGCCGTCGCAACGCGTCGTCGAGCATGGCGGCAAGACCCTGACGCTGTCGGGCGACCTGGGCAATTCGATCACCGAGGACTGGGGCAAGGATTATGCCGCCGCCGGGCCTGAGCGGTCGGGCGGTGCGGGCGTCTATGCGCTGATCCACCAGATGGGCGGCGAGATCCGCCCGCGTGAGAAAAAGGCGCTGTCGTTCGGCGGCCGGATCGTGTCCAAGGTCGTCATCCCGGCGCGTCCCTATCTCGGCTTCACCGAGGTCAACGCCGACTATGCACTGGGCGCGCTCGCCCGGCATCTGGGCTTCGCAGGGTAACATCCATGCTGACCATCAAACCCATCGTCGATCATCTCCTGCACGGCGGTTTCAAGTCCGTGGAAGGGGTTCTGGAAGCGCCGACCCAGGCGGACTTGCCGAACGCCTTGCCCGCGCTCCACGTGGTGCCTGCGACCGAGTCGGCGGAGGCCAGCCAGATGGCGGGTCGGCGCGACCAGCGCGTGACCTTCGCCTTTTCCGTCTTCGTCACCGTCGGCACCCGGCTCGCGCGCGGTGCGGTGTCGGACGAACTTCAGAAGCAGGTCCAGGCGGTCAAGGACACGGTCGTCGGCTGGACCCACCCCCAGGCATCGGGCGAGGTCGATCTGCTCGGCGGACGGCTGGCGAACGTCAGTCCGGCATCGGTGACGTGGGAAGTGCGGCTGTCGTGCCGCTATCACTACCGCAAGTGAATTAAATCGGCGCGGCCTGCACTGGCGCAGGACGCGCGCGCGCGCGCGATCGGGTCTGACTGTCGGCACAATCACCGACATCCGACAGAGGACCGCCGCCATGGCTGCAAAGCCGACCACCAAATCCGACGCCGCCCAGGCTGATACGGCCCAGGCTGACGCCACCCAGCCCCGCCCGGTCGATGCGACCGGGCGGACGCTCGACCAATGGGGCCTCCCCCTGTCGGGCCCGGCGCGCCTCGCCGCGCTGGACGGCAAGCCCGACCCCGCGCTGGACGCCGATGCGACGCCCGCGCCCGTCTCGCCTGCCACTCCCACCGACAAGGACTGATCTATGGTAGACGCCGTCAAGGTCCTCTTTTTCAAGAAAGAGGCCGTATACGCCACCGACGCCGCGCCGACCGGTGCCGTCAATGCCGCACTGACCCGCAACTTCACCGCCAAGCCGGTCGTCGTCGATCGCATCCAGCGCAACCTCGACCGTCCGGTTCGCGGTAGCTCGAAGGACGCGCCGTCCAACGAACGCCAGACCTTCAGCTATGAACTGGAACTGGCGGGCTCGGGCGCGGCCGGCACTGCGCCTGCCTGGATGGAGCATCTGGAGGCGTGCGGCATGGCCGCGCCCGCCCTGACCGCCAATACCAGCGCCGTGCAGCGGTTCGCCGCGATCGGCGCGGCTCTGTCCTCGGCGACCGCCTATCACTGGCACGGCAACCAGAAGCGCATCGGCCTGGGCGGCCGTGGCACGTTCGGCTGGGATTTCACCGCCGGGGCCTATCCGTTCATCAAGATCGACATGACCGCACTCCTGCCCGCCGCCGGTGCCATCGGCGACGCGGCTCCGGGTGCCGTGGTGTTCGACCAGTGGAAGGACCCGGTCGAGGTCAACACGACCAACACCGACTTTCTCCTGGGCGGCTATGCGCTCAACCTGCGCAGCTTCACCGGTGAGGCCAATGCCGAGATCACGCCGCGCAACCTGGTTGGCATCAACTATATCGGTCGCGGCAATCATGGCCTGACCTGTCGTATCCTCGGCGAATGTCCGACGATCGGGGCCAAGGACTATTTCGCCACCCTGCGCAAGGGCGATGAAATCCCGGTGCAACTCGATCACGGCACGCAGGCCGGCAACATCATCGGGTTCAAGTCGGATCACCTTCAGATCACCGACATCGAACTGTCCGAGGAAAATGATGTCCTGATGATTTCGATCACCGGGCGCATGAATGTCGGCACGACGCCCGACGACCTCATCATCACGGCGAAGTAATCATGACCCAGCCCATCTATCGTATCGTCGCGCAGCCGCGTGCCTGGACCCCCGTTACCTTCCCGGTCGTCATGGAGGACGGCACCGTCCAGACGTTCGTGATCGAGATGCGCTTCCGCCTCCTGAAGGTGGACGCCGCCACCGCGTTTATCGCCGAGGTCGTCCGCGTCCAGGAGCTGGAGGCGGAAGGCGGCGTCGATCAGGCGCAGCTCTATACCGAGCTGGTCGCCCAGATCGCGACCGACTGGCGCGGCGTCCATGCCGAAAACGGCGATCCGCTGCGCTTCGACGTGGCGGACAACTGGCTGACCGACGTGGACGGCGACGGCAAGCGCAAGGCCCTGGTCGCGCCGAACCTGCGGTCGCTGATGAACGAAGGGTCGATGTTCATTCATATCTTCGACGCCTTCCGCGCCTGCCTGTCGGGCCAGCCCAAGACCCGCGCGGGAAACTGAAAGCCGTCGCGACTGGCTGGGCCAAGGGTCGCGGCGGCGGGAAATCGGCCGAGGATGCCGCCACCGACAGCGCGGCCGCCGCGATCGCCGCGATCGAGGCGCGGCGCGCGGCCGGCCGGCGGGACGATACGGTGGAGATCGGCCCCGACGAAGTGGACGTGGTCACCCTGTTCATGGCGCTGACCAGTCAGTGGCGGTTCCACGCGATGGGCGGGCGGTTGGGGATCGAATACGCCGCCGTCCGCCCCACCGCCGACATGCTGGAGATCGTGATGACCACCAGCCTTTTCCTCGACCTGCAAATGATGGAGCGCGCGGCCCTTGTCGCGCTGGCGTGACATGACCCGTGACCTGATCGTATCCGTTCGTCTGAAGGCCGATGGCTCCGGCCTGGTCGGCGCGGCCAAGGATAGCGCCGCCGCCATCGCCGGCATCGGTACGGCGGCTGGGGGTGCGGTGGTGCAGGCCCGCGCGCTGGTCGCCACGATCGGCGAGGCGTCGCGCGCGGCGGGGATCACCACCACGGCGCGGGAGGCATCGACCGCGCTCCAGGGCACTTCGCGCGCCTCGATCACGGCGGGTGGCTCGGCGAAACAGGCCGCGACCGCGATGGCCTCGCTGACCGACCAGTCGAAGAAAGCAGCGGGCGGCGCGGACGAGCTGGTCGCCGCCGCCGGCCGTGTTGCCCGTGCGCATACCGCCACCACCGCCAAGGCCGCCGAGGCGGCCCGCGCCGCGTCCGATCTGGCGAAGGCCGAACGCGACGCCGCGCGCGAGGCGGTGACGGCGGCCGAGGGACGGCTGGCGCAGGCGAAGGGACGCGTCGAGCTGACGGCCGACAATCCGACCATCACTCTGAGCCCCGGTGGCGGCAGTGCACGCGCGGCCGGCGATGCCAGCGCGATCGCGGCGGCCAGCACCGAGTTGGCCCAGGCCCGCCAGCGTGCCCAGGCGGCCGAGGAAGCATATTCGCAGTCGCTGCGCGACAGCGCGGCGGCGTCCACCACCGCTACCGCCGCCGTAACGACGCTTGCCAGCCAGTCCCAGGCGAGCGCCGCCGGTAGCGGCCAATTGGCCGAGGCACTGGAGCGTAGCGGCGGGGCGGCCGACGCCACCGCCCAGGCCGCCCAGGCGCTGGCCGATGCTTCCGCCACCTCATCGGACGCCGCGCGCCAGCAGGCGACCGCGACCGATCAGGCGACCGAGGCGGCGGAGGGATCGACCCGCGCGACGGGCGCGCAGAACCAGGCGCGCGGTGCAGCGGCGCGGGAAGCGGCCGAACTGGCGGCAGCCGAGACCCGGTTGGCGAACGCCACCAACCAGACCGAGCGCGAGGAAGCCGCCGCCGCGATCGCCGCGATCCGGCTCGCCCAGGCGCAGCGGGAGGCTGCGCGGCGGACGCGCGAGGCCGAAGCCGAGGCGCGGCGCAACGCCTTTGCCGTACGCAGCATGGGCCAGCAGTTCGGCGACTTCGGCTTGCAGGCGGTGACGACCGGCGACGTGGTGCGCTCCTTTACCCAGCAGATGGGCCAGATGGGCTATGCGATGTCCGAGATGTCCGGCCGGGCTGGCAGGGTCGGTGCGTTCCTGACCGGCCCGTGGGGTATCGCGCTGACGGTCGGGGCGGCCGTCATCCTGCCGTTCATCGAGAATTTGTGGAAAGCCGAGGAAGCGCAGGAGGCGGTTAGGCTCGGCGCGGACGGCCTTGCCGAGGCGCAAAGCGCGCTTGGCAAGATGTTCGACCTGACCACCGGCAAGTTGAAGAAACAGAACGAACTACTGATCATCAATGCCCGCCTGACTGCGATCAATAACCGCGCCGAGGCGCTGACCGCGCGCGAAAGCTCGCGCAAGACGTTCGAGGATGCCGGATCGATCTCGACGGAAGGTCGCATCAAGGGCCTTTTGGAAGGCGGTGGTGTCGGCAATTTCCTGACCGGTGCATTCGTCGGATCGCAGCGTGCGCAGCAGAACGCCCGCAATTTGAGCGCTGTCGTCGCCGACTTGCAGGCTGGCAAGACGACGAACGAGGCGGTTATGCGCGCCGCCGAAAAATTGGACTTCACTGGTCTCAAGATCAATAGGACCCAGTTCATTGAGGCGATCAGGGATCGTGTCGCTGCGGAAGCAAAGGAGCGCGTCGCCGATCTAACGGATCAATCGCTGGACGATGGTGTCTTGGCCAAGGAACTACGCCAGGACGCCAAGGCGAAGAGAACCAAAAAGCCGAAGTCCACCGAGGCGCGCGACGAGTTCGGGCGCGATGCTGCCGCGCGGATCGCGGGCATCACCGACCAGTTCGACCGGACGCCGCCCGCCGTGCGTCAGGCCAATGCCGCCATCCGCCAGCTCGACGACATCATGGACGATCTGGCGCGCAAGAAGCCGCCCCAGTTCAAGGAGCTGATCGGTCAGGCGCAGGAAGCCAAGGGCGTGGTGCGCGAGGGGTTGAACCGGCCCATCCAGGATTTCGTCGAAAGCCAGCGCGACGCGTTCGCGGTGGGGCAGGAGATGCTCACCGGCCACCGCGACCAAGCTGAAGCGCTGCGCACGATCCAGCAGCTGGAGCGCCAGCGCGGCCCGCTGACCGTCGAACAGAAGGAAGCGATCCTCGCCGCCAACCAGGCGCTGACCGCCCAGGAGCGCCAGCTGGAGCGCATGACCCAGCGCCAGCGCATCTATCTGGCGGGCATCGCCGATATCCGTGGCCTCCTGACCGCCACCATCTCGGGCGACTCCGGCATCGAGAAACTGCCCGAGCGCCTGATGCAGGCGTTCAGCCGGGTGTCGGCCGAGCGCATCGTCGACAACCTGTTCGGTGACCTGTTCCAGCAGCTTGAGGACAGCGTGACCGGGACCAGCGTGGTCGAAGATGCGTCGGCCCGCATGGCGCAGGCCGTGGACATCGTCACCGCACGCACCGGGCAGGCCAGTGCCGCGCTCGATAGTCTGACGCGTGCCGCCAGCGGTGCCGCCGGTGCGGTGCGGGACGGGCCACAAGGCGGCCAGCCCGGCGCGTCCGCACCGATGCCGCCGGAGGCCGGGGCCAGTGGCGAGTTCACCGTGACCGCGCCGCGCCGTGGCACGCGCAACCCGCAGGAGCTGTTTACCAGTGCGATCGGCGGCATCGCCACCAAAACCATCGGCCTGTTCACCAACCCCGAAACGGCCTCCAGGATCGGGCAGGGCCTGGGCAAATATGCAGGCAAGGGGCTGGCGGGGGCGTTCGAAGGGCAGGCCGCGACCTCGCTCGCCAGTCTCGTCGGCATAAAGACCAACGGCACCGGCTCGGCGATCGGCGGGGCGATCGGTGGCCTGACCGGCATTCCCGGCGCTGGGGCCGCACTCGGCCTGATCGGCGGGCTGGTCGGCAACCTGTTCACCCGGCCGAAGTCGGGCAGCGCCACCATCACGTCGGTGGATAGCGCCGCGACGATGCGGGGGGCCGAGTCGGTCACCGAAAAGCTGTCTGGCACCGCCAAGTCCGTCCAGGACGGCATCCAGAAGATCGCCGACCAGCTCGGCGCGCAGACGGGGGCGTTTTCGGTCTCGATCGGTAAGCGCGAAGATTATTTCCGCGTCGATGGCGGCGGCAGCGACCGGGTGTCGAACAAGCATCCGGGTTCGGGCCTGCTCTATAACGGCAAGGATGAGGCCGTCGCGATCGAGATCGCAATCCGCAACGCGATCGCGGACGGCGCGGTGAAGGGTCTGTCCCCGGCCGTTGCAAAGGCGCTGCAATCCTCGTCCTCGCTCGACAAGGCACTGGCCGAGGCGCTGAAGGTCCAGAACCTGGAGCGCAGCCTGGGCGGGCTGACCGGTCAGCTCAAGAGCATCTTCGACAGCTTCGACCAGACCGCCAGCGAGCGGGTGCGCATCGCCAAGACCTATGGTCTCGACCTGCTCCGCGTCGAAAAGCTCAATGCCGAGGAACGCGGCAAGCTGCTCGAAGACACGTTGAAATCGCGGGTCGGCAGCCTCAAGGACTTGCTGACCAGCATGACGAGCGGTGACCTGTTCGAGGGCTCGGCCGTCGATCGGCGTCAGACCCTCCTGAAGGACATCGCCGCTGTCCGCGCCGATGCTGAGGCGGGCAAGGATGGCGCGGCCGACAAGGTCGCCGAACTCTATCGCCAGTTGCTTTCGACCAGCAAGGAAGCGTTCGGCACGGGCGGCGATGAATATGCCAGCGATCGCAAGGCGGCCGGCGACGCCGCCCGGGCGCTGATCGATATCGAGACGAACCGCGTCAACTCGGCCGCTGGCGTCCAGGCCGCGCAGACCAGCGCGATCGAGGCGGGCAACGCGCTCACCGCGCAGATGGTTAAGGCGGCCGACGCGCAGACCGAGTTGCTCCAGACACTGGTCGATCAGGGCCGGTCCCGGTCGGGTGGCGGCGTATCGCCCAACCTTGGCCTGATCGCCCGAGAGATCGCGCAATGAAGACCGTCATCGTGGAAGCGCGCCCCAGCGACGCCGCCGGTCAGCCGGTGGACATCCGCCTCGCTGGTGGCGGGCGCGGGCATTACCTTTTCAAGGATCAATTCGACTGGCGCGCGGGCGTCATCAGCCTGCCGCGTATCCAGTCGTCGCTCGGCTTCGGCAAGGATGGTTTCACCGGGGGTGCGGTGGCACAGGCCAGCGCCATCGGCTTCTCGCCCGCCATGGCGTCCACCCGCGCCTTGGTCGCCGGGCTGGTCTGGAACGATGCCGCGATCACCGTGTCGGTCGCCGATGATGACGCGGCCGACCCGTCGTTCAAGGTGCGACTGGCGGGCACGGTCGCCGGCTATTCGATCAGCGCCGGTCGTTTCGTCTTTACCCTGTCCGACATGGCGGGCCGCCTGGGCGAGCCCCTGGTCAAGGATAGCTTTGCGGGCACCGGCGGCATCGAGGGCGATGCGGCGGCCAAGGGGCGCGTCAAGCGCCGGAGCTGGGGCCGGTGCTGGAACGTCGAGGGCCGCGTCCTCCTTGCCGCCTGGAACATCTATGAATTTGGCGACCCGGCCCGACCGCTCGGGGCGTTCGACGCGGTCAAGGATAAAGGCCGCCCGGTCACGATCGTCACGGTCGCCTGGGCCGGCTCGATCGCCGCCACCCTCGACGCGCTGAAGGCCGTCGCGGTGCCCGATGGCGGGTGCGCCGCCGCACCCTCGATCGCGTGTGTGAAGTTCTGGACCCAGCCCTCCACCCTGACCGGTGACCTGCGCGGCGAGCTGGGCACTGGCTATGTCGAGCACGTGCCCGGCATCGCGGCGGCCATCTCGGCCGCCGCCGAGGGGCCGGACCTGGACGACCTTGCGGCGCTGGCCGCGCTCCGCCCCGATCCGGCCGGGCTTCATGCCGACGACGCCAGCGAGACGCCCGCCCAGATGCTGGACCGGCTTTGCCTGCGCGCCTCGCTGTCGTGGGGCGTGACCGCCGATCGCCGACTGGCGCTGCGCCCCATTGCCTTTGCCGACCCGGTTGAGACAGTGGCATTCGAGGATGTCGAGCGCCGCGCCGCCTATGCGCCGATCGCGAGCGTCAAGGTCGGTTTCCAGAAGAACCACCGGGTCCATACCGATGCCGAGATCAGCGCCGCCGTGCTGGCCGGCGAGGTCGTGTTTCCCGATGGGCAGAAGCTGGCTGACCTTCAGCCCGCCCAGCCAGGCGCGGACAAGACCAGCGACAACACGTCGAAGGACACGAAGGCTGTGGACGGTATGCCTGCCCCGCAAGTCCGGGCGGAGCTGGCGCGGATCGCGCCGATCGCCGTCGATACCGCCGACCTGAAAAAAGCGCAGAAAGAATTGGACGAAGCGGTCGACCAGCTGCGCGCGCGCGACGGCGCGGCCGAGGCGGCGCTTGCGGCGCTTCGCGGCATCGTTCTCGACGGCGCGGCCACGCAGCGCCAGCTTCAGCGTGCCGAGGGGCAGCTGAGCGCGGCGGCCCTCCAGCTGGTGCTGATGCAGGAGAACGCGGACCGCCGGATGCGCGACGCCGGCTTCATCGTCGATCCGTTGACCGGCAAGGTCTACGCCTACGCGATCGACACGCTGGGGGAGCGTCAGAACAAGGTCGAGACGACGCTGGACGCGCAGGCCGCGCAGATCGCGTTGCGCGCGACCAGTGCCGAGGTCGACGACAAGATCCTGCGGGCGGTGCTCGACCCGTCACAGATTGCCGAACTGGAGCCGCTGATTGCCCGCGTGGCGGCGGTCGAGACGGTCTATGATGCGCTTCGCGCAGAGGTCCGCACGAAGGCTGAACTGGTCGAACTGACTAGGGCGGTTGCGCGCGTCACGGACACGGAGCAGCGGATCAGTGCAGCCGAGGGGCTGATCCGCACGAAGGTCGAGCAGACGACCTTCGACCAGGCGGTGACCCGCATTGGCGCGGCCGAGCAGCTGCTGCGATCCTATGGTGATGTCTCCAGCTACAGCGTCGAACTGCGCCAGTCGCGGGTGGCGCGCCGCCAGACCGACGCCGCGCTGCTGGCGTCCGTCGTGGGTGAGCATCAGGCCGAGGAGCTTCGGTTCACGGCGCAGGCGCTGTTGCGGAACGAGCTTTACACCAAGATCGTCGACGATGTCGACGGGGTGAAGCGGGCGGAGGCGCGGGCGCGGCTGGAGTTGGCGCTACAGGTCGGCGCGCTTGATGCGCGGTCGTTGCAAGACCGCCAGTTGGTGATCGAGGGTGATCGCCTGTTGGGGCAGGCCATCGACGCACTGGGGGTCCGCAACGAGCAACAATCGGCCGAGATCGCCGGATTGCAGCGAACGTCGATCGCCAATGGTCTCGGCATCGCCGGCGTCGAGCAGACGATCCGCCAACAGGCCCGGACGCAGGCGCAGGCCGACGCGGCGGTTCTTGGCGACATCGTGGCTGGGGACCGAGCCGAGGCGCGCTTCATCACGTCGCTGACCGAGATCCATTCGCAGCTCACGACGACGCTTCTCGCGGGGTTCGAGGCCAGCGCGACCGCCCGACTGGCCCTGCGGTCGCGTATCGATCTGGCGGACGCGCGCTTCGATCAGGAGACACGCACGACGGCCGATCGCTTCAAGGCGGTCACTGAACTGGTCGTGGCGCTGACCGCGCAGTACAACGATCAGGCCAGCGGTCTGGCGGCCACGCGGTCGGACCTGAGTAATCTTCAGCAGGTGACGGCAGAGGCGTCGCAGACGAACGCGCGGACGATCGCGCAGCTGAAGTCGGTGGTCGACGATCCCGCCACCGGGTTGACCAGGACACGGGCGGAACTGGCGGCGCTGACCGAGACGGTGGCGACGCAGAACATGGCGGCCGTCCGCCGGCTGGAGACGCTGGAGGGGCGGGTCAACGATCCGGTGACCGGGTTGACCGCGACGCGGACGCAGTTCGCGCAGGAGATCAAGCTGGCGTCAGAGGCGAACGCCGCCACGGCCAGCAAAACCTCTGAACTGTCCTCACAGGTCAATGATCCGTCGACCGGGTTGCCCTGGGCGCGCAGCGCGATCGGCGACCTCGCACGGGTGACCAACGACCGGGACAACGCCAATGCGGCGCTGATCCAGCAGGTTCGCACGATGCTGGACGGCATCGGCAACGTCGGCATCCAGCAGGCGTTCGAGGCGGTCATCAATCGGCTGGGGAAGATCGAAGGGACGATCACGTTCCAGATCGACGTGAACGGCAATGTGACGGGTCTTCAGCTGGTTGGCGGGGGGCAAGGCGCTGGCTCGCTCAACCTGTTCAATGCGAACATTCAATTGGGGACCGGCCTCATCATTAAGAAGGCTGGCGCGTTCATGTCCGTCGAAGGCGTCGAGTTCGGTGCCGCCAAGGATTTGATCGAGTGGTTCGGCCCTGTGATGGCGGTCGACAAGTGCAGCCGCGCCAATGCTATCGCCTACAAGGCGACCAACGGCGACATGTATACCGGCGGCAGCTTCAGCATAGGCACGCTGCGCAATCCCGGTGCGTCCAGCAGTCTGGCAGCGGACGCAGTCGCGGAGGTGCCGTCCTTCGGCTCCAACGGCAAGCCGGTCAAATATGTATGCAGCTGGTTCTACTACAGCGAATACACCCGCGATTTCTCGGCCGACAACGACGGGGTGAAGTTCTTTCAGCAAGCCGTCGATGCGTTCGGGGCCACCTCCGACGATGGCGGGTACGTCTGGTTCGGCACCAAGAATGTCGAGCGCGTCAATTCAACGATCACGCTTAGTCGCGCCTTTGCCGGCGCAGCGTATGCGCAGCTCGAACAGCGCGGCTTCACAACCGAGCAAACCACGTTCCGCGGCCTGAAACCGACGCCCGGCGATGCGCCCGGCCGCGCCACCTACACCGAAACGATCGGGGGCGGCTTCACCGTCACCGACCCCGTCCAGTCCACCGCGAACAGGGCGCTCAAGCTCGCTCTGTCGCGCGGCTTCAACCTTTCCGAGGGCGTGATCCAGCGTCTGACCATCGTCGCGATCGAGGAGTAAGAGCATGTGGTATATCGGAATTGCGAACGTCACCACGAACAGCGTCGAGGTGATCGGTGACGCCAACGTCGACTTCGTCAACAATGTCGAGCCGGGTGATGCTTTCATCTCGACCGGCAACGGTCTGACGCTGGAAGTCCTGCGTGCGGAAAGCCGGAACAAGCTGGTACTGGCGCGACCGTACACCGGCCCGACGGGCAGCTTCGCCTTCTCGGTTCAGCCGACGCAAGATTTCAATCGCGTGACCGCGAACGCGATCATCGACCTGCGGAACACTTACGGCGGTTACCGCGACACGATTCTGCAGGGCATGTTCCCGGCTGGCTCGATGGCGGCCCCCGGCGTTCGGTTCGTCAGTGATCAGGATACGGGCATCACCGTCTACGGTCCGAACCTCCTTTCCGCCGTCGCTGGCGGGCTCGAACGGATGCGGTTCGGCGAGGTCAATTCGTCGCTCGCTCCGCTGGTCGCCACCGCAGGGGTCACCTGTCAGCAGACCGGCGTCGCCGGATCGTTGGTCCTCCCGCTCGATATTTACGGTAATGTCGGCGGTGCCGTCACAATGCGCGTGCGATTTGGATCGGCCGCGAACGGACTGAACACGCACAGCTTCATCGAAGCACAGACGTTGACCAGTACCGCCAGCGACCTTCGATTTGGTACTTCCGGGACCGAGCAGGCGCGCATCGATAGTGCGGGCAACTTCCTTGTTGGCATAGCGTCGGCACCTGAACACACTATCGCGAAAGGGGCAGGTCAAGGTTCTGCTGTTCTACGGGTCCGTTCGAACGCTGCGGGCGCACTGGACAGCTTCGTGGTTGCAGCGGTCAGCGCGTACAGCCCGAACGGCTCGGGCGCGGCCGTATATCTCGGTCACAGCACTGCCACTGGCCGGTCTATGAACGCCAGCGGCACGGTGAACGCCAGCGGCGCGGACTATGCTGAGTATGAAACGAAAGCGGACGGATGTGGGACGATCGCGGCCGGCGACGTGTGCGGGGTGGATCGCGACGGGTTGCTGACCGACCGATGGGCCGATGCAATCGTGTTTCGCATCAAGTCGACGAGCCCGTCGATCGTCGGTGGCGATACATGGGCGGCCCATCTCGGCCCGCGACCGGAAGCGCCAGCCGCTGAGCCGGTCGCACCGGCCGTGCCCGGTCCCGCTCCAGCTGCCCCTGTCGAACCCGGCCCCGAGCCGAGCGAAGAGGGGCCGGCCTATGTCGACTGGCTGCAAGCGCGCTTCCGCTATGCTGTCCAGCTTGGCGAGTATGAGGCGGCGCTGGCGTGTTGGCAGGCCGCGACGATCGCCTATCCGGCCGCCCGCGCGCAGTTCGAGGCGGAACATGCCGCCTGGGTGGCCGCCACGGCCGCCTATGATCGCGATCTGCCGATCTATGAGGCAGCGCTTGAGGCGGAGCGGCAAAAGGTCGACCGGATCGCCTATTGCGGCAAGGTCCCGGTCAACATGACCGGCTCGGTCGAAGCTGGCGACTATCTGATCGCCGCGCAGGATGGCGATCGGATCAAGGCGGTCGCGGTCAAGGAAGCGGATATGACGCTGGCGCTTTATATGAAGCGTCTGGGTCGCGTGCTGTTCATCCGCGACGGCCGCCCGTGGATCGATGTGCAACATGGCTGATGTGTCGGCCGGCTACGCGGCCCAGCTCAAAGCGGCGCAGCGCGAATTCCCGGTCGCCACGGCGGCAGCGGCGCGCTTTCCGAAGGGGCGGACGATCACGTCCGCCTCGCCTTTTGCGACCGAGGCCGGCGCGCAGGCCGAGGGGGCGCGGCTTGCCGCCTTCCATGGTTTTCCGCTGGTCGAGGACGTGGCGATCGTGGCGGGCGCGCGGGCGGAGTTGCAAGGGCGCTGCATCGCCGCTGACTGCACCCGCCTGGATTACCAGCCCGGCGACCTCGTCTTCGTGATCGAAGCGCAGGAGCTGGAGAACGGGACGACCTCGCTGACCATCCTGAAGCGTGTGGCGGCCTGATGCTTTCGATCGTTCATCCTGTTGCCTTCACCCCCGATGCCGGTCGGTCGTCGGCGGGGACCGGCCTTGCAAATTTGGCTACACCATCGCCGCGCGAAGCCTTTGCCGCCGCCAGCGCCCAGGCGACGATCGTACTCGATCTGGGCAGCGCCCAGGCAATCGATCATGTGGTCCTGGGCTTCACCACCGCCGGCGCGGCCGACAGCTTTGCGGTCGTGCCGGGCCTGGACGGGGCGGCGGTGCCCGGGGCCTTCGCGCATAGCTATCGGCGCGCGCCGGTTCTACGCCATGGGCTTTGCGTACTGCCCGCCCCGGTTATCACCCGCTATGTCCAGCTTCGCATCAACACCGCCACGCCCATTCGTGCCGGGGTTGCCGTCGTCGGGCAGGCAATGCGCTCGGCCTATGAATATGGATCGGGCCGCCCGCTGGTCGATACCGGCCGGTCCGAAAGGCTCTGGTCGGGCGGCTTCGGTGGCGAGGACGGGGCGGTCGCGGGCGGCTACGCCTGGACGATGGTCGATCTGACCGATGCCTTGCGTGACCGGCTCTATGCGATGCACCTCGATCTTGGGACGACCGGGGATTTCCTCGTCGTCGAGGATGGGGCTGCGCCCGAAGGCTTGAACGAGCGTATACATTGGGGCCGCTTCCCCAAGCTGGAGACATTCGAGCGGCAGGCGGACGGCACGTCCAAGTTGCCGATGGCGATCACCGACTGGGCCTGATGCGCCAGCGCACATCCACGCGGCGCTGGCGAAGGGTCTATCGGTGAGGCATGGTCACGCTGTCCCCCTTCGAAGAGGCCGCCTCGCATACACTCGGTATCGAGGGCGGCTATAGCGATCACCCCTCCGACAGGGGCGGCAAGACCCAGTGGGGCATCACCGAGGCTGTCGCCCGCGCCGATGGCTACACCAGCGCGATGGCCGACCTGCCCAAGGCCCGTGCCCTGTCCATCTACCGCCGGCTCTACTGGGATCGGATCGGCCTGGACTGGATCGCCGCCGTCGATCGCGACATCGCGGCCGAGTTGTTCGACACCGCTGTGAATATGGGTGTCGGCGTCGCGGTCGTCTTCCTCCAGCGCGTCTTGAACGCGTTGAACCGCCAGGGCCGGGACTATCCCGACCTGAAGGTGGATGGCAGCGCCGGCCCCGCCACCGCTTCCGCCCTGCGCGCCCTGGTCGCACGGCGTGGCATCGTCGGCCGCAATGCCGTCCTCATCTACCTCAACGCCCTCCAGGGCGCGCGTTACATCGAGTTGGCCGAACTGCGCGCCGCTAACGAGGACTTCGTCCTGGGCTGGGCCGTCCGCGTCGCCTTCGATCTTCCCCCCACAATCAGGAAAGCCGCATGACTCCGCCACTGCGCGACAACGGTTCCCCCTCGCCATTCGATGGCGGGACGCATGACTCGGCCGGCCTGCCGCCGCCGATCCCCTTCGACCAGGCTACGGCGGAAGGTCTGCGCCTGGGCAGCGCGGTCGCTATCGATACGCTCGACCTTGGCCCCGACGCGCCCGCCTGGATGACCGCGCTCGCTCGCTCGATCCGCCCCTTGTGCGTCGGTGCGCTGATGGCGATCCCCACGGCCGGGGCGGCATCGGTCGGCTTGGTCGCGATGGTGTCGCCGCGCACCGCCGCCGCGATGGTCGCCGCCTCGACCGCGTTTCTCGCCGGTATTCCGACCGACATCGTCGTCCTGATCGGCACGCTGGCGTCCGGCTATGGCCTGGCGCGATCCATTGAAAAGGTCCGGGGCAAGTGAGGGGCGCGATGGAAAGAGTATTGGCCGCCCTGCCGCTGGCAACGGTGGCGGTCGCGTTTACGCTCGCCACCCTCCTGCCCGGATGCGTCGCTGGCCGGGATGACCACCGGCTCGCCAAGCAGGCCGCGCTATCGGTGGAACTGGCGTATCAGGCGGCGGCGATCGGCACGCTGGCCGCGTTGCAGACCGGACGGTACGATGCCAACCAGCGTCGGTGCATCGGCAAGCTTGACGATCAGGCCTACGCCGCCGTCCAGGTCGCGCGGTCTGTTTCCGGCCGGCTGGATAGCGCAGTCGCCGGCGACGTGGCGCTGGCTCGCAAGGCGGTGACGAAGCTGCTCGATCGGGAAGGGTGCTGATCCATGGACCTCGCCACCATCATCAAGGCGATCGAGATCGTCGGCGCGGCAACGCCCGCTGCAATCCGGTTGTACGAGGGTTTCAAGGTGCTTGTCAGCGAGGCCGACCAAGCCGAGTTGCAGGCCGTCTTGGATCGGGCGATGGACCAGAGCGATCGGCTCCACGATCAGGTCCAAGCCGCCGCGCGGTGAATTAATGCTCGTTTTACCGATTTAATGCTCGGAATTTTTGCGCGGCTACATTCGGTCAATGTCGCGCCGGGGGGGATGACGCCGGGCTGCTTATGCGTATAGCGCCAGGCCCCTAACGCCAGCTTGCCCCGCCCCGTCCAGCCCGCTTCGGCAATCACCAATGCGCCCTCGCGGCCAGAGAAATCGATCCCCTCCTCGTCGCCGATCGTACCGGCCTTGGCATTGACCACCGCGACCGCGCCATAGACATTGCCGGTCGCGGCCTTCAGCCGGACGGCCAGCGCGGTCGAGGGAAAGATGGCCGGCCCGTTCGTACCCGTCGCCGCCAGTTCCGACCCGACCCCGAACATCGGCGAGATCAGCAGCCCGGCGGCGTCGTTCTGATAGAATTCGCTGTTGACGTCATAAAGCCCGGTCTTGAGCATCACATGCTCGCCCAGTCCCTGCTCCAGCCACGCCTCATAGACCTTCAACCGGCCTTCGGAGACCTCGATATTGTCGATCCCCTGGATCGATCCGGCCAGATCGTTGGGCCGACCGCCCAGATTGTTAAGAAGGGAAAAATGCGCGGTGGCGCGCTTCCAGTGAAACGCGGCCTCCAGATCGGCGTCCGCCACGACATCGATATTGTCGAGGAAGCGGACCCCGTGCGCGACCCCGCCGGATGCCACGCCCATTACATCGCCCTTGTATAGGGCATTGATCGTAAAGGCATTCCTGTCGCGTTCGGCGTCCTGCGCAAACGCCGGAGCGGCGAATATTACGCTTGCCAGCGATAGCAAAACCGCCTTGCTGATCATGTTCGACATGGCAACCGTTGGACCGTTTAATGGATGAAGATGAACCGCGAATAGATGGAAGTCGTGCAATCCGGGTTCAGAGAATTGGTAAACACCTGCCTCTCATCTCGCAGCCCGCGTCCAAACCATGACGATGCCGATAGCCGGCCGCCAATCTAGTTATGCGACGCAAGCGCTCCTGCGGTTCCGGTAACTTAATATTAGATCATGGGTGTTTAGGTGGTGCCACTCGTTCACAGCGCAGAGAGATCGGATGCAATCGATCAACAAGATGGTCACCGCCGCGATCGCCGCGATCGTGCTGCTGGTGCTCGCTTCCGGCGCAGGAAGTGTCTGGTCCAATGGGCGGCAGGCGGCGGCGCGCCAGGGAATCACTCAGGGGTCGTCGCTGCTCCGCAATCACATGACCGCCGATATGATGCACGACTCCGTGCGCGGCGACGTGTTTTCGGTCCTGCGCGCCGCCAATATCGGCGACCTGAACCTGGCCGACAGCCGCAAGAGCCTGGCCGATGACACGGCGCTGCTCCGCAAATCGGTCCTGGCCGATGCGAGCTATGCAGCCGCCCCCGAGGTCATGGCGCAGGCCAAGCGCATCCAGCCGCTGGTCGATGATTATATCGCCACCGCGCAGCACATCTCCGACGCAGCCGTCAACGATCGGGCTCGCGCATCCTCGTTGCTGCCGCCGTTTCTCGCGGCCTTCCAGAAGCTGGAGCGCGGGATGAGCGACCTGTCGGATCTGATCGAGGCGCACCTGGCCGATGTCGGTCAGGAAGCGTCGCGCGTGGCGATGATGGCGAACATCCTGCTGGCGGTGACGACCTTTTCGACCTTCGCGCTGGTGATGGCGATCGGCTTTGCCAGCCGCCGCTATATCGTTGCGCCGCTGCTGACCCTGATCGAGGTGCTGAAGAGCATGACGTCGGGACGGATGGACGTCACCATCCCGTCGAGCGACCGGCGGGACGAGCTGGGCCAGCTCGCGGGTGCGACCGGCGCCTTGCGGGATCAGTTGGTCGCGGCCGAACGCGCCAAGGAGGAACAGACCCATCTCATCTGCGACAGTTTCGGCAACGCCCTGTCGCGCCTCGCCCAGGGCGATCTGGTCGCGCGCATCGACGCCGAGCTGACCGGCCCCTTCGCGCAGATCAAGCATGACTTCAACGCGGCGGTCTCCGCGCTCCAGGAGACGCTGAGCACCGTCGTGACGGCAGCGAGCAGCATCAACAACGGCGCCGGGGACATCCGCCAGGCCTCCGACGATCTATCGCAGCGCACCGAGCAACAGGCCGCCTCGCTTGAAGAGACGGCCGCCGCGATGGACGAGATCACGACGACGGTGAAGGAAACCGCCGCCGGCGCATCCCAGGCCAATCGTATCGTCGGCGAAGCGCGCGAAGAGGCGCGGGAATCGGGCGAGATCGTGCGTCGCGCCGTGCAGGCGATGGGCGGTATCGAACGCGCGTCCAGCGAAATCAGCGAAATCATCGCCGTCATCGACGGCATTTCGTTCCAGACCAATCTGCTCGCCCTGAATGCGGGCGTCGAGGCGGCGCGCGCGGGCGATGCGGGTAAGGGCTTCGCCGTCGTCGCCAGCGAGGTACGCGCGCTCGCCCAGCGCTCCGCCGACGCAGCAAAGGACGTCAAGACCCGGATCACCGCCTCGTCCGATCAGGTGGAGGAAGGCGTCCGCTTGGTCGGCGAAACGGGTGACGCCCTGCAGCGTATCATCCAGCGGATCGCGGAGATTGACGGCCTGGTCTCGAACATCGCGAACTCGGCCGACCGGCAGGCCACGGGATTGCAGCAGGTCAACACCGCCGTCGCGGAGATGGACGGCATGACCCAGCAGAATGCCGCCATGGTCGAACAGGCGACCGCCGCTGCACGCAGCCTGGCTTCCGAAGCCGATGGCATGACCCGGCAGATCGCCAGCTTCCGCATCGGCAGCCTGTCCAAGCCGGTCGCGCCCAAACCACAGCCGGCCGAACCGACTCCACGCCCAGCCCCGACTCCGCGCCCTCGCGTGGCCGGCAATACCGCGCTGGCGATCGATGATGACGATTGGTCGACATTCTGATGGAAAGGCTCTGGCCGCCCCTCGTAGCGAGGTCATGCCACAACCGAACCGGCTGACCCCAATAATTCTCCCGGAAAGGGATCTGCCAGACCGAAGGCCTGACGGAGGAGTTTGCCGGTCGGAGAGGTAAGACCAATCCTGCAACCGGCTCCCTCATTACATGATATGATCCCCTCCCCTTACAGGGAGGGGATCGAGGCCCAGAAAATCCGCTCAGACGTCAGCTTGGGTGGGCTTCGGACTCCGCCACGGCGGAGTCCCCCTCGACAGCGACGGCCGCCACATCCGCCTCGGACAGACGCATCTGCTCATAGGCGATTTCCAAATCCTGCACGCCGGAGCCCGTCGGCTGGATGGGCAGGTCCGCGAAATTCTGGGGCTCGTCGGGCTTGATGGGATCTTCGCGCATGTCGCTCTCCTGATTGCACCCCATCAACGCACCGGACGTGTGTTTGTCCCCGCACCGTTCAGCGGGTGAGCGCCAGCATGATCCGCGTCGAGCACAGCGCACAGTCCAGCGCGGAAGCCGTCGCGCGCGGACAGTTCACGCAAGCCGTGCGGGACCGCGTACCCTCCAACAGACCGATCACCATGCTTTCATCTTCGGACCGCCGACGTTGGCCGACCACGATCGGTCGGCCCAGCGCCGCTTCGCACAAGGTCATCAGGCTGTCGAACACCGGTGCCAATATGCCGCAGCCCATGGGCGCCAGCATGGCATGAAGCCGTTGCTGGACCGGTTCATGCTCGTCCCTCGCGGCCCGCCAGATCCGCATGGAAGTAATGACCAGATTCCGGCCTACCCGATGTGCGCTCTTATGCCCCTGCGCCTTGGGCATTGTATCTGCGGCCATATTTCACGCTTGAGTCCATCCCTTATATGCGAGTGATTATCATTATCCCATTTGCCAGGTGATGAAAAGGGGCGCACGGGGTTTTCGGCGCAACGATCGGGCATCCCGTCGATCCGGAACGGCGACGGGCATCAGTCGCGATATCGCCGGCATTATTGATCGCTTGCGTCGCTTTTGCGTTGAGACGCCGGACCGAAAGGAAAACGAAACAGGCATGCGGTGGCGACGACGTAATCTGGCCTCGATGAGTGCCGATGTGAATGATGGTTTGGCACCGGGGGTCGAGGCGGTTACGAGCGGAGCGGGCAGCAAGGAAGCCCCCCAGACACGCGGCTATCGCATCATCGCCCTCGTCGTCGCGTCCGCGCTGTTCATGCAGCAGCTGGACGGCACCGTGCTGACCGTCGCGCTACCCACCATGGCGCGCGATCTAGGCAGCCCCGCGACGGGGCTCAGCCTGGCACTGACCAGCTATCTGCTTGCCCTGGCGCTGTTCATCCCCGCGAGCGGAACGCTGGCCGATCGGTTCGGGTCGCGCACCATCTTCTGTTCGGCGATCGTCATCTTCCTGCTCGGCTCGGTGGCCTGCGCACAGGCGGGTTCACTGCCGGTGCTGGTCGTCGCGCGCTTCGTACAGGGGATCGGCGGCGCGATGATGGTGCCGGTGGGGCGGCTCGTCCTGCTACGCAGCGTCGCCAAGGAGGATATGGTCCAGGCGCTGTCCTGGCTGGTGATGCCGGCACTGGCCGGGCCGATCCTGGGGCCGCCGCTGGGCGGCTTCATCGTCACCTGGCTCGACTGGCGCTGGATCTTCTATCTCAACATCCCGATCGGCATATTGGGCATACTGGGGTCGATCTTCCTCATCCCCGATGTGCGCGGCGATCCGCGCACCCGGTTCGACGTGTCGGGCTTTCTCCTGTCGGGCGCATCGCTGGGATGCCTGTTGTTCGGGTTCGAGCTGGCGAGCCGGCCGGGCACCGGGCTGGTCGCACTTGGCCTGCTGGTCGTCGGGCTGGTACTGGGGCTCGCCTATCTCCGCCATGCCCGGCATACATATGAACCGATCCTCGACCCCGGCCTGATGCGCGTACCGACCTTCCGCCTGTCGGTAATCGGCGGCTCGCTGACCCGGATCACGCAAGGGGCTCAACCCTTCCTGCTGCCGCTGATGTTCCAGATCGGCTTCGGCATGACCGCGGCGCGGACGGGGACGATCACCATGGCCGGGGCAATCGGCGCGCTGGCGATGAAGGCGCTGGCGCCGCGCGTCCTGCGCCGCTGGGGATTTCGACGCAGCCTGATCGTCTCCGGGCTGGTCAGCAGCGCGGGCTATGCGACCTGCGCACTGTTCCGCCCCGATTGGCCGATCGTGGCGATCATGATGGTGCTGGCGGTGTCGGGCTTCTTCACCTCGTTCCAGTTCACCGGGTTCAACGCCATCGCCTATGCCGATATCGAAAAGGATCGAATGAGCGCCGCGACCAGCTTTTACGCGACCTTCCAGCAACTGACGCTGTCGCTGGGCATCTGCACCGCCGCGACTGTGCTGGAGTTGGGCACCTGGCTGGGCAACCGCGCCCAGCCCTCACTCACCGACTTCTCCATCGCCTTTGTCGTGGTCGCGACGATCTCCGCCTCGGCGATCATCTGGAACCGCCGCTTTGCCACCGATGCCGGCGCGGCGATGAGCGGTCATCACCCGACCGACGACGGGGCGTAAGCAGCGGGCGCCTTACAGGACGGGCGGGCGGGTGGCGAGGATATCGGGCGTGATCTGGCCGATATCGGTCGCGCCGGTCAGCGCCATGGCGACACGCATCTCGGCCTCGACAAGCTGCAACAGATGCGACACGCCCGCCTGCCCGCCGCCCGCCAGCGCATAGACCCAGGCACGGCCGAGCAGCACGCCCTGCGCGCCTAGCGCCAGCATCCGCACCACGTCCAGCCCCGACCGCACTCCGCCATCGGCGAGCACGGTCAACTGGTCCCCCACCGCCTCGGCGATCGGCGGCAGCGCACGGGCGCTCGACAGGACGCCGTCCAGCTGACGTCCGCCATGGTTGGACACGACGATCCCGTCCGCCCCGATCCCGGCGGCGGCACGCGCATCCTCGGCATCGAGAATGCCCTTGATGATCAGCGGCCCGTCCCAGGTGTCGCGGATGAAATCCAGGTCCCGCCAACTGACCGTCGGATCGAAATTGTTGCGCATCCAGGCGAAGAAATCCTCCAGCCCGGTATTCTTACCCAGCACCGGCGCGACATTGCCGAGCTGGTGCGGGCGGCCATGGATGCCGACATCCCAGGCCCAGCGCGGATGCATCACCCCCTGCCACATCCGCCGCAGCGCGCCGGTCAGCCCCGGATTGCCCGCCAGCCCCGAATGATAGTCGCGGTAGCGCGAACCCGGCACCGGCATGTCGACGGTGAAGACCAGCGCCGAACAACCCAGCGCCTTCGCCTTGGCCAGCAATTCGCGCATGAAGCCGCGATCGCGGATCATATAGAGCTGGAACCAGAAGGGATCGGCAACAGCCGCCGCCACCTCACCCAGCGGACAGGCGGAAACGGTCGAGAGACAGAAAGGCACGCCCGCCTTCTCGGCCGCGCGCGCCGCCTGAACCTCGCCGCGACGCGCATTCATGCCGGCAAGGCCGACCGGCGCCAGCGCGACCGGTAGCGCCTGTCGACGGCCGAAAAGCGTCGTTGACACATCGATGGTCGACACGTCGCGCAGGATGCGCTGGCGCAGCGCCACCGCCTCCAGATCGGTGATGTTCCGGCGCAGCGTCACCTCGGCATAGGAGCCGCCATCGATATATTCGAACAGAAAGGGCGGCAGCCGGCGCTTGGCGAGCGTGCGATAATCGAGCGCGGAGGCGGCCTTCCTCATGCCGAACGGCCCGTCGCGATGGCGGTCGCCAGGGCCCGTTTCCCTCGCGCCTGTTCCCGTCCGGTGGTTCGATCCTGCATCCGCCTGCCCTTTCCGATCGATCGCGCTTCGGCGACCTCGCTGTCCCTACACTCCGATCCGGCGTGATGGTCAATGGCCCGGACAGGCTCTTGCATCCGGTCACCACGGGATGCGATCGCGGGGCCGGGTGTTCGCGAAGGATGGGCAGGTTTGGGCACCGGTTCGGCCGCCGGTGATGTCCGATCGTGCGGAGCCATTTGCCATGCCCGTTCCCCTGCCGCGCCGTGTCAGCGCCATTCGCCGTTTCCTCAATTCGCAGGCCTCGTCGGGCATCATCCTGATGGCCGCCGCCGCGCTCGCACCGCTGATCGCCAATTCGCCGCTGCGCGAGGCCTATGCGCATTTGCTCCACATAGGCGTCGGCTCGCTGTCGCTCGGTCATGCGATCAATGACGGACTGATGGCGATCTTCTTCCTGCTCGTCGGGTTGGAGATCAAGCGCGAGATGCTGGATGGTCAGTTGTCGAGTTGGCCGCGTCGGCTGCTGCCCGGCATCGCGGCGCTGGGCGGAACGATCTGTCCCGCGCTCGTCTATCTGGCGTTCAATCGCGGCGGTGCGGTGGTGCGGTGGTGCGGTGGTGCGGTGGCGGGATGGGCGATCCCGGCGGCGGCCGACATCGCCTTTGCGCTGGCGGTCATCATGCTGGTCGGCGACCGGGCATCCATGCGACGATCGCCGGCGTGCTGCTGGCCCTCACCATCCCCTGCAGCGCACGCCCGCGCGCTCGGACTGCGACGGCGCGGACAGCCCGCTCCACCGACTGGAGCACCGGCTGCATGGCCCGGTCGGTTTCGTCATCCTGCCGCTATTCGGGCTGGCCAATGCCGGCGTGCCGATCCTGGGCCTGCCTGCCGGCGCGCTGTTATCGCCGGTGACGCTGGGCGTCGGGGTCGGACTGCTACTCGGCAAGGTTGTCGGCGTGTTTGGGATGACCAGCCTCGCCGTCCGCTTCGGCCTCGCCGATCGCCCGGCCCATGCCAGCCAGAGCCAGTTGTTCGGCATGGCCCTGCTATGCGGTATCGGATTTACGATGAGCATCTTCATCACACTGCTCGCCTTCCCGGGCGATCCGCTGCTTCAGGCCGAGGCGAAGATCGGTGTGCTGATGGAGTCGATCCTGTCGGGGCTGCTCGGCTATTCGGTGCTACGACGAGCCCATCGCGAAGGTTAAATCGGGCACATCCTTTCCCCTGCGAGGAGAGGCGGCAGGCCAAAGGCCTGGCGGAGGGTGCCACCTGTCGTGCGGCAAGGCGCCTTTGGTGCGGCAAGTCCCACCGGCTTTGGCTTTGCCTTGGCGGCATCGACGCGATAGGCAGCCCATATGATACGGCTCGGCTGGCTTGCCCTGGGATGCCTGTTCGTCGGGCTCGGCATGATCGGGGCGGTCCTGCCGCTGATGCCGACGACGATCTTCCTGATCCTGGCGACGGGGTGTTTCGCGCGGTCCTCGCCACGGCTGGAGGCGTGGCTGCTGAACCATCCGCGCTTCGGCCCCACCCTGCGCGACTGGCGGGAGCGCGGCGCGATCGGCCCCCGCGCCAAGGCGATGGCCTGTGGCGGCATGACCCTGGGCTATGGGCTGTTCCTGTTCGGCGCGCGGCCGGGGCCGGGGCTCGCCGTGCTGGTGGCGGTGGTGATGGGCGGCTGTGCGGCTTTCGTCCTGTCCCGCCCCGGCCGCTGACGGTTGCGCTTCGGATATACGGACCATATACGCTCCGTATATGGGCATTGTAAAAATCGACGATCAGCTTCACGAAGACATTCGCCGCGCCAGCACCGTCATGTGTCGGTCGATCAACGCGCAGGCCGAATTCTGGATGAAGATGGGCATGCTGGCCGAGGCCAATCCAACGCTGAGCTTCCACGAGATCGTGAAGGCGCAGATGGCCGCCGCCGACATCGCCCCGCCGACGGCGACGCTGGTCGCCTGACATGATCAAGACATCGGACGAACTGGCGTTGATGCGCGTGTCGGGGCGGCTGTTGGCGCGCGTGTTCGAGATGCTGGACGGGCTGTCGCTCGCCGGCATGTCGACGCTGGCGGTCAATGATCTGGTCGAGCGGTTCATCACCCATGACCTGGCCGCCCGCCCCGCCAGCAAGGGGCAATATGGCTTTGCCTATGTGCTCAACAGTTCGATGAACCAGGTGGTGTGCCACGGCGTGCCGAGCGCGGACGATGTGATCCGCGACGGCGACATCGTGAACCTGGACATCACGCTGGAAAAAAACGGCTTCATCGCCGATTCGAGCAAGACCTATATGGTCGGCGAGGTCTCGCCCGCCGCGCGCAAGATCGTCCGCGTCGCGCAGGCCGCGATGTGGAAGGGCATCGCCCAGGTCCGTCCCGGCGCGCGGCTGGGCGATATTGGCGCGGCGATCGAGCGCCATGCCAAGGCGCATGGCTGCTCGGTGGTGCGCGATTATTGCGGCCACGGCATCGGCCGCGAGATGCATGAGGAGCCGAACATCCTCCATTTCGGCCGGCCCGGCGCCGGCCCGGCGCTGCGCGAGGGGATGACCTTCACCGTCGAGCCGATGATCAACGCCGGCACCCACCGCGTGTCGACCGCCGAGGATGGCTGGACCGTGGTGACGAACGACGGAAAGCTATCGGCGCAGTTCGAGCATACGGTCGCGGTGACGAAGACCGGCGTCGAGGTGCTGACCCTGCGGGAGGGTGAGAAGGTGGGCTGAAGTGTGTTCCTCCCCTGTAAGGGGAGGTGG